>VMSX01000020.1 GCA_013791905.1 Rhodocyclaceae bacterium | reverse complement strand
TCTGGTCGAGCGTTTCTTCAGTCGCATCAAACAATTCAGACGCATCGCCACCCGCTACGACAAGCTCGCCAAGTCTTTCCTGTCGTTCGTTCATCTGGCTTGTGCTTTCGTCTGGTTGGCTTGATTGAGAACACACCCTAGGCTCGCTACGCAGTTTCCACCCCAGATGGCCCAGGGCAGCACCAGACATGACCCCGATGGCGATGCCCCCCAGCGTTGCCCACAGCACATCCATCAGCACCCAGCGCACGCCGAATTCGCCGAGCTCGTGCAGCCCAAGCAACCCCAGCCCCAGCATCACAAACGGAAAAGCGCTGCCGTCGTTCATGCCCGCTTCGCAGGTCAAGGTGAAGCGGAGCTGGTCACGGTCGCCGGGATGGCGTATCTGGACATCGCTCGCCAGCACCGGATCGGTAGGCGCCAGGATCGCGCCCAGCAAGATGCCCGCGCCCAGGGGCAGGCCGAGTAAATAATAGGCAAAAGCCGCGACCAGTCCGACGCTGACCGCCATCGATAACGATGCCAACAGCAGCGGGGTGCGCCAGCGGGAAAAGCTGACCGGCACGGGCATTTTGACGCCGGCGGAAAACAGCGAAATCAGCACAGCCACTTCGGTCAGTACTTCCAGCAGTGCCGATTCCTTGAGCGGATTGAAGTGAAATACATTGAGCACCATCGGCCCGACCAGCAACCCTACCGCCAGATAAATGATCGCGGGTGTGACCGGCAGGCGCTTGAGCAGCGAAGCCGTCAAGCCCCTGGCGAGCAATAGTCCGCCCACGAGCAAAAACCATTGCGTGTTAGTCACGCTGCAACTATCCGTCGGGCGCCTTGGACAAAAGCAGATTCTGTGGCACCGGCCAGCGCCAACGCGGTTCTAAGCATTGCATTCATTGATGTCTTCTGAAAGTTGTTGCGCATAGTCAAATGGAACAAGCGCATTGGACGTCGATCGGGTCTTGCCTGTTTGTCGGCCAGCGCCGAAGTTAGGCTCCTGGACCAAATCTTTCTGTGCGCTGTCGTACTTACGCCGGACACTCCCTGAAAAAAACATCTCCATGCCGGCCTGGAAATCGCCCCCGAATGTCTCGCTAACCCATCATGCGGGCGTAGGCCGCCTTGTTGGCTGCGTAACACCCGCAGGAAGCGGCTTTCAGGCCGGCACGGTCGAGAACCGTGATATTGCCGCGGCGATAGCTGATCAGATTGTGCTGTTGCAGCGCAGAGGCGGCCTTGGTAACACCGACGCGGCGCACGCCCAGCATGTAGGCCAGGAATGCGTGCGTGACATGAAACTGGTCCGAGTGCGCCCGGTCCTGCGTCATCAAGAGCCACCGGGCGAGGCGGGCCTCCACGACATGGAAGCGGGTGCAGGCGGCGGTTTGCGCGAGCTGACCCAACTCCACAAATTGGTAACGCTGCAGCAGTCGTTGCAGTGCCGGGCTTAGTTCAAGTTCGCGGCGAAACAGCGCCGCGTCCATGCGCAGCGCCGGGCCCTCGCCCTGTACCAGGGCATGCAAGGGCGACACATCCACCCCGAGGATCAGGGTGACCCCGAGCATACCTTCGTCGCCGACCAATCCTGCTTCCAGACCGGCGTGACCATCGATCAGCGTGACCAGGGAAATGAGGCTTGCGGTGGGAAAGTACACGTGGCGAATGACCTCGCCGGGTTCAGCCAGAACTTCGGCAAGGCGCAGATCGACCGACTCGCAGCCCGCCAGAAAACGCTGACGGTCTTTGCGCGGCAAGGCCGCCAGCAGACGATTGGCTGCCGGTGTAGCTTGAGTATTCGGCACGCGGACTCTCCTGGGGTTGGGAAAACCCGGCAAGCGGCATGATGTGGCGATGCAATTCCGCTGTCGGATCTGGATCAAAGATAAATGACTGCCCATGACGGGTATTTGGCAGCATGCAGAGAAAGCTGGCGATTGTCTGCGTGGTAACGCACAAAACATTGCCTGCCAGGCGCAGAGGTACGCAACCCGGACCGCCGGATTACGAAGTGATGGCCTCCGGCAGCAGGCGATCGAACTCCTGCTTGACTACCGCGTAGCACTCGCAAACGCGCGCCTCCAACCCCGCCCGGTCGAGCACGGTGATGTGCCCGCGGTGGTAGTCGATCAAGCCGGCCGCATGCAATTTCCCGGCAGCCTCGGTGACGCCCTCGCGGCGCACGCCGAGCATGTTGGCGATCAGTTCCTGCGTCATGATCAACTCGCTCGCGGGTAAGCGATCCAGGCTCAGCAACAGCCAGCGGCAAAGCTGCTGGTCCACCGAATGATGCCGATTGCAGGCTGCGGTCTGGGACATCTGGGTAATCAGCGCCTGAGCGTAACGCAGCAACACATTTTGCAATGTGCCGGTACGGCGCCCCCCGGCACGATTGAATTCATCCTTCAGCAATTGCCCCGGCAGTCGGTAGGCGCGGCCGGTGCTTTGCACGACGGCCCGGCTGGTCGTAGTTTCGCCGCCCATGAAGAGGGATACGCCGACGATGCCCTCGTTGCCGATCACGGCGATTTCGGCCGATGCACCATCCGCCATGACGTAGAGCAGGGACACAATAGTGGTGGTGGGGAAGAAGACGTGCCGCATCTGCATGCCGGACTCACAAAGCGCGTGGCCCAGCGGCAACTCAACCAGTTCCAGATGCGGCAACAGGCGCGCATATTCGTCCGCCGGCAAGGCGGCTAGAAGGTGATTCTGGCGTGGATCATGCGCGGGTGGGGCATGATGGGCAAGCATGAGTAGCCTTTCTCATTATCCCAATCGAATCGCCCGCAAATAAATCAGCTACCGGGCCACTTGCTGACGCTGATACTCCTTACGTTTCATTGCGAGGTAATCATCCCGCTCTACTTCATGCAACTGGCGGGCATACTGCTCAGTGCCGTTATACCAATGCTGCAAGCGTATTTCTAACTGATCCCTGGGCGGCGTGGCCAGTGCGGCAAGATAAGCATCGATAGCTAAATAATAGCGCATGGTATTGCGTTCGACTACCCCGCGCACCCCTTGGATATAGGTGGGCTGGCCATTGGGCTGTTTGCCGGTGATGGTAAACCCGACCTTATCCCTGCCAATGGTTGCCAGATAGCCTTGCATGGCGAGGCGGCCAGTTAAACCAAAGGCATAGGTATAGGTGAAATGCAGAAAGCTGCGCCCATCTTCCAGCGGTGTAGCTTCAAGCCGAATGCGATAGTCATGGGTGTCCAAGGGGCCGTTTGCGGCATTGAGTTCCACTGCGAAATAATCCGGCGTGGCGATTGCCCCGCGATAGTTGAACTCGACACGATAGGTGTCCGCCAGCGGCTGATCGTATTTCCGGCCGATATTTACGGTGAGGACAGCGCCGGCCATGTTGCTGGAAACATGGCAGTATTTGATATTAACGTGCAGAATCAGCACATCACACCAATGCGCCGGGTTGTTGAGCGCCACGTTGACGGCGGCAAACGGATAATTGACCACGGCATGGATTTCGCCCTGCAAGTCTTCCGCAGATTCCGCAGAATCAAGATGGAGCGCGCGTTGAAACTGATTGTTGCGTAGTTGTTTGCCCAATGCCGCGAATTTGGCACGCAGCGCTACGGCGGATACATCGGGTTCGGTGGCAAAAGACTGTCCGGCGCCGTACCCCACCCAGCAGATGAATGCAAAAACGGGCAGCCAGCGCAACGATCTCGTCTTGAATGCCCGGCTAAAATGCATATGCTCTATTTGCACTGCATAACCCCGGTTTGCCTCGGCGCATGCTGACGGCCTACAGCCAGTGCGCCCACAAACGCGCCGCCCGTTCCTTGATGCGGGCGCCGAGCGAACGTTTTTGCCAATTTTCGAGCGTAACGAGTTTGGACGATTTCAGGTCTTTCATGAACAGCGCGTGCATTTGCGCACCGAAATCCTGCCCCAGCACGACTGCATTGATTTCGTAGTTGTGGAGGAAGCTACGCCAGTCGAGATTGGTCGAGCCAACGGTTGACCAGACACCGTCGATGAGTGCGGTTTTGGCATGCAGCAAGGCATCCTGCTGCTGATAGATTTTTACGCCGGCGGTGAGGAGTTCATCGTAATAGGAACGTGATGCGTGATACACCATTACCGAATCTATTTTATCGGGTAACAACACCCTCACGTCCACGCCGCGGAGCACCGCTTCCTTCAGCGCGGCAAGCAGTTGCGGATCGGGGACAAAATAGGCGTTGGTCAGATAAACCTGAGTTTCCGCACTATTGATGGCGGAGAGCAAGGTGGAATAGATCTGACTGTAAGGCTCCGCGGGCGAACTGCCAATGGCACGGACTACCTCATTGCCCTGGTTGGCGGGTTCAGGAAAATAATCTCTGGAGGCCAATGGCTGGCCTTTTTGCTCGCTCCAGGTTGCCATAAACAATTTCTGGAATTCACTGACAACTGGCCCCGCCATGCGCAAGTGAGTATCGCGCCATGGCGTATCGGCTTTGGTCGGTTTATGTCTGCCGAATGACCCGCTGGAGTAGACACTGCTGACATTGATACCCCCGACAAAGGCGACCCGCCCATCCACGATCAACAACTTGCGGTGATCACGCTGGTTGACTTGCCAGCCTTTACGCGCATTGAGCGGATTAATCGGATTGAATTCCAGAACATTCACTCCGCTGTCCTGTAGCAGTTTGAAGAACTCCTTGGGTGTGTTGATTGCCCCCACGCTATCGTAAATAAGGTTTACCTGCACGCCGCTGCATTGTTTTCTGATCAATAGCTCGGCAAAGCGCTGCCCGATCTCATCATCTTCGATGATGTAGGTTTCCATATTGATATGGTCTTTGGCATTCTCCATGGCAGCGGACATGGCGTCATAAGTTGCCGGGCCATCTACCAGTAGTTCAACTCTGTTGCCCACCACCAGCGGGCTGCCGACAATTTCCGCTTCCAGAGCCAGGTGCCTGGCGAAGATATTGGTATCCGCGCCCTTGCTGTTAAGTCTGGCGAGAATCGCCTTGCTCTGCTTGGCGGTCAAGGGGCCACGCGCCCCATCGAGTTGCACCGGTTGCGACGGCCGCGTCGCCATGTCAGGCACTATGGTGGTTATTGAACAACCCGCGAGCAGCACCAGGCAAAGCGCTGCGGCAAGTTTTGCGATACGTGGACGCCACATATTCTTTAAGTAGGTGAGATTGTAAGTAACCAACAGTAAGCCGAAGCAACACGGCGCTCGGCAAAACTCCCGTTACGCCTGCAGTGGCAGCTTTGTCGAATTCATGGCGACCGGCCTTGACCTCGTCAATCAGCGCCATGTCCTTATTGGCAAGACTACTCGAACGCGGACAAGCGTCTGTACGCCAGCGCACCGAGAAGAGGGCCAAGTTCGCCTAGCCTTTTCGCGAACGGTGATGCACCGAAGTGAGCCCGCCGCCGTGCTATGTGCGTCAGCGTACCGACTGCACCTGTCTTTGTGACTATTCTGTTTTCAGGTTTTGACACGGCGTGCGGGTAAAGCCTGTTGAGCCCGGCAGTGTTGTCCTGGTTTGCCAATTACATGGCTAGCTGGAATCAAGAAGCCTTGTTTTACTCACGTCTGGAGGATTAACCATGAAACAACTTAGCAAATTTCTTTCCACATTTTTCCTGGCCGTTATGCTGGTGTCCGTCGTGGGTTGTGCATCCACATCGAAGCAGTCGGGAACCGGCGAGTACATCGACGACAGCGTCATCACCACCAAGGTGAAGGCGGCGATACTCGATGAACCCACGCTGAAGGTTGCCGAGATCAACGTCGAGACCTTCAAGGGCGTGGTTCAATTGAGTGGCTTCGTGAGCACGCAGGCCGCGGTGAGCAAGGCGGTTGAGGTGGCACGCGGCGTTAGCGGCGTGAAATCCGTCAAGAACGACATGCGGGTCAAGTGAGGGATAGTCGATTGCGAGCCGCTGCCGGGCGTTACGTTCGGCAGCGGCAGTCGCCTGTGTTCATTCTTCATTAATGCCACTGCTCGATCCCCGGGTGATGCCTGCGAGCGACAACGGTCGAACGCCCGGGTTAATCGCATGAAGGGATAAAACCATGCTCTATACGATTGCTGTTGTTCTGCTCATTTTGTGGCTGCTTGGATTGGTCACCTCCTATACCATTGGCGGCTTCATTCACGTTCTTCTGGTGATCGCCCTCGTGGTCATCCTGCTCCGGGTCATTAGCGGACGCAAACCCCTATGAGCATTTCGCGATGCCGCAATCTTCTTAAGTCGGCCTGGCAAGCGTAGTTCTCCCGCAGGTCCCTTGCACGCTTTTCAGGTAAATCGGTCATGTCCGAAATAGTCAGCGGTTCTACCGAAGTCAGACGCCAGGAGGCCTTGCTTAAAACCGGCGCCCTGCAGCGCGCGATTTTCAACAGCGCCAACTTCTCGAGTATTGCCACCGACGCGAATGGCGTCATCCAGATCTTCAACGTCGGCGCCGAGCGCATGCTGGGCTACACGGCCTTGGATGTGATGAACAAGGCCACGCCGGCCGACATTTCCGATCCGCAGGAAGTCATCGCGCGCGCCAAGGCGCTCAGTATCGAGCTTGACACACCGATCACACCGGGCTTCGAGGCACTGGTGTTCAAGGCCGCGCGCGGCCTCGAGGACATCTACGAGCTGACCTATATCCGCAAGGACGGCAGCCGCTTCCCGGCCGTAGTATCGGTCACGGCGCTGCGCGATGCTCAAAACGTCATCATCGGTTACCTGCTGATCGGCACGGACAACACCGCGCGTAAGCAGGCCGAAGAGGCGCTGCTCAAGGCAGGCGCCCTGCAGAATGCGATTTTCAATAGCGCCAACTTCTCGAGTATCGCCACCGACGCGAATGGCGTCATCCAGATCTTCAACGTCGGCGCCGAGCGCATGCTGGGTTACGTGGCCGCTGATGTCCTGAACAAGATCACACCGGCCGACATTTCCGATCCTCAGGAAGTCATCGCGCGCGCCAAGGCATTGAGTATCGAACTCGGTACCCCGATTGCGCCAGGCTTCGAGGCCTTGGTATTCAAAGCCTCACGCGGTATCGAGGACATCTACGAGCTGACTTATGTCCGCAAGGACGGTAGTCGCTTTCCGGCCGTCGTGTCGGTCACTGCGCTGCGTGATGATCAAGGCACCATCATTGGCTATCTTTTGATCGGCACCGACAATACCGCGCGCAAGCAGATTGAAGCCGAACGTCAGCATTTGCTCGAGATTCAGGAAGAGACCAATACGCAGCTGCAAAAGGCCAACGTCACCGCGCGTGACAATGAGGAAAAGCTCGCCGTTACACTCAACTCCATTGGCGATGCCGTGATCGCCACCGATGCTAGAGCTTGCGTGACACTCCTGAATCCCTTGGCCGAAAAGCTCACCGGTTGGACGCAGGCGGATGCCAGCGGACGCCTGGTGGATGAGATATTTTGCATTATCAACAAGGAAACCCGCCAACCCGCCACGATCCCGGTCATGGAGACCCTGGCCATGGGTACGATACAGGGCCTTGCCAACCACACCGTATTGATTGCGCGCGATGGTAGCGAGTGCGATATTGCCGACAGTTGTGCACCGATTCGCGACCGTGACGGTCAGGTGATCGGCGCCGTGCTGGTGTTCCGCGATGTCACCGGGGAATATGCAGTGCAGCAGGCTTTGCGCGACCAGCAGTTCTACACGCGCTCGCTCATCGAATCCAACATCGACGCGCTGATGACGACCGATCCGACTGGCACCATTACCGACGTCAACCAACAAATGGTGGCACTTACCGGTTGTACGCGCGACGAGCTGATCGGTACGCCGTTCAAGAAATATTTCACCGATCCGGAGCAGGCCGAGGCCGGTATCAAGCAAGTGCTGAGCGAAAAGAAAGTGACCGACTACGAACTTACCGCACGTCACAAGCGTGGCGGGGAAACGGTGGTGTCTTATAACGCTGCCACCTTCTACAATGCGGACGGCAAGCTACAAGGCGTGTTCGCCGCTGCACGTGATGTCACGGAACGTAAGCGACTGGTGCAGGTGCTGGAGGTCAAGAACGTCGAGCTGGAGAGCGCCAAGGTCGTTGCGGAAAAAGCCAACCTCGCCAAATCGGATTTCTTGTCGAGCATGAGCCATGAACTGCGCACCCCGCTGAATGCCATCCTCGGCTTCGCCCAGTTGCTGGAGGTCGGTTCGCCGCCGCCAACGGCCGCCCAGATGGTCAGGCTGAGCCAGATTACCAAGGCAGGGTGGTATCTGCTGGAACTGATTAACGAAATTCTTGATCTCGCGGTGATCGAGTCCGGCAAGCTGTCGTTGTCGCGAGAACCGGTGTCGTTGTCCGACGTCATACAAGAATGCCGGGCCATGATCGAATCGCAGGCGCGACTACGCAGCATCCAGATGAACTTTCTCCCATTCGACCACACCTGGTTTGCCCATGCCGATCGAACCCGGGTCAAGCAGGTTCTGATCAACCTGCTTTCCAATGCGGTCAAATACAACCGCGAGCACGGCACGGTCGAGGTGGAGTGTAGAGCGAGCACCCCGGACCGCATCCGCATCAGCGTCAAGGACAGCGGTGCGGGATTGCCTCCGGAAAAGCTGGCACAGCTGTTTCAGCCGTTCAATCGTCTCGGGCAAGAGACCGGCAGCGAGGAAGGGACGGGCATCGGCCTGGTGGTCACCAAGCAACTGGTCGAACTGATGGGCGGCGCTATCGGCGTGGAAAGCACCGTCGGCGTGGGTAGTGAATTCTGGATCGAACTGATCCGCGACGTTACGCCACAGTTTGCCGCTGGATATACCCTGCCCGCAGAGTGTGCACCGCATATTCAGGGAGGTGCGGCGCTGCGCACCCTGCTCTATGTGGAAGACAATCCGGCCAACCTGATGCTGGTCGAGCAAATCATTGAGGGCAACCCACATATACGCATGCTGAGCGCGCGCGATGGCTATCACGGCCTCGCGCTGGCGCGCGCTCAACACCCGGATGTGATCCTGATGGACATCAATCTGCCTGGCATCAACGGTTTTCAAGCGCTGACAATCCTGCGTGAAGACCCGCTAACGGCGCATATCCCGGTGCTGGCCATCAGTGCCAATGCCATGCCGCGCGATATCGAGAAAGGCCTGGCGGCAGGATTTTTCCACTACCTCACTAAACCGATAAAAATCAACGAGTTTATGGATGCGCTGGATCGGGCGCTGGAACTTGCGGAAACCGGATCAGCCGACGCAACTAACCCGGCATCCCCGTGATGATTAGCGCCGCCGAGTTGCTTAACGCCAGCATTCTGATCGTGGATGATCGGGAAGCCAATGTGCAGCTACTGGAGCAAATGCTGAGTGAAGCCGGCTATCAGCGCATCACGTCGACGCTGGATCCGCAAACCGTCTGTGAATTGCATCGTGCCAACCACTACGACCTGATTCTGCTCGATCTGCAGATGCCCGGCATGGATGGCTTCCAGGTGATGGAAGGCCTGAAGGAAATCGAAACAGACGGCTACCTGCCGATCCTCGTGATCACGGCCCAACCGGGCCACAAGCTGCGGGCGCTGACCTCTGGCGCGAAAGATTTCATCAGCAAACCATTTGACATGATGGAAGCCAAGACACGCATTCACAACATGCTGGAAGTGCGGCTGTTGTACAAGCAACTCGAGGATTACAGCCGCGAGATGGAATCCTTGGCTCTTCACGACGCGCTGACCGGGCTGCCGAATAGACGGCTGTTAATGGACAGGCTTTCGTTGGCCATCGCCCATGCCCACAGGAACAAGCGCACGATGGCGGTGATGTATCTGGATCTGGACGGGTTCAAACAGGTCAACGACACTTTGGGCCACGCTGCGGGCGATACGCTGCTGAGCCTGGTCGCCGCTCGCCTGGTGGCTGCGGTGCGACAAGAGGATACGGTGGCGCGTTTGGGTGGTGACGAATTCGTGATCGCGTTGTGGGAATTAAGTCATCCCGACGATGTGGCCAAGCTGGTGGCAAAAGTGATCCAGGCCGTGTCACAACCCTATGACATTCAAGGCAGCGACGTAAGCATGACCGTCAGCATCGGGGTCAGTATTTATCCCGCGCATGGCGAGGATGTGGATACTCTGATGAAGAGCGCGGATCTGGCCTTGTATGAGGCCAAGCACACAGGCAAGAACAGTTATCGCATCGCAGCGCCCCGAGCGGTTAGTACTGGCGCGTAGTTGTTTTTAGCTGTCCTCGCAATTGCCAGGGAACTGGAAAGTTGCACTAAGGAAGCACTATGTACGACAGCGCACCGACGGCAGTGGCCATTCCATCTATCGTTGCACACAGGTCTCGACACAAAGTGCGGCGCACTGGTCGCCAGGCTCGCTTCCCTACCCGGATAATCAGGCCAACGCTGTTGTTTGAAACCAAATCAGGAAGTTCTGTATTTCCCACATCAGGAGAATCAACCATGAAACAACTTGGCAAATATCTTTCCGCACTATTTCTGGCTTTTACGCTGGTGTTTGTTGTCGGCTGTGCATCCACGTCGACGCAAGAAGGAACCGGCGAATATGTCGACGACAGCGTCATCACCACCAAGGTGAAGGCGGCCATTTTCAATGAGCCCACGCTGAAGGTCGCTGAAATCAATGTCGAGACCTTCAAAGGTATCGTTCAGTTGAGCGGCTTCGTGAGTTCGCAGACCGCCGCGAGCAAGGCAGTCAGCTTGGCGCGTGACGTCAAGGGTGTGAAATCCGTCAAGAACGACATGCGCATCAAGTAAGCAATAGCGCACCTTTGGTCATTGCCGAACCTCACGTTCGGCAATGACCTCATTTTCAGGCTGACTGTGAACGCATCAATATGACGGCAAGCGCAACAACCGAATCGGCAGCTCCGCCTGGCAATCAATCTTCAGCCAGCATCGAGCCCGTCGATTTACTGTCCGTGGTACCTGAACTCAGGGCTGGACGGGGAATCGCACTGGTGATCCTCGCTACCGTTGCCGCAGTATTCGCCCTGAAGTGGGCGCAGAGTTTCTTCGTGTCCCTCTTGCTCGGCATCCTTTTTGCCTACACGCTGAATCGTCTGGTCGTCTGGCTCGAACTGGTCCGCATTCCGCGCGTGATCGGCACCAGCATTGTGATGATCGGGGTTGTGTGTGTTGCCGTGCTGGGCACCTATGCGTTGCGTGGGCAGATCCTGACCATCATCGATCAATTGCCTGAAGCGGTGAGCCAGATGTCGGCCGGCATCGCCAAGCTGCGCAAAGGCGAAACCAGCACCATGCAGAAGATGCAGACCGCTGCCAGTGAAATAGAAAAAGCGACGAGCGAGGCGGCTGGTTTGGCTGCGCCGCCAAAACAGCGGGCGACGCGCGTTGTCATCGATGTGCCCGGCTTCAACCTCGGTAACTACTTTTTGACAAACGCCACGATAGCCGCTGGGCTGATCGGCCAGGCAGCCATGGTGCTGTTTCTGACGTTCTTTCTGCTGTTGTCCGGTGACACCTTCAAGAGAAAGCTGGTGCGCCTTGCCGGGCCATCGATGTCGAACCGCAAGATCACGGTACACATCCTCGATGGCATCAATGACTCGATCCAGCGCTACATGTTCATGCTGCTGGTGACCAACGTCCTGGTGGGGTTGCTCACCTGGATCGCCTTGAGCTGGATCGGTCTTGAAAATGCCGGTGCCTGGGGCGTGACGGCTGGCCTGCTGCACCTGATCCCCTACGTCGGCCCGGCGGTGACCGCCAGCGTCATTGGTATCGCGGCCTTCATGCAATTCGAATCCCTGTCAATGCTGCTGCTGGTTGCTGCCGCTTCAATGGTGATCGCCACGCTGGTCGGCTACTTCGTCACGACCTGGATGACAGGCAGGATCGCCAAAATGAACACGGCGGCGATATTCGTTTCGCTGTTGTTCGGGGGATGGCTGTGGGGTGTCTGGGGCCTGCTGCTGAGCATCCCGATCATTGTTATTGTGAAAGTGGTGGCGCAGCATATCGAGCAACTCGGGCCGGTGGCCGAGTTGCTGGGCGACTAATTCTCACCAACTGTAAGAGGTAAAAATGCTCTACACAATCGCCGTTGTCTTGATCGTCCTTTGGCTACTCGGCATAGTCACTTCATCCACCATGGGGGGCTTCATTCATATCCTTCTGGTGATTGCCATTGTCGTCGTCCTGCTCCGGGTCATCAGCGGGCGCAGGATATTCTGACCAAACATTCGATTAGCGCCACCGTAACCAAGCAGGGATAAGCATAATGATTACCGAGACCGAGATCCTTAACGCCAGCATCCTGATCGTTGATGATCAGGAGCCCAATGTCACCCTGCTCGAACAGTTGTTGAGCGAGGCCGGCTACACCCGCGTGTCCTCAACGATGAACCCGCAGGAGGTCTGTGCGCTACACCTGAAACATGATTACGACCTGATCCTGCTCGATCTGCAGATGCCCGACATGGATGGATTTCAGGTGATGGAAGGCCTCAAGTCCCATGCTGCGGATGGCTATGTTCCGGTCCTCGTGATCACCGCCCAACCCGGCCACAAGCTGCGCGCCCTGCAAGCCGGTGCAAAAGATTTCATCAGCAAGCCGTTCGATCTGGTCGAAGTCAAGACGCGCATCCACAACATGCTGGAAGTGCGGCTGCTGTACAAGAAGCTCGAGAATTACAACAAGATGCTGGAACAGACGGTGCAGGAACGTACCGCCGAACTGCGCGAAAGCGAAGCCCGCTATCGCAGCCTGACCGAGTTGGCTTCCGACTGGTATTGGGAGCAGGACGCGAACGACAACTTCACCAAGGTTTCCGGCCCGGTGCTGGAAATGCTTGGCATTCCGGCTGCCACTCTGACGAAGGAAGGCGATGTTCGGGTGGCGGGCTGGAATGAGGCAGAGCGGACGCAGCTCCAGGCAAGCATTGCCGCCCGGCAACCGTTCCTCGATTTTGTCTTCAGCCGGGTCAACACCGATGGCTCGCGGCAACAATTTCGGGTAAGTGGCGAGCCGATGTTCAACCAGGCTGGCTGCTACACCGGGTATCGTGGTACCGGTGTCGAATTCACCAGCAAATGCTAGTTTTCGGGATAGTGAGGATTGGCGATGTCATCTCCCCATAATCCGCAGCAAAACCATCTTCTCGCCGCCCTCCCGGCGGCGGAATTCGAGTTGTTGTCCGCGCATCTGGAACTGGCCCCGTTGCCGCTCGGCAAGATGCTCTACGAGCCCGGCGGACAGTTGCAGCACGCCTATTTCCCCACCACTGCCATCGTTTCACTGCACTACGTCATGGCGTCTGGCGCGACTACCGAAGCAGCGGGGGTGGGCAATGAAGGTGTGGTCGGCATTTCGCTGTTCATGGGTGGCGATACCACGTCGAGTTCCGCCGTGGTACAGACTGCGGGCCACGCGTACCGGCTGGAGCGTCGCTTGCTGTTGCAGGAATTCAATCGCGCCGGCTTGCTGCAGCGTCTGCTGCTGCGCTACACCCAGGCGCTGATTACACAGATATCTCAGACCGCTGCCTGCAATCGGCACCATTCGCTGGAACAGCAGCTGTGTCGCTGGCTGCTGCTGACGCTCGATCGATTGCCTTCAAATGATCTGGTCATGACGCAGGAACTGGTGGCCAGCATGCTCGGCGTGCGTCGCGAGGGTATTACAGTGGCGGCCGGCAACCTGCAGCGTGCCGGATTGATCAGTTATCGTCGCGGCCACATTGCCGTGCTTGATCGGGCCGGGCTGGAGCGCCATGCGTGCGAATGCTACGCCGTGGTCAAGAAGGAATTGAGGCGTTTGCTGTCCGACGTTGGGTCATGTCAGGGCACGGCGCCACGGTAGCGTCAAGGTAGAATCCCGCCTCCATGTCATTCGAAACCTTCATCGGCCTGCGCTACACCACCGCCCGCAAATCGGGCGGCGGCAACCGCTTCATCTCCTTTATCTCGCTGATTTCAACGCTCGGGCTGGCGCTCGGCGTGGCGGCGCTGATTGTTGTGCTGTCGGTGATGAACGGCTTCCAGAAGGAATTGCGCACGCGCATCCTCGGCGTTGCCTCGCATGCACAGATTTCTGGCATCTACGGCGAAATGGAAAACTGGCCGGCTGCCGTCGCTGCCGTGACCCGGCACCCGCGTGTCGTTGCCGCCGCGCCCTACATCCAGGGGCAGAGCATGCTGACCTTCGACGGTCAGGTGAAGGGGGCGTTGATCCGCGGCATCCTGCCGGCAGAGGAGGAGGGCGTGGCCGATTTCGCCCGCCACATGCGCGCCGGCGCGCTGGAGCGACTGGTGCCGGGCGAGTTCGGCATCATCCTCGGTTCCGAGCTGGCGCATTCGCTGCGCGTCTTCGAGGGCGACAAAGTCGCGCTGATCGCCCCGCAGGGCATGGTCACGCCGGCCGCGATCCTGCCACGCATGAAGCAGTTCACCGTGGTCGGCATCTTCGAAGTCGGCATGTTCGAATATGACTCCGGCCTGGCGCTGGTGCATCTGGGCGATGCGCAAAAACTCTATCAGATGGAGGATCGCGTCACCGGCGTGCGCCTCAAGCTCGATGACCTGTTTGCCGCGCCGCGCGTGGTGCGCGAACTCGCTGCGAGCATCGGCCCCGATCTGCGCGCCACCGACTGGACGCGCACCCATGCCAATTTCTTCCGCGCCGTGCAGATCGAAAAGAACATGATGTTCCTCATCCTCCTGCTGATCGTCGCGGTGGCCGCCTTCAACATCGTGTCGACGCTGGTGATGACGGTGACCGACAAACGCGCCGACATCGCCATCCTGCGCACGCTGGGGGCGAGCCCCGGCAGCATCATGCGCATCTTCATCATTCAGGGCACTTTGATCGGCTTGATCGGCCTGACGCTGGGTATTGGTGGTGGCGTGGCGCTGGCCTTGAACGTCGAAACCGTTGTGCCGATTCTCGAACGCGTGCTCGGCTTCCAGTTTCTCGCCAAGGATGTCTATTACATTTCCGACCTGCCTTCCGACCTGCGCTGGCCGGATGTGTGGACCATCGGATCGGTGTCTTTCGTCCTAACGCTGCTGGCGACGCTCTACCCGAGCTGGCGCGCGGCGCGGGTGAATCCGGCCGAGGCATTGAGGTATGAATGAGGCTGTGAATGAGCCGGTGATTTCTTGTAGCGGCCTCGCCAAAACCTTCCGTCAGGGAGACACCGAGGTGGCGGTACTGACCGGCATCGACCTGCAGGTCCGGGTAGGCGAAACGCTGGCGATAGTTGGCACCAGCGGTTCGGGCAAGAGCACCTTGCTGCACTTGCTCGGCGGGCTGGATGCACCCTCGGCCGGCACGGTGCATCTGCTCGGCCGGGCGCTGGCAAAAGTATCGGAGGCCGAGCGCGGGCGACTGCGTAACGAATCGCTGGGTTTCGTCTATCAGTTTCATCATTTGTTGCCGGAATTCTCTGCGCTGGAAAACGTCGCCATGCCGCTCTTGATCCGGCGGCTGCCCAAGGCGCAGGCTTTTGAGCAGGCCGCAGCGATCCTCACCGAAGTTGGTTTGGGGGCGCGGCTCAAGCACCGCCCCGGCGAACTCTCGGGCGGCGAACGGCAGCGCGCGGCGCTGGCGCGGGCGCTGGTGACCCAGCCGGCCTGCGTGCTGGCCGACGAGCCGACCGGCAACCTCGATCGCCACACCGCCGACGAAGTGTTTGCCCTGATGCTGCGCATGAATGCGGTGCATGGCACCAGCCTGGTGATCGTCACGCACGATGCTTCGCTGGCGGCGTCCTGCCAGCGCCGACTTTTGCTATGCGACGGGAGTTTGTCCGCCGCGACGTAAGTGGGCGCGCCGGCGCCAGGCGCGCACTAGATATATGCGCCAGGCAACGTAGACGATCAGGTAGCCGTCAATCGCCAGAAACCCCGCCAGCAGCGGCAGGCCGAGCGCCAGCGGCGCGCCGAGTTGCCAGACCCAGTCACCCAGCGCGCCAATCCATTCCAGAAGACTGGCTGCACCGACATCGCCATATTCGGGCGGGTGGATGAACTCTCCATTTCCATACCCGAATATCCCCAGCACGATGCGGCCCAGCCCGAAGGCGACCACATACAGCGGCACGATGGTGAGGGGATTGGTGTACAGCGTGGTGATCAGCGCGAGCGGCAGGTTGATGCGAAAGAAAACGGCGCAGAGCGCCGCGAAGAGCATCTGGAACGGCCCCGGAATCAGCCCGCAGAACAGTCCGACCGCCACGCCGCCGGCGGCGGAATGGCGGTTGAGGTGCCACAGACGCGGGTGCAACAACGTGGTGCGAAACGGCGCCAGCCAGCGGTTGTCGCTCACCGCGGCGTGGTCGGGCATGTAGCGGCGAAACCAGTTACGCATGAATTGTTCTCGGAAATTGAGGCCAGCGACAGAAGGAAGTCCAGAATTCGGATGATACCTTGCCGGGATTCTCCAGGCGGATCCGGCCGCTGTGGGTTGGTGCGACGCGGGTTACTTGCGCGGACGCCCGAACAGCGTCCGCAACTCATTCTTGGCGGCTTCCAGGCGCGCCCGCTGCTGCTCCGGGAGTTGGCGCCCGGCGCGATTGATGTAAAAGTTGAGCATCGACATAGCCGCCCGGAACGGGGTCGCCTTGCGGCGCTGGCTGAGTTCGGCTGAAGTTTTCAACGACCGGGCGATCTCGCGCGGGTCATCCAGCGTGAACACCCCCGGTGAGATATCCAGGGCATTGCTGTCCTGTGTGACCTGCTGTGACCAGCGGTTTGGCTTGACTGCGGGAGGACTGGATTTCGGAGGGCGCGCCATTGCGTTCAATAGCTGCCTTTGATCGCCACGGCTGCGCCCTTGTTGAGCGCCGCCGGAAATCTCAAGAGCGACGGCGACGCAAGCCGAGCAGACCAGCCAGGCCGATGCCCAGTAGCGCCAGTGATCCGGGCTCCGGCACGGGGGCAGGCGGATCGACGATGATGTTGTCGTTGGCGCAGTTTTGTGTCCAGTGGATGTTGAATGCATTACCATCCCAGCCGGCGTTCCGCAACAGATCGAGGTCGACGCTCATTTCGTAGAAGTAGTGCAGGTCGTTGGCGTAGGCGCCGTAGCCGGGGACGCCGGTTGTTGTGTAAGCCAGGGTGGCCTGGCCGATGTGGGTACCGCTTTTGAGGTAGGTCGGATGGCTGGGGTCCGGATTGGTGGAGGTTTGCACTCCATTTGCCGTCCACAGTCCGTAATTCCAGGTCGGGTTTTTATATACGCCGCCTTCCGCGAAGCCAGTTTCGAAGGTGTAGGTGCTGCCGGACTTGGTCTTGGTCTCGGTCAGTGCATGATTGATGTTGATCCCGAGTTCGTAGCTGCCATTCTTGCCGAAGTCGATGGCGAAATCGCCTGCACCGTAGGTGTTGCCAGCCGGGTTCTGCACGGTGCGCGGATTGTGTCCCGTCGCCAGCGCAATGTAGAGCTTGGTGCCGATAATGGCGGCGTACAGCGCCTCGGCATCGTAAGCCTGGCCGCCATAGCCCGGAGTAAGGCGGGTATTGGCATCACCCGTCTGGTCTTCGATGGTGTAGTGAACCCCGGAATGGGGTATCCAGGACGACCCCGTCACGCCCCAGTCACTCAGGTTTCCATCGACGGTAATGGCCAGGGCCGCTGCCGGTCCTGCGAGGGTAAGACCGGCTAATGCGAGGGCAAGCGATGCTGTGGTTTTCATGTCGAAGGTTCTAGGAAGAGATAGCCGCTATAAGCAAATAGCGGGCCTAGGACATAACATGTTGTTATGAAACAACTACTGCTGATGTTAAGAGTCGATGTGTAAGCATTTCCGACAGTAAGTGTATCGAATGTCGACAGGGTATGAACACATGCTCAATGAACCATTCAAGCGGGCGCTATCCGTAACTTGCCATGGCTTCTCGACAGCTAGCGTCGTTGCGTGTCCTTTAATGCTTCATCAACCAGCATTTTCAGCTGGTCGAAGCCGAAGCGTGGCAAGGGTTTGCCGTTGACGAAGAATTCCGGAGTCTTGCTGACCTTGAGCGTGTCCGCATCGGCCAGGTCTTGGGCGATGATCTCGGCGATAGACGGGGCAAGCATATCGGCCCGCAACTGCGCAAGGTTCAGTCCCAGGCCTTCCAGATGAGGCCAGATCAGGGCGACCTGCGCCGTGTGATGCGGTGCCCAGTGATGTTGATTGGCGAGTAATGCTTCCAGCGCCGGCCAGAACTTGCCCTGCAGGCGCGCGGCCTCCAGCGCCGCCACCACCTTGTCCGACCCTTCATGAAATGGCGCGTAACGCAGCACCAGACGAATCTTGTCGGGATGTACGGACATCAGGTCCTTGACCAGCGGATACAGCGCCCCGCAGGTTTCGCAGGCCGGATCGATAAATTCGACGATCACCACCGGCGCATCGGTACGACCGAGCGTCGGTGAGTGCATGCGGACCAGCGCAGCACTATTGGCGGCGGCCAGTTGTGCGGATTGATCGATCTTTTCGGTCTTGTAGACCAGTGTCGCGACGACGAATATCAGCAGCAAAACCACGACGGTGCCGATGAGCAGTGTTTTATGTTTCATTTGGATATCCAGGAAATAGAAGTTGGCGCGCGATGAAAAAAATGCCGGCGGGCTGAAATGAAGTTCCCCGACTTCGTCCATACTCGCGGCTTGATGAAACGTCACGGGATGCGCGGCAGAATGCAATCAATCGAACGAGTGGCATTGTAACCATGCCTTGGCGCGTGCTGGCTTTTGCCCTTGGCGTGTTTGTCCTGCAACAGCACGCCGTCCTGCCAGCGCCGACTTTTCTTATTGCAGCGGCAGTCGTTGGTGCGGTGTTGTGGCTGGCGGCCTGGCAGCGCTGGCGCCTTTTGTCTGTGGTTGGTGCGGCATTGCTGGGCTTGGCCTGGGCGGGTGGATTCGCCCACTGGCGGATGGTCGATACCTTGCCGGCGGTGTGGGAGGGGCGCGATGTCGCGGTCACGGGTGTCGTTACTCGCATGCCGCAGCGCTTTGAGCGCGGCGTGCGATTTACCTTCGAGATCGAGCAGACAGTTGCCCCCCTGCCGCAGCGGATTGTCCTGAGCTGGTATCGGCAAGTCGATTCAGCGGCGGAGGATGAGGCAGGGGAAGAGGTTGCCGCACCTGGCGCCTTGCCGGTACCCCGAGTCGGCGAACGCTGGCGTTTCATGGTGCGGCTCAAGCGCCCCCATGGCAATGTGAATCCGCACGGTTTCGACTATGAAGGCTGGCTGTTCGAGCGCGGCATTCGTGCTACTGGCTATGTACGCAAGTCAGCAGAAAATGCCCGGCTGGATACGCAGGTTGGCGGATGGTTTTCGACCATTGAGCGGCTGCGCGAAGCGACGCGTGCCCGTATCGCACGCGCCCTGCCTGATCATGAGTACGCGGGTGTGCTGATGGCGCTGGCGGTGGGCGACCAGAACGCCATTTCACCAGCGCTCTGGCGTCATTTTGCGGCCACCGGCATTACGCATCTGATGAGCATTTCCGGGCTGCATGTCACCATGATCGGTGCGCTCGTCGCCTGGCTGGTCGCCACGCTCTGGCGACGCTCGGCACGCCTGCCGCTGGTCTGGCCAACGCAGAAGGCGGCAGCGCTTGCCGGTTTGAGCGGGGCGTTGATGTATGCGCTGCTGGCCGGTTTTGGCGTGCCGGCGCAGCGCACGCTCTACATGCTGGGCGTGGTGGCGGTGGCCATGCTGTCGGGGCGCTCGATCGCAGCGCCGCGCGTGCTGGGAGCGGCCTTGCTGCTGGTGCTGTTGATCGATCCGTGGGCGGTGCTGGCTGCCGGCTTCTGGTTGTCTTTTGGCGCAGTGGCACTGCTGTTCTACATGGCCAGTGGCCGGCTGGCGCGACCACACTGGCTGGTCGAGTGGGGTCAAGCGCAGTGGGCGATAACGCTGGGCATGATTCCGGCGTTGCTGGCCTTGTTCCAGCAATTCTCGCTGGTGTCGCCCTTCGCCAACGCGCTGGCGATCCCGGTTGTCAGCCTGCTGGTGACGCCGCTGGCACTGTTGGGTAGCGTGCCTGGCTTAGGTCTGGTGCTGCAGCCGGCGCACGCGTTGCTGGCGCTGCTGATGGACTTTTTGTACTGGCTGGCTGCACTGGGCGGCTCTGTCTGGCAACAGCATGCACCGCCGGTCTGGGCGATACCTCTGGCGTTGTTGGGCGCGGCCTGGTTCCTGCTGCCGCGCGGGTTTCCGGCGCGCTGGCTGGGGCTGGTTGCCTTCCTCCCGCTGTTCTTCATTTTTCCGCAACGGCCGACGCCGGGCGCATTGACGCTGACGGTGTTGGATGTCGGCCAGGGTCAGGCCTTGCATGTGCAGACCGCCACGCACGACCTGATCTTCGACACTGGCCCGGGCTTTACCGCCGACGCCGACAGCGGCAACCGCATCCTCGTGCCTTATCTGCGCGCCACCGGCGTGCAGCAACTCGACATGCTGATGGTCAGCCATTCCGACATGGATCATGCCGGTGGTGCAGCTTCGCTCATGGCGGCGGTGCCGATTGGCGGATTCGTCAGTTCCTTGCCCGAACTGCATCCGCTGTGGCAAAAGTCGGCGCTGGATGGATGGCGCAATGAGCGGCGCTGCCTCGATGGTGACGCCTGGGAATGGGATGGCGTGCGTTTCCGGGTATTGCATCCGACGTCCGCCGACTATGCTGGCAAACGCACGACGAATGCCATGAGTTGTGTACTCAGGATCGACAGCGCCCATGGCAGCGTGCTGGTACCCGGCGATCTGGAAGGCACGGCCGAGGCGGAGCTGCTGGCGCGGCATGGCGACGATTTGCGCGCCGATGTTCTGGTAGCGCCTCATCACGGCGGCAAGCGTACTTCATCGGCGGATTTCGTCGCTGCCGTCAGCCCCCGCGCGGTGGTCTTCCCGGTCGGCTATCGCAACCGTTTCGGTCATCCGTGGCCGGTGGTGGTCGAACGTTACGAAAGCACCGGCGCCCACATTCATCGTACCGACCGGAACGGCGCGGTGCGCGTTGTGCTCGACGCGACGGGGCAGCATTACGTTCATCAGCGCGAAGCGCGTGCCCGCTACTGGCACAATACGCCCGTTGACCTTATTGAAAGCGCTCCATGACTCCACCCCATTCATCATATGTGCAATGTCTCAGCCCCGCCGGTTTCCATCGCATGGCCTATGTGGAATGGGGCGATGCGAGCAATCCGCAGGTGCTGGTCTGCGTACATGGCATGACGCGCTGCGGGCGCGATTTCGATTTTCTGGCGCAGGCCCTGGCCGAAAAGTACCGCGTGGTCTGTCCCGATGTGGTCGGCCGCGGCCTGAGCGACCGCTTGCACGATCCGGCGCACTATGTCACCCCGCAATATGCGGCGGACATGGTGACGCTGATCGCTCGGCTGAATGTCGAAAAGGTGGACTGGCTTGGCACTTCGATGGGCGGTCTGATCGGCATGGCCCTCGCGGCGCAGAAAGACACGCCCATCAAGCGACTGATCCTCAACGATGTCGGGCCGGTGGTCGACGCCACGGCACTGAAACGCATCAGTGACTATCTGGGCAGTCCGCCCGACTTTGCCTCGATGGTCGAAGCCGAGACCTATTTGCGTCAGGTGGCTGCGCCGTTCGGCAATTTGACGGATCCCCAGTGGCGCCACCTGACCGAGTGCGTCGTCAAACCTGCGGCGCAAGGACGGATCAAGCTGCGTTACGACCCGGGCATCGCCGTGCCATTCAAGGCCATGGTCGAGGCGCAGGGCGCGAAGAATATCGAATTGTGGCCGCTCTACGATGCGATTCGCTGCCCGACGCTGGTGATTCGCGGCGAAACCTCGGATTTGCTTACCCGTGAAACGGTGACGGCAATGCGTGAGCGGGGGCCGCGCGCCAGTGCGGTGGAAATACCCCACGTCGGCCATGCGCCGATTTTCATGGAGGATGCGCAAGTTGCCGTGGTAAGGGAATTCCTGCTCGGTGACTGATGAAATCAGCGCCGGCACTGCCGGCCGCTGCACTGTCTGCTTTCTGTTAGACTTCACGGCGGCGGGCCTCCCCGCATTGCGGGGTGGTGAATCGGGTCAGGGCCGGAAGGCAGCAGCCACAGCCATTTACTGCAAGTGCCGGGGGTTAGGCTCGCCACCTCCCCTTATCCATCGTCCCCCTGTGCGCCCCTCTTGGTTGGGCAGCGTTACCATTTCATACCCGGTTACAAATCGGATATAGCCCACTTACATCCGTGGCGCTTAATCTCTCCTGCCAAGCAGGCATTTACCAGGAGAGCAATATGAAACGCAATCACAGCATCATCGCAAGTCTGATCGTCGCAGCCACTTTCAGTGGTGTTGCCCTGGCCCAGGGCGGAATGGGCGCTGGCATGGGACCCGGCATGGGTGCCGGAATGGGACCCTGCGGTGGGATGGGACAGGGCGGCCCGATGGCACGCCAGGCATCCATGAAGGTCGATCCGGCGCAGCGCGCCGAGCAGCGCCTCGACATGCTCAAGGGCCAGTTGAAGCTGACAGCCGAACAGGAACCGCTCTGGCTGGCGTTCGCCGAGAAAGCCAAGAGCGAGGCGGGCAAGGGCATGCAGGCAATGCGCAATCAGGCCGCCGATACCAAGCTGACCGCCCCCGAGCGCATGGCGCAGCGCCAGGACATGATGCAAGCCCATCTGGCCGCCATGACTGGCGTGCATGAGAGCTTCAATCGCCTCTATGAGGCGCTGACGCCCGAGCAAAAAGCCGTGGCCGACCAGCAAGCCGCCCGCATGGGGCAGATGGGCGCGGGCAAGGGCCCGAAGGGCGGCGGCATGCCGCGCGGACCGGGTCGTGGCATGGCACCGCAAGGCTGAACGAGCTAAATTAGCCTCCACGCCCGCAAACCCGGCTCGCTCCCCCCACCGGGGGGCGCTTGCCTCCTTGGGGCGGCCCTGCGGAGGCAAGATTAACTTCGTCGATCACGGGCGTTCTCCGCAAGGGGAACGCCCGTTTGCCTTAAAATGGGTACATGAGTTATCAGGTACTGGCCCGCAAGTGGCGTCCCAAGTCTTTCGATACATTGGTCGGGCAGGAGCACGTGGTACGTGCGCTGACGCACGCCCTTGATCAGCAGCGTCTGCACCACGCCTATCTCTTCACCGGCACGCGCGGCGTCGGCAAGACCACGCTGGCGCGCATCCTCGCCAAGGCCTTGAATTGCGAGACTGGCATCACCTCGACACCTTGTGGCGTCTGCGGTGCTTGCCTGGAGATCGACAGCGGCCGTTTCATCGATTATGTGGAGATGGATGCCGCATCGAATCGTGGCGTCGAGGACATGGCGGCGCTGCTTGAAAAGGCGGCTTATGCACCGAACAGCGGCCGCTACAAGGTGTACATGATCGACGAGGTGCACCAGCTTTCCGGCCATGCCTTCAATGCGATGTTGAAGACGCTGGAAGAGCCGCCGGAACATGTCAAATTTATTCTCGCCACCACCGATCCGCAGAAGATTCCGGTGACGGTGCTCTCGCGCTGCCTGCAATTCAACCTCAAGCAGATGCCGCCCGGCCTCATCGTCGACCATCTGACGCAGGTGCTGGCGGCTGAGGAAGTGGACTGTGAAGCAACAGCATTGCGCCATCTGGCCAAGGCTGCCGCCGGTTCGATGCGCGATGCGCTTTCCCTGCTCGACCAGGCCATCGCCCATGGCGCCGGCCGCATCGAGGAGGAGGGGGTACGCGCCATGCTGGGCACGGTGGGCGACGATCATCTCTTCAGCCTGCTCGACGGGCTGGTCGCCGGCGACATTCATGCCATGCTGGCCGTGGCTGAAATAATGGAGGCGCGCAGCCTCAGTTTCGATTCGGCCTTGCAGGAACTGGCCACGCTGTTTCATCGCATCGCGCTGGTGCAATTCGCCCCCAGTGCCATCCTCGATGCGGCGGAGCGGGAGCGTCTTGCGCATTATGCCGAATGCCTGGATGCCGAATTTTTGCAACTGTGTTATCAGATCGCCATCCACGGTCGCGACGAACTGGCGCTGGCCCCCGACGAAGCCGCCGGCTTCGGCATGGTGCTGCTGCGCCTGCATGCCTTTCGTCCCGACAATGCGAAAGTCGGCGCTGGCGGTACGGCGCAGCCGGCACCCGCCAACACGGGGACGGTTCAACCAACCCGCCATAATGCCAGGGTAGAGCCAACGCGAACAACAGCTGCCGCCGCCAGTCTGCCGCCGCCCTCGCAGCCCGACAGTTCACCCGCGGCCGATGACAACGATTGGCATGCGCTGGTCGCGCAGTTGCCGCTCACCGGCATGGCGCGTCAGCTCGCCCAGCATTGTGAACTGATCACCCTGACCGATAGGCAAATCACCCTGCGCATGTCGTCGGTGCATAAACATCTGGCGCCGCAGCAGGAAAAATTGCAGGCCGAACTGCAAAAGCACTATGGTCGGCCGCTGGCCCTGAAAATTGATCTGGCCGAGACTGCGGGCGAAACGCCCAAGGTGCGTGCCGACAACGTGAAGCGCGAACGCCAGGAGCGCGCCATCGCCGCCATCGAGGGCGATCCCTTCGTGCGCGAGGTGTGCGACCTGTTTGACGCCAGCATCGACGAATCCACCATCAAACCCATTTAAGGACAATCACATGTTGAACAAAGGCGGCATCGCCAACCTGATGAAGCAGGCGCAGAAAATGCAGGAGAACATGAGCAAGGCACAGGAGGAACTGGCCAACATAGAAGTCGAAGGCCAGTCCGGCGCAGGCGCCGTCAAGATCGTGATGACCTGCAAGCACGACGTCAAACGCGTCACCATCGACCCCTCGGTGATGGACGACAAGGAAATGCTCGAAGACCTGATCGCCGCCGCGCTGAACGATGCCAATCGACGTGCTGAAACCACTTCGCAGGAGCGCATGGGCGCACTGACCGCCGGCCTGCCGCTGCCGCCGGGCATGAAACTGCCGTTCTGAGCCCTCAGTAATGCCGCAACGAATTCTTTTTGTCTGCATGGGCAGCCGAGAAAATACCGCTTAACCACAAGGTATAGCGGCATATTGGTAACACATCTGGTAACACATCGGCAAGGATAGGCTTTTGGTTCGGCGCAAAAAACCCGCCATGCGGCGGGTTTGTGCGGATGTGCCTTTCTGTGATGTTTTCCAAATGTGTCCCAAGGGACACATTCTGAAAAACAGAAGCACCATGGGGCAACTCAGCGTCAACGGAAAAGTGCGTGACCCAGTCCGACTTTAATGACACGCAGCCGGCGCGGCCTGCTCAAGTAAAACTGCTCAGCAGCCTCGGGGCCGTCCCGTAAGGCGATTGTTTCGAGCATTCGTAAATCGTGACCAGACAGGCTGTCCACCAGTCGGCGGACGGCATCCGGCCCGGCGCATGGATAGATTTTGACGGCCAGATCGTAGATCGCCTCTGGCAACGTCCGCAGCTGCATTCCAAAAAAATCATTCATCATGGCACCTCGAAAGTGTGGAAGGTGGCACCCGTCGCGCGCGCTGGCGTCCGGAAGATGCCCCGCAGCAAGCTCTGGCGTGTGCTTGCTGCCCGGGGCTGCCGCGCCTTACGGTAAGCCTCGATCGAGGGCTTCCGGCTGATGACCGCGACAGCTTCAACGTCATCAGCCGGTGATTAGGTCGTCAATTTTGGAGAATGCACCAGGTTGTAGAACACTGACGCCGACATGCATGCTCGCCACAATTCGGATTTTTCCGGCGACGGCATCCGTGTACGGATTCACCAGAATATCGACGCCAGGGCCATACAGCGCAAAAAGAATCTTGCTCCAATCGCTCGAAAACACGACAGAAGAGCAGGTACCGTTTGCCGTACCCTTCGACAAGTTGCTGGGCAGCAGGTTGGTAACCGCGGCGCGGTGACCGAGCAGCGGCAATGCCGCGTCTGACCAGATATGCGGCAGACCGGTGCCGCGTACCGTTGTGCGCAACTTACCCCGCGTCGCCGCATTCACCACAAAGCCGGAGGCATATTCCGCGCTGTTCGCGGTAGCGGGGCCCTTCTCAAGATCAACAAAGTGCGCCCAGGCCGGAGCGGCGCCATTGTCGCCACCGACAACAGCCGTTATCCCGGTAGTATTTCGGATGCCGACTGGTGAGTCACTCGTACCGTCGCCGTTGAGCGCGCCGAATTGCGCCTGCTCCCACAAAGCTGTCGCGAGCTGGCGGCCGATGATGCCATCGGACACAACGCTGGATTGCCGGTCTGCCTGCACTGAAACGTTCATCCTTGCGGCGACGCGGTGCGGCGACAGATCGGCGTTTTCCGTGGTTTCAAGAATCTCGACGGCGGCGCCCGTTTCACTAAGCCAGTCGGCAGTATTCGAACTCGCGAAACGCGGAACATCCAACGTCGCCTTTAGACCGCTCGCAACGATTGCGCCCAGACCTACTAGCGGCGCGAGACGGCGCAGCGGATCATTAACCAGCGCACCTTCCCCGCGCGCCGCGCCGATCAGATTGCCGGCCTGCGTTGCCGTGCCGACGTTGAAGTCGCGCATCAGCAGGCTATACGGCACAAAAAATCCGTTCGGCACGCAGCCGCTGTTGTTGGTATGCAAGTTTGAAACGTCACGCTCCAATCCGGCCTTTTCCCATGCAGCCGGGTCACCATGAGCGGCCCGGTGTGCGGCGCGCAGAGCCCGGGTAAGTGAATACCCGCCCGCATCGCTGGCACTGTCGAAGCCGAGGGCGCGGTCAGCAGCGGCCAGTGCATCGGTGTTTTTCATGCGCTCGCCGATCCGCCGCATGAACATGGCCTTATCGCCGCGCTCACGCAACACTTCCATCGCAAGCTGCTGGCCGCCATGCTCTGCGAATACATCGCCCAGGCTGAGGACTTCGCGAACGCCGACAGATTCTTCCCGGATGTTGTACATTTTTCAGACCTTTCGTGTGGTTGTGATGCCTTCATCATCACGCCGCGCGCGTGAAATCCGAGGCGGGCGATTGCACAATATTCCGCAGCTGCCGACCTTCCGGCAAGCGCGCGACACCATCGGCGGAAAGCGCGCTG
This sequence comes from Rhodocyclaceae bacterium, assembly GCA_013791905.1. GTDB lineage: Bacteria > Pseudomonadota > Gammaproteobacteria > Burkholderiales > Rhodocyclaceae > Sulfuricystis. Next base: position 193,716 of record VMSX01000020.1, on the reverse strand, counting down.
GCGGCACGGCACGCAGCAAATAGCGCGCTCGCCAGGCGGCCGGCTTCGGGCGGCGGTGCCGCCCACCAGCGCCAGACTGGCCATTTGTTCGAGAGGAAAGCCGCAGCCTGATTGGCGAGCAGCGAAACCGAGTAACCGGCGGCGGCGAAGGCTTCGCACAGTGCCGCATTGCGCCTGGCAGCGGCCTGGTCGCGCTCTTCGAGGTCGAGCACCTCGTACAGAATTCGCTCACGCGCGGCGCGGTCGAGCGTGCGGCCGCTGCGCTGGTAATCAGCGGCATGCGCCAGAGCCAACTCGACAGCGAAGCGCGTATCCATGCCAAGGGCTTAATCTGCCCCTGCCCCCCGATTTTCTTGAAGCCAGGAATCCACACTCCCCTCCCGTGCTTCTTCCACCTCCGCGCGGCTTTCAGCCCTTGGAAATTCAGCCAGGTCGAGCACGGATGTCGATTCCCAATCGAGGCGGCCGTCGGCAAGGTCGGCGTGCCATTGGTCGATTGCCGCCGTGGCCGCACTGGCGGGCAGGGCGCGCAGTTCGGCCCAATCATCGACCAGGTGGCGCACCAGGGCGTCGACTTGGGCGATCAGTTCGCCGTTTGCCTCGGATTCGAATTCAGCGTTCGCGCGCTCTGCGGCAAGCTGGGTCTCAAGTTCGGCGACGCTACGCTGTAGGGCGCCGACCTCGTTCAGCATCGGCGCCATGACTGCGCTCCGCATCTTGGCCGGGTCGGCGTGGCGCATGTATTGCCGCACCGCTTCGCGCGGATCGAGCCGGCCGTCACTCCCGAGTGAAATCACGCCGCGCTTGATCCAGCGGCTCACGGACTGCTTGCTCGTCCCCATCAATCGAGAAAATTCAGCCGGCAGCAGGCGCAGGCCGAGCCGCGTCACTTGCTGCGGATCGAATGGCAGCATCGGGGTTTTTGCCGATTCGGCGTAACAGTCATGTCGTTCTGTCATTGTGTAATCCTATCGGTTGCCTATGTTCTATAGCCACAGCCTAGAATTTGATCGCGCCGCCAATTACCCGCTCGGCAGAAATTTTTTAAAGGGACCCGTAACCATGAATCAAATCAAATACATACTGAATTACCCCAAGCGAACGACATTATGAAATATAGTTTTCAGTCCCGAGCTTGATGGCCGCGCGGTGCGCTTTGCCTGTTCGAAGGCGCGATGAAATTCCTCATTGAATATCCGCTGGGCGTGTTTCTTTGCCACCCCGAAGAAATCGAACTTGCGGCTGTAGCCGGGCGCAGCGATCTTAATCAACAGCGGCCTGATGCCTGCCGTCCTATTCCTGCCGCGCCCGCGCATCGTGCGTGACCAGATGCCAAACGGCGCGCCGGGGTGGCCACGCGGCACACCGACAAAGACTTCGCCAAACCGACCAGTCGCACGCAGCTTGCCGGATATCTCCTGTATCTGTCGCAGCGTCAGATTGCCTGCTGCGTTAAGCCGTACGCCTTCGCCGGGTGCCCAATAGCCGTCGGCATTTGCTTCGCCAGCGAGGTGCTTCTCGAAACGCTTTTGCGGGCGCCGCCCGCCGTGGATCTGAGTCGCCAGGTATTCCGCCTGGCGGGGCTTGATGAACAATTCGCTGGTCAGTGTTGCCGGGGTTGCCATGGTCGAACCGAAGGCCCGCACAGTGAAATTCGTTGGCCGGTCGAACGACTTGCTCACTTCCTGCTCCATCAGCGGGATCAGCCGCTTTGTCGTGCGCGTCAGCGCCACGGCGGTGGCGAAGCGCATTTGCTTGGACAAATTGCCAAAGAACTCGGCGGTGGCATGCGCATTGGTTTCGATCGTGATTTCAAGCGCGCCACCAGTCGTCGAGCTCCCGCCGCCACCCATGGCCCAATTGCCGATGCGGACGCCGCGGAAGCCGCTCGCCACGACACGGGAGACGATCGAGGGGACGCTGGAAAATGCTGCGATGAACCAGACCATGTCAGTTCCCCGGCCCGCTTTCCACCTCAACATCGGCGGCCAACTTCCAGGATTCGAGGGCCAACTTCAGTCGGGCATTGACCGCCGCATCGTCGGCGACAGCCAGGTCGATAGCTGCGAGCGTATCAAGGCAAACGGCGCGGAATGAATCGCTCAAGTAGGGATTTTCCGCATAGGCCATCAGGTTGAGGCGCAGGCCAGGCAGTTCTTTATCGGTAATGGTGTCGGTTTTTTTCATGGTCGATCCTTTCTTAAAAATGCACTTGTGCAATTTGTTTGCACATTTCAAAAACCTCTCTTGTGTGTGCGCACGCACGTAAGGTAGATATTCGGTAATACTGAATAAACTGCATAACTGCATTCGTGGATCAAAACGGCAGGGCATCGTCATCCTCCTGGCTATTCGCCGACCGTTCAAAATGCGCGGGCGCTGACGAAGTAGCGGCAGCAGGAAAAGCATCCACTGCTTTTAATTCGATGCCGAGATAGGGACGGTCGCCGCGCTTCAGGTTCTGTCCGACGCCGCGGTTCTCGCGCAACCAGCGCGTCAGGGCATGCATGGTTGGGGCGCGGTGGTTCATTTCCTCGCACCAGCGCTTGAGGCTGGCGCCGACTTCCTTGCGCGCGACATCGGCACCCGGCCTGGTATCGATGCACTCTTCAAACCACAGGCCGACGATATCCTCGGAGCGCAGGTATTCGTCCGAGGCCTTGACGACGACATCCGGCACCATCAGGCCTTCGCGGTGCCACCATTCCGCGCCACGAATCAGCCAGCCGAGAATCTGCGGGTATTCCTCGCGCAGCTTTTCCTTGAGGGCGGGGTCGGGCTGCGCCGGCCTCCTGTCCATCGGCAGAAATTGCATGCGCCGCTCCCAAGATGGATCAGGGTTCGGAATGCGCGGCCGGTGGTTGCTGGCAATAATCAGTTTGAAAGTTGGCCGGAACACGAAGCTGTTGGCGTACAGGAATCGCGCCTCGATCTCGTCGCGGCCGGTGATGGACTTGACGCGCTGGCCGTCCCATTTCCGACCTTCGTTTGTTTCCTGCGCGATGGCGACGCGCTTGCCGGCAAGCACGGCTATGTCGGCCTTGTTGCGGTCATTGCGCGCCTCTAGAAAGGTGTCAGTCGATGTGCTGCGCGCATAGTCGGCGGCGATGTCGAGCAGCACGCCCAGCAGTACACCCTTGCCATTGCCACCGCGCCCCCAGATGAAGAGCAGTTGCTCCTCGCGCGTGCTGCCGGTCAGGCAATAGCCGAACATGCGCTGCACGTAGCCGATGACGGACTGGTCGCTGCCGAAGGCATCGGCCAGGAAACGCAGCCAGAGGGTCGGCACACTGAAAGACGGCGCGACGCTGGTGCTCTTGGTGATGAGCAGTTCAGGGTCGGGATCGAGTTGCTGGCCGGTAGTCAGATCATAGGGGCCGTCCGGTGTGCCAAGGATGAACGGGTCGGCGTCGAGTTCGTCCTCGGTTATGGAAAACCCCGCGCGCATGCGGCACAGGCGCTCTACATTAAGGACTACGGAGGCTTTTCCGAGGCGGGCCTCATTGCTTGGATTCCGGGCTCGCACGTGCAGCCGGATATCGTAAAGGGTCTGTTCTTTCCGGTCGAGGTGCCAGATGCCAGACTCCGGGTTGCAGATCAGCCAGGTTTTGCGCGACTGAACGTAGCGCCGGTCGTCGTGTTCGGATTCGAAGGATTCGGCGAGCGCATCCTCGGTCTGCTGCTGTGCGGTTCGTGCCGTCGCCTGTTCGGCCGACTCACGCACCATTGGAATCACAGCCGCCATGGTCGCGCCCCCCGGTAAAGAATTTCATCATCACCAGGCCGATCAAGACGGCGCATGCTGACGTTGCGGGCGCCTTGGTAAGCCAGGCAGCGCGCCAGCGGGTCGATGCAGTGCCAGTCGGCAGCCGTCGCCAGGATGCGCACGTCGAGGCCAGCCAGCCAGCGAAAATCGAGCGTATAAGGGTCGTCCTCATCACGCCGCACCACGATGAAAGCCGCGCGCGCCGCCGGTGCATAGCCAAAGCAAAAACCGATTTCGACGTGACTGCCATCAATCGGGGTCGGCACCATGCCGCGCTGGCGCGCCTGGCGCAACGTTGCCGCATAGGCCGGCGTGCGCAGTTTCTTCGGGTGCCGGATGTCATGGTGATATTCGGCGACCAGATCATTCAGCCGCCAGGCGAAGTCGATCAGGTTTTCGTAACACCGGCCGCCGCTCTGCCGGTTGTTCGCGGCGAGGTCGAAATACTGGTCTGGTAACGCATTGCGCGCCGCGGTCGGCATCTGCGGGATCATCTGCCGCCAGCGTGTTTCCGTGACGGTCAGGCGCCAGATAACGAGGCGCTGCGGGGTGGGGTCGGTCATCGCCGCCCCCTCTTCCAGGTGCGTTTCTGGCGGCGATCTGTCCGCGACGATTTCGCCAGGAAGCCCGCTGTGCGATTTTTCGGGAGCGGGTAAGGCCTTCCTGCAAGGTCGGCAGCATCATCGCCGTGCCGGGCGTTTTTCGCGGGCTTCATTCCGCACGCACCGTATGCCGGTTGCGCCATGCTTGCGCGGCCTCGCTGGAAATCAGCACGCGCCGACCGATCCTGATGAAATCGGGCGCCTCGCCGCGCTGCCGCAGGATGTTGAGGAATCCGCGCGAGATTTTGTGCGCCTCGCAGAATTCCTCGATGGTCATTACAGGCGCCGCTGCGCCTTGTGTGTGTAGGTTTTCCATGTTCGCCCTCTATGCACGTCAAATGCGATGGGCGAACAATACTCAGCGCGTCACATGGCCTCGTTACCGTTTATTCAACTTCTTTGAATAAACGATTTTTCTGATCTGGCTGGGTGATTTGAAGTTCGCATCGGAGACCGCCACGATGGCGGCATCCATCGGGCTTGGGGCAACATCCTTGTCGCCAGGTATGCCAATCAAACTGAGAGGGATACCGTTGCGGGTACCGCTCTCCATGCCGGCCTGCATCAATGGGTGCATCTGCTTGACAGCGAAGGCCATACAGGCGCGGTACCAGTCGGAATGAGCCGGACGGCCCCTTCCTTTCGGCTTTCCGGCTTGATCGCGCAAATATTCGAGTACGTCATGATGCAACTCGTCAGCGGAAAGCTTGGCCTGCATATCAGTCCGAAGCCGCTTGAGTGTCTGCAGTTTCTGCAAGGCAACGATCAACGGCTCGTGCTTGCCTTCTCGCGCAAGCCTGACCATCTCCGGCCAATCCGTATCGTTCATTTCGCATCCTTCAAATGCGACCTTCGTTTGGGTGCCGCCCCAGCCGGCGAAGGTTTCCGGCGGTTCGCCCTCGGGGATCAACCTCGGGCTAGGGGCGGCATGCTCTGTCAGCAGCGCAGTTGCACCACGTTGCGGTTTTCCCTTGCAATATCCTCCGCAAGATCCGCTTCCATTTGGGCAACTTCGCCCTGAAGCTCGACCTCGGTCATGGCGGCTACTGGCTGCCAATGCTCGTTCGGTGTTCCTGTCGAGTTCTGGTAGTGGATCCACTCGCCCATGGCCATGATCGCGCCGCGGGCGAAATCGGGCATCGGCCCCAAGGCATCAGCCAGTGCCGTTGCGGCTTCGAATCGCCACGCGAAAAAATCGCCAGCTTCGTCGCCGCAGTTGTCGTGATTGCTGGCATTGGCGTCCAGCTTCAAGAGCGTCTGAAATGCGGCAATCGCACCGCGCCGGCATTCTTCGCTCGGTAGATTGATTGTGTTCATGCTGCCTTGGTTATCGGTTAAAGTCATATCAGCCATGTTTGCATCTCCTTCGTAGGTGCTTCTTGGTAGGGTCGGCTTGCAGTGTGCATACTACTTGCCGGCCCGCTTTTGCCTGAGCCCGTCAGGCGGCGGTGATTCTTTTCACTTCATCCGCCCATGCCTGGGCCGCCGCGATTCTCTCGGCTTCATAGTCTGCCCGGTTGTAGATGCCCATGACGCCCTGCAGCCGGTGATTCAGGCACTTTTCAATAATGTGCGGAGGGATGTTGAGACCGGCCAGGCGCGTCGCGAACGTGCGCCGCAGATCGTGCGGGGTGAATGTCTGCTTGGCGGTGTTGCGCAGCCATGCCTGATACGCTGTCGCGCTAAGATCGAAAGGCGCGGCCAACTGGGCCGTTGCGAGGTCGGGCAGGTGTACCCAGTGCGCGTCGCCGTTCTTCGTGCGGTCAATGCGGAATCTATCGCCGTCGCGATAGCCTTGCTGGGCCTCGCTGATGCGCAAGCCGGTCAGCAGGAGAAATCGCAGGATAGGGCGGCATTTGTCACCGAATACCCACCGGATTTCATCGTCCGTCAGGTGGCGATTGCGCGTTTTCTCTTCGCCGCCAATGACGCGATTGGTGACCGGCGCAAGCGGGTTGCGATCCAGATAGCCGCACTCGACGGCATAGTTGAGGGCCAACTTGATATTCGACGCGCAGCGGTTCGCTGCGACCGGTGTTTCCTCGGCGTATTTCTGCAGCCAGCGCACCAGCTGCAGCGTGGTCAGGCGGGCGAGGGCGGTGTTGCCAAATTCAGCCTTGGCGCGGGCGATATATGTCGAAATGTTCTTGGTAACGCGGTAGCGCGGCTCGATGCGACGGCTATACCACTCATCGAGCAGTTCGGCGAATGTCGTCTTTTTCAAATTCGGCGAGAATGAACGTTTGGCTAGCGCCGCACGCGCAGCATTACAATCCATGTCCGGAAACTCGCCGATGGTCTCGATGGTGGTTTTATCCTTGCCATCAGGGCCGCGCTTCTTGCGGCGGATAACCCAAGTCGTGGATCCGTTCGGGCGAACGCGAATATTCAGGCCGTCGCCGTCGCTTTTCCATTTATCGACGGCGCCTGGCTTGATGTCTCGTATCTTGCGGTCAGAAAGGTTTGGCATGATGTATTTGGGTGCACATTGGTAACACATCAGCAGTATATGCCTATGAACATCAATATACAAACAATGACAATAAACACCAATGAAACAAGAGGATAAAATGTTAAAACCGGCTTACCGAGTGCTATTCGTCTGCATGGGCAACATCTGCCGTTCGCCGACTGCAGAAGGCGTGACGCGGGCGCTGGCCGAACGGGCAGGTGTGGCGAGAAACTTCGAGATCGATTCGGCGGGTACTCACGGCTACCACATCGGCAAGGCACCGGATGCGCGCGCCACCAAAGCAGCGGCGCAGCGCGGTTATGACCTGTTGCCCTTACGCGGACGCCGCGTCTGTGCAGAGGATTTCGTCCGCTTCGACTACATTCTGGCGATGGATCGGGACAATCTGGAATTGCTGAAGCAGGCCTGCCCTGCCGAGCATCAGGGCAAGCTGAGCCTGTTTCTGGAATTCGGGGCGGGACGCAAGGGCGAGGAGGTGCCAGATCCGTATTACGGTGGCGCTGATGGCTTTGAGTTTGTACTCGACATGATCGAGGAAGCCGCCAACGGTTTGCTCGATCGGGTCGGTAAACAACAGTAAATCCGCTTTGCCCAGAAAAAATGCGCTGCAGTGTTATTGCAGCGCATTTTTTACGTCTGAGACAAGCGACTGGCGGTCCTAGGTCTTGTGTTGAGTTTCCACCATTTGCAGCGGTTCGGCGGGAATGACTACCGCTGGTTTCGGCTTGCGGCCCAGCGGCTGCACAACGCTCGGTACGGCCGGAACCGCCACTGCATTCGAGGTTTCGACCATCTGCAGGCCGGCTTGCTGCAAGCTGGCTGACAGGTCGACCGGCGGCGGCGGTGCCACCGCCGCAACCGTCTCCACCGGGGCAACTGTCTTCGGAACTTCCGGTGCTGCTGGCGTTTCCGGGCTGATCAACACGGCGACCGGTTCTGTAGCAGGGGCCGGTGTGATTGGCTCCGCAGGCGCCCCGGTCAAGGCTTCGGTTGGCGCAGCGGTTGCGACTTCGGTTACCACCCCGGTTTCAGATGCAACAATAGGTTCCGGCGCTTCGATTGCCGGTGTCGGCTCAGGAATGGCAATTGCTGCGGCAGGCTCTGCAACCGGAACAATCGACGGCTCAACAGCAATGGCCGCTTGTTCCACTTGTGCAAAAGTCGGCGCTGTCGGAATGGCGGCAGTTTCAATAGCTGGTGCCATTTCTGTCTGCGCGACGGTGGCTGCGACCTCATTGCCGGTTACTGCGACTGCGGCTTCTTCGTTGCGCCGTTCACTACGACCCCGGCCACCGCGCCGGCCACGCCGACGGCTGCCTTCACCTGCGGATTCAGTTGTAGAGCTCTCGGTCGGGCTTCCCGAAATGATGGCTGGAGATTCCTTCTGGGGCGTATCTTTCTCGGCGGGTCTGGGTCTGGCTGGCCGTGCCTCGGTAGTTGCTGCGGTGTCTGCAGCTTCAGTAGTACGTGTTCCCTTTTCAGGGCGTTCCTTGCGGCTCTGCCGGTTATCGCCACGGGGGGTGGTGGCGCGTTCCTTGCGCTCGCCGCCTTCGCGTCCTTCCCGGTTGTCGCGTCGGCCACGGCCGCCTCGTTCACCACGCTCGCTGCGTTCCCCACGCTCACGACGGACGGGCTTGTCGGTTTTCTTGGCGGGGGCGACGACTTCCGCTTCCTTCTTGTCGCCTGAGAACCAGGACATGATCTTGGCGAACAGGCCGGGCGCAGCTGCGACCGGAGGGGCTTCTTTCGGAGCGACGATCGGGGCCGGGTGGTCCGGTGTGATGCCCTTGACTGCGGCTTCGGCTCTGGCTGGTTTCCCCTCAGCTTGCGCGGCGAGGGTGCTCAAATCTTCCTCGAGGGGCTTTATGGCCATCTCGTAGCTGGCAAGGGTGGGGCCATCCTGGTTGAGCTGGTCGTGGCGCAGGCGGGTGATTTCGTGCTGCGGTGTTTCCAGATAGCGATTCGGGATGATCAGCAGATTGGCGCGGTGGCGCATTTCGATACGGGCGATATCCACGCGCTTTTCGTTGAGGAGGAAGGTGGCGACATCGACGGGTACCTGAACGTGGATGGCGCCGGTGTTTTCCTTCATTGCCTCCTCTTCGAGGATGCGCAGGATGTGCAGAGCGGCCGATTCGGTGCTGCGGATGTGTCCGGTACCGGTACAGCGCGGGCAGGTGATATAACTGGTTTCGGCGAGCGCCGGGCGCAGGCGCTGGCGCGACAATTCAAGCAGGCCGAAGCGCGAGATCTTGCTGGTCTGGACGCGGGCGCGATCAAAATGCAGGGCGTCGCGCAGCCGGTTTTCGACATCGCGCTGGCTCTTCGTTGATTCCATGTCGATGAAGTCGATGACGATCAGGCCGCCGAGATCGCGCAAGCGCAACTGACGGGCAATTTCATCGGCAGCTTCGAGGTTGGTGCGCAGGGCGGTTTCCTCGATGTCGGCGCCTTTGGTGGAACGACCGGAGTTGACGTCGACCGAGACCAGCGCTTCGGTATGGTCGATGACTATCGCGCCGCCGGAGGGCAGGGTAACCTGCCGCGAATAGGCCGACTCGATCTGGTGTTCGATCTGGAAGCGCGAAAACAGCGGTACGTCGTCACTATAACGTTTGACGCGGGCGACATTGCCGGGCATGACGTGGCTCATGAACTGCTGCGCCTGCTCGTAGATGTCGTCCGTATCGATGAGAATCTCGCCGATCTCGGCATGGAAGTAGTCGCGGATAGCGCGGATCACCAGGCTGGATTCCTGATAGATCAGGAATGCACCATTCTGGGATTTGGCCGCGCCGTCGATGGCTCCCCAAAGTTGCAGCAGGTAGTTCAGGTCCCACTGCAATTCCTCGGCGGAGCGCCCGATGCCCGCAGTGCGGGCGATGAGGCTCATGCCAGCGGGGACATCGAGTTGATCCATCACTTCGCGCAACTCCTGACGGTCCTCACCCTCGATGCGGCGCGAGACGCCACCACCACGTGGGTTGTTCGGCATCAGCACCAGATAGCGGCCGGCGAGGGACACATAGGTGGTGAGTGCCGCGCCCTTGTTGCCGCGTTCATCCTTCTCGACCTGGACGATGAGTTCCTGGCCGACCTTGAGGGCGTCCTGGATACGTGCGCGTCCGGCTTCGACCCCGGGTAGGAAAAAGCTGCGCGAAACTTCCTTGAACGGCAGAAAGCCGTGGCGTTCGGCGCCATAATCGACAAAGGCAGCTTCGAGACTGGGCTCGAGGCGGGTGATGACTGCCTTGTAGATGTTGCTCTTGCGTTGTTCCTTGTTGGCCGACTCGATATCGAGGTCAATGAGTTTTTGACCATCGACGATCGCGACGCGGAGTTCCTCGGCCTGCGTCGCATTGAACAGCATGCGTTTCATGTGTGCTCCCACGCGCAGGCAGGAAGGCACGACAAATATCACGCCGCTAGATAATTGCGGCGTTGCTCACTTTTGCAAAATCAGGCTCATCGGTAGTGACATTGGTAAATGATGGACTGGGCAAATGGGTTATTGAATTTGTCGATTTATCTGATGGCGACCCCGCCCTGCGTTGTGTTGCAGCTGCGGCATCGTGAATCAAAGCCTGTGGTGCGCGTAAAAAATGTCTTGTGACGAAGTAGTATCGCTGCGCGGTGGTTTGTTACCCCGTGCCAACGATGTTCTGGGGCTGTGCAGGACAGGTGGACGACCGGTGACCCTTGCCCTGTTCTTCATTTATCCTTCGGGCGGATCAGCGGATCGTCTTGCCTATCCCATGCCTAGCGGTGTGGTTCAGTAAAATAAACGAATCTGAATCACGCATCGCTGACAACACCACCGGATGACGCCCCGGAACCGCTTCGTGTCTCCGGGCACGCCGTCCGGAGACGGCAAAGCTGGGGCATTATATTACGAATGAAGGAGTTGAATGAAAGAGTTAAGTGAGAACTCGGTCACGTTTCTTGAGGTTGGCGAGGATGGCGCCGGGCAGCGTATCGATAATTATTTGCTGAAGCGCCTCAAGGGTGTGCCAAAAAGTCACGTTTATCGCATCCTGAGAAGTGGTGAAGTGCGCGTGAACAAAGGCCGGGCGGCGGCTGACCGGCGCTTGGTCATGGGTGATCGGGTGCGCGTGCCACCGGTACGGGTGGCAGAGAAGGCTGACGACACTCCAGTGCCGGGACGAGAATTCACAGTGGTTTTCGAAGATGAAGCCATGATCGTTGTCGACAAGCCGTCCGGGGTGGCAGTGCACGGTGGCAGCGGGGTCAGTTTTGGGGTTATCGAGCAGTTGCGAAAGGCGCGACCGAGTGCGCGTTTCCTTGAATTGGCGCATCGGCTTGACCGGGAAACCTCAGGATTACTCATCATCGGCAAGAAACGATCGGCGCTGACCAGCCTGCACGACCTGTTTCGTGACGGGGGGATCGACAAACGCTATCTGGCGCTGGTCAGAGGGCGCTGGCGCGACCAGTTGCGTAATGTAAAGTTGCCGTTGCTCAAGTATCTGACTGCCGAGGGCGAGCGGCGTGTGCGGGTCTCGCCCGAGGGCAAGGAGTCCCATTCGATCATGCGCCTGCAGGAGTACTGGGAAACGCCCTGGGGTGAGTTCAGCCTGCTTGAGGTGCAATTGCGCACCGGTCGTACCCATCAGATTCGCGTGCATCTCGCCCATCTGGGGTTCCCCATCGTCGGCGACGACAAATATGGCGATTTTGCGCTGAATCGCGACTTGCATAAGGTCGGAATGAAACGCATGTTTCTGCATGCCGCTTCAATGCGGTTGCCTCATCCGCTTACCAAGGAAGGTTTGCTGCTTGCTGCTCCGCTACCGCTGGAACTGAAGAAATTTATCGAGAAGTTAGAGAAAGGTAAGGTTGATGAAAGAAGTAAGGCAAATGGCCCGGCGTTATGAACTGATTGTGTTTGACTGGGATGGCACGCTGATGGATTCGGCGGGCGTGATCGCGCAAAGCGTGCAGGCGGCTGCGTGTGACCTTGGACTGGAACCGCCATCGGATGAACGCGCCCGTCACATCATCGGACTGGGGCTGGTGGATGCGCTGCGCTATGCCCTGCCTGACCTGGACGAAGGGCGCTACGAGCATCTGGCCGAACGTTATCGCCATCATTACCTGTCGCGCGACCACGAACTGCTGCTCTTTTCCGGTGTTGATGCGCTGATGCTGGAACTGGCCGAAAGTGGCCGCTGGCTGGGCGTGGCGACCGGCAAGTCGCGGCTGGGGCTGGCGCGGGCGCTTGAGTACAGTGGTCTTGGCAGTCATTTTCATGCGACGCGCTGTGCCGACGAATGTCATTCCAAGCCCCATCCCCAGATGCTCGAAGAGTTGATGGCCGAATTTGCCGTTGCGCCAGCAGCGACCTTGATGATTGGCGATACGACACATGACCTCCTGATGGCACAGAATGCCGGTGTCGATGCCGTGGCCGTCAGTTATGGTGCCCATCCACGCGAAATTCTGGAAGCGGCCGCGCCACGCTACTGTGCCCACTCCGTCGAGGACTTGGCGACATGGCTGACGGCGAACGCCTGATATGCACCAGTGCCGAGCTGGTCGATGGCGGGCATGGCGCACGGTTCGAGGTCGATTGGCATGGCTGCCGCGAACCGGCATTTGCGGTGCGCTTCAACGGGAGGGTTTTTGCCTATCTAAACCGTTGTGGCCACGTGCCCGCCGAATTGGACTGGAACGCTGGCGAGTTCTTTGATCGGGCAAGGCTATACTTGATCTGCGCTACCCATGGTGCGCTTTATGATCCGGTGACGGGTGCTTGCTTGAGCGGGCGTTGTAGTGGCCGTGGTCTCCAGGCGCTGGTTGTAACGGAACGTGGTGGTAATGTTTTCTTGTCAGAAAAGGCCAACTTTCCGGTTGTGCCGTAACCAAGGGCGATTGACGTGGCAGAAGATTCAAACTGGGAACACAAGATTCTGGAAAAAGTCGCACTGGCGGCTGTCAGCGAGCAGCGGCGGGCCCGGCGCTGGGGTATATTTTTCAAGCTGTTGGGCTTTGCTTACGTGACCATCCTGCTGGCGGTGCTGGTGGACTGGGGGGCAATTAGTCACGACGGCAAGAGCGCCAAACATACGGCACTGGTCGAGATGCAGGGCGTCATTCAGGCGAAGGGTGACGTCAATGCCGACGATGTCATCAGTGCGCTGCAGGCGGCTTTTTCCGACAAGGGTACGGCCGGCGTGGTGCTGCGCATCAACAGCCCTGGCGGCAGCCCGACGCAGGCCGGCATCATCACCGACGAAATTCGCCGTCTGCGCGCAAAACATGCCGACAAGCCGCTGTACGTGGTGGTGGAGGATGTCTGCGCTTCGGGCGGTTATTACGTGGCCTCGGCCGCCGACAAGATCTTCGTCAACAAGGCCAGCATCGTCGGTTCAATCGGCGTGCTGATGGATGGTTTCGGTTTTACCGGCAGCATGGACAAGCTGGGCATTGAGCGACGCCTGCTGACTGCCGGCGAGAACAAGGGTTTTCTCGACCCGTTCTCGCCGCAGAACGAGCGCCACAAGACGCACGCCCAAGGCATGCTCAACGATATTCACCAGCAGTTTGTCGACGTGGTGCGCGAGGGGCGCGGTCAGCGGCTGAAGGAAACTCCCGACATGTTCTCGGGGTTGATGTGGACCGGTGTTAAAAGCATCGAACTGGGGCTGGCCGATGATTTTGGGACGGTCGACTCGGTTGCACGCGACGTAATCAATGCCGAGGAAATAAGAGATTACACAATGAAACCCAATCTGGCTGAAAAATTTGCACGGCGCTTTGGTGCAGAGATGGCAGCCGGGCTGGGTAGTGCCTTCGCACGATTCAGCCTGCGTTGAGCATTAAAAAAACGGTCGGTCGCCGGTTCAGTTCGGGGCGGGGCATCTTGCGCCAGGCGCTGATGCGGCGGGTTGCGACCGTTTCGTCTGGCAAGGTCAGGTCGCTCGCCAGGCAAAGCAGGGTTTCCGGGTGGCAAGTGGCCAGCAAGGCATCGAGCAGCGCCGTATTGCGATAAGGTGTCTCGATGAAGAGTTGCGTTTGCTGCCTGTGACGGGATTCCTTTTCCAGTTCGACAATGCGCTTGCTGCGCTCAGGTTCGCGCACCGGTAGATAACCATGGAAGGCAAAGCGCTGGCCATCCAACCCGGAGGCCATCAGGGCTAGCAACAGTGATGACGGACCGACCAACGGTTTGACGCCGTGGCCGATCTCGTGAGCGCGTCGGACGATCAGGGCGCCTGGGTCGGCTACGCCGGGACAACCGGCCTCGGACATCAATCCCATATCGTGACCTGCTTGCAGTGGACTCAGCAGGCGGTCGATATCGGCGGGGGTCAGCGGTTCGGGCAACTGTTCAATGGCGACTTCGCGCAATGGGGTGGGGTGGCTCAGCCATTTCAGGGTGGCACGTGCCGTTTTCGCGTTTTCGACAATGAAATGCTGGAGCCGGCAGGCGATTTCCTGGCTGCCGGCAGGCAGAACCGTCGGCCAGGCGACGTCTCCGAGTTGCGTCGGCAGGAGATAGAGCGTGCTTGGCATGGACAATGACTCAGGGCAGGTCGAAACCTTCGGCGCGCAGCATTTCTGTCAGGGCAATGAGCGGCAGGCCGACCAGGGCGGTCGGATCGTCGCTCTTCATCCATTCCAGCAAGCTGACGCCCAGACCCTCCGAGCGGGCGCTGCCAGCACAATTCAAGGCGTCCTCCTTGTCGAGGTAACGCTCGATTTCGGCGTCGGCCAGTTCGCGAAAGCGCACTTCAGTGGCGACGCCACGGACGTGATTGCGGCCATTCTGGGTGTTGAGCAGGCACAGGCCGGTATGAAATACGACGATATGCCCGGAAAGGCTGCGCAACTGGGCGCGGGCTTTTTCGCGCGATCCGGGCTTGCTGAACCGCTGCGCACCGCAGTAGGCAACCTGGTCGGAACCGATAATCAATGCGGCAGGGTAGCGATCCAGCACTGCATGGGCCTTGGCAATGGCCAGCCGTTCCGCAGTGCCTGAAGGAATTTCGTCAGGCAAAGGTGTCTCGTCGGTTTCCGGAGCGCAGACTTCAAAGGGAATCTGCAAGCGCTTGAGCAGTTCGCGGCGGTAGGGCGAGGTCGAGGCCAGAATGAGTTGCGGCATGGCGGCTGTAGAATCGGGTTGGCAGATGTTTTTGCAGGCTTTTTGTAGGAAAGAGCCTTTGACTGGCGGTGTCGGCGCATGATAGCATTCGCCGTTTATGTCTTACCGGGAAGAACAGGATTTAGCCGGAACAGTCATCGACAGCCTTAAGTTTGCGGCGGACGGGGGCTGTATCACCGGCAAACTCGCCTTGACGAGTCTCCATCGCCTTGCTGATGTGCTGGTTCGGCCAGCAGGTTGGCTACATTGCGAATTGGTGGGGTTTCGTCAAATTGATGATACTCGTGACGCTGGCAAGCCGGGTTTGCATATACGGGTAACCGGGCGACTTGGCTTGCGTTGTCAGCGTTGTCTTGCCGAAGTTGATTTTGAGTGTGCCATCGACAGTCGCTTGTTGTTGACGTTGCCAGGCGAGAGTGAGGTCGATGCGTGGCCCGAAGGTGAACACGAGGCTGAATGGTTGGATGAGTGCGATACCATTCCGGCCAACCGGGAATTGTCGGTGTTGACGTTGGTTGAAGATGAGGTTTTATTGGCGTTGCCGATTGTGCCGCGCCATGCCGATTGCCTGCTTCCGGTTGCTGTGGAGGCAGGGATTGAAGAAAGCGAGCCATCGCCATTCGCGGCGTTGGCTGGGTTGAAGAAACATTGAATCGATTTGAAGTAAGGAGTCATCATGGCAGTCCAGCAGAACAAGAAATCCCCCTCCAAGCGTGGCATGCATCGTGCCCACGATTTTCTGAGTGCGCCGCCCCTGGCCATTGAGTCGACCACCGGCGAAGTGCATATGCGCCATCACATCTCCCCCTCCGGTGTTTATCGGGGCAAGAAGGTCGTCAAGACCAAGGGTGAGTAAACCCTGTCACCAGAATGCGGCCGGACGTGCAAACGTCCGGCCGTTTTCATGCCGCCTGCCTGAGGTAATGCCTCCCCACGCTCGCAAACCCACTTCGCTGCCCCCTACTGGAGGGGGCATGCCTTCTTGGGGCGGCCCGGCGAAGGCATGATCATCACGCTCGCAGTTGACTGCATGGGCGGCGATCACGGACCTTCCGTGATTGTGCCGGCCGTGCTTGAGTTCCTGCGCCAGGATCGGGATTGTTCGGCAATTCTGGTTGGTCGTGAGGAAGCAATCAGGCCTTTCCTGGCACAAACTGAAGCCGCGCTGAATAGTCGTTGGTCGGTGCAACATGCCAGCGAAGTGGTCGGCATGGATGAGTCGGTCGCCAGTGCCTTGCGTGGCAAGAAGGATTCGTCGATGCGGGTGGTTGCCAATCTGGTCAAGGAGGGGCGGGCCGACGCGGCGATCTCGGCCGGCAACACGGGAGCCCTGATGGCGATCTCGCGTTTCGTGCTGAAAACCCTGCCCGGCATCGATCGCCCGGCGATTGCCTCGACCCTGCCTTCCATGACCGGGCATACCTACATGCTCGACCTGGGCGCCAACGTCGATTGCGCTCCCGAACATCTGTTGCAGTTCGGCATCATGGGTGCCATGCTGGCCGCCGCGCTCGAACATAAAGAGCGGCCCAGCGTCGGACTGCTGAATATCGGCGCAGAGGACATCAAGGGCAACGAGGTGGTGAAGCGTGCGAGTGAACTGCTGAAAGAAAGTGGCCTGAATTTCATTGGCAACATCGAGGGCGATGACATTTACAAAGGCACTGCAGAGGTGGTCGTGTGCGACGGATTTGTTGGAAATGTTGCCTTGAAAACCTCGGAGGGGCTGGCGCGCATGGTGCGAACTTTTCTGAAACAGGAGTTTTCGCGCAATCTGTTGACGAAACTGGCAGGGCTTATCGCCCTGCCCGTACTCAGAGCCTTCCAGTGGCGGCTTGATCCGCGCCGCTACAATGGGGCAAGTCTGCTCGGCTTGAAGGGCGTGGTGGTCAAGAGTCATGGCTCGGCGGACTCTTTTGCTTTTCGGCATGCACTGGAACAGGCTGCCGAGGCGGCACGTCAGCGCCTGCCTGAGAAGATCGCGGCACGGATGGCGGCGGCTTTGCAGCATATCGGGCCAGCGCCGACGCTATGCGATTGAACGTTCTGTGATGGAGGATCGGCGATGATTCATTCTCGCATTACCGGCACGGGTGGTTATTTACCGGGCGATCCAGTCGATAACAACGCATTGATCGCCGCACGCGGCCTTGATTCCTCTGACGAATGGATTGCCGAGCGCACCGGCATCCGGGCGCGCCACTTTGCGCCGGCCGGGGCTGCTGCCAGTGATCTGGCCCTGGTGGCCAGTCAGCGCGCGCTTGAATCAGCCGGTTGTGCGCCAAACGACATCGACCTGATCGTCCTGGCGACGTCGACCCCCGATTTCATTTTTCCCAGTACTGCGGCATTGTTGCAGGACAAGCTGGGGATCACCAATGGTGCGGCCGCCTTCGACCTGCAGGCCGTTTGCAGCGGATTCATTTACGCACTTTCGGTGGCTGACAAGTTCATCCGTTCCGGTTCGCACAAGCGGGCGCTGGTGGTCGGTGCCGAGGTGTTTTCGCGCATCCTCGACTGGCGCGATCGCGGCACCTGCGTGCTGTTTGGTGATGGTGCCGGTGCGATCGTGCTGGAAGCGAGTGATACGCCCGGTATTTACGCCACGGCCCTGCATGCCGATGGTCGTTATCGGGATATTCTTGCCGTGGCCGGCCATGTTTGTGATGGTCAGACGATTGGCGATCCATTCCTGCGCATGGATGGTCAGGCGGTATTCAAGTTTGCCGTCAAGGTGCTGGCCGAAGTGGCCGATGAGGTGATACGTGCCGCCGGCATGACGGCCGATCAAGTGGATTGGCTGGTGCCGCATCAGGCGAATATCCGTATCATGCAAGCGACGGCAAAGAAATTGCGTTTGCCCGTTGAAAAATGCATAGTGACCGTCGACCGCCACGGCAATACCTCTGCAGCCTCGATCCCGCTGGCCCTTGATGAGGCCGTGCGCTCCGGAAAAATCGGCGCTGGCGATACGGTGTTGCTCGAAGGCGTGGGCGGCGGTTTTACCTGGGGCGCAGCCCTGCTGAAATTCTGAGGTAATGATGAAATTTGCGTTCGTCTTTCCCGGTCAGGGTTCCCAATCGCTCGGCATGATGGCCGCGTATGGCGACAGCCCGGTAATTCGTGCCACATTTGATGAGGCCTCCCAGGCGCTGGGACGCGATCTCTGGCAACTGGTTGCGGAGGGTCCGGCCGAAGCGCTTGCCCAGACAGTCAATACCCAGCCGCTGATGCTCACCGCCGGCATTGCCGTCTGGCGGCTCTGGCAGGATATGGGTGGGCCGCTACCGGCCATGCTAGCGGGACACAGTCTGGGCGAATACTCGGCACTGGTCGCGTCTGGCGTGCTCGAATTTGCGGATGCGGTTCCGCTCGTTGAACTGCGCGCACAGGCCATGCAGGCGGCCGTGCCGGCGGGGACCGGCGCAATGGCGGCCATTCTCGGCATGGATGCCGGGACCGTGCAGTCGATTTGCGCAGCAGTCGAAATAGAATTGGCCAATGAGAGCCAGGCGGTTCAGGCGGTCAACTTCAACTCCCCGGAACAGACGGTCATTGCCGGTCATGCCGCTGCCGTGCAGCGTGCCGCTGACGCCTGCAAGGCCAGAGGAGCGAAACGCGCTGTGATGCTGCCGGTGTCGGCGCCTTTCCATTCCTCGCTGATGCAGCCTGCCGCCGAGAAGCTCAAGGCGCGCCTCGCCACTGTCGTTGTCGCGCGCCCACAAATTCCCGTGCTGAACAACGTGGATGTGTCCTGTGCTGAAGACCCGGACGCCATCCGGGCAGCGTTGGTGCGCCAGGCTGCTGCACCGGTGCGCTGGGTCGAGACCATGCGCGCGATGCAGGCGGCGGGCATCACACATGTGTTTGAATGTGGCCCCGGCAAAGTATTGGCCGGTTTGGTAAAACGCTGTGCCGACAATCTGACCGGCGGCGCCATGCACGACCGGGCGGGTGTCGAGATGGCACTTTCAATCGTGAAAGGATAAATAATGGCCCCCCACGCTCGTAAAATCGACTCACTGCCCCCCACAGGGGGGTGCATGCCCCCTTGGGGCGGCCCTACGGAGGCATGATTATGCAAGACGTTCTGAAAGGACAAATTGCCCTGGTGACGGGTGCTTCGCGGGGCATCGGCCACGTCATCGCACAGGAACTTGGGAAGAAGGGTGCGACCGTCGTCGGTGTCGACATCAACGAGGCCGCTGCCGCAGAGATACAGAAGGCGCTTGACGCCGCTGGCATTCCCGGCTGGGGTGCCGTGCTGGACGTGACCGATGGCCCTGCCTGCGAGGCACTGATCGGCGAAGTTGAAAAGCGCTTCGGTGCGGTTTCCATCCTGGTCAACAATGCCGGCATCACCCGCGACAATTTGGCCATGCGCATGAAGGAAGATGAGTGGGATGCCGTCATCAACACCAACCTCAAGGCCGTGTTCCGCCTGTCGAAGCTGGTCATTCGCGGGATGATGAAAGCCCGTTCGGGTCGCATCATCAATATTTCCTCCGTGGTCGCCGCTTCCGGCAATCCCGGCCAAATCAACTACGCGGCGGCCAAGGCCGGTGTCGCCGGCATGTCACGGGCGCTGGCGCAGGAACTCGGCAGCCGCAATATCACGGTCAACTGCGTGGCCCCCGGGTTCATCGATACTGCCATGACCCGCGCGCTGAGTGACGAACAACGCAACGCCCTGGTTCAGAAAATTCCGCTGGGCCGCCTCGGTCAGGCTGAAGACATTGCGCATGCCGTGGCTTTTCTGGCCAGCCCGGAAGCGGCTTACATTACAGGAATAATGCTGCACGTCAATGGCGGCATGTACATGGTTTGATAGCCGTTGCTGTCAGGAAGGTTTTTGGCTTCGGCTTTTGGTAAACTACGTGGGTTTTAAACAACCCGCCTTTATAGGGAAGAGGAGCAATAAATGGATAACATCGAACAGCGCGTCAAGAAAATCGTTGCCGAACAACTCGGCGTGAATGAGGCCGATATCAAGAACGATTCGTCCTTTGTGGACGATTTGGGCGCCGATTCGCTCGACACCGTCGAACTGGTGATGGCGCTCGAGGAAGAGTTCGAGTGCGAAATTCCGGACGAGGAAGCTGAGAAAATCACCACCGTCCAACAGGCCATTGACTACGTCAATAACAACCTGAAGAAGTAATCTACAGGGGTGTAACTAGCCCCTTTCCCCCCACCCCGAAGGAGGCTACCTTGTCGCGTCGCAGAGTCGTCGTGACCGGTTTGGGACTTGTCTCGCCGGTCGGTAATACCGTCGCCGAAACCTGGAGCAATATTCTTGCCGGCAAGAGCGGCATTGGCCCGATCACCCGCTTCGATGCATCAGCCCTCAGGGCGCGTATCGCCGGAGAGGTCAAAGGGTTCGATATTGCGACTTATCTGTCGCCCAAGGAAGCACGCCGCATGGATATATTTATCCATTACGGCATGGCTGCAGGAATCCAGGCGTTTCGGGATTCCGGCCTGGAGGCGAACGAGGAGAACGCGGATCGCATCGGCGTGAATATCGGCTCTGGCATCGGCGGTCTGCCGATGATCGAGGCGACACACCACGACTATCTCGCCGGCGGCCCGCGCAAGATCTCGCCTTTCTTCATTCCCGGCACCATCATCAACATGATCTCGGGCAACCTGTCGATCATGCTGGGTCTCAAGGGGCCGAATCTCGCCGTCGTGACGGCCTGTACCACGGGCTTGCACGCCATCGGCATGAGTTATCGCATGATCCAGTATGGCGATGCCGATGCGATGGTCTGCGGTGGTGCCGAATCGACGGTGACGCCACTGGCGGTCGGCGGCTTTGCCTCGGCGCAGGCGCTTTCCACGCGCAATGACGACCCGGCAACGGCAAGTCGTCCTTGGGACAAGGGGCGCGATGGCTTTGTCCTAGGCGAGGGCGCTGGTGTGTTGGTGCTCGAGGAATACGAGCATGCCAAACGGCGCGGCGCGAGAATTTATGCCGAACTGGCCGGCTTCGGCATGAGCGGCGATGCCTATCACATGACGGCGCCGGATACCGACGGGCCGCGTCGCAGCATGATGAATGCGCTGAAGGACGCGGGTCTCAATGGCGACCAGGTGCAGTACATCAATGCCCATGGCACGTCGACACCGCTCGGCGACAAGAATGAGACCGAGGCGATCAAACTGGCCTTTGGCGATGCCGCAAAGCGGCTGGTGGTGAATTCGACCAAGTCGATGACCGGGCATTTGCTGGGTGGCGCCGGCGGTCTGGAGTCGGTACTGACGGCGCTGGCGGTACATCACCAGGTTTCGCCGCCGACGATCAATATCTTTGAGCAGGATCCGGAGTGCGACCTTGATTACTGCGCCAACGTGGCGCGTGATCTCAAGATCGACATCGCCGTCAAGAACAACTTTGGTTTCGGCGGTACCAACGGTACCTTGGCTTTCAAACGGATCTGAACCGGCCGTGCAGTGAAGTTGCCCTTGATGATTCCACTGCGAGTTTCACAGCGGTTGCTGGCCACGCTGGTGTTGGCGCACTTGCTGGCGGTTGTTGCAATCCTGCCGTTGGTGTTGTCGTGGCCGCTACGTCTGGCCATGATTGGTCTGGTGGTGGCTTCGCTGGTTTATTTCCTTGAGAGGCAGAGCCGACCGGCCGTCGTTGGTTTGCATCTGGGTGCGCAGGGCGAACTTGAAGTCGACACGAAAGTCGGCGTTCGCGAGACGGCGACGATCCTGCCGCAAACTGCTGTGTTGTCGAGAGTGATCGTGTTGCGCTTACGTAAAAATGGCCAACTGCTGACGTTACCCTTGTTGCCGGATACTACCGGCGAGACTGCGTACCGGCAGTTATCCTTGTGGTTGAAGTGGCGCGCCAGATTGGGCTAGAAAAAACAAATAATGGAAAATCTGCAAAAGAGCATTCAGCAACAACGTCAGGCTTTGCGCGAACTTTTGTCCGAACCACTGGGGCGACTGGCGGAGCAGTGTGCAGCGGCCTGGGGCGATCGCGAACGGCTTAATGTTGTTCTGGCCAACGCGCTGGGCACGCTATCCTACTGCAAACACCTGTATGTCATGGATGAAAACTGTCGGCAGATCAGCGACAACGTCAGCCATGCCGGTCTGCTGGAGGGCTTTGGTCGTGACCGTTCACAACGCCCGTATGTGAACGGGATAGTATCCGACACGCCGCTGGTGCTCTCGCAATCCTATATGAGCCTCAAGCAAAACCGCCCATCGCTCACTGCAGTGCAGTCTGTCCGCGATGACGCAGGCCATCTGCTGGGCTACATCGGCGCCTATTTTGGTTTGCGCGACCTGCCGCTGACGCGCGAGTTATATGAGGAGCCGCGCAGGTGGCAGCAACTCAAAGGCGATCCTTCGATCCGCGGGACAGTGTTTCATCAGCAGCGCAGTGAAAGCGCCATGGATCAGCAGTTGGATACCGTGCTGGGTGTGGTGGGGGAGTTGATGGTTTGCCATGGTGCATTCCATGTGATGCTGCACTTTTCGAGCAGCCGCGCCGTGATCTGGTTGCTTAATGACCCCTTCCGCTATCGCCTGCTGAGTATCGACATGCTGGTGGACCCCAACATGTGCCTGGCTTACCCGCGCATTCCTTATCCTGTCGATGCGCTGGTCCCCATGGAGCAAGTTCGGACGGTGCTCGAACGGTTCAAGGACCTGCGGCAGATGGACGATATGTTCTATTTGCGCTCGGGCACTCTGAACATTTTCAACGGGATTGTCGGTCTGACATTCTCGTGCGACGGTTCGCACTATGTCCCTTATGAGGAATTTCTCGACAAGGGACAGGATTTCTGGGTCGGCGAGACCGGCGGATAAGCGGCAGCACAGCCACTCGGAAAGGCCTGATTCAGGGGCGCGGCTTGAGGATGGTATTACGTGCCCGTGGCAGCGTTTCCGGATAGTCGCGGCTGAAATGCAGGCCCCGGCTTTCCTTGCGCTTCAAGGCGCACTCGACGATCAGGTGGGCGGTCTGCACGAGGTTGCGTAATTCGATCAGGTCATTGCTGACGCGAAAGTTCGAATAGAACTCGGTGATTTCCTTTTCGAGCAGGCGGATGCGATGGCGGGCGCGTTCCAGTCGCTTGTTGGTGCGCACGATGCCGACGTAGTCCCACATGAAACGCCGCAATTCGTCCCAGTTGTGCGAGATGACGATTTCCTCGTCAGCGTCGGTGACGCGGCTTTCATCCCAGCGTGGCAGTCTGGGTAGTTTGGCGGGTTTTTGCGCAAGGATGTCGGTGGCGGCTGCCGCGCTGAAGACCACGCATTCCAGCAAGGAGTTGCTGGCCAGTCGATTGGCGCCATGCAGCCCGGTGCAGGCGGCTTCGCCCAGTGCATACAGGCCGGGAACATCGGTGCGTGCTGCCAGATCGACAACGATGCCGCCGCAGGTGTAGTGCGCCGCCGGTACCACCGGAATCGGCTGCTTGGCGATATCGATACCCAGTTCAAGGCAGCGCGCGTAGATGTTGGGGAAGTGGCCGCGCATGAAGCTTTCACCTTTGTGCGTCATGTCGAGGAATACGCAATCCAGGCCGTGCCGCTTCATTTCGTAGTCGATGGCACGCGCGACGATGTCGCGCGGAGCGAGTTCGGCACGCTCGTCGTGGGCGAGCATGAAGCGGGTGCCCCCGTGGCTTGCGGGCAGGCGCAATATGCCGCCCTCACCGCGCATCGCCTCGGTAATCAGGAAAGATTTGGCTTGTGGGTGATGGAGGCAAGTTGGGTGAAACTGGATGAACTCCATGTTCGACACACGGCAACCGGCGCGCCAGGCCATGGCGATACCATCGCCGGTGGCGGTATCCGGATTGCTGGTGTACAGGTATGACTTGCCGGCGCCGCCGCTGGCGATCACCGTGTTGGGGGCGCCGAGCGTCAGAACCCGTTCATTGTCGATGTCCAGCACATAGGCACCCCAGCAGCGCTGGGTTTTGTGGCCGAGTTTGGCGCCGGTGATCAGGTCGACAACGATATGTCGTTCCAGCACGGTGATGTTGGGATGCTGGCGCACTTTCTGGCTGAGCGTTTGCTGTACGGAGGCGCCCGTGGCATCGGCGACATGGATGACGCGGCGTGTGCTGTGGCCGCCTTCGCGGGTCAGATGGTAGCCACTATCACTGCGGGTAAAGGGCACCCCCTGTTCGATCAGCCAGTCGATGGCGGCATGCCCGTGCTCGACAACGAAGCGCGTGGCGACCGGATCACACAGGCCGGCACCGGCGGTCAGGGTGTCCTGAACGTGGGATTCGATGGAGTCGGTGTCGTCCAGTACGGCGGCAATGCCGCCTTGTGCCTGGTTGGTTGCGGAATCATCGATCATCCGCTTGGTGACAAGCACTACCCGCTGCGTGTCGGCAAGCCGCAAAGCCAGCGACTGTCCGGCTAAACCGCTGCCAATCACGATCGCATCGAAGCTCCGCAAGAACTCAACTTTAGGCATGATGCGGCTGAATATAGCATGGGGCCTTGCCTGCCAGAGGCCTTTGCCAATCGGGCTAAGGAACTATTTTGTGCTGATCGGGTCATTGCCTGCAGCGGTATGGTTTGCAAAACGGAAGGCACGGTACATGGCAGAGTGCACGCAGAAGATTGGAGCAGCAAGCGTCGGTGAGGCGTCGGCTATACTCGCAGGCTACCAATTTCTGATGGAAAAACCTCACAGCCATGGGAGAGCGCGAAGCCGACTTGGTGCTGGTCGAACGGGTACAGTCCGGCGACCAGGAAGCCTTCGGCCTTTTGGTCAGCAAATACCAGCGCAAGCTTTTGCGGTTGGTGATGCGTTTTGTGCGCGATTCCGCCGAGGCCGAGGATGTCACTCAGGAGGCCTTCATCAAAGCGTACCGGGCGTTGCCGGGTTTTCGTGGCGAGAGCGCCTTTTATACTTGGCTGTATCGCATTGGGGTCAATACCGCGAAGAACTGGTTGGTGGCGCGGAGTCGGCGCATGCCGACGGTCAGCGAGATTGCCACCGACGATACGACTGACATTGGTGATGGCGGCCTGCTCCGTGATGACACGACGCCAGAGCAGATATTGATGTCAAAGCAGATTGGAGAAACGGTAAATGCAGCGATGGACGCACTACCTGAGGATTTGCGGACGGCCATCGCCTTGCGTGAAATCGAAGGCTTGTCGTACGAGGAAATTGCCCAAGTGATGGATTGTCCGATTGGTACGGTCCGTTCGCGGATATTTCGCGCCCGCGAGGCGATTGCAACCAAGTTGCGCCCCTTGCTGGATACCGAGTCGGATCAGCGCTGGTGAGCCCTCTGAAAGTGGAGAGAATGTTATGAAATCACAACTGTCTGAACTGTCAGCCCTGCTAGACGGTGAACTCGATCCCCACGAAGTGCGGCCTGCCGTGAAGGCAGCCACCCACGAGAGCGAATTACGCGAGAACTGGCAGGCCTATGTGCTGATTGGCGATCAGTTGCGTCGGGAATGCACCGGCAGCCGGGATTTGACCGCCTGCGTGATGGCAAAGATTCGCGCAGAGCCGGTGGTGCTAGCGCCGCGCAAACTGCAACCGACTGGTCGTCACCACCCGGGGCTGGCGCTGGCAGCTTCGGTGGCGGGCGTGGCAGTCGTCGGCTGGTTGGCCATGGCGGGAAATTCGCAGTTTTCCCCAACTGAAAGTCGGCTGGCTGCTGTCATGGGTACCTCTGCCGCCGTCCTGCCAGCGCCGACTTTTGCCTCTCAGGTGACGCCATACCTTACGCCAGCGCAAACTCTGGCACGTGTGGCGGATGAAGCAGCTCTCCAGTCGCAGGATTCGACCATGACCGCCGCGCGCGGTGACATGAGCGAATATCTGCTTGCCCACCATACGCAATCCTCCACATTTCGTCTGGGTAATAACGCCGGTCACGTCCGTACTGTCACCATGACCGGACGACCTGCCCGCCCATGAAAATTGGCCTGATTGCCTGGCTTGGACTTGCGGCGAGTTTGCTTAGTCCGCCAATCCTGGCGCAGACTTCGCTTGGCCAACAGGAAGCCCTGCAATGGCTGCAGCGGGTTGCCAGTTCGGCACAGACGCTAAGCTATAGTGGTACCTTCGTCTATCGCAATGGCAGTCAGAGCGAGACTTCTCGTATCGTGCATGTTGTCAGCGATGGCAATCGGCGGGAAAAGCTGGAGGTACTTGACGGCAGTCCACGCGAAATCATTCGGTTCAACGACGAGGTCAAGTGCTACCTCCCCGAAAGCCGCTTGGTGATTATCGAGCAGCGCAGTACCCGGCGCGCTTTCCCGGCACTGTCGCCGGCCAGTCTTGCCGGTCTGGGTGAGCATTACGTCATTCGCAAGGGGCTGCGTGCCCGTATCGCCGGCCATGACAGTCAGATTGTGCGCCTGGAGCCGCGCGATGCATGGCGGTATGGCCAGCAGTTCTGGGTTGATCTCAAGACCGGTTTGCTGCTCAAGGCGGATTTGTTTGACGAACGCGGTGGCGCGCTGGAGTCGCTGGCTTTTACCGAGTTGCGCATTGGTGCGCCGACTCATCCGGATGCCTTGAAGTCGAGCTTCCCCAATACTACCGACACTAAAGATGCCTGGCAGGTGCGCCAGGCCAAATCGCGCGAAATGCGCGACGATTCGCAATGGCTGTTTCGCATCGAGTTACCCGGTTTCCGCCGCCAGGCAGCGATGCGTCGCAGCATTGAGCAGACTGCCGCCAAGGACGCCCATGAAGTTCTGCACTGGGTGTTTTCCGATGGTTTGGCGGCGGTTTCGGTCTTTATCAACCCCTTGTCACCGCAGGCGGATCCCGTTAATAGTGAGGCCCAATCATTCGGCGCTATCAGCGTAGTAAAGCGCGTGATTGATGGACATCAGGTCGTGGTGATGGGTGATGTACCCCCGCACGCAGTCAAGCGCTTTGCTGAAGGCATTGAGGTGCGTATCAAATGACTGAAACAAATGGCGTGGTGGTCCGACTCGAAGGTGATCATGCCTGGGTGCGGGCGGAGGGCGCAGGGAGCGCCTGTGGGTCATGTGGGCAAAAGGGAGGCTGCCAAAGTGTCGGCATGGGCTCCGTGCTTGATGGCTTGCCGGGCAGCCAGCAGACCACGCGACTCTTGTATCTTCCCAATACCATTCATGCCCGACAGGGCGACGTAGTTGTGATTTGCGCGAGCGAGGGGGCGCTGCTGCGCGCCGTCTGGTTGGCCTATGGCATCCCCTTGTTACTGGCCTTGGCAGGTGCCATTGCCCTCAGTTGGTTGACCGGTAGTGAAGTGGCTGCGGCGGCGGGAATGGTCGCCGGACTCCTCGGCGGTTTTTTCTTCATGAGACACCGCGGGTTTAAGTGTCTTGATCCCAATCGAACGGAACCAATTTTGTCGATCAATTTCAAACACACCACCTGATATTTAAATGAGGTCTGAAACCATGTTGAAACGATTGATGCTGATGGTCTGGCTGTTGCTGATTGCCAACCTGAACTTTGCCCAAGCGCGCGAATTGCCGGATTTTGCCGATTTGGCTGAAAAGCAGAGTACCGCGGTGGTGAATATCAGCACCACGCAGACGGTTCGTGGCCAGCGTTTTGGGCAACAGTCACCTTTTGACGAGGATGATCCTGCTTTCGAGTTTTTCCGGCGGTTTGCGCCCAAGATGTTTCCTCCGGGCCACCCGGCGGTGCCGCGCGAATTCGAGAGCAAGTCGCTGGGTTCCGGGTTCATCATCAGTTCGGAAGGCTACATCCTGACCAATGCGCATGTTGTCGATGGTGCCGATGAGGTACTGGTCAAACTGACGGACAAGCGTGAGTTCAAGGCCAAAGTCATTGGCACGGACAAGCGCACCGATGTCGCTTTGATCAAGATCAAGGCCAATGGGTTGCCCATAGTACGGATGGGTGATCCGGCCAAGCTGCGGGTTGGCGAATGGGTGGTAGCGATTGGTTCGCCGTTTGGCTTTGAAAGCACCGTCACGGCAGGCATCGTCAGCGCCAAGGGCCGCTCGTTGCCGCAGGAGAATTTCGTTCCATTTATTCAGACTGATGTCGCCATCAATCCAGGCAACTCCGGTGGGCCGCTCTTCAACATGAACGGCGAAGTGGTTGGTATCAACTCACAAATTTACAGTCGCACCGGCGGGTTCATGGGCCTCTCGTTCGCCATTCCCATCGATGTGGCGATGGAGGTGCAATCGCAACTCCGCACGTCCGGCAAGGTCAACCGCGGCCGTATCGGCGTGATGATCCAGGAAGTGACCAAGGAACTGGCAGATTCATTCGGCCTGAGCAAGCCACAGGGGGCGCTTGTGGCTGCGGTAGAAAAGGGCGGGCCAGCCGATAAGGCTGGTCTGGAGGCAGGCGACGTCATATTGCGTTTCAACGATAAGCCTGTGACCCAATCGAGCGACCTGCCCCGGGTAGTGGGCAACGCCAAGCCTGGCAGCAAGGCCACCATGCAGGTCTGGCGCGCTGGTGCAAGCAAGGAACTGAGTCTGACCGTTGGCGAAATGACGGACGAGCAGGCCACTGGCCGTAGCAGCCGCGGTGGCCGTGGCGGGAAACCAGCCGAGCCTGCGACCGCCAATCGTCTGGGTCTCGTCTTGGCTGAGCCCAGCGCAGAGCAGCGGCGTCAGCTGGGCATCCGTCATGGCCTGATCGTTGAAGAGGTGCGCGAGAGCAGTCGAGGTGACTTGCGTCAGGGTGATGTGATTCTTGCCCTCATCCAGCGGGGCGCGCAGACTGAAATTCGCGCGGTGGACCAGTTCAATGGCCTGCTGGCGAAAGTCGACAAGGGAAGCGCCATTACCTTGCTGGTGCGCCGTGGCGACATGCAGACCTTCGTTACCATCAAGGGTGCGGAATAATTAAGCCCCCCCCCGAAAACCTAGCTGCGCCCGGTTCTCCCCCCAGGGGGCAAGAAACACTTGGGGCGGCCCGGCGTGTTTCCAAACCGCTGCTGACACTGTATGGCAGGCCTTATTGCCATCTTTGCGATGACATGCTCGCCGCGCTGGAGGCCACGCGCGGCGAGCATGATTTCATTGTTGAAGTGAAGGATGTCGACACGCGCCCGGAGTGGGTCGAGCTCTACGATGAACTGGTACCGGTGCTGACACTGGCAGGCGAAGAAATCTGTCATTATTTTCTCGACGTGGAGCGATTGCGCGCCGCGTTGTCTCCGGCAACGAACAAACCCTGATGGAAAGTCTGCTGTATTGGGTCGGTCTGGCGGCCGTGGCGGTTACTGCACTGACCGGCGTGATGGATGCCGGCCGCAAGAGCATGGATCTGGTCGGCGTTGTCGTAGTCGGTATCACAACTGCGCTGGGTGGCGGCACGCTGCGCGATATGCTGCTCGATCGCCCGGTATTCTGGTTGAGCGACCAAACCTATCTGGTGGTCGCCATGGCAACCACCTTGTTGAGTTTTGTCCTGGTGCGCAGTCTGCGTCTGCCGCCGCGACTATTCTTGATACCGGATGCTCTGGGATTGGCTCTTTTTACCGTGCTGGGGACCCAGGTGGCGTTGCAGTGGCAAGCGCCATGGCTGGCGGCGAGTTTGCTCGGGGTGATGACTGGAGTTTTCGGTGGCGTGTTGCGTGACGTGTTGTGCAACGATGTTCCGCTGATCTTCATGCGGGGCGAACTCTATGCGACTGCTTCACTGATGGGCGCGCTGGCGCTGATCGGCTTGCAGGCCATGGATGTCGCGCCGGTTCTGGCGGCCTGGGGGGGCATGGCAATCGTTCTGGTCGTACGTCTACTGGCCATTGCCTTCCATATCACCGTGCCGACCTACGCAGCCCGACAATAGCTTCCCTGGTGAATACCTGCGGCAAGGCCGTCGTCCGCCTTGGTGGCACGGTATAATCCGCGCCCTTTCGAAAGACAACACCAGACTTTCGCAGCCCGCTTATTGGTCAACATGGACCACATCAGAAACTTCTCCATCATCGCCCACATCGATCACGGCAAGTCCACGCTGGCTGATCGCATCATTCAGCGCTGCGGCGGCCTGTCGGATCGTGAAATGGCCGAGCAAGTACTCGATTCGATGGATATTGAGCGCGAGCGCGGCATTACCATCAAGGCGCAGACGGCGGCGCTCAGCTATCTGGCCCGCGACGGCAAGCGCTACAACATGAATCTGATCGACACCCCGGGACACGTCGATTTTTCCTATGAGGTCAGCCGCTCGCTGTCAGCCTGCGAGGGCGCGCTGCTGGTGGTTGACGCCTCACAGGGTGTCGAGGCGCAAACCGTGGCAAATTGTTATACAGCAATAGAACTGGGCGTCGATGTGATTCCCGTGTTGAACAAGATGGATCTGCCGCAGGCGGATCCCGAAGGCGCCCGGCAGGAAATCGAAGAAGTCATCGGCATCGATGCGACCGACGCCATCCCCTGTTCGGCGAAGACCGGCATGGGTATCGAGGATATTCTTGAAGCGGTGATCGTCCGCATACCACCACCGAAAGGTGACCCGAGCGCACCGCTGAAGGCGCTGATCATCGATTCATGGTTCGACAATTATGTCGGCGTGGTAATGCTGGTACGCGTCATTGATGGTACCTTGCGTGCCAAGGAGCGCATCCGTCTGATGGCGATGGGCTCAGTGCATCTGTGCGAGCAGGTTGGCGTATTCACTCCAAAATCGCGTGTCAAGGAACACCTTTCGGCTGGCGAGGTCGGCTTCATCATTGCCGGCATCAAGGAACTGAAGGCGGCTAAAGTCGGCGATACCGTGACACTGGCCGACCGCCCAGCTGCTGCGTCTTTGCCCGGTTTCAAGGAAATCAAGCCGCAGGTCTTCGCCGGGCTTTATCCGATCGAAGCCAACCAGTACGAGCAACTGCGTGAATCGCTGGAAAAGCTCCAGCTCAACGATGCCTCGCTGCAATACGAGCCCGAGGTATCGCAGGCGCTCGGTTTCGGCTTCCGCTGCGGCTTCCTCGGCTTGCTGCACATGGAAATCGTGCAGGAACGCCTGGAGCGCGAGTTCGATCAGGATCTGATCACCACGGCGCCTACGGTGATCTATCAGGTGCGCCTGCGCGACGGCACGGAGATCCTCGTCGAGAATCCATCGAAGCTGCCGGATCCGCAGAAAATCGAGGAGGTGCGCGAGCCGATCATCACCTCCGCGATTTTCGTGCCGCAGGATTATTTGGGCGCTGTCATCACGCTCTGCGAATCGAAGCGTGGCAGCCAGGTCGATATGCGCTATCACGGCCGCCAGGTGCATGTGACCTATGAGATGCCCCTGGCCGAGGTGGTGTTCGATTTCTTTGACAAGCTCAAGTCGGTATCGCGCGGCTACGCTTCGCTCGATTACGATTTCAAGGAATACCGCACGGCTGATGTCATCAAGCTCGACGTGCTGATCAACAGCGAGAAGGTGGACGCGCTGTCGATGATTGTGCACCGGGCCAACGCCCCCTATCGTGGCCGTGAGCTGGCTGCCAAGATGCGTCAGTTGATCCCGCGCCAGATGTATGACGTGGCAATTCAGGCGGCGATCGGTTCGACCATCGTCGCGCGCGAAAACGTCAAGGCCATGCGCAAGGACGTACTGGCCAAGTGCTATGGTGGCGACATTTCGCGCAAGAAGAAGTTGCTGGAAAAGCAGAAGGCGGGCAAGAAACGCATGAAGCAGGTCGGTCGGGTGGAGATACCCCAGGAGGCCTTCCTCGCCGTGCTGCGCGTCGGCGACAAATAATCGAAGAAGAAAACCATGAACTTTGCCCTGATCCTGTTTGTATTGCTGGTGGTGAGCGCCGCGTTATGGGTGGCGGATCACTTTGTTTTCCGCAAACGGCGCGCCCCGGGCGCCAAAGAGCCGTTGTGGGTCGAGTATGGGGCGAGTTTTTTCCCCGTCATCCTGATTGTTTTCGCGTTGCGATCCTTTTTGGTCGAGCCGTTCAAGATTCCTTCCGGTTCGATGATTCCCACCCTGTTGGTGGGCGACTTCATTGCCGTCAACAAATACACTTATGGGATCCGCTTGCCGGTGCTGAACAAGAAAGTCATCGAGTTGGGCGCTCCGCAGCGTGGCGATGTCGTTGTGTTTCGCTATCCCCCCGATCCTTCACTCGATTACATCAAGCGGGTCGTGGGCTTGCCGGGGGACCGGGTGGCTTACCAGAACAAACGGCTGACCATCAACGGTCAGCCGGTATCTGCGGAGAAGACCGGCGACTATTTCGATAGTGAACGCATGTTTTACACCCCACAGTATGTAGAGAAGCTAGGTGAGGTCGAGCATCCGATCCTGATTGAAGAAAACTCTCCGCTATTTGTGCCATTCGTCATGCAGTTTCCCCATCATGATAAATGTCTCTACAATAGTGCCGGAGTCGTTTGCGAGGTTCCCGCGGGACATTATTTTGTGATGGGCGATAACCGCGACAACTCGCAGGACAGCCGGGTCTGGGGGTTTGTGCCCGATGAAAATCTGGTGGGCAAGGCGTTTTTTGTCTGGTTCAATTTTGGTGATTTGAAGCGTATTGGCAGCTTCCGATGATCACCATACCAACTCGACGGGGATGACATGAAGAGAAAACAGGCGGGTGTGAGTCTTTCGGGTTTACTGACTTGGGCGGTCGTTATTGCAGTGGTTGCCTTGCTCGGCATGAAGATCACTCCCGCAGTCATTGAGTATTTCCAGATTGTCGCTGCAGTCAAGGCCGTAGCGAATGATCCAGGGGCAAAGACCAGCGTTGCCGAAGCGCGCAAGGCCTTTGAGCGTCGTGCGACGGTCGATGATTTCACGTCGGTAACCTCACAGGATCTGGATATCACCAAGGATGGCGGCGACCTGATGGTCTCGTTTGCCTACGAAAAGCGCGTGCCCCTGGTGGCCAATGTCAGCCTGCTGATCTACTTTGAAGGTTCGTCGCGGAAGTGAGTCTTGCCGGACGCTTGGAAAAAACGCTCGGCTATGCCTTCAAGCAACCGGAATTGCTGCAACAGGCGCTAACGCACCGCAGCCATTCGTCGCCCCATAATGAGCGACTGGAGTTCCTCGGCGACAGCGTACTCAATTGTGCTATCGCCACGCAGCTCTACCAGCGATTTGCCGCCATCAAGGAAGGGGATTTGTCCCGCCTGCGCGCCAGCCTGGTGCGGCAGGAAACACTGGCGGAGGTTGCGGTCGAACTGGCTCTGGGGGATTTCCTGCGCCTTGGCGAGGGTGAACTGAAAAGCGGTGGCTTCCGACGGCCGTCCATTCTTGCCGATGCGCTGGAAGCCATCATCGGCGCTGTTTATCTCGACGCGGGTTTTGTCGTCGCACACCAGTTTATCGAACGCCTGTACCAGACGCGCATCGAGCAAATCGATCCGCGTGACGCCGGCAAGGATGCAAAAACGGCATTGCAGGAATTGCTGCAGGCGCGTCGGCTACCGGTGCCGCAGTATAGTTTGCTGGCAACGCGTGGTGAAGCACATGCCCAGGAATTTGAAGTGTCCTGCACAGTTCCGTCGATCGAACTACAGGTAAAGGGCAGTGGCGCCAGCCGGCGCAGTGCGGAGCAGCAGGCCGCCCAGGCCGCGCTCGATCAATTGAAGGAAGCATGATGAGCGACACCAAAGTTCCAACCGCAGGATTCCGTGCCGGTTATGTGGCGATTGTCGGCTGCCCGAATGTCGGCAAGTCGACCCTGATGAATCGTCTGATCGGTGCCAAGATCAGCATTACCTCAAAAAAGGCGCAAACCACGCGCCATCGCATTCACGGGATTTTGACGACTGACGCATGCCAGTATGTTTTTGTCGATACGCCGGGCATCCAGATGCGCCATCGCAATGCCCTCAATCGCGCCATGAATCGTGCGGTGAGCGGCGCCTTGGCCGACATCGATGTGATCCTGTTCGTGATCGAGGCCAATCGCTGGCGAAACGAGGACCGTGCGGTGTTGACCCGCCTGCCTGCCGATATCCCCGTGGTGCTGGTAATCAGCAAGATCGACCGCATGACCGACAAGAACGCCTTGTTGCCCTTCATGGCCATGCTCGCCGAACAGCATGCTTTCAGCGAGATTGTGCCGACCAGTGCCGAGCGGGGCGACAATCTCGACACCTTGCTGCAAGTGGCCGCGCGCTACTTGCCGGAAGCGGCACCGATCTTTGATTCCGATGACCAGACCGACCGCTCGGAGCGCTTTCTGGCTGCTGAATTGTTGCGCGAAAAGCTGTTTCGTAATCTGGGTGAGGAATTGCCCTACGGCATCGCCGTTGAAATCGAACGCTTCGAAATCGAAGAAGGTGTGCGCCGCATCCACGCCGCCATCATCGTCGAGCGGGACGCGCACAAGGCCATGGTCATTGGCAAGGGCGGCG
Source organism: Rhodocyclaceae bacterium (assembly GCA_013791905.1). Taxonomy (GTDB): domain Bacteria; phylum Pseudomonadota; class Gammaproteobacteria; order Burkholderiales; family Rhodocyclaceae; genus Sulfuricystis. The sequence goes on along the minus strand of VMSX01000020.1, from coordinate 159,430 downwards.
AACGCATGAAGCGGGTGGCCAGCGATGCGCGCAAAGATATGGAACGCTTGTTCGGCGGCAAGGTCTGGCTGGAAACCTGGGTCAAGGTCAAGGGCGGCTGGGCTGACGACGAACGCGCCTTGAAAAGCCTCGGCTATGAGTGAGTGCGGTGCGTCAGCGCATTGATGGCGCAGCCGCTTTCCTGCTGCACGCCTACCCCTTCAGCGAAACCAGTCTGATCATCGAAATGTTTACGCGTGACCACGGCCGGCTGGCCCTGCTGGCACGTGGCGCACGCCGACCGCGCTCGGCGCTGCGCGGAGTCCTGCTGGCCTTTCAGCCGCTTGAACTGGGTTGGTTCGGCGGCGGTGAAGTGAAAACGTTGGCCAAGGCCGAGTGGCTCGGCGGCATCCCTTTTCTCAAGGGTAAAGGGCTGTTGCTTGGCTACTACCTGAATGAGTTGCTGCTGAAATTGCTGCCGCGCGAAGATGCCCACGCTGCCCTCTATGATGCCTATTCCGCGGCCTTGCAGGCTTTGTCGGAAGGGGCAACCGAAGCAGCGGAATTGCGCCGCTTTGAAAAGGCGCTGTTGGCCGAGTTGGGTTACGGACTGACTCTGGAACGGGATGCCGCAGGCGGAGCGGTTCAACAAGCAGCCCGTTATCACTACCAGATCGAGCGTGGCGCCGTTTTGGCGGAACAGGCCGGACCCGGCGGGGCAGGGCTTGCCATGTCGGGGAAAACCCTGCTCGACATGGCGGCAAACAATTATGCCGATCCGCGTACCTTGTCGGAGTGCAAGCAGTTGATGCGCCATTTGTTAACGCATTACCTGGGGGGGCAGACACTGCAAACACGGCGGGTATTTATCGAATTGCAGGATGTTTGACCCGAGATTTCAGAGTAGGCTACTGCCCGCGTCAGTGGGGGTAATACCAAAACTAATGGGATAGGCGAAGGGATAGGTGGGAAATGATTGATCTGGGCGTGAATATCGACCATGTGGCGACACTGCGGCAGGCGCGGCGGACGTATGAGCCTGATCCGGTCTGGGCTGCCGCCGAAGCTCATCTGGGCGGCGCTGACGCGATCACCGTGCATTTGCGCGAAGACCGTCGTCACATCATCGACCGGGATGTGCAGTTGTTGCGTGCCAGCGTGCAGGTCAAACTAAACTTGGAAATGGCGGCGACCGAGGAGATGATTGGCATCGCCTGTCAGCTCAAGCCTGAAATGGTAACCCTGGTTCCGGAAGGGCGCCATGAAGTGACCACCGAGGGCGGTCTCGATGTAGCCGGACAGAAAAGTCGGCTCGGCGATGTGGTGCACCAGCTGCAGGATGCCGGGATTTACGTCAGCCTGTTCATCGACGCCGACCTGCGACAGGTCGAGGCTGCCGCGCAGGTCAGGGCCCAAGCATGCGAAATACATACCGGGCCATACGCCCACGCTTTCCATGACAGTGGCCGCGACATCGCCAGCGCGCCGGCGCAGGCCGAACTGGCCAAGATCGCCAATGCCGGTGCTGCGATCATCGAGCGGGGCATGCGTTTCAATGCCGGTCACGCCCTCAATTACCATAATGTGCAGCATGTTGCCGGTCTCGCCGGTGTCAGCGAACTGCATATCGGCCATGCCATCGTCAGTCGCGCTGTATTCGTCGGCTTGCGCGAGGCAGTGCGCGAGATGAAGCGGCTGATGAGAGAAGCGGTACCCGCCAGCTGATGATTTTTGGCATCGGCACCGATCTGGTGGCCATCGAACGTACCCAGGCGCTTTGGCAGCGCCATGGCGAGCGGGCCATGGAGAAAATTCTGGCGCCCGAAGAACGGAGTGACTGCCGGGGTCACCCCGAGCCCGGCCGTTTCCTGGCCAAGCGTTTTGCCGCCAAAGAGGCGCTCGGCAAGGCGTTGGGTACGGGGATTCGTACTCCCGTTCTGTTGCCAGCGATAGCCGTAACTCATGACGATCTTGGCAAGCCCGCATTTGCCTTTGCACCAGAATTGGCTGACTGGATGCAGGAGTGTCGGCTGGTCGCCCATCTTTCGCTCAGCGACGAAGCAGGTCAGGCGCTGGCTTTCGTCGTTGTCGAGCAATTGCCGGAGCAGGCGTGAACGCGTTTCCCTACGGTCCGTTGATGATTGACTTGGCCGGTACGGCCGTGGGCGATCTGGAAAAGGAGCGCTTGCGCCACCGCTTGGTGGGTGGCGTAATCCTGTTTTCCCGCAATTACTGCGATCTGGCGCAGTTGTCCGCCTTGTGCGACGAAATTCATGCGCTGCGCACGCCACGTTTGCTGATTGCCATCGACCATGAAGGGGGCAGGGTGCAGCGTTGCCGCGCGGGCTTTACGCGCATTCCGCCGATGCGCAAACTCGGCGAGTGGTGGGACCGTGATGCCGCCGCCGCGACAGTCGGCGCACAGGCGATTGGTTTCACGCTGGCAGCGGAATTGCGGGCCTGCGGTGTCGATCTGTCCTTCACTCCGGTGCTTGATCTCGATTACGGTATCAGCGGCGTGATCGGCGACCGCGCCTTCCATCGTTCTCCGCAGGCGGTGATCGAACTGGCCGGCGCCTTGATCGATGGCTTGCGCGTAGCGGGCATGGCCTGTTGCGGCAAGCATTTTCCCGGGCATGGCCATGTAACGGCGGACTCCCATCTGGCTATTCCGGTCGATGAGCGGATACTGGAGGAGATGGCTGACGATCTGCTACCCTACCGAAAATTAAGGCTCGACGCCGTGATGCCCGCGCATGTGATCTATCCGCAGGTCGATCATCGTCCCGCCGGGTTTTCACCGGTCTGGATCGACAAACTGCGCCACGAGTTCGGACACGCCGGCGTAATTTTCAGCGATGACCTGTCGATGGAAGGTGCAAGCGTGGCTGGCGGCATCGTCGACCGCGCTCAAGCGGCCTGGGCTGCGGGTTGCGACATGTTGCCGGTGTGCAACAGGCCTGACACCGTTGGGGAGCTGTTGCAAGGCTGGCAGCCAGAACTCGATGCGGCACGCAGTGCGCGGATTGCCCGACTGCTGCCGCTCGATGAAATCGGTCCGATCGATACGCTGCCGCTATGTATCGCCGGGCGGGAAGCCTGTCGTAAGCTGGCTTGAGTTTCCCGGCGAATGTCAGGTGGCGATGTAGCGTTCCATCTGCTCGATGATGAAATCCTGCTCGGAGATTTTCGCCTTGACGAGGTCGCCGATCGAAACTATGCCGATCAGATTCTGCTGCTCGTCGAGCACCGGCAGATGGCGGAAGAAGCGCTCGGTCATCAGTGCGAGTCCCTGCGAGACTTCCAGGTCAGGAGCGACGAAGCGTACTTTCGCGGTCATGACTTGCTGTACGGGTACTTCGCGCGGGTTGAGTCCGGGCGCGGTGACTTTATGCAGACAGTCGCGTTCGGTGAAGATGCCGATCAGCTTGGTGCCATCAACAATCAGGACCGCCCCGATATCGCGCGCCATCATCAAGTCTATGGCGTCTTGCACCGTATTGCCCGGACCCAATGTGGCAATCGGCTTGGTCTTCTCGGCCAGGATTTCTTTTATCGTCTTCATGATGTTCCTCCGCTGTGAGACTTGGTCTGGTTGTCCAAGTCGTGATCAAGGCATGAACATTTCATGCAGTACGTATTGAGTATCCTTGGCCTCGCGGCTCAAGTCAATACGGTGGCGGAGGCGATCCAGGCTGGAAGGCACCTGCCCCGCAACGGTGTGCGAGGCAGGACCATGGTTTACTTGACGCGGCCCTTGTATTCGCCGGTGCGGGTGTCGATTTCGATCTTGTCGCCGGTGGCAACAAAGATCGGCACCATCACTTCCAGGCCGGAGGGCTTGATCTTGGCCGGCTTGAGCACTTTGCCGGAAGTGTCGCCTTTGACGGCAGGTTCGGTGTATTCAACCTCGCGCACCACGCTGTTGGGCATTTCGACCGAAATCGCCTTGTCTTCGAAGAACACGACCTCGACGGCCATGCCGTCCTCGATGTAGGGAATGGCATCGGCCATGTTCTCTGCTTCGACCTCATACTGGTGGTATTCGGCGTCCATGAAGACATACAGCGGGTCGGCGAAGTAGGAGTAGGTGCATTCCTTGCGCTCGGGCACGACCTGCTCGAACTTGTCGTCGGCCTTGTAGATGGCCTCGGACGGGGCATCGGTGAGCAGGTTCTTGAACTTGAACTTGACGACAGCAGAGCTGCGGCCACCTTTGGTGTATTCGGCCTTTTGGACGACGAGCGGATCGTTGCCGACCATGATGACGTTGCCGACGCGGAGTTCTTGTGCAGTTTTCATAATGAATTAGGGGGCGGAAAAGGGAAACCCGGCATTATAGCTTTGACTGGCAGAACTTGACCAGATTTGTCGCCAGATCGCCATGCGCCGTGATTTGCCGTGCCCAGCTTGGTGCATGAGCTTTAAGTGCCGGCAAAGCTGCACGGAATGCCGGCCAGCCGGAGGCAATCTCGCCCTGACCGTTCCATGCCCGCCAGAAGGCGCGCGTGGCAGCTGCGGTCCCTGCTTCGAGGGCGCTGCAGTAGCGATCCAGCAAGGCATCTAGCTTGGCGTGGTGTGCTCCATTGACTTGTCGATAGGCCTGCCAGACAAAGGGACGCTCTACCCACTGGGCGCGCACCAGTGAATCCTCGCCACGTACGAAATTGAGCTGGCTGGCAGCCAACAGTTGGTCGTATCCATCCTGCGGCAGAAATGGCTGGGCATGCAATTCGAGCGCGCCGCGCAAATGTTGGCATCCGGTGGGGAATGACTCGCCCAGCCAGTCTTCGACCTGCTGGCGGGGCAGGCCGTCGGCAACCCGGCAGCGCACCAACTCTTTGCCATCGCGCCAGGTCTTAAGCAATGCGGGCAACGCCGGGTTGTTGTAACAGAACAGCGATATTTCGAGCGCTTCGCCCAAAGTCGACGTGACCTCGTGAAATCCATTTTTCGGGACTGGCGGGACGAAGTGCCCCGCACGGGGTGCGGCGCAATGAGTGGCGAAATCGCGTTCGCGCAACAGTCCGCCCGTGCCGTGGACGAAACCGGGAAAGAAGAAATATTTGGTCAGCGGCAAGCGCGGATGCGGCGACGGCAGCGCGTGGCAACCGGCTACCCACTCCTCGGCAGAGAGGTATTCCAGATTCAGCCACACCGGTGGCCGTGGCCGGGCGGCCATGGCCGCAAGGTAGGCAGCCGGCAACTCGCAGGCAAAGGCTTCAATCACAACATTCGCAGGCTGGATTGCCGGAAGATCGCCCTGCCAGCGCTGCACCTCGACGGGAATCGTCTGTCGGTCGGGAGCCAGCTTTTCCAGCGGGGACGGATCGTCGATCCACAGCCGGACGCGCCAGCCATGTTCCCGTGCCAGTTGCCGCGCCAGACGCCAGCACACGCCGGCATCGCCCAGATTGTCGATGACGGCGCAGAAAATGTCGCAGGAGGGGTTGAGATCGGATGACATGGCGCTATCCTATCCTGACCCGCAGATAAACGCCGTTTCACCAGCGCCGACTTTTTATGTCTGAAGCAATTTTTGACAGCGAGGCCTTTCTCGCCACCTTGACCGATGCACCGGGCGTCTATCGCATGCTTGCGGCGGATGGCGCGGTGTTGTATGTCGGCAAGGCGAAAAATCTCAGGAAGCGGGTGTCCTCATACTTCCAGAAGGCCGGCCACAGTCCGCGCATCGTCCTGATGCTGCAACAGGTTGCCGCCATGGAAACCACGGCGACACGCTCCGAGGCCGAGGCACTGATTCTGGAAAACACGCTGATCAAGAAGCTCGCGCCGAAGTACAACATTCTGTTCCGCGACGACAAGTCCTATCCTTACATCGGCTTGTCTGGCGGCGAGTTCCCCCGGCTCTTTTATCATCGTGGCGCCTTCGAGAAAAAGTCGTGCTATTTCGGGCCTTTTCCCAGCGGTCTGGCGGTGCGCGAAAGCATCCAGCTGATCCAGAAAACCTTCCTGCTGCGCACCTGCGAGGAGGCCGTTTTCGCGCACCGTTCGCGGCCCTGCCTGATGCACCAGATCAGGCGTTGCAAGGCGCCCTGCGTCGGGTTGATCGCGGCAGCGGATTACGCCGCGGATGTGCGACTGGCCGAACTGTTCCTCAAGGGGCGCCACTCAGAAGTCATCGATAATCTGACCCGACAGATGGCGGACGAGGCGGCGGCGCTGCATTTTGAGCAGGCGGCTGTCCTGCGCGATCAGATCAAGGCCTTGCAGGCGGTGTTGCACCGCCAGTACGTGAGCTCGACGACGGACGCCGATGTCGACATTGTCGTCGGCGTCGTCGAACGCGGTGAACTGTGCGTCAATCTGGCCATGGTGCGCGGTGGCCTGCACTTGGGCGATCGGGCGTATTTCCCCCAGGCCAGTCTGGCGGCGGAAAGTGCTGAAGGTCTGACCGCCTTTCTTGCCCAGCACTATGTCGAGCAGCCGGTGCCTTCCCGGCTGATTCTTGACCCGTGGCCGCTGCAAGATCTGCCTGAAAGCTTGCACGGTAGCCCGCCGAAGAACGAAATGGAGCGCGCCTGGCTGGAAATGGCACTGAACAATGCCCGGCTCGCCGTCACGGCGCGGCGTCAGGCCAAGAGCCGCGCGAGCGGGCGGCTGGAGGCCTTGCGCGCGGCACTCGACCTGCCGGAGCCCCCGCACCGCATCGAATGCTTCGATATCAGTCACACCATGGGCGAAGGCACGGTGGCGTCCTGCGTGGTCTGCGTCGATGGGGCAATGAAGAAGGGCGATTACCGGCGCTTCAACATCGCCGGCATTCAGCCGGGGGACGACTATGCCGCGATGCGCCAGGCGCTGACGCGGCGCTATGAGAAAGTTGCCACTGGAGAAACCGTGGCCCCCGATCTGGTGCTGATCGATGGCGGCAAGGGGCAGCACGGCGTGGCGCGCGAGGTGTTTGCCGAACTCGGGCTCGACTATCTGGCCAGCGTCGGCGTGGCCAAGGGCGAGGAGCGCCGGCCCGGCCGCGAAACTCTCTTCCTGCATAAACGTGCCGAGCCGCTACAATTGGCCATGGACAATGCCGGTTTTCACCTGATTCAGGAAATTCGCGACGAGGCGCACCGTTTCGCCATCGTTGGGCACCGTGCGCGGCGTGCCAAGGTGCGCGGCCGTTCGGCGCTGGAGGATGTTGCGGGCATCGGGCCAACACGGCGCAGAAAGTTGCTGGCGCATTTTGGCGGGCTGGATGGGGTCAAGGCGGCGACGGTCGATGATCTTTGCCGTGTCGATGGCATCAGCCGTGCGCTGGCCGCGGCAATTCACAAACAATTGCACTAAGAGCCTACTCAACAGACTCTAATTCATGCCCCTCAATATTCCAAATCTGCTGACCTGGACACGCATCCTGTTGATTCCGCTGGTGATTGGCGTGTTTTACGCGCCATTGACGGCCTACGAAAAGAACCTGATTGCCACCAGCGCTTTTGTCGTGGCGGCCCTCACTGACTGGTTCGATGGTTGGCTGGCGCGCAAGCTTGGCCAGACCTCCGCCTTTGGCGCTTTTCTCGACCCGGTGGCCGACAAACTGATGGTTGCCGCCGCCGTTGTGATGCTGGTCGAACTTGACCGAGCCGATGCTGTGGTCGCCTTCATCATCGTCGGCCGCGAAATTGCCATTTCCGCGCTGCGCGAGTGGATGGCGCAGATCGGGGCGGCGAAGAGCGTAGCGGTTTCATTGGTCGGCAAGCTGAAGACGACAGCCCAGATGGTGGCCATACCCCTTTTGCTCTACTACGAGCCGCTCGGCCCCGTGCCGGTTGCGCAGTTGGGCTACTGGTTGCTCTGGCTGGCGGCTGCGCTGACGGTCTGGTCGATGGGGTATTACCTGAGCCGGGCTTGGCCAGAAATTCGCCGCAAGGGTTTTTAGCGGCGGGCGTTTCCGTTATCATTCGGCTTTCCCGCTCCGGCTATAGCCATGACCAAATATGTCTTCGTCACGGGGGGTGTCGTGTCCAGTTTGGGCAAAGGCATCGCCGCCGCCAGTTTGGGTGCCATTCTTGAATCGCGTGGCATCAAGGTTACCCACCTCAAGCTCGATCCCTACATCAACGTAGATCCAGGCACCATGTCGCCGTTTCAGCACGGCGAAGTGTTTGTTACCGAGGACGGTGCCGAAACCGATCTCGACCTGGGCCACTACGAGCGCTTCACCAGCGCCAAGATGGGCAAGCGCAACAATTTCACCACCGGCCAGATCTACGAGTCGGTGATCAAGAAGGAGCGCCGCGGCGAATATCTCGGCAAGACCGTCCAGGTCATTCCGCACATCACCGACGAGATCAAGCTGTACATCAAGCGTGGCGCAGCAGGCGCCGACGTCGCCATTGTTGAAATCGGCGGCACGGTGGGCGATATCGAGTCGCTGCCCTTCCTTGAGGCGATCCGTCAGATGGGCTTTGTGGAAGGCAAGAACAACGCCTGCTACATCCACCTCACGCTGCTGCCTTACATTCCCACGGCGGGCGAGCTGAAAACCAAGCCCACCCAGCACTCGGTCAAGGAACTGCGCGAGATCGGCATCCAGCCGGATATTCTGCTCTGTCGCGCCGACCGGCCGATTCCCGACGAAGAACGCCGCAAGATTGCACTGTTCACCAACGTGCAATCCGAGGCGGTGATTTCTGCGCTCGACGCCGACTCGATCTACAAGATTCCGCTCATGCTGCATGACCAGATGCTCGACGAACTGGTCTGCCACAAGCTTGGCATCTTGGCCAAGGCTGCCAATCTGACCGCGTGGAGCAAGCTTGTCGAGGCGCTCGAACATCCCAAGCATGAGGTCAATATTGCTTTTGTCGGCAAGTATGTCGATCTCACGGAATCCTACAAGTCACTTACCGAGGCACTGGTGCATGCCGGCATGCACACGTTCAGCAAGGTAAAGGTTCATTACCTCGATTCCGAGGAAATCGAAACCCAGGGCCCGCAAGCCCTGGCCGCAATGGATGCCATCCTCGTCCCCGGCGGTTTTGGCCGGCGCGGCACCGAAGGCAAGATTGCAGCGATCCGCTATGCCCGCGAGAACAAGGTGCCCTACCTGGGCATCTGTCTCGGCATGCAACTGGCGACCATCGAGTTTGCGCGCCATGTGGCCGACCTGCCCGGCGCCAACAGCACCGAGTTCGACCAGGAAACACCCCACCCCGTCGTGGCCCTGATCACGGAGTGGCTAGATCGCGAAGGCCGCATCGAAAAACGCGACGCCAATTCCGACCTGGGTGGTTCGATGCGCCTCGGCGCCCAGCGCTGCCCGGTGAAGGAGGGCACGCTCGCAGCGACGATTTACGGCAAGGAAGTGAATGAGCGTCACCGTCACCGCTACGAGGTCAACAATGCTTACGTGCCCCGGCTTGAAGCTGCGGGCCTGGTCATCAGCGCCCACACCCCGACCGAAAATTTGCCGGAAATGATGGAACTGCCGACCAGCGTGCATCCGTGGTTTTTCGGGGTGCAGTTCCACCCCGAGTTCACCTCGAACCCACGCACCGGACATCCGTTATTCATCGCCTTTGTCAAAGCGGCGCTGGCGTACCAGAGTGCTAAAAAATGAAATTATGCAATTTTGATATCGGCCTCGACCGGCCGTTCTTCCTGATTTCCGGACCCTGCGTTGCCGAGTCCGAGGCTTTATGTCTCGATATCGCCGGCCGCATGAAGGAGATTACCGGCAAGCTGAATATTCCCTACATCTTCAAGGCGTCTTACGACAAGGCGAACCGCAGTTCGTCCCAGTCGTTTCGCGGGCTGGGCATGGACGAGGGCCTGCGCATCCTCGCCGAGGTGAAGCGCCAGATCGGTGTGCCGGTATTGACCGACGTGCATGGCGAAGCCGACATTGCCAAGGTGGCGGCGGTGGTCGATGTGTTGCAAACGCCGGCATTCCTGTGCCGGCAGACCGACTTCATCCAAGCCTGTGCTGCGTCGGGCAAGCCGGTGAATATCAAGAAGGGCCAGTTTCTCGCTCCGGGCGACATGCAGCAGGTGGTCGCCAAGGCCAAGGCCGCCAATGGCGGGGCTGATACGATCATGGTCTGCGAGCGTGGCGCCTCGTTTGGCTACAACAATCTGGTCTCGGACATGCGTTCGCTGGCCATCATGCGCGAGACACAGTGCCCGGTCGTCTTCGATGCGACCCACTCGGTGCAGTTGCCGGGCGGGCAGGGTACCAGTTCCGGCGGGCAGCGCGAATTTGTGCCGGTGCTGGCGCGTGCGGCAGTGGCGGTAGGCGTGGCGGGGCTGTTCATGGAAACGCACCCCGATCCAGCCAAGGCGCTGTCCGATGGTCCGAATGCCTGGCCCTTGCAGCAGATGGAGGGCTTGCTCGAAACCCTGCTGGAAATCGACGCGGTGGTGAAGCGTTGCGGTTTCGGTGGCGGCCTGTGAGCAAGCCGGCCTACCTGATCGTCGATGCCAAGTCGTCCGATCCGCAGGCGATGCAGCGTTATCGCGAACTTGCCCAAGTGGCGGTGGCGAACTACGGTGGACGCTATCTGGTGCGCGGCGGCGAGTATCAGGTGCTGGAAGGCGACTGGCGGCCGCAGCGGCTGGTGGTTGTCGAATTTCCCGCGCTGGAACAGGCGCGCAGTTTTTATGACTCTCCCGAATACCTCGCCGCCCGCGCTGTGCGCGCCGGCGTATCGTCCTTCGACATGTTGCTGGTCGAAGCTTGCTGATTGATCACGAAAGGAAACAACATGAGTGCCATTGTTGATGTCATCGCCCGCGAAATTCTCGATTCACGCGGCAACCCCACCGTCGAAGCCGACGTCCTGCTCGAATCAGGTGTAATGGGTCGTGCTGCCGTGCCCTCCGGTGCTTCGACCGGTTCGCGCGAGGCCATCGAACTGCGCGACGGCGACAAGGACCGCTATCTGGGCAAGGGCGTGTTGCGCGCCGTCGAGAATGTGAACACCGAAATCTCCGAAGCCATCATCGGCCTGGATGCCGAGGAACAGTCTTTCATCGACCGCGCGCTGATCGAACTGGACGATACCGAAAACAAGTCGCGGTTGGGCGCCAACGCCATGCTGGCCGTATCGATGGCGGTAGCCAAGGCGGCAGCGGAAGAAGTCGGCCTGCCGCTCTATCGCTACTTCGGCGGTTCCGGCCCGATGTGCATGCCGGTGCCGATGATGAACGTCATCAATGGTGGCGCACATGCCAACAACAACCTCGACATCCAGGAATTCATGATCCTGCCGGTGGGCGCAGCCTCATTCCGCGAGGCGCTGCGTTGCGGCGCCGAGGTGTTTCATAACCTCAAGAAACTCATCGACAAAAAAGGCTACCCGACCACGGTGGGCGACGAAGGCGGCTTTGCCCCCAACGTCGCCGGCAATAACGAAGCCATCGAACTGATCCTCAAGGCCATCGAGACGGCCGGCTACACGCCGGGCCAGGATGTGGTGCTGGGGCTGGACTGCGCCAGTTCCGAATTCTTCAAGAACGGCAAATACCAGTTGAGCTCCGAAAAGCTCGAGCTCGACTCGGCCGGCTTTGCCGATTATCTGGGCACCCTGGTCGACAAGTATCCGATCATCAGCATCGAAGACGGCATGGCCGAAGGCGACTGGGAAGGCTGGATCAATCTCACCAACAAGCTCGGCAAGAAAATCCAGATCGTCGGCGACGACCTGTTCGTCACCAACCCGAAGATCCTGCGCGAAGGCATCCAGCAGGGCGCGGCCAACTCGATCCTCATCAAGGTCAATCAGATCGGCACGCTGACCGAAACCTTTGCCGCCGTCGAAATGGCCAAGCGCGCCGGCTGGACCTGCGTGATTTCACATCGCTCGGGCGAGACCGAAGACTCGACCATCGCCGACATCGCCGTCGGCCTGAATGCCGGCCAGATCAAGACCGGCTCGCTGAGTCGTTCCGACCGCGTCGCCAAGTACAACCAGCTGCTGCGCATCGAAGAAGACCTGGGCGACACGGTTACCTATCCCGGCCTCGACACTTTCTACAACCTGCGCTGATGGCCCCTATCCCCCCCACCCCCCCTTCCCGGGGAAGGGGGGTGACTGTTGCTCGCTGCGCTCGACTATTATGGGTGACTCCGTGGCGATTGTTGTGCGGGATGCGGCTGGCGCCGCGTGACGCCTTGCCTTGGGGCGGCCCGGCGGCAAGGCTGTTTCTGTCTGTGCGCTGATGAAATGGCCGACCTGGCTGCTGGTCGTCCTGCTGGCTGCGCTGCAGTATCCGCTGTGGTTCGGCAAGGGCGGCTGGTTCCGGGTGCAGGAGATGGAACGCCAGCTTACTGCCCAGCGCGAAGTGAATCAGACGCTGGAAGCGCGCAACGCCTCGCATGAAGCCGAGGTGCGCGACCTCAAGACAGGTTACGAAGCCATCGAAGAGCGCGCGCGCTACGAACTGGGCTTGGTGAAAGAGGGCGAGATCTTCGTACAGACGCCGCAAAAGCGACCGTAGCGCACTTTACGCCGTCCCACCAGTCCCGAAAAGGGATTCCCTGAGGTCACGCCGAACTTTTCTGCGCCAGCGCGGTAACGCGCTCGATGAACTCCCCCTTGGCGCGCGCAAAGCCGGCACGGTCGGCGGCGTGGGCGGCTGCCGCGCGCTGCTTGATTTCCGCATATTCCCTGGCAAGTTGCGGATGCGCGATCAGGTAATCGCGAAACAACAGACGTTCCCAGTAGTGTGACTGCGGTTCCAGAAAATGCACATGATGGGTGCACCGACCCGCGCCATCGCGCTTGATGAACCACGCATAGGCCAGGCCGGGTCGTAGGGCACTACTACTACGTCTTTGCCGAAGGCATACCTGACGGATCTTCAGGGGTATTTGTGGTTAGGAGGGATATGGGAGGGAGACACCGATTTTGCCGGCCCGAGTCTAGTTTGGAAAAATAAAAATTAACTGCTTGAAAAGTTATTTACTCTTTACGATAATCCATATTGCATTGATTGACCGTTCGTTTGAGTTTTATGTTGATCTTAGCGTTATCGATGACGATCAGTCTCGCATTCTGGTGCTCCCCGCAGAAGTATCGCGGGTAGCTGAGTATCCCGATCCATTAAGGGGTGGCTATGAATATCATCGTACGCGTCAAGGAAATCTTGCTCACGCCGAAATCTGCTTGGTCAGTCATTGAGGCCGAGGAGACCAGTACAGTGGCCCTTTACACCCAGTACATCATGATTCTCGCCGCCATCCAAGCGGTTGCCGGGTTTATAGGTATGTCACTCATTGGCTTCAGCACCGTTGGTGTTTCGATAAAGGTTCCCATGATGACCGGTCTGACCCAGATGATCCTGGGTTATGTCTTAGTGCTTATGACGGTCTATATTGTGGCAATGATCGCAGATGCGCTGGCACCCGGCTTCGGCGGACAGAAAAATTCGCTGATGGCTCTGAAATTGGTGGCCTATGCCAGCACAGCGGCAATGGTGGGTGGCATCTTTGGGCTGTTTCCGGCGCTGGGTATCTTGACACTGGTGGCTGCACTCTATTCCCTGTACTTGCTTTACTTGGGGGTTCCGACTCTGATGAAAGTGCCCCAGGCAAAGGTGTTGCCCTACACTGCCGTGCTGGTGATTTCTGCGGTTGTAGTGGGTGTAATTGCCGGAACGGTCCTGAGTGCTGTTCGTGGCGATCCGACGATTGGCCTGGGCGCAACGACGAGTGAAATTTCAATTGAAACACCCCGTGGTTCAGCCACGCTCGATGCGGCCAAGATTGAAGAGTGGAGCCGACGGATGGAGGAGGCTGGCAAGAAGCTTGAAAAGGCTCAGCAGTCTGGCAACCAAGCTGCTATGGAAAAAGCCATCAAAGAGATAACTTCGCTACAGGAAGGGATGCCGATGGAGGCTCCAAAATAAGCATTGAAGCGCTGCTCGGATGCGCCCGCCTAATTTGCGTTTGATGAGCAGAAAGAAGGGGAAAAAAACAGGCCAAGCTCAATTGATAACTCGGGTTGCTCGGTCGTTTGCCTTGGTTGAACTTGGTTCCTTTGGATTTAATGATTCATTTTTCTAACAGGAGCGATGAGATGATGATGAACAAATCCGGCATGCTGATTGTTTTCTGCACCATGTTGCTGGCCGTACGCGCCGATGGTGCACTGGCCGAATCGCCGCAGTCGCAGCCGCAGCCGCAGGTAAAAAAGCCTGCGGCAACCCAAACCCTCCGGGCCAAACCGGCGGAGAAGCCACAAGCGACCAGTAATCGTGATCGGGTTTCAGTTTCGGGTTATGGGAGTGATCCCGGGGAGGATACCCAGGAACGTCCCAACCCACTCGACTCCAAGTCGGCACAGAGCCCAATCCCGGTACGCGATCCGGTGCGTCGTCCTCAGCAAGCGCCTGTCCGTTAAAACGAACACCGCAGTCCAGAACTGCAACGGCAGGCCAAGTTATGACAGTGGACGTAACACATGATGGCAACATGATTGCCTGACTGCAGTGCGTCTTTCACCCTGAAGGGGGATTGAAGAATGAAAAATGTCTTTTTTCTGTCTGGACTGATCTTAACGAGCTTCATGCTCACTGGCTGCCTTGCCACTGGACAGCAAGGCTCTCACACTAGCAGCAGCGGCCAAGACACTACAGTCCAGCCATTCCAGTCAGATCGTACGGCAACCGAGGCCGAACGGAGGCGGGTAAAACGTGATCGGGGGGGGGCACCCGAAGAACCTGCAAGGCCGCGTGAAAGAGAGACTCCTGCTGAGAGCGCAGTGGGCACAAATTGCACCGGCGGGAAAATCTGGATGAATAACCGCTGCGAGTGTCGTTCCAATTTTTACTGGAATGAGCGCTTGAATCAGTGCAGGCCGGTAGCAACCTGTCCTCCGGGCAAGCGGTTTGACCGAGAGATCGATGGTTGTGTGGCCAAATGAGTTGTCCTGAGAAAAGTGGCCCCGTCAGATTATCCCTGGATAGGCCATTAGCCCAAAATCAGTTCCCCTGAGCTTGTCGATGGCTGACCCAGCTTCGACAAGCTCAGCACGAACGGTCTTCTGAATATGATCTCGCCTAAAGGAAAAACCGGGTTAACTTGAGCAAGGTGGGAGATGAAGGCAGGCGAGATCTTCGTGCAGGCGGCGTAAAGCGGCCTTAGTCAGCTTTACGCCGTCCCACCAGCGCCGACTTTTTCCCGCGCCAGTGCAGTGACCCGTTCGATGAACTTCCCCTTGGCACGCGCAAAAGCGGCACGGTCGGCGGCGTGGGCGGCCGCCGCACGCTGCTTGATTTCCGCATATTCGTTGGCAGTTTGCGGATGCGCGATCAGATAATCGCGAAACAACAGGCGTTCCCAGTAGCGCGACTGCGGCGCCAGAAAGTGAATGTGATGGGTGCGCCGGCCAGTCGCATCGCGCTTGATGAACCAGGCATAGGCCAGGCCGGAACGGTCCTCGTTCAGCCGCCAGAGATAATCGTAGCCCTGCGCTTCGAGGACCGGCGCGATGCGGTTCTGCACCAGGTCCAGCGCAGGAATTTCCACCAGCATGTCAATGATCGGTTTGGCGGCCAGGCCGGGCACGGCGGTGCTGCCGAAGTGTTCGATGCGGCCGATCAGGTCGGCGGGTAGGCGGGCACGCAGATGCGCCGCTTCCTCGGCAAAGCGTTGCGGCCAGGCCGGATCGTAAGGCAGCACCGCGACATCCTCGCCGAGGGCATGGCTGACGCGGTCTTCGGGTGTCATGGCAGTTGGCGGCGACATGAGTACCAGATACCGATTTTGCCGGCCCGAGTCAAGCCTGCAAGCGAAACATTAGCGGCAATCTCTCTTGACGATAAAATCGCCGCTCAGTCGGCTGGAAATTTTGAGCGGCAGACCGCGCTGGTCTGCGGCAAGCAGGTCTGATCCCTATTCATCTGATTTGCCATGACTGATCAAACCATTCTCAGCGCTTCCCTGTTTTTGCTCATTGCCTTCGGCGTCGAGCGCATTTGCCGACGCTGGAGCGTGCCATCGGTGCTGGTGTTGGTGGCGATCGGCCTCATCGCCCGGCCGCTGCTTGATTCTTTCGACTTGCAGCTGACTTGGGCCGGCCGCCTGGTGCCCATCATCGGCACCATAGGCCTGGTGCTGATTGTGCTCGAAGGCGCACTGGACATCGAGCTGCGGCGGGAGCGCATCGGCCTCATCAAGTCCACGTTATTTCTTGCCACGGCGGGTTTCGTCATTTGTGTCGTGGTCTTTGCCATGGTCGCCCACCTGCTGCTGGACCTCGGCCCCGTGCACGCCGTGCTCCTGGCGACGCCTTTTGCCGTCATCAGCAGCGCAGTGGCGATCCCGAGCAGCGCCTTCCTGCCACGCAAGGAACGCGAGTTCGTGGTCTATGAGACCTCCATGTCGGACATCATCGGCGTGCTGGTGTTCTTTTCCCTGCTCGGCTCCGATGGCAGCATCAAAGGCGCGCTGCTTACCCTGTTGGGTGGCGGCGTATTGTCGCTGCTGCTGTCGATCCTCTGTGCCGTGGCGCTGATGCTGGTGCTGCTGCGGGTGGAAGGCCACATCCGCTTCGTTCCGCTGCTGGCCGGCCTGTTTGTCCTTTACTCCGCCGGCAAGCTGTTCCACCTGTCGCCCCTCATCATGGTGCTGTTCCTGGGCCTGCTGCTCAACAAGCCTTCGCTCGTCACCCGCTTTCGCCCCTTCCATAACTGGGTTGGGGACGATTACGACGCCACCTTGTCGGAATTGAAGACCGTGGTGGTGGAGCTGACCTTTGTCGTGCGTGGGTTCTTCTTCGTGTTGCTTGGTTACTGGACCGACCTGTCCGATCTGGTCTCCCCCTGGGCCTGGCTGGTGGCGGCCTTTGCGCTGGCCGTCATCTTCGGCAGCCGCTTTGCCCTGTTGCGGTTGATGCAGATGAACCCTGCCGCTGCCGGGGCGCTGGGCTGGATCGCGCCGCGCGGCCTCATCACCGTGCTGCTGTTCATTCATGCCCGGGAAGCCTTCGTCCTGCCGAGTTTTCTCAACGGCGCGGTGATACTGGTGGTGCTGGCATCCTCGGCATTGATACTCGTCGCCCGCTTCAGTTTCGACAAGCAGGAAAAGCCGGGCTAGCGCAGACCCCTATATGCCCATGCGAATGGTTTAAGCCATGGCGCATGCGCGCCGCTCGGGTCAAGCCATCATGCCAACCGGCACGCCCCGGTCACTCGGTGCGATAGCCGATGCGGAAGCCGCCCCAGTGGCGGCCCTTGATGTAGATCGGTGCCGAGATATCGTGCATGATCTCGCCGGTATCACGGCGATAGGTCTGGAGCAGGAAGGGCAGTTCGTGGGTGCCGCACTGCTTGCCCACCGGGTCGGAAAAAATCCGCTTGGTGCGGTTGTTGGCGGTATCCTGTTTTTCGTCGCCGGTCAGCGGCTGGGTGTAGCACTTGTTATGCGTCGGGCAGTAGCCATCGCCGGCCACGGCGATGGCGTAGGCCACCGCCGGGTTGCCCGCGAGCACGGGCTCCTGCAGCGGCGGCAGCAGCTTGTCGGTCAAGGTGTCGTAGCGGCTGCTGAATTTCTGCGGCTTGGTATTGGCGATCGGCGTATAGCTGCGATCGAAAAGTTCATCGAGCTTGATCTGGCCACGATCGACGGCCGCTTCGAGCGCCAGCCCGATCTCCTGCGTGGCCTGCAGGACCACGGTCGGCATGCGTTCGTGCAGCTTCATCGCCGCCGCGCCGCTCTGCCCCAGCTTGAAGATCGTACCGACTTCCTTGAGGTTGACCGCAAGGTAGTCGAGCTGGGTCGCCTCCAGCAGCGTCCGCTGTGCGCCTTCGCTGTTGCGACCGGCCAGTTCCATGATGTGCTGTACGTGGCCGGCGATGTTCTGGACCTTGTTCTTCTGTTCCGCCATGGCGGCGGCAATCGCATTCACTTTCTCCATCGTGTCCTGGGCGCCGTGATTGATCTGTGTCAGGGCTTGCGCCGCCTGGCGGGCCAGGCCGGCGCCGCTCTTGGCCTGCACGCTGCCCTGCTCGATGGTGGCGATCGCGCTTTGGGTTTCGTTCTGGATCGCCTGGATCATCGCGCCGATCTCTCCCGTGGCCGCCGTGGTGCGCTCGGCCAGCTTGCGCACCTCGTCCGCGACCACGGCAAAGCCCCGGCCCTGTTCTCCGGCGCGCGCCGCCTCGATGGCGGCATTGAGCGCCAGCAGGTTGGTCTGGTCGGCGATCTCCCGGATCGACTGCACGATGCTCGAGATCGCGGTCGAGCGCTCGCCCAAGGCCACGACGACCGCCGCCGATTGCTCGACGGAGCGTGCAATCCTCTCGATCTCGTCGGAGGCCTCGCCAACGATCTGCGCACCCTGCGCCGACTGCTCGCGTGCCGCCTGGGCGATGGACGCCGCCTCTTCGCCGTGTCGGGCCACGTCGGCGATGCCCGTCGCCATGTCGGCCATTGCCGTGGATGCCGCCGCTGCCGCCGTCTGTTGCAGGCCGGAGCCGCTGGTTGTCTCCTTGGCATCCTCGATCAGTTTCTCGGCAGCCATGGCGACCTGGTGCGAGTTGAACACGATGCGGGTGACAATGCCCTGCACGCTGCTGATCAGTTCGTTGTAGGCCTGCGCCAGGGGCGCGATGCCGCTACCCTGAAGGATTGCGGCGCGCCGGGCCAGGTCGCCATCGTTGCGGGTGGCCTCAATGGTTTGCCGCAGGGCTTCAAGCGGGGTAGAAATGCTCCGGCTGACGTAGAGACTCGCAAGCATGGCGAGGACAATGCCTGTCGCCACCAGAAAGGCGATGATGCCCAGACTCAGGCTACCCCCGGAGAAATGGACGGCGGCAAGCGCCAGCGCCGTGAAAACCAGCCCGGCCAGGCCATGAACCAAGCTGACCCGCAGCGAGACATTGGTGTGCGACATGTACATCTCCCAGAGAAAAGGCCACGTACCGGGGTTAAATCAACCCGCCGCGTGGCCCAGATTGCTCCAATTCTTATTGAAAATGCTTACAAGCGACTGACACGTTTTTTCTGCAACCACCGCAGCGCGCACATCGACTAAATGGTGGCATTTTTATGATGCGGAAGCAGCCATGATCCCGGTCATCCAGGCTGCTCGGGAAGCAGCAGTTCCACCCGGTTGCGGCCACTCTCCTTGGCTTGGTACATGGCTTGGTCTGCCCTGCGCAAGGCATCTTCCGGCGCAATATCCGCAGGGCTGAGACTGGTCACACCGATGCTCACCGTCACGCTCAGGGACCTGTTCTCGAAGTCGATGGGCAGGGCTGCCACAGTCTGGCGCAGACGCTCGGCAAAATTGCGGGCCGCTTCGGGTGTGGTTTCGGGCAGCAGGATGGCGAATTCCTCGCCGCCCATCCGTCCGGCCCGGTCGGTCTTGCGCAGACTGGCTTGCACCGTCTGGGCGAAGGCTTTCAGCACCGCGTCGCCCGCAGCGTGGCCATGCTGGTCGTTGACGCTCTTGAAATGGTCCAGATCCAGCATCAGCAAGGCCGCCAGATTGCCAAAACGCCGGATGCGATCGGCTTCCTGTTCTACCTGGGCCAGGAAATGGCGGCGGTTGGCCAGTCCGGTTAGCGTATCCGTGGTGGCCAGATGCAGCAACTTCTCGTCCATCGCCTTGCGCCGGGTGATGTCGCGGAATGCCGCAATGGCGCCGCTGCGCTGCTTGTCTTCGTGCAAGGGCGTCACCACCAGATCGACGGGAAAGCCGCTGCCATCGGCGCGGAAAAACCATTCCTCGCCCCGCCTCACCTGGCCATCGTCGAGCGTCAGGTGCACTGGGCATTCTGCCTCGGGATAGACTTCTCCATCCGGTCGGTGGTGGTGGAACAGCAGGTGCTGTTTCTGGCCGATTACTTCCTCTTCGTTCCTCCCCAGCATGCGCAGGGCGGCCGGGTTGATGAATATGCATCGGCCCTGCTGGTCGCAGCCATATACGCCTTCGCCGAGACTGAGCAGCAGGCCGTGGGAGCGGCTTTGTTCAAACCTGGCGCGGCGCAGCGCCAGCATCAGGGCTGCTGACAAGGCTATCACCAGCAGTCCTGTCGCTAGGCCCAGGATCAGGAACAAACGCCATTTCTCCCAGGCATCCCTGATTGTGAATTCGGGCGCCCGGTCGTAAGGCGGCAGACGCAGGGCGCGGGATAGTTCGTCCACCGACTGGTAATCGGCGGGCACGGTGTAGCCATGGATGCCCGCTGCCCGGGCAGCGGGATTGTCCGGTTCCAGGGCATAGAGGGCGGCGGCCACATGGCGCACTGAATGC
Organism: Rhodocyclaceae bacterium; assembly: GCA_013791905.1. Taxonomy (GTDB): domain Bacteria; phylum Pseudomonadota; class Gammaproteobacteria; order Burkholderiales; family Rhodocyclaceae; genus Sulfuricystis. Next base: position 139,229 of record VMSX01000020.1, on the reverse strand, counting down.
TCCTTCACATGGGGCATGGCAAATACCGGCCATTCCGGGTAAAGCCGGGTGGACACCTGGTAGAGAAACGCCGGGTGATGCTGCGGGTGGATCAATTTTACTTTACCCGCCGGCAGACTGCCCTCACGCCCCATCATTTCCACTATACCGCTGCGCACGAAGCCGACATCGGCGCTTCCCGCCAGCACTGCCTGCACGACGGCCTGGTGCTCGCCCAGGATGTCCAGACGGGCTACTTGCTCGGGCAGGCGGACGCCGGCCTGAAACAGTTCATAGGCCTGGGAACGGTAGCCGCCCATGTGGGAGAGGCTGGGCGCGGCAACCACCTTGCCGCGGACATCCTGCAGGGTACGAATGTCGTTCCGGTCGGCACGGGCGATGATGGCCCCGGCCAGCATGTGCTGCGGCTGGCCCGCCTCGCTCCCGACCAGAGTGGCAATCACACCGGTCAGAGGAATTTGCTTCCTTATCACCATGAAATGCGTGGGATTGGTCGTAACAATGTCCAGTTCGCCGCCGGTAAGTGCGTTCTCCAATTCGCCGGCGGCGAGCACCTTGAGCACGATGCGCTCATGTTTGAGGGTCTGATTGAGGTAATCCGCCACGGGTTGATACATGGCGCGGGTGCGCTCCTCACCGAGGAAGGCAAAGACGCCGAAGGTCAGAGGCTCGCGGTCATCCGCCGCCTGCACGGGCTGCACAAACATGGAAAACGCAGCGAGAAATGCGCACAGCAGGGTGAACCAGGCCCTCGCGCATATTTCGGGCGCCGCCCGGTGTGGGGCGGGCCTTCTGGAATGGAAATTCAGAAACATTCTGGCGTCTTTCGTGTGATCCACGGCCAGGTATATGGGTTTTCCCAGATAGCAGGAGCCTAACTAGTGTCAATCAATCAGTTCGATTTGTCCCGAGATGCCTACGCTGATATTTGATTCGCCGGCTTCGACAGGCATTGGAGCAGATTCTACTGCCATGGTGGCGGCGCGGTACATGGGCGTGGGAGGCGCGTGCCCACCCCCGCTAACGTTCATCTGGCGGATGCGAAAGGGTTTGTTCATGGTTGCGGCGATGCGTTCGGCCTTGGCGCGAAAGGCGTCGATGGCTTCGAGGGTGGCATCTTCTTCAGCCTTGCGGCGGGTTTCGGGGGCGGGGGAGAAGTTGATGTTGCTGACGCCCAGCGTACCCTGCAACTTGCCCAGCGTCGTCGACAGCGCCGTCGCATCGCGGCTTTCGAGGACGAGTTCCGAGCGCATGCGCCAGCCTTCGATGCTGCGACCGCCCTTGGCGTAGATCGGGTAGGTATGGGTCGCCCCGCTTTTAACCGTCAGCCCGGTTTGGGCCTTGGCCGTGGCCAGCCCGTCGGCAAGCGCGGCCTTGACCTTGCGCGCCACTTCGGCGGGATCGGCACCGGTCATTTCGGCAAAGGCGGTGGCGCGGCCCAGATCGTTGGGGACGCTTGTTTGCACATCGACACGGAAATCGATCAGCGTGCCGCTGGGCTTGACGGGCAAATCCGCGGCCAGAACCGGCAGGGCGATCAGCAGCAGCGGCAGCAGCCAGGCGCGTTTCATGAAACGATTTCCGTCAGGAACTGCCGGTAGCGCTGCGCGTTGTCCACATAGTGCACGGCGCTCGATGCCAGCATGGCCAGTTGCGCGTCGCTGAGATCGCGCACGATCCGGCCCGGTGCGCCGACAACCAGCGAACGGTCGGGAATCACCTTGCCTTCGGGGATCAGCGCGCCGGCGCCGATCAGGCACTGCTTGCCGATCACCGCGCCGTTGAGGACGATGCTGCCCATGCCGATCAGCGAGCCGTCGCCGATCGTGCAGCCGTGCAGCATGACCTTGTGGCCGACGGTGATGTCGCGGCCGAGCGTGAGCGGCTGGCCGATGTCGGTGTGCAGCACCGAGCCGTCCTGGATGTTGGTGTTTTCGCCAACGATGATCGGATCGTTGTCGCCACGTAATACGACGTTCCACCAGATGCTGACGTTGGCAGCGAGGTGCACGTCGCCAATCACAATGGCGTTGGGCGCGACCCAGACCGAGGCGGCGAGTTGGGGCGATTTCTCGCCGATGCGATAAGTCGGCACTACAGAGTTTCTCCCAGGGTGATGTCGACCATCAGGTCGTCGGAGAGTCTTTCCAGTTCGTCCTTGAGCGCACGGGCATTGAAGTCGGGCGCGGCAAAGAGTTCGGCTTCAGCATGAAAAAGAATTTCTGCCGACATCGGCGCGCTGCTGGTGTAAGTCGCCAATTCTTCGACGTTGACTGCATGCCGTGCGAGTACCTGCGAGACCTCGCGGACGATGCCGATGCGGTCGTGGCCGACCAGGTCGAGCGTGAAGCGCCGTCCCGCCAGCGCCGACTTTTCCGCGTCGGCAATTGTGGCGATTGCGGCGCTGACCTTGAGGCCGGAGAGTTTTGTCAGCGCTGTTTGCAGCGCCGCGCTGCGCTCCGCCGGCACGGCCACCCGGACAATGCCGGCGAACTTGCCGGACAGGTGGGCCAGCGAGGCTTCGAGCCAGTTGCCGTCATGTGAAGCAATGGCGCTGGCCAGTTCTTCGACGAGGCCGGGGCGGTCGTCGCCGATGACGGTGAGGATCAGATGTTGGTCAGCCATGTTGGTAATCTTCCATTGGTACGCAGGCGCAGAACAGGTTGCGGTCGCCCCAGACATCGTCGATGCGATTCACCGACGGCCAGAACTTGTTGGCCGCCACCCAGGGCAGCGGGAAGACCGCCGTTTCCCGGCTGTAGGGGCGCTGCCAGTCGGCAATGATGTCGGCCTGCGTATGCGGCGCGTTTTTCAGCGGATTGTCGTCGCGCGGCCATTCGCCGGCCGCGATTTTCCGGATTTCATTGCGGATGCCAATCATGGCGTCGATGAAGCGGTCGAGCTCGGCCTGGTTCTCCGATTCGGTCGGTTCGACCATCAGCGTGCCGGCCACTGGAAAACTCACCGTCGGCGCGTGGAAGCCGTAGTCCATCAGGCGCTTGGCGATGTCGATTTCGGCGATTCCCGTGGCGGCCTTGATGGCGCGGATGTCGAGGATGCACTCGTGCGCGACGCGCCCTTGGCCGCCGCTGTAGAGCACCGGGTAGTGGTCCGCCAGCCGCGTGGCGATGTAGTTGGCGTTGAGGATGGCGACCTGCGTGGCTTGCCGTAGACCCGTGCCGCCCATCATGGCGATGAACATCCACGAGATCGGCAGGATCGATGCCGAGCCGAACGGCGCGGCCGATACTGCACCCTGCGCGCCGACGCGGTCGGCCGCCAGCACATGGCCGGGCGCGAAGGGCGCGAGATGTGCCTTCAAGCCGATCGGTCCCATGCCCGGACCGCCGCCGCCGTGCGGAATGGCGAAGGTCTTGTGCAGGTTGATGTGCGAAACATCGGCCCCGACAAAGCCCGGCGAGGTCAGCCCCAGCTGGGCGTTGAGGTTGGCGCCGTCCATGTAGACCTGGCCGCCGTGGGCGTGGGTGATCTCGCACATCTCCTTGACGGCTTCTTCGAACACGCCGTGGGTTGAGGGGTAGGTGATCATCAGGCAGGAGAGATTGGTCGCGTGCTGCGCCGCTTTCGCCTTGAGGTCGGCGATGTCGACGTTGCCGTGTTCATCGCAATCGACGACGACGACCTGCAGCCCGCACATTTGTGCCGTGGCGGGGTTGGTGCCGTGCGCGGATTTCGGGATCAGGCAGATGTCGCGGTGGGCCTGCCCCTGCGCCGCCTGATAACGGCGGATCGAGACCAGGCCGGCGTATTCGCCCTGCGCGCCGGAGTTGGGCTGGACGCACAGTGCGTCGAAGCCGGTGATGACGGTGAGCCAGCCAGCCAACTGCTCGATCATTTGGGCGTAACCGAGTGCCTGCTCGGCCGGGGCGAACGGATGCATGCCACCAAAGGCGGGCCAGCTAACCGGCATCATCTCGGCGGCAGCGTTGAGTTTCATGGTGCAGCTGCCGAGCGGAATCATTGCATGGTCGAGCGCCAGGTCCTTGTTCTGCAGGGACTTGAGGTAGCGCAGCATGGCATGCTCGGTGTGATGCGTGTTGAATGCCGGATGGGTGAGGAGCGGCGTGCTGCGGCGCAAGTTTTCCGGAATGGCGTCGGGGCAGGGCTGGTCGAGATCGGCCTGCTTGCCGAACACGGCGAGCAGCGCGGCGACATCGGCGCGCGTGGTGGTTTCGTCGAGGCTGATGCCGATGGTCGCGTCATCGACCGCACGCAGGTTGTAGCCAGCGGCGAGCGTCTTGCTCATGACCGACGCCGTCTTGCCAGCGCCGACTTTTAGCTGCAGCGTGTCGAAGAAGCTGCCGGTAACGCCGAGCCCGCGGGCGAGCAGACAGGTCAGGCGATGGATGCGCTGGGCGATGCGCCGCAGGCCCTGCGGGCCGTGCCATACGGCATACATGCCGGCCATGTTGGCGAGCAGCACCTGCGAGGTGCAGATGTTCGAGTTGGCTTTTTCGCGGCGGATGTGCTGTTCGCGCGTTTGCAGGGCCATGCGCAGGGCGGTCTTGCCGCGCACATCTTTCGAGACGCCGATGATGCGGCCGGGCACGGCGCGCTTGTGCTCGTCCTTGCAGGCGAAGAAGGCGGCGTGCGGGCCGCCGTAGCCCATTGGCACGCCGAAGCGCTGCGAGGAGCCGAGGGCGATGTCCGCGCCCATTTCACCGGGCGATTTCGTCAGTACCAGCGCCATCAGGTCGCAAGCAATGGCGCAGATGGCGTTCTTCGCCTTGAGCGCGGCGATGACCGCGGTGAAGTCCTTGATCTCGCCACTGATGTTGGGGGTTTGCAGGAACGCACCGAACACGTCATGATCGGCAGCGGATTCAGCCGGGCCGACAATCAGCTCGAAGCCGAACAAGGCGGCCCGCGTGCGCATGACATCGAGTGTCTGGGGAAACGCATCCGCATCGACAAAGAAGGCGGTGCTGGCCGACTTGCCGACGCGGCGCGCCATGGCCATCGCTTCGGCGGCGGCGGTGGCTTCGTCAAGCAACGAGGCGTTGGCGAGATCCAGGCCGGTCAGGTCGATCACCATCTGCTGGTAATTGAGCAGCGCGGTCAGCCGCCCCTGAGCGATTTCAGCCTGATAGGGGGTGTAGGCGGTGTACCAGCCAGGATTTTCGAACAGATTGCGCTGGATCACCGGCGGCGTGTGGGTACCGTAGTAGCCGAGGCCGATGCAGGATTTAACGACCTGATTCTGCTCGGCCAGCGCCTTCAGCTGCGCTAGCGCCGCGTGTTCGGTCTGGGGCTGGGGCAGGGGCAGTTCGGCTGGCAAACGAATCGAAGCGGGCACGGTCTGTGCGATCAATTCATCGAGGCTGGCAACACCCAGTACCGCCAACATTGCCGCCTGCTCGGCCGCCGCTGGGCCGATGTGGCGCGCGATGAATTCTTCGCTGTGTTCGAGTTCGGTGAGGGTTGCGGCGCTCATCATTCAGAAGCCACTTTCTCGTAGGCGGCGGCATCGAGCAGGCCAGCGAGGTCGGCAAGGTTTGCGGGTTTCAGTTTGAACAGCCAGGTGGCATAGGCGTCCTGGTTCACGCTCTCCGGCGCGCCAATGGCATCCTCGTTGCGGGCAACGATTTCACCGGCAAGCGGTGCATAGACGTCGGACGCGGCCTTGACCGATTCGACCACCGCGCACTCCTGGCCGGCTTTCACCAGGCGACCGGGCTCGGGCAGTTCGAGGAAGACGATGTCGCCCAAGGCTTCCTGGGCGTGATCGGTGATGCCGATGGTGACAGTGCCGTCGGCTTCCTGCTTCACCCATTCATGGGATTGGGTGTATTTGAGATCGGCGGGGATGTTCATGATGGGCTCCGAATAAAAATGGTGAGTTCAGATGAGGGATTTGCCGTGGCGCACGAAAGACGGTTTGACGACTTTCGCACGGAGTAATTTGTCGCGGACGGCCACTTCGACAAGGTCGCCGGGAGCGACGCCGCCGGGCAGGCGCGCCATGGCGATCGACTGGTTGAGCGTGGGGGAGAAACTGCCGCTGGTGATTTCGCCCTCGCCCTGGGCGGTGACGACTTTCTGGTGGGCGCGCAGCACGCCCTTGTCGAGCAGCACCAGGCCGAGAAATGCCTGCAGCTTGCCCTGTTCACGCCGTCCCGCCAGCGCCGACTTTCCAATGAAGTCGCGGCCGGCGTCTTTCATGTCCACCGTCCAGGCGAGCCCGCTTTCGAGCGGGTTTTGCGTTTCGTCCATGTCCTGGCTGTAGAGGTTCATGCCGGCTTCGAGCCGCAGGGTGTCGCGGGCGCCCAGGCCGCAGGGGCGGATGCCGGCGGCGACCAGTTTTTCCCATACCGCGATGGCAGCAGTGGCCGGCACGGCGATTTCGAAGCCGTCCTCGCCGGTGTAGCCGGTCCGCGCGATCAACCAGTCATTCCATTCGGCTGCCTGAAACGGCACGAGCGCTTCGCTGGCGGCACGGCTGGCCGGGAAGGCTGTCCAGAAGCGTTCGCGCGCCTGCGGGCCCTGCACGGCGATCATTGCCAGGTCGCGGCGCGGCTTGAGGTTGACGGCGAAATCGGCGGCCTGCAGTTGCATCCAGCCCAGATCTTTTTCGGCCGTGCCGGCATTGACGACGATGCGGTAATGCGTTTCAGTGAAGAAATAGACGATCAGGTCGTCGATGACGCCGCCGTCTTCCTGCAGCAGGCAGGAATAGAGCGCTTTGCCGGGCACAGTCAGCTTGGCGACATCGTTGGCCAGCAGGTGGCGCAGAAAGGCCTGTGACTCGCCGCCGGTGAGATCGATGGCCAGCATGTGCGAGACGTCGAACATGCCGGCATCCTGACGAACGGCGTGATGTTCCTCGATCTGCGAGCCGTAGTTGATGGGCATTTCCCAGTCGGCGAAGTTGACGATGCGACCGTGGGCGGCAAGATGGCTGTCATACAGGGGAGTGCGCTGGATCATGGTTTCACCGGAGAAAAATCGCTGCGGCGGCAATCGGCCCAGCAATTGGGGGTTTCGTAGAGTCGCACCCGTTCCAGGTGCAGGTGGTTGCCCTCATCACCGCCATATTTGTCGCGATAGGCCGGTTCGAGAATCTCGAAGGCGATGCGCGCCAGGTTTTCGGCGGTCGGCACGCGGTCGAGCACGACGGTCTTGTGGCCGGGCAGGCTGGCGAGAAATTCGGCTACCGGCGTGTCATGGCGATAGACCAGAAAAGCGTGGTCCCAAACCGCGACGACATGGCGCACGGCGATTGCCTTGACCTCCGAGAAGTCCATCACCATGCCGTTGTGTGGCTGGCCAGCGGCCTCGATGATTTCGCCGGTGAGGGTGATTTCGAGCGCATAGCGGTGCCCGTGCAGATGGCGGCACTGGCTCTGGTGGTCAGGAATGCGATGACCGGCGTCAAATTCGAGACGGCGTGTGATCTGCATGGGATGGGCGATAATCCGGGGGAAGTTTTTGCTTGGCACAGTATATCTCAGCCACCTCCCTCCACTCGCACCCCAGCCGCCCATGCCTCGCCTTACCGTCAAGGATCACAGCCGCGACAGCGCCGGTATGATTTATGTCTATCCGGTCGTGTCGCGCCGGGCTGGCGGAGTTTCTGTCGGCATCAATCTCAACCCCAACAATGCCTGCAACTGGCGCTGCATTTACTGCCAAGTGCCCGACCTCAAGCGCGGTGGTCCGCCGCCGCTTGATCTTGATCGACTGGAGGCCGAGTTGCGTGACCTGCTGGCGCAGCTCTATGTCGGCGATTTTCTCGAGCGGCATGCCCCGCCAGAGGCAAGGAAGGTCGTTGATGTTGCCTTTTCCGGCAACGGCGAGCCGACCACGGCGCCAGAATTCGCCGAGGCAGTCGAACGGGTGGGGTGCTGCATCGATGCACAGGTGCCAGCCGAACCGCCCCGGCTGCGTCTGATTACCAATGGCAGCATGCTTGGCCGGGCCATGGTCCGGCGCGGCATCGCCATGATCGGCGCACGGGCGGGAGAGGTGTGGTTCAAGGTCGATGCAGGCGACGCCGCCACCATGCGGCGCATCAATGGTGTGGCGCTGCAACCGGCGACGGTGCTGCGCCGTTTGCGGCAATCGGGGGAGCTATGCGCGACGTGGGTGCAGACCTGCCTGTTCGCCATCGACGGCAAGCCGCCCGAAGCGGCCGCGCTGGCGGCTTATCTTGATCTGCTGCTGCAGGCAAAGGGCAGCATTGGTGGCGTGCATCTGTACGGCTTGGCACGCCCTTCTTTGCAGCCAGAAGCGCCGCGCCTCTCCACCTTGCCAAATGAATGGCTGGAAGAACAAGCTGAACGCATCAGGGGTAAAACCGGGCTGACCGTACGGGTCAGCCCTTGAACCGGAATTGCTGTCCGGTTAACCTTTTTTCCAGACTTTTGCCTGTTTTTTCAGGTCTTTGAACATCTCGGAGTTCTTGGCACGCAGGAATTCGATGACTTCGTAATCCTCGCGCTTGATCTTCTGGATGTCGATTTGCTCGACATGAACCAGGCGCAGCAGATGCTGGACCGGGCGAGGCATATTGCGCCCGCTTTCATAACGGGAACCGCCACTCTGGGTGACGCCCAGCTTTGACCAGAACTGTTGTTGGTTCAGACCCAGCTTGCGGCGAATTTCGCGTGCATCAGCTTTATCTGTGCTTTTCATAAGGTTATCCTCTATAAAAATACTCAATGGATATGACAGGACAGTTATTAGCTACAACTGAAGTCATAGCGGGCAAGCATATCGGATATTTGGGCGCCATACAAGTAATAGACAACATAAAATTTCAGTAAATTCGCTGTTCGGATAAAATATCCGGCTTTGCAAGTCTATGGACCAAATATGGCGCTGATCGTTCAGAAGTACGGTGGTACCTCGATGGGAACCCCCGAACGCATCCGGGATGTGGCCCGGCGGGTCAACCGCTGGAAAACGAAGGGAAATCAAGTGGTCGTAGTGGTTTCCGCCATGAGTGGTGAAACCAATCGCCTCCTGGCTCTGGCGAAAAATGTCACTCCGAACCCCCACCCGCGCGAGCTTGACGTCATGATTTCCACCGGCGAGCAAGTTACCATCGCGCTGCTGGCAATGGCCCTGCAGGATACGGGCGTCAAGGCTAAAAGCTACACCGGTGCCCAGGTCAAGGTGCTGACCGACAGCGTATTCACCAAGGCGCGCATCCTGTCGATCAACGAAGAGAACATGCGGCGCGACCTCGATAACGACACGGTCATCATCGTCGCCGGCTTTCAGGGCGTCGATGAATTCGGCAACATCACCACGCTGGGCCGTGGTGGCTCGGACACCACGGCCGTCGCACTGGCCGCCGCTCTCAAGGCCGACGAATGCCAAATCTACACCGACGTCGATGGTGTCTACACCACCGACCCGCGCATCGTGCCCGAAGCGCGCAAGCTCGATAGCATCACCTTCGAGGAAATGCTCGAAATGGCGAGCCTCGGCTCGAAAGTGCTGCAGATTCGCTCGGTCGAATTTGCCGGCAAGTACAAAGTCAAGTTGCGCGTGCTGTCCAGCTTCGAAGAAGAAGGCAAGGAAACCGCCGGCACGCTGATCACCGTTGAGGAAGACAACAAAATGGAACAACCCATCATTTCAGGCATCGCCTTCAATCGCGACGAAGCCAAGCTCACCGTGCAGGGCGTGCCGGATCGCCCAGGCATCGCCTCGCAAATCCTCGGCCCGATTGCCGAAGCCAACATCGACGTCGACGTCATCATCCAGAACGTCGGCCATGACGGCACGACCGACTTTTCGTTTACCGTGAATCGCGTCGATTACGATCGCACCTTCAAGATTCTCGACGAACAGATCAAGCCCCACATCGGCGCCCGTGCCATCGAAGGCGACAACAAGATCTGCAAAGTCTCCGCCGTCGGTGTTGGCATGCGCTCCCATCCCGGCGTTGCCAGCCAGATGTTCCGTGCGCTGGCCGAGGAGGGCATCAACATCCGGATGATCTCGACTTCCGAAATCAAGATCTCCGTCGTGGTGGACGAGAAATATCTGGAACTTGCCGTCCGGGCCTTGCATCAGGCGTTCGGGCTCGACAAGGCGCCTGCCTGAGTAGTTTGACCAGTGGGGGGGATGTGGTTATCATCGCCCCCCTGCGGAGAAGTGGCCGAGTGGTCGAAGGCACGCCCCTGCTAAGGGCGCATCTGGGCAAAACCTGGATCGAGGGTTCGAATCCCTCCTTCTCCGCCAGTAATATTGGCAAAACCAGTCTCTGACTGGATTTAAGACCCCGCCTAGCGCCAAGCTACGCGGGGTTTTTTGTTTCTACCTGTTGACATCGCGTCACCCCATTCTCTGAGTTCTTACAGGCCGTTTTTCTCGAAACCTGTTGACCTCGTGGTGTCGGTGCAGAATTTAAATCACCCTATTGGTGAGGGTTTCCGGGCGATGGTGGGCGTGTTCGCGTTGGCGTGTCTCGTGGTGTGAATGGGGATTCGAACCAGAACTATGGGACCACAGAATGAGAATAGATCGGTTGGGTGATTCGGTACCCGGAAGCCACCGCTGGTCACTGAGTACAATCGGCCAACACCTGCCCTTCGCGAGCGTCTGCAGCCGGGCTGCGTAATAACAAGATGCTATTCCCGCTTGGCACCAACGGCCAGTTGATAATCGCCTCATATTAGTAGATGCTCCGTGCGTTATATTTGTTTCTTTTTGCAGTTACCATATGCCAACAGCACATAACTACAGCATAGTTAAGTATGGTGACAAACAAAAACTCGCATTTCAATTGCTTGGGTACTTATGAAAAAACCATCCTGGATATCTGAACAGGACTACCGGGTTCTGGTCGATCATTTGCAAGACGGGATATTTGTCATCGAGGATGAGAAATTCACCTATGTCAATCAGCGTTTGTCAGACATGTTCGGCTATCCGATTGATGAACTGATCGGTCGGCCCTTCATCGAATTGGTTGCGGACGAGAGCAAATCAACGGTGTCGGAAAGACACCGTGCCCGCATCGCCGGAGAGATAGTTCCCGAGCTTTACGATATACATATTTCCACTGCGCAAGGCACGACGATCTGTTGCTCGCTTAATGTCGGCCTGAGCGAGAGTCCGGCGGGCCGCACGGTGGCTGTCGGCAGTGTGCGCGATGTGACACAGCACAGAGCGGCACAGGCTGAATTGAAAGCCATTCTTGACCAGCTTCCCGATGTCTTTTACCGGACGAATATGCAGGGAATCATCACCATGATCTCTCCGTCTTGTTTTGACACCATTGGCTACCGGCAGGAAGAAATGTTGGGTACCGCGTTGTCCGGTTACTACTACACTCCTGAGGATCGACAGAAGATGGTGAAAGCCATCACCGATGGCGGCGGCAGAGCCACTCAGGTAGAGGCGGCACTGAAGCACAAGAGTGGCTCGATCATTTGGATATCGACCAACGCCTACGTTCGCTTCGGCCTGGATGGACAGGCGGGCTACGTAGAGGGGGTGGCCCGCGACATCACCGAGCGCAAACACATGGAAGAAGCACTCCGCATTGCCGCCACAGCTTTTGAATCGCATGAAGGCATGATGATCACCGATGCCCATGGTGTGGTTCTACGGGTCAATCGTGCCTTCACCGAAACCACGGGCTACACGACCGAGGAAATTGTCGGCCAGACACCGCGCCTGCTCAAGTCAGGTCGTCACAATGCCAACTTTTATGTCGAGATGTGGGACACCATCAAACGCACCGGGAGCTGGCAGGGAGAAATCTGGGACAGGCGCAAGAATGGCGAAATCTATCCCAAATGGCTGGCTATCACCGCAGTGAAGTTGGGCGACGGAGCCGTCACCCACTACGTAAGCACGCAAACCGACATCTCCGCACGCAAGGCGGCTGAAGACGTGATCAAGAACATGGCCTTCTTCGATCCGCTGACCCAGCTGCCGAACCGGCATCTGCTCAATGACCGCTTGAGTCAGGCCATAGCTGCCAGTAAGCGCAGTGGTTGCTATGGCGCACTGATGTTGCTTGATCTGGATAACTTCAAGCCCCTCAATGATACGCATGGGCATATAGCGGGCGACTTGCTATTGATTGAGGTGGCGGATCGCCTGAATAAATGCGTGCGCGAAATAGACACAGTGGCGCGCTTCGGCGGCGATGAGTTTGTCGTGTTGCTCAATGTACTGGATACGGATAAAGCCGAATCGACTTCCCAAGCCGAGATCATTGCGGAAAAAATCCGTACCGCGTTATCCGAACCGTATAGGCTGACCATCAGGCACGATGAAAAAGCCGATACCACCGTGGAGCATCATTGCACGGCGAGCATTGGCGTGTCCTTATTTTTCGATGATGAAGTCAGCCAGGGCGACATCATCAAGTGGGCTGATATGGCAATGTATCTAGCCAAAGAGACAGGGCACAATTTGATTCGGTTTCATGATCCGAAAGCTTGAGCGACTGTATGGAGGGCGGAGCCGGACGGTCGAGGACATGGTGCTGAATGTCACTTGAGGGGCGGGTGCCGAGCAAGCCGGAGAAGACCTGAATGGCGGTTCAGGGCCACAGTTCGGAAATTTAACCTGCCAAATTCGCGTCCAGAAAACGGCTGTTGAACTCGTGGCTAGCTGAGCCTGCCGTTGGGCTACAGTTGCATAAGCTGCATAAGCCAAGTACAGACCAATCTGAGCCGGTACAATTTGCGCAACATGACCGCGTTATACCAACTCCATGCCGATATTGACGCGCGCGTACAGGCCACCCGGGGAAATCGTCCCGATTGGCTGTGCGGAAAGGGCTGCGACAATTGTTGTCGGCGGCTCGCTGAAGTGCCCCAGCTGAGTGAGGCCGAATGGGACTTGCTGCGGGAGGGTCTGGTCGCGCTGCCGCGAGAACGCCTTCAGACGGTAAGCCGGGATATGGCCGTCCTGGCCGGCCAGCAGTCGCGCCCTCTCGTTTGCCCGCTGTTGGACCAGCTTACCGGCGCCTGCACGGTCTATGCTCAGCGTCCAGTGGCCTGTCGAACCTACGGTTTCTATGTTCAGCGTGAACTGGGGCTGTATTGCCACGACATCGAATCCCGTGTAACCAACGGTGCCTTGGCCGACGTGGTGTGGGGCAACCATGATGCCATTGATCACCGACTTGGCGGGTTGGGAGAAATTCTGGCGCTGACCGAGTGGTTCGAGCGCTGGGAGAATGAAAAGTAAGTGGCTGGGAGCCGGATCATGTGGCATGAAAGACATTACCCCCCGCAGAGCAAAGGGATGGACACGATGGATGTTGTAGCAGTCATTGACTTTGAAACGACGGGATCGTCTCCTGACCATGGCGATCGTGCAACGGAGATTGCTGCGGTCCTGCTCAAAGACGGTAAGGTTGTCGATCGGTACCAGAGCTTGATGAATGCAGGGGTGCGCATTCCTGTATTCATCACTGAGCTTACCGGTATCACCGACGCCATGGTGCGGATGGCGCCGCCTGCGGCCGATGTCATGCGCGACGTGGCAGATTTTGTTGGCGACTATCCACTGGTCGCACACAATGCATCATTCGATAGCAGGTTCTGGGATGCAGAACTCAAGCGTGTTCGCCGCAATCGCCGGCAGGAATTCGCTTGTTCCATGCTCGTGGCGCGCCGTCTGTTCCCCCAGGCACCGAGCCACAAACTTGGCGTGCTCGTCGAATTTGCCAAACTTCCCGTCACGGGACGGTACCACCGGGCATTGGCGGATGCCGAGATGGCCGCCAGCCTTATCGTCCATATGGAAGAAGAACTCCGTCGGCGTTACAAACTCCACGATGTGCCGCATGAACTTCTGCGCAATATTCAGAAGGTGCAGAAACATCAGTTGGACAAGTGTGTGGAACGCTATCGACTTCAATCGGCTACTGACCAATAGGTTGGCGACTCACATGCGTTCAACTCGTGCAACCGCCGCCGTAGCCCGCCTGAATTCGCGCAGTGAAGGGCGTCACTATCTGATGGTCATCACCGGAACTGGTCTATTCAAGCTCTGCGAACGAATTGACAAAGCCGACCAGCAGGTTTCTGATGCCCTGTCCCTGGACGAGTTCGTAAAACTTGTTGATTCCATCGGGCCTCAAAAAGTCGTCCGCATCACCAAAAGCGAAGCTGCCTTCATGAAGCAACTGGTCAAGAAAGTTCCATCGCCATGAACTTTTCGGAAGTACTCAAGGCATTGAATAGCGCCTCGGCCTTCGAACTCTACCGCCTGACTTCTGGATATTGGAACGTAATTTTTTAACCCTGATGGTACAAGGATTACCGGGCCGGGCACGGTCAGAGTTGCTTTATCCAGTAGCAGGAAAATCGATCTGAATGGAGATCCGCTGTCCGGCAGCATTGCTGCCAGTTAGCCAGTTCGCGTGCGCTGGCTTTGCATGGCGCTACTCCTGCTACTGATAAAATGGTTGCATGCAACACCTGCCTCGCATCCCCACGACCAAAGCGCCGCGCCCATCCATCAAGAATAGTCGCGCTCGTGTCGCCCCCCAGCTGACACCCCCCTGATTCCATGCTGAATCCTGTACTCGGGCAGCCGCTTGACGCGCCTGCTTGAGTGTTCTTCGCGTGCCACATGATTGTTGGCGCCCGCCTTACCTTTCGGTTTCCCCTATGAACTTCAAATCCTTCCGCCAGGACTGGCTCTCCAATGTCCGCAATGATCTACTGGCCGGCCTCGTCGTCGCGCTGGCCCTGATCCCCGAGGCCATCGCCTTCTCCATCATCGCCGGGGTCGATCCCAAGGTCGGCCTCTATGCCTCCTTCTGCATTGCCACGGTGATCGCCTTCGCCGGCGGCCGGCCGGGCATGATCTCCGCCGCCACCGGTGCGATGGCGCTGGTGATGGTGATGCTGGTCAAGGAGCACGGCCTGCAATACCTGCTGGCTGCCACGCTCCTTACGGGCGTGCTGCAAATCTTCGCCGGCTGGTTCAAGCTTGGCACGTTGATGCGCTTCGTCGGTCGCGCCGTCATCGTCGGCTTCGTCAATGCGCTGGCCATCCTGATCTTCATGGCCCAGTTGCCCGAACTAACCAACGTCAGCTGGATCGTCTATGCGATGGTCGCAGCCGGGCTGGGCATCATCTACCTGTTCCCGCTCGTCACCAAAGCCTTGCCCTCGCCGCTGGTCGCCATCGTGCTGCTTACCGGTGTCGCCATCGTGCTCGGACTGGACATCCGCACCGTCGGCGACATGGGCCAACTTCCCGACAGCCTGCCGGTATTCCTGCTGCCCGAAGTGCCGCTGAACTGGGAAACGCTGCGGATCATCTTCCCCGTCTCGGCCACCCTCGCCGTGGTCGGCCTGCTCGAATCGCTGATGACCGCCTCCATCGTCGACGACCTGACCGATTCGCCGAGCAACAAGAACCGCGAATGCGTCGGCCAGGGCATCGCCAACATCGCCTCCGGCTGCCTCGGCGGCATGGCCGGCTGCGCGATGATCGGCCAGTCGGTGATCAACGTGAAATCCGGCGGCCGCGGACGGCTCTCCACCTTGGCGGCTGGCGTCTTTCTGCTGCTGATGATCGTGTTCGCCGGCGACTGGGTGGCGCAGATCCCGATGGCCGCGCTGGTAGCCGTGATGATCATGGTTGCCATCGGTACCTTCAACTGGGCCTCGATCCGTGACCTGCGCAAGCATCCGAAGAGCTACCGCGTGGTGATGCTGTCCACGGTCGTGGTCGTCGTTTTCACTCACGATCTGGCGCAGGGGGTGCTTGTCGGCGTGCTGCTCTCCGGGTTCTTCTTCGCCGACATGGTGGGCAAGGTGCTGCACGTCGCGTCGCGCGCGGTGGAGGAAGGCCGAGTGCGGCATTACCACGTGCTCGGCCAGGTGTTTTTCGCCTCCGCCGACCGCTTCATCGCCTCCTTCGACTTCAAGGAAGTCGTCGAGACGGTGCGCATCGATGTCAGCCGCGCCCATTTCTGGGACGTGACCGCCGTCAGCGCGTTGGACAAGGTGGTGATGAAATTCCGCCGCGAGGGCACCGAGGTCGAGGTGATCGGTATGAACGAGGCCACCGCCACGCTGGTGGATCGCTTCGCCGTGCATGACAAACCCGACGCCGTCGAACAACTGATGGGGCACTGAGATGATGTACATGGATAGCAAGGTACTGGCCTGCGTCGATCAATCGCACTACGCCGATCATGTCACCGACTACGCCGCCTGGGCGGCGCGGCGCCTCGTTGCGCCGCTGGAACTGCTGCACGTCATCGACCGCCATCCCGAGATCGGCACTGGCAACGACCATAGCGGCAGCATTGGCTTCAATGCCCAGGAAGTGCTGCTGACCGAACTGGCCGACCGCGATGCCGCGCGTGTGCGCGCGGAGCGCGACCAATGCCGCGTCTTCCTCAACACCCTGCGCGAACGGGCCATCGCGGCGGGCGTGCGCAATACCGACATGCGCCAGCGCCACGGTGAACTGGAAGCGACGCTGACCGAGCAGGAGGCGAACACAAGCCTGTTCGTGCTTGGCCGGCGCGGTGAATCCGCCGCCACTACCCAGCGCGACCTCGGCCGCAACGTCGAGCGCGTGGTGCGCGCCCTGCACAAACCGATCCTTGCGGTGACAAAAGATTTTCACGAACCGCGCCGGGTGATGATCGCCTTCGACGGCGGCAGCCTCAGCCGCAAGGGGGTCGAAATGGTCGCGGCGAGTCCGTTGTTTCGCGGCTTGCCCTGTCATTTGCTGATGTCGGGTAGCCCCGTTCAGGACGGCCACAAGCAGATCGAGTGGGCGAAAAGGACGCTGGAGGAGGCTGGCTTCGAGGCACCCGCCGCCATCGTGCCCGGCGACGCCGAGCAGGTCATTGCCCGTGCCGTACAAGAGCATGAAATCGACCTTCTCATCATGGGTGCCTACGCCCACTCGCCGCTGCGCAGTCTTTTTCTCGGCAGCAAGACCTCGGATCTGTTACGTTCGACGACTATCCCCACCTTATTACTGCGTTGAGCATGAAGACACCCACAAAAGTCGGCGCTGGCGGGACGGCGGCATTACTTCAGAACAGGCTCGCCAGTCTGCACGAAGAGTTGGCTCGCACGACAGCCGCCGCCGCGCCAGTCGAACTGGATCAAACTACCCAAGGTCGCCTCTCGCGCATGGACGCGATCCAGCAACAGGCGATGGCTGCCAGCCTGGCTGAACGGTTACGCACGGAAATCCGCAAGACAGATGCGGCGCTGGACCGGGTGGCCGATGGACGTTATGGCGAATGTTGTCGTTGTGGCGAGGCAATTGCTGCAGAACGCTTAGCTGCTGATCTGGCGGCCCCGTTTTGCGCTGACTGTGTCAAGGAGTAAGCGCCAGCGGGTTTTTCACGATGCGTTTGGCACCCAGAACCGAACACAACTATTCTGCACGGGGCTGATGGCGGGTGAATTGGGTGCCCACTATGCTTCCTCCGACTTCAGGGGCATCCAACCCAGAAACTCGGCCAATCTGAGAATGACCCACGCGGATTCCTTTTGAGTGAAGTCGACGCCTTGGTCCGTCAAGCCTTGATGGCAGCGTTCAAGAACCTCCTGTTCCGATAGGTTTTCCTTGAACATCAGCGTCTGTGCCTGTTCGGCCAGGATGCAGGACATGTCCTCGCACTGCTCGTAGCGGGCCAACACCTCCTCTTGGGGTGCGTTGGGGCGGCTTTGTCCCGGCTTGACGTACATGGCCATGAATGACTGTGGAGGTTCGATCTGGTTATCGATGGACATGGCGGTTCACTGCCGGAACCGATTAAGGGGGTTCATCACTTGAATCGCCTGAATTGCCGGCCTTTGATCTTCATCTGCCGGATGACATCTTCAGAGAGATACTCAACCCCTGAATCGGTAGAGGTGCCCGACCAGGCGTCGCTCCACTGTTGGACAGTCTCTGTCTTCACTTCATATTGATCCGCGACAGTTGTAATCGGATTCTGATCACTGATTCTGCCGTCCCCGACCCAGCGCAAGTAGCGGATGGCGGCTTCCTGTGCGCTTTTTATCACGGGGTCGCCAGGGACGCCGGACGGTTTGACCGGCATCAGCAGATCGGACGGCGATCCTTCGCCGACAGAAATATGCCCACGCAGCGCCTTGAGGCACTCTTCCAGTCCGCCCTCGACAATCTGTGCCGGTACGGCAAGCATGAGGTTGAGTGGCAGGTTGAAGTTTTCGATGGCCATGCCCGTGCCATCAACGGTTCGTTCGTTATCCGCCTGCTCGATACGATTCACTCGTGATTGCAGGCTTTCCAGTTTGGACACATATCCGCTGACCTTCTTGCCAAGGGCCAGCGCATAGCCGATTTCAAAGCAGGTACCGGAATCCGGCTCGCTGCCCCGAAATGGATTCAGATTGGCAACGACGATCTGGGCTTTGCGGATCAGATCGATGTTGGCCTGGTATATCTTTGTGGCTTCGGTTTCGCCATGATCGATCGGCATCAGCGGTTCGTAACCATAGCGACGACAGATGGCGCGTGCCGATGCGGCCCACTCGACGACATCGGGACGAAATACGTCCGGCCCCGCCAGATAGACTTTCATTGTTTTCTGAACTCCCAGGGAGGCTGCGGATTCTTGTCGGTCCAGAGGCCCGCCGGACTTGCCTTGGCATTGAATTCAGCGATCTCGTCGTCCCCGCGGTCCTGGTGTGAGTGAGAACCCATCATGGAGATGCTTCGTTTCACTATGTCGCAGTTGTCATGTAGTTGCGATGCTTATTAATCGTGCAGCGATCAAGCAGATTGTCGCTAGTCAGGAATTGCTGAGATATCAGTCTGGCACAGTCATTGGCCGGTGGCTGAATCGCTCGCACAGGTTCTTCACAGTCCCGTGCTCACCGCGAACGTGTAAGAACGCACCATCTGCGTCGGCGCGCTCATTCAGCACCTGACAGTTCGCGAAGATTTCGTTGCGCGATTGCTGTGCCGACCAAGGCAGAAAAAGCTCGGCCTCGACGAGCCCGTGCTGGAAAAAAGCGACTATCGCTGCGTGCAGCAACGCTATGTCGCCAGCGTGGCGCGCGCTCATCACGATGCAGTCCGGGAACAGTGCGCGCAGCGCGGCGTCGCGTTCGGCTTGCGCCGTTGCATCGCCAACATGGTCGATCTTGTTGAACACGCGGATGCGTGGCACGTCCTGCGCACCGATCTCGGCCAGTACCTTGTCGGTGACCTCAAGCTGCCGTGCGAACCCGGGATCGCTCGCGTCGATGACATGGAGTAGCAGCGCTGCATCAAGTGCCTCCTCAAGCGTTGACTTGAACGAAGCGACGAGATCGTGCGGCAGGTTCTTGATGAAACCGACCGTGTCGCTGACGAGCACGCGCGGCCGGCTCTCGGGCTGGAGGGTGCGCACGGTGGTGTCGAGCGTAGCGAAGAGTTTGTTTTCGACCAGCACGTCGCTGCCGGTGAGTGCGCGCATCAGGGTGGACTTGCCCGCGTTGGTATAGCCGACGAGCGCCACGCTGGCGAGCCCCTGACTCTCTTGCCGTCGTGCGCGCTGTGTCCCGCGTTCGACGTCCATCGCCGCGATCTCTTGTTGGAGTGCGGCAATCCGGTCACGGATTTTGCGTTTATCCAGCTCGGTGTGCGATTCGCCGGCACCGCGGCCGCCAACGCCACTGCGCTGCCGGCCTTGTGGCCCGGCGAGCTTCGCCGCCTCGCGCAGGCGCGGCGCCATGTAGCCGAGACGGGCGATCTCCACCTGTGCCCGGGCGGCGCGCGAGCGAGCGTTGCGGTGAAATATCTCCAGGATGACCATGGTGCGGTCCATCACTTCGCAGCCAACCTCCTTTTCGAGGTTGCGCGCTTGCGACGGGGAGATCTCGTGGTCGACGAAGATGACGTCGATATTGCCGACGTCAGGGTCGGCGGCAGCGTGTGTGGCTTTCTCGAACGCACCGGGTGCCGGTTCGCTGTCCATGAAGGCGCGTAACTCCTCTCGCTTGCCGGCTCCCAGGTAGGCGGTCGTGTCGAAGCTGGTGCGTTTCTGCGTAAACGTGGCAGTAATCTCGTAACCGAGTGTTTTTGCGAGGTCGCGCAGTTCGGCCAGTGACGCTTCGAACTCGACGTCGCTTACATTTGGCAACTGGACGGCCGCCACGACGGCGTATTTTGGCTTCTCTTTGACTTCTTTTTGCATTCTGGATTGCGTTCAAGGTAAGCAAATAGGACAGGAGTTTCACGATTTCATAGTGAAACAACCCAATGTCTGCCTGAAGCGTATCGATTCTTGCTGGATCGTGAATCATCCACCCAACGAATTCAAGCCCGACAGGCCGCCACTCGAAGGCAGATATCAGCCTTCGTCTAATCGAGAGGCAGGCAGAACTGACTGCCAGCCAGCAGAATACGCTAAAGCCACCGTGTATCATCAACGCATGCGACTTTACCCGCCCCAAGTCTGGCACTTTCAGCGTCAGAGGACATGAGTTGTCGCCCCCCCGGTAATCCCCCCTATCTGGACTCCCCAAATGAAAAGAACTGATCTTGAAAAGAACATGGCCCTCAAACTCGACAGCCGCTTGAAACTTTCTGGCACACCCGAACGTTTTGCCGGGGGTGCGATGCTTGACCGCAAGGGGCAACGCAAGCTGGATCAGGCGAAGGGTCTGATCCCATTCGCTGTCAAATTGGATGCGCAACTGGCTGAAGAAATCCGTGCTCAGGCCATGGCCAGGCAGATGGGCTTGAATGAACTGGTTGGTGAGCTCTTGCGCAAAGGATTGATCGCTGGGGTTTGAGTGATGCAAGGCCCGCTAGCAGGCGGGCTGTGACTATACTGCACGCATAGAATCGTGGCGTAATTCCGGGATGGAAACCCAGGTCACACTTTGCGGGTTAACAGCCTGCATGCTCACAAAACCCAGGACAATTGACCTTGGATACGCTCAAGCAACAGCCTCAGCCCGAGATTAAAGCGCTCTCCATCTGGACTACTGTCGTCAGCCTTGCGCTGTGGCTTGCCTTGTGCATTGGAGCGGCGGTCATGCTGGTTGCGATGAACATTCGCGATGCGGAGCAAGGTCTGACGCAATACGGTGACACCTATGCGGATCACCTGAACAAGGAACTGGTCAGCAGCGAAACCGTCCTGAAAGGATTCTCGGCCTTGTTTGGTGCCGTTGGCAACACCGACCCGGAGATCGTCGCGCGTTATGTCTGGCAGGTTATCGAGAGCAATCCCCAGATCTTTGCCCTTGAGATCGTGCAGCGGGTGCCGAATAGCGAGCTTGTGGAGTTTGTTGCCGGGAAGCGGCGTGACGGCTTCCGGAATTTCACGGTCAAATCGTTCTCCTATGAATCCGACCGGAAATGGCAGCCCCTGGAAGAGAAACCTTTTTATTATCCGATCGTGTTCATGGAGCCGATGCCGCCAGGCTCCGAAGATATCCTCGGACTGGATGTCGATAGCGTGTCATTTTTGCGGAGGGCCATGCGCGAATCGCTTCTGCGGCAAGCGCCGGTTGCCAGTCATCCGTTCCGGCTGGTAGAGGGTAATCTGGCCTATGTCGTGTTTTGCCCGATTCCCGAGAGCTTTCGGCGCGACGATCCATCCATGTTGCGCACGACTCGGGATGAGCTGGTGGTGAACATGGTGATCGACGCCACCAAACTGGTGGAGCCTGTCCAGTTGCCGGTCTTTGCTGGCGGCACGGTGCTTGTTCATCACAAGGATTTCGGGACTGACGATCCGGGGGGGCAGTTGCTGGCGCTGTCGGGGGAACCCCGCGGTCCTGTTGAGACGGCCCTTTTCCCCACCTTTGTTTACAAGAAGTCATTGGCGACGATGGGGGAACCGTTTGTACTATTGGTCAAGCGGCAGGTCGGCTGGTCCGATCTCAGTCTGGGGCTGCTGGCTTTAATGGCCATGCTTACCATTCTGTCGTCAGTAATGCTGGTGGTGTACTTGCGGGCACATCGAGTGGGCCGGCTTCTCCAGATCGAAAACGCAAGGCGGCTGTGGCAGCTCGCCAACCATGATTCCTTGACCGGCCTTCCCAACCGCATGCTGCTGATGGATAGGATGGAGCAATTGCTGGCAAGAATGCGGCGCCAGGAAAAGCGCATGGCCGTCATGTTCCTGGATCTTGATGATTTCAAGAAGATCAATGACGCCTATGGGCATGAAGTTGGCGACCGATTGCTCAAGTTTGTTGCTGAGAGCCTGCGCGCGGTTGTCCGCATGGATGATACCGTGGCCAGACTGAGCGGCGACGAGTTCATCATCCTGATCGAAGGCGTGGAAAGCCTGGAAGCACCGGCCGCGGTGCGCGAGAAAATTCAGAAAACGCTGTCACAAGGATTTCTGATGGGTGATCATCTGCTGTCAGCGCAGGCTAGCATCGGGGTGGCGATGTTTCCCGAGGACGGCGACACTCCGGAGGATTTGATCAAGCAGGCGGACATGAGAATGTATGCAGAAAAACCGGCCCGCACAGGACACCTCGATCCGACCTGAGCGATACCGCTCAGGGGGGCTGGAAGTGGTCGCGGCGGTGTATCCCGCCAATTGTGGATGTGATGAATTTATAAGGAGATCAGGGTCATGAACGTAGTTGCCGACCGTGCCAGCATTCGTTTGAACGCCGCCGACAACGTGGTTGTCGCGCGGGATGACCTGGCGGCAGGAACGCCGGTCGAGGGCGTGACCACCACTGGCGCCGTGCCGCGCGGCCACAAGGTGGCGACCGCCGCCATCGCCAAGGGCGCGGCGGTGCGCAAATACGACCAGATCATCGGCTTTGCCAGCGTCGCTATCCGGCCGGGCGAGCATGTGCATTCCCACAACACCGAGTTCGGCGATTTTGACCGCGACTATGCTTTCGGCGTCGACGCGCGGCCGACGGCTTTCGTTCCGGCAGCGGAGCGCGCCATCTTTCAGGGTTTCTTGCGTGCCGATGGTCAAGTCGGCACGCGTAACTTCGTCGGGGTGCTGGCATCTGTCAATTGCTCCAATTCCGTGGCGCGACTGATTGCCGATGCCTTTGCGGGCGACAAACTGGCGCAGTGGCCGCATGTGGATGGCGTTGTCGCGCTGCCGCACCAGACCGGTTGCTGCATCCCGTTGGACGGCGACACCCACGGCAATCTGGAACGCACCCTGGTCGGCCATGCCCGGCATCCGAATTTCGCGGGGGTGTTGCTGGTGGGCCTGGGTTGCGAGGTGGCGCAGATCGACTCCATGCTGGAACGTTACGGACTGACCCAAAGCGCGACCTTGCAGACCCTGGTCATCCAGGACGAAGGCGGCACGGTTGCCACCGTGGCGGCAGGCATCGCCAAGCTGCGGGCGATGCTGGCCATCGCCGACACCGCCCGGCGTTCCACCGTTGATGCCAGCCACCTGACGGTCGCGCTCGAATGCGGCGGCTCGGACGGGTATTCAGGCATTACCGCCAACCCTGCGCTGGGCGCGGCGGTGGATATTCTGGTGCGCCACGGCGGTACCGCGATCCTCGCCGAAACGCCGGAGATTTACGGCGCCGAACATCTGCTGACACGGCGCGCCGTTACGCAAGCGGTGGGCGAGAAACTGATTGCGCGCATCAAATGGTGGGAACAGCACACCGCAGCCAATCAGGCGCGCATGGACAACAACCCGACGCCGGGCAACAAGCAAGGCGGGCTGACCACCATTCTGGAAAAGTCGCTGGGCGCGGCGGCGAAGGGTGGCACCACCATGTTGATGGATGTCTATCGATACGCCGAGCCGGTGACGGCGAAGGGTTTCGTGTTCATGGACTCCCCCGGCTACGATCCGGCATCCATCACCGGCATGGTGGCCGGCGGGGCCAACCTGACCTGCTTCACCACCGGACGCGGTTCGGTATACGGCGGCAAGCCGGTACCCAGCCTGAAGCTGGCAACCAATACGCCGATGTTCGAGCGGATGCGCGACGACATGGATATCAATTGCGGCGTCATCGCCGACGGCGAAGCATCGACCGCCGAGATGGGCGAACGGATTTTTCAAGTGATTCTGGACACGGCATCCGGCCAGCCGTCGCGAAGCGAAGTGCATGGCATCGGTGATCTGGAATTCTGCCCGTGGCAGACCGGTGCGGTGATGTAGGTGTTGATCCGGAGGAGCAGGGTATAAAAAAAGCCGGGGGGAACCCCGGCTTTTACTTTGGCTGGACTGGCCAGGTCAGCCTTGTGGCTGACGGATAACCATTTCAACGCGGCGATTCTGGGCGCGCCCCGTTTCGGTCGCATTGTCGGCGATCGGTTCTGCTTCACCCCGGCCAGTGATCGTCATGCGGTTCCGCTGGACGCCGCGCAGCGCAAGATAATCCGCCACAGCGGCAGCGCGTCTGCCCGACAACTCCAGATTGTCCTGGGTACTGCCCTGACTGTCGGTATAGCCAACCACCGTGATGGCGCTCGCCGGATATTCATTCAGCGTATTCGCCAGCTTGTCGAGGGTGGGATACAGCCTTGTCTCGATGGCAGCGCTGCCGCTGGCGAACGAGACTGACCCCGGCACACTTACTTTAAGTGAGCCATCCTTTTGTTCTGAAACCGCCACGCCGGAATCCTTGGTGGCCATGCCCAGCTTTTCCTTGACCAGCGGCCAGTTATATCCGGCTGCGGCACCGACGCCGGCACCCACCGCCGCACCGACCACCGTACCCCGACCGGAGCCGCCGATCATGGTGCCCAGTACAGCGCCAGCGGCAGCGCCGGCACCGGTACCGACAGCAGTTTCAGTCTGTTGTTGCGTTGCGCAGCCACTTGCCAAGGCAGCCGCTGCAGCGATAGTCATTAATGTGCGAGTGTTTTTCATTTGGAACCTCCGTCTATTGTTTATAGCAAATAAGCCATTCAAGCCAAGTAAATAATAAACCGATGCCGTCTCGCCAGCGCCGACTTTTCCTCAGCCTGCTGTACCCAGTCGACCAGAGCGAAAATCATCTATCGCCTGATTGATCTCCTGCTCGGTATTCATTACGAACGGGCCGTGTTGCGCAATGGGCTCATGCAGCGGTTGCCCGGCGATCAGCAGTACTTTCGCTTCTTCGGCGGCTTCAATTACCACGCCATCCGCCTGTGCATCGTTGGCGAGAATCGCCATGCGCTGCGCCGGCACGGTTTTTCCTGCCACGTTGACCGCGCCGCGATAAACATAGATGAAAGCATTGTGCGTTGCCGGCAGCGACTGCGCAAATCGGGTTCCTGCCGGCAGATGCAGATCGAGATAGAGCGGCGCAGTGGCATCGCGGGTGATAGCACCCGTCACACCATGACTGCTGCCGGCGATCAGTGTTGCCGTCACGCCGGCCTCGGAAATGAAGCGCGGCAGGTCGGCCGCGGCGAAGTCGCGATACCAGGGCGCACACATCTTGTCGCGGCCGGGCAGGTTCAGCCAGAGCTGGAAGCCTTCCATCACGCCTGCTTCCTGTTGGGGAATCTCCGAATGGATCACGCCACTGCCGGCGGTCATCCACTGGACGCCGCCATTGCTGAGCAAGCCTTCATGTCCGGCACTGTCGCGGTGCAGCATGCGGCCGGCGATCATGTAGGTGATAGTCTCGAAGCCGCGATGGGGATGGTCGGGAAAGCCGGCGATGTAGTCGTCCGGATTGTCGCTGCCAAAGGCATCCAGCATCAGGAAAGGGTCGAGCCGGCGCTGGAGCTGTTGTGTCAGCACGCGCGTCAGTTGCACGCCGGCGCCGTCGGAGGTCGGTTTGCCGGCCACCAACTGTTCTACCGAACGCGGCCGGTCAACCTGTTCGGAGTGGAGGGTGTGGTTTGCTGTCATTATCTCTCCTTCATCGTGGCACCTCTGCTAGACTCCGCGCCCTTTCTTGCGGGGCATCTTCTGCGCTGCATCGATGACACATCCGCTACCATTGGGTGTCATCTCACTAAACTTTTTATATCTGTGTGACTAATCGAGACTTTTCAACCCTGCCGCTGTCGCCGGTATTCCTGCGCAACCTTGAGCGCCTGGGATACCGCAGCATGACGGCCATCCAGGCGCAGAGCCTGCCGTTGATCCTGCAGCAGCGTGACCTGATTGCCCAGGCCAACACCGGCAGCGGCAAGACGCTGGCTTTCGCCATCGGCATCCTGCATCGGCTTGATCCCGCAGATTTCAGCACCCAGGCGTTGGTCTTGTGCCCGACGCGCGAACTGGCCGATCAGGTCGCCAAGGAGTTGCGGCGCGTGGCGCGCTTCGCCGACAACATCAAGGTGCTGACGCTTTGCGGTGGCACGCCGATGGGGCCGCAGATCGCTTCGCTCGAGCATGGCGCGCATATCGTGGTCGGCACGCCGGGGCGGATCCAGGACCACATGAGCCGTGCCAGCATTGACCTTTCCGGTGTCCGCACGCTGGTCCTCGACGAAGGCGACCGGATGGTCGGCATGGGCTTTTTCGACGAGATCAAGGGCATCGTCAACGCCTGTCCGCGTGAGCGCCAGACGCTGCTGTTTTCGGCCACTTATCCCGATGACATGAAGATGGCCAGTGCGGCTTTTCTCAACCGGCCGCTGGAACTCAAGGTGGATGCCACGCTGGATGCCCCCCGCGTCGAGCAGCGCTTCTACGAAGTCGCGCACGAGCGACGCAACCTTGCCGTCGCGCAACTGCTTGCCCATTTCCGTCCGGAATCGACACTGGCCTTCTGCAATACGCGCATCCACTGCCGCGAACTGGCCGCCGAACTGCGTGCG
The DNA here is from genome assembly GCA_013791905.1 of Rhodocyclaceae bacterium. Classification (GTDB taxonomy): domain Bacteria; phylum Pseudomonadota; class Gammaproteobacteria; order Burkholderiales; family Rhodocyclaceae; genus Sulfuricystis. The sequence goes on along the minus strand of VMSX01000020.1, from coordinate 112,553 downwards.
CAGGGTTTTTCGGCTCTTGCGCTGCACGGCGAACTGGAGCAGCGCGAACGCGACGAACTGCTGGTGCAATTTGCCAACCGCAGTTGCACGGTGCTGGTGGCGACCGATGTCGCGGCGCGCGGTCTGGATATTCGTACTGTCGACGCGATCATCAATGTCGATGTCGCCAAGGACACCGAAGTCCATACCCACCGCATCGGCCGCACCGGTCGTGGCGACCAGACCGGCCTGGCGCTGAGTTTATGTGCGCCGAGCGAGCGCAAGTGGGTCAAGTTGATTGAAGCCTGGCAGGGGGGGGCGGTGCGCTGGTTTCCCCTCACCGAACTCCAGCCGGCCGCAGACGGGATGTTGCAAGCGCCCATGCAGACCTTGCGCATCCAGGGCGGCCGCAAGGACAAGTTGCGCCCGGGTGATCTGCTCGGCGCGCTGACCGGCATTGCCGGATTGACCAAGGAACAGGTTGGCCGCATTGATGTCTTCGACGATATCTGCTTTGTCGCGCTGGAGCGCCATGCCGCTGCGCGCGCACTGGCATGCCTAGCCGAAGCCGGCATCAAGGGCCGCAATTTCCGCATGAACCTGCTGAAAGCAGCCTAACTGGTTGCGATCAGGGCTGGGTTCGTCTGGCCAGCAGTCCGTCGAGCCGGTTCGCAAATGCCTGCCGGTCGGCAGCTGAAAAGGCGGCGGGTCCTCCGGTTTCGACACCGCCGCTGCGCAAACCGTCCATGAAGTTGCGCATCGTCAGGCGCTCCTGAATGTTGCCCGCATCGAGCAGATCGCCACGCGGATCGAGGACTTGGGCGCCTTTGGCGATCACCAGCGCGGCAAGCGGTATGTCGGCGGTGATCACCAGATCGCCGGCAATCGCCTCCTGAACGATGCGCTGGTCGGCGACGTCGAACCCCGACTGCACCTGCAACGCGCGAATCCATGGCGAAGGCGGCACCCGCAGCATCTGGTTGGCGATCAGCGTCAATGACAGCTGCGCACGGTTCGCGGCGCGGTAGAGGATGTCCTTGATGGCTGCCGGGCAGGCGTCGGCATCGACCCAAATCTTCATGATGAGGCTATTCTGGCGGGGCTCTACAATAGCATCTCACCTCATCATTGGCTCCGATCCCAATGACCTATGAAGAACATCTTGATGGAACGCGTTCATCAGGACGCGATAATCATTTTCCAGAAGCATAAATAGGCTTCTTGGCAATGACGATTACCAAACCTTTACGAGGCCTGGCGCGGCGTATCTATTTTGCCTTTCTGATGGCGGCAGTCATTCCGACTGCTCTGGCCGGACTGATCGGCATTTACGTCTCGCTTGATACGCTGCGTGCGGAGACCTTGCGCAATCTCCAGCAGGAGGTGGCAGTGCGGGCGCAGGGTGTCGGGCTGTTTTTTGACCAGTTGGCGGCAGAGATACTCTATCTGGCAGATGCGGCGCCGCTGGAGGAACTGCGCGTGGCGCTGCGGACGGGTGACCGCCAGCGCATTGGTGCTGCAACGACGCGGCTGGAGCGCGACTACACATCTCTGGCAACGACTTACCCGCACCTTTACCAGATCCGCTATATGGATGCCGGCGGCCAGGAGATCGTCCGTGTCGATAAGAAGGATAGTCAGGTCACCGTGATTCCCGCCGAGCGGCTCCAGAATAAAGCGGACCGCTACTATTTTTCTGATGCCATCCGTCGCAAACCCGGCGAGTTGTATGTCTCGCCGCTCGATCTCAACATCGAGTTCGGGGTTGTCGAGCAGCCGGAACGGCCGGTGATTCGCGTTGCCACCCCGATCGGCACGGGCAGCGGTCCCAATGACGGCATGCTTGTCATCAACCTCCACGCCGACTTTTTGCTTGAGCAGATCCAGCAGATGGTGCAGGCCCGTTCTGGCACGGCCTATCTGTTTGATCGTGCCGGACACTTTCTGGCGCACACGGCTAGCAGCAAGGCAAAATTTTCCTTGCAACCGATCGAAAGCCTGGAATCACGCTTCGGTACTGAGGCGATCAAAGATATTTTTGTTACCGCCGATGGTACGAGTTCAGTGGCCAATGACATTTTTGCGCATGCAGCGATTCGCTTCGGGCCAACGTACCCCAAGGAAGAGGCGGCGCCCTGGGTGATTGCGGTGGCTTTTCCCGAGCGGACGTTATTCTTCTCGGTATTCAACCTCTATGCGCTGTATGCCATTCTTGGCATCAGCCTGCTCGCGACGGCGATTGGTGGTTATGCGCTTTCGCGCCACTTGCTTAAACCGCTGGAGGCGTTGAGCCGAGAGTCCGAGGAGATTGCGGCGGGCAATTTTTCGCACCGGGTTGAGGTGCGGGGCAGCGACGAAATTGCCGGGCTGGGCGAGAAATTCAACGCCATGGCAGCGCGGATCGAGCAATTGGTTGGTTCGCTCGCCGCACACCGGGACCGGCTCGAAGACGAAGTGCGTGCCCGTACCGCCGAGCTTGAGCGTGAACAGGAGGAGCGGCGCGAGGTTGACCGCCAGATGTTCCAGATGGACAAAATGGCGACCATGGGTGAGCTGGCGATGGGGATGGCTCATGAAATAGGCAATCCGCTCGCGGGTATGAAAGCGGTCGCCCAAGCGGTGCAATTCGAGGAAGACCTGCCGCCCGGCATCCGGGAAGCCTTGCGCCGTTTCGAAGCCGAGGTGGATCGCCTCTCCGATTTTCTGCGCAGTTTCCATGGCTTTGCCGCACCGACGGCGCCAAACTTGCAAGCGGTCGATCTGGATGAGGTGGTACGGGATGTACTGTTCTGGACACGCAAGGAAGCGAAAAGTATCGACATCGATATCGAGACGATGATTCCTGTCGATCTGCCGCCCCTGACGGCAGATCCCGCACAATTGAAGCAGGTGCTCTTGAATCTGGTGGTGAACGCCCTGCACGCCATGCCTAACGGTGGCCGCTTGATCATGTCTGCGGTAGCAGACGGGTCTCGCGCCCGCATCGATATCGTGGACTCAGGCAGTGGAATTTCCGCCGACGTGCTGCCACGCATCTTCGATCCATTCTTTACTACCCGGCCCGGGGGGTCGGGCCTGGGTCTGGCGATCATCGCCAAGATCGTCCGTGAACATGGCGCCGAAATCCGGGTAGAGAGCGAGACAGGGCACGGAACCTGCATTACCCTGTACTGGCCCCTGCAATTGTGACCACCATGCCCACTTCAATACTCATCATCGAAGACGACGAAACCCTGCGTTTGACGCTTGGCGGTTTTCTGCGTCGCCAGGGTTTTGCTGTCGATGAGGCGGCGACGGGCGAACAGGGAATCGCGCTGGCGCAGGAGCGGCGTCACGAGTTGGTCCTGCTGGATATCCGCCTGCCGGATATCCAGGGCCTCGAAGTGATCGCCCGGTTGCGCGAACTGGATAGCGAAGCGCTGGTCGTCACCATGACCGCCTATCCGGAGGTGCGCACGGCTGTGGCGGCGCTCAAGGCCGGTGCCTACGACTACATCAACAAGCCCTTCGACCTGGAGGATCTGGCCAGCCTGATCGGCCGTGCCCTGGAAACCCGGCGGTTGCGCCACGAGGTCGAGTGGCGTCGCGCGCAATCCGCTGTCTGCGAACTCGAAGGATTGATCGGTGACAGCCCGGCTTTTCGGGAACTGGTGGCGGTTACCCATAAAATTGCCGCCTCGCGCGTGCCGGTGTTGATTCGCGGCGAGTCAGGATCGGGCAAGGAGCGTGTCGCCCGTGCCATCCACTGTCAGTCGCCGCGCGCCAATGGGCCGTGGGTGACGCTGAATTGTTCGGCGCTGCCCGAAGGTCTGATGGAATCGGAGATGTTCGGCCACGAAAAGGGGGCTTTCACCGATGCCAAGGCGCTGAAGCGCGGCCTGCTGGAACTGGCGGACGGTGGCACGTTGTTTCTTGACGAGATCGGCGATCTTTCGCTGAGCCTGCAACCAAAATTGCTGCGGGTGCTGGAAACGCAGAGCTTCCGCCGCCTGGGCGGCAGTCGGGAAATCCAGGTCGATGTGCGGTTCGTCGCGGCCACCCACCGCAATCTGCCGGAGATGGTCCAACGCGGGCGTTTTCGTGAAGACCTCTACTATCGACTCAACGTCGGTGCCATCGATGTGCCGCCCCTGCGCGCCCGGCGCGAGGACATTCCCGTGCTCGCCCGCCACTTCCTGCGGGCTGCCGCACTGGCCACGGGATTGGCACCGCCGGAGCTGCCATCCGAAAGTACGGCATTGCTGAGCGGCTACACTTGGCCGGGCAATGTGCGCGAACTGCGTAATGTGCTGGAGCGGGCCGTGATTCTCTGCGAAGGCGGCACCATCGGTCCGGCGCAACTGCCACTGGAGATTTCCCGCGCCGTCCCGCCAGCGCCGACTTTTAACGCGGCAGTCACAGACATAACAGCCACATTGGCTGAGGTCGAGGCTGCACACATTCGCGTGGTGCTGGCGCAGTGCGATGGCAACAAGACCCATGCCGCCGAACTGCTCGGCATCACTCGGCTCACGTTGCGGAACAAGCTCAAGGGTTCCGAGTTCGGCGACGAGTAGGGGCGAAAGCCGGTTAAAAATTAACCGGTTAATTATTTCTATTGCCGGATAAATATTGACCACTTGTGGGCATTTGCATGCCCACGCAGTTGGTGTGGTTTGTCTATCCCTTTGTGGGACTGCTCTGGCGCGATCCTTTGTGCGCATCCGCATGCTGGCACGAACCATGCATTAACTCCCCTGCGGCACAGGATTGTCCTGTGCGCAAACTCATTAACGCGAGGGGGAATCATGCGAATCGCGAAACACGCAGTTGTTCTCGGTCTGGTCATCGGCATGACCGGCGCGCTGGCGCAAAGCAAGGCGCCGGAATTGCAAGCGATGCCCGAAACCAAACCGGGCAATGCGGCCATGATCGAGCTGGGCCGCCATTTCTATTTTGACAATCGTATTTCCGGTGACTGGGGAGTGTCCTGCGCTTCCTGTCATGATCCAGAGAAGGGTTGGGCCGACGGGCAGGCGCTGTCGGCGGGATATCCGTCGATGGAATATTTCCGCAATGCACCGACCGTGATCAACGCACGCCATCGTATTCGTTTCATGTGGGACGGTCGCCTTGACGGCGCAGACGCCGGCACCCTGGTGCGCGACATGATTACCGAGACGCACACCATGAACATGGATAGTCGTCTGATGCAGGAACGTCTCAAGCAGGTGCCCGAATACAACGCCCTGTGGAAGAAATGGCGTAACGACGACATCAACGGCATGCGCGTATTCAACGTCATCGGCGAGTTCATCCGTTCTCTGGAAACGACCAATGCGCCATTCGATAAATTCGTCAAGGGCGATGCCGCCGCGATCAGCGCCGAGGCCAAGGCCGGCTATGAAGTCTTCAAGGGCAAGGCCAATTGCGTGTCCTGTCACAACGGCCCGATCGGTTCCGACGGCAAGCTCTACAAGACCGGCGTGCCCGAGCATCCGGATGTGCTGAAGAATCCGCTGCGCACCATCACCATGCTGCGTCACTATGCAACCAGCGGTATGCCCAACTACATGAACGCGCGCACCGACGTCGGCAGCTACGCCATCACCAAGGACAAGCGCGATATCGGCAAATTCCAGACTGCGCAATTGCGTGATCTCAAATACACCGCGCCCTATATGCACAACGGCATGTTTGCGACGCTGGATCAGGTGGTCGATTTTTACGACAAGGGTGGCGGTGAAGGCGCGGTGCTGCAGCCGCTTAATCTGACGGCCACGGAGAAGAAGGCGCTGGTGGCCTTCCTGCTCACGCTTTCGGGTGACAAAGTCACCATGAAGGTACCCGATCAGCCTGACATGCAACCGCGTGTCTACGGCAAAAATTGAGGGAGGCGACCATGAGAAAGCAACTTGCCATATATGCTGTTGGCCTGGCCGGTCTTCTACTGACGGGAACCGCGCTGGCCCAGAAATTTCCGCCGCTGGCACCTTTGCCGCCGGTGCCGATTCCGAAAGACAATCCCAATACGCCGGCGAAGATCGCCCTCGGCAAGCAACTGTTCTGGGATAACCGCCTGTCCGGCGACAACTCGATGCCCTGCGTTTCCTGCCATTTGCCCGCACTGGGCTGGGGTGACGGTGGCGAAATATCGCGCGGCTATCCGGGCACCAAGCACTGGCGCAATTCGCAGACGATTCTGAATTCTGCCTACTACAACAAGCTGTTCTGGGAAGGTTCGGTCACCAGTCTGGAAGCTCAGGCACCTGCGGCCGCCGAGGGTGGCGTGGCTGGCAACGGCGATACGTCGGTGATGGAAATGCGCCTGCGCTTCATTCCTGAATATGTCGCCGCCTTCAGGCAGGTGTTCGGTAACGAATGGCCGCGGATGTTCGATGCCTATCGGGCCATTGCCGCCTACCAGCGCACGGTTGTGTCGGATGCCAGCAAGGTGCCGTTCGATCGCCATGCCAAGGGTGACAAGAAGGCGCTGAACGACTCGCAGAAGCGTGGCATGGCGCTCTTCAACGGCAAGGCCGGTTGTATTCAGTGTCACAACGGTCCGCTCGCTTCAGACCAGCGGTTCTACGACATCGGTGTGCCCGATCATCCGGGCTTCAAGGATGACCCGCTCCTGCAGGTTACGCACCGCTGGCAGTACTACCAGAAGGGTGTTTCCGAGGGCGTTTATCGCGACGCAGCCAATGACTTGGGGCTCTATTTCGGGACCAAGAATCCCAAGGACAAGGGCAAGTTCCGCGTGCCGTCCCTGCGCGAGGTGAAGTACACCGGGCCTTACATGCACAACGGCGTGTTCGCTACGCTTGACCAGGTGGTGGACTTCTACGACGTCGGCGGCGGACCGGGCATGAACAAGACCAAGCTGCTGAAGCCGCTGAAGCTGAAGCCCGCCGAGAAGAAAGACCTGCTGGCTTTCATCGATGCTTTGTCCATGACCGAGCCGTTGATTCACGACGACCCCAAGCTGCCCGGCGACTATCAGCCGCTGCCGCCGCCGGTCAAATAAGGAGGAGCTGATCATGAGCCAAACAATCATTCCCGTCGAAACCGAACACCACGATGAAAAAGCCGGTGACCGCCTGTGCATGAGTCGCCGCCAGTTCCTGCTGACGGGCGGCGCAACCGTCGCGCTGGTGAGTCTCGGTGCCTTGCCCGGTTCTGCAGAGGCGGCGCAGGCGCTCAAGGCAAGCTATCCGCGCCAGAGGATCGGCAGTCTCGCCGCCCTGAAAAAGGGTGTCCCGCTGCCCTTCAACTATCCCTACTCCGATGTGCGCAACATCCTCGTCAAGCTGGGTGTCGAAGCCGGCGGCGGGGCTGGCCCGCAGAAGGATATCGTCGCCTTCAATCAGCAATGCACCCACATGGGCGGGCCCTTGGATGGCACCTACAAGGATAAGTACCAGGCCCTCGGTCCCTGTCCGCTGCACCTGACCACCTTCGATCTGACCCACCATGGCATGGTCATATCCGGTCAGGCCACCGACAGCCTGCCGCAGATCGTGCTGGAAATTCAGGGCGACGACATCTATGCGGTGGGCGTTATGGGTCTCGTTTATGGCTACAGCGCCATGACGACGCAACGCAAGGCTTGAGGAGATCACCATGAGTAAACACGAGATAGCAAAGAGAGTGGATTCCGTGCCGCTGCCCCCGAAGGATGCGGACGTATTCACCACGGCCTGCGATTACTGCACGGTGGCCTGCGGCTACAAGGTATATCGCTGGCCGGTGGGCAGCAAGGACGGTGGCGCTGCGGCTGGACAGAACGCGCTGAAGACGAGCTTCCCGCACCAGGGGATGATGACCGCCTGGGTCAGTCCGCACCAATACAACGTGGTGAGCTACAAGGGCAAACCGCACAATGTCATCGTCGTGCCGGACAAGGATGCCACCGTCGTCAACAAAGGTGGCGACCATTCGGTGCGGGGCGGTACCCTCGCCGAAAAATGCTTCAACCCGGGTAACCGGACGCGGGAACGCCTGCAGGATCCGATGATCCGGGTGAACGGCAAGCTGACCCCGGTCAGCTGGGACCTTGCCACCGATGTCATGGCCGACATTTCGAAGTATGTCATTGCAAAGTATGGCGAGCATGCCTGGGCCATCAAGATGTACTCCTACCAGTATTTCGAGAACACCTATGCCATTACCAAGCTGGGCATGACCAGCATTGGCACGCCCAGCATCGCGCCGCACGACAAGAATGCCAACACCAACGACGCCGCTGGCCTCGACGATTCTGGCATCGACTCATTCTCGGCGAGCTACCAGGATTGGGCCGACAGCGATGTGGCCTTTCTGTCGGGCGTCGACCCGTATGAGACGAAGACCACGTTATTCACCCAGTGGATGATGCCGGGCAATAAGAAGTTCATCTTTGTCACGCCGCACAGCACCATGGGCGTGGCCTGGTCGGTGGCGCAGGGGCGTGGCATCTGGCTGCCGATCATTCCCGGCACCGACACCATCCTGCACATGGCGCTGGCGCGCATCGTCATCGAGAACAACTGGCAGGACCAGGAGTTCATCGACAAGTGGATTGCCAAGCCGTGGGAGGTGGATTCCGGCTATGGCCGCGGCACCCGCAATACCGGCTGGCAGTGGCGCACCACCTGGGGCACCTGGCAAAGCGATTGGGAGGACTACAAGAAGTTCATCCTGAGCCAGGAAGAGTCCAAGCTCGATGTAGCCGCGAAAATGACTGGGCTTAATGCCGCCGATATCCAGAAGGCCGCAGAGTGGATTGCCAAGCCGGTCGATGGCAAGATGCCCAAAACTTCGTTCATGCTGGAAAAGGGCAATTACTGGTCCAACAATTACATGAACACCACCTCGCTGGCTGCACTGGGCCTGATTTGCGGCTCCGGCAATCGCCCAGGACGCATGATCTCGCGTGGTGGTGGCCACCAGCGCGGCATGGTTTCGGCGGGCGGTGGTTCCGGCTGGCTGAGTCCGGAGAAGCATCCGGGGCGGCGCAAGAAGCCGTTCAACATGGACCGCTGGCTGATGGCCGGTGAGATCAAGTTCGCCTGGGTGTTTGGCACGACGTGGATTGCAGCGATGATGGCCTCGGGTGCGCTCGAAAAGCGCATGCGCGAGCTGACCATCGACAACCCCAACAAGATCACCAGCCTCGACCGTGCAGCGATTTTCGAAACGCTCAAGAAGCGTGTCGATTCGGGCGGTACGGTGATGGTCGATTCCGACATCTATCCCTGCGTGCCGATTGGTACCGAAATTGCCGACATCGTGCTGCCCGCCGCCACCTGGGGCGAGGAAAACTTCACCCGCTGCAACTCGGAACGTCGCCTGCGCCTCTACAGCAAGTTTTACGATGCGCCGGGCAACGCCAAGCCGGACTGGTGGGCGGTGCAGAAGTTCGCCCAGAAAATGGGCTTCGACAAGGATGGCAGCTACGCCTGGAAGGATTCCAACGATGTGTTCGAAGAGGCCGCCCGCTTCTCGCGTGGCGGGGTGCTGAACTATCACCCACTAGCCACCCAGGCCAAGGAGAAGGGTATCAAGGCGCAGGAACTGCTGCGTACTTATGGCACCACCGGTATCCAGACTCCGATCCGTGTGCGCGATGGCAAACTGGTTGGCACCCAGCGTCTGCATGACCCCAACAATAACTGGGGTGAGATGGAGGGGGTAGAGGTCCAGCGTTCGTGGCTGCACTCATTCAATACGCACAGTGGCAAGGCCATCCTGCTGAAGAGTCCATGGAAATTTGCTGGCTGGATCCAGTTTTACGATGCCATCAAGCCGCGCGCCGACAAGGGTGAAATCTGGATTACCAACGGTCGTTACAATGAAACTTGGCAATCGGGTTTCGACGACCTGCGCAAGCCCTATCTCTCCAAGCGCTGGCCGGATTCCGCGATCACGATTCATCCGGATGACGCCAAACGGGCCGGTATCGAGTCAGGCGATTTTGTCGAAGTGGTCAATGACACGGTGTATGTGCAGACCGGTCAGCCGCAAGGGGTGCTCGACGCCGATCTCACCTTCAATCAGTTGATGAAGGATGGCCACATCATGACTACCGCCGGCAAGTTCCAGGCGGTTGCCATCGTGTCGGATGAAATGCGCCCTGGCGTTGCCATGGCCAACTTCAACTTCCCGAGCTCACCAGCCAACGCTGTGGTTTCGGCCGTACCCGATCCGATGACCAACAACTACCGCTACAAGCTGGGTCGCGGCACCTTGCGGAAGGTCGGCGAGTCGCCCTACAAGCACAGCTTTACTTTGATGACTTTGAAACCACGCAACATTGTCTGAAGGAAAGTTCATGAAGAAAACACTCATCTTTTTGCCTGCGGCCCTCTTGCTGGCGACCGGGTTTGCCCAAGCCGCCGACGAGGCGGCGGCCCTGGCCCTCGCCAAGAAAAACGGTTGCCTGGCTTGTCACGACCTCAACAAGAAACTGGTCGGGCCGGCCTGGAAAGAGGTCGGCAAGAAATACGCCGGTGTTGCGGGGGCGGAAGAAAAGCTGCTGCTGTCGGTCAAGAAAGGCAGCAAGGACGTCTGGGGCCCCATCCCGATGCCGCCGAATGCCACCGTCAAGGACGCGGATATGAAGACACTGGTGCAGTTCGTTCTGACATTGAAGTAATTCTGCGTAGCCAGTTTGTCAGGGTCTGCCGCCACCCGGTCGTCGAGACGACCGGGTGACGGCAGACCCTTTTCTTTGTTGGCACTTATTAAGGCAGCGGGACGGCTTCAATCAATGCCTGGGCGATTTCAGCCGCACTGCGTGCGTCCCCCGCGGTCGGTAGACGATGTATGGCGACTGCGGGTAATACTGCCTGTACGTCCTCGGGCAGGACGTGATTGCGGTCGGCGAGCAGCGCCCAGGCACGCGCAGCGGCGATGAGACCAAGCCCGGCACGCGGCGACAGGCCGGTTTTCCATTCCGGTGCGTTACGGGTGTGGGCGATCAATGCCTGCACATAATCGAAGAGGGGCGCAGCGACGTGCAGTGCGGCGGCGCGGGCCTGCTCTGCCAGCAGGACTTCGGGCGACAGAAGTGGCTGGGTTTCGGCCAGCAGACTGCGGCGGTCGCGCCCTTCGAGCAGGGCGCGTTCGGCGCTGCGATCGGGATAACCGAGTTCAATACGCATCAGGAAGCGGTCAAGTTGCGATTCGGGCAGTGGAAAAGTGCCGATCTGGTGCGAGGGGTTTTGTGTGGCGATCACGAAGAACGGTTGCGGCAGAGGGCGCGTGGCCCCTTCAACGGTTACCTGGCGCTCTTCCATTGCCTCAAGCAGGGCGCTTTGCGCCTTGGGCGTGGCACGGTTGATCTCGTCTGCCAGCACGACCTGGGTGAAGATGGGGCCGGGATGAAAGCGGAAATCGCCGCGCTCGCGGTCGAATACCGAAATGCCGAGGATATCGGCCGGCAGCATGTCGCTGGTGAACTGGATGCGTTGAAACTCCATGCCGAGCAGGCGGGCGAGGGTGTGCGCCAGCGTGGTCTTGCCGACCCCCGGCAGGTCCTCGATCAGCAGGTGGCCGCGCGCCAGCAGGCAGGCTAGCGCCTGACGCAATTGATGCTCCTTGCCCAGGATGATCTCTGACGCAGCAGTCAGTACCGCTTTGAGTGGGGTGGTGGTTGGCGTGGGTGGCATGAGAAAAATATTCTCGAACAGGTCATAATGCTGCTTTCTGCCATTGTATGCGAAGCCCCATCATCATTCCTTGACGCCATGACTGTTGCTTTCATCACCCACCGCGATTGCCTGCTGCATGACATGGGGGCACATCACCCCGAGTGTCCGGATCGGCTGAGTGCCATCCACGACCGGTTGATTGCCGCTGGTCTCGATATTTACCTTTCCTATCACGATGCGCCGCAGGCGGAAGTGGAACATCTGCTGCGTGTGCATCCGCAGAGCTATCTCGACTATCTCCGCGCCAGCCTTCCCGAGCATGGCATCCGCCACCTCGATCCCGATACGGCGATGAATCCGGGTACGCTGCAGGCGGCCCTGCGGGCCGCCGGTTCGGGCGTGCTGGCTACCGATCTGGTGATGCGCAAGGAAGCGCCCAGCGCCTTCTGTTCCGTGCGCCCGCCCGGCCACCATGCCGAGCGCGCCAAGTCGATGGGTTTCTGTTTCTTCAACAACATCGCCGTGGCCGCCCGCCACGGAATCGAGGCCTGGGGTTTGCAGCGCGTGGCGATTGTCGATTTCGACGTGCACCACGGCAATGGCACCGAAGATATTTTCTCCAATGATGAACGCATTTTGATGGTCGGCGCCTTCCAGCACCCGTTCTATCCGTATTGCGGCACTGAGAACCCGGCGTCCAACATGTGCAACGTGCCGCTGCCGGCCCGCACCCGCGGCGACCGTTTCCGCGAGGTGGTGACCGAGGTGTGGCTGCCGCGTCTGCGTGAGTTTGCCCCCGAGATGATCTACATTTCCGCTGGTTTCGATGCCCATTACGAGGACGACATGGCCTCGCTGGGCCTGCTTGAATCCGATTACGCCTGGGTGACCGAGCAATTGGTCAAGGTGGCGAAGGAATCCGCCCAGGGCCGCATCGTGTCCATGCTCGAAGGGGGCTATGCCCTGTCGGCCTTGGCACGCAGCGTGGCGGCGCATATCAAGGCGCTGGCCGAGTTGTAATATTTGCTGTTATCTCCGCCTGTCAGCCATGACGGGCATATCCGGTAAAATCAAAACTTCTCCGAAATGAGCTTACCCATGATCCAAGGTTCAATTCCCGCCATCGTCACCCCCATGAATGAGGATGGCGCGCTCGACCTGCCCGCCCTGCGCCGTCTGCTTGACTGGCACATCGCCGAAGGCACCGATGCGGTGGTTGTCGTCGGCACGACGGGCGAATCGCCCACCGTCGACATGGACGAACACTGCGAACTGATTCGTGCCACCGTCGAACATGTAGCCGGCCGCATCCCGGTGATTGCCGGCACCGGCGCCAACTCGACCAGCGAGGCGATCGAACTCGCCCGGTGCGCCAAGGCCGCAGGCGCCAACGCCCACCTGTCGGTCGTGCCCTACTACAACAAGCCGACGCAGGAAGGTCTGTTTCTCCATTTCAAGACCATCGCCGAGGCAGTGGATCTGCCGATGATCCTCTACAACGTGCCGGGACGCACGGTGGCCGATCTGTCCAACGACACGACCCTGCGGCTGGCCCAGGTGCCCGGCATCGTCGGCATCAAGGATGCCACCGGCAATCTCGAACGCGCTGCCGACCTCATCAAGCGTGCGCCGCCCGGGTTCGCCATTTACAGCGGCGACGACCCCACCGGCCTGGCCATGGTGCTGCTCGGCGGGCATGGCGTGATCTCCGTGACGGCCAACGTCGCGCCCAAGCTGATGCATGCCATGGTGACCTTTGGCCTCGCCGCTGACGTCAAGGCCGCGCGCGAGATCAATGCCCGCCTGATCGGTTTGCATAAGCAGCTGTTCTGCGAGGCCAATCCGATCCCCGTCAAGTGGGCCTGCGCCAGCATGGGCCTGATCCAGAATACCCTGCGCCTGCCGCTCACTCAGCTTTCTGCCGACTGCCACGAACGTGTGCGAGCCGCCATGCGCGATGCGGGCATTTCCGCCTAAACCAAAACCGAATCCATGAAAATTTCATCTTCCATCCTGCGCACGGCACCCTTGCTTGCGGCCAGCCTGCTGGTCTTGACCGCCTGTAGCGGCAACATCCTGCCCGAATCGAAAAAAATCGAATACAAATCCGCGGGCAATCAGCGGCTGCCCTCGCTTGAGGTGCCGCCCGATCTGACCCAGCCCTCGCGCGACGAACGCTATGCCGTTCCCGACGTCACCCCGAAGGGCAGCGCCACTTTCTCGGCTTACTCGGGAGAGCGGAGCGGCGCGACCACAGCGTCATCCGGCCCCGTCGTGCTGCCCAGTGTCGACAAGATGCGCATCGAGCGCGCCGGTTCGCAACGCTGGCTGGTGGTGGCCGGAACACCAGAAAACATCTGGCCTTCGATCAAGGAGTTCTGGCAGGAAACCGGCTTCATCGTCAACATCGAATTACCCGAGGCTGGCGTGCTGGAGACGGACTGGGCCGAGAACCGCGCAAAAATACCGCAGGACATTCTCCGCTCAACCCTCGGCAAGGTGATCGACGGCCTGTATTCGACAGCCGAGCGCGACAAATTCCGCACCCGCCTCGAAAAGGGCGCCGAAGCCGGTACCACCGAGATCTACATCAGCCATCGTGGCATGTATGAGGTCTACATCAACGAAGGCAAGTCGGAAACCCGCTGGCAGCCGCGTCCCGCCGATCCCGACCTCGAGGCCGAGATGCTGCGGCGCCTGATGGTGCGTCTGGGTGCCGATGAGGCCCGTGCCAAAACGCAGATGGCCGCAGAGCCGAAGCAGGAGCGCGCCAAACTGACGCGTGCCGCCGATGGCGCCGGTACGCTGACCGTGCAGGAACCCTTCGACCGGGCCTGGCGGCGCGTTGGCCTGGCGCTTGACCGCGTCGGCTTTACCGTCGAAGACCGCGACCGCACCCAGGGGCTGTACTTCGTCCGTTACGTCGACCCCGAAGCCGACCTGCGCAAGAAGGACGGCGACAAGGGCTGGCTGTCGAAGCTGGCCTTCTGGAAGAGCAACAAGATCGATGTCGATCCGAAGGCGCAGTTCCGCATTCAGGTCATCAACGCCGGTAGCGACAGCAATGTGCGTATCGTGACCCGCGAAGGCGGCGTCGACTCTTCCGAAACCGCACGGAAAATTCTCGGGCTGCTGTTTGAACAGTTGAAGTGATCCCGGGGTGATCCGCGGGTGATCCGATTTGCCTCGCTCGGCAGCGGCAGCAAAGGCAACGCGCTGCTTGTCGAGTCCGGGCGCACCCGCGTGCTGGTCGATTGCGGATTCGGCCCGCGCGAAATGGTGCGGCGGCTAGAGCGCCTGGAGATCGAGCCTGAATCCGTCGATGCCGTGCTGGTCACCCACGAACATGCCGATCATGTCGGCGGCGTAGCGCGTTGCGCGGCCCGTTTCGGCTGGACGGTGCATGCCAGCCACGGCACGACGGCAGCCGCACGGCAGCTTGCCGACGTTGCCGTGCGGCGCTTCGACAGCCATGCCGCTTTCGCCATCGGCGACATCGAGATCCACCCCTATCCCGTGCCGCACGACGCGCGCGAGCCGACACAGTTTATGTTCTCGGATGGCGCAAATCGTTTGGGCGTACTGACCGACGCCGGCACAATCACCCCCCACATCGTCGCCATGCTGGCCGAGTGTGCGGCGCTGGTGCTCGAAGCCAACCATGATGCCGACATGCTGGCTAATGGCCGCTATCCGCCCCAACTGAAGCGCCGCATTGCCGGCGGATTCGGCCATCTCGACAACACCGCGGCGGCCGGCCTGTTGCGCACGCTCGGCGGCGGGCGACTGCAGCATGTGGTGGCGGCCCATCTTTCCGAGGAAAACAATACGCCTGACCTGGCGCGTACCGCCTTCGCCACTGCGCTGGGCTGTACCCACGACTGGATCGGCGTGGCCGACCAGGCCACCGGTTGCGGCTGGCGCGAACTGCGTTAAAAGTCGGCGCTGGCGGGACGGCGATTTATAATCGCGCCCCTTTCCTGTCCGCTTGCCCCTCATGAATCCAGTCACCATCGAATCGCTCGACTACGAAGGACATGGCGTCGCCCATGTCGAGGGCAAGGCCATTTTTATCGATGGGGCGCTGCCGGGTGAACTGGTCACTTATGTCGCTTACCGCCGCAAGCCGAAATTCGAGAGTGCGGGCGTCGATGCTGTCCTCAAGGCGTCCAGTCAGCGCGTTACGCCGGCTTGTCCGCACTTCGGCGTATGCGGTGGCTGCAGCATGCAGCATCTGGATGCGACGGCTCAGGTAGCTGCCAAGCAGCGCGTGCTGGAAGATGCCTTCTGGCATATCGCGCGCTTGCGTCCCACAACGATCCTGTCACCGATCATTGGTCCCGCCTGGGGCTATCGTCGACGGGCGCGGCTGACGGTGCGCAAGGTCGATAAAAAGGGCTGCGTGCTGGTCGGCTTTTATGAAAAGCGCCGCAGTTTTGTTGCTGAGATGGATTCCTGCGCCGTCCTGCCAGCGCCGATTTCCGAGCTGCTAGTGAAGATGCGCGAGCTGATCGCGGCCTTGTCGATCCCTGACCGCGTGCCGCAGATCGAGGTGGCCGCAGGCGATATGCCGACGGCGCTGGTGCTGCGCATACTCGAAGCAATTTCAACTGACGACGCGGTGCTGCTGCGCGAATTTGCCGACCGGCATGGCGTGACGATCTACCTGCAAACCAGCGGGCCGGAGTCCGCCACATTGTTCCATCCGCCCGACGCACCGATGCCGTCCTATCATCTGCCGGAATTTGGCGTCACCCTGCGCTTTCGGCCGACTGACTTCACTCAGGTCAACCATGATGTCAATCGGGTGCTGGTGCGCCGGGCATTGGGGCTGCTGGACATCCAGCCGGGTGACCGGGTCGCCGACATGTTCTGCGGCCTGGGCAATTTCACTCTGCCGCTGGCGCGCATGGGCGCTCGGGTGGTGGGTGTCGAGGGTAGTGCGCCACTGCTGGAACGGGCGAAGGAGAACGCGGTATTCAATGGACTGGCAGAACATATCGAGTACCACGTGGCCAATCTGTTCAAGGTGACACCGGAAAGCCTGGCGGCGTGGGGCAGCTTCGACAAGATGCTGATCGATCCGCCGCGCGATGGCGCAATGGAACTCATCAAGTCGCTGGGCGGGCCAGGCGAGGCAGCACCTTCACGGATCGTCTATGTTTCGTGCAGTCCGGCCACCCTGGCGCGCGACGCTGGCGTGCTGGTGCATGAGAAGGGTTACCGGCTGGTTGCGGCGGGGGTTGCCAACATGTTCCCGCATACCTCGCACGTCGAGTCGATCGCGCTGTTCGAGCGCTGACACGCCCGCCCCCTTCGCCCCCCTCGCGGGGGGTTCTAAACGACTCGCTTTCGCTCGCTTATCACGGGGCGCGTTGACAGCGGTGCGGGTTGCGCCTGGCGGCGCGTGCTGCGTTTGCTTGGGTCGGCCCGGCGCAAACGCTGCATTTTCACGCTCATCGCGCTCCAGCGGCGGCCTTCACTGCCTCATCGACCATCCGTTTCAACGGCTCGGAACCAAAACGCGGCAATGGTTTGCCGTTGATGAAGAACTCCGGCGTCGTGTCAATATTGAATTTATTGGCATCCTCGATATCCTGGGCCAGGATCAGGGAAATCTCCGGGTCGTTCATATCGGCCCGCATTTGATCGAGATCGAGATCCATACCTTCCAGGTGCTTCCAGACCAAGGCCACCTTAGCTGCCTGCAGCGGCTTCCACTCATCCTGCGTGTCCATCAAGACGTCCAGTACCTCCCAGAACATGTCCTGCTTGCGCGCTGCTTCGAGCACCGCCACAATTTTGTCCGAGCCCTCGTGAAAGGGTGCGTAGCGCAGCACCAGACGAACTTGGTCAGGATTACTTTCCAGCAAGCTCATGACCAGCGGGTGAAATGCCTGGCAGGTGCCGCAGGCCGGATCGAAAAATTCGACGATCACGACCGGAGCGTCGTCTCTGCCTAGCGAGGGCGAGTGCGGACGGATGAGCGATGATTTGTTCTGATCGACAAGTTGCGCTGTCTTGTCGGCTTTATGGCTCTTGTAAATGAAAGTTCCCGTGATGAAAGTCAGCAGCAGGAGGCTGGCCGTGGCGATCACCAAGGTTTTCTGTTTCATCGAGCGCTCCGGAAATGCGCGAGCACCAGCAACGCGATGATGGCGGAAAAGGCGGCAATCGACAGCAGGGGAATCGTGACGAATCCGAACATCTCGATCACGGTTTTCGAGCAGGGTACGCCGCGCGCGCAGGGTTCCATGGCTTTGGGAACCAGTCCGGCCACGAGGGCCTGGTGGAACACGGCGACCAGCCAGCCGCCGATCGCCAGGGGGAGTGCATAACGGACAATTTTCGCATCGAATGGCGCCAGCCCGAAAGGCAATATCAGCGCCAGCGGGAACATGAAAATGCGCTGATACCAGCAGAGCAGGCAGGGCGGCAAGGCCATGATTTCGCCAAAAAACAGTGCGCCCAAGGTTGCCGTGCTGGCGATCAGCCAGGCACCGAAAACCAGTTTCCACGCAGTGGTGAATTCGTGTGTCTCTGTAGCAGGCGAGGCATTCATGGCGATTATCCTAGCATAAAAAAACGGCGACCTTGAGTCACCGTTCATGGTCGCCGTTGGTGCTGCCGGCGCCGTATCACCAGCGCCGACATTTCAGTTGCTCAGTCGCGATTGCCCGTGAAAGCCAGCAGGAGATGCAGCAGGCTGACGAAGACGTTGTAGATGCTGAGGTACACCGACAGCGTGGCGCTGATGTAGTTATCCTCGCCGCCTTTGACGATGCGGTTGATGTCATACAAGATGTAGGCAGAGAAAATCACCACGGCGAGTGCCGAGATCGCCAGCGCCAGTGCCGGGATCTGGAAGAAGGCATTGGCCAGCGCCGCCAGCAGGATGAGGATGACGCCGGCGAAGAGGAACTTGCCGAGGTTTGAGAAATCGCGCTTGCTGGTCGAGGCAATGCCGGCGAGAGCAAAGAAAATTGCACCCGTGCCACCGGCGGCTAGGGCAATCAGGGTGCCGCCATTGCTGAAACCGAGCGCCACCTGCAGGATGCGTGAGAGCATCAGGCCCATGAAAAAGGTGAAGCCGAGCAGCAGCACGACGCCCATGCCGCTGTGTTTGGTTTTTTCGATGCCCCACATGAAGCCAAAGGCGATGCCCAGGAACAGCAGCAAGCCCATCATCGGGCTGCCCGCCATGAAGGAAAACTGCATCTGGATGCCCAGCAGCGCACCGAGTATCGTCGGCACCATCGAAACTGCCAGCAGTGCATAGGTATTGCGCAGGACGCGATTCTGACGCTGGGCTAATTCCGGACTGGCGGTGGTTTGTTGCGCGATCTGGAACGGTTGCATGAGCATTCCCTTTCAGTAGTAAATCGAGATGGCAGTAAGACTAGCGAAGTACAGCAAAAGTTTCAAGATTCAGCGCATTGAAAATAGGGCATAAATGTCCTGTTTCAAGGGTGGTAAGGACATGGCAACTGACCGGCTACCTGAACGGTGGCCGGTACTTGAATCAACGCTGCTTCACGAACGCGATGTCAGGTTGCCCCGGCAACCTCGCGGTCGGCGCGTTTGCGGTCATGCGCCTTGAGGAAGCGCTTGCGCAGGCGGATTGACTTGGGCGTAATTTCGACCAGTTCGTCGTCGGCGATGAATTCAACGGCGGATTCGAGCGTGATCTGGATCGGCGTGATCAGCCGCACCGCTTCGTCGGTGCCCGAGGAGCGCACGTTGGTCAGCTGTTTGCCTTTGATGGGGTTGACCACCAGATCGTTGTCGCGGCTGTGGATGCCGATGATGATGCCTTCGTACAGCGGATCGCCAGGGCTGACGAACATGCGGCCGCGATCCTGCAGCTTCCACAGTGCATAGGCGACAGCGGGGCCATCCTCAGCCGAGATCAGCACGCCGTTGCGCCGATCGGCCATGACACCGGCCCAGGGGCCGTATTCGTCGAAGACGTGGCTGGCAAGACCGGTGCCGCGGGTCAGGGTGAGGAATTCGCCCTGAAAGCCGATCAGGCCGCGCGCCGGAATGCGGTATTCGAGCCGTACGCGGCCCCGGCCGTCCGGCTGCATGTCCTGCAACTCGCCCTTGCGCCGGCCGAGTTCTTCCATGACGCCACCCTGGTGGCCGTCTTCGATGTCCACCGTGAGCATTTCGTAGGGTTCCTGTTTTACGCCATCGGTCTCATGGACGATCACGCGCGGGCGTGAAACAGCGAGTTCGTAGCCTTCGCGGCGCATGTTTTCGAGCAGGATCGTCAGGTGCAGTTCGCCGCGACCGGAGACCTCGAAAACGTCGGCGTTTTCGGTTTCCACGACGCGCAGGGCGACGTTGGACAGCAGTTCCTTTTTGAGTCGCTCGCGAATCTGGCGGCTGGTGACGTATTTGCCTTCCTTGCCGGCGAGCGGCGAGGTGTTGACCTGGAAATTCATCGTCAGCGTGGGTTCGTCCACCGTGATGGGCGGCAGCGGGTCGGGACAGTCGACGGCGCAAAGCGTAACGCCGATGTTCACTTCCTCAATGCCGCTGACCAGTACGATGTCGCCGGCTTCGGCATCGAGGGCTGGCTGGCGTTCCAGGCCGTGGAAAGTCAACACTTGACCTACCTTGGCCAGGCCGCGTGCTTCTTCGCCATACATCACGGCGATCTGCTGGCCGGGCTTGATGTGGCCCTTCTTGATGCGGCCGATGCCGATCTTGCCGACATAGGTGTTGTAGTCGAGCGAGCAGATCTGCAACTGCAGCGGCGCGTCGGCATCGACGTCGGGCGGCGGCACATGACGCAGGATCGCTTCGTAAAGCGGCCGCATGTCGGTGCCTAGGGTGCTCGATGCCATCATGGCGTAGCCGTTGAGTGCCGAGGCGTAGACGACGGGAAAGTCGAGCTGCTCTTCGGTGGCGCCCAGCTTGTCGAACAGGTCGAAGGTATGGTTGATCACCCAGTCGGGGCGGGCGCCCGGACGGTCGATCTTGTTGATGACGACTATTGGTTTGAGTCCTAATGCCAGCGCCTTCTTCGTCACGAAGCGGGTTTGCGGCATCGGGCCTTCGACGGCATCGACCAGCAGCAGCACGCCATCGACCATCGACAGCACGCGCTCGACCTCGCCACCGAAATCGGCGTGGCCCGGGGTGTCGATGATGTTGATGTGGATACCTTCAAAGTCGATGGCGCAGTTCTTGGCGAGAATGGTGATGCCGCGTTCCCGTTCGATGTCGTTCGAGTCCATCACCCGTTCGGCTACCTGCTGATTGTCACGGAAGGTGCCGGACTGACGGAGCAGTTGGTCGACAAGAGTGGTCTTACCATGATCGACGTGGGCGATAATGGCGATATTGCGCAGTTGACGGGACATCGGGAATGGGGGGCGCAGAAAAGCGCGGTCTGACGAAAGGGGGCGCGGATTCTAGCACGCTGCCTTTGAACACTTCAGTTTAGGAGATGGAAGTATGTTGGCAATCATCGGAGGCAGCGGACTGACCCAGTTGTCCTGCCTGGAAATCGAACGGCGCGAGGTGGTGCGTACGCCCTACGGCGAGCCTTCGGGAACACTGGCCTACGGCAGCATCGGACGGCAGCAGGTCGTCTTTCTGGCGCGTCACGGGCATGGTCATACGATTCCGCCGCATCGCGTCAATTACCGCGCGAATATCTGGGCGCTGGTCAAGGCGGCCGGTGCAGATGGCATTGTCTCGGTCGCTTCGGTGGGTGGCATGCGGGATGACCTCAAGCCCGGTGCGCTGGTCGTGCCGCACCAGATCATTGACTACACGTGGGGCCGTCTGGCCACATTTTTCGATGGCGGCGACGCGGCGGTAGTCCATGTCGATTTCACCGAACCCTATGATCGCTCCTTGCGTGAGCGACTGCTGCGCGCGGGCGAAATGGCGTTACTGCCGCTGGCCGGTACGGCGGTTTATGCTGCTACGCAGGGGCCGCGCCTGGAAAGCGCGGCGGAAATCGAGCGGCTGGTGCGTGATGGTGCCGATATCGTCGGCATGACCGGCATGCCCGAGGCCGTATTGGCGCGGGAATTGAAAACACCGTATGCGGCGGTTTGCGTCGTGGCAAATTGGGCTGCGGGACGCGGTGACTCAACCAGCGCGATCCGTTTCGATCAGATCGAGGCCGTGCTGCACGACTCAATGGGCAAGGTACGCCGCGTGATCGAGCAGCTTTGCGCTGCAACCGTTTAGCCGCCGTACCACCAGAGCCGACTTTTACTCAGCAGCCTTGCCGCCGGGCCGCCCCAAGGCAAGGCGACACGCGGCGCCAGCCGCAATCCGCGCCCAAGCGTGAACGGGAGCACCCCGTAACAGACGAGCGCAGCGAGCAACAGTCACCCCTCCCGTGCGGGAGGGGCTGGGGGAGGGCGGGCCTTCAGATTCGCCAGGCCAGCGCCTCGTCGGCGCTGCGCAGCCGTGCCGAAACCACGCGGGCGATGTTGCGATAGACCTTCATGCCGATTTCCGGGTGACTGTTCAATAACTGGTCCGACAGGCGCACCAGCACGCAAGGTGAGAGTGCGGATACCGTGGCGCTGCGGGCCTCGTTATCCGCCAGCGCCATTTCGCCGAAGCTGTCGGCAGAGGACAGCCGCGCAAGTTCCAGTTCGCCATCGCGGCCTTTTTTCGACACGACGGCTTCGCCATCGAGAATGATGTACATGTGATTGCCGACGCTTCCTTCCTTGACGATCTGGGCGCCTGCTTCAAACGAACATTTCTCGGTACGGGCAAGCAACTCGCTGATCTCGGCTGGTTTCAGTCCTTGAAAGGCCTTGACGCGTTCGGCCAGCTTGAATAGCAGGCGCTGCAGGTCGTGGAAGGTGAATTGTTCGCGTATCCAGCTCATGGTGGGTGCCCCCTCAAACTTGCAAGACTTCAAGCAGTTCCTGCTCCAGCCTTACCAATGTTGCAGTTTTACCGAGTTCTGTGCCGCTAATCAAGAAAGTATCCTCGACGCGTTCGCCCAGTGTGGCAATTTTGGCGGAATACAGCCGTACTTCATGTTTGGCCAGCGTGCGGGCAATGGCATAGAGCAGGCCGGAGCGGTCGGCTGCCGTTATGGAGAGGATGTAGTTGTTGCTGCTTTCGTCGGCACGAATGGAGACTTCCGGCGTCAGCGGGATGTGGCGTACCTGTCGCGAAATACGGACTTGCGATGGTTGGGCGAGCGGCGGCTGCAGGGCGAGATGCTCTGCCAGGTCATGGTTGATCAGGCCGATCATGTCGCGGTAGGGCAGCTGGTTTGCCGAATCGAGCAGGATAAAGCTGTCGAGCGCATAGCCATGGCGCGTGGTGTGAATCTTGGCATCGACGATCGAATAGCCCAGTCGGGAAAAAAAGCCGCAAAGACGGGCAAACAGCCAAGGCTGGTCCGGGGTGTAGATCATCACCTGAAGGCCGGCGCCGGCTGGATTGATCCGGGCGCGGACAATCGGCACCGGGCTGGCCAGGCAATGATAAAGAGTCAGGGTGTGCCAGGAGATTTCTTCACTGTCATGGCGCAAAAAATAGGCGGTGTCGAGCTGGTTCCACAGATCTGTTTCGACTCCGGGGCGGAGTCCGCGCAAACGCAATAGGCGCCGAGCCTCTTCACTGCGTTCTTCGATACCCGCCAACGGACTGGTGCTCTCGCCGCTCAGCAGGCGACGGGTGATGCGGTACAGATCTTCGAGCAGCTTGGCTTTCCAGGCATTCCATACCTTGGGACTGGTGCCGCGTATGTCACAGACTGTCAGGAGATAAAGTGCGGTCAGACGCTCCTCACTAGCGACGATGGCGGCGAAGCGATGTATGACATTGGGGTCAGCCAGGTCATGCTTCTGGGCGAACGTCGACATGGTCAGATGGTGTTCAACAAGAAAGCAGATCAGGGTCGTGTCGTCAGGGCTGATCCCGTGAGTGCGACAAAAGCGGCGGGCGTCCCTTTCGCCCAGATGCGAATGGTCGCCGCCGCGTCCCTTGGCAATATCGTGGAACAAGGCAGCCAGAAAAAGCCGCCAGCGCTGTGGAACAGCGGCCATCAGCCGCGAACAAAAGGGATACTCGTGGGCGAATTCCGGTAGTGAAAAGCGCCGCAGGTTGCGCACGACTTGAAGGATGTGCTGGTCAACGGTGTAAACATGAAACAGGTCGTGCTGCATGCGGCCGACAATGCGGCCGAACGCCGGTAAATAGGCGCCGAGGATGTCGAACTGGTTCATGCGGCGCAACTGGTGAGTGAGTCCGCGGTTTTCCTTGAAGAGGGCCAGAAAGTTGGCCTGGTTGGCGGGGTCGCGCCGGAAAGTTGCATCGATGCGACCGCGTGCGCGCCACAGGGCGCGCAGCGAGCGGGAGGTCATGCCCTTCAGTTCCGGCCGTTGCGAAAGGAGCAGAAAACATTTCAGCAGAGCGGCCGGATTCCGCTCGAAATGATCGCCAGCGCGGATGTCAAGCTGTTCATGCACTATCTGGAAATCAGCGTCGATGGTGATTGGTGGTGCCGCCGGATGACGTTCCAGACGTGAAGCAAGATCGGCAAGCACCAGCGTGTTGAGTTGGGTGACACGCTTGGCATTGCGATAATAATGCTGCATCAAGACTTCGGCAGCGCGCCGCGACGCCGTGGCTGTAAAGCCGAGCGACTTGGCCAGCGCTTCCTGATGGTCGAACAGCAAGCGGTCTTCGCGGCGGCCGGTGAGATAATGCAGGCCAATGCGGACGCGGCGCAGAAAATCTTCCGATCGAGCCAGCAGGCGGGCCTCGGAGCGGATGATGATGCCGGCGGCGGCGAGCTTGCGCCAGTTGTCGGTCAACATTGCAGCGCGAGCGACCCACAGAATGGTGTGCAGGTCGCGCAGGCCGCCGGGATTTTCCTTGCAGTTGGGCTCGAGGTTATAGGGCGTATCGTTGTGCTTCGCGTAGCGTGATTCCTGCTCCAGTCGCTTGGCTTTGAAGAAGGCCAGCGGGTCGATGGCCTGATCGAATTCGCCCCGAAACCGGGTGTAAATCTTGCGGCTGCCACACAGAAAGCGGGTTTCCAGCAGCGTGGTTTGTACCGTGATGTCACGGTCGGCTTCTCCGATGCATTCACCTACCGAACGCACGCTATGGCCGATGTCGAGGCCGATATCCCACAACAGCCCGATCAGTCTTTCGAGTGCTGGTCGATGTGTTTCGGCATTGCCGTCAGGCAGCAGGATCAGCAGGTCAACGTCCGAACCGGGATATTGCTCGCGCCGCCCGTAGCCGCCGACCGCCGCCAGACATAGCTGCCGGTCCGGTGCCAGCGTGTGCCAGATGTGCTGCAACACGCCGTCAATCAGGTGGGCCGTCCCGCGCAACAGCGCGGCCGGATTGCCGTTGGCGAGATATGCCTCCTTGAGGGCCTGCTTGCCGTCCTGCAGGGTGCGGCGCAGTTCGGCTACGAGTGTGGCATCCGGCAAGGTGGGCGCTTGCTCCACGGCTGGCAGGGAGGGCTCAGGCCGCGAAGGGGTTCGGCGGCGCGCCAGCCGACAGGGTCATCACTTCATAGCCGCTGGGGGTGACAGCGATGGTGTGCTCCCACTGCGCCGACAAGCTGCGATCCTTGGTGACGATGGTCCAGCCGTCGGGTAGTTCCGATACGGCAGCCTTGCCGGCATTGATCATGGGCTCGATGGTGAAGATCATGCCTTCTTCGAGCTGGATGCCTTCCCCCGGCTTGCCGTAGTGAAGTACTTGGGGTTCTTCATGAAATTTGAGCCCGATCCCGTGGCCGCAGAATTCGCGCACCACCGCAAAGCCATGCGACTCGGCATGCCGCTGGATGGCAGCGCCGATGTCGCCGAGTCTTGCCCCCGGTTTGACTTCGGCGATGCCGAGCCAGAGACACTCATGGGTGATGGTGATCAGCCGGTTGGCCAGAATGGAGGCCGTGCCGCCCACGTTGAACATACGGCTGGTGTCCCCATGCCACCCTTCCTTGATGGTGGTGATGTCGAGATTGACGATATCGCCCTTTTTCAGGGTGCGGTCATTGGGCAAGCCATGGCAGACCTGATGATTTACCGAGGTGCAAATGGATTTTGGATAAGGTTGATAACCGGGGGGGGCGTAGTTGAGCGGTGCCGGGATGCAGCCTTGGACCTGCACCATATAGTCATGACACAGGCGGTCCAGCTCGGCTGTGGTGATGCCGGGCAGAACAAAAGGCGCGATATAGTCCAGCACCTCGCCGGCCAGGCGGCCGGCGACACGCATGTACTCAAGTTCTTCAGGGGTCTTGATGGTGATGCTCATGGATGGCTATATGGGGATGATTTGAATAATTCTAACCGCTGTGCCGGGATCGCGGAGCAGGCACATGTAAGCAGTATTGAGGTTTGCTGCATTTCACCGCTATAATCCGCGGCTTGTCTGAATTTATTGGACAAAATTCACACACCCGGCGCCGAGTGGGTGCCGTGCCAATGTTGGCGTGGAGACCGGCCGGGTGGCGGATAACCCATATCGGAGATATGTTATGAGCACAACCATGCGTCAAATGCTGGAGGCCGGCGTGCATTTCGGCCACCAGACCCGTTTCTGGAACCCCAAGATGGCCCCCTATATTTTCGGCCATCGCAACAAGATTCACATCATCAACCTTGAGAAGACGCTCGCCAAGTTCAACGAAGCGACGGACTTCATCAAGAAGATGTCTGCCCGCAAGGGGAATGTCCTGTTTGTCAGCACCAAGCGTCAGGCACGGGAAATTCTCGCCGAAGAGGCGCGGCGCGCAGGGATGCCCTACGTCGATGAGCGTTGGCTGGGCGGCATGCTGACCAACTTCAAGACCGTCAAATTGTCGCTGAAGCGTCTCAAGGACATGGATCAAATGGCCGAAGACGGCGCCTTTGAAAAAATGCCGAAAAAAGAGGCGTTGATGCTGCAGCGCGAACACGTCAAGCTGCAAAAAAGCCTGGGTGGCATCAAGGATATGGCTGCACTGCCCGATGCGATCTTCGTGATCGACGTCGGTTACCACAAGATTGCCGTCACCGAAGCCAAGAAACTGGGCATTCCGGTGGTCGGCGTGGTGGATACCAATCACACACCCATCGGCATTGATTATGTGATCCCGGGTAATGACGACTCATCAAGCGCCATTCGCCTGTATGCGCGTGGTATTGCGGATGCCGCCCTCGAAGGCAGAAACCAGTCGCTCAACGAAGTGGTGCAGCAGATGGTTGGCGACGACGAGTTTGTCGAAGTTGAGGAAGAAGCTGCCGAATAAGGCCGGCGCTGGCGCCGGGGTGACCTGGCATGCCAGTTGAAAAGTCGGCGCTGGCGATAGGTATGCGTGTCACGCCAGCCGAAAAGTCGGCGCTGGCGAGACGGCGGCAATCTTGCCGCCGTCCGCAGCGACCCATGAATATCTGAATTTGGAGTAAAGCGAATGGCGGAAATTACCGCAAGCATGGTGAAGGAACTGCGCGAGAAGACTGACGCGCCGATGATGGACTGCAAGAGGGCGCTGACCGAGGCGGCTGGCGATCTGACCAAGGCCGAGGAAATTTTGCGCGTCAAGCTGGGCAACAAGGCAAGCAAGGCGGCGACGCGAATCGCCGCCGAGGGTGTGGTGGGCTTGTACCTGGCTGCCGATGGCAAGCTGGGCGCTTTGCTTGAAGTTAACTCCGAGACCGACTTCGTCGCGAAGAACGATGAATTCATCGCGCTGGCCAAGGGCTGTGCCGAACTGGTCGCCAAGCAAAATCCCGCCGATGTAGCTGCGTTGTCCGCGCTCCCGCTGGGCGAGGGTACGGTCGAGTCCACTCGCTCCGCACTGGTCGGCAAGGTCGGCGAGAACATGACGCTGCGCCGTTTCGTGCGTATCGCCGCAGTGGGCAAACTGGGTGCCTATGTGCACGGCGGTGCCAAGATCGGTGTTCTGGTCGATGTCACCGGTGGGGACGAGCAACTGGCGAAAGATCTGGCCATGCATATCGCTGCCTCAAAGCCCAAGTCCCTCGATTCCTCCGGCGTTCCTGCCGAGTTGCTGGATACCGAGCGGCGCATCGCGATCGAGAAAGCCCGTGAATCCGGCAAACCGGAGGCGATGCTCGAAAAAATCGCCGAGGGTACGGTGCAGAAATACCTCAAGGACGTGACCCTGCTGGGGCAGGTGTTCGTCAAGGCCGAAGATGGCAAGCAGACTATCGAGCAGTTGCTCAAGGCTAAAAATGCCAAGATCAATGGCTTTAGCTTGTATGTCGTGGGTGAAGGCATTGAGAAGAAGGTGAATGACTTCGCTGCCGAAGTTGCTGAACAAGCCGCGGCTGCCGCGGCGGCGGCTGCCAAGAAATAAGCGCCGTCATGACTGCGGCCACGCCTCCCAAATATCGGCGCATCCTGCTCAAGCTTTCGGGCGAAGCGCTGATGGGCAATGATGCCTTTGGCATCAATCGCGAGACGCTGGGGCGGATCGTCAATGAGATCAAGATGGTGACCGATCTCGGTGTTGCGGTTGGGGTGGTGATCGGCGGGGGGAATATCTTTCGGGGCATGGCGGGTGCCGCCTCCGGGATGGATCGCGCCGCTGCCGACTACATGGGCATGCTGGCCACGGTCATGAATGCGATGGCGCTGGCGGATGCCATGCGCCAGGCCGGGATGCCGGCGCGTGTGCAGTCGGCACTCAAGATCGATCAGGTGGTCGAGTCCTACATCCGGGGCAAGGCAATCCGCTATCTTGATGATGGCAAGGTCGTCATTTTCGGTGGTGGCACCGGCAATCCCTTCTTCACCACCGATACGGCGGCGGCATTGCGCGGTGCAGAAATCGGTGCGGAGATCGTCCTCAAGGCCACCAAGGTGGATGGCGTGTATAGCGCCGACCCCAAAAAGGATCCGGCGGCGACGCGTTTTGCCAGCATCAGTTTCGATGAAGCGATTGGCCGCAATCTTACGGTGATGGATAGCACGGCGTTTGCCCTGTGTCGTGACCAGAAGTTGCCGATCAATGTGTTTTCGATCTTCAAGGCGGGTGCGCTGAAGCGCGTGGTGATGGGTGAGGATGAAGGCACGCTCGTACACTGTTAGGAGTTTTTCATGATCATCGATGAACTGAAGAAAACCACCGAACACAAAATGCAGCGGAGTCTCGAGGTGCTGAGGCTGGATCTCGCCAAGGTGCGCACCGGTCGCGCCCATACCGGGCTGCTCGACCACATCATGGTTGATTATTACGGTACGCCGATGCCCATCAACCAGGTCGCCAACATTACCTTGCTGGATGCTCGCACCATCGGGGTGCAGCCATGGGAAAAACCCATGGTCGGCAAGGTTGAGAAGGCGATTCGCGATGGCGATCTTGGCTTGAACCCGGCTGCCCAAGGCGACATGTTGCGCGTGCCGATGCCGGTGCTGACCGAAGAACGCCGCCGGGACCTGATCAAGGTCGTCAAGAATGAAGGTGAGACCGCCAAGGTGGCGATTCGCAACCTGCGCCGCGACGCCAACACCCATCTCAAGGATGCGCTCAAGAAACACGAAATTTCCGAGGATGACGAGCGGCGTACCCAGGATGATGTCCAGAAATTGACCGACAAATATGTCGGCGATGTGGACAAACTGCTGGCTGAAAAAGAAAAGGACCTGATGGCCATCTAGGCCATCTGTCGAGCCACGCCACCGATGGCGGATTACAACAGTTCGACACTTGCCATCCCGAAGTCGCGGGATGTGCCGCGTCACGTGGCGATCATCATGGATGGCAATGGCCGCTGGGCGAAGAAGCGCTTTTTGCCCCGGGTGGCCGGTCACCAGCAGGGCGTCGAGACGGTCCGCCAGGTCGTCAAGACCTGCATTGAGCATGGCATTGAATATCTGACGCTGTTTGCCTTCAGTTCGGAAAACTGGCGTCGCCCACCGGAGGAAGTCGGTTTCCTCATGAACCTGTTTGTTGCGGCGCTCCAACGCGAAGTCGGCCGTTTGCATAAAAACGGTGTGCGTTTGCGGGTGATTGGTGACCTGTCTGCCTTCGAACCGCGTCTGATTGAACTGATTCGCCGTGGCGAGAACCTTACGGCGGGCAACAACAAACTGATCCTGACGATTGCCGCCAATTATGGTGGCCGCTGGGACCTGATGCAGGCGTTCAATGGCCTGGTTCTGGCAAACCCTGAAAAAGCCGGGGCTTACACCGAGGCCGATCTCGAGCCTTTCCTGGCGATGAGTTATGCCCCGGAACCCGATTTGTTCATTCGCACCGGCGGCGAGCAGCGCATCAGCAATTTTCTGCTCTGGCAACTGGCCTATTGCGAACTGTTTTTTACCGACAAGTTCTGGCCAGATTTCGATGCGAACACACTGGATGACGCCATTCAGAGCTATCGGCGGCGCGAGAGACGCTTTGGTCGTACCAGCGAACAACTGCTCAACAAGAAAACAGTGCAGTCGCCATTGAGCACCGCGGAGCCAAATGCTTAGGACGCGGGTGATTACCGCGCTGTTTCTCGCCGCCGGTTTTCTCACTGTATTGTTTCTTCTGCCCGAGGCCATGGTCGGGATTGTGTTCGCCATCATTGCCGCATTGGCTGCCTGGGAGTGGGCCGGCTTGCTGAAGCCAGGTCAGCCGAATGCACCGTCGCGCCTGTTGTTTGCGGGTATTGTCCTTTGCCTGTGCGTGGTGCTCTGGGCTATCCCAGATGACTTTTCCGGTGTGCCCACCCTGTTATGGTCGCTGTCTGTGCTGTTCTGGCTGTTCATCGCGCCAGTCTGGCTGTTGCGTGGCTGGCGACCCGGTGTTGCTGGTTATGTGGTTGGCCTGATTCTGCTGGTGCCCACCTGGGCCGCGCTGGTAGCCTTGTATGCGCACGGCCCCCTGGTACTTCTGGCAGTCATGGCGCTGGTCTGGGTTGCCGACATTGCCGCGTATTTCACTGGTCGGGCTTTCGGACGGCACAAGCTTGCACCCGCCATCAGTCCGGGAAAAACCTGGGAGGGCGTGGCCGGTGCCGTTGGCGGTGTATTGCTGTTCGGCCTGCTCGTCAGCACGCATCTGCCGGTGGCTCATGGCCTGGGCTGGGCTTCGCTGGCCGGGTTCCTGTTGCTGTTTACGGTATTCAGCATCATCGGCGACCTGTTTGAATCGCTGATCAAACGTCAGGCCAACATGAAAGACAGCAGCCAGTTACTGCCGGGGCATGGTGGCATACTGGATCGCATTGACAGTCAGATGTCCACCCTTCCGCTGGCGGCTTTGATGCTGCATTGGATATGAAGCGCCAGAAACTGACGGTACTCGGCGCCACGGGTTCAATTGGCGTCAGTACGCTGGATGTGGTGGCGCGCCATCCCGACCGTTACGAGGTGATTGCCCTGACGGGCAACAGTCGCGTCGAGGTGCTGCTTGACCAATGTCTGCAACACCGGCCGCGCTACGCGGTGGTGGGAAACGCAGACGCTGTGGCCGGACTCACCGAGCGCCTGCGCAGCGCCGGACTTAACACCGAGGTGCTGGCCGGGCCGGCTGCGCTGGAGCAGGTGGCGGCCTTGCCCGAAGTCGATATGGTGATGGCGGCGATTGTCGGTGCGGCTGGACTGCAGCCGACCCTGGCCGCTGTGCGGCAGGGCAAGCGCGTGCTGCTGGCCAACAAGGAAGTGCTGGTGATGGCCGGTGCCTTGTTCATGGCCGAAGTGCGCAGATACGGCGCCACGCTGTTGCCCATCGACAGCGAGCACAACGCGGTATTCCAATCGCTGCCGGCTGACTATGCGGGAGAACCGGCTGGGGCCGGGGTCAGCCACATCCTGCTGACGGCATCCGGGGGGCCGTTCCTCGGCACACCCCTTGAGCGCTTGCAGAATGTGACCCCCGCTGAGGCCTGCGCCCATCCCAACTGGGAGATGGGACGCAAGATTTCCGTCGATTCAGCCACCTTGATGAACAAGGGGCTGGAGGTCATCGAGGCGCACTGGCTGTTCAATCTTCTGCCCGAGCAGATCGAGGTGGTGATCCACCCACAAAGCGTCATCCATTCACTGGTGCAGTATGTCGATGGCTCGGTGCTGGCCGAACTCGGCAACCCCGACATGCGTACCCCGATCGCCTACGCAATGGCCTGGCCGGAGCGCATTGCGGCGGGTGTCCTGCCGCTGGATCTGCCGGCGATTGCCAGACTCAGTTTCGAAAAGCCCGATTTGCTGCGTTTCCCTTGTCTGGCCTTGGCATTTCGTGCTTTGCGTGACGGCGCGAATGCGGCGACGGTGCTGAATGCCGCCAACGAGGTGGCAGTGGCGGCATTCCTCGCCGGGCATTTGCCATTCCTCGCCATTGCCGAAATCATTGCCGCCACGCTGGATGCCGTGCCGGTCAGGCCCATGGCCGATCTGACGGCGATTCTGGCAGAGGACGCCAATGCCCGTGCCGTGGCTACAGAACTGCTGGCCAGAAAGTCCGCATGACAGCCCAGGGTTTCCTCTGGGTTCTGGGTGCTTTTCTGCTGGCGCTGGGCCTGTTGATCGTCTTTCATGAATTGGGGCATTACCTTGCGGCGCGGATCTGCAACGTCAAGGTGCTGCGTTTTTCCGTGGGATTTGGTCGACCGCTCTGGATGCGGCGCTTCGGCCGCGATGGCACCGAGTGGTCAGTGGCGGCTTTCCCCTTGGGGGGTTACGTCAAGATGCTTGATGAGCGCGAGGGCGAGGTGCCCGAGCACGAACTGGGACGCGCTTTCAACCGCCAGAGCGTCGGGCGGCGCAGTTTTATTGTTGTGGCCGGGCCGCTAGCCAACCTGTTGCTGGCGGTTCTCTTGTACTGGTTCCTGTTCATGAGCGGCGTGCAGGAGCCGCGTCCGGTGTTTGCCGCCCCCCCTGTCGGTACGCTGGCGGCAGAAGCAAAAGTCGGCGCTGGCGAGACGGCGCGCGCGGTGTCGGGTACGCCGGTGGCGACCTGGACAGAGCTGCGCTGGGAATTACTGCGCCGCGTTCTGGATCGTGAAGCCGTAGTGCTTGAAACCATTGATGCGCGCGGCAATATCGCTGTGTATCGACTCGCGGTCGAACGGCTCGACAGCACCGCGCTGGACATTGACGTGATGCAGGCGCTCGGGCTGCACCTGATGCGGCCGGATTTGCCCGCAATACTCGGTGAAGTGCAGCCCGGAACACCGGCCGCCGCCGCCGGTTTGCGGCCGGCAGATTTGCTTCTGGGCATCAACGGCAGCCCCGTTGCGTCCTGGCACGAACTGGTGCTGGGTATCCGTGAATCCGGGCTGCGTGAGATTGTGCTGGACGTCAAGCGTGGCGAGCAGCAGTTACAGGTGCGGGTCGTGCCGGAAATGGTCGAGGACCGGGGTGGCAAGCGGGTTCCCCGTATCGGGATCGCCGTGCGCGACGATCCAGAACTGCGCAAGAACGCGCTGGTGACCGTGCGTTACGGCGTGGGTGATTCGCTGCAGCGGGCCCTGAAGCAAACCTGGGACGTTTCGGTGCTGAGTCTGCGCATGATCGGCCGCATGCTGATCGGCGAACTTTCAGTCAAGAACATCTCCGGGCCGGTGACCATTGCCGACTACGCCGGTCAGTCGGCGCGGCTGGGCGCTGACCATTATCTGCGTTTTTTGGCGCTCATCAGCATCAGTCTCGGGGTGCTCAATCTGCTGCCCATACCGGTTCTGGATGGGGGGCACTTGATGTATTATCTTGCCGAAGTTATCAAGGGTGGACCTCTCTCCGAACGTGTCATGGAAATCGGCCAGCAGATCGGTTTTGCGCTGCTGTTTTTGCTGATGGCCTTGGCGTTCTATAACGACATTATTCGCTTGGTTGCCAACTGAGTTTCTGACTGATGCAAAAATTGCGTATGAAACACAATCTTCTCGCTGGTTTGCTCTCGGCTCTGTTGGCATCAAGCGCCGTCGCATTTGAACCCTTCGTGGTGCGGGATATCCGCGTTGAAGGCATTCAGCGCACCGAGGCGGGTACCGTCTTCAGCTATCTGCCGGTCAAGGTGGGCGATACGCTCACCGACGACAAGGCCGCAGAGGCGATCAAAGCCCTGTTCGGTACGGGATTCTTCAAGGACGTGCGCCTGGAAGTCGAGGGTGGTGTGCTCGTGGTGCTGGTTGAAGAGCGTCCGGCCATTACCTCGCTCGAATTTTCGGGTGTAAAAGCTTTCGACAAGGAGCAGTTGCGCAAGGGCCTGCGTGAAGTCGGACTCGCCGAATCGCGGATTTTCGACCGCTCGCTGGTCGAGCGCGCCGAGCAGGAACTCAAGCGCCAGTATCTGTCCAAGGGCCATTATGCCGCTCAGATCACTACCACGGTGACACCGCTGGAACGCAATCGGGTCGGCATTACCTTTGCCGTCGATGAAGGTGAGATTGCCACGATCAAACAGATCAATATCGTTGGCGCCCAGGCCTTCAAGGAGAAGGATCTGCTCAACCTCTTCTCTTTGCGCACGCCCGGCTGGTTGACCTGGTACACAAAGAATGACCAGTATTCCAAGCAAAAGCTGTCCGGCGACCTGGAGACCTTGCGTTCGTATTACCTCGACCGTGGCTACATCGAGTTCAATGTCGAGTCGACTCAGGTGTCGATCTCGACCAGCAAGGAAGATATCTACATCACCATCAACATCAGCGAAGGTGAGCCGTATTCGGTGTCGTCGGTCAAACTGGCCGGCGAATTGTTGCTGCCCGAGGCTGAATTGCTCAAACTAGTGACGATCCAGCCGGGCAAACTGTTTTCGCGTGAGCAGGTGACGGCAACGATCAAGGCGGTTAGCGAGCGCCTTTCCAATGATGGTTACGCCTTTGCCAACGTGAACGCCGCCCCCGAGATGGACAAGGAAAAGAAGCAGGTTGCCTTCACCCTGTTCGTCGATCCAGGCCGGCGCGTATATGTGCGGCGCATTCAGGTAGCGGGCAATACGCGCACCCGTGACGAGGTGATCCGCCGCGAGATGCGCCAGATGGAATCCGCTTGGTATGACGGCGAGAAAATCAACAAGTCGCGCACCCGCGTCGACCGGCTGGGATATTTCGATGAAGTGACGGTCGAAACGCCCGCCGTGCCGGGTACCACCGACCAGGTCGACCTCAACATCGCGGTCAAGGAGAAGCCCACCGGCAACCTGATGCTGGGCGCCGGCTTGTCCAGTTCGGAAGGCCTGGTGTTTTCCGGTTCGATACAGCAGCAAAACCTGTTCGGCAGCGGCAAGCATGTCGGTGTCGGCTTCAATACCAGCAAGATCAATACGCTGTATTCGTTTTCCTACACCGATCCCTTTTACACGGTCGATGGCGTCAGCCGCGGTTTCGATGTGTACATGCGCGATACGAATACTTCATCCCTGACCGTGGCCAGCTACGGTACCAAGTCGCTGGGTGGCGGGGTGCGTTACGGCATTCCGATCGGTGAGGATGACACCATCAACTTCGGCCTGGCGTTCGACTCCACCCAGATCAAGCTGACCGACTACACGCCGCAGCGCTTCAAAGATTTCCTCACTCAGTACGGTGACCAGTTCTCGGGTCCGATCGCCTCGCTGGGGTGGGCGAAAGATACCTTGGACAGCCGCATTTACCCGATGAAGGGTCATGTGGCGCGTATTGGTGGCGAATTGGCCTTGGGTGGCACGCTGCGTTACTACCGGACCAATCTTCAGTACCAGCGCTATATCCCGATTGGCCGGGAATACAGCCTGATGTTGAATGGTGAGTTCGGGCTTGCCGACGGCATGGGCGGCCGCCCGCTGCCTTTCTACAAATACTACTATACGGGCGGCGTCGGCTCGGTGCGCGGTTACCAGGCTGGTTCGCTCGGCCCCGTCGATTTTGCGACGGGCGACCGGGTAGGTGGTGATCGCCGGGTGCTGGCAAATGCCGAGTTTCTTTTCCCGATGCCGGGTGGCGGACAGGATAAGTCGCTACGCTTGGGGGCTTTTGTCGATGCAGGTCAGGTCTATGGCGTAGGCGATAAACTCGACATCGGCGAACTGCGCTACAGCACCGGCCTGTCGCTGGCCTGGACGTCGCCGCTGGGCCCGCTCAAGTTCAGCCTCGCCCAACCGCTCAACAAGAAGGATGGCGACAAGACGCAACGCCTACAGTTCCAGATGGGCACTCTATTCTGAAGCAGGAGAGATGATGAAACATTTATTCAAAGCCTTGGTTCCCGTTTTATTGGCGCTTGCCGTGGCGCCGGCACTGGCTGAAGTCAAATTGGGTTTCGTCAACGGCCAGCGTGTCGTGAACGAATCGCCACAAGCGGTAAGAGCGAAGAAGAAGATTGAGAAAGAGTTTGAAAAGCGCGACCAGGAACTGCAGAAAGTGTCCAAACAGTTGCAGTCAATGCAGGAGGCCATGGAAAAAAACGCGGTTACCATGGCCGAGAGCGAACGGCGCAACAAGGAGCGTGATTTCAATGACCTCAATCGCGATTTTCAGCGCAAGCAGCGCGAGTTCCGCGAGGACTTGAATCTGCGCCAGAACGAGGAAATGGCGGCGATCTTCGAGCGCGCCAACAAGGTCATCCGTCAGATCGCCGAGGCCGAGAAGTTCGATCTGATCGTGCAGGAGGCCGTCTACTTCAGCCCGCGCATCGACATCACCGAAAAGGTGATCAAGGCATTGGGCGACGGCGCTGCCGCCAAGTAAGATTGTCTGTGTGACGTGACCCGGCGCCTTGATGAGATCGTCGCCCGCTTTGGCGGCGATCTGCGTGGAGACGAGTCGATTGCCATCACGGGGCTGGCGTCGCTTGAGACGGCGACAGCGGGGCAGCTGAGTTTCCTGGCGAATTCGAAGTATCGCGGACAGCTGGCGGCGACCCGTGCTGCCGCAGTCATCCTTTCGCCAGAAATGGCCGATCAGTGCCCGGTTGCTGCCATTGTCACCCCCCATCCCTACCTTTATTTCGCCCACCTTTCTCAATGGTTGGCCGAGGGACCGCGCCCCCTCACAGGCATTCACCCCTCCGCAGTGGTTGAGTCGGATATCCCGACCAGCGTTAGCGTCGGCCCGCAGGTCTGGATCGGCCCGGATGTGGTGCTAGGGGAAAATGTCGTGATTGGTGCGCAATGCCGGATTGGCGCTGGAGTGCGGATCGGTGCAGACTGCCAGCTTTATCCGGGCGTCACTGTCTATGCCAGTTGTCGGATCGGCTGCCGGGCCATCATTCATTCGGGTGTCGTGATCGGTGCCGATGGCTTTGGTTTCGCGCGTGCACCGGATGGTAAATGGGTGAAGATCGCCCAGACCGGACGTGTGGTGATCGGTGACGATGTCGAAATCGGTGCGAATACCACAATCGACAGGGGTGCGCTGGAGGACACGATCATCGGCGATGGCGTCAAGCTTGATAATCAGATCCAGGTTGCCCATAACGTCCATATTGGCGCCAATACGGCCATGGCCGGTTGCACCGGTGTCGCTGGCAGCGCGATAATCGGTGCTGGCTGTACGGTGGGCGGTGCGGCGAATATCCTCGGTCACCTGTCACTGGCGGATGGTGTCAATGTTTCTTCCGGCACTCTGGTCGGCAAGTCGATCACGGTGCCAGGTACCTACACTGGCACGGTGCCCTTCATGGCTCACGCAGATTGGTTGAAGAACTTTTCACGCCTGCGCCATCTGGACGCGCTGGCCGATAGAATACGCGCCCTCGAAAAACGCCTGACCGCAATCGAACCGGAGAAATAAATGGCCCCCACGCTCACTACACTCGCTGCCCCCACGGGGGGCCTCATTTGTCACATGAACTCCTTCGGGACGGCCCTTCAGGAGTCAAAAACATGACCACCATGGACATCCACGAAATTCTCCAACACTTGCCGCACCGCTATCCTTTCCTGCTGGTTGACCGCGTACTGGATGTCGTGCCGGGCGAGCGCATCACCGCGCTCAAGAATGTCAGCATGAACGAGCCATTCTTCCCCGGGCACTATCCACATCATCCGGTGATGCCGGGCGTCCTGGTGATCGAGGCAATGGCTCAGGCGGCGGCGATTCTTTCGTTCAAGAGCCTGGGTGGCAAGCCGGACGACAAGTCCGTTTATTATTTTGTCGGTATCGACAGTGCCCGTTTCAAGCGGCCGGTCAGCCCGGGTGACCAACTGATCCTTGAGGTTTCCGTTACCGCCAACAAGCGTGGCATCTGGAAATTCTCGGCGCAGGCCAAAGTGGACGGTCTGATTGCTGCCGAAGCCCAGTTGATGTGCACAGTGCGCAAATTGGATAATTGAAATGTCCGGAGCCATTCACCCGACTGCACTAATCGACCCCACTGCGCGGCTGGGCGAAAATGTCAGCGTGGGTGCTTATGCGGTGATTGGCGCCGAAGTTGACATCGGTGACGGCACCTGGATCGGCCCGCACGTTGTCATCAATGGTCCGACCCGCATCGGCCGTGATAACCGCATTTTCCAGTTTTCATCGATCGGCGAAGCGCCGCAGGATAAAAAGTATGCCGGCGAGCCGACCCGGCTTGAAATCGGCGATCGCAATACCATCCGTGAATTCTGTACCTTCAATCGCGGTACGGCACAGGATGCCGGGGTGACTCGTGTCGGCAATGACAACTGGATCATGGCCTACGTGCACTTGGCGCATGACTGCCAGGTGGGCGACCACACCATCTTCGCCAATAACGCGCAACTGGCCGGTCACGTACATATCGGTGATTGGGCGATTCTCGGCGGCTTTACCGTCGTGCATCAATTTGTGCGTATCGGTGCCCATTGCCTCACCGCGATGGGCACGATCTTGTTGCAGGACATCCCCCCTTATGTGACGGCCGCCGGCAATCCGTCTGCGCCGCACGGCATCAACAGCGAAGGGCTGAAGCGGCGCGGTTTTTCGCCCGCAGCGCTTGCGGCCTTGCGGCGTGCCTACAAGACGCTCTATCGCAGCGGACTCAAGCTTGACGAGGCCAGCGCAGCGATTGCTGCTGCAGTGCCTGAAGAGGCCGCGCTGGCGCCATTGGCCGATTTTCTGGCAGTACCCGGCCGCGGCATCATTCGTTAAATGTCTCCCCTCCGTATTGCCCTGGTGGCTGGCGAGGCCTCGGGTGACCTGCTGGCCGCGCATCTGATCGATGCGCTCAAGCGCCGTCTTCCCAACGCCGAGTTTTGCGGCATTGGCGGGCCGAAGATGCAACGTGCCGGTTTCAATGCCTGGTGGCCGGCGGAAACCCTGGCAGTGCGCGGCTATGCCGAAGTGCTGCGGCATTACCGCAAAATCACCAGCGTGCGGCGCGCGCTGCTGAAACGGCTGCTGGCAGAAAAACCGGATGTCTTCATCGGTGTCGATGCTCCGGATTTCAATCTCTGGCTGGAAAAGCGCCTCAAACGCGCCGGCATTCCTACGGTGCATTATGTCAGTCCATCGGTCTGGGCTTGGCGCGGCGGTCGGGTGCGGCGCATTGCGCAGTCGGTCAATCATCTGCTGGCATTGTTTCCCTTTGAGCCGCCGTTGTACGAAAAAACCGATTTGTCAGTGACCTATGTTGGTCATCCGCTGGCGGATGTGTTGCCGCTGGAGGTCAGTCGCAGTGAGGCGCGTGAGCGGCTTGGTCTGCCGTCCAGTGCCACTCCGGTATTTGCCCTGCTGCCGGGCAGCCGCCAGTCGGAAGTGCGCTTCATGGCGGCACTGTTTATTAAAACGGCGGGCATGCTGCGCGCGCGCTTTCCTGATGCGCTTTTTCTCGTGCCGCTGGTTTCGCGCGAGACGCGCAATAATTTTGAAAACGAAATCTGGGCCCAAGGTGCGCAGGAGTTGCCGATCAAGCTCCTCTTCGGCCATGCTCAGGATGCCTTTGCGGCTTGTGACGCCGCTCTGGTGGCGAGTGGCACGGCAACCCTCGAAGCGGCCTTGCTGAAAACGCCGATGGTGATCACATATCGCATGTCGCCCTGGTCGTGGTGGTTGATGAAGCGCATGCATTACCAGCCGTGGGTTGGCCTCCCCAACATTCTCGCCGGCAGTTTTGTCGTGCCGGAATTCCTGCAGGACGATGCCACCCCGGAAAATCTTGCGCAGGCGCTCGGCAATCTGGTGGTGGACACCGAGGTCAGAAAGCGCCTGACGCATTTATTTACCGACATGCACCGCCAGTTGCGGCAGAACACTGCCGAAAAGGCTGCTGGCGCAATTCTGTCGCTGTTGCCCCAATGATCTGCGGCGTCGATGAAGCCGGTCGTGGACCGCTGGCTGGTCCGGTGGTCGCGGCAGCGGTGATTCTTGATCCGGCGCGGCCGATTGTTGGCCTGGCTGATTCCAAGAAACTATCTGCTGCACGGCGGGAACGACTGGCCAGCGAAATTCGCGAGAAAGCACTGGCCTGGGCCGTTGCCGAGGCCAGCGTCGAGGAAATCGACGCCCTCAATATCCTGCAGGCAACATTATTGGCGATGCAGCGCGCCGTGGGCGGTTTGATCTTGCAGCCTGTCGAAGCGTTGATCGATGGCAATCGATGTCCCGTCCTGGCCATGCCGGCACGGGCCATCATCGGTGGCGATGCCACGGTGGCCGCGATCTCGGCGGCCTCCATCCTGGCGAAGACAACGCGCGATGCCGGTCTGCTGGTGCTGCACGAGCGCTATCCACAATATGGTTTTGATCGCCACAAAGGTTACGGCACGGCGCTGCACCTGACAGCTCTGCGTATCCATGGTGCCACGCCCCACCACCGGCGCAGCTTTGCTCCGGTCAGGGATGTGCTGAAGTGAAACGGTGATGAAGTCCATCGCCTCGCGTGACAATCCGGGCTTCAAGGCTTTACGCACCCTCGCACATGACCACCGGTTGCAACGCGATTCCGGGCATACGGTGATCGAAGGACCGCACTTGTTGACGGCCTACCTTGACCACGCCGGTGTGCCCGAGTTGCTGGCGGTGAGCGAGAGTGCGCTCGGCAAGACCGAAGTGGCTGCGCTGCTGGCGCGCGCCGCAGCAGTCGAAACCATCGTGCTGCGCGACACACTGTTTCACGAAATCAGCGAACTTGCCACGCCGGTCGGCATTCTGGCGCGCATCGCGATTCCGCCCGAGCCCGCAATGCTCCCGGTTGGTGACTGCCTGCTGCTCGATGCCGTGCAGGATGCGGGCAACGTCGGCACGCTGTTGCGCACGGCTGCCGCAGCGGGCGTGCACGACGTGTTGCTCGGCACGGGTTGTGCCGGCGCTTGGACGCCACGCGTGTTGCGCGCGGGGCAGGGCGTGCATTTCGCGCTGCGGATTTGGGAACGAGTCGATCTGGCCGAATTTTTGCACGCCTACCCCGGTTGTTCGGTTGCGGCGGCGGCGCATCGTGGCACATCACTGTATGAAATCGACCTCCGCGCGCCGATTGCCTGGCTGTTTGGCAATGAAGGTGCTGGAATTGCCCCTGCACTGCAGGCCGCCACGCAGCAGCGCGCCACGATTCCGCTGGCGGACGGTAGCGAATCCCTCAATGTCGCCGCTGCTGCGGCAATCTGCCTGTTTGAAATGAGGCGCCAGCGCGGTGGCAGCTGATGAATCAAGGATAATAGGCCGCGACTGAAAGTCGGCGCTGGCAGGACGGCGCCAAATCTCGGAGAGAGCTAATGGAAATCGAATGGTGGCATTGGGCGGTCGGCGGCCTGGCCTTGATCGTGGCCGAACTGGTGGTGCCGGCCTTCGTGGTGATCTGGTTCGGGCTGGGGGCGTTGGTGGTAGCGGCCGTAGTGGCTTTGGCCGCGATCGGCACCACGGCGCAACTGGCACTCTGGCTGGTGGTTTCGGTGGCCATGGTGGCCGGCTGGTTCAAGGTATTCAAGCCGAACATGCACAAGACGCGCATCGGCATGGCCGACGCCAACGTGGTCGGCGAGGTCGGCATGCTGGTCAGGAATGTCGCGCCGTTCGAGAAGGGGCAGGTGCGCTTCCAGAAGCCGATCCTCGGTGCGGATGTCTGGGAGTGCATCGCCGACGAGGCGATCAAGAGTGGCGAGCGGGTGCGCGTGCTGGATGTGGAAGGTAGTTTTCTCAAGGTCGGGAGGGCCGAAGCATGACTGATATGCTGATTTTTGTAATTGCACTGCTGGTTTTCGCGGGGATCACGCTGGCGAAAGGCGTGCGCATCGTGCCACAGGGCCAGGAATGGATCGTCGAGCGCTTGGGCAAGTATCACGGCACGCTGTTTCCCGGCCTCAACATCATCATTCCCTATCTCGACCAGGTTGCCTACAAACTGGTCACCAAGGACATCATCCTCGACGTGCAGGAACAGGACATCATCACCAAGGACAACGCGGTGATCCTCACCAACGCCATTGCCTTCATCAAGGTCACCGACCCGATCAAGGCGGTGTATGGCGTCACCGATTTCTCCGAAGCGATCCGCAACATGATCATGACGACGCTGCGCTCCATCGTCGGCGAGATGAACCTCGACGAGGCGCTGTCCAACCGCGACAAGATCAAGGCGCGCTTGCGTGAGTCGATTGCCGACGAAGCCATCGACTGGGGCCTGACCGTCAAGTCGGTCGAAATCCAGGACATCAAGCCCTCGCCATCGATGCAGAAGGCGATGGAGTTGCAGGCGGCCGCCGAGCGCGAACGCAAGGCGATGGTCACCAAATCCGAAGGCGAAAAGCAGTCGATGATCCTGCAGGCCGAGGCGCGCCTCGAATCGGCGCGTCGCGACGCCGAAGCGCAGGTGATGCTGGCCGAGGCCAGCGCCGAGGCGATCCGCCGCGTGTCGGCGGCCATCGGCGATCAGGAAATGCCGATGCGCTATCTGTTGGGCGAAAAATACATCGCCGCGATGTCGCGTCTGGCCGCGTCGGACAATGCCAAGACCGTGCTGATCCCCGGCGATATCCAGGAAACGCTGCGTTCGGTGCTGGGCCGTGTCAGGAGTGGAGGCGCGGGGTGATCCATCCGCACAAAGGCGTAACCGGCGTGCGGCGCCTGTGGAATGCTTTTTTCTACTCCGCTAGTGGATTGGCGGCAGCCTGGCGCCACGAGGCAGCTTTCCGCCAGGAGGTGCTGCTCGCTGTCGTCACCGTGCCGCTGGGCTTCTGGCTGGGCACGGACGGGGTCGAGCGTGCGCTGCTGGTTGGCAGCATTTTCCTGATCCTGATCGTCGAATTGCTGAATTCAGCCGTTGAGGCGGTGGTGGATCGTGTCTCGATCGAAAACCACGAGCTTTCCAAGCGGGC
Organism: Rhodocyclaceae bacterium; assembly: GCA_013791905.1. Taxonomy (GTDB): domain Bacteria; phylum Pseudomonadota; class Gammaproteobacteria; order Burkholderiales; family Rhodocyclaceae; genus Sulfuricystis. Next base: position 69,806 of record VMSX01000020.1, on the reverse strand, counting down.
CAAGGACATCGGCAGTGCAGCAGTGCTACTGGCTTTGGCGAATGCACTGACCGTTTGGGTTTGTCTGCTCGGTCCGCGCGTCATCTGACACGACCGGCTCGGCTGCGACAATCTTAGCCCTGAAGAGCCGGGCCAGCACCAGGCTGAGTGCCCATGCCCACCATGCCGACCAGAGCACGTGGGATAAGAAATGCGCCCCTTGGGCCATGCGCGCCAGTCCCATCGCCAGGCCAAAGGCCAGCGAGAATGCCAGAATTACCCGGGAAAAGGCTTTCATGCTGTGAGCCAGCGCCAGGGCCCAGACGATCCACGCCAGCCCGCTGGCGGCATGTCCGGCCGGAAAACACATGCCGGGTGCGATGTCGTGCGCTGTCGTCGCAAACAGGCCGATATACGGGGCGTAGCCGCCGAAATCGATAACGTCCCAGGGGCAGTGCCGGTTGGATAACTGTTTTAGCAATGCCGTGGTGAACGGTATCAGCAGCATTCCCGTGAGCGCCAGCAGGGCATTGCGGGGAGGGAGCCAGTCGAATTTTCCCCGCATGGCCAGCAGACAAAGGGCGGCGGCGGGAAACAGCAGCGCGATGCTGAGCTGCTTCATCCCGTGGTGCATCACCACAGCGAAAAACCAGTGATGGCGCAACGGAAAGTCTGCTATGGCGGGATCGTAGAAAAGACTTTCCAGATGGAGATCGAGGCTGGTCTGCTCGAAAAGCAGCAGCAGCAGCAAGGCCAGGATTGCCATCAGCAGGGTTTGGCGGAACCACCAGTCGTTTTGGGCCGCGAAGTATTTATCCGCATGCATCTTCAGTCAGATCCGACAGCCATGCAGCAGATCGAGCGTCGGGTCGTACACGCTGGTGCGGACGTCGAGCATGCCGAGCACCGTATGAAAAAGATTGTCGTGGAACGCCGGGTGTTTGCCCCGTTCCTTGAGGCAGCCGGTATTCACGGCGGCGTTCGCGGCATAGGCGGGCGACAGCCACATCACCATCGGCACCTTTTTCTGGGCATCCGGCGCAATCGCGTAAGGCATGCCATGCAGGAACAGATTGCTTTCGCCCAGCGACTCGCCATGGTCGGAGACATACACCATGGCGGTGTCATGAGTGGCGGCATGCCGCTGCAGGAATTCGATAGTCCGGGCGAGCAGGTGATCGGTGTAGAGCAGGGCGTTGTCGTAGGCATTGACGATCTGCTCGTTCGAACATTTGCCGAGGTCGGCGGTGTCGCAGGTCGGGGTGAACTGCCGGAATTTATCCGGATAGCGCTGGTAATAGGCGGGGCCATGATTGCCCAGGGTATGCAACACCAGCACCTGATTGCCCTGCCGTCCGGTCACCAGGTCATCAAGTCCGTCGAGCAGTGCCTCGTCAAGGCAGCGATCGTCATTGCACAGTGTGGGCGAGCGGCTGGCTGCCGTGCGCAACTGCGTCAGACTGTCACACACCCCCTTGCATCCCGACTGATTATCCTTCCAGGTGACACTGACCCGCGCATGATCGAGGACATGTAGCAGGGATTCGCTGCCGCGGATGCGCGCTTCGTCGTAATCGCGACGACCGACGGCAGAAAACATGCAGGGAACGGATACTTCAGTGTTGGTGCCGCAACTGGAGACATTCGAAAAATTCAGAACATCCAGCTCCGCCAATTGCGGCGTGGTTTGACGCGTATAGCCGGAAAGCCCCCAGTTGGCGGCACGCGCGGTTTCACCCACCACGATCACCAGCAGTGTCGGTCGCTTGCGCTGTTGCCAGGACTCTCCGAGATGGGCGTCGGTACCCACCGGGATACGTTCGCGTGTGGCGGCATGGGCATCGTTGCCGATAACCGCAGCCAGCGAATACAGCAGGTTGAGCGGGGTGATCTGATAGCGCATTTCCTTGTGCGTGCGCATCAGTGCTGAAAAGTCCTTGAAAATAAACGCTAGCGCAGCAAACAGGATGAACATGGCCAACAAAATGTGACCGGCGCGGCGCAATACGGACCTCAGCAACAGGGTGCGCGCCAGGGTCACACGGCTGAGGACCAGCATGGGCAATCCCGCATAGAAGAGCAGATACGGCACCATGTCCCAGGCAAACAGTTCGCGTGCTTCCAGGAAATCAGTGTGCAGTGCATTGCGCACCATGCCGGGGTCAAGGTACACCCCGTATTTCTCCATGAAATAGACCGCGAATGCGGTGGCGATGCTGAGCAGGCCAAGCAGCGGCCGATATGACCAGCGGGTCAGCAGCAACAGGAGCAGCAGGAAATGCGCCGCGGTGATGAACGCGAACTGTCCCGCGACCAACAATACATCGTGCCATTGTGCGAGGTCGTGTCCAGCCAGGGCAGACTGCCAGAACAGCCGGTTGCTGGCCAGTGCGAGGAACAGGCTGAAACCGAGGGCCAGATGTTCTGCAGAGGCGCTGAAGCGCAGGCGTTGCCATAGCGGCAGAGTGGAAAGTTGCATACCAAGGGTGCTCGATAAAGCGCCCAAGATAGCAACCGCCGCGTGAAGACTCAGTGAGGCAACTGTGAGGAAAGTGTGATGGGCCAGCCGGTGTGCTGGGGATGTGATGCGTCGGTCGGGGCGCTCAGGGGCTGGTCAGTGTTTCACCGAAGTCGATATGAATCTCCGCGCCGCAGGTTGCCCCGTTCATGGCGGTTAATTTCCACCCCGAGGCCATGCAGACATGCTGCACGATGGCCAGACCCAGTCCATGGCCGGTGAGGCTTTTGCCGCGCTGGCCGACTTCGAACAGCCGCGCCAGATCGTCCTCCAAGAAGCCGGGTCCGTGGTCGGCGACGATAAGCCTGCTGCCTTCCAGGCGACAGTCGATCATGCCGGTCGCATCATGACGCAAGGCATTCTCGAGCAGATTGCGCAATATCAGGGCAAGCAACGATGGATCGCAGCGCACCACGACCGTTTCCGGGGCTTGAATATCGAGCGTTGCCGTGCGGCCATGTTGCGCAAGCAACAGCGGCCAGGCTTCACGCAATGCCTGTGCCAGCCGTACATCTTCCAGCAGCGCCGGTTTGATCTCCCGGGCCAGCAGCAACAGGCTGGAGGTAAGCCGGTTGACGCGGTCTACCGTACCGATGATGCCAAGAGCCCGCTTGCGTGCTGCTTCGCACAATTCAGGCAGGGCTGACAGCAATTCGGCGTCGGTGCGAATGCTGGTCAATGGCGTACGCAATTCATGCGAGATATCTGCGGTGAAATTGCGCTCCCGGTCCAGTGATCGCTGATGTTGTTCTGCATAGCGATCCAGGGCTTGTGCAACGGCAAGAATTTCGCGATCCATTCCCGGCAAGGCGAATTGCTCATCTCCCGTCCTGTGCTCAACTTGCCGGGCAAGCTGGTCAAGATGTGCGGTGAGTTGTTTCGACAGGAACAGGATGATGAGGAGAAATACGGCCGAGAGGGCAAAGGCGCTGATCAGCATGCCAAACCCCAGAGTCCGCAGTCTGGTTTCATGCTCCCCGACATCGTAGGCCAGGATGAAGCGGTGGCCATTGTCCTGGCGGACGGCAATATGCAGTTCGCGCCCGTTGTCATGCATTTCATGGTTGCCGATGGGCAATGCGGCGAGGCGAGTTGGCACCTCAGGCGCAGTTTCCCCAATACCAATCCGGTAAAGCTGCATGTCTGGTGTATTTGGCGGAGCAAACTCAGTGGATCGTTGTGACAGTGAGATGCTGTATTCGATCTGCTGGTCGAGGATCTGATCGATCAGGTCCTCTTCCATCTGTTCGAGGGTCAGCCACGCGGCCACGGACTGGGCCAGCACGATCACCAGCAGCAACAGCGTGCATGACAGGACAATGCGCTGGCGCAGACTGGGTGCGTTAAGCCGGCCGGCCGGCTTAACGGAGGGCGAGTTTGTAGCCGAGGCCATGCATATTGACGATTTCGACGCTGCAGGTTTCACCAAGGTGACGGCGGACTGTGTGCAGCAGACTGCGGAGATTGTCGCTGGATTCCTGCTCATGGCCCCAGATCGCCAGTTCGAGTTCGCGGCGGCTGAACGCCCGATTCGGGTGCGGCAGCATCACCGCGACCAGGCGAAGTGCCTTCGGTGGCAGGCGCAAGGCGCTACCGCCCCGGCGGACTTCCTGGGCGGAAGAATCGTATTCGATGTCGCCAAGCTGCCAGGTGCCGGCATCCTCGCGCAACTTGCCGCGGCGCGCGATGGCATCCAGGCGGGCCTCGACCTCCTGCAACGCAAATGGCTTGAGCAGGTAGTCGTCGGCACCGGCTTCGAAACCGGCAAGCTTGTCCTCCAGCGTGTCACGCGCGGTCAGCACCAGAGCCCATAAGCTGCTGCCGCGCGCGCGCAGATCCCGAATCACGGACAGGCCGTCGCCATCCGGCAGGCCGCGATCGACGATCAGCGCGTCGAATTCTGCCTGGGCAAGCCGCTGGCTGGCGCCCCGGCAAGAAGTGGCGTAATCGCACTCGTGGCCCTTCATCTCAAGAAAGAGCACAAGATTCTCGGCGATATGGGTGTCGTCTTCGACGATCAGGATGCGCATGAGAGCGGTTGGACAGTTCGCTTACAGCGTGAAGGGCATAGGTTACACCTCCGCCGCCAGCGGTCGGCGATGGCGCAGGTGCCAAGCTGCCATGAACAGCAGCAGGCCGATGGTGGCCGATGTGAGGGCCAGTGGCTGTAATGTGCCGTCATGACTCATGCCCACCCAGGTGCCCGTCAGCAGTGCCGCAAACATGGTGAAAAAGCCGAGCAGGCCGGCAGCCGCGCCAGCCTCGCGCGGGAAGGGCGCCACCGCGCCTGCCTGGGCGCAGGGAAAATTTAGGCCATGGGCACCCATCGTCAGGAACTGGCACAGCAGCACCACGGACCAGTGATGGAATCCGGCCAGCACCAGTGCCGCAAACAGCAGACCGGAAAACAGCGAAAGGCTGGCGCCGACGGTCAAGGTCCTGGCCAGGCCGATGTGGGTGAGCAGGCGGCGACAGAGCAGGGTGCCGATCAGATAGCCAGAAACGCCGAAGGCGAAGCAGTAGCCATAGCTTTCGGTCGGCACGCCCAACACGTTGATCAGCACGAAAGACGAGCCGGATATGTAGGTGAAGATCGCCGCATACGATAGTGCACCCGGCAAGGCATAGGCCCAGAAAAAGTCGGCGCTGGCAATACGGCGATAGACGCTGAGGAGATTGCGCAGACGCACCGCAGCAGGGTTCAAGTGCTGGTTGGTTTCCGCCAGCAAGCGATAGACGGCTATGCCGAGCACGATACAGAACAGCGTATGAAAGACGAAGGCGGCGCGCCAGCCGTACCAGACCTGCAGGTAGCCGCCCAAGATTGGCCCGATCAGCGGTGCCAGTGACAGCAGCGAACTGGCGCGGGCGATCATTCTCGCGCCATCGGCGGGGGCATAGACGTCACGAATCAGCGCCCGGGCGACGACAATGGCGGTGCAGCAGCCAATCGCCTGGACAAAGCGGGCGGAGATCAGCAGGTTGAGCGTCGGTGCCAGCGCGCAGGCCAGGCTGGCGCCGACATAAACGCCCAGCCCCCACAGCAACACCGGTCGCCGGCCAAAGCGGTCGGAGAGCGGACCGCTGATCAACTGGGCGACGCCAAAGCCGATGACGAACAGGGACAAGGTTTGCTGCACCGCCGCCGGCGTGACACCAAAATCGGTGGCCAGATGGGGCAGGGAGGCGAGATACAGGTCAGTCGACAGCGGCTGCAGCATCAGGCAGCCAACGATCAGCCAGAGCAGAACGGCCGGTGACATCAGGTCTTGGCGCACATCACCGATTCTTTTCCTTCATGATCTGGCTTTTTTCTCTCACCCAATCGCGCTGCTTGTCGGTTTCCCGCTTGTCGAACTGTTTTTTGCCCTTGGCCAGACCGATCGACAGTTTGATGCGTCCCTTGGTGAAATGCAGGTCGATTGGCACCAGCGCATAGCCGGCCCGTTCGACCTTGCCGATCAGCTTGTCGATCTCGCGTTCGTGCAACAGCAGCTTGCGCGTACGCACGGGATCCGGGCTGATGTGAGTCGACGCGGTGGTCAGCGGGCTGATATGGCAGCCGATCAACCACAGTTCGGCATTCTTGATGATGACGTAGGCCTCTTTCAACTGCGCGCGGCCGGCACGAATCGACTTGACTTCCCAGCCTTCGAGGACCAGCCCGGCCTCGAAGCGTTCCTCGACGAAATAGTCGTGGAAGGCTTTTTTGTTTTCGGTGATGCTCATGATGGCGGGGGCGGGGAAAATCAGGTTCGCGTTAGACGTTAGAATCCATGCATTCTAATGCAGCGCCCCCATTGCAGCCTTCATATGGCCCTTGTTGAAAAATCTGTTTTGATCCCGCGTACCGCCGAGCAGATGTTCGAGCTGGTCGATCGCGTCGAGGATTATCAGAAATTTCTGCCTTGGTGCGGGGGTGCCGATTTGATTTCCCGCTCTGCCGAGCGTACCGTGGCCCGCATTCATGTCAATTACCATGGCATCAAGGCGCATTTCGCCACGGAAAATGCCAAGGATCCCCCCCATTCAATGAAAATTGCTTTGCGCGAAGGGCCCTTTAAGCGTCTCGACGGCGGCTGGCGGTTTATCGCGCTGGGCGATGCCGGTTGCAAGGTTGAATTCCGTCTGCACTACGAGTTTTCCAGCAAAATGCTGGAAAAGGCCCTGGGGCCGGTGTTCGGCTTCATTGTGGATACTTTTGTCGATTCCTTTGTCAAGCGCGCCAATCATGTCTACGACTGACACCATCCGGGTCGAAGTGACCTATGCACTTCCCGAGAGGCAAGATGTCATGCCGCTTACCCTGCCGGCGGGAGCCACACTGCAACAGGCTATCGAGGCTTCGGGTTTGCTGGCGAAATATCCTGAAATCGATCCAGCCAAGAGCAAGTTCGGGATTTACAGCAAGCTGGCACGGCTTGATACGGTGTTGCGCGACCTTGATCGCGTCGAGATCTACCGGCCGTTGATTGCCGATCCCAAGGAGGTGCGCAAACAGCGCGCCGCCGAGGGCAAGGTAATGAAAAAGGGTGGCGGGCCGGCCGAGGAGTAGTTCTCAAGAAACACGCCGGGCCGCCCCAAGTGTTTCTTGGCCCCCTGGGGGGAGAAAGCCGCGCAGCGGATTTTTCGGGGGGGCTATTTTCCCGCCGGTTTGCACCAGGAATCGACACTATTCCTGGCCTTGCCGAGTTCCGCTTCGCGCACCGCGCCATCAAGGGCGACCCGCTCACCTTTGGCATCGATGGTGAACCGTATCTGCCCCGATTCGAGAGAGGCCAGACTGGCTCTTGCCTGACGGCAGTTTTCCTCACGCTGCCGGGTGGCGGCCTGATCTTCTTCGGCTTTGCTGGCGGATTCCTTGGCCTTTTGCTGCTTTTCGCGTTCGGCCAGTTGTTTTTCAGCGTTGGCGCTGCGCATGGCCTCGACGTCCATGGGTGGCGGAGCGGCCAGTTTGCGCGAATCAGCCTGCCGTTCAGCGGGTGGTCGATCCCCGTAATGAATCTTGCCACTGGCGTCTTTCCAGGAGTAGACCTGGGCCAGAGCGCTGGCCGACAGCAAGGCAATCAGCACAAACGATATCAGAGAAGCAGGGCGGTTTGCATGCATGACTTTTCCTTCAAATCTTTCTGCCGGGTTGGTTTGCCCGGGCTCTGACAGGCTCGTATAATACGGCTTTGGATACAAGGATAACAGCATGCGACTCATCCAGAAGGCGTTGACCTTCGACGACGTTCTCCTGATTCCCGCCCACTCGGCGATTCTTCCCCGCGATGTTTCACTGGCAACCCGCCTGACCCGAAAAATTCTTCTGAATATGCCTTTGGTGTCTGCGGCGATGGACACCGTTACCGAGGCAGGTCTGGCAATCGCCCTGGCGCAGGAAGGCGGCATCGGCATCATTCACAAAAACCTTGAGCCCAAGGCGCAAGCCGCCGAAGTGGCGAAGGTCAAGCGTTACGAATCGGGTGTGGTCAAAGACCCGATTACCATCCCGCCGACGATGACCGTGCGCGAGGTGCTGGCGTTGACGCGCATTCACAAGATCTCCGGTCTGCCGGTGGTGGATAACGGCAAGGTCGTCGGTATTGTCACCAACCGTGACCTGCGTTTCGAGACCCGGCTCGACGAAAAGATCGGCAACATCATGACGCCGCGCGACCGTTTGGTTACGGTCAAGGAAGGTGCCGGCCTCGACGAGGCGCAGGCGCTGATGCACAAGCATCGTCTTGAGCGAGTCCTGGTCATCAACGAGGCCTGGGAACTGCGTGGTTTGATGACGGTGAAAGACATCCAAAAAGCCTCTGACCACCCGCTTGCCACCAAGGACGAATTCGGCCGCCTGCGCGCCGGAGCAGCAGTGGGCGTCGGTGAAGGTACTGAAGAGCGCGTCGCCGCATTGGCCGAAGCTGGTGTTGATGTCATTGTCGTCGATACCGCCCACGGCCACTCCCAGGGCGTGCTGAAGCGTGTCGAATGGGTGAAGAAGAATTACCCCGGCATCGAGGTGATTGGCGGCAACATCGCTACCGGCGATGCCGCTCTGGCGCTGGTCGATCATGGTGCCGACGCCGTCAAGGTCGGCATTGGGCCCGGCTCGATCTGCACCACGCGCATCGTGGCGGGTGTCGGCGTGCCGCAGATTACGGCGGTCGATAATGTCGCGACGGCTTTGGCACATACCGGCGTGCCGCTGATCGCCGATGGCGGCATTCGTTTTTCCGGCGACATTTCCAAGGCAATTGCCGCGGGTGCACATTCGGTCATGCTCGGCGGACTATTTGCCGGCACTGAAGAAGCGCCAGGTGAGACCGTGCTATTCCAGGGGCGTTCGTACAAGGCCTATCGGGGCATGGGTAGCCTGGGGGCCATGAAGCAGGGGTCATCGGACCGTTACTTTCAGGAAAATGAGTCCAATGTTGAAAAGCTGGTGCCGGAAGGCATCGAGGGCCGTGTACCTTACAAGGGGCCGGTTACCGCAGTGATCCATCAACTGATGGGTGGTCTGCGTTCGAGCATGGGTTATCTGGGTTGCCCGAGCATCACCGAGATGCATGCCAGGGCCGCCTTCGTCGAGATCACCTCGGCGGGCGTCCGTGAGTCGCATGTCCATGACGTACAGATCACCAAGGAAGCGCCTAACTATCGCGTCGAGTAAGTAACGTTTGTATTTCATGAAGGCGGCGCTGGACACAAGTGCCGCCTTTCTTGTTTAAGGATCCCGCCATGTCGCACCAGAAAATCCTCATTCTCGATTTCGGTTCCCAGGTCACGCAACTGATCGCCCGACGCGTACGCGAGCAGCAGGTCTATTGCGAACTGCACCCCTTCGATGTTTCCGCGCAATTCGTACGCGATTTCGCGCCGACCGGCATCATCCTCTCGGGTGGCCCGAACTCGGTCTATGAGGGCGAGGAATGGAAAGCGCCGCAAGTCGTCTTCGAACTGGGGGTGCCGGTGCTGGGCATCTGCTACGGAATGCAGACCATGGCGGCGCAACTTGGCGGCAAGGTTGAAAGTTCCAGCAAGCGTGAATTTGGCTATGCCGAGATGCGTGCGCATGGCCATTCGAAGCTGTTCAACGGCATTCAGGATCGCGTCAATGCGGAAGGCCATGGACTGCTGGAAGTCTGGATGAGCCACGGCGACAAGGTCACCGAACTGCCGCCGGGCTTCAAGATCATCGGCAGCAACGAATCCACACCGATCGCCGCGATTGCCGATGAAGATCGCAGGTTTTACGCAGTGCAGTTCCATCCTGAAGTTACCCATACGCTCAAGGGCCGCGAGATCTTTTCCCATTTTGTGCGCGACATCTGTGGCTGTCGTGGCGACTGGAACATGCCGGGTTATGTCGAAGAGGCCATCGCCAAGGTGCGCGAGCAGGTCGGCGACGAGGAGGTGATTCTCGGCCTCTCCGGCGGTGTCGATTCCTCCGTGGTCGCGGCGCTGCTGCACAAGGCCATCGGCGACAAGCTCACCTGTGTGTTTGTCGACAACGGCCTGCTGCGCCTGAATGAAGGTGAACAGGTGATGCAGACCTTTGGCCGCAACCTTGGCGTCAAGGTTATTCACGTCGACGCCACCGAACAATTCATGGGGCATCTGCAGGGGGTTGCCGATCCCGAGCAGAAGCGCAAGATCATCGGCCGCGAATTCATCGAGGTGTTTCAGGCCGAAGCGCAGAAGCTCCCCAAGGCCAAGTGGCTGGCGCAGGGCACCATCTATCCCGATGTGATCGAGTCGGCCGGTGGCAAGACCAAGAAGGCGCACAGCATCAAAAGCCACCACAACGTTGGCGGCCTGCCCGAAACACTCAACCTCAAGCTGCTTGAACCGCTGCGCGAACTCTTCAAGGACGAAGTGCGCGAGCTGGGTGTTGCCCTCGGCCTGCCGCATGAGATGGTCTATCGCCATCCCTTCCCCGGCCCCGGCCTCGGCGTGCGCATCCTCGGCGAGGTGAAGAAGGAGTTCGCCGACTTGCTGCGTCAGGCTGATGCTATCTTCATCGACGAGCTGCGTGCCGCCGACTGGTACGACAAGACCAGTCAGGCGTTTGTCGTCTTCCTGCCGGTCAAGAGCGTCGGCGTGATGGGTGATGGCCGCGTCTACGATTACGTCGTCGCGCTGCGCGCCGTGCAGACCTCCGACTTCATGACCGCCAAATGGGCCGAGTTGCCCCACGAACTGCTGGCGCGCGTCTCCAACCGCATCGTCAACGAGATTCGCGGCATCAGCCGCGTCGTCTATGACGTGACCGGCAAGCCGCCTGGAACGATCGAGTGGGAATGATTCAGGGTCTTTCGGCAGCATTCGCCTACGTTCAAAAAGTAGGCTTAACGACCTGAATTGAAAAGAAATTGTCTTTCGCGGACGTTCGCCAGCATTCGGGGGTAGTCGAGTTCTCCTGACGGTATTGCTGACGGTATTGGCAGTTTTTGGGCCTCTCCGTAGCATCGATACCGTCAAGTCAAAACTGCCTCGCTGACGGTATCACAGCGGAAGACTTCCAGTATTGGTGCGGGTTTCCGGCCGAAATGGTGCGTTTTTCAGCTGACGGTATCAGTCGGCTTTAACGGAGAACCACCATGCTTACGGACACCCAGCTCAAAAACATCAAATCCACAGGAAAGCTGTTCAAGGTCGCAGACCGGGACGGGCTCTACATCGCAGTCACCAAGACGGGCCAGATATCCTTCAGGTACGACTATCGCCTGAACGGACGTCGTGAAACCATTGTTCTCGGCAAATACGGGCCTGACGGAATCAGCCTTTCCGAAGCACGCGAAAAGCTGATCGCTTCAAAGAAGGAAATCTTCGGGGGCAAGTCTCCTGCTCGTGAAAAGCAGCGCTCGCTCCAGAAGACGAGAGCAGCCAAGACCTTTGGCGAATTCACCAAGCTTTGGCTTAACGAGTACAGCATGGCTGAAAGCACCAAAGCCATGCGCAAGGCCATCATCGATCGCGATATTGAGCCCCAGTTCGGGAAATTCCTCCTCAAGGAGATCACCCCGGAGGATCTGAGAGCATTCTGCGAGAAGGTGAAAACCAATCGAAATGCGCCTGCGACAGCGATTCACATTCGAGAAGTTGTCAGCCAGGTGTTCAGATTTGCAAGGGAACGGGGCCAGAAGGTTCCCAATCCTGCGGACGATGTGAAGGCATCGTCCATAGCGACATTCAAACCGAAGGACAGGGCTTTATCGCCTGATGAAATTCATTGGTTCTTTAAGGAACTTGAAGCGGTCCCGACCTTGCCAACGATCAGGCTGGCGCTCAAGCTCATTCTTCTGACTCTGGTCAGAAAAGGCGAAATGCTTAACGCAACCTGGAATGAGGTTGACTTCGTCAATGCGCGATGGACCATTCCTTCGGGGCGGATGAAGGCTCGCCGCACTCATGTTGTCTACCTGTCACAGCAGGCCATGGACATCATGATTGCCCTGAAAACGTGTGCTGGCGGTTCCGAATTCGTGTTGCCTTCTCGCTATGAGGGAGATAAAGGGATGTCGAACAACACCCTCAACCGAGTCATCATCGTCACGGCCGAGCAAGCTCGCAAGAAGGACATACCGCTGGAAGACTTTACCGTCCACGACCTTCGAAGGACTGGCTCAACACTTCTTCATGAAGCTGGCTTCAACACCGACTGGATTGAGAAGTGTCTGGCGCATGAGCAGCGTGGGGTCCGAGCTGTCTACAACAAGGCTGAATATGCAGATCAGCGACGAGACATGCTCCAGCAATGGGCCAACATGGTTGATTCTTGGATCGCCGGTACGAATACCGTGATTCCAATTCTGGCCAAAGCTGCCTAACTGCTATTCAGTCTTGGGTCGAACTGGATTGCCTGACCGATTGGGCCGGATGATTAGCCCCGGTACATTGAGAGCCTTTCGTCTTTCGGCAATCCAGTCTTCGACTTGAGAGAGTTCCCAGGCGACGCAGCGTGCAGTCAAATAGACCCGCTTGGGAAAATTTCCGGCCTTTTCCAGTTCGTAGATGGTGGTATCAGCAAGGGGTATCAGCTTGCGCAGTTCTTCCCGGCGAATCAGTCTGCGCGATAGGATGTCGTCTTTCATTGTCGTTCCTCTAGGTTCGTGGAGCAACGCCAATTTCAGCAATTACCCGAGGAGTGCGGATTTTGAAATCGAGCCAAAAAGGGCGCATTTCAAAATCGGTAGCTCTACTTTTGGCTTAATTTTGTGCACGCTGAAGACCTTGAGTTACTTATCACACGCGAAATGCCCTTCGGTAAGCATAAGGGCACATTGATCGCCGATCTGCCGGGCAACTATCTCAACTGGTTTGCCCGTGAGGGTTTCCCGCAAGTGGAGATCGGTCGCTTGTTGGCCCTGATGCAGGAGATGGATCACAACGGCCTGCGACCGCTGCTCAATCCGCTGAGGAAGCCCAAGGCATGAGCAACGAGGGCATGCGCATTGACAAGTGGCTGTGGGTGGCGCGCTTCTTCAAGACGCGCAGTCTGGCGTCCATGGCAATAGCCAGCCACAAGATTCGATGCAATGGCGATCACGTCAAACCGGCTCGAGACCTCAAGGTCGGTGACGAACTCGAGATCACCATTGGTCAGACGGTATTCGTTGTCATCGTCCAAGGCATGGCTGAGCAGCGTCGTCCAGCACCAGAGGCCCGACAGCTTTACCGAGAGACACCAGAAAGCGAAGCCAGGCGACTGCGAGACCAGGAGTTGAGGAAGCTGGCACCGGTACCTGGATCGGACCTCAAGGGAAGGCCAACCAAGCGGGAAGGTCGGTTGATCCGACGAATCGGAGGCTGACTACGCGCAGCAGTCTGCGAGAGAGGAATCTCCAGACATTTGGTCAGCGCTAGCCTCGGCCGGTTGTTTTCGGCGATACAGTGCGATGCGTTCCTGAAGCTTTGTCCAGATTGGACGCTTGTCTCTCTGGACAACACCGAGAATATGCCCATCCCGGATCACCAGTACATGCTCACCACCCCAGGGGGTGAGGTAGGCGAATAGTGGCGTTGTCGCTCGATAAAGATAATCGACGCGCTGCCGGTGTGATCCAAGTCCAAGCGGCAGGTCGATGCCGACGTTGATATTCATTGAACGGCGTGGAAAGTGTCAGGCTGCTTCGAGTTCGAGTGTCTCGATCTGTGTCGTTGCTTCATAGACCATGCGTACAGCACCGTCATCCTGGCGGACATGAAGCCAATAGCTTTGACCTGCCGGGAAAATCTTGATGATCTCACCTGTGATGGACAATGGACCATCCGGGGTGACCATGCGGCAGCGGACATGGTCTTCGATACGAAGTGCGGACATAGACCCTCCTGAGTTTGAGTTGCGAGCGGGTTACTCTAGGAGGGGTAGGGCAGGGGAATGACCTGAAACAGTCAGTTCAAGCCCAGTCTGTTCCCGCTTACACAAAAAAACAGGGCATGGCCTGCGCCATGCCCCATTTCGCCGGGAAGCGGATTAGAGGACGGCGTCCTTGAGTTTTTTCAGGGGGCGAACCTTGACCTTGACCGTGGCAGGCTTGGCCGGGAACCACTGCTCCTGACCGGTGAAGGGGTTCTTGCCGAAGCGCTTGGCCTTGGCCGGAACCTTCAACGCGACCACTTTCAGGAGGCCGGGCAGGGTGAATTCGCCGATACCCTTCTTGTTCATCGAGGCCAAGGTGGTTGCTTCGAGCGCGGTCAGGACGGCTTTGACAGCCTTGGGCTCGACACCCGAGATTTCGGCCAGGTGGGCAATCAGGGTTGTCTTGTTCAATGCAGCCTTGATTGGCTTCATTTCAGCCGGCTTGGCTGCAACAGGCCCAGCAACAGGCTTCTTGGCTGGGGCTTTCGCCTTGGCGGCAGGTGCTTTCTTGGTTGCCATAGTGACTCCAGATAAATGAGAGGGATGCGAATATAAATATTCCGACCCCAAGCCTACCGGGATACCTGATTGTGCATTTCACAGAAAGATTGGTGATATGGCGCTATTTCGTCGCTCAAGTCGGTCATGATAATCGGCCAATCCGGGCATTCAGCGGCTGTCTCTAGAGCAGTGGTAATGTGATATCAATATCGACCGCTCACGTGTGGAAAGCTGCTTTCAGTTCGGGTACACGGTGCCCCCTGCATTTACGACGACATAATTTCGAGCACTACAAGTTTGAAATCCCGAGCCACACCCTGCGCGTAATCGATAATTGAATTTAGGCCATAATCAATTTATAGAACAACAGCCCGGTAAAGAGTAATGCGTATCGAATTTGTTGAGATCGCCAACTTTAGAAAACTACTATCAACACGGGTTGGTTTGTCTTCAGAAAAGACCGTTTTCGTCGGAGCCAACAATAGTGGCAAAACATCGGCTATCACGGCACTTCGTTATTTCCTTGTCGATCGAGAGCGATCTAACTTTTGCTTCAACGACTTCACGCTCGCCCATTGGCCGGCGATCAATGCGATGGGCGCCGCTTGGGAAGCGGCAAATGATGCGAACCAGCAGCTGCCCGAGCCTGAGTGGGATCGGGTATTGCCGTTCCTCGATGTCTGGCTTCGCGTAGCCGAGGACGAGGTGCACTACGTCCGGAAGATCCTGCCCACCCTCGATTGGGATGGCGGCCGGCTAGGCGTGCGCATGCGCCTAGAGCCGAAGGATGCCGCACAACTACAGCTGGAATATATATCGACACGGGCGCAGTCATCGACGCTACAGGCAGCCGGCGCGGCCTTGGCCGAGGAGCAAGGCAAGGCTGCAGCCGATTTTCAGGTGGCAATCTGGCCGCAGAACCTTGTCGAATTCCTGCAGCGCCGTCTGCCAGCGTTCTTCACGGTCAGGGCCTACGTGCTCGATCCAATCGCCTGCTGCGAGCCGGAGCATGGCCTAGCAAAGCCGCAGGTGCTCAATGGCAGCGAGCCGATCGATGGCGACCCGTTTCGTGGCCTCATTCGCATCGACGAAATCAGCGCTCAGCGCGGCTTCGGTCTAACGGGCGATGACAACAGCGATGAGGCCACCGTCAGCGGATCGCGAAAGTTGTCAGTCCAACTTCGCCAATACTACACTCGCCATCTTGATCCCTACGAGAACCCGGATGCACAAGATCTCCTTGCGCTAAAGGCGATCGAGGAAGCCCAGCTAGCCTTCAATCTGCGGCTTAGCGATGGCTTCAAGAGTCCACTCATGGAAATGCACAAACTCGGCTATCCGGGCGTCACGGACCCGAAACTGAGGATTTCGACACGACTACGCCCCGTTGAAGGACTGAACCACGACGCTGCTGTGCAGTTTGTCGTGCCAATCCATGACGGAGAGAACGCCACCGATCTATACCTACCGGAAGATTCCAACGGGCTGGGCTATCAAAACCTCATCTCCATGGTCTTCCGCCTCATGGCCTTCCGCGACAGTTGGATGCTGGTTGGCAAGGCCAAGCACAAGGCGTCCGACGACACGATTATCCCGCCTTTGCATTTGGTACTGATCGAAGAGCCCGAGGTGCATCTTCACACCCAGGTCCAGCAGGTCTTCATCCGCCAAGCGCACAAGATTTTGCGCAATCACAACGACCTTGGACCGAACACGAATTTTGTGACGCAGATGATCGTCAGCACACATTCGAGCCATATCGCCCACGAGTCCGAGTTTGAGTCTCTGCGCTATTTCCGCCGCCTACCGGGAGGTGAAAAGGCGATCCCGACCTCGTGCGTTGTTAACTTGGAAAACGCTTTCGGCGCTGATCCGGACACCAAGCGCTTCGTAACCCGCTACCTGCGCGTTACCCACTGCGACCTATTCTTTGCCGATGCCGCAGTCCTGATCGAGGGGCCGGCAGAACGCATCCTCGTGCCCAATTTTGTAAACTACCACTCGGAGTTCAAGAAACTCTCGGAGAGTTACATCACATGGCTTGAAATCGGCGGTAGTCATGCCCACAAGCTGCGCAGCCTGATCGAGAAAATCGGACTCACCACGCTGGTTATCACCGACATCGATTCTTGCAATGCAGCTGGTGCCAGTGCGTCTCCAGTGCGATGCGCGGGCTGCACGACCCGCAACGCAACCCTGCGGACGTGGTGGCCCGTTATCAATGACATCGACCCGCTGCTCGACAAGCCAGAGAATGAGAAAGTCAAAACCTACTCTGACGAGAATTTCTCGGTGCGGGTTGCTTACCAGTCGCCCATCCAAGCAACATTCAAAGCTTCCACCGCCGAGGCGCTTTCCTACACTTTGGAGGACTCGATAGTGATGGCAAATCTCGATCTGTTCGAGACGTTGCCGGGGACTGGACTCATCGCCAAGTTTCGCGCTGCTATTACTAATAGTACTGACCTGAATGCACTGAGCAGAGAACTTAAGACCGCGCTTGAAGGTGGGGGAAAAGCTGAATTCGCGCTAGACCTGCTTGAGATCGAAGACCCGCTTTCGCTTAAACCCCCAGCCTACATCCGCGACGGCTTGCTGTGGCTGGCAGCTCAGCTTGATCGTAAGCAGCTCGATCTCGGGCTCGCTCAGATGGCAGGCTCCGATGGGGTAGAGGCGGTCGTCGCACCGGAGGGGGGCGCGGCATGAGCAAAGTAGCCGAGGCACCGTCGAACGTCACGCTCGACGATCATGTAGAGGATGAGCTGGCTGGGTTCCTGAGTTTGGAGAAGCCCACGAGCTTTTTTCTGTTTGCCGGCGCCGGCTCGGGCAAGACGCGCTCACTTGTGAACGCACTGAACTATTTAGCCAAGACGTATCGCGATACGCTCCGCCTGCGCGGGCGGCAGGTTGCAGTTATCACCTACACCAACGCGGCGTGCGATGAGATTTCGCGGCGCACCGAGTACGATCCGCTGTTCGTGGTGAGCACCATCCACAGCTTCGCATGGTCGCAAATACAGGGATTCAATGCGGATACCCGTGTCTGGCTGAAAGACAACCTACAGCGCGAGGTTGCCGCCCTTCAAGCCGAAGAAGGGAAGGGCCGGCCGGGCACCAAGGCGTCTGCCGCCCGTCAGTCCCAAATCGATACCAAGCAGCGCCGGTTAGAACAACTCGCCGACATCAAGACCTTTACCTATAATCCTAATGGCGACAACCGGGAACGCAACTCGCTGAACCACAGCGAAGTCATGAAGATATTCTCGACGTTCCTGCTCACGAAGCCGCTCATGCAGCGCATGTTCGTCGAGAAGTTCCCGTTCCTGCTGATTGACGAGAGCCAAGACACCAGTCGGGCGCTTATTGACGCCCTGCTCGTCGTGCAAAACGCGCATGCCAATCGCTTTTGCCTGGGCCTGATTGGCGACACGATGCAGCGCATCTACCCGGACGGCAAGGAACGGATTGAAAGCGAAATACCGCAGAGCTGGGCGACTCCGGAAAAGAAACTAAACCACCGTTGCCCCCACCGCATTGTTCGGCTCATCAATCAGATTCGCGGTGGCGCTGACAATCATACGCAGAAGCCGCGCGACGACCGGCCGGAAGGCTGGGTGCGACTCTTTGTGTTTCCGGTTGATGCGCCGGACAAACCTGTCCTTGAGCAAAGAGTCCGGGATTACATGGCGGGGCTGACCGGAGATCAGGATTGGACCAACTCAAGCAAATGCAAAATTCTGACCCTAGAACATCACATGGCAGCTAGGCGGATGGGCTTCCAACAAATGTTCGAGGCGTTGGCTTCGGTGGATGTTTACCGGACGGGCTTTCTCGATGGCAGCTTTGCACCAACCCGATTCTTCACTCACTACGTCCTGCCGCTTGTCACGGCACAGCAAAAAGGCGATAAATTCGCTGCGGCAAAGCTGGTACGGGAAAGCTCCCCGCTGCTCAGCATGGAAGCGTTGAAGGGCATCGAAAAGCCGATAGCACAACTTCGCACTGCCCAAGCCGCCATCGATAGCCTGATGGCCCTTTGGGCCAATAGCGAACCCACCTGCGCTGCGATCGCCGCGAACATCGCCGAAACCAACCTCTTTCTTATACCAGACAGCCTCAAAGCCGCTTTGGTAGCTAAACAGGCTTCGCAGGCCGCAACGCCAGAAGATGAGGAGGCCGATCCTGTCAGCGAGCAGATTGCGGCACTCGTTGCGTTCCTCGACTGCGCATTCTCGGAAATCGCGCCATATGCCGCTTACGTGGCGCACGAGGCTCCGTTCGATACTCATCAGGGGGTGAAAGGGTTGGAGTTCGAGCGCGTGATGGTCCTCATGGACGACGGGGAGGCCCGAGGGTTCTTGTTCGGCTATGACAAGCTATTGGGCGCTAAAGCGCCCACGGCCGCCGACATCAAGAACGCCCAAGAGGGCAAGGAAACCTCCATAGATCGCACGCGGCGCCTGTTTTATGTGACCTGCAGTCGTGCCCGATCGAGTTTAGCGCTCGTTGCCTATTCTCTCGAACCCGCTGCAATTCGGACGCATGTCATCACAAATGAATGGTTCTCTGCTGACGAGGTTCTATCCGATGTGCCTTAACGAAAACGACGGTTTCTTGAGATTTCGTTAGTCCACTTGAGATCGAAGGGCTGTCTCTCGGCGTGGTTGATACCCGCCGGTAAGCTTGAACGTCAGCAACCTAGCGGACAATGGCCATAAGTTATTGGCAGTACGACCGTCAGCCTAGCCGAAGACCGAACTGACGCTTTATGGATTTTCCATAAAAGGCAAATCTAGCGCATTACGCTGGTGGAGTTGAATAATCGGCAGCAACGGTTGCCATGGGTGCTTTTCCAGTTTGAGGGTTCATGACAGATCGAAGTACAGCGGCATCACTCTCCTCTGCAGAGATATCCGCACTCTCCTTCTTGCGCGCCGCCAGAATTGCACGCGTTGCTAAAGTTCGTATTTGTCCAGCCAGGCGAAGAATCTTGCGTTTCCACTGATAGGCCTCGACTGCGTATTGAGTGTCGTCTATCAGGCAAGCCAGCCATAGCGTGTCCATTGCGGCAATTAGCTGATCGAACTCGCGGATGATGGCCAAGAAGCGAATGGATCGGGGTGAGGTGATCTGGATCTCAACCGTCCGTGCATTGGTATAGCCAATACCTGTTTCGCATCCGCTGGCTTCGCTGAGTTCATGCATGCGTTCGATTTCCTGACGAATCTCGGTCAGCGTCGAATCCAGCAAGTCATCGACCATCTTTTCGACGGCTTGAGCTTGGTCTTCCGTGCCGATGAATCGCAACACCACGGTCAAAGAGAACAGGCCGTTGGCGCACATATCGTAACCACGCTCAAAAATCTGTTGCGCATGCAGGGAATTGAGGACTGCCTTTTGCGTGATGAAGGGACGGCTGTTGCTCAACCTGACGGTTGGTATGTTCGATGAAAGCTTGTACGGACGTGTTGCCATGATGTTCTCCCGGTTGAAATAGCTTCGGGAGAGTAATCAGGGCATAGCGGGAACGGATTTTGAAATGCGCCCAAAAAGGGCGCATTTCGATCACCCACTGCGATTCACGACAGCCAGAATGCGTCCATCTCATGTCCTCCTTATGGCGGACAAGGTGAAGGTAGCTGGCCTTCCGAAATAAACAGCATTCACTAACCCCGGCGGGGATACCCCGTCAGGTAATGACGGCCTTCCTGCCAATTTCAACTTTTGTCAGGAGGTAGTCATGGCATCACTAAACAGAGTCACCCTCATCGGCAACTTGGGTGCCGACCCTGAGGTTCGTTACACGCAGAACCGCGAAGCGATCGCAACGATTCGGATCGCAACGACGGAGACGTACAAGGACAAGTCGTCCGGTGAAAAGAAGGAAATCACCGAATGGCACCGTGTCGTCTTTTTTGGTCGCACGGCGGAGGTCGTCGGCGAGTACCTGAAGAAGGGCTCGCCCGTCTACGTCGAAGGTCGCATCCAGACCCGCAAGTGGCAGGACAAAGAGGGTCAGGATCGCTATGTCGTCGAGATTCTCGCCAGCGAGATGAAGATGCTCGGCACTCGTCCAGCGGATGACGATGCGCCCGAAGCAGGCAAAGGCAAGCGTGCCGGCAACGGTAAAGGCAAGCCTGCAGCCGCTTCGGGACCGGCATTCGAGGATGTTCCCGACATCGAGCCGTTCTGAGTCGCACGTTTCTTGTTTCCCAACCGGGAGGTCTTCCTCCCCTGGGGGACAGGCCTCCATCACTTTTGGAGGTTTGTTCATGGAGCGCGTCATTCTCGTCCTGGCCATGCTGGCAGGACTGCATCTGATCCTTTCGTTTCTTCAGTTTGCGCTGGAAGCCATTCGTGGTTCATTCCTGCGTGTTCCCCTCCAGGCCAAGGTCGAGGAGGTGGAGGCTGAAGTAGATGAAGTACCCGCCGAGGAACCGGTAACGGATTGGCGGCAGTACGACGTACCGGCGTATCTGCGTCGGAACGGAATCGGCAACGATTCCGGCAACACGGCAAAGGCTTCCTTCGAAGTCATTGCCTGAAGTTTCAACCCCAGCGGGGGCATCGCCTCCGCTAGTGGAGGGGTGCCCCCTTTTTTACTTCAGGAGGCATCTCATGGAACTCGTTCTTCTCGCATGCTGCATTTCTGGCTGGATCATCAGCCGTCCGATCGTTCACGCGCTCGGTCTGTAGTTCGCAGTATTGCCTGTGGGGGTCTTCCCCGCAGCACAAAGCGCTTTTCTCGAAGAGCCCTTTGTCCTGCGGGGATCGCTCCATCTTGGATGCGGTTTTCGCCAGGGAATCTCAACAACCTCTGGAGAAAATCATGAAACTCAATCCCTATCTCGTTCGACTGTTCGACCCGCTGCCCATGGTCTTTGCCTGTGATCTCTATCAACGGCTGAGGGAAGGAAAGCGGGACATGGAAACCCGTGACATGTTGCTGAAAGCACTCGACATGGCGCGCAAAGCCGGAACCATCGAATGATCCCATTGCCCCGGGCTTCCGGGGCTTTCCCGAGGGCGTTCGCCCCGAGCGTCCTGCGGAAAGCCAGATTTGATCGGACGGTTATCCGTTCGGTTGAAAAGCGGTAGCTGGCCGCGCGAAACAAACAGCATTTTCCAACCCAGCCGGGGACAACGCCCCGGTTCGGGTCGGTGCTTCCGGCATTCACTCTGGAGGCATCATGAAACTCAATCATCCCGGCCTGCTCGTCATGCCGGCCACGCAGTATCACGCGGAGAAAGCCATCGGCCATTCGGGTATCGTCAAGATGCTCAAAAGCCCGGCCCACCTGCGCGAGTATCTGGATCATCCGCATCAACCGACGCCCGCCATGGCATTCGGTACCGCAGTGCATACCTATGTACTGGAGCAGGATCGCTTTGCCGAGGAATTCGTGGTGGCCGAGAAGTTCGACCGTCGCACGAAGGAAGGCAAGGAAGCCGCAGCACGCTTCGAGGAAGCCAATCAGGGCAAGATCGTGATTACTTCCGAGGAGATGGCCACGCTCACCCTGGTGCAGCGTGCCGTGTTTGCCCATCAAGGGGCGGCACGACTTCTGTCCGTTGGTGACGCCGAGCTCTCGGCGTTCTGGACGGATGCGGACACGGGCCTCAACTGCAAGTGTCGGCCGGACTGGTTCAACGGTGAAGCCATCGTTGATCTCAAGACCTGCGTCGATGCCAGCAGTAGCGGCTTCTCCAAATCCATTGCGAACTTCGGCTACGACATCCAGGCGGCGTACTACGTCGACGGGATCAAGGCCGTGACTGGAATGGAACTTCCGTTCCTGTTTGTCGCTGTGGAGAAGGACGCGCCGCACGCGGTAGCTGTTTATCGCGCCGATCCCGATGTGATCGAGATTGGGCGCAAGAAGTACCGGGCGGCACTTCAGCTCTTGAAGTGGTGCCAGGCATCGGGCAACTGGCCGGCG
Organism: Rhodocyclaceae bacterium; assembly: GCA_013791905.1. Classification (GTDB taxonomy): domain Bacteria; phylum Pseudomonadota; class Gammaproteobacteria; order Burkholderiales; family Rhodocyclaceae; genus Sulfuricystis. The sequence goes on along the minus strand of VMSX01000020.1, from coordinate 47,518 downwards.
TACCAACCGGGTGGCGAGATTGAACTGATCTCCCTGCCACGCTGGGCTGCCAACACAGAAGCCTTCGAGCTGGACGCCGCCTAAACCGCGGCAACTTTTGTAGGTCATCAACCCCGGCGGGGATACCCATCCCCGTCCAGGGAGACAGGTGTCTTCGCCATTTTTCTTTGGAGAAAACCATGTCTCAAACCCTACGCAACATCCAGAAGTCCCGCCAAGGTGTGCAGTCCAACGTGGTGCCGTTCCCGGCCATGTTGGAACAGTTCAAAGGCGAAATAGCCCGCGCACTGCCCAAGCACCTGAGTCCGGATCGCATGGTGCGCATTGCCCTGACCGCGTTTCGCATGAACCCGAAACTGGCCCAGACAGACCCCCGCAGTGTTTTTGCGGCGGTGATTCAGTCCAGCCAACTAGGTCTCGAAGTCGGATTGATGGGTGAAGCGCACCTGGTGCCGTTCGGCAATCAGTGCCAGTTGATTCCCGGCTATCAGGGGCTCATGAAACTGGCGCGCAACAGTGGCATCGTGCAGGACATCTATGGTCACGAAGTTCGCATCAACGACAAGTTCGACATCGTTCTGGGCCTTAACCGGACCCTGATGCACGAACCGTTGAAGAAGAACGGATTCCCAGCCTCAGATGAGGATCGGGGAATGATCGTGGGGTTCTACGCTGTCGCGGTTTTCAAGGATGGTACCCGCACGTTTCACGCCCTGTCGAAGGAACAGATCGAACAGGTGCGCGACAACTCGCGGGGCTATCAGATGGCCAAGAAGTACGGCAAGGAAAGTCCGTGGGATACGCATTTCGTCCCGATGGGCCTGAAGACCGTGATTCGCCGGCTGTGCAACCTGTTGCCGAAGTCACCTGAACTTGCGATGGCGCTGGCGCTCGATGAAGTGACCGAGCGTGGCGAAAACCAGAACATCGGAATCACCGAAGCCATCGATGGCTCCTGGGCGCCAATCATCGACGAGGAAACGGGGGAGATCATTCAACCCACGACCGAGTCCGGTGACAAGGGAAGCAAGTCTGAAAAGGCGGAGTCGCCCAAAGGCGCCGAGCCTCAAGCCTCCGGAAAGCTCCTGCAGGACACCTTGGCCATCATCGGCAGGGCGGCCACGACCGACGAACTGGATGAAGTCTATGTCCGGGCCGAAGGTTCGTTCGAGGGCACCGAGCTGGAACAGGTGCTGCGCGCCTATCGTAGCCGTAAGTCTGCACTGGCCAATCCGTCTTCCTCGGCGAATGACATTTTCGGGGAGGATGGCAAATGACCATGCTCGGTGACACGGAGTTCGGAGCCATCCGGATCTGTGCGCGGGCGGTGCAAGTGCTCGACAAGGTCGGTTTCCTGACCCTGAACAAGGAAGACGATGCCGCTGTGGTACTGGCGCGCAACGAACTTCTGAGCGTGATTCAGGGCAACGGCTATCAGTTGGAGTACGACAGCTACCGCCTGATCAAGGCCGGCGACCGTCACTAGCGCAGGCAATTCACATGCTGATGACGGAGATGGCCATGCACAAGGAAAGCGGTCAGGACCATCGACCCGATCCGGCTCGCATGGCAGGACGTGAAGCGAACTCCGATGACGAGATCCCATGGACCGAGGATGACATCCTGCGGCTGCATGGTCTCCTTCTGGAGAAATCGCTGCACGACCTGTTCGATCTGAGGGTGTCCGCCAAAACACGGGCAGACATTCTTGATTGGATGCGGGCGCCACGTTTGGAGTCCGGTGCTTTTACCTACCGGGCGTGTTGCCGTCTGTTTGGCCTCGATGACGAAGAAATTCGGGATCGGGTGCTGGAACGTTACCGGCGGCGACACACACACTGACGATTCATTTCACCCGGCGGGACAGTCGCATTCCCGTCCGGGGATGCGGCTGCCTGCCATTTTTCATTGGAGGCATCATGCAACTGCAAGCATTAATCAAGGTCGGGAACATCCTTCCCGGCCGCAATCCCCGAGGCTACTTCGATCCCTCGGAAATGACGGCGTTGGAAGATTCCGTGAAATCCAAGGGCGTGCTGCAGGCGATCCTCGTTCGTCCCCGCGATGCGGGGCGTTACGAGATCGTCGCCGGCGAGCGTCGCTGGCGTGCGGCAAAAAAGGTGTTCGGGGACGAGTATGAAATCCCGGCACTGGTGCGCGACCTGGACGATGGCGAAGCCGACGAAGCGGCGCTGATCGAGAACATCCAGCGGGCCGACATGAGTCCGACCGAAGAAGCCGAAGCGGCAGCCAAGATTCTTGGCCGCTGTCAGGGGGATCGGGACGAGGCCTCGCGTCGTCTGGGCTGGTCGCGGACCACGCTCGACAAGCGCCTGGCGCTGATGAACTGTTCGGAACGGGTCCGTCGGGCCTTGTCCGAGCGGCGCATCCAGCTGGGTCACGCAGAGTTGTTGGCTGCGGTCACCCGCGACAAGCAGGATGCCGTGTTGGAGAAGTTGCTGTCACAGGCCAGTCTGCCGACGGTCGCCCAGTTTCGCGGGCAACTTGAGCAGATCTCACGGGCGTTGAGCAGCGCCATCTTCGACAAGGGCGAGTGCACGTCGTGTTCCCATAACTCGGGGAATCAGCAGGCGCTCTTTGGCGAGGCGATTGCCGCCGGACATTGCACCCACGGGGCGTGTTTTGATGGCAAGACCGAGTCGGCGTTGGACGCAAAGAAGGCATCGCTGGCCGACGACTATCCGACCATTCGGATCGTCCGACCCGGCGAGAACTTCACGCTCCTGCGACTGCTGGCGGAGGGCGATACCGGGGTAGGCGACGAACAGGCAAAAGCCTGCCGCGCCTGCAAGAACTTCGGTGCCGCGATCTCGGCTGTGCCAGGCAAGCTGGGCAATGTCTATCCCGACCTGTGCTTCGATGCGAGCTGCAATGCCAAGAAGGTGGCAGCACGCATCAAGCTAGAAAAGGACAAGGCAACGCCGACGGAAGGTACTGCCAAGGCAGCGTCCAGCAAGTCCCCCGTTACTGCCAAGTCACCCGGCAAGACAGAAGCCAAGTCGGATGCCAAGGTCCAGGACTCGCAACGGGTCAAGGACTATCGGCTGGAAGTCTGGCGCAAGGCGCTGCGTCGGGAGTTGATGGGCAATCGTGACAACAATCTCACGGTGCTCATCGCCCTGGCGTTATCGGGAAATGCTCGCCATATCAGCGATACCAAGCTGGGCAAGGCATTCGCCGCGATCACCAAGCAGGACTTCACCAGCTTTGTGTTCAAGGCGGATGAGGCGGCACGCCTGGTGGCGCAGTCGGATGAAGCCGTTCGGGAAAAGCTGTTTCTAGGGCTGGCGGCATCGGCAGCGGACGGCATCGAGGAGAAGACCCTGGTCCAGATCCTCACTTATCTCGACATCGATCTCGGGCGGCACTGGAAGCTCTGCGAAGAGTTTCTCAAGCTGCTCACCAAGAGCGAAATCGAGGCGATGTGCGATGAGATTGGTTTGAAGGTCGCCATGGGCGGGGCATTTGCCAAGGCCATGAGCGGCAAGAAGGACGACATCGTCAAGGCGCTGTTGAACGTGGCGCCATTCCCCTACGAGGGCAAGGTGCCGCGGTCGATGCGCTTCACCATCGCGTAAGACAGTTTTTTCCACCCATGCGGGGACCACGTTCCCCGCACGGGGCGTGGTGCGCCTGCAATTTTCTCTTTGGAGGTACCACCATGTTTTTTCAGGAACTGAAATCGTTGTTGGACGGCTGCGCAGCACTGGCGGTCACTTTGTCATCGGCCAGGGAAGGACTGATCACCGTCACGGTGCGACCCACCCCGAAGGATGCCAAGGATGCCGAGGCGTTGGCGATCCCGCTGGTCCTGACCGGAACGGCGGAGGAGCTGGATGCGCAATTCGTCGGATTGCTTCGCAGCTTTGCCGACGAGCATCAATCGCTGGCCGAGCAACTGGAAGCCACCCGCAACATTCTTGAGGCAGCCAAAAAGGACGCCAGCAAGAAAGCGGAAGGCGCACTCAGGAAAGGCACGGCCAAGGTAACGGCACCAGCTGATGACGATGATGATGAGACCGAGACACCGGCAGCCGCCGACGTTCCGGTCGAAGACAACCTTTTCGCATGAGGAGGGCGTCATGACCATTACCGTTCAGAAGCTGCAGCGTTCGTTTGCCTACAACGGCATTGCCTTGCCCGATCCCGGCTGCGAGTTGTCTCCAGAACAGGTGCGGGATGTCTATTCCGCGACCTACCCGGAGATCACGACGGCCTCGATCGAGGGGCCGGAGCAGAAGGGGGATCGGTTGATCTACACCTTCCGGCGTGCAGTCGGCACCAAGGGCAGCCTATCGGCCAATGCACCGCGAACCTCCCGGATCGTGGTGCGACGGCGCGATGATGGACTGAGCTATGTCGAACCGCAATCGGCGGTCGTGACACCGTTGGAACGCCTGACTATCGCCTTGGGACGATGGGTCAGGTGGCTCGATCGGCGTTGGCCTGTTGTCCTCCGTAAGGAGTAGGCCATGGTGTCGCTCAAGGAACGGCTTCAAGCCGCTGCCGATGGCGACTTCTCGCACTTTGAAGGCGGAATCCCTCCCGGGGTTCCTGCCTTCGATCACGAGGAGATGAAACGATGCGTACAAGCCTTGCAACGCTTGGTGCTCCGGTCTCAAGCAACCGTGGCCCCCGGCGATCGTTGTCAGGTGGCCGCTTCCGTCCAGGCCCTGATCCTCTGAGTCTGCCGCAGTTTGGCAAAGGACTCACGATCAGCCTCAATCCCAGCCTTGATGTTCGTCGCTGGGCGATGCTGGCCTTGCGCTGGTTGGAGGTTGGGGAGCTTCCCGAGTCTGCGAGCGGTCTGCCGCCTGCGATGGTGCAACAAGCGTTGGCTACGTGGATCAACCGCATGGTCGGGCAGTTGCAGCACATCGGATTCGAGACTCATGTCGCGGCATCGCCTGCGGCATTGGGCTACGGATCGCTGTTTCCCGATGCCAGTGAGGACGATGACCAGTGGTATTGGGCCATCCAGTCCGAGCAGGTCGAATGGTTGGGCATGAAGGATCGGCTGACCCGGATCGAGAAGCACTGTCCCGGTTTGGGTGAGACAGCGCTGTATTGGCTGCAACGGGCTTCGGGGCGCACGCTGTATGCCCTGACGCCCCAATCGGCGCGCGATCTGTGCGAATTCATCCACTGGCAAGGGAGTAGTGATCAAGTCGAATGGCTGGATGAGATGCGTTCGATGGGAATGACCGACGAGGATCTGGGGGATGCAATTTCTCCGGACTGGTATGACGGTCATTTCCCGGACTGGGTGCTTCGCGCCAAGCCGGTGCTGGATGAGGATGCCTTATCCCGCATCCAGTCCTCCATGCCAGAAATTGCGCCAGTGGCCGCCGTGTTGCTCGACATCGAACAAGTGATGGCGGATGGCGGGCAGCTTCCCGGCCTGGATGGCATGGAAGTCGAGTGCGTCTATTTCGGGGCTTACCTGCGATGGGATGCCGATGACCCCGTGGATCGGGTGTTCGATGACTTTATCGAATACGCGAACTGCGCCAGCGATGGCTATACCGATCTCTTTGGCGCCGGTGCGGTACCTCTCGATACCGAGGGGTTCCATGTCTGGCTCCACAAGACTGGCCTGGGGTTGCAGTTGTTGTCGTCACTGGATCGGCTGATCGCCCTGATCGCCGAACCGCTGTGAGTTCCATTAACCCGGTGCGGGTGATGCCCTGCCCGCCGGGCTCGACACGCCTGCACCATTTCATTAAGGAGGTCGCGATGGCGATCAATGTCAGTACGTTTTCCAGCGAACAGTCGTACCGGCTGACTCATGCCGTCCTGATCTATCAGGATGCGCAGCGCAAGCCGGCGTTCGTGTCGATTCATGACGTGGGTTCCGACGATGGCAATCGTCCGGTGATTCAAGCAGGGGTTCCGGCCAGCAAGGCGGGACTCATGGCGCTGATGCGGATTCTCGATCCGGAAACGATGCTCAAGCCGGCCATCAAGCCGGCGCATGTGCTCGCGGAAGGATCGGGTTTCTTCGTCTGGTACAGCGCTCCACAGGACAGGCAGGTCTGGTTCGACTGCAAGGAACTCGGTGCGCGAACCGCTCGGGTTCCCTGTCCGGGACTGGTGTTTGTAGTGACCACGAAGGCATGGAAGGTGTTTGCGTTCAAGGGGCGGCAACGTCCCGATGCCGACACACCGCTGTCCGTCGCGCCATTCTTCAATGTCTGGCAAAACGGCACGATCTGTGTTGGCAGTGCCCGCTTGCCGAAAGACGATCAGGTACACAACCACCTGGCCTGGGAGGAAGCCTTCTTCCGGTCCTACTTCACGCATCCGAATATCCATACCCCAAGGGGGCTGACCCGTTACCGGGCCGGTCCGTTTGCCTTGTGGCGGGATCTGCTGGATGGTCGCCTGAGTCGCTTTCCCATGCGTACGCTCGTTCCGACGGGTTGGACGCTACGGCAAGCGTTTGAGGCCGCCGTGCTGGAAGGAGACGCGTGATGGATGCGAGAGATGTCGCCTTGCAACACTCGGCACCTGTCGTGACGGTGCCGCGCTATGGCGGATTCACGCCCCTGGTCGAGAATGGTCATCGCTTTCTGGTGACCGGTGACGGACTCTGGCTCGAAGCACGGCGTCCCTGGTTGTACCTCAGGGTGCCGCTGGTCTGCCAGAAAAGCGTCCCCATGCCCTATGGCTGGGTGGGACGTGAGCTCTCCCTGACCTTTGGCGAGATTCCTCGTCATCTGGTCATCGAGTTCTACCGGTTCGCGCTCGATCGTTGCCCGGAAGAGTGTGTGGGATGGATCGTGTGGCATGCCGGCTCCGGCGAGATGCGGCTGGTGTTCCCGACGGAAGAATCGACGGGATGCACGCATGTACGTTATCGCCGGCCGCTCCTCGATGAGGATGAGCATCTGGTGGTCGACCTGCATTCCCATGGTTGTCTCTCGGCCTTCTTCTCGACGCAGGATGATCGGGATGATCGCGGGGAGTTCAAGATTGCCGGCGTGATCGGCAACTGCAATCGTGGGCAGTGCTCGACGGCGTTCCGCTTATGCGCCAACGGGCTGTTCCTGCCGCTGGCATTCGACGCAACCGGTTTGAACGGTAAGGCAGGAGGGAATGATGACTATCCATCATCTTGTGCCTGAACTACTCACGCGGGAGGTACGCGTCACCGTCATCGGGGCCGGAGGTTCAGGTTCCCAGATGCTGATGGGACTGGCCCAGCTGCATACGGCCATGCTTGCATTGGGTCACCCCGGGGGACTGGATGTGACCGTTGTGGATGCCGACCAGGTGTCGGAAGCCAATGTCGGGCGGCAGATGTTCTATCCGTCCGACGTCGGGCTCTCCAAGGCATCGGTACTCGTCAATCGCATCAACATGGCGATGGGCACCGGCTGGAAGGCGCAGATGCGGCGTCTCACTGCGGGCGAGAGTTTGCGCACCGATCTGGCGATTGGTTGTGTGGACAATCGTCTGGCGCGCAAAGCAATCCTGGAATCGGTGGGACGTGCTGGCGGCGGGTATTGGCTCGATCTGGGCAACCGCCTGCATGATGGTCAGGTCATTCTCGGTGTCGTGCCGGCGCGTTGGGCCAAGCCCGATGTGAACCGGCTGCCTCATGCTGGCGATCTTCTCCCGGAGATCGTCGATGAGTCGCAGGAAGCCGAAGATGACATACCGTCCTGCTCGCTGGCCGATGCCCTCGACAAACAGTCGCTGTTCGTCAATCGCGGCGTCTCGCTGTATGCCCTGAATTTGCTGTGGGAGTTGTTCCGCTACGGCCAGATCGCCTATCACGGTGTTTTCGTGAATCTCAAAAATGCCCGGACGACACCGCTTCCCGTCGATCCAGCAGCATGGTCCCGATTCGGCTATCCCAAGCCTGCGCGCCGTCGTAAGCGCAAGAGGCAGGGGAGTTAAGGGTTGGAGCCATTTTCCGGTGCACGCACGGTTGCGTGTACCGGGCTTCCCAGAACGGGTTGGTCGTCAGCCCGCTGTGGAAAACCCGAGTTTGGCCGTTCCCATATGGGAACGACTGAAAAGCGGTAGCTGGCCGCTGGAAACAAACAGCATTTCTCAACCCTTTGGGGGCTCGCTCCCGACAGGGTCGCTGCCTCCCTTTTTTTCTGGAGGCACCATGAAGCAATAACGAACGAATACTGCGCGAAGCGATTCATGCGCAGTGGGGTCATCACAACTGGAAAGGCTGGTTCTGACAGTAGATCCTCCCCATACGTGTGATGTATAAAATTTGATACAATTCTTGTGGAGGGTTCATGAAGGAAAAGCCTATTGACTGGCGTGGGTCTTCGCTGCGCGACATTAAGGATGATGACATCTTCACCCCGAATGCCCGTAGAGAGGCGGGGCGTCAGCTTGCTCAGGTTCAAGTCGGATTGGAACCGGACCGCTGGAAGCCATTCGACGATGTTGGTGCTGGAACGAAGGAAATCATCATCAATCTCGACGATGGCTGGTTCCGGGTGATGTACGTGGCCAAATTTTCTGAAGCGGTCTATGTGCTTCACTGCTTCAAGAAGAAAACGAACACCACCAGCAAACATGACAAGGATGTCGCGGCTGCTCGCTACAAAGCCGTCATCCTGGAAAGGAGCAAAAAATGAGTATCGAAACCAAATCCGCTCATATCACCCCGGCCGGTGGCAACGTATTTGCTGACCTGGGATTCGGCCCTGAAGAGGCGGCGGCACTGCAAGCCGAGTCAAAGCGGATCATCTCGGAAAAGCTGGCCATCAAGGAGTCCCTGATGACAGAGTTGGCCGAATGGATTGACGAGAAGAAGTTGAAACAGGCCGAAGCCGCCGAGATTCTGGGTGTCAGCAGGCCACGCGTTTCGGATGTCATCAACAAGAAGTCCATCAAGTTCACCATTGATGCTTTGGTGGATATGTTGGCAAGAGCGGGCAAGCACGTTCAGTTGTCCGTTCAGTAGAGGATATTTCCTCGTAGGTACAGTTTATCTGACAAGCGTGATCTATCTCACGCGAGACTGAAAGGCGGTAGCTGGCCGCTCCAAACAAACAGCATTTCTCAACCCTGTGGGGGCTCGCTCCCCGACAGGGTCGCTGCCTCCATTTTTTTCTGGAGGCACCATGAAGCAGTATGTACGAATGTTGCGCGAAGCGATTCGCGTGGCAAGGGGATGGTCATGATGTTCGATCGCTATCCCCGTTATGAAGGTTTTCGGGATACCCCGAGAAAACGTTCAGCCGTTCTGCGCAAGCAGAAGGCAGAACGCGAGGCCTTGCCGCTGTTCGCGGATCAGGTTGCGGTATTGCAGCCCTCGGTGGATGAAGTCATGTCCCGCCGTGCGCAGCGTGCAGACGTCGTTGAGATCGAACGGCGCCAATTCACTGCCAAATGGTGGCGAATCGCCCGGCATACCTATTTCGGTTTGCCGGCGGAACAGAAAGCCAAAGTGCAGGTCCGCTGGCATCGCTGGTGGGGGCCGCGCAATTCGAGCTGCCTGCTTTACCTGTGTTCGCAAGCCAAGGCGGAACAGCTGTAAATCCATTCGGCCTCACGGCCATCACCCGTCCGGGGACATCGCCCGGAAGGGATCGGTGTCTCCGGCATTCATTTCTGGAGGCATCATATGTCGTATCGCATCGAGTATGACTGGGTGGCAATTCGTCTGCCCAAGGAACGTATCGAATCCGCCTACGAAGACCATTTCATTCTGGCTTCGCTGGGTGGTGACAACAATGTCTATCGGCAGGACGGCAAGCGTCCGCGTCGGTGGTCCTGCATGGCTCTGGGCATGTCCTGGCAGGTCATGCAAAACGTCGTGGAGTTTGCGGCCGCCTGTGAAGGCGGATCGCTCAAGCCGCATGGTCGCTGGATGAAGCCGGAGGCCTACATCGCTCGCCTGCGGCGGGTGGTGGCGGATGCCGTCTCATTGGACGAAGCCAGAAACCGGGGCGTCCGGGTTTCGCTCTGTATCGATATCGACACGCAAAAGATGCGTGATCGCTACGACGCCGAGTGCCTGGCCAAGCTCCGCGAAAACCGGACCGGGCTGTCTCTCAACGGCAGCGGAGATGGTATCGAGCGCTTCATCCTTTCCATCGACGATGACGCCGACCTGTCGGCATTCGTTCGCTATCACTGGCTGAGTGATTCCAAGTCCCTGTGGCGAAAGATCGAAGTTGGTGGGCGCGGCGAAATGTAAGCCGATGTGGATTGGTGAAGTGTGTCCGAAAAGGGCGCATTTCAAAATCCGAGAGGGAAATCGGGTGCGTAGCATCGCATCCAGTTTCCTCCCTCCTGTGTCCTCTTACCCGGCGTGCACGCTCTGTGCGCCGGGGTTTTTCAGAACAGGTTCGATGCGCATTTCGAGCCTGCTGTGCAAAGCCTGAACATAAGATTCAGTCTGATGCCGTAAGGCATTGGACGGACGTGTGGTAGCTGGCCACGAGAAAACAAACAGCATTCATCAACCCCGCCGGGGAGCCATTCCCGGACGGGATCGCTCCATGCCGCGCGGAGATTTCCACACGGAGTTGTTACATGGAGGCATCGACAATGAAGCACGAGTACGAGACGCAGCAAGTCAAGGAAGATGCGCGTGGTCGCTGGGAGCGGGTTCTGCTTGCTCTCGCGCCACAGCTGAAAGCCGCACTGGAACGGACAGGCAAGCATGTGCCTTGTCCGGTTCACGGCGGTCGGGATGGCTTTCGCCTGTTTCGGGATGTCGCCGATACGGGGGGAGGCATTTGCAATACCTGCGGCAGTTTTGCCAACGGGTTTGCGCTGCTGATGTGGATCAACGGCTGGGATTTTGGCCGGACGATCCGCGAAGTGGCGGAACAGGTCGGTAGCCGGTCGCGCAGTGCCAATTCGGCGGCGGATAAATCCGTGGATGAGATGCGTCGGGAGCAGCTGAATCGCACCTGGCGGGAGTCTGTGGCCTTGTCCCATCCGAGCGCCGAGCCGGCACGTTTGTATTTGGCTCGTCGCGGTCTGTCGGTCAAGGTGCCTGAGACGCTGCGGTTTCATGCGGCACTCGGATACTACGAGGACAACCGGCGACTTGCTGATTACCCGACCCTGATTGCGCAAGTGACGGGGCAAGGTGGCGATGCAGTCACCATCCACCGAACCTATCTCACCCCCGAGGGCCGCAAGGCACCGGTCGATTCCCCCAAGAAGCTGATGCGCCATCCATTGGCGCGTCAAATGACCGGGGGCGCTATTCGACTGGTGCCGGCGAATCATCGCCTGGCAGTCACCGAGGGGATCGAGACGGCACTTGCCGTCACCGAGGCCACGGGCATTCCCGCTTGGGCAACTGGTAACGCGCATCTGCTGGCGACTTTCCAGCCACCGGCCGGCATCGACCAGATTCTGGTCTTTGCCGACAAGGACCGGCCGTCACGCCAACATCCGTCTGGACACGGGCAGGAAGCGGCGCGTGAGCTGGTCAAACGGCTGTGGTCCCTGGGTATCCGTGCCGGCGCCATTGCACCGGCTATGGAGATCCCCGAAGGCAAGAAGGGAATCGACTGGCTGGACGTGTTCGTTCTTGAAGGCAAATCTGGATTTCCTGCCTTGGTCAGCGTGGAGCAAGCGCTGCATCAAGCCGCTTAGGAGAACGGTCATGTACGGCGTTATCGATTTCAGTCTGATCGACACCATGCCGGGCGGGCAGGGCGCATTTGCTCCGCCGGCAGGATGGCAAGGCGATTATCGGCAATTCCTGCGCACGCGCTTCGACTCCGATTGCGGTGCGCGTCAGCACATTGCCGTGGTCGGAAGGCGACTCTTCATCAAGATCGAAGGCAAGCCCAGCGAATTCCTTGGGCCGCATGCAGTCGAGGCCAAAGAGTTTGCCCTGTCGGTGTGGTCTGCAAGAAGGAAGTAGCAGAACCGGAAGTCCATCGGACTTTCCATCAGTCATCCGGCTTCGACCGGAAATTTCATCCCACGGGGAACGCATTGCTCCCCGACGGGGACGGTGCCTCCCCATTTTTCTTTGGAGGCATCATGCATGACAAGTTTGCACCCCTGCTCACGCAGGCGCTCTCGGAGCCCGGAATCGTCAGTGCCGCTTATGGACGGTTCCATCGCTTCAGCATCGGCAACCAGATTCTGGCGGCCATTCAGTTGCAGGAGCGCGATCTGCCGATGGCGCCGATCGCCAGTTTCCTCCGCTGGAAGGAACTGGGACGCTCCGTCACCAAGGGCCAGAAGGCGTTGTCGCTCTGGATGCCGATCACGGTCAAGCGCCGTGAATCGGAGTCCGACGACGGATCGATGGAAGAAAGCAGTCGGTTGTTGACGCTATTCAGGCTGGCACCCCGCTGGTTCAGCTTGGATCAGACCGAGGGCGAGGACTACGTCGAAGCCATCGAATCGCCCCAGTGGAATGCCGAAGCTGCCTTGACGGAACTCGGTATCTCGCAGGAGTCGTTCGAACTCATGGACGGGAATGTGCAGGGCTATGCGGTCAAACGGCGAATTGCCGTGAGTCCGATTGCCGAGTATCCGCACAAGACCCGGTTTCACGAAATGGCGCATGTGGTGCTTGGCCATACCGAAGAAGGCGATTGCCATGACGCGGCAACGATCCCGAGAAGCATTCAGGAGGTCGAGGCGGAGGGCGTGGCCTTCCTGCTGTGCTCCATCCTCGAACTGCCCGGACGCGATGAGTCGCGAGGCTACATCCAGTCCTGGCTCGATGGCGACGTATTGCCGGAGAAGTCGGCGCAGCGGATTTTCAGCGCAAGCCAGAAGATCCTCGATGCCGGAAAACCCGCCATACAGGCGGACGTAGTTCAGTAGTTCTTACCCATTCATTTCCACCCCGCGGGGCGACTCTTCGTCCCGGTAGGGGAGGAGGGTGCCCGCATTATTTTTGGAGGCACCAAGATGAAACACTTAACCAACGTCGAGCTACTCGAATGCTTCACCGGACTGTCCGCCGTGTTCAACCCAAGCAATTCACTGGCCGAGCTATTCGGCTTGCGGCGGCGATATCGGGTATCTGAGTCGGGAGTTGCCGAGGAGGCTGTGCAGTATGTTCCTGATCGCTTTCTGGCGGCCAGGGAGCTGTTCCGACGCGCACTTGAGGAAACCTTGAAAGAACCGGGAGAGCATCTGTCATCGCCCGAGGCGGTCAAGAGCTTCTTGCGGTTGTTTCTAGGCGGTCAGGAGTACGAGAGTTTCGTTGCGATTTGGCTGGATGCGCAGAACCGGCTGATCGCCAGCATGGAGATGTTCCGTGGAACGACGACGCAAACTTCGGTCTATCCGCGAGAAATCGTTCGAACGGGTTTGAAGCTCAATGCATCGGCCGTGCTGTTTGCGCACAACCACCCCAGTGGTAGTGTCGAGCCGTCACGCGCTGATGAAATGCTGACAAGCCAGTTGCGACAGGCCTTAGCGCTTGTCGATATCAAGGTGCTGGATCACTTCATCGTGACTGACACTTCGATCAAGTCCTTTGCTGAATCTGGATTGATCTGACAACGAAAAACCCGCCAGCAGCATCGGCGGGTTTTTTTCGTCTCTACGAACAATCAGGATTTCAATCCAAACAACTTCTTGAACACTGTATGCCGGACTTCCTGCCAAGAGCGGGGCAGGTCGTTGTTATCTTCGAGCGCACTGAAGATTTCCCTTACCAGGTCATTGCTGATGACCTTGGCACCCATCATTCGTTTGAGGAGTTCATGGCCGTGCCAGATGTCGATCTCGAACTCCTTTGCCAGAAGGTGCATACCCAAATCGTCTGTGACCAGAATGCTCTCCCGAACCTGAGCGAATGCCAGGAGAAAGCAATCAGTGGGCGAGGGCGGGGAGCGGCCGTGACTGGTGTACGCTGATGTGTCGGCCAGCACATGGGCTCTCAAAATGCTGGCAGCAGCATCGATCGCCTCGCGCTCGTCCGACGACAGTCGGATTCGTTTGGACAGGCGTTCCTTGTCGAACTCGGCTTCGGTGAACCACGGATAGTGAAATTTGAGGCGGGCGCTCTTGAACACCTCGTCCTCAACCTGTTTCAGAATCGTCAGCGTGTAACGCTTCTGTCCGAAGGTGACACCCAGCAAGGGACGGATACGCTTGGCCAACCGCAAGTAAGCGTTGGTATCAAGCAGTACCCGGATCAATCGCGCAATTCCTCGTAAAGTCCGACCGCATCCTTCAGTGGCATGTCCAGGATTTGCTGGATGTAGGGGGCGCCCGTGCCGCTTTCGATGATCATGCGCTTGAGTGCATGAAAAAACGAGGTCTGGAACGTGTTCTCGCATGCGGCGATGTAACGGCGAGGTGGTGGCGGGAGGGGATCGAAGAGTGCTTCGCTGACCAGGTCTCCTCGACAGACTGAACGGCGTATATGAATCGTCGCTTCAGGGATCGCCAACGTCGGGAGCTGGTTGGCTTTCGCGTAAGACTGAACCTGCTGGAAGACCGTGTTCAGGGAAATCATATGGCGCGCAGCCTGCTCTTCAAGTATGCGAATGGCCGCCTCTGAAGTGGTTTGCTGGCTGGACAGGCGATAGGTCTGCTCCACACAGGCCTTGGGGTAGAGCAGTGCGCCCGCGAACGCATCTGCGAAATCCTCGCCATCGTTCGTACCGGACAACTCGGGAGTCAGCACGTGCGCCAGCTCGTGCGCCATCCAGAACTTGAAATCCTCAAGGCGAGTGTCGAGGTTCAGGAAAATGAAAGTCACGTCCTCCAGCGGCAGGCGGATGTGCAAGGCATTCTCATGGTTGCCTTTGCTGCCCCAGAGTACCGGCACCAGGATGGCGCCACAATTCTTGAATTCACCGATCAGGTTTTCGTAACTGAGGACGGCTTGACCTCCGATACCCAGTCGGTCGCGCGTTTGTGAAACCACCGTCTGCAACTTTTGATAGTCGCATGAAGGGGTAGTGATCAGAGTCCGCAGCGCCTGAAGTTCAGGCAGATAGGGTACAAGGGGCTTGAGTAGCTGTCCGATCTCTTCAGCCTTGGCAATATGCGCCGGTGTTGTCTTGGTCCCTGCCTTCTTTCGATAGGCAATTACCGGCTTGCCCGCACGGATTTCCTGCACGAGTTGCTCGAAGGTCAGCTTAAGCGTCGTGGCAAGCTTGAGAAGCTTGGGAGGGCGGGGGAAATCCTGGCCTTTTAGCCAGTTGGTGATTGCCTGGGAGGATGTTCCGACCGCCTGCGCCAGATCCTTCCGGGTCATGCCGCGCTGGGCGAGCGCAGATTCGATGGCCGCGCAATTCAGGATTTTTTCCATTGGATCAATTATAGGCAAGGCAATCATGGAATCAAGTTCTATCAAGTTTACGTCGATCCGATGGGTGGCAGTGTTGCAGATATCTCAGTAAAAATGACGCCTTTCAAAGTAATAAGTAATTACATACGAAGCGCTGCATCGTAATGGCTATCGAATACGACCCGAGAAAATTACTGTCCCCATCACGATGATGTCTGACGTGAGCGGCAGGATGGGGTTTGGCCAACTGGAGTTGAGTGCCTTGAGGAACGTACCCTCGGGGGTTTCTGTGAATCGCCGCAGATAAGCAGCTCTGGGGCTGACTGCCACGACATCCCGGCCATGCGATGGCTTGACTCCCGGGTCGACAAAAATCACGTCGCCCTCGCGATAGCCATCATCGCCCGACATCGCCTCGCCGATCACTGGTAGGGCAAAGCTCAAGTCGCTGTGAGGAACAGGGCACACCAGCGCATGGCCCAGTTGGATATTCCCGGCTTCAGCGCTGTGCGTCAAGGTTTCCCAGCGGCCAATGGGAACAGCCCCTTTGTCAAACAAGCGCACGGATATTGGTGCCTGTCCAGTCAGTTGCTCGGGTGTAACGCCGAGCACGCCCCCTATCTTTTCCAAGGTGTCACGGCGAGGCTTCTTGGCCCTGCTGCGTTCGTTAAGGATTCGATTGATGGCAGGCTGGGAGACCCCCGATCTATTCGCCAAGTCAGTTTGGTTCAGGCTGTGCTTGTCCATCAGTGCTTCCAGAATCTCGGCAACAGGGTTATGCGCCTGCAAAACGGTTTCGGTATCGATCGTCATAAATTATTCTCCTTGGTCGTTTCATTGGTGATAATTGTAATATAAAATGCGCACTCGTGACCACTTAAGGGGGTATTTATGATGGAGCAACGGGATGTACTCAAGATCAACCGTCAGCTGCTGATGCTGACCCGTCAGATGGCTCAGGATATGGAGGCGGCAGAGTTGATGACCGGTCTTCCAAAGGCGGCAATCGAAAAGATTGCATCGCTCGACATGGATGAGATCGAGGAATTGGCGGAAACCGTCGGAGTGTCGCTCTACACCTTGAGGTTCAGCGATCCGGCCTTCTCACGATTACTGCAGATGCCGCGCGAAGCGCGAAGTACCTACGCCGAGGCGGCGATAGTGGGGAATTCCCGTGGCGGCGCTACTTTCCCCTGAGGACCTTGAAAATCATCGTGTAGCCCATGAGCTGGTTCGACTGAAGCTCAGGCTGCCGCTGGTCAATCATCTGACCGGAATCCACATCAAGCCGTTGAGGCGGCAGTGGAACAGAATCCATCCCAATAGCCCGCCCAATGGGCGATTGCGCGAGTCGGTTCGGGCGTTTATCTCGGACAGCTTTTCTGCTGCGGAATTGGCAAGTTTCGTGGCGATCTACAGCCGACTGGCCCCGGGCGCAGAAAACCAAGTCGATCCGGGATTGTTGTTACGCGCAATGACCATGCATAAGCGCATTGCACATCGGGAGCTGGACATCAACGCGGCGTATTTTGCGGTACGGGATGTGCGAGCAAAGATCGTCGAGTGGCGTCGGTGCGGACGTTGCCAGACGAGCTTCATTTACAGCCCGGCGGCATTTCATATGCGGTCGTGTCCATTCTGCGCGCTACTGAGTTGAAATGAGTGGGGGATCGTATCGATCCCCTGCGTTACAGACTTTCGCTAAGCCTTTTTATCAGCTTGTTCGCCGCTCCGTTTGACGCTGATTCAGAGTTGTTGGTTTGTGCTGATTCTGGAAGGATTTGGCATCGATCAAACTGAACATGCATATTTCGAAGTCCAAGCATGGCGAGTACCCGAACACGTTCGGCACGGTCTCGTAGCTGAACTCTTTCAAGGTCAGCGACCAACTCCGGATAGATCGTGTCCGGGATCTTCACGACAATCTTGAGGTAGCCCATCTCAGCTACCCATTCGCCAGAATCCGCGGGCGTTGGCGAATACGGGAGACTCCGGCGTAGTGATCTTGAGATGCGGGAAAGCTTCCTTGACGGATTCCTCGAAGAATCCAGCACCCCCGCCGACGAGGAGCACGATGTCGGCGCCGGCGTTCTCCTTCCGCAAGGATTCCCGCAACCGGGTGGCTACGATCGGCCCCACTTTGGCGGACGCGGCTTTGAGATAGGGCGCGATGTCGATCTTCTCCCCGAATAGCCGGACCTCGGTCTGATTCTGCCGGATGGCGTTTTCCAGGCGCTCGCGGCCGACATTTCTGCCGAAGTCGTTGGCCAGTAGCTTTGCCGCTTCGTCAAGGATGACGGAGGACGCTTCCAGACTGGTGCCACAGGATTGCCGGCGAAGTTCGCCATTGCTAATCAACACCCAGTCGACGGAGAAAAAGCCGGGATCAACCACAAGAACACGGGAGTCCTCGAATTCCGTGGCGTCCTTCAGATTCCTGACGTGATCGACGAAACCGCCGACCGGCTGCGGGACGACTTTGACCGCTTGTACGGTGATTCTCCGTCGTGGCGTTACCTGATGTTCCCCTGTCATCTGGGTTTGCAAGCGAGTCCGCAATTCCTGATTCAGATACTGGCTGACGGGGATCCCCGTCACGAGGAGATCGATCTGCTCAAGCTCGGCCAACAGCAGGCCGGCATGGAAGAGGGCGCGGTAAGACTCGGTCGAAGGGTAGTCTTCGTGCAACTCACGGCTCCATAACTCCGCTCGATCAGGAGATAGCCCTGCGACAAATGGCGTTCCATTAACCACGACCCGCAGGAAATCATCTTTGCTTTTGTCGGCAATCTTTTCGCCAAGCCGATCTGCCGGTGCCGCGCCGGCGGGCTTCAACAGTACCTTGGGTTCTGCGCCGCGCTTGCCGAAGGCGAGCTTGAGATTGGAATAGCCAATATCGATTCCGAGCACATTCATTTGAGAGCATCTCCAGTAGCACTTCAATGGTCGTCACGCCCGGAATTGGGCTGTGCGATCTGGCTGATGCACTGCAGAGCTACTCAAGAACGTTCGAGGGGCTGTCTGCTGCGAAAGTGCTACTTCAGTGCGCCGCCAGAGCATCTGATCCTATGGCGACATGCCTGGCGACGGATTTTGAAATGTGACCGAAAAGGGCGCATTTCAAAAACGCAAACCATCGAAGGACACCTACGATCCGCTTCGTTGCTTCGGGAACAAAACATCGTCCCTTAACAACGTGGAATGTAGGGGGCAATTCTTCCTGTGGGACGTACTGCGGAATGCCCTCCGACAAGCGTTGCCCGATGGGCGTGCGGTATGAACAGTGGGAGGTTCAAATGGGAATCACACAAGGGCCTTGGCGTGTGGCGCCAGCGTCTGAAATCTACATCGTGGATGGCCGGGTCAATGATCTGCTCATTCTTGCACCGGCGCTTATACCGGTTGCTTGCTGTCATGAGCTGGCCGGCAGTTACCGCGATCCCATTGATATGAAAGCCAATGCGGCCTTGATTGCGGCTGCTCCGGAGATGTTGTCATTACTGTTGAAACTACATCATCAGCAACTGGCTGGGCCGGGTGGTGGCGATGAAGAAAAAGCAGATTGGGAAGCCTTCATGATCGAAGCCCGGTATGTCATCGCCAAGGCGATGGGGATCTTTGACAGTGAAATGACATCCTCGATTATGGAAACCGACAACTGCATTTGGGCCTCGAAGGTTACTGTGGATTGTCGGGTGGGTAATTCCCGAGAGTAACAAGGGGGAGCAACATGCAGGAACAGTTGAGAGAAGTCCGGGCGGTGTTCGAAAACCATCTGCACGCCCTCGAAAAGCGGGCCGGGGAAAGCGCGATTCGGTTCGAAAATTTTACCGTCCGCGAAAACACCATCCGGGCCGGCTGGAAGGACCAGAACACCCTCAAGTTTCGGGTGCGTCTGGAAGGCAACGCCCTGATGCTCGAATGGTACCGCCGTATCTGGATACGCGACGAAAGCGGCAAGCGCGACACCCAGCATACCTACATCCGCAAGCGGAACAAGTCCAAGGGCGGGAATTCCTACTCCTATGATTTGGAAGACCTGTTCAAGTATTCCCCAGAGTGGAGCCGCGACATGGTCGTGGAAGTGGAATCGGAGGCGGCAACCCTGCGACGACAGGCACGGTACTGCTCATCGATCCTGGTCAGCCTTGGCCGTCTGGAGCGCTACCTGGTGCAGTTGGATGCTGGCGAGGTGCCTGTGGAGGATGAAGGATGAACATGGCGCCACGATACGTGCTGACCGACCGCTTCGAGCTGGAAATGCTATCGAGCCTGACGGCCGACATTACCCTGACGGAAATTTCGCTTGATCAGGTTTGTGAACTGATCGAAAAGGCCGAGCTGGAAAAGAAGATGGGCCTGCATGGCGGGTGGGCCGATGGAATTCGCACGCGTACTCCGGTTGAACTGACTCCGCATGGCCCGATTCTGCTGGTCGCCCAAACCACGGAAACCGAACGGGGGGCCATGATGAAATGGGTGCAGGTCGAGATTATTGACTGACCTTGCTCGCGTGGGCTATCTGCCCATGTGAATTGCGGGTCAATTGATCGTGCTCAAGAAAATACTGGGTCGCCGAAATGCGCCCGTAAAGGGCGGATTTCAATCGCCCATCGCCAAACCGGACTGCTAAAAGTCCGGGCATGTCGAACCATATCCATTTCGTCGTAAATCATCAGGACACTCCGGAGCGTCACTTCGGTGGTATTCGCCGGATCGGATGCCAGCGATGACGAACATGGCGCGCCCCAAACGCACCGACCGGCTGATTGGTATGGCGGCAGACATGACTGCCGGCGATGGAGAAGGGGACTCACTCGGTTTTCTTGGCCAGGCGCTGGTTCAGACCACGCTGCCGCACAGTGACCCCGGTGTGCCATTCTTCGAGCGCACCAGCGGCGCGGTTTCCCTGTCGATCATCGCCAATCCGAAATTCGGACTGCCCTTCGGAACGGTACCGCGGCTGTTGCTGGCCTGGATCTGTACGGAAGCCGTGCGAACCAAGTCACCGCTGTTGGGGCTCGGGCGCAGTCAGAATGAATTCTTGAGGAAGCTGGGGATGCGCACGGACGGAAGAGACTGCCAGCGATTGCGCACCCAATCGTTGCGACTGTTCTCTTCGATGCTCTCCATCAGCTATCAAAGCGATGGTCGAGTCGGGTTGAAGAACATGCCGATTGCAGATGAGGCGTTTGTGTTGTGGGACCCCCATCGGCCGGATGACCGAATGCTATGGGAAAGCACATTGCGGTTGTCCGCTTCCTTCTTCAAGAACATTACCGATTCGCCGGTGCCGATCGATATGCGAGTACTGCGGGCCTTGTCGAAGTCTCCGCTGGCCATGGACATCTACGCCTGGCTGGTCTATCGAATCTTTCTGTTGCGTGTGAAAAATCGCCCGGGCGTGGTCATTCCATGGAATTCCCTGAAGCTGCAATTCGGGGCTGACTATGGCGATAGCCCGCGTGGGCTGATCGATTTCAAGAAACGATTCCTGCAGCGGCTCAAGGAGGCACAGTTGTTCTATCCCGAAGCTAACGTGACCGCCAAGGAGAACGGGCTATTCGTGGGGGCAAGCCGATTGCATACCCGACATACGGGCAACGCGAGACTTTCGAGGCTTTGAAACTGGATTCTTTCAGGGGAAACTTAACGCTCCCGTTCTGCGAGGATGCGTTTGGCGTCGGCAACTTCCCGTTGTTGTACCTGTTCTTCGAAGAATCGATAGATGTCCGCCACCGAAATTCGGGCATCGACCGGGTCGAGTCCTTCATCCTCTGTATCGAGAGGCAACAGCCCGAGCAACTTGTGCTCGACCACGGTGGATACGTCAGGTGCGTCATCGGCTTCCTGGGCGGCCGCGATGATGTCGGCCAGGGTCTTGCCGTGCTGGCAGAACCACATCAGATCGAAATAGTCGCGTGATCGGGAGCGTTTGAGAAGCAGCGCACTTTTCATCGCAAACAGATGCGGCATGTTCATCAGCCCGAAACGCCAGCCCTTCACCACCAGGATACCTTGGGCATGGCGTTGTCCGGCGGAATCGGCAAAACACTGTACCTTGACGCCGTTGAGCACGTAATCCTGTACGTGGGCGAGCAGGTCGATGCCGTTGATCTTCGCGGTCGAAATCATCGATTGCGGCGTCGCCAGGGTCGCGCCACGTGCGCGCATGGCGCGGAACAGCCCATTCTTGTCCAACTTCGTGGCAAAGGTCACGAGATCGACGTCCAGACTGCGGCGATGCCCGGCCTGAAGCGCTAGCGCAGTCCCTCCGACCAGGCAGAACCCCTCAAGCGCTGATTCATCGGCCAGTTCGTCAATGACGGCTGCTGTTGCGGGCGGGAGCAGGTTGCGGCACAGCTCGATCATGCTGTAGATTTTTCGGCAAGGGCGATTTCAATGCTGCGCAGCATGCGCTTGAGGATGCGGCTGAGCATGTTGCGCTCAGCCGCAGGGACCCGATCCAGCGTGGCCTCCACTCGTGAACGGACGAACGCCACGCCGAAATCCGCGCAGACGCGTACGAGATCAGGAAAGCTCGCCCGGCGCAGAACGGAAACGACCAGAGTTTCATCGGGCATGCCCGGATTGGACCAGTCGTAGGGCATCGACAGGCCATCGGACTTGCGCACGCCATGCTGCGCCGCCAGCAAGCGCAAGGCGGTTTCCGGCATCCTACGAAAATCACCGGAAGTCTCGGGCAACAGCCATTTATCCAGCGTGCGTGCGGATACCCCCAACTCGGCTGACAGTTGAGCGCGTGTCTGACCGGAGCGGATCATGGCTTGGCGGAGTAGGTCTTGCTGATTCATGCTTCAAGTATATCCCCAATGGGGATGGTGTGTCGTGCAGGATTTTCTGCCTACCCGATTTTTCAGAGAGCGCCTTCTTGGCTGGTTTATCCACAAAAAGGATCGGAGCAAACTACTTGCTCCTACTTGGAAAAATACATGAACTACTTGTGGACTGGCTAAAAGCCTTGCCGGCATTGGGATTCCGGGAGATGTCCGGGACAGATGTCACGTGATTCTGAGACAGATGTCACATGGGGGCGGGACAGATGTCACATGGGGCAGCAGAGGGCTCTGCCTCGAACCCCAAGCTGGGAAAGCGATGACGGTTGATGACATCGTGGGACAGATTTCACGTGGATAACTCTTCAGTTCGTACGGGGTCTGTGGGTAAGTGGCGACCGAAATGCGTCCATAAAGGGCGGATTTCGAAGTTGCATTTTTCGTGAAATCCGTAAGATGGATTGCAGAAGGTGTCCGATCCCTGTGGATAGTCGATCATCAACCTTTCGCGGCCAGCCGGCGGTGTCGCGCAACAACACCGGCAATGCGAGGTCTCGGCGCACGCGTGAATGGTGCCTCCACCGGAACTGATTGCATCGGGTACCCCACGTTACGGGGCATACGAATTCTTGGAGCGAAGTGAAATGAACGTTCGAAATCATGGGTTGCTGGCGTCACTGGCCTTGCATGGCTGGCAGTTTCTCCGCTTGCGTGGGGATTGGAAAGCGATGCCGGACGATAAGGGGTTTCTTGGCGCACTGCTGCTACTGGTCCTGGTTGGTGGTGTGGCCGAGCAATGGGTCCGCAGTCGGTCGATTACGGTTGCCATTGGCGTCACGCTCACTTGGATGGCTATCCTGCTCTGGATGGCCAGTCCTGGCGGGCGCATCAACCGGCGTCTGGCCGCTGCGTTGGCCTTGCTTTCGATTGTGATCCAGTTTGGATTGATCATCGCCAGTTGGGTACCGGTCATGGAGTGGCCGGTCGCCATCTGGTCCGGGGTTGCGCTGATGCATCTGATTTCGCAGGGCGCACGTGACGGTGCGGGAACTGTGCGCTAGATCTGAATCAGGCGACTAGATGTCTCGCTCGTCGTCACCGTATGAATTCGAAGTTCCATGGCGGCCGAACTTCGAGGCACGCATGGTGTTGATCTGGTCGACTGGCGCGCTGCTCATCCTTTTGATTTCCTACTGGGCGCCTGTGTTTCGCGGCTTTGGCGCAATGCTGGCCATTGGTTGCGCCATCGGCGGTGCGATTCGGGGTGTTCAGGCTTATCGGCGGATGGTGGTCGACAAACGGCTGGAGTACTTTGGCAAGGAGTTCATCACCCTCGATGCATTGAAGGTATTAGCTCGCAAAGCGGAGGCGGCCAAGCAATACTGGCTGGGACGGGGATTCCCCTGGTCGGACATTGAGGCCACCAAACTCCATACGCTGATGTCCATGGGCGTGGTGCGCACGATTGGCCGTGTGGCACAGCATCATGAAGGTGCCTACTGGGTGCATGGACTGGCGGCTGAAACCGATTTGTTTTCCGAAGTGGCCAACCTGGTGGGGCATACCCTGATCGTTGGCAGCACGCGCGTGGGCAAGACGCGCCTGTTCGATGTGTTGATTGCTCAGGCGATATTTAGAGGGGAAACGGTCATCATCATCGATCCCAAGGGGGATCACGGCCTTGCCCAAAACGCCCGTGCCGTCTGCGAAGCTACCGGGGAAGGGGATCGATTCGTCTATTTCCATCCGGCGCATCCGGATCGTTCTGCCTGTATCGATCCCTTGCGGAACTGGAACCGCAAGACTGAATTGGCCAGTCGGGTAGCGGCCTTGATACCTTCGGAAACCGGTGCCGATCCGTTTACGGCCTTCGGCTGGAAGGTGCTGAATGACATCACCAACGGCATGATTGCGACCGGCAATCGCCCCAACCTGGTTCAGATGCGCCGTTATGTCGAGGGTGGTCCGGAAAGCCTACTCCAACAGGCCCTCAAGATTCACTTCACTCGCAATGTGCGGGACTGGGAATCGCGGGTGGCCTCCTATCTCAGGAAGTACAAGGATCGACACCTGCAGGCCTATATCGCGTTCTATCAGGAGGTGGCGATCAACGAGGCGCAGTCGGTCGATCTGGATGGCTTGATCTCGACCTTCGAGCATAACCGCGATCACTTCCAGAAGATGATCGCCTCCCTGATTCCCATTCTGTCGATGTTGACCAGTGATCCGCTGCAAGAGTTGCTGTCGCCCGACTTTGATCCCGGCCATGAGCGCTTGGTGACCGACATGTCGAAGGTCATTCGCGGTAACAAGGTGGTCTATATCGGACTGGATTCACTTGCCGACTCGACAGTGGGGAGCGCCATCGGATCCATCATGCTTGCCGATCTGGCGGCTGTGGCGGGCGATCGCTACAACTACGGCATCCAGACCTTGACGCCGGTAAATCTGTTTATCGACGAGGCCGCCGAGGTCTTGAACCAACCTGCCATCCAACTGATGAACAAAGGCGGCGGCGCGGATTTCCGGGTGACGATCGCAACGCAGACTTTTGCCGACTTCGCGAGCCGACTGGGCGATGAGAACAAGGCACGACAGGTTCTGGCCAACACCAACAACAAAATTGCCTTGCGTGTGCTTGATTCCGAGACTCAGAAATACATCGCCGAAGGCATGCCGCAAACCAAGGTGCGGTCAATGGCGCTTCGCTATGGGCACAATGTAGATACGCACATTCACGACGAATACAGCGCCTCCTATCAGGAACAAATTCTTGAGGAGGAGGCGGAGCTATTTCCCGCGGCCATGTTGGGCGAATTGCCGCCGTTGCATTTCATCGCGCGACTCTCCGGTGGTCGAACGCTCAAGGGGCGTATCCCTATTTTGGTGACTGAGCAGCAATGAGCCGGCCGAACGATTCAGGGCTAGGAATGGTCGTAGCGCTTGGGGTTTTCATCCTGGTGGTGGCGACGTGGGTCTTTATTCCGCCTGCCACCATTCGTGCCGCTTGGATGCATGAACGAGCCGAAGTGCATGCGTTGGCCGGGGAGGGTGAGCAACGGATGTTTGCGGAGTCCATGGGGCAACTTCAGCAGTCAATGTCCCGTGATTTCAGGGCTTTTCTCCAGGATGCCGATGCGATGGGGGATGGCCCGCTAGGCAATCAGGGCTTCAGCCAATGGACAAGATCACGGATCGAAGCCACCTGGCTGTGGCTGGGACTGGTGTCTTATCGGCTGAATATCTTGTCGGGATGGCTGCTGCCGGGGATTCCGTTAGTGATCGTTGCCTATCTGGATGGGCACTACATGCGGGAAATCCGGAAGTACTCGTTCGTGGCGCAAAGCCCCATTCGCCACAAGCTGGGAATCCGGGTGACGTGGATCGTCATCATTGGATTGGCCGGATGGTTGCTTGTACCGGTTCCTGTCCCAGCTTTGATTGCTCCATTCCTGACAGTTTCGCTGGCTTACTCGCTTTGGTTGTGGGTGAGTAATTTGCAGAAGCGGCTGTGACCACGCACGAGAGGTAACGACCATCGACGCCATTGACAAGGCACTTGCCTGACCTGTTCCAGCCTATGCCGATAGTGATAGGCGCAGTTTTGCTGCATGCAAGCGTACTGTAAGTGATAGAATCACAGGCTAAATAATGGAACATAGCCGGGGTGTGAGGCAGTTGCGAAACTAGGCGGCTTTACCCCCCCCCCCCCCCCCCCCCTTTAAATTTGCCAAAGGTTCTTTTGGGGGTCTCCGCGGGGGGTTTTCTGGTGGGGGGGGGGGGGGGGGTGGGGGGGTTGGGAAAACAGGGGGGCTTTCCCCCCCCCCCCCCCCCCGCAGTTAAGCTTGCCAGAAGGTCTTTGGCGGGTTCTGCCGGGGGTTTTTATTGGTGGAGGTGGGTTGGTGGATTGGGTTGGTGAGTTTTCGATTTCTGTAGTGGATTCGCTTGGGCGAGTAGGGCATTGGTTCATTGATGCTCCAGACGGTTTCCTGCGCCTCGATGTGTTTGCATCGAAACCACTCTCGCTTAACGGCCGCATCCGTACTTGGAGTAATTGAATCCCCATGGATGCATTGTTCGTTAACCCGGACTCGTCGGTACAAGCCTACCAGGGGCTAGCCAAAGTCTACTCGGCCATCGAGCCACCCACATGGGCGCTGTTGCTCGCGGAGTCCTGTCGATCCAAAGGATTTGGGGTTGGCATCCTTGATTGCGATGCTGAAAGGCTGACGCTTGACCAATCTTTGGTTCGGATCGAGACGCTCAAGCCACGGCTAGTCGTACTGGTTGTCTATGGACAGAATCCCAATTCAGGAACAACCAGCATGATTGGTGCCTTGGCGCTTGCCAAAGCGATCAAAGATGCGCAACTGAATACCAAGGTTTGCTTTGTCGGTTCGCATACCAGTGCTCTGCCGATGGAGGTGCTGTCACACGATTGTGTCGATATCGTACTGCTTAACGAAGGTGTTTATGCACTGCATAACCTTTTGAAGGGGAACCTCGCAGACGACTTGTCTAACGTCAAGGGCATTGGCTACAAAAAACGCGGGCCGGCGGGTTTCCCAATTCCCACGATAAATTCCCCTCAAGCAGTCGTACCACAGGACCGGATGGATGAAGATCTCCCGGGCTATGCCTGGGATCTACTTCCCTATCGTGAAAAGCCCCTTGATCTCTATCGCGCACATTTCTGGCACGCCGAATTCAGTCACGAAAAGCGAACACCTTTTGCGGCCATCTACACATCTCTTGGGTGTTCGTTCGGCTGTGACTTCTGCATGATCAACATCGTGAATCGTGTTGATAGCAGTGATGGCGTTAACGCGGCGGATTCCAAGGGGATGCGTTTCTGGAGCCCAGCCTGGGTAGGCAGGGAAATGAGAAAGCTCGCTGATCTCGGTGTCAAAACACTCCGAATCAGCGATGAGATGTTCTTCCTGAACCGCAAGTATTACATCCCGGTTCTTCAGCAAGCGATCGATCAGGATTTCGGTTTCAATATGTGGACGTATTCCCGCGTGGATACAGTGCGGCGGGACGCACTTGAACTCTTCAAGCGTGCCGGCGTGAATTGGCTTGCACTTGGTGTCGAGGCAGGAAATCAACTGGTGCGCCAGGAGGTTTCAAAAGGCTCGTTCAAGGAAGTCAATATCCGGGATGTCTGCAAGACCATCAACGATGCCGACATCAACATAATCAGCAACTACATCTTCGGATTCCCGGAAGATACGCGGGAAACAATGCAAGAAACGCTGGACCTTGCGTTGGAGTTGAATACCGAAATGGCAAACATGTACCCCTGTCAGGCATTGCCAGGCAGTCCTATGTACTACACCGCCAAGAAGAATGGCTGGGCGCTACCTGACTCATACGAGGGGTACGCATTTCTTTCATACGAAAGCCAACCGCTCCCCACCAAATATCTTAGTGCGGCTGAGGTCCTGAAGTTCCGGGACGATGCCTGGCAGAAATATTTCACTAATCCCGCCTACCTAAAGCTTGTCGAGCAACGGTTCGGAGAGCAGGAGAGAACGAACGTGGAAGACATGGCTAGGATCCCGCTCAAACGTAAGTTGCTGGGGGGCTGACAAAGTCATGATTATCACGCGTACTCCTTTCAGAATTTCCTTCTTCGGCGGTGGCACTGACTATCCCGGTTGGTTTCGGGAACATGGCGGCGCTGTTCTCGCTACGACCATCGACAAGTATTGCTACATCACTTGCCGCCGGCTGCCTCCATTCTTTGAGCACAAGCACCGCATCGTTTATTCCCATATCGAGAACGTAAAGCATAACGACGAGATTCAGCACCCTGCCGTCCGCGCTGTTCTGAATTGGGCAAAGGTGGAAGAGGGGATGGAAATTCACCACGATGGTGATTTGCCTGCACGTTCCGGCTTGGGTTCGAGCTCATCATTTACAGTGGGTCTATTGCATGCGTTGCAGGGCTTGAATGGGCAAATGGCTAACAAAGACGGTCTTGCTCGCGATGCCATTCATGTCGAGCAAAACATCATTGGCGAAAATGTGGGCTCGCAGGATCAGGTCTCTGCAGCGTTTGGAGGTTTCAACCGCATCGAGTTTCACCGCAACGATTCCTTCGATGTTGCCCCCGTCATTCTTCCGGGACATCGGCGCGAGGAGCTGCGTGACCACTTGATGCTTTGTTTCACTGGTTTTTCTCGGATCGCTTCCGAAGTAGCGAAGTCGAAGATCGACAACCTCCAGAAGCGTGAAAAGGAATTGAAACTCATGCGGGCCATGGTTGATGAAGCCATCGCGATTCTTCAGGACGTGAGCGAGCCTATCGAATCGTTTGGCAAATTGATCGATGCCAGTTGGCAATACAAGCGCAGCCTTTCCGATCGTGTGTCAACGCCAGAAATTGACAGTATCTACCAGGCTGCAATGGATGCCGGTGCGATTGGCGGAAAGATTTTGGGAGCCGGCGGTGGCGGGTTTCTCTTGATTTTTGCCAAGCCTGAACGGCATGCCGCGATTCGCGAGCGGTTGAACAAGCTGATTCATGTGCCATTCGACTTCGAGGATTCGGGAAGTCGTGTGGTGCTTTATCAACCCAACGGACTCTAAGCATGGATAAGTCATCGCGTATCTATGTGGCGGGCCATACCGGATTGATCGGTTCCGCAGTCAAACGCGCGTTGGAGCGTGGTGGTTTTGCCGATGTGATTACTTCTTCGCATCGCGACCTCGAACTGACCGATGCGTTGGCTGTCGAGCGTTTTTTCGATAGCGTCAAACCTGAATATGTCGTGCTGGCGGCAGGGCGAGTCGGCGGCATCGTCGAGAACCAGACCTACCCGGCCGACTTCATGAACACGAATCTGGCAATCCAGCTGAACGTGCTTCGGGCAGCGCATCGTGCCGGAGTACGGAAGCTGATCCTGTTCGCCTCTTCGTGCATGTACCCGCGCGATTGTCCTCAGCCAATGCCAGAAACAGCATTGTTTTCCGGGTACCCGGAGCCGACCAGCCTGGCTTACGCCGTTTCCAAGCTTGCCGGCATGCAGATGTGCCTCGCCTACAACCAGCAATATGGCGAGAAACGCTTTATTCCGGTCATTCCGAACAGTGCCTTCGGCCCCAACGACAACTTTGACCCTAAGTCTGGCCACGTTCTGTCCGCCTTGATACGGCGCTTTCATGAGGCCAAGGAAACCGAAGCGCCCAGCATATCGCTGTGGGGCAGCGGTAATCCTCGCCGTGAATTCATTCATGCCGACGATATCGCCGACGCCTGTCTGGCGCTGCTAGAGGGGGATACCTCGCAATTGCAGTTTCCGTTGAATTTGGGCACCGGCAAAGACTTTTCCATTCGGGAACTGGCGGAAACCATTGCCAACGTAGTCGGCTATGCCGGCAAACTTGAATGGGACACGAGCAAACCCGATGGTGCTCCCCGCAAGCTACTCGATAGCAGTCGCCTGCTCGCATTCGGTTGGCGACCGACGGTGGACTTTACGGCCGGGCTGAAAACGACCTACCAGTGGTATCTCGACAGCATGGTCACGCAGGGAGTGCAGCCATGAGAAATGATCTTATCGATTTGCGTGCCAAGGCACACTGGGTCTGGCGTGAAACCCTAGCGGTTCACCGCAGAGCCCCTGAAACCCGATTGGCATCATCGCTTTCTTCCATCGAAATTTTCGTCGCCCTGTATTACGGTGGCGTTTTGCGGTTCAATCCATCGAACCCGCGCGATGAGGAGCGTGACCGCTGCATTATCAGCAAGGGCCACGGCTCAATTTGCATGTACCCCATTCTGGCGGATCTCGGTTACTTCCCGATGGAAGAGCTGCAACATGTGTGCGAGGCCGGAAGCTTCCTTGGAGGTATCCCGGATCCGGTCATTCCGGGGTATGAGACAGTCAATGGTTCCCTCGGTCATGGGCTGGGCGTCGCCACCGGGATGGCGCTTGGCCTCAAGCGTAAAGCGAGTGACCGGAGCGTATTCGTGGTTGCGGGCGACGGCGAACTTCACGAAGGGGCCAATTGGGAAGCAATCATGTTTGCCTCCCAGCACAAACTGGATAACTTGCACCTGATTGTCGACGATAACCGTATCAGTATGCTTGGCTATACCGACGACATCGTGTCGCATGGTGCGCTGACCACGCGCTTGAGTGCCTTCGGTTGGGATTGCATCGAGGTTGATGGGCACGATGTCCTCGCCGTGCGAGATGCCCTCCAACAGCAAAAGGCGATTGCAGAGGGCAAGCCCAAGGCGCTCATTGCCCGAACCCTGAAAGGCCATGGTGTTCCAGGCCTGGAGAACGCACCGCTCTCTCACATCATCAACCCCAAGCCGGAGTTGATCGATAGCCTGTTGGAGAAAACCCAATGAGCGTCAAACCATTGGCCATGCGCGACGCTTTTTTGGAGCGAATCTGGCTCGCGATGGCGGAAGACAGCAAGATATTCTTCACCTGTGCCGACTTCGGCTCGCCAGTGCTCGACAAGATTCGTGCAGATTTCCCGGATCGGTTCGTGAACGTAGGCATTGCCGAGCAAAATCTGATCAACGTCTCCGCCGGCTTGGCGCTCGAAGGTTATACCGTCTTTGCTTACGCCATTGCCCCCTTCATCACCATGCGTTGCTACGAGCAGGTCAGGGTAAGCCTGGCACTGCTTTCGGAAGTCCGGCCGATGAACGTCAACTTGATCGGCGTCGGCGCTGGTTACAGCTATGTCGTTTCCGGGCCGACCCATCAGTGCTATGAAGACATTACCCTGATGCGTGCGTTACCGAACTTCCAGGTGTTATCCCCGGCCGATCACGTAACGGCATCCGCATTCTTTGATACCTGCGTCAATACCAGTGGCCCCAAGTACCTGCGCTTCGATGCCCAGGTTCTTCCGGTTGTTTATGAAAGTGCGGCACCGGATACATCTAAGGGCTTCCACGTTCATAAGCGTGGCGAGACGATCTGTCTGGTAGCAACGGGATACATGCTTCACACTGCCATCAAGGCAGCGGGCGAACTTGCCAGCGAAGGACTCCGCGTCGGTGTGATCGACTTGTTCGACCTCGCACGATTTTCCGCAACAGAGTTTCAAGACACGCTCAAGCCCTACGTCGGAATCGTCAGTCTCGAAGAAGGTTTCCGTGGGCGGGGCGGTCTTGACTCCATGCTCTTCGAATTTATCTCACGGCGCGGCCTGAGCGCCAGGATGCTCAATATCGGTGTCGAGGGTGCTTACCACTTCGAATTGGGTACGCGCACGGAGCTGCACGAAAAAGTGGGGATTGGTCCCCAAGCAGTGCTTAACAGCGTCCGCGCGTTTGCCAAATCCCTGACAAATTGAAAGCCAGTCTCGCAAATCAATTGGAGAAGCCATGAAATATCCCCTAATGCGCAACAACATCCTGCGTGAGGATCTTGATGCCGTCATTGAGCACCTCAAGCAGGATGATCCCATCCTGACGCACGGCGCTAATGTCCGGGCCTTTGAAGAAGAATGGTCGACCTGGCTGGGTGTCAAATACAGCGTGCTGGTTAACTCCGGTGCCTCCGCAAACCTGCTGACGATGGCGATCCTCAAGATTCGCCATCCGGAAGGCGGCGAGGTGATCGTTCCTCCCCTCACCTGGATCTCCGATATCGCTTCCGTCCTTCAAAACGGGTTTACGCCCGTTTTCGTCGATATCGATCCTCACTCCCTAGCGATGGATACCAAGCAAGTATTGGCCAAGATCACCGGCAAAACCCGGGCGGTCTTTCTGACGCATGTTCAGGGTTTCGATGGCCTGACGGATGAACTGGTCAGCGAACTTGAACGCAGAAAAATCCCGCTGATCGAAGACGTTTGTGAATCGCACGGCGCCACCCACAATGGCCAGAAGCTGGGGAGTTTTGGCTGGATTTCCAATTTCTCCTTCTACTATGCCCACCACATGAGCACCATCGAGGGGGGAATGGTCTGCACCAATGACCCCGAGGTTTACCAGCAAGTGCGCATGTTGCGCTCGCATGGCATGGTGCGCGAGGCGAATGATCCAGCTGTCCGTAGCGCCTACCAGCAGGCCAATCCGGAGCTGAACCCGGATTTCATCTTTGCCTTCCCGGCCTACAACACCCGTAACACCGAAATTGGCGGCATCATGGGACGCAGTCAGCTCAAGCGCCTGGACGCCAATGTTCGTCGACGTACCGAGAACCTGCATCGATTCCTGAGACAGATCGACCCCAAGAAATACCGGACCGACTTCAAGCTTGAAGGCTCCAGCAACTATGCCTTCAATCTGGTTTTGCAGAAACCGGATGAGGCATTTGTGCAACGACTCATGGCCAAAATGCGCGAGTCTGGCGTTGAATTTCGTCGCGGCAGTGCCGGCGGTGGCAACCAGATCCGCCAACCCTATTTGAAGGGGATCGTGCCCGAAAACCACCACAAGCAATTTCCGCAAGTGGAGCACATTCACTTCTACGGCTTTTACATCGGCAACTTCCCCGATCTTCGGGATGAGGAAGTCGACGAAATCTGCGCCATCCTCAACTCGGTTGATTAAGGTTGCCGGGTGACAACAGCCATTATCCTCGCCGGCGGTATGGGCACTCGACTACGGAGTGCCGTCCCCGATTTGCCCAAGCCCATGGCGCCCATCAACGGACGTCCATTCCTTGAGCATCAGATGGATTACTGGATTGAGCAGGGCGTTAACCGATTCGTTGTATCGGTGGGATACATGAAAGAGGTGATCATGGATCACTTCGGGGTGAGTTATCGAGCCACGCCGCTGACGTATGCGATCGAAGAGGAACCGTTGGGGACGGGGGGCGGACTGTTGCTGGCCGCCCAAGGGCTGAACGAGCCCTTCCTTGTATTGAACGGGGATACCTTTTTTGAGGTTGATCTCGCCGAGCTGCTGAAATTCCATGCTGAGCACTTATCTGAATGGACCTTCTCGCTTTTCCGGGCCAATGAAGTCGGCCGCTACATGGGGATGGACGTGGAAGACGACGGCGAGATCGTTTCACTTAAGTCAGGTACGGGTGAGCCGGGCCGCTTGGCCAATGGCGGCGTCTACCTGGTTACCCCATCCGTACTGGCGAAGACGAAGTTTGTCCCCGGCCACAAACTGTCTCTGGAAGATGATCTCCTCCACGCTTTCGTGACCCAAGGCGGCAAGCTCTACGGCCTAGAATTTGCCGGGAGCTTTATCGATATCGGCGTGCCCCAAGACTATTTCCGGGCGGCTGAAGTTCTGCCTCATTGACGAAAACAGTATGCCGATCGCGACCGACACCCTGAAGAAAAATCTGATCGCCTCAATCGAGGCCAAGCAGAGTTTCCTGCTTCAGGACAACCAACTTGCCGTGTTCGACAAAGCGGTGCAAGAAGTCGTTGACCGTTATCGCCGGGGCGGGCGTTTGTATATCGCCGGTAATGGCGGTTCCGCCGCCGATGCCCAACACCTGGCGGCAGAGTTCGTCAGCAAACTTGCCCGCGATCGTGCGCCCTTGGCGGCCGAGGCACTGACGGTTGACACCTCCATCCTTACCGCCATCGGCAATGACTACGGCTACGAACAGGTGTTCTCGCGCCAGGTCGCCGGAAAGATGACCGAGAAAGACATCTTCCTCGGCATCACGACATCGGGGCAGTCGCCAAATATCCTCAACGCACTCGATACCTGCCGGCAGATGGCAATTCCAACCATCGTTTTCACGGGACGCGACGGTGGGGCAGCAAAAGCTAAGACCGATTACTGCATCGTGGCGCCGGGCGAGATGACCAGCACCATTCAGGAAATTCACATTGTCTTGGCGCACTCGCTTTGCGAATGCGTTGAACGCGCCATTTTTGAAAACTGAATCAATAAACAAAGGAGATCATATGTCGTACAACATTCTCGTTACAGGCGGCGCAGGCTATCTGGGTTCAACCATGGTGCCCGATCTGCTGGCTGCCGGCCACAAGGTTACCGTGCTCGACAACTTCATGTTCAAGCAGACCAGCTTGAACCATTGCTGTTATCACCCCAATTTCACCATCGTCAAGGGTGATATTCGCACCGAGAGCACCATGGCACCGTTGATGAAGAACGCCGACGTCATCATCCCCCTGGCTGCGCTGGTCGGAGCTCCTCTCTGCACTCTGGACCCCATCGGCGCAACCACGATCAATCACGATGCCATCACGCTGATGATCAAATTGCTTTCAAAGAATCAAATCGTATTGATGCCGACCACCAACAGCGCGTACGGTACTGGTGACGAAAACAACCACTGCACAGAAGAATCCCCCTTGCGCCCGATTTCCCAATATGCGATCGAGAAAGTTGGCATTGAAAAGGAATTGATGCAGAACCCCAACGCCATCAGCTTCCGCCTGGCGACGGTATTTGGCATGTCGCCGCGCATGCGCATCGACCTGCTGGTTAACGATTTCACCTACCGTGCGGTGAATGATCGCTTTGTGGTTCTTTTCGAGAGTCACTTCAAGCGCAACTACATCCACGTCCGCGACGTCTCGCGGGTGTTTCAGCATGCCCTGAACAACTACGACAAGATGAAGGGCCAGATCTACAACGTGGGCTTGTCTGATGCCAATGTATCGAAGCGCGAGCTTTGCGAACATATCCAGAAGCAACGTCCGGACTTCGTGTTCATCGAGGCACCCGTGGGCAAAGATCCGGATCAGCGCAACTACATCGTTTCCAATGACAAGATCGAAGCGACCGGTTTCAAGCCGGAATTCTCGCTGGATCGTGGCATCGGCGAACTGATCAAGGGTTACACCATGATCAAGAACACGCGCTATGGCAATGTCTGATCTGCCGCAGAACATGATCTGAGCTACGCGTGTACTACCACCCGACAATGCTTCCACCCAATGCCTCTCCCGTTGTGAGTACGACGGGAGAGGCTGGGTGCGCGCAGTCCGGTGATACCGAGATCACGGTTCGTGCCCGGCGACTGGTCTTCGAGAATACGGTTTTCTCAGTCTATGCCGACCACATCGCCGACAGGAATGGGAACGAAGTACTCCAGTACCTGAGCGTTGTACCGAAATGTCTGCTTGCAGATTCAATAGCTGGTGTGGCTGTACTGCCTGTTCGTGATGGCAGGGTAGGGCTCATTCGGGTATTCCGCTATCCGTTAGCAAAATGGTCCTGGGAGGCCATCAAGGGTCATGCGGAGCCGGGTGAGAGTGCGAGAGATGTCGCGGCACGCGAATTGCTCGAAGAGTCTGGCTTTTCGGTGGCAGCGGACAAGTTCATCGATCTCGGCGCTATCGCTCCCGAGGGCGGGGTAATCGAGGGCCGCTCCCGCCTTTTTGTTGGGGTGCTGACGGGGAATGCCGAAAAAGCTGTAACTCCAGAGTTAGGACACGGGGAACTGGTTTTCTATCGCCAGGACGAAATAGACAATCTCATCGAACGGGGCGAAATCGAAGATGCCAGCACCGTTGTTCTTCTTCTCAAGCATGTGCGCATGCTTGAGTCCAAGTAGGTAGGCTGGGATTCCAATGAAGTTCATCAAACAAAGTGCCCGTCCTACCCCCAAAGTTAGCTTGATCCTCCTCGACTGGAGCGTGCGAGAAAGCTTTCATCTGCTCCACTATCTGAGCAAGCAGGATGTTGATCGTGATCTGTTTGAGGTCATCATCATCGAGTATTACTCCCGTGTATCAGATGCCATCCGCCCTTTCGAAGACCAGGTCGACTCGTGGCTTTTGCTGGAAATGCCGGAGGATTGCTACTACCACAAGCACTTGATGTACAACGCCGGAATTGTTTTGGCCCAAGGCGATATTTGCGTAATTTGCGATTCCGATGCAATGGTGAAGCCCCGGTTCATCAGATCCATCATCACCGAGTTCGAGAACCATCCGAACACGGTTCTGCATATCGACCAGTTCCGCAATGCACGGAAAGACCTCTATCCATTCCGTTACCCGGATTTCTCAGAAGTCACGGGCAGAGGCTGCATCAACAACGTCGGCGGAAAAACGCGAGGGGTTGTCGATGACAAAGACCCTATCCACAACCGAAACTACGGCGCCTGTATGTGCGCACGGCGAGATGACCTGATCGCCATTGGCGGCGCGGATGAGCACATCGACTATCTGGGGCATATCTGCGGCCCATACGACATGACCTTTCGGCTGGTTAACTCTGGTCACCGTGAGATATGGCACCAAACTGAATTCATGTACCACACATGGCATCCAGGGCAGGCAGGCGAAGACAATTACCTCGGCCCCCACGATGGTCGCCATGTGTCGACAACGGCACTGGACGCATTAATCAGCGGCCGAACCATGCCGCTTGAGGAGAATGAATCCATCAAGAATCTTCGATTGGCCACCGAGCCACAGGGTGTTGATACATTCCGAATCGCCCCGGCACATTTGGTTTCATGGCAAAAGGACAACATTCGCAAAGGAATGCAGTGGGTGGCAGGTAACTCCTCGCGAAAAATTTGGCATGGTTTTGTCATCGATAAGACCTCGGATGGATATATCGCTTACCCAAGGTTTCTGGAACACCCCGAATTTTCAAAGTTTCAAGAACAGTTCGAAATTCACGCACGTATGGAAATGGAATTGCATGAACGTTTGGATGGTTCGATTCCTTTTCGATGGAGGTTGGTGTTTCCGGTAGTGACTCTTCTTACCTACGTATCGCGGGCAATCGGCCTCGCCAGTCTTTACCTGCAACGACGATGGGGTCGATTAACACATGAGGCGTATACATAATGCGCTTGTGGAAACGTATCGCCACGCGATGGTTCCAATTCCGCGACGAAGTAGTGGGCCTCATCAGGGGGTTCCAACTACTAATTGTCAATCTTGCCCTTATAGGAAAACTCAGGCCGGTAGGGTTGGATCCAATTACAGTGATTGTTGATAGCTGGCGCGAGGCCACCATCCTCAGGCTGCTCTGGATCACGCAGTTACTGCCACGGCACAAGATATTGGTTGTGCGCCGTGCTTGCGACCTTCACTTGCCGACGCAGTCGAACTTCGGGGGCGAATCGCTATTGATTGTCACCTCAAGAGCATTCACCAAGCACTATCAGTTGCTGGCCAGCTTGCGCCATCAACGACGGCTGGTTGTACTGTGAAAAAAGAATGAACTCGGCCATTAATTTTCTGGTTGGGCTTTATCGCGGTCGGAGGACGATCCGTGCCTTGGCGCGGCGAGACGTTTTATCACGGTATTCCGGAACCGTATTTCGCGGGGCATGGGAACTTGCCAACCCTGCACTTACGCTGCTTGTTTTCTGGTTCGTTTTTTCTGTTGCATTCAAGGCGAAAGGCCCGGCCGGAACTCCGTTCATCCTTTACTTTGTCACCGGCTACCTTCCCTGGCTATTTTTTTCCGAAAGTCTCACTCGCGGCACCCAAGGTGTGGTGGCGCACAGCTTTCTGGTCAAGAAAATGGTTTTTGCGTCGGAGTTGCTGCCATTCGTATACCTCACCGCCAGCGCCATCAACCATGGGCTGCTTCTTCTCCTAGCTGGAATTATCCTTTTATTTAATGGGGTCGCGATCACTTGGTACTGGCTTCAGCTTCCCTATTTTTTTATTACCCTTTGTGCCGTTCTCATCGGCTTGCAGTGGCTGCTATCTGCGCTGAATGTCTTCAATCGCGACCTCGGGCAAGGCGTGGGGATCGTCCTCAACGTCTGGTTCTGGATAACGCCAATAGTGTGGGTAGCTGATGGTGTTGTGCCACCCGAGTATCAGTGGCTCATCCATGTCAACCCAGTTGCCTATGTCATCGAGGGTTACCGTGGCTCGCTTCTGTATGAACAACCTTTCTGGATCAATGGGTGGCAGAGCCTTTATGTATGGAGCCTTGCACTTGCAATGGCGCTGCTAGGCGGCAGCGTATTCCGCAGGCTCAAGCAGCACTTTGGGGACGTATTGTGATGCTGGAAAATTCAGTGTCCAAACAACAGGTCGCCGGAGATGTGGTGATTTCTGTTTCCAACGTCAGCAAGACCTACAAGCTTTACCCGTCCCACCAGGACCGACTTAAAGAGGCGCTGCATCCGTTTCGCAAGCGCTATCACACAGAGTTTTCTGCGCTTCACGATGTTTCGTTCGAGATTCGCAAGGGAGAGAGTGTCGGGATTCTCGGTCGCAACGGCGCGGGGAAGTCGACACTGCTGCAACTCATTGCGGGCGTCATCAGTCCAACTCGGGGAAGTGTTTCTGTCAACGGCAAAGTCGCAGCGCTGCTGGAACTCGGGGCGGGATTCAATCCAGATCTGACGGGACGGGAGAATGTCATCCTTGCGGGGACGATCGGAGGCGCTTCAGACGAGGAGGTCATGAAACGAGTCAGAGTGATCGAGGAATTTGCCGATATCGGGATTTTCTTCGACCAACCCATGAAAGTGTACTCGTCTGGAATGTATGCCCGCGTTGCCTTCGCCAATGCAATCCATGTTGATCCGGATGTGATCATTGTCGATGAAATATTAGGGGTTGGAGACGCCAAGTTTCAGGAGAAATGTCATCGCAAACTCGATGAGCTACGGAGCCGAAACGTCGCGATTCTTTTCGTCAGTCATTCGGTCAACACGATCCTCGCAGTTTGCGAACGCTGCATTCTGTTGGATAAGGGTGAGGCTAACCTGATTGGAAGTGCGGTCGAGGTCGTCAATGCTTATCACGGCCTGCTGTACGGGCGCCCGTCGGCCGAACTGGGGAAAGGCCGACGGCCTTCTGCTGACGGACCAGGAACGCTTGGCTTTGCGAGCGGTCCGGCGGCCACCACATCCCCGATCGTCGAGTGGCTGCTGAACGACACGACACTGGTCGATCGGATAAGCACCCGCATCAGCTACAACAAAGATCATTTTCGTACTGGATCCGGTCAGGCGAGGATCCTTGATTACATCGTCGTCGTCGGCGAAGAGACTGACGCGAGGGTTATTCGGCGGGATGCCGACATTGAGATCTATTTGAAAGTGAAATTTACGGAGGATGTGCCAGAACCGGTGGTCGGCTTGGCCATCACCAAAATCGACGGTATCCATGTGTACGGTACGAACTCGAGATTGATGTCCCTCGACCTGATGCCGGGCCGGGCCGGGCAGTTTGCCGTCTATCGGTTCAAGTTCTCTAACGAACTGGTTGGTGGCGACTATTTCATGAATTTCGGGGTCTCGACTGTCGGTGGCAATGGCGAGACGATCTTGCTGGATAACCTCCGTAGCGTTGCCCATCTCGTGTTCGAACATACGCGGGAAGCGACGGGCATGATCAACCTGCACAGCGCACTGGAACAGGTCACCCTTGTTCCTACGATGCGCTGAACATCTCTGCCCACAAGGATCCACGGAATTCCGCAAATGACGAAGAACGTTTATTTTCATATAGGACATGCCAAGTGTGGGTCCTCCTCGATACAAAGGTTCTGCGATCAGAACCGGGAGCGACTGCTTGCGGATGGTTTTTTTTACCCATCCGTTTCGGACTTGCCATTTCATGGCCAAATGTCGCCGACGTTCTATAAGTCGGCAAATCAGATCGATCAATCATCCGCGTTCGTAGAGTCGGTTATTCGGGACATCAAAAATACGCCTGTCCCCAATGTAATTCTCTCGTCCGAAAGCTTTTTCGCCGATGAGGCCAAGTACTTCGAGGCGTTTAAGGAGTTCAACGTAAGGTTCATTTATTACATTCGACCCCAAGATGCTTTGTTGGAGTCAGCATTAAATCAGCGGATCAAAGAGGGTAATCTGGATTATTTATATTCCCAGAAAGATGAAATCTCTTATTTGCCTGGATTCGACTTTTTGAGATACATCAAGAAGTTTTCGCACGGTTTTGGTGACTGGGCGATCACCGTACGAATATTTGATCAGCGGGCTTTTGTAGGCGAGGACCTAATTCAGGATTTTCTGTCCGCCATTGGGTACTCTGACCGAGAAAAATACTCAAAGGCAGAAAGGGTGAATTCCTCACTAGGCGAGAAATTCATTCGATTCGCGGCCCATCTGGCGCTAATTCCACTTTCACAGATTGAGCGACGTCACCTGATGGAGGTGATGATGACGCTCCCCCAACCTAAGGAAAATCCGATCAGAATTCTTGAGCCGGATTCTCGGGCCAGCTTTCTGCGAGCATATCGTGAACAGAACCGGGAAATGATCTCGCGATATTTAACTGGATACGCAGCCCCCGACGTTGAGTCATTCATCAGCACTGCTCATCCCGGAATCCAAGGATGGAACCGCGTTAGAAATTGGATACCGAGCACGGCCACGCGCCGAGTAAGACGAAAGGTTGCTCGTTTCGCCATGAGCGCTGAAGATCAACGTGAGGTCTTCTTTTCCCTTCCCGCCAAATGGCGTTCTCTGATCATTTTAAGAACCTTGGCCTCGTCGTCGTTCGACAACGAATACGGCGGATCTTACGTAACCTTGCCAGAACTTCCCGACAATAGGATCGATTACCAATTGGCGTTACTACGCCGAGGGCAAGTAATGGTGGAGCGTGAAGCCCTTTCAGTGACCGCTGCATATCAACGGTTCTCGACTCCGGTTCTGATTGAGGTATCTGACGAGTACAACATCGTGTTTCATCGTGACATGTTCTATGGTATCCCCAAGACCATGCCAGTCGATTGGGAGAATCCGATTTCCTATTGTTCGAATGTGGCGATTCTAAAGGCACTGACTGTGAGTGAATTGAAGGCCGCTCTTGCCCGACGGGAAGACAAATGAATATCTATCTTGATTCATACCCTTCCTTTGGATCAGATGATTGTGAGGCTTTGCGAATCCTTCTTCGCCAAGTGATCAGGCCTAGCTGTCGAGTACTGGAAATTGGTAGCTGGTTAGGAACGGGTAGTACCAGAGTGATCATTGAGGAGTTATTGGTTATCCCAGACGCGAAACTCTATTGCGTCGATACTTGGATGGGGAGCCCGAATGTGGCCAGACACCTGGCAATTGCCGAGGAATACGATGTTGTCGCCACGTTTCGCCACAATGTGAATATCGCAGGTGGGTCTGGAATTGTCAGGCAATTGATTATGAACAGCGATGATGCGGCAGATATCATCGGAAGTGACACATTTGACCTTGTTTTCATCGACGGCGACCATTCTTACGAGCAAACGCGCAATGACATAAAAATTTGGAGGCCAAAGGTTAGAAGCGGCGGCATTCTTTGTGGGCATGATTGCGAATGTCGCCCTCATGGCGCCTTGCGGGAAAGGATTCTCTCAGCGGTAAATAGTGACTCGATAACGGGAGTCGGTACGTCTTTTTCTGCGATCCACCCAGGAGTGATTCTTGCGGTAGATGAAGCATTCGGGGGAAGTGCCCACCTTTGGTCAGAGGATGTAATGCAGCGGTCGGATGGAACAACAGGTAGAGCAAC
Organism: Rhodocyclaceae bacterium; assembly: GCA_013791905.1. Lineage (GTDB taxonomy): Bacteria > Pseudomonadota > Gammaproteobacteria > Burkholderiales > Rhodocyclaceae > Sulfuricystis. Next base: position 6,106 of record VMSX01000020.1, on the reverse strand, counting down.
GATTTGGGATGTCGTTATCAGCAAGTGAAAATACTATTCAACCAAAGAATGCTCATTCAATCGCTTCGTCAGCGTTCGCTCCTCTATCCAAGCGGCCCGATTTCCGGGACATTGTTCAGAGTGGTTATGGCGTTGCGGGAGCAACGGGGCTCAAGCGAGTTAAGCAAACGAAATCAAGCGGAGAACACTATGGGTTTTAGTTCATGGATGAAGCAGGGTCTGCTGGGCTACCAGCCGATATTTTTCCCAAATGGGTTGATTTCCGGGACTGGTTTCCAGTTTTTCGGGAATCTGAGGAATATGCGAGCTGCAACTCAGCCTTCAGGCTCGCCTCCTCCGGTCGTCGACGACTCGGCAGGAATCAAGGAGAACGCCAGTTTCAATTTTAATCAAGGAAGGCTGGGCAATCTGTATATCCCACCGGGATTTGGCGACCGTTCAAATCTGGATTCGGAGTTCTACTATTGTGTTGACGATGCAGACTTGGAGCATTTTGCTCGATATAACCTTGCACTGCTCGAGATGTACGAATATTTCGGTAAAAGCGCTTTGGTAGCTGCTTCAGAGCAGGGTGTGAGTCTGGACTCGATGATAGAGATCGGTGCCAATACCTGCCTATTTCCCCTGATCTTTTCAAAGGAAGGCGTTGCCGATTGCCATGGTGCGGATATCGTCGATTATTCGGAGGTGGTGAACCTGCTTTCCGAGATTCAAGGAAACAGCGCGACATTTCATCACATGGCCGATGATAGCGATCAGACATGGAAGGCCTTGCCCAAGGCTGATCTCGTATGGAGCTACGCAGTGTTACTTCATCAGTCAAATCCGTTGGCGCACCTGACGAGACTTGCATCGCTAGCTAAAAAGGCCATTTTTATAATGACCTTATGTGACCCTGAAGATTGGAAGTCCGACCAGGAAATGGCGATTCGATACCTTTCGGCAAACTCGTATTACAACGCCGATTTCCCCAACTGTTTTGACGTAACCATCGTCAGTCCTGCGCTCATCAAGTACTCATTGCAGCGCCTCGGCTTTTCAAAAATTATCGAAATATCTCACCCTGATTTTGATCTTCTTGATGACACCAGTCGTGCCGATTTGAAATATTGGCTAAACAAGCACTGCTTTTTCGTTGCATTTCGGGATGACGTGAAGGGTGATGTTGCGTTGAACGATTATTCGGTGTCAGCCGAACGCAGCCCGTATCGTGGCAATAACGTGTTGGTCCATTCCGGTTTTCATAATAATGTTGTCCTATCCAACCAGCGCTACTTTATCGTTCCTCACGGTGCCCCATTTGCCGGAGATGGAACAGATATTCATCTTCAGTCTTTCTCGTCGCTGACCAACGCCATGAAAGCGTTGGATGAGTTACCAACTGAAGTGGATCCGCAGCCACTGCTGATCCGAGCGCTCAAGCGCAGTAATCTGATTCGGTACAAAAAGCGGAATTACCTCTCACCTCATGGCTTAAATGTTGACTTCAAGGACGAGCAGCAACTTTTACGCCTATCTTCCCTCGATAGTGTCGAGAAATGGGACGCGATTCTTGCTTTGATGGGAGAGGAGGGTGTCAAAAAACTCGAAGGGGCACTGGTTGATTTTATTGATGACACTTGCATCGTAAGTACAAATGACAATCAATACAAGGCAGTTAACCTCACAAAGAATTTAGAACCGGGGTCGAAGCAACCTGACATGATGTCGTCCTCCTATTCTGAGATCGTTCGAAAAGTCACAGTCAGTTCGATGTTATCGTCCATGGAGAATGATTGTGGTCAGGAAGTCCAGTTGTATCGCACGAATGATGGTCGCCAGTTAAGGATGAGCAGGTTTGGACAGTTGAATATTATTTGCGAGGGAACGGGCAAGGAACTATCCAAACATGACTCTCTCGACGAAGCTTGGCGGCAGATTCTCAGGCCAAGAAGCGATGCTATTGGGAATACATGAGATACGCTCCTAGTATTTCTCATCAACATTTATTTTTTAAGGGCAGCTCAAGTGGACTTTCGAGATAAGCAACTGGATGAGGCAACGCTTGATGAAATCCGGTCACTGATCATCGAGGGTTTGATTTCATATCAACCCTTCGTTTTTGCTGAAGATCTGGAGGCGGGTGTCGGTTATGAGTTTGAAGAGGGCCATTATGCCGGCCTAGTCCATTTTCCTGACATGCCTGACGACTTGCGTTCGTCTCCCGGTCTGGCTAGGCGCCTTTTGCCAGCCCACAACAAGCTACCCTTTCGCGATGCCAACAGGCGACTTTCAGCTTATTACGATTACATCATCGACTGGGTCTTGGGTGAGGTAGGGGAGGCAAATACATTAAGCTTCCTAGACGTGGGCTGTAACAATGGATATCTTCCCCTCGGTTTCTTGCGTCGAAGTGCTTTACGTGCAGCCGGTTGTGATCGGCAGGATTTTTCCAGAGTATTCAGACTACTTAATCGAATCAATGGCAGTGGGGCGGAGTTTATTAACGCTTGGTACGAACCTGCCACCCATAGACTCGATGGCGTTGGTTCTTTCGATGTAGTCACATCGATGGCCATGCTCTGCCATGTGTCCGACCCCCTACACTTGCTTAAAGCACTTGGGGAGATTTCCCATAAGGCTCTATTCGTTTGGACACTTTTCAGCGACGACGAGGGGAACGTCGTTCGTTATGGCGACCCTCGAGGTGACTATCCAGGTGATCACTTTCCCTACTGTTTCGATAACATGACAGTTATCTCGGTCCCGCTGTTCAGAAGGTCGGCCGAGTTGATGGGGTTTTCTCGTGTGGTCGAATTGCCTAATCTGGATGAGATACCAAGCTATGCGTGGAAGGGATTTCCATTCCGCGGATTCTTGGCGATTAGAGATTGAGGCGACGAACTAAATGACGGCAAACGATGCCTTGCTTGGTTCCAGTAACCTCCAGAAAGACTATTTGGTCGTGGGGCCACCTCGAGGCGGTTTTACGCTGCTGCTTTCCGTACTATCAATACTCCTAAGAGATAGTGGATGCAAGAAGCAGCGAGTCCAGGAAATCGCGGATCCCTACATTTCGATTGCTGGCGAATATCTCGATGCTGCGATCCGAGACTGGTTTGGTACTCAAGCAGGTCAAGATAGGCTTTTTTACAATAAAGAGTTTTCGATCCTCGTTGGCGGGCCCAAGTGGGTCTCGGCAATTGATACTGACACAATCTGCGTCCGTAAATACCTCGGCATCAAGGGGGAGGGAGACTTCACCTTTCTGCTATATCTGCCGCGATGGGTTATGGCGTTCGACGAGATCATCCATTCGCATAGTCATCCGGCGCGCTGGCCCGCGATGACAGACTATATGGGGTTCAGGAAGTTTGCGTCGATTCGTAATCCGATTGACATCATTCACTCCTCCGTTTTCTCAATCAATGCACTGGCCAGCGAATACATCCAGCGCGAATTGAAGCTCGATGAACATCTGATTCGCCGCGAACTGGCGCTTAACAAGTTGACGAATCCAGAATTCATCTCGGGGCTGATCGTTTTTTTGAAGAACTACCTGGATGAATTCATTCCCGTCATCGGAAAGTACGATTATCTGATGCGCTGGGAAGATTTGATTCAACAGCCGGTTGCAGAAATCCAGCGTATCGCTAAAGCTACTGGCGAACCGGTGAGCGCCGAATATGCTGCGCGCGTCTGGGGCGAACTGGATCACCGCAACTTGACGCGTTATCACCGTCATAGCTTCCGCCGGGGTTTGTTGAATGACTGGCAATTCAACATCACTAATACCCACCTCAAGTTATTTGAGGATGCTGGTTTTGGCGATTACTTGACACGATTCGGCTACGATCCGATAGCCTACTTTGACGAAAATGATTACACCCCGGACCAGCAGCTCATCGAAGACCATATCAGACGGGGACAACCCTATGTGGAGAATCTTGACGACGACCTGATCACGTTTGCATTCAACAAGACCAACTTTACGCCGTCTCCACGATTCAAATTCAAGCACTATCCTCGTCAGGGAGCGGTCGAGATCGAGAAGTCTACTCTGCGTGACGATTCCTTGGCGACCGGCTTCATGGCGCGCATGGCGCCAGTTACTGACACTGTCTATCGATATCTGACAGATCTCCGTGGGGCAGCAACCGCAGCGGCGGATGGTAACGAAGTCCCATTGCAGGAGTTGCGCACCCGCTATAGCGAGATATTTTCTGAATGGCTTGGTGAGCGGGCGGCTTCCATGTTTTCTGCTGCGATTCGGAGTAAGCCGTCGGAGGCGCAACCACGGCTGGTCGGTAGCGAGTCAGGTTACAACATCGTGGCCTATGCTGGAACTTACTACTCAGTGCCTCAGTCGCTTGGTCCGATGGACTTCGGGCAGTTGGACGTTTCATCGTTGCCCGAACAAATTCTGGCCGCTCGATCACATGATGATGCTCTGCGAGCTATTGCAAGAGCGGTTGCACAGTGAACAGGTATCTCGATTTCTTTGACCCTGGAGTTGCTGCCACCTTGCAGCGGTCAATAGTGGAAGCCTACGCCCGTGGTGCTCGAAAGGTCTTGGTGGCCGGTGCTGGTAACTGTAATAGCGAGCTACGAAGCATACTCAGCAACACCGGATTCGCCTCTGTTGTTGAGCATTGCATATCGGACGTTCAGTCGTCTGATATTTCGAATAGCGATCTGCTGGTTATCAACAGTGATAGTAGTACCGACGTATCGCGTGTCATGCATGACTGTATCGGCAAGAAGGTTGCGGTAATTGCACCCATTACCGATCATCACATTAGCAAGCGAACTGTCTTCCTGATGTCGATTCCGAAGGCTGGGACTCATATGTTGATCCGGCTTTTGGGTTTGATGGGATTGGAGCGATCATCAGACCGTGCACCACGCCCAGGAACTTGGTGTACCCCGGTCGGATACGAGTATCACGCACCCTGCCGCGAGCTTTTGGAGAACGATTGGTTCAATCCCCTCGGTCGCCATTTGTTTTTCCGATCGCCGGCCATTTTTATGTATCGAAACCCACTTGATATTGTGGTCTCTGAGTTGGACTGGTTTGTAAAACCGGAGCACTCATTTTCTGCTTACTTGAACTGCTGCACTGATGATCGAGAGCGTCTTACTCGTCTTATAGCGGACGATTCTGTCATGGGAAGCATCCGGGACCGGATCAACAGATACGCCGGATGGATGAATTTCGGCAATGTCATTCCAGTGAGTTACGAAGAACTTGTGGGGGCTTCCGGTGGTGGAGAAGATACCCAGCAAGCCGACTCCATTTGGGCACTACAGTTGAAGCTCCATGTTGCCGGCTGCCCTGAAGAATTTGGACGGCAGCTATATGACCCTGGCAGTGCGACATTCTCGAAGGGGAAAATTTGCCGACACAAAGAGTGTTTTACGGACGAGCACTGGACTGCGCTTGATACCCTACCGCAGGACTTCATGCGTGCTCTGGGATATGCCAAGGACTCAGTATCCTCTTCACGAGTGGATGAGATGCTGAAACGTCCGCTGGTGGTAAAGCAACTATCCGATGATCAGCTCTTTACCCTAAAGCTGGTGCGCGAGGATTATCTCGGCTGGAATATCGTTGAAATTGCAGGGCAGTACTTCCCGGTGAAGCAAGGACATCAATTTGCTTCGATTACGGAGGCAATAGATTTTTCACTTGATCATGATGGATTCATGACAATTGCTGATGCGAAAGACTCCATTGTTCAAGACATCAACTCTCGGTTTGAACATATGGAGCATTCACAATCCACTGGTACGGTATTGTCGCTAGAGGGATTTTCTGGCTTTAATGTTGTTCAACACAATGGAAGCTGGTACGCCTTTGCACAAGCAACTGGGCCACTTGATATCGCTGGCCTTGATGCACGTGCCATCGAGGCAATGAAGAGTAATGGGCAGTGCGTAACCGGAGAGAGCATCGCAGACGTTAAAGCTGAGGTCCTAAGGTTGGCGGTGCAGGAGCAGTTGGGGAGCTTGAAGGAACAGCAAGAGTCAGCTGTTGCTCAAGGTGCTGAAACTGAGCAGCGATTGGATGAGCTACGGGCGCACATAGATGAGGCGCAGTTGCGAACGGGTACAGAGTTGAAATCGG
>VMSX01000005.1 GCA_013791905.1 Rhodocyclaceae bacterium | reverse complement strand
GGTGAAGAGCTGCTTGTTGTCATCCGTGGCGTTGGCGGTGTCTTCGTAATAGAACTGCATGGCGAAGGCGGTGAGCGCCTTGCTCATGTCGTTCAGGTCGGGATAGCCCGTAACGCCGTCGTTCAGCGTCAGCCCGCCGTCTTGCGCCAGCTTCCACAGGTCGGCGGTGAAGCGGGTGAGCATGGCGTCGGCGGGCAGGCTGTCCGTGATGCCGGCTTCGTGCTTGACGAGGCGTTCGAGGAGGTTTTCAGGGGCGCCCGGTTTAAGGTTGAGCGGGTCGTGATAGAACAACTTGTCGTCAAACACCATCTTCAACAGATCGGGCAGTTTGTAGGTGGCCTCGACGAGGCCCTTTGAAGAATCTGCCGTCTGGTTGCTTTGCAGGAAGATGGTGAGCAGTGCGATCGAGTGCAGGTCGCTCGAATCCACGCCAGGATGTTCGCTGTCGATGCTGGCATCGTTGCCGATGCGCGAGTAAAAGGGAATGTTCCCGGCGACTTCGCCCTGAACGTTGTAGTTGGTCACCAGCCCTGCGTTGGGTATGCCGCCGTTGTCTTGTTGCTGTTGCAGGTAGTTGCCAAATCCCGCAAGTTCATCCGCGGTGTGGCCTCTGGCAAGCAAGGCGTTGTAGAGGAGGTTGGCCGGGCCTGTCGAGGCTGTTACGGCGACGGGTATCTGGTCGAAGGTGAAGGCGCTCTCGCCGAAGAACACGCCGACCAGCGCCGCCAGGCCGCCCCCCAGGCTATGGCCGGTGAGGGTGATGTGCGCATTGGGGTTTTGAGCTTTGACTTGCAGGTAGTATTCCACCGCATCGACCAGTTGGTCGGCACCGTTGAGGCTGAAGCCGGTGATCAGCGGAATGTTGCCTTGAAAGAAGTCACTGGTGAATGCGCCATTGCTGAAATCGGTGCCGGCGAATGAGATGACGATTTCGTTCGGGTCGGCCTCACTTTGAAAGGAGACAGCCTCGAAGCCGGATGCGCCTGCGAACATTGGATAGTCTGGGTTGTTAGGCACATGGAAGAAGCTCTTCCAATCTTGCGGTGTCGGAAATTGATTCTTCGGGTCACGGTTGGAAATGTATGCAGCGCCAGCCATCAATGCGTATTCGATTGCAGTCGTCATGATTCGTCCTTTTCAATCCATGAATTCGAGCTTAGCCACTTGTAGGTACTGGAATTACTTTCCGGATGGGAGCATCGGGAGCGGCGCTTTCGGACTTCGGTATCGTTGGGAACTAAAGTCTGGGCAACTCGTTATCGCATCACCACCCTTCACCGGCTCCCGCAGGATGGATTTAGCATAAGCACTCATGTTGCCGTTTTGCCTGTGTGCTTTTGATGCCGCCACGGTGTAATACGGCTTGAGCAGGCTAGAGGCTGGCATGTTCATCAAATTCGCCTCGACCAGTTCTGACGGAAACTCATTCAATGAAATTCGCTGCCATGTGTCGTCCACATACTTGAACAGGACATATGGCGGATTGGGCCTGCCCCATTTGTTGTAGGCGATACAACCCGCCGGGCTGGTGGCGAGATAGGGGACACCATCAATCACGTCTAACAACAGTGCTCCCAAACTGTTGGGCTCGGGGAGGTCTTGCCGAAATTCGGTTTTCCAGGAAATCGTTTTGCTGGTTCCCGGCAGGGTAAAGCTGATGGTCTCGTCCAGCAGTGCGCGTTCTCTGGCATCCAGGGTTGGGTAACCACCCAGATTAAATGTTCTCTCGACGACTAGAACCCGACCGTCATGTAGCTGAACTTCCTCTTTCCATCCCTTTGAGTGTCCGAACCACGCCGCCGTTGCACTCATGCTCGCCCCCATCGTCAGGATTACCGTCAATGCGCTCAACAGCATCGCTTTGCCTTTCATGCCGCTACCCTCCGCCATAGATCATTCGCCGTCCCGCCAGCGCCGACTTTCATGAGAGGCGTAATGTCTCCACCCAGCAGGATATCGTTGCCTTCATTGCCGATCAGCTTGTCGTTCCCGGCCTCGCCGAAGATGATGTCGTTGCCGCCACCGCCCCAGGCAACATCGTTGCCGCTCCCGGCGTAGATCACATCAGCCTGGCTGTCCGCGGGGTTGTCCGTGCTGTCTGCGGCGGTCTGGAAAGTGTACGTATCGTTCGCTCCCGGCGTGACCGTCCAGTCCCAGTTGTAGGGATTGACCGACCAGCCGATTTCTTCGAAGACGATGGCGTCGGCAGGGGCCGGCAGGTAGTCGGAATCGCCCAGCAGGTAGTCGTCGCCCGCCCCGCCGATCAGCAGGTCTTGCCCGCCACCGCCCGAAAGGACGTTGTTGCCGGCATTGCCAACCAGAATGTCATCATCATTGCCGCCGGCCAGCCAGTCGGCTTTCTGGCCGGTGCCGTTTTGGCTGTTGCCGTTGGCGATGGCCTGGGCGACGGTGATCTGGCTGTCGGCGTAGAGCCGGTCATCGCCTGCGCCGCCGCTGAGGACGTCGCTGCCGTCGCCCCCCAGCAGCACATCGTCGCCCCCGTCGCCCCGCATGGCATCGTTGCCCGCGCCGCCGTCGATGCGGTCGTCGCCGCCGCGCCAGGCGGTGATGATGTCGTCGCCCCCACCACCCCTGATGTAGTCGTTGCCGGTGCTGTCGAACAGCAAATCCGCCCGGCCCGGCGCCGCCCCTTCCGTCTTGAGGTTGCCCAGTTCGTCAACATCTCCTTGCACCCCCGCCGTGGCGGCATCGAAGTCTTGTGGCGCCAGGTCGCCGTTGATGTCGCGGCTGGTCTGGGGCATGGCGGATTCGGCGTCCGGGCCGCTCAGGGCGATGCCGAGTTGTCCGGGCTGCCAGTTCTCGACGAAGAGATTGCCGGCAATGGCGAGCCGCTTGTCGTCGAGCTTGGCGTAGAGGCGGCCGTCGCTGTCCCGATAGACCCGGTCGTCGCCGAATTGCGTGCCGCCCGTCACGGTCTGGCCGTCGATCTCAATGCTGCCTTGGCCGTCGTCGTCGAAGAGGGTGTCGAGGCCGTCGCCGTCGGCATATTTATAGGTGTCGGCGCCGGCACCGCCAATCAGCACGTCGCTGCCCTTGCCGCCGCTGAGAATGTCATCGCCGCCGTTGCCGACGAGCAGGTCGGCGGCGTCACCGCCGGTGAGGGTGTCGGCGGCGCTGCCGCCGAGCATGAAGGCGCCGCGGTTCTCGGTGTCGGTGGCCGTCATGCCGCCGGCACCGGCCTGGATGTACCAGTCGCGCAGGTTGGGCAGCATGGCCTGGATGAGGCCGCTTTCGGCGGGGGTAAAGAGCCCATCCTGTGCCAGGTAGTTCTTGAAGTAGAGGTCGAAGCCCTTGGCGTCGGCCAGTTTGATCCTG
>VMSX01000003.1 GCA_013791905.1 Rhodocyclaceae bacterium | reverse complement strand
GTAGGCTTTCGCCTCACCACCAAATTTCGCCGCCAATATCGTCGTGATCGCCGCCGTCAACGTCGTCTTGCCATGATCCACGTGCCCAATCGTCCCCACATTCACATGCGGCTTCTTGCGCTCAAATTTGCCTTTTGCCATTTTTAATTCCCCTAAAGAACAGTTATTTCTTGTTGATCACCGCTTCAGCAACATTTTTGGGTGCTTCGGCGTAGTGTTTGAATTCCATGGTGTAGGTCGCACGCCCCTGCGTCAGCGAACGTAGCTGCGTGGAATAACCAAACATTTCTGCCAGCGGAACCTCGGCCTTTACTGTCTTGCCACCGCCAACAATATCTTCCATCCCCTGCACGATACCGCGGCGCCCGGAAAGATCGCCCATTACGTTACCCATGAAATCTTCCGGCGTTTCAACTTCGACCGCCATCATCGGCTCTAGCAACACGGGATTTGCCTTGCGCATCGCATCTTTGAAGGCCATCGATGCCGCCATCTTGAAGGCGTTTTCATTCGAATCTACATCGTGGTAGGAACCATCGAACAGGGTTACTTTGACATCGACAACCGGGAAGCCCGCTAGCACACCATTCGGTAAAGTTTCACGGAGCCCCTTGTCTACTGCCGGGATATACTCGCGCGGCACCACGCCACCCTTGATCGCATCGACAAACTCGTAGCCCTTGCCCTGCTCGTTCGGCTCCAGTTTGATCCAGACATGGCCATATTGACCACGTCCGCCCGACTGCTTGACAAACTTGCCTTCCTGCTCGACCGCTTTGCGAATCGCCTCGCGGTAGGCCACTTGCGGGGCACCGACATTGGCCTCCACGTTGAATTCTCGCCTCATCCGATCGACCAGAATCTCAAGGTGCAATTCGCCCATACCGGAGATAATCGTCTGACCTGACTCTTCGTCGGTGCGCACCCGGAAAGATGGATCCTCCTGAGCAAGGCGGTTCAGCGCAATGCCCATCTTTTCCTGGTCAACCTTGGTTTTTGGCTCTACGGCAACGTGAATTACCGGCTCGGGGAACACCATGCGCACCAGGGTAATGGACTTATCAAGCGCACACAAAGTCTCACCAGTCGTTGCCTCTTTGAGGCCGACGGCAGCCGCGATATCGCCGGCAAAAACCTCCTTGATTTCCTCGCGCTGATTGGCATGCATCTGCAAAATGCGGCCGATGCGCTCCTTGCGCCCCTTGCATGGATTATAGATTGTGTCGCCGGATTTTATCACGCCCGAATAGACGCGGAAGAAAGTCAATTGACCTACAAACGGATCGGTCATGATTTTGAATGCCAGCGCAGAAAACGGCTCGTCATCAGACGCTTTGCGCTGACCTTCGCTCTCGTCTTCCAAAATACCCTTGACCGGCGGGATATCGGTAGGCGCGGGCATGTACTCGACCACAGCATCAAGCATGGCCTGCACACCCTTGTTCTTGAACGCGGAACCACACACCATCGGCACGATCTCGCCGGCAATCGTCCGCTGGCGCAGGGCGCTTTTAATCTCATCCTCGGAAAGGTCGCCCTCTTCAAGGTACTTGTTCATCAACTCTTCGGATGCCTCTGCGGCAGCCTCCAGCATTTTCTCCCGCCATTCATTAGCGGTTTCAATCAGTCCGGCCGGGATGTCACCGTAAGTGAACTTGATCCCCTGCGACGCGTCATCCCAAACAATGGCCTTCATTTTGACCAGATCAACCACACCCTCGAATTTATCCTCAGCGCCGATCGGTATCTGGATGGGAATCGGATTGGCTTTCAGCCGCTCACGAATTTGATCATGCACGCGGAAGAAATTCGCCCCCGTGCGATCCATCTTGTTTACGAAGGCAAGGCGCGGCACGCCATATTTGTTGGCTTGGCGCCAAACCGTTTCGGACTGCGGCTGAACACCTCCAACAGCACAGTAGACCATGCAAGCGCCATCCAACACCCGCATTGAACGCTCGACTTCGATGGTGAAGTCAACGTGTCCCGGAGTGTCAATAATATTGACACGATGCTCGTCAAAATTACCGCCCATACCCTTCCAAAAGCAGGTGGTCGCAGCAGACGTGATCGTGATGCCACGTTCCTGCTCCTGCTCCATCCAGTCCATGGTCGCCGCCCCATCATGCACTTCGCCAAGCTTGTGATTGACGCCGGTATAGAAGAGGATGCGCTCGGTGGTCGTCGTCTTACCGGCATCGATATGTGCCGAAATGCCGATATTGCGATAGCGCTCAATGGGTGTCTTGCGGGCCACTTGAATTACCTGTCTTTCTCAAACCGAGCCACCAGAACGTACCATGCAGGCAAGACGCCCAGGCGGCGGGCAAATAAATTAAGCCATCAGACCATCGTCTGATGGCACACAACTTCGCGCTTAGAAACGGAAATGCGAGAAAGCCTTATTGGCCTCCGCCATGCGGTGCACTTCCTCACGCTTCTTCATCGCTGCGCCACGACCCTCCGAAGCCTCAAGCAGTTCAGTAGCCAAGCGCTGATCCATTGATTTCTCGCTACGCTTGCGCGCTGCCTCACGAATCCAGCGCATTGACAGCGCCAGACGACGGGAGGGCCGCACTTCGACAGGCACCTGATAGTTGGCACCACCGACGCGTCGGCTCTTGACTTCGACAACCGGCTTGACGTTACTGATCGCCAGACCAAAAACCTCAACCGGATCCTTACCGCTCTTTTTCGTGATGACGCTAAAAGCACCATACACAATACGCTCAGCAACCGATTTCTTGCCACTCGTCATAATGACGTTGACAAACTTGGAAACCTCGACATTGCCGAACTTTGGATCCGGGAGGATATCGCGCTTCGGGACTTCTCTACGACGGGGCATAATGACCTCTCTAACCGATCAGACCTGAATCAGGCCTTCTTGGGGCGCTTGGCGCCATATTTGGAACGACTTTGCTTCCGATCCTTGACCCCCTGGGTATCCAGGCTGCCACGCACGATGTGATAGCGCACACCAGGTAGATCCTTGACACGGCCACCACGAATGAGCACAACCGAGTGTTCTTGAAGGTTATGCCCTTCGCCGCCAATGTACGAAATGACCTCAAACCCGTTCGTCAAGCGAACTTTGGCAACTTTACGCAATGCGGAGTTTGGCTTTTTCGGTGTGGTCGTATATACGCGGGTACAGACACCCCGCTTGGCGGGGCAGCTATCCAAGGCCGGGACCTTGCTTTTTGTTTTCTCCGCTTGCCGCGGCTTGCGGACTAGCTGGTTAATGGTAGGCATGATTATCGTTCCTGATTCGTGGGTCGCTTGAATGTGACCACTTGTCTTGCCCCGCAGGGGGAGCAAAAAAGAGGCGGAATTATATTGAGGTAATGAGGCAGCGTCAACTTACTTGAGCATCGATTTCCGAATCTACTGGTGGTTCTGGCACCTGAAAATTAGCATCCAGGCTGGCGCGTGCCGCATCTTCGCCTGCGCCTTGCATGAGGCGGCTGCGATGGTAAGCCAGGCCAGTACCGGCAGGAATCAGTCGGCCGACAATGACGTTTTCCTTTAGGCCACGCAACTCATCGCGCTTGCCCATAATCGCAGCCTCGGTCAAGACCCGCGTCGTTTCCTGGAAGGAAGCCGCAGAAATGAACGAGTCTGTTGACAAACTGGCCTTGGTAATGCCCAGCAGGAGGTGTTGAAACTCGGCTGGGCGTTTGCCTTCGGCAAGCAGCTTGTCGTTCTCGTCGAGCAATTCTGACCGTTCGACCCCCTCCTCGCGGATGAATCGCGAATCGCCCGGATCGGTAATCACTACCCTGCGCAGCATCTGGCGCACGATCACCTCGATATGCTTGTCATTGATCTTCACGCCCTGCAGGCGATAGACGTCCTGAACTTCATCGATGATATAGCGGGCGAGTTCTTCAACCCCTTTCAGACGCAGAATGTCATGAGGATCCACCGCCCCATCCACGATGATCTCCCCCTTATTTACGACTTGACCATCGTGGGCCATGACGTGCTTGTCTTTCGGGATCAGGTACTCGTGTGCAGTTCCGTCCAGTTCGGTAATGACCAGTCTCTGCTTGCCCTTGGTATCTTTGCCGAAAGATACTGATCCGGTCACCTCAGCCAGCATGCCGGCATCCTTGGGTGAGCGTGCTTCAAACAGTTCCGCCACCCGTGGCAGACCACCAGTAATGTCGCGCGTCTTGGCGGACTCCTGGGGAATCCGCGCAAGAATTTCGCCCACACTGACAGTCTGGCCATTCTTGACGGTGATGATCGAGCCCACGTGGAAGGTAATGGCGACCGAGTGCTCGGTACCATGAATCTTCACTTCTTGGCCGGCTTCGTCGAGCAGCTTGACCTGCGGGCGCAGCCCTTTGACCTGCGCCTTGCCACCTCGCTTCGGGTCAATAACCACAAGTGTCGAAAGACCGGTTACCTCGTCCATCTGTTCTGCAACCGTGACACCTTTGTCGACGTTTTCAAAGCGCACCGTACCGGCATACTCCGTCACAATCGGGCGCGTATGCGGATCCCAACCGGCAAGTTGCGCTCCCGGCTTCACCCGTAAACCATCACCGACGAGCAGAGTTGCACCGTAAGGAACCTTATGACGCTCGCGTTCCCGGCCATGGTCATCGGCAATAAACACCTCAGCAGAACGCGCAATGATGATTTTTTCGGATTTCGGATTGGTTACATAGCGCATCGTGGCAGAAAAGCGCACCGTACCGGCACTTTTCGCCTCGATACTGCTTTGCGCTGCAGCACGAGAGGCGGCACCACCAACGTGGAATGTACGCATCGTCAGCTGAGTACCCGGCTCGCCGATCGATTGTGCGGCAATCACGCCCACCGCTTCGCCGGCATTAACTAAAGTGCCGCGGCCCAGGTCGCGACCATAACAAGCGGCGCATAGTCCAAAACGCGTTTCGCAGGTTAAGGGGCTCCGCACCCAGACCTCATCAATCCCCAGCCTTTCAATGTTATCGACTGAATCCTCGTCGAGCAATGCTCCCGCCGGATAGATAACGTCCTGGGTGTCGGGATTTATCACATCGGCCGTGATAACACGGCCGAGAATGCGTTCGCGGAGCGCTTCGACAACCTCACCACCCTCCACCAGCGCCTTCATGGCAAAACTATTCTGCGTTCCGCAGTCATCTTCTCTGACAACAAGATCTTGCGTCACATCTACCAAACGGCGGGTCAGGTAGCCGGAGTTTGCGGTCTTCAGCGCGGTATCGGCAAGGCCCTTCCGGGCGCCGTGGGTCGAGATGAAGTATTGAAGTACATTCAATCCCTCGCGAAAGTTCGTCGTGATCGGAGTTTCGATAATGGAACCATCCGGTTTTGCCATCAGGCCACGCATGCCCGCCAATTGGCGAATCTGTGCAGCAGAACCCCGCGCTCCGGAGTCAGCCATCATGTAGATGGAATTGAAGGAATCCTGGGTAATTTCCTTACCGGTTATAGCGTCCTCGACCTTCTCGTGCTGCAGTTGGTCCATCATCGCCTTGGCAACCTGGTCCCCAGCACGCCCCCAAATATCAACCACCTTGTTGTAACGTTCGCCAACAGTAACCAAACCGGAGGTGTACTGCTTTTCGATCTCCTTCACTTCAGCCTCTGCTGCTTCGATAATGCCCTGCTTTTGCCTTGGTACCTGCATATCATCGATGCAGATAGAGATGCCGCCACGGGTCGCCAGCGTAAAACCTGCCTGCATCAGCCTGTCAGCGAACACGACGGTTTCCTTGAGACCACAACGACGGAAACTTTCGTCGATGAGCTTGGAGATTTCTTTTTTCTTGAGCGGCTTGTCGATCACCTTGAAAGGCAGGCCTTTGGGAAGAATTTCGGAAAGTAGCGCACGTCCGGCGGTAGTGGAGTAGCGGGTAATCTTTTCTTTCCAACCATCACCTTCAGCCTCGTACTCCTTGATCCGCACCTGTATGCGCGAATGCAGATCGAGATGACGCAATTCCAGCGCCCGCGTAATCTCGGCGATATCCGGGTACATGCTGCCCGAACCCTTGCCGGCCGCATTTTCGCGAGTTGCATAGTAAAGGCCGAGCACCACGTCCTGTGAAGGCACGATGATTGGCTGACCGTTGGCGGGCGACAGCACGTTGTTCGACGCCAGCATCAGCGTGCGGCACTCCATTTGCGCCTCGAGCGATAACGGCACGTGGACGGCCATCTGGTCGCCGTCGAAGTCCGCGTTAAATGCGGTACACACCAGCGGGTGCAGTTGGATCGCCTTGCCCTCGATCAGGGTCGGTTCGAAGGCCTGGATGCCCAAACGGTGCAGCGTTGGCGCACGGTTCAGCATGACCGGGTGCTCGCGGATTACCTCTTCAAGAATGTCCCAGACAACTACTGTTTCAGCCTCGACTTCCTTCTTGGCAGCCTTGATGGTACTGGCAATGCCCATTTTCTCCAGGCGCTCGAAAATGAAGGGCTTGAAGAGTTCGAGCGCCATTTTCTTCGGCAATCCGCACTG
Organism: Rhodocyclaceae bacterium; assembly: GCA_013791905.1. Taxonomy (GTDB): domain Bacteria; phylum Pseudomonadota; class Gammaproteobacteria; order Burkholderiales; family Rhodocyclaceae; genus Sulfuricystis. The sequence continues at coordinate 9,020 of VMSX01000003.1, read as the reverse complement.
ATGCAGTTTCAGCTGAGGACCAACGACGATGACCGATCGACCGGAGTAGTCGACCCGCTTGCCCAGCAAGTTCTGACGGAAGCGGCCGCCCTTGCCTTTAATCATGTCGGCAAGAGACTTGAGGGGGCGCTTGTTGGCGCCAGTCATTGCCTTGCCACGACGACCGTTGTCCAGCAATGAGTCAACCGACTCCTGCAGCATGCGCTTTTCATTGCGGACGATGATGTCTGGCGCCTTGAGTTCCAGCAGGCGCTTCAAGCGATTATTACGGTTGATTACGCGACGATACAAATCGTTTAGGTCAGAAGTGGCGAAGCGACCACCATCCAGGGGTACCAACGGACGCAAATCGGGCGGCAGTACCGGCAATACTTCGAGAACCATCCACTCCGGCTTGATGCCCGACTGCAAAAAACCCTCGAGCAACTTCAGTCGCTTGGCATATTTCTTGATCTTTGCTTCAGAGCCAGTCGCATCGAGATCGGCACGCAGGGTTTCAACGGCTTGCTTGATGTCGAGGGTGCGCAACAGTTCACGCACCCCTTCGGCACCCATCACGGCGGTGAACTCGTCGCCATATTCCTCGACCTTCGCCAGATAATCATCCTCGGTGAGCAATTGGCCACGTGTCAGCGGCGTCATGCCAGGATCAACAATCACAAAAGCCTCGAAATACAGGGCACGCTCAATGTCGCGCAAAGTCATGTCGAGAACCATGCCGAGCCGGCTTGGCAGGCTTTTCAGAAACCAGATGTGCGCCACCGGCGAAGCAAGCTCGATGTGCCCCATGCGCTCACGGCGCACCTTGGCTTGCGTAACCTCGACGCCACACTTCTCGCAGATGACGCCGCGGTGCTTGAGTCGTTTGTATTTGCCGCAAAGACACTCGTAGTCTTTGACTGGCCCGAATATCTTGGCGCAAAACAAGCCATCACGCTCTGGCTTGAAGGTCCGGTAATTGATGGTCTCCGGCTTTTTGACTTCGCCATAAGACCAGGAACGGATTTTTTCGGGTGACGCAAGCCTGATGGTAATTGCGTCAAATTCCTCTTTCTGCGTGACTTGTCTGAACAGATCGAGCAGCGCTTTCATGGTTTAACTCCTGTCGCGGGGCGAGGGTGATTAAAAACGTTCAAGATCGATGTCAATGGCGAGCGAGCGAATTTCCTTCACCAGCACATTGAACGATTCGGGCATGCCGGCATCAATCGCATGTTCACCCTTGACGATATTTTCATAAACCTTGGTACGACCGGTCACGTCGTCGGACTTGACGGTCAGCATTTCTTGCAAGGTATAGGATGCGCCATAGGCCTCTAGCGCCCAGACCTCCATCTCGCCAAAGCGCTGGCCACCAAACTGCGCCTTGCCGCCCAAAGGCTGTTGCGTGACCAGACTATAAGGTCCTGTTGAGCGGGCATGCATCTTGTCATCGACAAGGTGGTGCAGCTTAAGCACGTGCATATAACCAACCGTCACCGGGCGTTCAAAGGCCTCGCCGGTACGTCCATCGTAGAGCATCGCCTGAGTCTTTGTCGCTGTCAGGTTCAAGCGCTTGGCGACATCGGCAGGATAAGCCAGGTCCAGCATGGCGCGAATTTCTTCCTCCTTTGCGCCATCGAATACCGGGGTCGCAAATGGCACACCGTTTTTCAAATTGCCCGCCAATTCGATAACCTCGTCATCGGTCAGGCTGCCGATGTCGCCACCCCGTCCGGAGGTGTTATAGATTTTATCCAGCAGTTTGCGTAATTCGGTCACTGCCGAATGCTGTCCCAGCAATTCGCCAATCTTCTGACCGAGTCCCTTGGCCGCCCATCCCAGATGGGCTTCAAGGATCTGGCCGATGTTCATCCGCGAAGGCACCCCCAGCGGATTCAGCACGATATCAACCGGCGTGCCATCCTCCATATGCGGCATGTCTTCGACTGGAACGATCCGTGACACGACACCCTTGTTGCCGTGACGACCAGCCATTTTGTCACCCGGCTGGAGGCGGCGCTTAACCGCCAGGTAGACCTTGACCATCTTCTGAACGCCGGGCGGCAACTCGTCGCCCTGTGTCAGCTTTTTCTTCTTGGCCTCAAAGGCGACGTCGAAATCCTTACGTGTTTGTTCAATGCTATCCCGCAGGCTTTCCAGTTGCTGCTGTGGTTCCTCGTCTGCCAGGCTGATGTCGAACCAGTGGTAATGCTCAACTGAGCCGAGGTAGTCCTTGGAAATCTTGGTACCTTTGGTGAGCTTTTTCGGTCCCTTGCTGGCTATCTTGCCGGTTAACAGCTTTTCAATACGGGCGAATGTGTCGCGCTCAACAATCCGCATTTGGTCTGCCAGATCAAGTTTGTAACTCTTCAACTGATCATCGATGATCGACTGCGCGCGTACGTCACGCTCAATGCCTTCGCGGGTAAATACCTGGACATCAATCACTGTCCCCGTCATGCCTGAAGAAACACGCAGACTAGTGTCCTTTACATCCGAGGCCTTTTCGCCAAAGATGGCGCGCAACAATTTTTCTTCCGGGGTTAGTTGAGTCTCGCCCTTGGGCGTTACCTTGCCTACCAGTACGTCACCGGCCTCGACTTCTGCGCCGATATACACGATACCTGATTCATCGAGTCGAGAAAGTTGCGCCTCACCCAAGGTGGCGATGTCGCGGGTAATCTCCTCTGGCCCCAACTTGGTATCACGGGCTACGACCGTCAGTTCCTCAATGTGGATCGACGTAAATCGGTCCTCGGCAACAACCCGTTCGGAGATAAGAATCGAGTCCTCGAAATTGTAGCCGTTCCACGGCATGAAGGCGACTCGCATATTTTGCCCGAGCGCCAACTCCCCGAGGTCCGTGGAAGCACCATCTGCCACCACGTCGCCTTGCGCAATCACATCACCCACCTTAACAATGGGACGTTGATTGATGTTGGTGTTCTGGTTTGAGCGAGTGTACTTCGTCAAGTTATAGATATCGACGCCGACCTCGCCTGACACGGTCTCGTTATCGTTAACTCGCACCACAATCCGGTCGGCATCAACATAATCAACAACGCCGCCGCGCAACGCCTGCACTGCCGTTCCCGAGTCAACCGCCACGGTACGCTCGATGCCAGTGCCGACCAGCGCCTTCTCCGGGCGCAAACAGGGAACCGCTTGCCGCTGCATGTTTGCTCCCATCAGAGCGCGGTTGGCGTCGTCGTGCTCAAGGAAGGGGATCAGCGAAGCAGCCACCGAAACGATTTGCCCTGGTGCAACGTCCATGTACTGCACATCGACAGGTTGCTTAAGCTCGAACTCGCCCTTGAAACGACAAGAGACCAACTCGTCAGCCAGCTTGCCTTTTTTATCCAATTGGGCATTCGCCTGGGCAACCACATATTTACCCTCTTCGATTGCCGACAGGAATACGATTTCATTGGTCACATGGCTACCCTCGACCTTGCGATAAGGGGTTTCCAGAAAACCATACTCGTTGGTGCGCGCATACAGCGCCAGTGAGTTGATGAGGCCGATGTTCGGGCCTTCTGGCGTTTCGATCGGGCAGACACGGCCATAGTGAGTCGGGTGTACGTCGCGCACCTCGAAACCGGCACGTTCGCGCGTCAAGCCACCCGGGCCAAGAGCCGAAACACGGCGCTTATGTGTGATCTCGGACAACGGGTTAGTTTGGTCCATGAACTGCGAAAGCTGGCTTGAACCAAAGAATTCCCTGATTGCGGCACTGATAGGCTTGGCGTTAATCAGGTCATGCGGCATCAGATTATCTGATTCAGCCTGATTCAGACGCTCCTTGACGGCACGTTCGACACGCACCAGTCCGGCACGGAACTGGTTTTCCGCCAGTTCGCCAACCGAGCGTACGCGTCGGTTGCCGAGGTGATCAATGTCATCCACCTCACCGCGACCATTGCGCAATTCGACGAGAATGCGTACGACATTGACAATGTCTTCATTGGACAAAACGCCCGGTCCGACAAGCTCCGCGCGGCCGACGCGACGGTTGAATTTCATGCGGCCGACCGCGGAAAGGTCATAGCGCTCTTCGGCGTAGAACAGGCCATGGAACAATGATTCCACTGCGTCTTCGGTCGGCGGTTCACCGGGACGCATCATGCGATAAATGGCGACGCGAGCCGCCCAATGATTGGCGGCCTCGTCGGCGCGCAGGGTCGCAGAGATATATCCGCCGCGATCCAGATCATTGATGTAAAGCGTTTTCAGGTCACTAACACCGGACTCCGACAACTTGGCAAGCAGACTGTCGGTAATCTCATCGTTGGCGTTGGCGAGAATCTCGCCCGTCTCTTTATCGACGATATTCTCGGCAACCACACGACCAATCAGAAAGTCATCGGGAACGGCGATTTTCTTGATTCCAGCTTCCGCCAGTTCGCGAATATGCTTGCCGGTAATGCGTTTGTCCTTGGCGACAATCACCTTGCCAGCCTTGTCGTGAATATCGAATCTGGCAACCTCACCCCGCAGACGCTCCGGTACCACCTCGAACTGGATGCCCTTCTTGAGCAGATGAAAAGCGTCGGTTTCAAAGAAGGTGGCGAGGATCTGCTCCACCGTCATGCCGATGGCCTTGAGCAGAATCGTGGCTGGCAACTTGCGCCGGCGGTCGATACGGAAATACAACAAATCTTTCGGGTCGAACTCGAAATCGAGCCACGAACCACGGTAAGGAATAATTCGCGCGGAAAACAGCAATTTGCCAGAGCTGTGGGTCTTGCCTTTGTCGTGCTCAAAGAACACGCCGGGGGAACGATGCAACTGCGACACGATCACGCGTTCGGTGCCATTGATGACAAAAGAACCGGTTGTCGTCATGAGCGGTATTTCGCCCATATAGACCTCCTGTTCTTTGACTTCCTTGATCTTTTGGTTGTTGCTCTCGCGATCGAGGATTACCAGTCGCACCTTGGCGCGTAGCGGCGAGGCGAAAGTCAGGCCGCGTTGCTGGCACTCCTTCACATCGAATGCCGGCTCACCCAGTCGATACTCGACGAACTCAAGCCGGGCAACACCGGAGTGAGCGACGATCGGAAAGATCGAAGCAAATGCCGCTTCCAACCCTTGTACTTTGCGCCTTGCCGGTGGGATATTGACTTGTAGAAACTGTGTATAGGACTCAAGCTGGGTTGCCAGCAAGAAAGGGACGTCCAGCACATTTGCCCGCTTTGCAAAACTCTTGCGGATGCGCTTTTTCTCGGTATACGAGTAGGCCATGTTCGCTCCGACAGTCAGGATTCAGGGATTAACCATCCGCGTTTTGCATGCGGCATATCGGTGGAATGGTTGATCACTAAAACCTGAACCGCTCATAATTTAAGTTCAGAAAAAACCAATGCAGAAGGGCTGGCGGCCCGAATTCAGGCTGCCAGCCCAGCTTACAAACAAACTTACTTGACTTCGACCTTGGCGCCGGCGTCTTCCAACTGCTTCTTGAGCGCTTCGGCATCGGCCTTCGAAATGGCTTCCTTGACGGCTTTGGGAGCACCGTCAACCAGATCTTTGGCTTCTTTGAGGCCCAGGGCAGTGGCGGCACGGACGACCTTGATGACTTCAACCTTCTTCTCTCCGGCAGCCAGCAGCATGACGGTGAATTCGGTCTGCTCTTCCACGGCAGCAGCAGCGGCAGCGGGTGCGGCCACGGCAACAGCAGCGGCAGCAGCGGAAACGCCAAACTTCTCTTCCATTTCCTTGATCAGCTCGGAAAGGTCGAGAACGGTCATGCCAGCGATGGCATCGAGAATTTCAGTTTTACTAACAGCCATGATTACAACTCCTGAATGAAATTTGGATCAGTGAAAAACGATTACGCAGTCTCTTTGGCGTCGCGCACTGCAGCAAGGCCCCGCACAAACTTGGTCGGGACTTCGTTGAGCGTACGAACGAATTGGGTGATCGGTGCCTGCATGGTACCGAGCAGCTTGGACAGCAGCTCTTCGCGGCTTGGCATCGAAGCCAGCGCCTTGACACCATTTACGTCCATGACGTAATTGGGCATGGCGCCTGCCTTGATGGCAAGCTTTTGATTACCCTTGCCGAAGTCATGCAACACCTTGGCGGCAGCCACTGGATCTTTGGAAATTCCATAGATCAGCGGACCAACCATTTTGTCGGCAAGACCTTCAAACGACGTGCCAGCGACGGCGCGGCGCACAAGGGTATTTTTTAGTACACGCAGATACACACCTGCCTTGCGCGCGTTAGCGCGCAGAACAGTGATATCACCCACTTCGAGACCACGGTACTCGGCGACGATAATCGACTGAGCGTTCGCAATTTCTGCGGCCACTTCAGCAACTACCGCCTTCTTGTTGTCAAGATTGAGACCCACGGTCAACTCCTAGTCAAACTCCAACACCGAAAAGTCGGTGCTGGCGATACGGCGACCTTCATTCAGGAATCGGATAACTCCTGTGTTCGGGTGACGCCATCTGCGCAGGCTGCCGCAACACTGCTCCGTTGCCGACCCTTAAGTTCTTGCGAACACCTGCGGTCTTTGATAACCCGCTGCTCTCCATACCGGCAGAGCAGCGGCCCAAAGTTCTTTAAACCTGCGCGGCGACAACCAGGCTGGCGTGGTCAACGCGGACCCCGGCACCCATGGTTGAGGACAACGATACTTTCTTCAGATACTGACCCTTCGCCGCAGCCGGTTTGGCCTTGTTGAGAGCGCCAATCAGCGCCGACAGGTTTTGCTGCAACTGATCAACCGAGAATGAAGCGCGGCCGATGGTGCACATGACAATACCCGCCTTGTCGGTGCGATACTGCACCTGGCCGGCTTTGGCATTTTTCACCGCGGTGGTGACATCCATGCTGACGGTGCCGACCTTCGGGTTCGGCATCAAGCCGCGCGGGCCGAGAATCTGGCCCAACTGGCCGACCACTTTCATGGCATCCGGCGTAGCGATACAGACATCGAAATCAATCGTTCCACCCTTGACCGTTGCGGCCAAATCGTCGAAACCAACGATGTCGGCACCAGCGGCCTTGGCTTCTTCGGCCTTGGCGCCCTGGGCAAATACGGCAACGCGCACTGCCTTGCCCGTGCCCGCAGGCAGGACAACCGAACCGCGCACGAGCTGATCGGATTTGCGTGCATCGATGCCCAGATTCACCGCCACGTCCACGGATTCGTCAAATTTGGCGGTCGCATTTTCCTTAACCAAAGTTAATGCGTCACTCAAAGGATAATTTTTGTTGCGGTCAACCTTGGCAAGTGCCGCGACAACTCGCTTGGAATGCTTGGCCATGTCAGATTCCCTCCACGGTAATGCCCATGCTACGGGCACTGCCAGCGATGGTACGGACTGCCGCGTCCATGTCGGCGGCAGTCAGATCCTTCATCTTGGTTTTAGCAATTTCCTCGGCTTGCGCACGGGTGATCTTGCCAACCTTGTCGGTATGGGGCTTCGGCGAACCCTTCTGGATGCCTGCCGCCTTCTTGATCAGTATCGTTGCTGGCGGCGTCTTCATGATGAAGGTGAAGCTCTTGTCCGCGAAAGCAGTGATCACGCAGGGAATCGGCAAGCCCGGCTCCAGCCCCTGAGTCTGGGCGTTGAAGGACTTGCAGAATTCCATGATATTCAGACCGCGCTGGCCAAGCGCTGGGCCGATCGGGGGCGAGGGGTTCGCCTTGCCCGCCGGCACTTGCAGCTTTATGTAGCCGATGATTTTCTTTGCCATGCCAAATAACTCCTAAATTGAGTGGTATCGCACTTTCAGACCATTTCAACAGCCCTACTCATGCTCCTCTTGCCACGCCTTCCCCTGCATGCGCCGTGGCCGCGCAAAATCAACGCCGCTCAGGCTTTTTCGACCTGGGCAAACTCCAGCTCCACCGGGGTCGCACGACCAAAAATTGTCACCGAAACCCGCAGACGGCTCTTTTCGTAGTTCACCTCTTCAACGTTGCCGTTGAAGTCGGTAAATGGACCATCCTTGATGCGCACCAGCTCTCCCGTTTCGAACAACACCTTGGGACGCGGCTTTTCAACACCTTCCTGCATCTGCTGCATGATTTTTTCGACCTCTTTTTCAGAGATCGGCGTCGGCTTGGTAGCGGTGCCGCCGACAAAACCCGTAACCTTTGGGGTGCTCTTGACGAGGTGCCAGGAGTCGTCGTTCATCTCCATTTCCACCAGCACATAGCCTGGGAAAAACTTGCGCTCAGAAATGCTCTTCTGGCCGCTCTTCATCTCGACGACCTCTTCGACCGGCACCAGAATCTGCCCGAAGCTATCCTGCATGCCGGCGCGCGCGATGCGCTCCACCATGGCACGCATCACCGATTTTTCAAAACCCGAATAGGCGTGCACCACGTACCAGCGTTTTGCCATTATTTTCTCCAGCCCAGTACCAGGTCGTAAAGCACCCACTCAAGCCCTTTGTCAGTAATCCACAGAATGATTGCCATCACCAGCACAAAAGCAAAAACAATCCCCGTGGTTTGTAGGGTTTCCTTGCGGGACGGCCAGACAACTTTCTTGGCCTCCACCACCGACTCGCTCGCCAGCACAACAAAACGCTGTCCCGGCTGGGTGAACCAGGCCACGACCCCGCCCGCCACCAGCCCCAGCAGAACGGCCAGTACGCGCAACACCAGTGCCTGCTCGGCAAGGAAGTAAAAGCCCGCGATACCCGCCGCCACCAGCAGCAGCGCTAGCACGAACTTCAATTTATCGGCCATATCAGTATTTGCCTGTTTCCATCAATGCTTGCTTCAAACGGTGGCAGGGGCAGAGGGAATCGAACCCCCAACCTACGGTTTTGGAGACCGTCGCTCTGCCAATTGAGCTATACCCCTGCAGCTAGAGACTACAAAGGGCGATGCCCCGAAAGGCATCGCCCCGCATGCCAAAAACGGAAGTTTACTCGATGATTTTTGCCACGACGCCGGCGCCGACGGTGCGACCGCCTTCGCGGATGGCGAAGCGCAGGCCATCTTCCATCGCGATCGGCGCAATCAGCTTCACCGTCATTTGCACGTTGTCGCCCGGCATTACCATCTC
>VMSX01000012.1 GCA_013791905.1 Rhodocyclaceae bacterium | reverse complement strand
TGAGGCGTTCGCCGCCAAGAAGGATTGGGAAAATGCCAACCTGTGGGCCGAGCAAATCTGGCAATACCAGGTCAAGACCGCCGACCTCGGCCTGCGCGCCAAAACCTATCTGGAACAGAATGGCGCTAAAAAAGTGAAGTAGTTACATTCTGCAGCTTTGGATGAAAGGGGGAGCGGGAAACCGCTCCCCCTTTTTTTGATGTCAAAATAGCTGTGCTTCGCCATCACAAATCATCACGGTAGACATCGATGCTCATGCGCGCAAAGCCCCCGGGGAATATGGACGCCGTCCGCGAGAATCCGCTGGTGCAGGTTGCCGCACCGGCGGCCATGTTGCTCGTCGCGCTGCTATGGTCCGCGCTAGTCCTGTTCTCGCTCTGGACGCAACGAGATCAATTGAGTAGTACCGCGCAACAACTGGCCAGGATCGACGCCATCGCCAACCTCAAGAAAGACATGGCGATTCGCAAATGGGCTTCCCAGGTGGGCGGGGTATTCATTGACGAAGACAAGGCGCCCAACGTTGATGCCTTGAGTGATCAGATGCGCTTGCAGGCGGAGACCGTCACGGGCGAGGCCTTCAAAATGATTGCATTGACTCCGATCCATATCCTGCTCGGTATTCAGGAGGTCAGCAACCGGGAATACGGCAGCAAGGAACGGCTCACTTCGCTGCAACTACGCAACCGCGATAATGCGCCAGACGAGTGGGAGACCCAGGCGCTGAGAACTCTGGAGGCCGGCTCCGAGATGGTCGCCGAGGCCATGCCCCGCAAAGGCGGGCACGGCCTGATGCGCGTGATGATCCCGATGCGCATGGAGGAAGAGTGTCTTGAATGCCACCGTGAAACTCTCGTGCCGGTGGGGGGGTTGCGCGGCGCGGCGGCGGTTTCCGTTGATCTGAACACCTACTGGTCAGCGCAGGAGCCAACCTGGCGCACCATTCAGTATTGGCACTTCGGGATCTGGTTTGCCGGCCTGACCACGCTCTATGCCTACTGGTCGCTCCTGCGCCGACGTGCAGTGGAACACTTGCGGCAGGATCAGCAACGCCGCGAACACGCGGCGGCCTTTTCTGCGATGGCGGAAGGTGCCGTCATTACCAACGCGCAGGGTGACATTCTCTGGGTCAACGCTGCCTTCTGCCGCATCTATGGATACGCGGCGGAAGAGGTGATCGGCAAGAACCCGCGCATCCTCAAATCGGGGCGCCATGATGACGACTTTTATCGCCGCCTCTGGAAGGGACTGACCGAGCACGGCCACTGGCGTGGCGAAGTCTGGAATCAGCGCAAGAACGGAGAGATATTTCCCGAGGAGATTTCGATTCAGGCCTTGCGTGGCCCGGATGGCGCGACGGTCCGTTACATCTCGATTTTTTCCGATATTACCGAGCGCAAGCATAGCGAAGAAGCGCTGCGGCAGCAGCAGCAGCGGCTGGCGGAATCCGAGGCCAGGCTCAGGGAACTTGCCGCCTTTCTGCAGACGGTCCGCGAGGAGGAGCGCACCCGGATCGCCCGTGAATTGCACGACGAACTCGGTCAGGCGTTGACCGCACTGCGTTTCGACCTCGGCTGGCTGCGTGGCAAGTGCGGTGCTCTCGGCGCCCCGGCAGCAGATCACGTTGCCTCTGCGCTCGGCGTCGTCGAGCAAAGCATCGTGGCGTTGCGCCGCATTTCAGAGGATCTGCGGCCGGCGATGCTCGACAGCCTCGGTCTGGCCGCCGCCATCGAACATCACGCGGCACAGTTTTCGCAGCGCACCGGCACGCCCTGCCACGTGAGCATGAACCGCGAGGAGTTCGATCTGGAAAGCAGCCTCGCCACGGCGGTCTTTCGCATCGTCCAGGAAGCCTTGACCAATGTCGCGCGTCACGCCGAGGCCAGCGAAGTGTCGGTGCAGATCGATGAAACCAACGCGGGCATCCGGCTGAACGTATGGGATAACGGACACGGCTTTGCCATCGATAGCAACAAGAAGACCTTCGGGCTGCTGGGCATGCGCGAACGGATCACGATGCTTGGCGGCAGTTTGGAGATCGACAGCCCGCCAGGCGAGGGTACGCACATCAGCGCCTGGCTGCCCTATCGGGAGACAATGCCAACATGATCAGAATTCTCATCGCTGACGATCACGCCATCTTGCGCGCCGGCCTCAAGCACTTGCTATCCGAATACCCGGACATCGTCGTCGCCGACGAAGCGAGCAACGGCGCGGAGGCGCTTGACAAAGTGCGGACCGGGCACTGGGATGTCATGGTGCTCGACATGAGCATGCCCGGCAAGAGCGGTATCGAGCTCATCAAGCAATTGAAGCAACTCGCGCCAAAATTGCCGCTCCTGATTCTCAGCATGCACAAGGAGGATGTTTACGCTGTCAGAGCGCTCAAGGCTGGCGCTGCGGGCTATCTGTGCAAGGACAACGCCGAGGAACAACTGGAGCCGGCACTGCGCAAGGTGGCCGCTGGCGGTATGTACATCACTGCCGCCGTGGCGGAAAAGCTCGCTGTCGGCATGCTGCGCGGCAATCCGCAGGATGCTTTGCCGCATACCCGCCTGTCCGACCGCGAATACCAGATATTTCAACTGATTGCCGCTGGCGAAAGCGTGACGGAAATTGCCAAAAAGCTCAACCTGAGCGTAAAAACGGTCAGCACGCACAAGACCCATGTCATGGAAAAGATGAGCTGTGGCAGCGTGGCTGAACTGGTGCGTTACGCAATCCGGCACGACCTATCGCCGGGAGGCGCCGAATAGGAATAATCCTACCCGAGGAATCAGCTTTTGGCACATTACATTGCCGCCCCAAGTCGACTAACATCGGGGGCGCTGCGACGAATTGTCGCGTGTGGCGATAAGTCACAAGCCGCGATGCAGGAGCGGCACGGCAGCCCTTCAATCTTATGGGAGCAAAATTATGAAGAAACTCACCCAGCGGACCACTGCGCTGTTGCTGGCGGCGGGGATTGGACTCACGGCAGCTGGCGCAGCCTGGTCGCAGGAGTCGCTGCAAGACGTGATGAAGCGGCGTGGATTGAGCCAGCAGGATCTGCTGGCGGCGTCCAAGACCTACGTGCCGACCGGCAAGCGCGACGAATTCGTTGCC
>VMSX01000014.1 GCA_013791905.1 Rhodocyclaceae bacterium | reverse complement strand
GTAGGCTTTCGCCTCACCACCAAATTTCGCCGCCAATATCGTCGTGATCGCCGCCGTCAACGTCGTCTTGCCATGATCCACGTGCCCAATCGTCCCCACATTCACATGCGGCTTCTTGCGCTCAAATTTGCCTTTTGCCATGATCGATTACCCCAACAAGTCTGGTCCGAGAAATAAAAATGGTGCCCATGGGCAGGATTGAACTGCCGACCTCTCCCTTACCAAGGGAGTGCTCTACCACTGAGCTACATGGGCTCGAAAACAGAACAGTAAAAAATAAGTTACGGTGCTACGAATGCAAATAAATATCACACAACCTGGAGCGGGCGACGAGGTTCGAACTCGTGACATCTTGCTTGGAAGGCAAGTGCTCTACCAGCTGAGCTACACCCGCTTTGATCCAACCACACCCAAACCAACGGCCCGTCAACAAGCGGACCGGTACTGCGGATATTCTCTGGTGGAGGGGGAAGGATTCGAACCTTCGAAGGCTGAGCCGTCAGATTTACAGTCTGATCCCTTTGACCGCTCGGGAACCCCTCCAGCGAAACAACCGAGAATTATGAACGAAATCTGCCTCTGTTGTCAATGTCACCCAACATTTTCGTTGCGGCACCCAAAAAAGTTCACTGGCGAGAAGATGTCAGACATTGCATGCGGGTTCCCTCGGCAGCAATTCAACCCTAATATGGCACGTTAGCCGGCTGCATCTCGCGCTTTATAGATCAGAATAATCAAAGCATTGCGAACGCGCACTATACGCTGATACAGGATGCGGCACACTCGAATCTGGCCATATTTCACCGACTGGCCGGCTGTCGCGCCGGATGCCATCCATTCGCCCCGGCGTAGAATACTTTTATGAATGCGATCTCCCGCCTCTCCCCGGAATTGGTTGCGGCACTTGCCGCGCGCTTCAACGACCGCTTCTCGATCAGCCCCGGCATATGCGAGCACCACGGGACAGATGAATCCTCGCTCCCCCCCGCCCCACCAGATGGGGTGGTGTTTGCCTTATCGACTGAAGAAGTTAGTGCGGCGGTTGCCCTGTGTCATACCCATCGCGTGCCGGTGATTGCCTATGGTACTGGCACCTCACTGGAAGGTCATTTGCATGCTGTCAACGGCGGCATCTGCATCGATTTGTCTGGCATGAACAAGGTGTTGGCGGTACGCCCCGAAGACCTTGATGCGAGTGTTCAGCCTGGGGTGACGCGCAAAGCGCTGAATGCCGCACTGCATGGCAGCGGTTTATTCTTCCCCATCGATCCGGGCGCCGACGCCAGCATTGGCGGGATGGCTGCCACACGCGCCTCCGGCACCAATGCGGTGCGTTACGGCACCATGCGCGAAAGCGTGTTGGCCATGACCGTGGTGCTGGCCGATGGCCGTGTCATCAAAACCGGCACCCGCGCCAAGAAATCGGCGGCCGGCTACGATCTTACCCGCCTGTTTGTCGGCGCGGAAGGCACGCTCGGCATCATCACTGAACTAACGGTGCGCCTGCACCCGCTGCCCGAGGCGATCACCTGCGCCGTATGCGCATTTCCGACGATTGCCGCCGCTGTCGATGCGGTGATTCAGACCATCCAGTTGGGCATTCCCGTCGCCCGCATCGAACTGCTCGACACCTTGTCCGTCACGGCCATCAACCGCTACAGCAAGACCACGCTGCGCGAGGCGCCGACATTGTTTTTCGAGTTGCACGGTTCGCCCGCCGGCGTCGCGGAGCAGACGCAGGTAGTACAGGATATTGCCACCGAGCACGGCGGCATGGATTTCTCATGGGCCGACCGCCCCGAGGAACGTTCGCGTCTGTGGCAAGCCCGGCACGATGCCTACTATGCCTGCCTCGGTCTCCAGCCGGGCGCCCGCTCGCTCACCACCGACGTCTGCGTGCCAATCTCGCGGCTGGCGGAATGCATTGCCGCCTCGCTCGACGATCTGGCGCAAACCGGGCTGACCGCCCCGTTGCTCGGCCATGTTGGCGATGGCAATTTTCATATGTTGCTGCTGGTCAATCCCGAAGATACCGCCGCCCTCGGCCAGGCACAGGGGTTCGCCCAGCGCCTGGCGGAACGCGCCATCGCCATGGACGGCACCTGCACGGGCGAACACGGCATCGGCTTGGGCAAGCGCAAGTACATGGTCCTGGAGCATGGTGCGGAGGCGCTCACGGCGATGCGCGCCATCAAGCAGGCGCTCGATCCGCACAACCTGATGAATCCGGGCAAGATACTGCCCGATTGACTACCGCCTGCCAGACCGCGTTCAAATGGCAGAAAATCAGGGGCGCCCCATGCTTTCGGTCTCTCTCGAAGATAAATACACCTGCGAGTCCGGCCGGATCTTTCTGACCGGCGTACAGGCGCTCACCTTGCTGCCGATGCTGCAACGACGGCGCGATCTCGCTGCGGGCCTGAACACGGCGGGGTACATCTCCGGCTATCGCGGCTCGCCACTGGGCGGCCTCGATTATTCACTGTGGCAGGCGAACCAGCATCTGGCCCGCCATCACGTCGTGTTCCGCCCGGGCGTCAACGAAGATCTCGCCGCCACGGCTATCTGGGGCACGCAGCAGGTCAATCTATCCCCCGGCGCGCAATATGACGGTGTCTTCGGCCTCTGGTACGGCAAGGGACCGGGCGTCGACCGCTGCGGTGACGTCTTCAAACATGCCAACTCCGCCGGCACCGCAGGATTCGGCGGCGTCATCGCGGTAGCCGGCGACGACCACGCGGCGCGCTCGTCCACCGTCGCGCACCAGTCCGAACACGCCTTCAAGGCGGCCATGATGCCGGTGCTCGCGCCGTCCGGCGTACAGGAATATCTCGACCTTGGCCTGCACGCCTGGGCCTTGAGCCGTTACGCCGGCTGCTGGGTGGGTTTCAAGGCCCTGGCGGATACCGTCGAGTCTTCCGCCACGGTCGACCTGTCGCCGGAACGTCCGCGCATTGTCATTCCGGACGATTATGAACTTCCCGCCGACGGCCTCAACATCCGCTGGCCGGACGACCGCCTGGACCAGGAAGCGCGCCTGCTCAACCACAAGCTCTATGCCGCGCTGGCCTACTGCCGCGCCAACCGCCTCAATCGCATCGTCATCGACTCGCCACATCCCCGCCTCGGCATCATCTCTGCCGGCAAGAGCTATCTCGACGTGCGCCAGGCCCTCGACGACCTCGGGATCGACGAGCAACTCGCGGCCGCCATCGGCATCCGCCTCTACAAGGTCGGCATGGTCTGGCCGCTTGAAGCCGACGGCGTACGCAAGTTTGCCGAGGGGCTCGAAGAGATACTGGTGGTCGAGGAAAAGCGACAGCTGATCGAATACCAGCTCAAGGAAGCGCTTTACAACTGGCGTGACGATGTCCGCCCGCGCGTTGTCGGCAAGTTCGACGAAACCGGCGAATGGGCCTTGCTGCCGCAGGGCAGTGGCACCTTTGCGCATGGCGCATGGCTGCTGCCAGCGGCGGGTGAACTCACGCCGGCACTGATTGCCAAGGTCATCGCGGCACGCCTCGGTCGTTTCCATACCTCACCATCGATCAGCGCTCGGCTGAAACTGATCGAGGCAAGGGAACACAGCTGTGCGGCGACCAAGCCGATGTCCCGCTTGCCCTGGTTCTGCCCGGGCTGCCCGCACAACACCTCGACGCGCGTGCCAGAGGGCTCCCGCGCGCTGGCCGGCATCGGCTGCCATTTCATGGTCACCTGGATGGACCGCAACACGGAGACCTTTTCACACATGGGCGGCGAAGGCGCCGCCTGGATCGGTCAGGCGCCGTTCACGACGACACCGCATGTCTTCGTCAACCTCGGCGACGGCACCTATTTCCACTCCGGGGTGCTCGCCATCCGCGCCGCAGTCGCGGCGGGCGTGAATATCACCTACAAGATTCTCTACAACGACGCGGTCGCCATGACGGGCGGCCAGCCGGTGGATGGCACGCTGACCGTGCCGCAGATCGCCCATCAACTCAGGGCGGAGGGCGTGCAGCAGATTGTCGTCGTGATTGACGATAGCGCTGAACGCGCATGGCATAACAGCGACCTGCCCCACGGCATTCCGGTGCGGCCACGCGCCGAACTGGATACGGTACAGCGCGAATGCCGCGCCTGCCCCGGCGTCTCGGCAATCATCTACGACCAGGTCTGCGCGGCGGAGAAGCGGCGGCGGCGCAAGCGCGGCAAGCTGCCCGACCCGCCACTGCGCGCCTTCATCAATGAGCATGTCTGCGAAGGCTGCGGCGATTGCGGCGTGCAGTCGAATTGCCTTGCGGTAGTGCCGGTCGAAACGCCATTGGGCAGAAAGCGCGCCATCGACCAGTCCGCCTGCAACAAGGATTATTCCTGCGTGAACGGATTCTGTCCGAGCTTCGTCACGGTCGCAGGCGGCAAGCTGCGTTCCGGCGGCGCGCTGGCTGCAATGCCCGGCAACGCCGTCCCACCAGCGCCGACTTTGCCAGACACGTCCGCACCCTACGGCATCCTCGTCACCGGCGTCGGCGGCACGGGCGTGGTGACGCTGGGCGCGCTGCTTGGCATGGCCGCACACATCGACGGCAAGGGCGCCACCGTGCTCGACATGGCGGGGCTGGCGCAGAAGGGCGGCGCGGTGTTCTCGCACGTGCGCATCTGCACCGACCCGCAGGCACTCCATGCCGTGCGCATTACCACCGGCGCCGCCGACGCCGTCATCGGTGGCGACGCCATCGTCAGTGCCGGCCCAGAGGCACTGGCCAAGATGCAGACCGGGCGCACCCGCGCGGTCATCAACAGCGCGGCAACGCCGACGGCGGCATTCACCACCAATCCCGACTGGCAGTTTCCCCAGGCACACATCGAAGCAACCCTCGCGGCGGCCATCGGCCCGGAACGGCTCGATTATCTTGATGCCGCCACACTCGCCATGCGCCTGCTGGGTCACACGGTCTATGCCAACCTGCTGCTGCTCGGCTTTGCCTGGCAGCGCGGGCTGCTGCCGGTGAGCGAGGCGGCGCTGACGCGCGCCATCGAACTCAACGGCACCGCCGTCGAGATGAACCTGCGTGCCTTCCTATGGGGACGCCACATCGCGCACGATCCGGCTTGTATCCGGGACTTCACCGCCCCGCACGCCGTCCCGCCAGCGCCGACTTTTGCCGATCTGGTCGACGACCGCGCCCGCCGTCTGACCGAATATCAGGATGCCGCTCTCGCCACGCACTACCGGGCGCTGGTCGAGCGGGTCGGCAGCGCAACAGCGAAAGTCGGCGGTGGTGATACGGCGCTGGCCGAAACGGTGGCCCGCAATTACTTCAAGTTGCTCGCCATCAAGGACGAATACGAGGTGGCGCGGCTTTATGCCGAGACCGATTTCCTGGCGCGGGTCGCCGAACAATTCGAGGGCGATTACCGCCTGAGGTTTCACCTCGCCCCTCCGCTGTTGGCCAGGCCGGACCCGAGCACTGGCCACATCGCCAAACTATCCTTCGGCCCCTGGATGATGACCGCGTTCAAATGGCTGGCCCGCGCGCGGCGCTGGCGCGGCACCCGCTGGGATCTGTTCGGCCGCAGCGCCGAGCGCCGCCAGGAACGGCAACTGATCGCCGACTACGAAGACGACATCAGGCTGATACTCGAACGCCTCGACGCCAACACACTGCCTGCCGCCAGTGCACTGGCCAACTGGCCGGAAGAAATCCGTGGCTTCGGGCCGGTCAAGGCAAAAAACATCCAGCGCGCACAACCTCGGCGGGAAAGCCTGCGTGCCTGCCTCAGCGCCTGAACCCACTTCCCCCTTGCGCGCCGCCCTGCTGGCGCAGGGCGGCGGCGTGGTGTTTGTGCTGATACTGGCCTTTGCGCTGACCCAACTGACGCAACTGGCTTTCTGGCAATACCCGCTCGTCCCGGCGTTCCTGCAGGGCGTTGCCGCCACCCTGATTGCGCATTGGCAGCGCGCGCCGCGCTGGTGGCTGCTGATCCACCTCGGTTTTGTACCGCTGGTGGTCGGGGTGCAAGGCTTCGGCATCGCCCCCGGCTGGTTTCTCGCCGCCTTTGTCCTGACCCTGCTGGTCTTCTGGCGCACCGACCAGAGCCAGGTGCCGCTGTATCTGAGCAACCGCCGTACGGCAACAGCACTGGCGACACTGCTGCCAGCAGCGCCCATCAAGATGATCGACCTCGGCTGCGGCGATGGCGGCCTGCTGCGACAATTGGCCAAATCCCGCCCCGATTGCCGCTTTATCGGCATCGAACACGCCCCCCTGCCCTGGCTGCTGGCACGCTTGCGCACCCGCAACCTGGCCAACGTGACGGTGCGGCGCGGCGACTTCTGGCAGGAACCGCTGGGCGACTATGGCCTCGTCTATGCTTTTCTTTCCCCTGCACCGATGCCCCGCTTGTGGCAAAAGGCCCGCACCGAAATGGCTCCGGGTGCCACGCTAGTCAGCAACAGCTTTGCTGTGCCAGACATCGAGCCAGCCAGAGTGATCGAGGTGGCTGACCGCCGCGCGACCAAGCTTTACCTCTACCAATTCGATAAAGCTGGCGATTCCGCTGCATTTCCAGCCATCTGATCCCCCCCTTATCGCCAATAATGCACTTCGAAGCGCACACGGCTTGGCGTGCGCAGGAGGCAATATGGCGGACATCATCTGCGTAATCGGCAACAAGGGCGGCACGGGTAAAACTACCCTGTCGCATATGCTTTGCCAGGGCATGGGCCTGCTTGGGCAGCGCTCGGTATGTGTCCTGACGGACACCCATCGCGAACCGCTCGATCCCACCGAGCGGCGCTATCTCATCGCCGACGCCCGTTCGCGCGAAGCATTGAACAAGGTGGTCGACAAGGTGCGCGGACTCAAGTCATGGCTGGGCATAATCGACGGTGGCGGCAACCGTACCGAGATGGACCGGCGGCTGTATGGCATGGCCGACCTCGTATTGCTACCGTTCCGGGATTCGCACGAAGACATCCGCACGGTCATCCGCGATCTTCAAATGTTCCCGCGCGCTTACGCCATCCCCATGCAATGGCCGACCAACGTCTGGCAGCGCGAGGCCGCCGAAAGAGCCGTGGTGGAGTTGCTGGCACCCTACCGTGATCGCATTCTCGACCCGGTCTTCAGCCTGTCGGCCAGCAAATTCCTGCTGCAAAAAACCTTGCCGGCGGGATTGCCCACGCCGCTGGCCAATGCCTGCCGCGCGATGGCCCATCAGGTAATTGAACTGCTGCAGCTGCCGCTGGAGGATGACGAACCGCTACCCGGTCTCGGCGGCCGCCCCATGGCGGCGGCGCAACCTCAGCCGATGCAGCGGGCCTTGGCGGTAGCCGCCTGACCCGGCGGGTTACTTTTTACCTTGCGCCACCAGCAGGGCCTGTGAACGATTGCTCACATTGAGTGCCTTGAAAATTGCCGAGACGTGGATTTTCACCGTGCCTTCGGTGACGTCGAGCATGGTACCGATTTCGCGGTTGGTCTTGCCCTCGGCCAGCAATTCAAGCACCCGCGCCTGACTCTTGGTCAGGCCGAAGCGCTCGGCCACGGTCTTGGCACGACGGCGCTTGCCGCTCAATTCGCGGTACTCCGGCGGTAGCCAGGTTTCACCGGCCAGTACCTCGCGGAGCGCCTCCAGCAGCGTATCGGTCGGGCTGGCCTTGGAAACGAAGCCCGCCGCCCCTTGGCGCATTGCCTTGAGTACGGTTTCGCCATCATCCAGTGCTGACAGCACCACCACCGGAATATGCGGATGGCGCTTGCGGATCACGCCCAAGAAGGCCATGCCACCAGTCCCCGGCAACATCAGGTCAAGCAGGATCAGGTCGAAATCATCGCTGGCCGTGAGCAGCCGCGTCGCATCGTCCGCATCCCTGGCACCCAGAATCTCGGCAGGTACCCCGCCTTCATCCAGACCCTTCAATGCCAGTAGCAAACCTTCGCGTACCAGCGTATGGTCTTCAATCACCAGTATCCGCACTTGCCTTCCCCCTTTTCGAATAAGGCTATCATAAGCGTTATTTGATATTCCTGTCGAGGCCTTATCATGACCAAAGAAACCCCAAACGATCCAATGGATTTCCTCAAGAACATGTGGGGCAACATGGGCTTTTCTCTGCCCGGCATGGTAACCCCAACGGTCGATACGGACGAATTGGGCAAACGTATCGCCGACCTCAAGGCCGTCGAAGGCTGGCTCAAATCGAATCTGGGCTTGCTGCAGATGACCATTCAGGGTCTCGAAATGCAGCGCACCACGCTCCTGGCCCTTCAGCAGATGAGCCAGTCGGCGCAGGACGGCGAAGGCAAGGCGGCACCCAACCCCTTCCTCAATCCGGCTAGCTGGCCGATGCCATGGAATCTGACCGGGGGGCCCGGCGGCACGGCCCCGGGGGATTCCGCTGCACCAGCGGCAGAAGAACCCGCGCCGCAAGCGCCCGCGAAAAGCGCAGACTCAGCGCAGAAGAACAAGCCAAAGCGGTAAGGTCAGCATGCCCAGCAGGGTGCCGGCGGAAATCAGCCAGGCCACCCGCGTGCCATCGCCACCCATGCGCTGGGCGAGAATGTAGGCCGAAGAGGCTGTCGGCAATGCGGCAAAGACCAGCGCAATGTCGAAATGAATGCCGGTGAGACCGACATGGCGGGCTGCCGCCAGAGCGATGAGCGGCATGGCCAGCAATTTCACCCCGAGAAAATAACCGGCCGCCCCGCGTCCGTTCGTCCCCAGCGTACCGCGCAGTTTGAGCGCGGCACCCACGGCCAGCAAGCCCAGCGCAATCGCCGCTTCGGCGAGCCGGCCGAGAAACTGCCCCGCCGGCACGGGCAGTTGCCATCCCGCCAAATTCCACACCAGGGCGGCCACGGTCGCCAGGAGCAGCGGATTTTTCGCCAGCTCCCGCCACACCGACGCCTCGCCGTGCCGCGCCAGCATCCAGACTGCGGCAAAATTGGCCAGCGGCACCATGCCGCCGGCCAGCAAACCCATCGCCGCGATGCCCGCTGCCCCGTGCAGCTTGGCGGCAACCGCCAGGCCAATGTAGGTATTGAAGCGAAAGGCGCACTGAAACTGCGAAGCAAAGGAGATCGGCGTCAGCGGAAACAGCGGCCGCGCCAGCAGGGCCAGCAGCATTGCCCCCAGCATCGCCGTCGCGCCAACGCCGATCAGCGGTATGGCAGCAAAGGAAAGTGGCGTCTTGGTAATGGCGTTGAACAACAAGGCCGGGAACAGGACAAAATAGACCAGCTTTTCCAGACCCGTCCAGAAATGATCGCCCAGCGCCACCATCCAGCGCCGCAGGGCGTAGCCCAGCAGGATCAGAGCAAAGTCGGGCAGCAGGGCCAGCGCGGTACCCACGGTTCAGATCACGCCCTGCTTCTGGAACTGCTCAATCTCATCGGGCGCATAGCCTGCCTCGCGCAAGATCGCCGTCCCGTCAGCGCCGACTTTTGGCGCGGAGCGGCGCACCTTGAAATCAAGCCCGGACATCTTGAATGGCGGCGCGAATTGCCGCAGGCCGTCAACTTCGGGCAGCATACCGCGCGCCTTGAGTTGCGGATGTTCCATCGCCTCGGCGAATTCAAGCACGGGGGTCACGCCGCAATCTACCCTGTCGAATAGTGCCGCCCAATGACTGAGCGGCTGGCTGGCAAACAGCGTTTCAAGTGCGGCACGGGTGCGCGCACCATCCGCATCGCGCGCCAGGCCGTATGGCTTGAGGTCCGGCCGGTCGATGGCGGCGCAGAACAGCGCCCAGAATTTCGGTTCCAGCGCGCCCACCGCCAGGTAACGGCCGTCCTGCGTGCGATAGAGGCCATAGCCGGGCAGGCCGCCCGTCAGGTCATCGGTGCCGCGCGGCATGGTTTTCCCTCGCCCGAGCACCGAGAGCAGCGGCGTATAGGCATGCGCAAAGCTCGCGTCAGTCATGGAAACATCGACGTAGCGACCCTTGCCCGTGGTTTTAGCACCGATCACCGCGGCGAGAATGCCCATCGCCGCCGTCAGCGCGCCCCCCAGCAGATCGCCGATCTGCAGGTTGGGAATGGCTGGCGCCTCACCGGCAGTGCCGATCTGGTCCAGCACGCCGGCCGTGGCGATGTAGTTGATGTCGTGGCCGGCGCGATCGCGCCACGGGCCATCCTGGCCATAGCCAGTGATGGCGCAGTAGACGATGCGCGGGTTGATTGCCTGCACGGCCGCATAGCCGACGCCCAACCGGTCGACCACGCCGGGGCGAAAGCTCTCGACGATCACGTCCGCTTCGCGCGCGAGGCGCAGAAACACCGCCACGCCGGCTGCCTGTTTGAGGTCGAGCCGCAAGCCTCGTTTATTTCGATTGACGCTGCGGAAGAAAAAGCTGTCCTCTCCTGCTGCGGCGCCAAGGCTCATGCTGCGCGAGTAGTCGCCGGCACCGGTATCCTCGATCTTGATCACCTCGGCACCCAGATCGGCCAGATGCAGCGTGCAGACCGGCCCCGGCAGCAGCCGGGTCAGATCCAGAATGCGCAAACCGGTGAGCGGACCGGCATCCTGGCCGGTGGCAGAATCGTTTGTTGTCATCGGCGCATCGTATCAGAGTCACCCCAGTGCACAACCCATCCTTCATGGGCTCGTGTTCAGCGCCCTGCTGTCTATACTGAGACTGTTTTCCGCTGGTTTTATCGACTTTTCAGGGAGGTGTCGCGAGCCACTGAACGGGTTGCAGTGCTTGCGATTGCCCATTCCCCAACCCGACTCGATAAGGAGTTCACGCATATGAAACAGCCGTTTGTGGTGTCCACATTGATTGCCGCCATGCTTCTGTCTGCCGGATTCGCATTGACAGCCAACGCCCAACAGGCCCAGACGCAACAACAGGAACAAGTCTACGGCAGCCAGATGATGACGCAACAGGAACGCAACGAATATCGCGCCAGAATGCGTGCAGCAAAAACCCTTGAGGAACAGCAGCAGATTCGGCTGCAACACCATGAAGCCATGAAGGTGAGGGCCAAGGCACAGGGTATTACCCTGCCCGACGAACCGCCCGCTATGGGTGGTGGCATGGGTCCCGGCGGCGGTGGGATGGGCCCGGGCGGTGGCGGCATGGGTCCGGGCGGCGGGCGCGGGCGCTGATCCGCCCCAATAACGAACGCTGAGTTCCTCCGGCCAGCGCAGGGGCGGCGCAGGGAACTGGGTACGGTTTTTCTGATTTTCCGGCCGAAATGCCGGAGAATCGTTGGCTGTCTCCGTCCCCCGCCGAGTGTGCCGTCTTGTCCAGCTTTTTCCACCACTTCGCACTCTCCAGTCCGCTATTCCTGCTTGTACTGATCGGTTACGGCGTGGCACGCTCGGGCCAGTGGCCCCAATCGGCTGCCGAGGCGCTGTCGCGGTTTGCCTACGCGATCGCCATCCCGGCCATGCTGTTCCGCATGATGAGCGACGTTTCAAAAATGCCGCCGGTGGACATCCGCCTGCTGCTCGCCTTCTTCGGCGGCTGTCTGATTGTTTTCATCATCGGGCGCGTGGTCGCCGCAACCGTGTTCCATCTCGACGGCGTCGCCCAGTCGGTATTCGCGCTGGGCGGCGTGTTTTCAAACAATGTCATGCTGGGTGTGGCAATCGCCAAGACCACGCTGGGCGACGCTTCGCTGGCCTCTGTCTCGATGGTCATCGTTTTCAACGCCCTGATCCTGTGGACGCTGGTCACGCTCTCGGTCGAATGGGCACGCTACGGCGAGTTTTCGCTGCGAGGCTTTGGCAAGACCCTGAAGGGCGTAATGACCAATCCGATTGTCGCCTCGATCATGGCCGGCACGGCCTGGGGCTTCACCGCCCTGGCGCTGCCCGCCTTCATCGATGTGCCGCTCGCCATGCTCGGCCAGACCGCCGTGCCGCTTTCGCTCATTGCACTCGGCATGAGCCTCGCGGCCTACAGTATCCGGGACGGCATCGCCCAGAGCCTCGCGATCACCGCCATCAAGCTGGTCGTCCAGCCGCTGGTCGTCTGGCTCCTCGCCCGGGCGCTCGGTCTGCCGCCGCTGGAAACGCAGGTAGTGACGCTGCTGGCCGCGCTGGCGATGGGCATCAATGTATATATGATGTCCCAGCAGTTCCGCACCATGCAGGGGCCGGTGGCGGCGGGCCTGGTGCTGACGACACTGCTCTCGGCCTTTACCGCGCCATTGGTGCTGGCACTGGTCAGTTAAGCGAAGGGATTGCCACTCCCCGACATTTCTGGCCGATAATCCGGCGATGCTTTATTACTTCAAGCGAATGGGCAACAAGACAGCCAGCCCGCCACGCAAGCCGTGGACGAAGATTGCCTGGTCCGGACTCGGCGCCTTTGTGGGTATCTATCTGGTGGCGACGATGAGCAAATTCGTCAGCAACGACATCACCGACCACCTGTTCCTGATCGGTTCGTTCGGCGCATCGGCGGTGCTGCTGTATGGCGCGCCGCAGGCAGAATTCTCGCAGCCGCGCAATCTGGTCGGCGGGCATGTGCTGAGCGCGCTGATCGGTATCACCCTTTACAAGCTGATTCCCGAACCGGTCGCGCTGGTCAGTGCGCTGGCCGTGGCGCTGTCCATCGTCGCCATGCATGCCACCCGCACCTTGCATCCGCCCGGTGGCGCAACGGCACTGATTGCGGTCAGCGGGAGCTCCAACAGTTATATGCTGGGATACAGCTTCGTGCTGTCACCGGTGGCATTGGGAGCACTGGTGATGCTGCTGGTGGCGCTGCTGATCAACAATCTTTCGAGCAACCCGAAGCGCCACTATCCGGTGTACTGGCTCTGATCCGGGTGTTTTTCGCAATTCCGCCCGCCTGATTTTTATGGGCGGCCTCATCTTCACTGCCCCGCTATATCTCCATTTTTTCCGGAAAGGTTTGCAATGGCAATTCCCTGGCTTGCGGTACTGAAAGTCGTTCCCTGGAAGGAGGTCATCAGCAATGCCCCAGCGGTTGCCGACGGCGCCAAGAAACTATGGAGCACCGTAGGCAGGAAACCTGCCGGGCAAGCAGCTGCGTTTGAGAAGACCGAGGTCCAACCGCCGTCGGACAACGAAGTCATTGCCACATTGCAGGCGCGCCTGGCGGCAGTGGAAACCGCCGCCGCTGACTTGCACAGTCAAATGCTCGCCTCTTCCGAATTGATCAAGACGCTGGCCGAGCAGAATACGCAGCTCATCAAACGCGTCGAGGCCAACCGGCTACGCGTTGTGTGGCTGGGAGCAACGACGGTTGTAGTAGGCATCATCGCCATCCTCGGCGTATTTCTGGCTGCCGCCCGGTGACAATGCCCAGTATTGCATTGCGATCCTGATTGACTTCATCATCGACCTCCGGGGCTCTCATGGAAAATATATTTGACCTGGCCGTTTCACTGATTCCCTTGCTCGCTACAGCGCTGGGTGTTTTTGTTTTTCTGTTCGTCGCCAATTGGCTCCTGCTGGGACGCTATCCCGAACTAGGCAACGAACGCAGACTGCCCCGCCAACTCGCCATGCTGGGCTTCACCGTGGCCGGGGCCGTAGCCATTGCCATTTCCCTGCCTGTCGGTGACAGCACCCGCAATCAGGTGATCGCCCTGCTTGGTGTGCTGCTTTCGGGTGTTGTTGCGTTTTCTTCTACAACGGTAATTTCGAACCTCATGGCAGGGCTCATGCTGCAAGTGGCCAAGCCATTCCGCACCGGGGACTTTATTCGCGTGGGCGAGCACTTCGGCCGCGTTGCCGAGCGTGGCTTGTTTGAAGTCGAGATTCAAACCGAGCAGCGCGAGCTGGTTTATTTGTCGAACATCAGTAGTGTCCGGTTAAAACGCGAACAGATTCAGTTGGTTGCTGGTGCTGTGCTGTTCAAAAATGTAGTCGCTGCCTGCAAAGGCTTGCTGGATGGGCATCTTCTCGAACAGGGTGAGCGAAAAGATCTGTAGCAAAGTGT
>VMSX01000004.1 GCA_013791905.1 Rhodocyclaceae bacterium | reverse complement strand
GTTGTCGTCTCCGAGATAAAACCCGGAAGACTGCCCGAACCGCTCGCCGCCGTTCAAATCGACACCACCCTTCATTGCTTCAAATCCCGCTCCAGTTCTGGCTTTCCAGTTCATGGGGTTCGTTTTAACCGGACACTACTGGTCGAACATCTATATGATTTCGCATCCCCTTACCGTTGTGCGTTCATCCGGCACGATTATCTCGGCCACCTTGTCGCTTGGCTATGACGTTCACCATTCCCGGGTTAAAGCCCTGCTGATTGCCGCCGCACAAGACGCCGGTCTGAGCGAACCGTTCGTGCTGATAGACGAGTTGGGCAACCACGCGATCACTTACCGTGTCAGTGGCTTGCTGACGGAAATCAAGAGCATGCTCACGGCGCGATCCGCTCTGAACCGGGCGATTCTTGACGCTCTGCATGGTGACGGTATAGAGATTGTCTCGCCGACCTTCATGAACCAGAGACCCTTGGCTGGCGATGCGCGGATCTTGCCGGCCTCGCTCAACGCGGCGCCCAGAGTCGAATCGGCCGCACCCGAAGAGATTGTGTTCGATAAGGCCAAACAGGCGGAACAGCAAGAAAAGCTGAAGATCGACCTACAAAACGCAATCCGTAAGCTTGAAAGCGAAGCGGAAACGGCCGAAGGCGATGCGCAACAACGTATTGCCGAATTGATCGAACGAAAACGCAACGAGCTCCTTGAGCTTGAGCGCCTTGAGACAGAAACAAACGAGGGCGAACATGAAATCGCCGGACAAGGCACTCAAGCGTCCAAGGAAACCCCGGAGTTACCAAGGCAACAAGCGTGACCGCTTCCGGCGTTTGTCAGTGAAGGTCGGCGTGACCGAAGGGAATCCCCGTGGCGCCCGTAGGAAGTCCCCGTGGGAGACTGGCGCTACGGCGTGCCCCGCAAGGGAGCGGCACCAGCCGGGTCAGTCGTATTTCCGTTCGTCGCTGATGACCTTGCCGTCGTTGGGCAGGCTATAGACAAAGGCCACCGCACCGCGCAGCTTGGTCAGTTCCCGCAGCGACTCGGCAATTGCCGCGGCCAGGGCCGCATCGCCCGCTCCAGTGTTCATGCAACAGTGCAGCGTCATGGCGTCGGTACTGTCGGGATTGGTCACCACCAGCCGCGCCCGTGACAGTTGCGGATGGCGCTTCACCACCGCCGCGACCTGCTCGGGGTGCACAAACATGCCCTTGACCTTGGTGGTCTGATCGGCGCGGCCCAGCCAGCCCTTGATGCGCAGGTTGGTGCGGCCACACGGAGAGACGCCAGTCATGATGGCGGACAGATCCCCGGTGCCAAAGCGGAGCAGCGGGTAGTCGGCGCCGAGCAGGGTGACCACGACTTCGCCGACTTCGCCATCAGGCAAAGGCTCTCCGGTGCCTGGGCGAACGATTTCAAGAATAATCTCTTCATCGACGACCAGGCCTTCACGGGCGGGTGTTTCGTAGGCGATCAGCCCGAGGTCGGCGGTGGCATAGGCCTGATAGCCCTTGACGCCGCGTGCCAGCAAGGCTTCGCGCACCGGCGGCAGGAAGGCCTCGCCCGAGACCAGCGCCTTGGTCAGCGAAGGAATCTGCAGGCCAAGTTCGTCGGCTTTTTCCAACAGGATGCGCAGGAAGGACGGCGTGCCGACATAGGCATTGGGCTGCAGGTCGGCCATCGCCTGTGCCTGCTGCTCGGTCTGCCCGACCCCGCCCGGAAACACCGTGCAGCCGAGCGCCTGCGCGCCCGCCTCGAGCAGCCAACCGCCTGGCGTCATGTGATACGAAAAACTGTTATGCACCAGATCGCCGGGCCGTATCCCGGCCGCAAAGAGCGCCCGCGCGGTGCGCCAGTAGTCGGCGCTGCGGCCTTCGGGTTCGTAGATCGGCCCCGGTGAGGAAAACACCCGCCCGAGCCGGCCCCAGGAGGAGGCCGCCAGGCCGCCAAATGGGTCATGGGGCCGCTGCCGTTTCTGCAATTCGATCAGTTCATGCTTGCGCAGCACCGGCAGTTGCGCCAGCGCCGCGCGCGAAGTGATGCTGGCCGGATCGACATCGCGCAGGGCAGCGGCGAAATACGCCGTGTTCGCCTTGGCATGGGCGACCTGATGCGGCAGGCGCGCCAGCAGCGCGGCTTCGCGCTCGGCCGGAGAGCGGATTTCAAGGGCGTCAAAATGATCGTTCGTCATAAAATAACCTCATGGTGGGCGCGGCGAACTGCCTTGCCCCGGCTCACGCCAGCCAGCGCTTTCTTCTGCGGTAATGCTTGACCTCGCGGAAGCTCTTGCGGCCGGCGCTCGACAGGCCGAGGTAGAACTCTTTGACGTCCTCGTTGTTGCGTAGATCTTCGGCCTGGCCTTCCATGACGACGCGGCCGTTTTCGAGGATGTAGCCAAAATCGGCGTAGCGCAACGCCATGTTGGTGTTCTGTTCGGCCAGCAGGAAAGTCACGCCTTCCTTCTGGTTCAGGTCTTTCACGATGGAAAACACCTCGTCCACAATTTGCGGGGCAAGGCCCATCGAGGGCTCGTCGAGCAATACCATGCTCGGATTGGCCATCAGGGCTCGCCCGATAGCCGTCATCTGCTGCTCGCCACCGGAGGTGTAGGCAGCCTGACTGGTACGCCGGGTCTTCAGGCGCGGAAAATAGTTGTAAACCTTTTCCAGGGTTGCGGCCACCGCGGCCTTGCCGTCGCTACGGGTGTAGGCGCCGGTAAGCAAATTTTCCTCGATCGTCAGGTGGCCGAAGCAGTGGCGGCCCTCCATCACCTGGATGACGCCGCGCTTGACCAGATCGGCCGGCGTGAGCGCCTCGATGCGCTCGCCGCGCAACTCGATGGTGCCCTTGGTGACCGCGCCACGCTCGCCGGCCAGCAGGTTGCTGACCGCACGCAGGGTGGTGGTCTTGCCCGCGCCATTGCCGCCCAGCAACGCGACGATGCCGCGCTCGGGCACGGAAAACGAAACGCCTTTCAGAACGAGGATCACATGGTTGTAGATCACCTCAATGCTGTTGACGTTGAGGAGCAGATTGGCGGTAGTCATAGGCGTTCTTCGCTTGTCGGTGCTATCGGTTACAGCTTGGGGCCCGCCATGGCGGGCCCCTGGACTGCTGCTTCAGCTTACTGCTTGCATTGCTCCGGCGTGCGGGGAGTGATCTTCTTCTCTTCCGCATACTTCAACGAGGCATGCATCACCATCGGACGAATGATTTTTTCGTCAGCCTGGTACCAGTCGGAACTGAATTCCCACTTACTGCCGTTCCAGGTATGCACACGCACCCAGCTTGATCCCATGTGGTCGAGGCAGGAAGTCGAAACTGGCCGCATCACGCCGGCAAAGCCGAGGCCGTCGAGCTTCTGCTGAGTGAGATCAAGGTTTTCCAGGCCCCAGCGCACCTGCTCGCCAGTCATGGTCTTGCCCTTGCCATAGCGCTCCTGAGCCTGCTTGACGCCTTCGATACCGAGCATGGCGGAAATCAGGCCGCGCATGTAGAGCACCGAACCGACTTCATCCTTCGGGCCGGTGCCCTGGCCTTTACCATGCACCAAGGCGAGTACATCTTTGGTGACTTTTGCGTTCAGCTCGACGCCATGTTGCAGTGTCAGCGCGTTGTAGCCCTTGGCAGCTTCGCCGACGTCCTTCACATCCGGTTCGGCACCGGCCCACCAGATGCCATACATCTTCTCGCGCGGATAGCCGGTCGCCTGGGCCTCCCTGAGCGCGGTGGAGTTCATCACGC
This sequence comes from Rhodocyclaceae bacterium, assembly GCA_013791905.1. Classification (GTDB taxonomy): domain Bacteria; phylum Pseudomonadota; class Gammaproteobacteria; order Burkholderiales; family Rhodocyclaceae; genus Sulfuricystis. The sequence goes on along the minus strand of VMSX01000004.1, from coordinate 102,662 downwards.
CCCAACCCCACAGCAGCACGTAATCCGGCCGGTTCTGGCGGACCTGCAGCCAGGTGGCCTTCTGTTCGACGCCCGGATGGGCGACCGGCAACAGCGACAGATCGAAGCCGTGCATTTTGGCGCGCTCCTGCAACAGCGCGATCGGCTCTTTGCCATACGGGCTGTCGTGATAGACCAGCGCGATCTTCTTGCCCTTCAGCTTGTCGAAGCCGCCTTCCTTCTTGGCGAGGTGCTGAATCAGGACGTCCGCGCCCACCCAGTAGGTGCCCAACAGCGGGAAGTTCCAGGTGAATACCGCGCCATTCGCGGATTCACTACGGCCGTAGCCGGCGGTAATCAGTGGAATCTTGTCCACGGGCGCTTTTTCGGTGAGCGCGAAGGTCGCGCCCGTGGATAGCGACTGGAACGCCGTGGCGCCACCACCCTTGTTCTTCAGCCGTTCATAGCACTCGACACTGCGGTCGGTCGCGTAACCTGTTTCGCATTCCTCAAAGGTGGCCGTGACACCGTTAATGCCACCCTTGGCGTTGACCAGCTTGATGTAGTCGACAAAGCCGTTGGCCCAAGGTGTGCCGTTGGGTGCATAGGCACCGGTGCGATAGACCAGCACGGGGAAGAACTGCTCCTGGGCCTGTTTGCCCTTGGCTTGAGCATGGACAGGCGCGGTCAGGGTAAACGACAGACCCATTGCCGCTAGCGAAACAGCCAGTGCATATTTGCGTAGTTTCATTATCTCTCTCCTCTTTTATGGTGATAGTTATGGTGCTACCGCGAAACAAAGAACAAACATCCCTGCGCGTTCCCGTCAGTGGGGGAACGGCCACAGTCTGAGCTTCTCCTTGGCCGTCGACCACAGGCGGGCAATGCCGTGTGGCTCGACAATCAGGAAGAACACGATAAGCGCGCCAAAGATCATGATTTCGGCATGTGAAACGCCCGCGGTGGAAATCGACACCCCGACCAGATCGCCCAGCCAGGGCAACATCTGGTTGAGGAAAATCGGCAGGATGACGATGAAGGCGGCGCCGAAGAAGCTGCCCATGATCGATCCCAGCCCACCGATGATGACCATGAACAGCAACTGGAACGAGCGGTCGAGCGAGAAGGCGGCCGGCTCCCAAGCGCCCAGATGGACAAAACCCCACAACCCGCCCGCCACGCCGAGGAAGAAGGAGCTGACGGCGAAGGCTGACAATTTGGCGTACATCGGCCGGATGCCGATCACCTCGGCGGCGACGTCCATGTCGCGTATCGCCATCCACTGCCGGCCGATGGCGCCGCGCGTCATGTTTTTCGCCAGCAGGGCGAACACCACCAGGATCAGCAGGCAGAACAGATAGACATCCGTCGGCGATTCAAGATCCCAGCCAAAGGCGCTCAGATTCGAGACCGACACCGAACCGGACGAGGAATCGTTGGTGAACCACTTGATGCGCAAGAAGGCCCAATCCCAGAAAAATTGCGCCGCCAGGGTGGCGACCGCGAGGTACAGGCCGCGCACCCGTAAGCTGGGCACACCGAAAACCACGCCGACCGCCGCCGAAGTTGCGCCGCCCAACAATAGGGCGGCCAGCAGGGGCATGTCATCCACCCGGACAAAGAAATTGTAGGCAGCATAAGCACCCACCGCCATGAACGCACCTGCGCCCAGTGTGATCTGGCCACAGTAACCAACCAGCAGATTGACACCCAGTGCCGCCAGCGACAGGATCAGGAACGGAATCAGGATCGCGCGGAACAGATATTCGTCGGCGAGCAGCGGCACGGCGACGAAGGCGAATACCAGAATGCCCAGAATCGCCCAGCGATCCTGGAGAATGGGGAAGATCTGCTGATCCGCCGCGTAGGAGGTCTTGAACTGACCGTTTTCCCTGTAAATCATGACTTGCTCTCCTGCAGGGCCGTCCCGAATTGCTTATACCCGATCAATGATCTTCTCCCCGAACAAGCCCTGCGGCCGGAACAGCAGGAACACCAGCGCCAGCATGTAGGCGAACCAGATTTCGATGCCCCCCCCCACCAGCGGCCCGAGATAGACCTCGGACATCTTCTCGCCAACGCCGATGATGAGACCGCCGATGATGGCGCCCGGCACCGAGGTGAGTCCGCCCAGAATCACCACCGGCAGCGCCCGCAGCGCCACGGTCACCAGGGAAAACTGCACGCCCATCTTGGAGCCCCAGATGATGCCGGCCACCAGCGCAACGATGCCGGCCACGGTCCAGACGATCACCCAGATGCGATTCAACGGAATACCGATGGACTGCGCGGCCTGGTGGTCATCGGCCACGGCGCGCAGCGCACGACCGGTAGAGGTCTTCTGGAAGAACAGCGCCAACGCGGCGACCAGCAGGGCGGCCACCAGTGCGGCGATGAAGTCCTCTTTGTTGATCAGCAAACCGCCCGCGAAGACGTCCTGCAAAACCATCACCGGTTCCTTGGGCATGCCGACGTCGATCTTGTAGATGTCGCTGCCGAACACGGTCTGGCCAAGGCCATCAATGAAGTAGGCGATGCCCAGCGTCGCCATCAACAGGGTGGCGCCCTCCTGGTTGACCAGATGGCGCAACACCAGCCGTTCAATCAGCCAGGCCACCAGAAACATGATGAACGCCGCGATGATGAAGGCGAGGATGTTCGCCACCACAGGATTGGCAATGCCGAGCCAGCCGGGAATCCACTCCGAAAAACGCGCCATCGCCAGCGCCGCGAACAGCACCATCGCGCCCTGGGCGAAGTTGAAGACGCCGGAAGCCTTGAAGATCAACACAAAGCCCAACGCCACCAGCGAATACAGCATGCCGGTCATCAGGCCGCCAATCAATACTTCGAGAAAAAATCCCATATTATCTTTCTCCTCAGCTGCCCGCCGGGCCGCCCCAAGGGCGCTCAGTTGTCAAATAAGGCCCCCCAGTGGGGGGCAGCGAGCAGGGTTTGCGAGCGTGGGGGGCCATTTGCTTGCTCAGTGGCTGGCGCCGAGATAGGCGCTGATGACTTCGGGATTGCCACGCACCTCATCCGGCGAACCATCGCCGATCTTCTTGCCGTAATCGAGCACCACGACACGATCGGAAATGTCCATCACCACGCCCATGTCGTGCTCGATCAGCACGATGGTGGTACCCATCTGGTCGTTCACGTCGAGGATGAAGCGGCTCATGTCCTGCTTTTCCTCGATGTTCATGCCGGCCATCGGCTCGTCGAGGAGCAGGATTTGCGGCTCCATCGCCAGTGCGCGCGCCAGGTCGACGCGCTTTTGCAGGCCATACGGCAGCCGGCCCACCGGCGTCTTGCGGATGTGCTGGATTTCGAGGAAGTCGATGATTTCCTCGACCTTGGCGCGGTGTTCCAGTTCTTCCCGCTTGGCCACACCCGTCCGGAAGGCCTGCTGGAAGATGTTCGCCTTCATCTTCAGGCTGCGTCCGGTCATGATGTTATCGAGCACGCTCATGCCCTTGAACAGCGCAATGTTCTGAAAGGTGCGGGCAATGCCGGCGCTGGCGGCCTTGTAGGGATTCATCTGCCTGAAATGTTCGCCACGCAAAATGATTTCGCCCGCCTGCGGCCGGTAAACACCGTTGATGACATTGAGCATCGAGCTCTTGCCCGCACCGTTGGGACCGATGATGGCGCGCACTTCGTGTTCGCGCACGTCGAAGGAAATATCGATCAGGGCATTCACCCCGCCGAAGGAGAGGGAAACATTCTGGAGATCGAGGATGACCTCGCCGATTTGCCGGGCCATCAGGCTGCCCTCCTGGAAACGGCAGGGAAGGTTTTGACGTCTCGGATCACCAGGTCGGCAGACACCTTGCCCTTGCGGCCATCTTCGAACTTCACTTCCGTTTCGATGAACTGGGTTGCCTTGCCAGAGTAGAGGGCCTCGATCAGCACCGCATATTTTTCGGCGACGAAGCTGCGTCGCACCTTGCGCGTCCGTGTCAGCTCGTCGTCGTCCGGATCGAGTTCCTTGTGCAAAATGAGGAAACGGTGGATCTGCGTGTCGGCCACCATGGCGTCATGGGCGAGATCGGCGTTGACCTGCTCGATGCATTCCTGGATCAGTTCATAGACTTCCGGTTTGCCGGCGAGATCGTTATAGCCGGAGTAGGGCATGCCGCGCCGCTCGGCCCAGTTGCCCACCGCACCGATGTCGATGTTGATGAAGGCGCAGGCCATATCGCGACGATGACCAAAGGCCACCGCTTCCTTGATGTAGGAAAAGAATTTGAGCTTGTTCTCGATGTAGTTGGGCGCAAACACTGCGCCGTTATTCAGCTTGCCGACATCCTTGGCACGATCGATGATCTTCAGGTGACCGTCCTCGTCGATGAAGCCGGCATCGCCGGTCATGAAGTAACCCTCGGCATTGATCGATTCGGCGGTGGCGTCAGGGCGCTGGTAATACTCCTTCAGCAACATCGGACCCTTGACCAGAATTTCGCCGTTGTCGGCGATCTTGATTTCCACCCCCGGGGCCGGCAGGCCCACCGAGTCGAGCTTGATCTGGCCGTCCGGTTGCAAGCAGACGTAGGCGCAGGTTTCGGTCTGGCCATACAGTTGCTTCAGGTTGATGCCGATCGAGCGATAGAAACGGAACAGGTCGGGGCCAATGGCGGCGCCCGCCGTATAGGCGACGCGGATGCGGCTCATGCCGAGCACGTTCTTCAACGGACCATAGACGAACAGGTTGCCCAGGGCATAGAGCAGTCGGTCCTTGCCGCCGACCGGCTTGCCATCCAGCACGTCGGCCCCGCAGCGCTTCGCCACGTCCATGAAGTAGTGGAACATGTTGCGCTTAACGGTGCCGGCATCTTCCATGCGAATCATCACCTGCGTCAGCAGGTTTTCAAAAACGCGGGGCGGAGCAAAATAATAACTTGGGCCGATCTCGCGCAGATCTGTCACCACGGTCTCGCTGGATTCCGGGCAATTCACAGTAAAGCCGGCCACCAGCGCCTGCGCGTAGGAAAACAGGTTGTCCCCCACCCAGGCCATCGGCAGGTAGGAAAGGATTTCACCCGTTTCATCCAGCTTATCGAAACTGCAACCGCCCCGCGCGGCAGCAATCAGCGCGCCATGGGCCTGGCAGACGCCCTTCGGTTTGCCGGTGGTGCCGGAGGTGTACAGCATGATCGCCACATCGTCCGGGCGACCGACGGCGATTTCCTGTTCGAGAAAGCTGGCGTGGGTCTTGTCGTAGGATTTCCCGCCGGCAATCATGCCTTCAAGTTCGTGCAGGAATGGCTGCGTGTAATGGCGCAGGCCACGCGGATCGTCGTAAATGATGTGCAGCAGTTCAGGGCACTGGTCCTTCACCTCGAGCAGTTTGTCGACCTGTTCCTGATCCTCGACGATGGCGATGTGGATGCCGGCATCCTGCAGCACAAAAGTCATTTCCTGGGCGACGGCATCCTGGTACATCGGCACGGGAATGCCGCCCAGCATCTGCGCGGCGCACATCGCCCAGTAGAGCCGCGGGCGGTTGTCGCCGATGATGGCAAGGCGGTCGCCGCGCTTGAAACCGAGTTCGGCCAGGCCACAGGCCATGCCACGCACTTCCTGCGCCGCCTCGGCCCAGGTCCAGCGTTGCCAGATGCCCAGATCCTTCTCGCGGATCGCCGGCCGGTCGGGGCGCGTGCGGGCATGTGCCAACAGCAGGCGCGGGAAAGTGTCCAGCTCTGCGGGCACACCAGCAGGCATGCTGCCCGCGGTCGATACTGCCATACGCAATTCTCCTCATCCAACTTTCGTCGTATCCCCGGGTCATCCCGGGTGATCGCGTGCCGGACCTCGATAAATATCTGTCACCGGGTCGGCCAATTCGTTGTTGCTGCACAGACTTTAACCCCTGCGGCTGCATATAATTGTCGCATGGCAGACAATTCGTCCAAATCCCCCCCGCCCGCACCGCTTACGCTCGACGCGGCCATTGCGCTGTCGCGCTGGGCGCGCGGCCTGTCAGCGAACGAACTTGCGCAGGTGCGCCAAGGCACGATCGAGCGGCACATCGATGCCGGCGGCTTCATCTGCCGCAAGGGCGAACCCGCCTCCTGCTGGATCGGCGTCATCGATGGTCTGGCGAAAATGTCCTCCGACTGGGTCACCGGCAAGACTGCCTCATACGCCGGCATTCCCACCGGCGGCTGGTTCGGCGAAGGCTCGCTGATGAAGACCGAACTGCGCCGCTACGACGTCATCGCCCTGCGCGATACCCGCGTCGCCTGCATGAAGCGCGAAACCTTCCACTGGCTGCTCGACCACAGCATCGCCTTCAACCACGCGATGATCGAGCAGATCAACGAGCGCCTGGGCCAGTTCATTGGCCTGCTGGAATCCGAGCGCCTGCTCGACACCGATGCTCGCGTCGCCCGCTGCCTGTCCGCGATGTACAACCCCGTGCTCTATCCGGGGCAGAATCCACAACTCAGCATCTCGCAGGAAGAAATCGGCAACCTGGCCGGCGTCTCGCGCCAGCGCGTCAATCGCTCGCTGAAGATTCTTGAGGATGCGGGATTTCTGCACATCGAGTACGGCGGCCTGAAGATTCTCGACCTCGACGGCTTGCGCTCGTTTGGCGGCTGAATGAGATCAATCGCCGTCCCGCCAGTCCCAAAAAGGGGATTTCCTTCGGTCACGCCGGCTTTTGCATGATTAATTTACCCCGCCGCATTGAACTGCTCGCCCCCGCCCGCACTGCGGAGATCGGCCACGCGGCGATTCTGCATGGCGCGGACGCCGTCTACCTCGGCGGCCCGGCCTTCGGCGCGCGCCACAACGCCGGCAATGCCATGGGCGAGATCGCACGTCTGGTCGAACACGCCCACCGCTTCCACGCACGCATCTATGTCACGCTCAATACCATCCTCGCCGATAACGAACTGGAACCGGCGCGGCGCCTGATTCGGGATTGCTACGACGCCGGCGTCGATGCCCTCATCGTCCAGGACATGGGCCTGCTGGAGCTCGACCTACCGCCCATCGACCTGCACGCCTCGACGCAGTGCGACATCCGCACGCCGGCCAAGGCGTGCTTTCTCGCCGACGCCGGGTTTTCGCAGCTGGTGCTGGCGCGCGAGCTCTCGCTCAAGGAAATCGCCGCCGTGCACGCCGCCGTGCCGGACGACATCATCATCGAGCATTTCATCCATGGCGCGCTGTGCGTGGCCTTTTCCGGCCAGTGCTACATCAGCCATGCCCAGACTGGCCGCAGCGCCAATCGCGGCGACTGTTCGCAAGCCTGTCGCCTGCCCTACACCCTGCAGGACAAGGAGGGCCGTGTCGTCGCCTTTGAAAAGCACCTGCTGTCGCTGAAGGACAACGACCAGAGCGCCAACCTGGCGGCGCTGATCGACGCCGGCGTGCAGAGTTTCAAGATTGAGGGACGCTACAAGGACGCGGCCTACGTCAAGAACATCACCGGCCACTATCGCCAGTTGCTCGACAAACTCTTCGCCGCGCGCCCGGAACTCGCCCCGGCCTCCAGCGGCCGCACGCAGTTGTTGTTCACCCCGAACCCCGACAAGACCTTTCACCGTGGCGCGACCGACTACTTCACCCACGGTCGGCAGGCCGATCCGCAGCATATCGGCGCCTTCGATTCGCCCGGCTTTGTCGGCCTGCCGCTCGGCGAGGTGACAAAGATCGGCACAGACTTCTTCGACATCACGGCCGGCGAGCCACTCGCCAATGGCGACGGCCTGACCTGGCTGAACAAACGCACGGTAGTCGGCGTGCAGGCCAACCGCGTCGAGCAGGTGGCGGCGTCCAGCTGGCGCATCTGGCCGAACGAAGCCCTGAGCAATCTGCCCGGACTGCGGGCCGGCACCCGCATCAGCCGCAACCGCGACCACGCTTGGGAGCAGGCGCTCACCAAGCATTCCGCTACCCGGCACATTCCCCTCTCTGCGGTATTTGGCGAAACCGCCACGGGCTTCGCCTTGACGCTGCGGGATAGCGACGGCATCCATGCCACCGCCGCCATCGCCAGCGCCAAACAGCCGGCCCGACAGGCGGAAGAAGCGGCCGCCAACCTGCGCACGCAACTGGGCCGGCTGGGCAATACCGACTTCGTGCTGACAGACCTGACCATCGAATGCAGCCAGCCCTGGTTCGTGCCGAATTCTGCGCTCAATCAGCTACGCCGCGCGGCGGTTGCGCAACTCACGGACGCACGTCTGGCGGCGTATCCACGAATCTTGCGCCGCCCGGCCAAGGTACCACCGACGCCCTACCCGGAAACCTCACTGAGCTACCTCGCCAACGTTTATAACCAGGCGGCGCGGACCTTCTATGCCAAACATGGCGTCAAGCTGATCGAGGCCGCCTATGAGTCGCACGAGGAGGCCGGCGAAGTCTCGCTGATGATCACCAAACACTGCCTGCGCCACGCCTTCAACCTGTGCCCGCATCAAGCCAAGGGCGTGACCGGCGTGCAGGGGCAGGTGCGCGCCGAACCGATGACGCTGGTGAATGGCAACGAGCGACTGACGCTCCGCTTTGACTGCAAGGCCTGCGAGATGCACGTCGTCGGCCGGATCAAGCCGTATATTCTCGCTGGAACATAGCCATGACCGGACCGACACAGGAATTCTGGCAGGAACGTTTTGCGAGCGGCGTCATCCCCTGGGATCGCGGCGCGCCGAATCCACAACTGGCGCAATGGATCACTGACGGCACCCTCGCGCCGGGTAGCCATGTCATCGTGCCGGGTTGCGGCCAGGGCTGGGAAGTCGCGGCGCTCGCCGCCGCGGGTATGGACGTCACCGGCATCGACTTCACCCCCGGCGCGCTGACCCTGTGCCGACAACTGCTGGAACAGAACGGTGCCCGGGCGCGACTCGTCGATGCCGACGTACTGCACTGGCTGCCCGCTACGCCGGTGGATGCGGTGTTCGAACAGACCTGCCTGTGCGCGCTCTATCCGGATTTCTGGACGCATTACGCCGCGCAACTGCATGCCTGGCTGAAACCGGGCGGCCAACTGCTCGCGTTGTTCATGCAGGCGCAACGCCCGGAAAGCACCCTCGGCTTCATCGAAGGGCCGCCCTACCACTGCGACATCCACGCCATGCGAGCCATCTTCCCGGCGACACAATGGGCTTGGCAGAAGCCGCCCTATCCGTGCATCGAGAACACCCGCATCGAGCGCACCGAACTCGCCGTGGCGCTAGTGCGGAAATAACGGCGCCGTTCCGCCAGCGCCGAGTATTCGGCGACCGATGGAAGGATTAACCAATCGCTCTTGGGCATCAGGTCCGGCATTCTGCCGGTCGCATGCTACGATCGGACGCAGGGAGCGGTTCGTTAATGGAGAAGGTTTCGATGCGTTTTCGCAATACTGTTTTTCTAATTGTCGGCCTGTGGTTTTCCGGCCTGGCGGTCGCGGAGCAGAAGCCACCGCCGGTGAAAGTTTATGTACCCAAGGTCTGTCTAGCCTGCATCGAGTGGGCCGAACACCTGCGCCAGCACGGTTTTGTCGTCACGCTCGACGACACGCAGGACATGGCGGCGATCAAGAAACGTTACCGGATCGCCGCCGACCTGGAAGCGCGCCACACGGCCGTGGTGGGCGGCTATTTCGTCGAGGGCCACGTGCCGGCGGATGATGTCAAGCAGCTGCTGAAGGAGAAGCCCCGGGCACGCGGGCTGACGGTACCAGGCGCGCCGCGCGGTGCGCCCGGCCTCGATGCACTGGTCGGCACGGGTTGCGAAACCGGCTGCACCATGCTGGAGGGCGACGGCGCGGCGAACATCGTGCGCCGCGAACTGTTCAATACCTACCTGGTCGGCAAGGACGGCAAGACCCGCGTGTGGGGGCGGCACTGAGCCTGCCGGTCAGCCCGTCAACTCGCTGAACATTCCCCACGCCCATCACGGCAGCGGCGGGGCATTAGCACTGCCTGGCGCTCTCCGGCGACTTGTTGCAGCCGCGCAGAATCCAGAGCGAGACGATGCCGGCGACCTCGTCGGCGCGCACGCGCCGCGCGACACTGGCGACATCGCGCCCCTCATTCGATTTGATTAGTGGGTTGGCGCCGGCCTTCAACAGCAACTGCGCGTGTTCACCACGCGTGGCAAAGGCTGCCATGTGCAGCGGCGTCATGCCGTCGTTATTGCGGGCGTTGACGCGGGAACCGGCCGCCAGCAGCGCCTTGAGCGGGCCGCTGTCGAGGTTCAGCGCGGCGAGGTGCAACGGCGTCGCGCCGAGGTTGGGCGTGCGGGCATCGCGCATGGCCGGGTCGCTCTTGAGGATATGCTCGATGTCGGCGCGCGTGCCCATGCGGGCGGCATCGTGAATCGGCAGTTCATCCTTGCCGTAGGTATTCTCAGCCTGCGCCAGCCCCGTGGTGACGGCGATGAGGGCGGCGCAGCCAAGGCGGAACAGATTGCCGGGCGAATTCATGAAAACCTCCTGCGGATCGGGTTGTTTTATTGGTGCATCAGAGTGAATGATACCCGCTGAAAGTCGCCGCGGCCCGCAGCCCACTCAAGGCGCCGACGGTACGGCGCACGGGATGCCTTCCGCGCACCGCTCGAAGCGCTCAATGCGCGATCGGCTTGAACTGCGGATCGTCGAAATAGGCAGCGTATTTCTCCAGCGCGCCGATCACCTTCACCGCGCCGTCCTGGCGCTTGGCCTTCTTGATCTTGCCGGCCATCTGCTCAGCGCCTGACAGAAGGTCGGCGACGACCAGATGCAACTGCGCGTCGGCCTTCGGTTCCAGCTTGCAGTTGGCAACGATGTTGCCGACTTCGCCTTCGACCTTGCGCGCCAAGGCCAAGTAACCGGCGGGTTTCAGGCGATTTTCGTGGATTTCGTGCAGGGAGGCCGCGACGGCCTGGCGGATGCTACTCATGGACTTGCGCAGCGATTCGTCGGTTCCCCATTTCTTGCCGGCATTCAGTTGCATGGTTTCGCCCGCGGCGTTGCCGTGCGCTTCATGCCCGTCGTGCTTGTGGGCGGGGGCTGCATAACCGGCGCTAGCGAGGGAAAGGCCGGTGGCGAACAGGATGGCGCTCAATGCACCTGAAGTCTTGCGTTTCATCTGTTGATCTCCGTTTGGTTGAGTGATGCCCGCCGTCGCTGGTTGCGTCGGAAATCGGGCCTCGCTGACTTGAACGAACGGTCGCGGGAAATGTTCCCTCGCCTCCCGGTCTAGTCGCGATGCAACTGCTCGATGGTCGACGGGCCGACCGGCTGCGCCAGCAGCAGTTGGGCAAGCCGTTCGCGCTGAGCCGGCTGGAGCAGTTCGCGTTCGCGCAGCAGTTGCGCGATCACCAGCTTCTGCTGTTCGTCCTGCAGGCGCGCGATGGCCATTCGCTCACGGTCGATGAGCGTCTGATCGGGCGTGTCGGCAAAGACGGCGCGGATCATGCGGTCACGGTGCGCGCGGATCTGATCGGCGCCGGCGCTGATCTGCCTGAGAAAACCCGCCTCCGATTCGTGCCAGCGGTGCAATTGCTCCGGGCTCAACTGCAGGTGGCGCGGCAGGCTCTCGCCGGCGGGTACCGCGGCCGGAACCATGGCCCGGTAGGCGATCGCGCCGAGTACGCCGAGGTTGATGAGAAAGGACAGCACAAGCGCGATGCGCAGGGGGTTTGGCTTCATTTGACTCTTTCCTTTACGTAGCAGGACTCGAGGCCGATGCACAGATTGCCCGGCGGCATGGCATCGAAGACGCGCAGCGCGGCCATGCGCGGCGCCGTTGCGGCACCGCCGGCGACCAAGGCCGCGCCCATGAAGACACCGGCGGCAATCGACGCCGCAGCCCCGACGGCAACCGGCAGGCCAAGCCACCAGTCGCGCCGGCGGCGCGCGGCCGGCGGATGGGTTGCGCTAGCAAGGCGACCCTCGATGATGCCGGCCAGATCGAAGCCAAGCTTGTCCTCGGGCAGCGCTTTGAGGCCGGCGGAAAGTGCCTGCAGGTCGGCGAGGTGTGTGGCGCACGTTGCGCAAGCCGAGAGGTGGGCTGCAACACGCTGCCGTTCTCCGGCGTCGAGTTCCCCGTCCAGATAGGCAGACAGCTCGGGCAGGTCGGGTGCGTGCATGGCGGTTGGCTGTTCATTCATCGCGGTGTTCTCCGGTATGGCGTTGGTAGCCGGCAAGGGCGGCGCTGCGGGCACGGGCAATGCGGGATTTGACGGTGCCTTCGGCGATTCCCAGCGCGGTGGCAATTTCGGTATAGGACATGGCTTCGACCTCGCGCAGCAGCAGTATCTCGCACTGCCCGAACGGCAGTTCCCGCAGCGTGCGTTCGAGCAGTTCGATGCTCTGGCGGTCGGCCAGCCGTGCGTCGGGGTGCCGCGCGGGATCAAGCAGGGCATGCTCTTCCTCGCCGGCCGGAAGGTCGGCGAAGGAAACGAACTCGATGCGCCCGCGGCGGCGCAGCACGTCGAGCGTGGCGTTGTGCGCGATGCGGAAAAGCCAGGTGCGGAATTGCGCCTCCGGACGCCAGCCGGGCAGGGCCTGATGGGCTTTCATGAACGTCTCCTGGGTCAGATCCATGGCGTCCTCGCGCGTGCCGACCAGGCGCAGGATGAAACGGAACACGCGATCCTGGTGCTGACGCACCAATTCGGCGAAGGCTCGGTGGTCGCCGGTCTGCGCGCGGGCGATGAGCCTGCTTTCCGCCTCATCAGCCATTCAACTCATCCACGCTTTGTCAGTCATAGACATGAAACGAACGAGGCGGGGAAAAGTTCCCGCGGCCGATGCACCGCAGTGCCGGGGTGAAGAAGGTTGGGGGCAGGTCTTGCAATATCGCACCCATGTATTCACGTTGCGCACGTCCAGCCGCGTGACAATCTTCAGCTTGTCCTCGACCGGATAGGAAATTCCCTGCGCCTGCCCGCCGTCCGAGAGCTAACCGATCATCGCATAGCGTGCCCGGTAGCGCGCCTCGACCTCCGCCTGGGCCGCGTGGACGCGCGCAGCGATCTCCGCGTGATTGTCGGCCAGCGCCTCGACGACCATTGCATCCAGCCAACCCTTGCGCGCCATGGCGCGCAGTTCGCCGCGCACTGTCGCGGCATCGCCGGCTTCCCGATACGGCCGGCGCTCGGCAATCGCGCTGGCGACGTCCGCCACCGCGATCACCCGGGCCCCGACGTCAAGATCCGGCGGGCCGCTTCCCCGGCAATACCCGCTGCCGTCGAGCCGTTCATGGTGATGTCCCGCCCATTTCGCGACCTTCTCCAGGCCGCGCACCCGTGACAATATTCGATGAGTGTGATGGGAGTGCTGGCGCATGACGGCGTATTCCGCGGGGGTCAGCGGCGCCGGCTTGCAGAAGATGGCGTTGGGCACCGCCAGCTTGCCGATGTCGTGCAGAAGACCGGCCAGATCGAGTTGCTGCAGTTCATTCTCGGCGAAACCCAGTGTCGCGCCGAGGCCAGAGGCGTAAGCGGCGACGCTGGTGGAATGCGTCACGGTGAAGCCCGCGCGAAAATCCGTCATGTCCTTCAACGCGCCGGCAAGCGAACGCGTCGCGGCATAATCGAGACCGACTGAACGCAGCAGATTACGCTTGTGCAACTGCGGGCCGAGGTCTCTGGATTCAAGTTCCAGCCAGAAATGGTCATTGCCGGAAACTGCGTCGAAGAGGTCCACAACGTCGGCATGCAGCAGCTTGCCGGCGAATTTGCGTACGCCTGCCCGCAGCTCTTCGGACTGGTGCAGGATGAAGACATCGCGACGGATGGCCCGCTCCAGATGATCCGCCAGGCAAAGGATTTGCGCGCCGAGCACGGCGGGATCGCCGAGGCTGCGTCCGGCACCCAGATGCGCCTGCATCGACGTGTGGTGCCACTCGACAATCGGTGCCGCCGGTGCCAGCCATGCCGTCTCGCGAAACAGTTCGCCACCACGCAGGCAGTGGGGCTCCAACCGGTGATCCTGGGAACTGTGCACGCCGATTTTCGCCTCCGGCGACAAGGCGCCGATGTCGTGCAGCAGTGCGGCGATGGACAGGCGCTCGGTCTGTTCGAAATCCAGACCGGCGGCACGCGCGAGTTCGGCCGACACGAAGGCGGTGCGGACCTGATGATCGGCCAGCGATGGATCGACAAGATCCATCGCTTCGGAAACGGAGAACAGCAGATCGGCAAAATTGGCCGTCAGATGGCGCCACATGACACATTCCTTAAGGGGGGCGAGTCCGGCTTCGCCTGGTGGACGTCCGCTCGCACGCAGCACCAATTCTAACTTGATGCCAAAGGGGCCGCAGTTAGCCTGATGGGGCAGATCGCGGGCCGTACCCGATACGGGGAAACCCGCGTCGCGCTACATGCTGCGCCGATACTGCCCGCCCACCGCGTAAAGCGCGGTGCTGATCTGGCCGAGCGAGCAGACCCGCACGGCATCGATGAGCACGGCGAAGACGTTGCCGTTGTCGATCACGGTCTGCTTGAGACGCGCCAGCATGGCCTCGGCTTCACTCCGGTGACGGGACTGGAATTCGCGCAAGCGCTTGATCTGCGACTGTTTCTCCTCCTCGGTGGAACGCGCCAGTTCGATCTCGCCCGCAGCGCCGGAACCACGTGGATTGAGAAAGGTGTTCACGCCGACGAGGGGATAGGAACCATCGTGCTTGCGGTGCTCGTAATACAGCGACTCCTCCTGGATCTTGCCGCGCTGGTAGCCGGTTTCCATCGCGCCGAGGACGCCGCCGCGGTCGGCGATGGCCTCGAATTCACGGAGCACCGCCGCCTCGACCAGGTCAGTCAGCTCGTCGATGACAAAGGCGCCCTGGCTGGGATTTTCATTTTTCGCAAGGCCCCATTCGCGGTTGATGATGAGCTGGATGGCCATGGCGCGGCGCACCGATTCGTCGGTGGGCGTGGTGACGGCCTCGTCGTAGGCGTTGGTGTGCAGGCTGTTGCAATTGTCGTAGATGGCAATCAGGGCCTGCAATGTCGTGCGGATGTCGTTGAAGTCCATTTCCTGGGCATGCAAGCTGCGCCCGGAAGTCTGCACGTGATACTTGAGCTTCTGCGACCGCTCGTTGGCACCGTACTTGTTCTTCATCGCCACCGCCCAGATGCGCCGTGCGACGCGGCCGATCACCGTGTATTCGGCGTCCATGCCATTGCTGAAGAAGAAGGACAGGTTGGGCGCGAAGTCGTCGATGTGCATGCCGCGCGCCAGATAAGTCTCGACGTAGGTGAAGCCGTTGGCGAGCGTGAAGGCGAGCTGGGAGATCGGGTTGGCGCCGGCCTCGGCGATGTGATAGCCGGAAATCGACACCGAGTAGAAATTCTTGACCTGGTTGTGCACGAAGAATTCCTGGATGTCGCCCATCATTTTCAGCGCAAACTCGGTGGAGAAGATGCAGGTGTTCTGGCCCTGGTCCTCCTTGAGGATGTCGGCCTGCACCGTGCCGCGCACGGAGGACAACACCCACTCACGGATCTTCGCCGCTTCGTCCTCGGTGGGATCGCGGCTGTTGTCGCGCTTGAATTTCTCGATCTGCTGATCGATGGCGGTATTGAAGAACATCGCCAGAATGAGCGGCGCCGGGCCGTTGATAGTCATCGACACACTGGTCGCCGGGTCACAGAGGTCGAAGCCGTCGTAAAGCACCTTGAGGTCGTCGAGCGTGGCGATCGACACGCCGGAGTTGCCGATCTTGCCGTAGATGTCCGGCCGCTCGTCGGGGTCGCAACCGTAGAGCGTCACCGAGTCGAAGGCGGTGGACAGGCGCTTGGCCGGCATGCCCTCCGACACCTTCTTGAAGCGGCGGTTGGTGCGGAAAGCATCGCCCTCGCCGGCGAACATCCGCGTCGGGTCTTCGTTCTCGCGCTTGAAGGCGAACACGCCGGCGGTGAAGGGGAAGCTGCCCGGCACGTTTTCCTTCATCAGGTAGCGCAGGGTTTCGCCTTCGTCGCCAAACCGGGGCAGCACCACCTTGCGCACCTTCGTGCCGGAAAGCGTCTCGTAGGTGAGGCGGGTGCGGATTTCCCGGTCGCGGATCTTCACCACATACTCGTCGCCGGCGTAAGCCTGTTGCGTGGCCGGCCACAGGTCGAGCAGCTTCTTCGCCTTCGGATCGAGCTGGCTGTCCTTCCAGACGATCAGCTCGTCGAAATCTCCGGTGGGTTTGCCGCAGCCGTCAAAGATGGCCTTGGCCGTGGCGAGGCTCTGGCGCTCGCGCGCACAGATCACCTGCACGTCGATGTGCCGGTGATAGCTGCGCAGCGTGTCGGCAATCTCGGCAAGGTAACGGGCGCGGCCAGCCGGCACGATGGCACGGCTTTGCGAGGACTGGCGCGTCGTTACCGGCGGCAGCGCACCGGGCTGCAGCTTGAGCCCGAGCGTTTGCAGATGCGCCGCAATGGCCTGATACAGCGCGGTCACGCCATCGTCGTTGAAGCGGCTGGCCTGCGTGCCGAACACCGGCATCGCCTCGGCGCTCTCGCTGAAGCGCTCATGGTTACGCTGGTATTGCTTGCGCACGTCGCGCAACGCGTCGGCCGCGCCCTTGCGGTCGAACTTGTTGATGGCGACAAAATCGGCGAAGTCGAGCATGTCGATCTTTTCCAGCTGCGAGGCGGCACCGAATTCCGGTGTCATCACATACAGCGAGGCATCGGCATGCGGCACGATGGCGGCGTCGCCCTGGCCGATGCCGGAGGTCTCGACGATCACCAGATCGAAGCCGGCGATCTTGCAGGCCGCGATCACCTCGGGCAGCGCGGCGGAAATTTCCTTGCCGGTGTCGCGCGTCGCCAGCGAACGCATGAAGATATTCGGGTGCTCGATGGCGTTCATGCGGATGCGGTCGCCCAGCAGGGCGCCGCCGGTACGCTTGCGCGAGGGGTCGATGGAAATGATGGCGATGCGCAGCTGGTCGTCCTGGTCGAGGCGGAAGCGGCGGATCAGTTCGTCGGTGAGGCTCGACTTGCCGGCGCCACCAGTGCCGGTGATACCCAGCACCGGCACCGCCAAGTTGTCCGCGGCGGCGTGCACCGCCTGGGCGAGGGCACAATCCGGAGCACCCTCGATCTGGGTGATGGCGCGGGCCAGGTTGCGCAATTGAACCTGGCGGTCGCCTGCTCGCAGCGCTTCCAGTCCAACGGGTGCCGTGCCGACCAGATCGAAGTCGCTGTTGGCTACCACGTCGTTGATCATTCCCTGCAGGCCCAGCGTCGCGCCATCCTCCGGTGCATAGATGCGCGTGACGCCATAGGCATGCAGTTCGGCAATTTCCGTCGGCACGATGACGCCGCCGCCGCCGCCGAACACCTTGATGTCGCCACCGCCGCCCGCGCGCAGCAGGTCGAGCATGTATTTGAAGAATTCGAGATGACCGCCCTGGTAGGAGGTGATGGCGATGCCCTGCACGTCTTCCTGCAGCGCGGCATTGACGATTTCCTGCACCGAGCGGTTGTGGCCGAGGTGGATCACCTCGGCGCCGGTCGCCTGCAGGATGCGCCGCATGATGTTGATCGAGGCGTCGTGGCCGTCGAACAGCGCGGCCGCCGTGACGAAACGGACCTTGTGCCTGGGCTTGTAGGCAGCAAGCTTGGTCGAAACGGAAAGATCGGTCATCACACGGCCTCCGGCGAAAGTAGGGCTAGGTTAGCGCAGGAGGACGATTTTGGCTGACGTTGACGTTGACGTCAACGTCAGACTCCCATTGATCAGCTATGGCGACACTGATTGATTTTGCTCACTGGACCCCGGCTTGCGCCGGGGTGACAGCTATCCGTTCACCTCACACGCTGATCGCGACGGCCCGTTTCAGCCGCCACTCCTCCACCAGCGCATAGAGCGCGGGGATCACCACCAGCGTGAGAATCGTCGAGGAGATCATGCCGCCAACCATTGGCGCGGCAATCCGGCGCATCACCTCCGAGCCCGTGCCGGTGCTCCACATGATCGGCAGCAGGCCGGCCATGATCGTCACCACGGTCATCATCTTCGGCCGCACGCGCTCCACCGCACCTTCCATCACCGCCGTATAGAGATCTGCGCTGTCGGGACGCCGTCCCGCCAGCGCCGACTTTTGCTTGGCCGCCTCCCAGGCGTGATCGAGGTAGATCAGCATCACCACCCCGGTCTCGGCCGCCACCCCGGCCAGCGCGATGAAGCCGACCGCCACCGCCACCGACAGGTTGTAGCCAAGTGCCCACATCAGCCAGACACCACCCACCAGCGCAAAGGGTACCGAGATCATCACAATCACGGACGGGATCACCCGCTTGAAGTTGAGAAAAAGAAGCAGGAAGATCAGCAGCAGGGTGAATGGCAGGACAATCTTGAGCCGTTCCAGCGCCCGTTCCATGTACTCGAACTGCCCGCTCCACGTGACATAACTACCTTGCGGGAAGGTCACCTTGTCGGCCACCGCCCGTTTGGCCTCGGCAACGTAAGAGCCGATGTCACGCTCGCGAATATCAACGTAGATGTAAGCCGAGAGCAGGGAATTTTCGGTGCGGATCGACGGCGCACCCTTGGCAATGCTCACCCTTGCCACCTGCCCGAGCGGCACCATCGCCGCCTGCGCGCCCATCGAACTCGGGATCGGCACCAGCACATTGGTGGCAATCTTTTGCGGATCGTCGCGTAGCTCGCGGGGGTAGCGGATGGAAACCCCGAAACGCTCACGCCCCTCAACGGCGGTGGTCACCATCTCGCCGCCGAGGGCCGTGGCAATCACATCCTGCAGGTCACCGACCAGAATGCCGTAGCGCGCCAGCGCCGCGCGGTCGGGCTCGATATCAAGATACCAGCCGCCGGTAATCCGTTCTGCATAGGCCGAACTGGTGCCGGGCACGTCTTTAACCACGGCCTCGATGGCGCGCGCCAGTTGCTCCATTTCTTCGAGATTCTTGCCGAAGACCTTGATGCCGACGGGCGTGCGAATGCCGGTGGACAACATGTCGATACGCGCCTTGATCGGCATCGTCCAGGAATTTGCAATGCCGGGGAACTGCAAGGCCTTGTCCAGTTCGGCGATCAGGCCATCCACCGTCAAACCGGGTCGCCACTCCTTTTCAGGTTTCAGGTTGATCACCGTCTCGAACATCTCGATCGGCGCTGGATCGGTCGCCGTCTGAGCCCGACCGGCCTTGCCGATCACCGACGCCACCTCGGGAAAGCTCTTGATGATCTTGTTCTGCGTTTGCAGTAGTTCCGCCGCTTTGGTGACCGACATGGCGGGCAGGCCGGTCGGCATGTAGAACAGCGTGCCCTCGTTGAGGGTCGGCATGAATTCGCTGCCAAGTTTCATCGCCGGCCAGATCGCCGTCAGCATGATCGCAACGGCAATAGCAATCGTCACCAGCTTCCAGCGCATCACCAGGGCGATGACCGGACGGTAGATCGTGACGAAGAAACGATTCACCGGATTCTTCATCTCGGGCATGATGTTGCCGCGAATGAACAGCAGCATCAGCACGGGTACCAGCGTCACCGACAGGAAGGCAGCCCCGGCCATGGCCAACGTCTTGGTCCAGGCCAGCGGTGCAAACAATCGCCCCTCTTGCGCCTCCAGCGTAAACACCGGCAGGAACGACACGGTGATGATGAGCAGCGAGAAAAACAGCGCCGGCCCCACCTCCTTGCATGCCAATATCATGGCAGCGAGGCGTTCGCTGCTGCTGTGATCGACCCGCAGCCGCTCAAGATGCTTGTGCGCGTTCTCGACCATCACGATCGACGCATCGATCATGGTGCCGATGGCAATGGCAATGCCGGCCAGGCTCATGATGTTGGAGTTCATGCCGAGCAGGCGCATGGCAATGAACGCAATCAGCACACCCACCGGCAGGATGAGGATCGCCACCAGCGCCGAACGCATGTGCAGCAGGAAGATGAAGCAGACCGCCGCAATGATCAGGCTTTCCTCGATGAGCGTTTCTTTCAATGTGCCGATGGCGCGCTCGATCAGTTCCGAGCGGTCATAGACCGTTTCGATCGTCACGCCCTCTGGCAAGCCGGACGACACTTCCTTGATCTTTTCCTTGATGTTGTCGATGACTTCGAGCGCATTCTGGCCGTAGCGCGCCACGGCAATGCCGGAGACCACCTCGCCCTCGCCGTTCAATTCCGCAACGCCCCGGCGTTCATCCGGGCCAAGTTCGACACGGGCAATATCGCGCAGCAGCACCGGCGTGCCGCCACCTTGTCCGATCGAGGCCTTGACGACCAACTGTTCCAGGTCACCGCGACCGCGCAAATAGCCGCGGCCGCGCACCATGTACTCGGTCTCGGCCATCTCCACCACACGGCCGCCGACGTCGCGGTTCGAATTGCGGATGGCATTCGCCACGGTCATCAACGACACGCCGTAAGCACGCAGCTTGACCGGATCGACCGTCACCTGGTACTGCTGGACGAAGCCGCCGATACTCGCCACCTCGGAGACACCATGCGCCTTGGTGATCTGGTAGCGCAGATACCAGTCCTGCAGCGTGCGCAGTTCGGCCAGCGTGTGGTTCGCACTCTGCACGACATACTGATAAACCCAGCCGACCCCGGAAGCATCCGGACCGAGGCTGGGCGACACGCCTTGCGGCAGGCGTCCGGCAACGGTGCTGAGATATTCCAGCACCCGCGAGCGGGCCCAGTAGATGTCGGTACCGTCCTCGAAGATCACATACACGAAGGAGGCACCAAAGAAGGAGAACCCGCGCACCACCTTGGATTTCGGCACCGCCAGCAGCGCCGTGGTGAGCGGGTAGGTCACCTGATCCTCGACGACCTGCGGCGCCTGGCCCGAATAGTCGGCGTAGACGATGACCTGCACGTCCGAGAGATCGGGCAGGGCATCGAGCGGAGTTTTCACCACCGCATAGGTGCCGCCCATGATGACGAACAGCGTGGCGAGCAGAACCAGCAGTTTGTTGCGCGCCGACCAGTCAATGACAAGGCTCAACATGTCATTTCGCCTTCTTGTCGAGTTTGGTGATCACCCACTCGCCCGGCTTGCGCTCGACAAACTCGAAGCTGATCGCGCTGCCCGGCTTGACATCGGCGAACAGCGCCGAGTTGGCGGGCACAAACTCCATGGTCATGGTCGGCCACTTGAGGCTGGCAACCGGCTCGTGCGTCACCATCACCGTGCCGGCCTTGGCGTCCACACCATCCAGCGTGCCGACGGCCTGATGGCTCACGGTCGGCTTTGCCCCTTCCTGCATGCCACCCAGCGCGGCCTTGAGGTTGCTCTCCGAGTCGATCAGGAAATTAGCGGCCACCACCACCTGCTCGCCCGCCTTGATGCCGTCCCTGACCTCGACATAATCGTCACCACGTACGCCGAGCTTGACCTCGCGCGGTTCGAAACGGCCTTCCTCCTTCTGCACCAGCACCGTCTGCCGCGTGCCGCTGTCGATCACTGCCGAGAGCGGCACGGCAACGACCTTCGCCGCCGTGCCCGAGCCAACCTCCACCGAGGCATACATGGCGGGTTTGAGCAGCCCGCCCGGGTTGGGTAATTCAATGCGCACCGGTACCGTGCGTGTCTCGGGATTGAGGGTGGGATAGATGTAGGCGATGCGGCCCTCGAACATTTTGTCGGGATAGGCGTTGATGGCAACGCTGGCCTTCTGGCCCACTTTCAGCGCGCCAATGTCGCGCTCGAAGACGTCGGCCAGCACCCAGACGCTGCTGATGTCGGCGATGCGGAAAAGCATTTCACCGACGGTGAAGTGCGCGCCGGCAACGGCCCGCTTCTCGATCACCACGCCACTGGCCGGCGAGCTGTACGTCAGGGTTTGGCGCGGCGCGGCGCCAGCAGCAAGCGCCTTGATCTGCTCTGCCGAGATATCCCAGTTGGCCAGCCGCGACAGTGCCGCATCGGCCAGTTGCTTCATGGATGCGCGCGCCTCGGGCGGCGCGTCCTTGAGCGCCACCAGACCCTGCGCGGCCACCTGGTATTCGCGTTGGGCGGACACCAGATCGGCACTATAGGTTTCGAATAGCGGCTGGCCGCGTCCGACCGCCTGGCCGGTGACGTTGACATGCAGTTTTTCAATCCAGCCATGGTACTTGGGCGCGACGTTGTGCGTGCGCCGCTCGTCCACCTCGACACGCCCGGCGGCGCGAATCGGCCGCGACAATTCGCGCAGGCTCGCCGCCTCGACGCGCACACCGAGCTTCTGCACCTTGGCGGTACTGATCTTCACCTCATTGCCAACTGCGTCGTCCTCGCCTTCGTACACGGCGATGTAATCCATGCCCATCGAATCCTTCTTCGGCGTCGGCGAGGTATCGGGCAAGCCCATCGGATTGCGGTAGTACAGCAGTTTCTTTCCGCCCGGTGCGGCAGCAGCAGCGTCAGCGCCCGCCGTCCCGCCAGTCCCACGGGGATTCCCTTCGGTCACGCTGACTTTTGCCTGGCCACCGGCCCAGTAGCCGGCACCGCCGGCAATGGCGGCGGCCAGCACGAATACTGCGAAGGTCGATGTTTTCATAATTCTTCCCCAATAAGACGTTCAATTTCCGCCAGACGCATTTGCTGGTCGCCGCGCGCCCGGATCAGGTCCTGCTTGGCGCGGAGGATTTGTCGCTGTGCCTCGATTACCGGCGCGAAACCGACCTGGCCCGTCTCGTAGGCGGCCAGGGCGGATTGCAGTGTCAGTTCGGCTTGCGGCAACAGGCTGGTGGTCACCAGCGTTTCCACGCGCCGCGACGCGTCCAGTCCGGCCATGGCTTCGCCCAGGTCGGCCAGCGCCTGGTTAAGCGTCGCTTCGTGGCGCAGGCGCGCCGCATCCATGGTGCGTTCAGCCTCGCGCTCTTGCGCGCGGCGACTATCCTGCTGCAAGGGAATATTCACTTCGACGCTCAAGTCCCACTGCGTTAACCGCGAGCGGACCTGGGTGGGCGATATGCCGACGGTCACGTCCGGATAGCGATTGCGGTAAGCGAGCTCGCGACTCTTGTCGGCGGCGGTGATGCGCGCCGTGGCCATCGCCAGTTGTGGATTGTTCGCCAGCAGGCGCTTTTCCAGCGCAATGAAGTCGAGCGCGGCAGCGGGTGGGATCGGGCGCAGGCTTTCCGGCGGACGCAGCTTGATCTGGCCCGGCGCAAACCCCAGCAGGTTGCGCATGCGCACGCCGAACTGGGTTCCCTCACCCTCCACCATGGCTTGGTCGCTTTGCAGTTTGGCGCGTTCGGTTTGGGCGGCGATCACATCCTGCTGCGGCGCCGCACCCGTGGCATAGCGCGTCTGGGCGATGGCGCCGAGGGTTTGCAACAGGTCGACGTTCTCGCCCATCAGGCGATGGGTATACAAACGAACGTGGTGCTGCGCATAGGTCTGCTTGATGCGCATGGCCAGGTCTTCCCAGGTCGCACGCACCCGACTCGTCGCCTCGTTGGCGCCGGCGGTGGCGGCTTCGCGGCGCAAATCCTGCTTGCCGAACCACGGCAGGGTTTGCGTCAACGCGTATTTCGCGCTACCGACACGGGACGGCAACAGGTTGGGGTCCCCACCACTCATCTCATTGGTAAAGTCACGCAGGTCGATGCGGAAGCGCGGGTCGGGCAATGCCCCCGCGGGCCCGACCCGCTCCGCGGCGGCATCGGCCTCGAAGCGGGCGGCAGCAAATTCCGGATGTTGCTCGCGGGCGTAAACGAGCAGGCTGTCGACACTGCCGCCAATAAGCTTCTCATCGGCGGCAGTGGAAACACCCGGCAGCCCGCCGGCGACGGCAAGCGCCGTCGCCAACAATAGTGGCAGGGGTTTCATGACTACTTCTTGACTACTTGGATACTGACAATGACGTAGCCGCCCTTGACATCATCCTCGGCGCGGAACAGCACCTTGTCGCCGTCCTTCACCTTTTTGAGCATCGCCACATCCTTGACATTGAACATCATGGTCATTGGCGGCATGAACAGATTTTCAATCGGGCCATGCGCCAGCATGATGCGATTACTGGCGACGTCGATCTTCTTGACCGTGCCCTCGGTGAGGGCAGCTTTGTCGGCAGCGTGAACGGAAAGGGGGAGAACAAGGCTGGCCGCCAGGGCAAGCCAGGCGAACGCACGCAGTACTGCTTTCATGGAGAACCTCCGAAATAACGAATGAGCGAAAAAAGTCGGCGCTGGGGGATGAAATCACCCGAAGGGTGACGGCGACCAGCGCGAAGAGCCCGGCGTATGCCGGTGCTGCTTCAGTTCAAACGTCTGGGGGGATGCTGCGGAGGTTCAGCGATATGACTGGTCGAAGCGAGCACCTGCTTCGCCACAAAGGTACTTGCCACGGGGATAGGCAAGGCGATAGCGACCGACGGAATATACCCGGCGCTGGCCAGGTGACACATGCCGCAGTTGTCACAACCCAAGTCGCTGGTGCTGGACAGTCCAGCCGCGCCGTCATGCTCATGGCAATGTTCGGGGGACTGTGCGGCTTCGACCTGCGTCGTCGACTCACCCGCATGACTGCAAAATGGCATAGCTGCTGCGGCTGCCGCTTGCAGGGGTAGCCAGAGGGCACAGAGAATCAGCAGATAACTCTTGAAGCGGCGCATGGTGCGACTATTGTAGGGACCGATGACTCTGACCGCAAGTTCGTTGCTCGGTTCCCGGACTGTGTCAGTTAATGCGGCGCGCCCGGCTGGAAACTGCCGCAATGAGCGCATGCAACTGGGAAATCAATGCGTTGCTCGCCGCCACCAGTGGCACCAACAGTTCGCGTGCCTGATCATGGTCTTGCAAAACGCAACTCTCGGCAACCTGGCGCCCGAAGGCGTGGACGCTCTCATGCAAATCATCAATCACCCGATACTCGGCAAGCTCCCCGTAATCCAGGCGACCAGCGCCATGCAGCCACCTGCCAAACTGGCAGGCCGTGGCATCGAGCGGCACTTCCGCTGGCGTAAAGGGCGTCACGCTTTCAACGCAGCGTACCAGGACATTGATCCAGCGCCGGTGCTCAACCTCGGCGAGGGCCAGCGTCAGATCCTGGCGTGCAAGTGGATGGTGCGTGGCTGCCGCCAGCGCCGGGTCCGGTTGCCAGCTGGCAACCCAGCCGGGCAGCGCCTCCGGAGGCATCGGCCGGGCAATGCCGTAACCCTGGGCAAGATCGCAGCCAAGGTGCAGCAGCATCACGGCATGGTCCATGGTTTCGACGCCCTCGGCGATCACCGTGCGATGGAAAGCCGCCGCCAGGCCGATCACGCCCTCGACAATGGCCAGATCGTCGGGATCCAGCAACATGTCGCGCACAAATGATTGATCGATCTTGAGCATTTCAATCGGCAGGCGGCGCAGGTAGGCCAGCGAAGCGTAACCGGTACCAAAGTCGTCAAGCGCAAAGCGCACCCCAAAATCGCGGCACTGCTGCATGCGTGTGGAAACGCCGCTGACATCTTCGAGCGCCGTCGATTCAAGGACCTCAAGCTCGAACAGGGACGGTTCCAGCGTTGGGTAGCGCGCCAGAACGCCCTTGATGAATCCGGGGAAGTCGGACTCCTGCAGGTGGCGTGCCGGCAGATTGACACTCACGCTCAGCGTCAACCCCTGCGCCTGCCAGGCTTCCATCTGGGCCAGCGCGCTGTCGATCACCCATTCAGACAGTTGCACGGTGAAGTCGTTGTCTTCGATCAAGGGCAGAAACTCGGCGGGTGCGACGACCCCCCGCTCCGGATGTTGCCAGCGAATAAGCGCCTCGACACCGATCACCCGCCCTTCGCGCAAGTTGACCTTGGGCTGGTAATGCAGGCAGAACTCGCCGGCAGCCAGCGCGGCAATGATGCGATTGCGGGCACCAAGCCGCAACTGCACGTCACGATCCATGATCGCATCAAAGACATGGTAGCAATTGCGGCCGGCCTGCTTGGCCATATACATCGCCTGGTCGGCGTGGCGCACCAAGGTGTCGGCATCGGCATCGTCATCGGGGAATAGCGTGACACCAATGCTGCCTGACAATGTTGCCGTGACGTCACCCACGGTAAACGGCTGGGCCAGCACGGCGAGTACCCGCTCCAGGGAATGCTGATAATCAAGTTCAGCGCCGGAACCGGATAACACCAGCACGAATTCGTCGCCGCCAAGGCGCGCAACCGTGTCAATTTCGCGCAACGCAGCACGCAGACGGTTCGCCACCTCGACCAGGATCAGGTCGCCGACATCATGGCCGTAGGTATCGTTGATGGGTTTGAAGCCATCGAGGTCGAGCAGCGCCACAGCCAGGTGGTCACTATTGCGGCGCGCCCGGGCCATGGCCATTGCCATACGATCGGCCAGCAGGGAACGATTCGGCAAACTGGTGAGGGCATCGTAGTGGGCGAGCTGTTCGAGGGCAGTGGCTGCCTGCTTCTGTTCGGTGATGTCGCTGGTCGCTCCGGAAAACCGTACCACCTGGCCCTGCGGGTTCCAGATCGCCTGGCCGCGGCTGCGGCACCAGATGGAACGGCCGTCCTTGTGGCGCATGCGGAATTCGCAATCGAAGGGTTCGTGCCCCTCGAAATGCCTGCGCATGGCCGTATCGAGCAGCGCCCGATCCTCTTCCAGCACCATGTTTTCCAGCAGGCTGCGGTCGTTGGCGAGTTCGTCGTCACGATAACCGAGCATGATCTTGTGGCGTGGCGAAAAGTAGTATTCGCCCCGCTCGAGGTCCCAGTCCCAGATGCCGTCGTTGGACCCCTCCAGCGCATGTTGGAAGCGCGCTTCGCGGTCACGCAGGTTGGCGATCATGGCCGCCAGGCTGTCGGCCATGTGGTTGAAAGCCTTGGCCAACCGAGAAAGTTCGTCATTGCCGGGCAGCTTGATGCGTTCATCGAGATTTCCTGCAGCAAATCGTTGCGCTGCTGCTTCGAGCATGTCCAGGCGCCGCGTTACCCAAAAACCAAGGGGAAGCAACAGCAACAGGCCGAACAGGATGCCGACGGCGCCCAGACGCACCAGTCGGCTGGCCATTTCCGCGCGAGCCTTGGCGGCAAAGGCCAGTGACACGCCATACTGGAATTCGCCGAGCTTCTGTCCGGCGAGCATGACCTGCTGCCGCACATGAACATGGTCACCATGCATGTCGTCGTCAACCCGGCTGACCGGTGGCAGACGCTGCTCACGGGGAAGGCCCGCCACCGCATAGGAGCGACCGAGATGGTCCTCGATGACGACATAATTGATCGAGTTGTTTTGTCCAACCACATTATTGGCGATGTCTACAAGCGTGCCATAGTCGCGCTGGGCCATCGGCAGGGCAATCGCCGTGGCCAGCAGCATGTTGGTTTGCTCGATGTTGCTGCGCAACTGGTTGCGCAGTTCTATCTCCAGCAGGGTCCAGGTCTGCCAGACCAGCAGGCCCAGCATGGCCAGCAAGGCCAGCAGGACTGTTACCAACAACCTGGTGCGGAATGAGCGATTGATAAACCAGCGTGTAAACATGGCATGCGCCTCAGGACTTTGTCATCGTCTGTCGGATTTCCGGCAGAAAACGATCGAGCACGCGCAGGGCATCCAGATCAGGCAGGGTCAGAGCTTCGTGGCTGAAATCCTTGATGTACGCACGGCCTGCCGGCGTCTCCTTGGCGAAATTGAACAGCGCAGCCTGAAATGCCTTCGGGCTAGGCATGTCCGACGCAGGACGCACCATGAAAAAAATGCCGGGTATGGGCTCAGCCTCATAAAGAATTCTGAGCTTGCCGGCAATCGCGGCCGGCAAGCTGGGAAAGGAAATATTGGGAAAACTGGCCGCCGCCACATCTCCCTGAGCCACCAACTGGGCCACGTTGAACGGATTCTTCATGTGCTGAATCTGCACATCGACGCCGGGTTGCAGCTTGTGCTCGCGCAGTATCGTCTGGGCAATTTGTGACGAAACCGTCAGCGGGCCAATGGTCGCCAGCGTCTTGCCACTCAGATCGGCGATGTTCTTGATCGGTCCGTCCTTGGCAACCAGGATATAGACGCGCACCATCTGTTGGGAAACCGCAATGATCGGATAGCCGCGGTCCAGATGGGCCTGCCAGCCCGGCCCCGGCCCGATGATGATGAAGTCGAAATCGCCGCGCAGCACGCGCCGCTGGAATTGGCTGAAGTCGGGCGCGGTTGACAGCGCCACGGGGCGTTTGAAGGTTTGTTCGAAATGCAGCCGCAGCGACTGATGACCGGCCATCAGCATGGCCGTCGGCAGCGAGGGGCGAATGCCAATTTCGATCGGCCGCGAAAAGTCGGCGCTGGCGGCACGGCGCGACAGCGCCAGGCTGGCGCACAACGCGGTTCCGCCAAGCAACAGGCGGCGACGGATCGCGTTGTGCGAATCAGCCATCGGCGGCTCTTATTCCTCGTCTTCCTTCAGTTTGAAAGAAGCCGCCAACTGTTGCTGGATCAACGGCGGCATTTGGGCATAACGCGCAAACTCGATGTTGTAGCTGCCCCGTCCGCCGGTCATCGATTTGAGCCGTGAGGCGTAATCGCTGATCTCGGCGAGCGGCACTTCGCCGCTGACGGCGACGCGACCGGGGCCGCGCGGCAGGGTGCCGGTAACGTGGCCGCGCCGGCTCGACAGATCGCCGGCAATGTCGCCCATCTCGCCCTCATGCACATCCACCTCGATGCTGACAATGGGCTCCAGCACCACCGGGGAAGCCGCCCGGATAGCAGCGATGGTGGCTTTCTTGCCGGCCATGACAAACGCGATCTCCTTGCCATCGACCGCATGGGTCTTGCCGTCATAGACGATGACGCGTAAATCCTCGACCGGATGTCCGGCCACTACGCCATCGGACAGCGCCTGCAGCACACCCTTTTCGACCGCCGGCATGAAGACGCCGGGAATCACGCCGCCCTTGACGCTGTCCACGAATTCGAAACCGGCGCCACGCTCCAGCGGTTCGATTCTCAGATAGACCTCGCCGAACTGACCGGCGCCGCCCGACTGCTTCTTGTGGCGGCAATGGCCCTCGGCGTTTTTCGTGATGGTCTCGCGGAAGGGAATTTGCGGCAGTTTGGTGTCCAGTTCCAGCTTGTACTGGCTGGCCATGCGGTCCAGCTTGGTGCGCAGGTGCATTTCGCCCAGGCCAAAAATGACCGTTTCGTGCGTGGTCGGATGCCGTTCCACCTTGAAACAGGGATCCTCGGCTTCCAGCTTGCGGAGGATCTCGAAGAGACGCTGCTCGTCACCTTTCTTCTGCGTCTCGACCGCCAGGCCCTGCATCGGCTTGGGAAACTCGAGCGGCTTCAGGTGGATGTGATCTTCATCGTGCGAGTCATGCAACACGGCATCGAACTCGATCTCTTCAATCTTGGCGACCGCGCCCAGATCGCCCGGCAGCAGCACATCCACCTCGACGTAATCCTTGCCCTGCAGCTGATAAAGGTGGCCGGTCTTGAAGGCTTTTTTGCTGTCGCCGATGAAGAGTTGCGAGTCCTTGCGGATCGTCCCCTGATGCACGCGGAACACACAGACCTTGCCCATGTAGGGATCGACGATGACCTTGAAGACGTGCGCCAGCACATGCTTGTCGGCATCCGGCACGCGCTGGAAAGATTCAGTGGCACCACCGGGCTCACCCTTGTAGAACGGCGGCGGATTGCCCTCGGCGGGGTTGGGTGCGAGGGTGGCGAGCACATGCAACAGCTCGTCAATGCCGGCGCCGGTCTTGGCCGAGGTGAACAACACGGGAATCAGGTGGCCTTCACGCAAGGCCTTTTCAAAGGGCGCATGCAGTTCGCCGGCGGTCGGATCCTTGCCGTCTTCGAGGTAGCGCTCCATCAAACTTTCGTCCTCCTCGACCAACTGGTCGATGAGTTCGCGGTGGGCATGGGCAACGCTGTCGATATCCGCATCGCCACTGTCATGCTCCAGCACTTCGACGACCTTTTGATGATCGGGCGCCGGCAGGTCGAGGAATTTGCAGGCCGGGCCAAAGCGTTCGCGGATATCGGCCATCAGGCCGGCCAGATCGAGGTTCTCGGCGTCAATCTTGTTGATGACGATCATGCGCGCCAATCCGCGCGCCGTGGCGGCACGCATCATGCGCTCCGCCATCAGTTCGATGCCGGTCTGGGCGTTGATTACTATCAGGGCGGTATCGACACCCGCCAGCGTGGCCATCGCCTGGCCGGCAAAATCAGGGTAGCCCGGCGTGTCGGCGAGATGGATATGCACGTCTTCCCAGGCGAAATTTACCAGCGCCGACTGCAGCGAATGGCCAGCGGCCTTTTCCTGCACATCAAAGTCGCAGACAGTGTTGCCCTTCTCGACGCTACCCGGCGCTGCGATGGCGCCGGCACGCTGCAACAACGCCTCCGCCAAGGTGGTCTTGCCGGCGCCGCCATGCCCGACCAGGGCAACGGCACGAATTGCTGCGGTATGGAATTTCGGCATGTTTTCTCCCTTTTTTAGTCCTGAAAACCTCGACTCACACCTGGGAGGGCACTTGGGATCATGGCGGAAAGGCGCTGAAGGAATGCCTTGCTTCGTCTCCGTGACCCAGTGTCCTCCGCAGTGAAATTCTTATTGCCTATTCGACGGTAACCGACTTCGCCAGATTGCGTGGCTTATGACTTCGGCCGGCGCTAAGCGCCTTAACGTTCGCTACGCTCACATTAGCCTTCGCCGTAAGCCACGCGATTCAGTGGTTCGTTTCCTTCATCACTCGACAGTAACCGACTTAGCCAGATTGCGTGGCTTATCAACATCGGTGCCTTTAACTAAAGCTGCATGATACGCCAGCAGTTGCAACGGCACGACGTGCAGCACGGGCGAGAGCACACCGTAGTGCTCGGGCAGGCGCAGCACGTGCAGGCCGGGTTCCGCCTCTACGGCAGAGTCGGCGTCGGCAAACACATACAGTTCACCGCCGCGCGCCGCCACCTCTTTCAAATTGGATTTCAATTTTTCCAGCAGGCTGTCGTTGGGCGCCACGCTGATCACCGGCATGTCCTTGTCGACCAGCGCCAGCGGCCCGTGCTTGAGTTCGCCGGCCGGATAGGCTTCGGCATGGATGTAGGAGATTTCCTTGAGCTTGAGCGCGCCTTCGAGGGCGATCGGGTAATGCGGGCCGCGGCCGAGAAACAAGGCGTGCCGCTTGTCGGCAAACAACCCCGCCCAGGCGGCAATTTCCGGCTCCAGCGTCAGCACCTTTTGCACCGCGACGGGCAGATGGCGCAGCGCCGTCAGATAACCGGCTTCCTGCTCGGCAGCGAGTCGACCGGCCTGCTTCGCCAGCGTGGCCGCAAGCAGAAACAGCGTGGCCAGCTGCGTGGTAAACGCCTTGGTCGAGGCGACGCCGATTTCGGGACCGGCGCGCGTCAGGAAGCGTAGTGCGCATTCGCGCACGATGGCCGATTCGGGCACATTGCAAATCGCCAGCGTGCGGCCCATGCCGAGCGACTTGGCGTGGCGGATCGAGGCCAGCGTATCGGCGGTTTCGCCGGATTGCGATATCGCCACCACCAGTTGCTGCGGATGCGGCACCGAAACGCGGTAGCGATATTCGCTCGCCACTTCCACGGTGCACGGCAGGCCGGCGATCTGCTCGATCCAGTATCGCGCAACCAGACCGGCGTGATAACTGGTGCCACAGGCAATGATCAGCACGGACTTCACATCGGCCAGCAGTTCCGGCGCGGTGACACCAAACAAATTGGGCGAGAGCGCATGCGCGCCGCCGATCATTTCCAGCGTGGCGGCCAGTGCCTGCGGCTGCTCGAAGATTTCCTTCTGCATGTAGTGGCGATATTCGCCCAGTTCCACGGCATCGGCCGAGAGCGTGCTCTCGTGCACCGCTCGCTCGACCGCCGTCCCGTCAGCGCCGACTATCCGGATGCCATCGCGACGGAGTTCTGCGACGTCGCCTTCCTCGAGATAGATCATGTGCCGCGTTACCTGCAAGAGCGCCGAAGCGTCCGACGCCGCGTAGTTGCCGTCGGTGCCAAGCCCGAGCAACAGCGGCGCGCCATAGCGCGTGACGACGACCCGGTCGTCGCCCTCCTGCAACACGGCGATGGCGTAGGCGCCGACCAACCGGGCTGAGGCATGACGTACTGCTTCGAACAAATCAGGGACGGACTTCAGCGTTTCGCACAGCAGATGGGCGATGACTTCCGTGTCAGTGTCGGAACTGAAAACGTAGCCGGCAACACTCAGTTCCTGCTTGATTTCGGCGTAGTTCTCGATGATGCCGTTATGCACCACCGCCAGACCGGTCGATACATGCGGATGCGCGTTACGCTCGCTCGGTACGCCATGCGTGGCCCAGCGCGTGTGGGCGATGCCGCATTGAGCAACCATGCCCTCTGCCTGGGTGGCCAGTTCGGCAACCCGGCCGACGCTGCGCAGGCGCGTCAACGCTGGACTGAGCAGGGCGAGACCGGCCGAATCGTAGCCGCGGTATTCGAGTTTTTTCAGCCCTTCGATGAGCATTGGAACAATATTGCCAGAAGCTGCCGCCGCGACGATGCCACACATTTATGTTCCCCTTTCCCCCCGCCCCCCCTTCCCAAGGAAGGGGGGTGACGGTGGCTCACTGCGATCGAATGTCACGGGCGACTCCGAATTGCTTTGGGAGCGGGTTGCGCCTCCGGCGCGTGCCGTCCCGACTTGGGGCGGCCCGGCGTCGGGACTGCGTTGTGACTGAAGTTGCTCTGATAACTTTTTCTTGACGGGGCGTTTCCAGCCGGTGAGAGTGACCTGTTTCGGCCGCGAGATGGTCAGCGCATCCGGCGGCGCATCCTTCGTCAGCGTGGTGCCGGCACCCAGCGTGGCGCCTCGCCCGACCGTTACCGGCGCAACGAGTTGGGTGTCCGAACCGATGAAGACATCGTCCTCGATCACCGTGCGATATTTGTTGGCGCCATCGTAGTTGCAGGTAATCGTGCCGGCGCCGACATTGACGCGGCTGCCTACCGTGGCGTCGCCGATGTAGGCGAGATGATTGGCCTTGGAGTGCGCCGCGATGGTCGAATTCTTGACCTCGACGAAATTGCCGATGTGCACATCCTCGGCGAGTGCGGCACCCGGACGCAGGCGGGCATAGGGGCCGACCAGGCTGTGCGGCCCGACGCTCGCCCCGTCGATGTGGCAGAAGGGATGGATGCGCGCCCCGGTGCCGATGCTGCAATTCTTCAGCACGCAGTGGGCGCTCACCGTGGCGCCGGCACCGATGGTAACTTCCCCTTCGAAAACACAGCCGACGTCGATGAAGACATCGTCCGCGCAGCTCAACTTGCCGCGCACGTCGAGGCGCGCCGGATCGGCCAGCGTCACGCCGTCGTTCATCAGCGCTTCGGCAATGTTGCGCTGATGGATGCGTTCGAGCGTGGCGAGCTGGGTCTTGCTGTTGATGCCGTCCGTCTCCCAAGGTGCGTCGGGATGGGCGGTGACGACCTCCATGCCCTCGGCCACGGCAAGCGCCACGATGTCAGTCAGGTAGTACTCGCCCTGGGCGTTGGCCTTGCCGAGTTGCGGCAACCAGCGCACCAGCGCCGCGCCGGGGGCGACGAGAATGCCGGTATTGATCTCGCGGATCGCCCGCTCGGCATCGTCGGCATCCTTCTCTTCAACGATGCGGGTCACCGCTCCACCAACGCGCACGATGCGACCATAGCCGTGGGGGTTGGCAAGCTGCGTGGTGAGCAGTGCCAGCCGGTCACTGCCGGCGGCCTCGATCAGCCGCCGCAACGTGGCGGCCCGAATCAGCGGCACATCGCCGTACAACACCAAAGTCGGCGCTGGCCGCGTTGTCAAATCAGAGGCATCAAAACAGGGGAGTGCCTGCATGACGGCATGACCGGTACCGAGCTGCGGCTCCTGGAGCGCCCACGCAATGTCGGGAGCATCAAGCGCCGCACGCACCTGCTCGCCGCCGTGACCATGGACGACACAAATTTTCGCGTTGCCGAGTTGGCGCGCCGTGTCGAGTACATGGCCCAGCATGGGCTTGCCGGCAATCGGGTGGAGGACCTTGGGCAGGTCCGAGCGCATGCGCCGGCCGAGGCCGGCAGCGAGGATGACGATGTTCACGATTTCAGGCCCGGGAGCGGAATGAATAGGGTTCAGCGGGGAACATTGTAGCGCCTCGCCGCAGCCTGCTGGCCCCTCCCGGGCCCGCTTGGATCAACGCGGCAGCGTGCTCGTTCCCATCAGGAATTCGTCGACGGCGCGGGCGCACTGACGGCCTTCGCGAATTGCCCAGACCACCAGCGACTGGCCGCGGCGCATATCACCGGCGGCGAAGACCTTGGCGACACTGGTGGCGTAACAGCCCTTGCCGTCGGTCGTCGCGGCGGCATTACCGCGAGAATCCTTGACGACACCAAAGGCATCTAGCACCGCCGTGATCGGGTTGGTGAAGCCCATGGCCAGAAAGGCGAGGTCGGCCTTGACCTCGAATTCGCTGCCAGGCACTTCGCTCATCTTGCCGCCGGACCATTCGAGACGCGCGCACTTGAGCGCTTTCAGCCGGCCTTTTTCGCCGATGAATTCCTTGGTGATGATCGACCAGTCGCGCACGCAGCCCTCGTCATGCGAGGAGGAGGTGCGCATCCTGGTCGGCCAGTAGGGCCAGACCAGAGGCTTGTTTTCCGTCTCGGGCGGTCGTGGCAGCAACTCGAACTGGGTAACGCGGGCAGCACCGTGCCGGTTGGAGGTGCCCACACAGTCAGAACCGGTATCGCCGCCGCCGATCACGACGACATGCTTGTCCTTGGCCGAGAGCGGATTTTTTTTGCCCCCACCCACTTCCTTGTTTTGCGGAATCAGGAATTCCAGTGCGTAATACACGCCGGCGAGGTCGCGCCCGGGAACTGGCAGGTTACGCGGCGTTTCGGCACCACCAGCCAGCACCACGGCAGAAAAATTCTTGAGCAGTTCAGCCGGCTCAACTACCTTGAGCGCATCGCTGGCCACGCCATGGGGTACGTTGTGCAATTGCGCGCCGACAAATGTCCGGGTGACGAATTTGACGCCCTCGGCCTTCAGTTGCGCGGCGCGCCAGTCGATCAGGCGCTTGTCGAGCTTGAAGTCGGGTATGCCGTATCGCAGCAGCCCGCCGATGCGGTCATTCTTCTCGAACACGGTCACGGCATGCCCGGCACGGGCCAGTTGCTGGGCGGCGGCCAGGCCGGCGGGTCCGGAACCGACCACGGCCACCTTCTTACCGGTCTTGATCTTGGCAATTTTCGGCACCACCCAGCCGTTCTCGCCGGCCTTGTCGATGATCGCGTGTTCCAGCGACTTGATGCCCACCGGATCGGCATTGATGCCCAGCGTGCAGGCTGCCTCGCATGGGGCGGGACAGATGCGGCCGGTCATCTCCGGGAAGTTGTTGGTCGAGTGCAGAATCTCGCTGGCCGCGCGCCAGTCGCCACGATAGACCGCGTCGTTGAAATCCGGAATATTGTTATTCACCGGACAGCCGCTGTTGCAGAAGGGAATGCCGCAGTCCATGCAGCGCGCCCCTTGCACCTTGGCGCCGGCGTCATCGAGGTGGGCGACGAACTCCTGATAGTTCTTGAGCCGTACTTCGACGGGTGCATAGCCTTCCGCGAGACGTTCGAATTCCAGAAAACCGGTTGGCTTGCCCATCACGCTGCCTCCGCCGGGCCGCCCCGCGCAAGCGCGGGGTATTGACGAAACCCCCTCCCATCCTCCCCCGGAAAGCGGGGGAGGTGACTAGTCACCCCCGCCCAGGGGCGGGGGAAGGGGGGTGGGGGGCAATAATTGCCCGCTAGGGATAGCGTAGCTATCCCCCTTCTTCGGGAAGGGGGGGCGGGGGGGATGGGGGTCATTATGCTGCCTCTTTGATTTGACTTGCCGCCGCCTGTTCCTTGAGGGCGCGACGATACTCATTCGGAAACACCTTGACGAATTTTTCGCGGTAGGCCGGCCAGTCAGCCAGTACACGATGTGCCATTTCGCTGCCGCTTTCGTCCAGATGTTTCTGGATCAGGCTCTTGAGCAGATCCTCGTCGGCGCTGTTCTTGTGGCGCGTGCCGTCGTTGGCCTGCTTGGCCGCCGGCAACACTTTCTCCAGCGTCACCATCGCCTTGTTGCAGAGTGGCGCAAACATGCCGTCTGCGTCGAGCACATAGGCGATGCCACCGCTCATGCCGGCGGCGAAGTTGCGCCCGGTCTGGCCCAGCACCACCACCGTGCCGCCTGTCATGTATTCGCAGCAATGGTCGCCGGTACCCTCGACCACCGCCGTGGCACCAGAGTTGCGTACGCAGAAGCGCTCACCGGCCACGCCACGGAGGAACACCTCGCCCTCGACCGCACCATACAGCACGGTATTGCCGACAATGATGTTTTCGCCCGGCTGGCCACGAAACGCCTGCGGTGGTTTGACGATAATCTTGCCGCCGCACAAGCCCTTGCCGACGTAGTCGTTGGCATCGCCGGTCAGTTCCAGTGTGATGCCCCGTGCCAGAAAAGCGCCAAAACTCTGTCCGGCCGTGCCGGTCATGCGGATGTGTATGGACTCGTCCGGCAGGCCGGCATGACCATAACGCTTCGCCACCTCGTGGGAAAGCATGGTGCCGAGGCTGCGGTTGCGGTTTCTCACCTGGATGTCGAAGGCCACCTTCGTGCCACCTTCGAGTGCGGTGCCGGCGGCAGCGATCAACTGGTGGTCCAGCGCCTGGTCTATGCCGTGATCCTGCGTCTCGCTGTGGCGGCGCGCAACGTCTGCGGCGGCCGGTTGCATGTAGAAGATTCTGGAGAAATCGAGGCCCTTGGCTTTCCAGTGCTCGACGCCATGGCTCATTTCGAGAAGATCCGAGCGGCCGATCAATTCGTCGATGGTGCGGACACCCATCCCGGCCATGAGCCGGCGCGCTTCTTCGGCAACAAAGAAGAAGTAATTGACGACATGCTCGGGCTGCCCGGAGAAACGCCTCCGCAACACCGGATCCTGGGTTGCCACGCCGACCGGGCAGGTATTGAGGTGGCATTTGCGCATCATGATGCAACCCTCGACCACCAGCGGCGCGGTGGCGAAACCGAATTCGTCGGCACCGAGCAAGGCGCCGATGACCACGTCGCGGCCGGTCTTCATCTGGCCGTCCACCTGCACGCGAATGCGGCCGCGCAGGCGGTTAAGCACCAAGGTTTGCTGGGTCTCGGCCAGTCCCAGTTCCCACGGCGCACCGGCGTGCTTGATCGAGGACAGTGGCGAAGCGCCAGTGCCGCCATCATGGCCGGCAATCACCACATGGTCCGCCTTGGCTTTGGTCACGCCGGCGGCAACAGTGCCGACGCCGATTTCCGAAACGAGCTTGACGGAGATCGAGGCACTCGGATTGGCGTTCTTCAAGTCATGGATCAACTGCGCCAGGTCTTCGATCGAATAGATGTCATGGTGCGGCGGCGGCGAAATCAGGCCGACGCCAGGTACCGAGTGGCGCAAGAAACCGATGTATTCGGAAACCTTGTGGCCCGGCAGCTGGCCGCCCTCGCCGGGCTTGGCGCCCTGCGCCATCTTGATCTGGATCTGGTCGGCATTGGCCAGGTATTCGGTGGTGACGCCGAAGCGGCCGGAGGCGACCTGTTTGATCGCCGAGCGCATGCTGTCGCCTTCCTGTAGCGGTATGTCACGCTCGATGCGGCTCTTGCCGATGACGCTCGCCGCCGTCTCGCCAGCGCCGACTTTGCGGAAGCGGCGCGGGTCTTCGCCACCCTCGCCGGTATTCGACTTGCCGCCGATGCGGTTCATGGCGATGGCCAGCGTGCTGTGCGCCTCGGTCGAAATGGAACCGAGCGACATCGCGCCGGTGGCGAAGCGTTTGACGATTTCGCTGGCGGGTTCGACTTCGTCGAGCGGTACCGGTTGCCCCGCCGGCTTGATCTCGAACAGGCCGCGCAGGGTCATGTAGCGCTGACTCTGGCCGTTGATGATTGCCGCGTACTCCTGATAGGTCTCGAACTTGCCCGCGCGTGTCGCGTGCTGCAGCTTGGCGATCGCATCGGGCGTCCACATGTGTTCCTCGCCGCGTACGCGGTAGGCATATTCGCCACCGCAGTCGAGTGCGTCTGCCAGGACCGGATCGCCACTCCAGGCCGAAGCGTGGGTGCGCAGGGCCTCTTCGGCCACTTCGCGCATGCCAATGCCTTCGATCTTGGTTGCGGTACCGGTGAAGTAACGGGCCACAAAATCCGAAGCCAGGCCGATGGCCTCGAAAATCTGGGCACCGCAGTAAGACTGGTAGGTGGAAATGCCCATCTTGGACATCACCTTCATGAGCCCCTTGTCGATCGCCTTGATGTAGTGCTTGTGCGCCGCTGCGACAGTGGGCTTGCCCGGCAACTGGGCGGCGATGGCAGCGATGCTTTCGAGAACCAGCCACGGATGGATGGCTTCCGCGCCATAGCTCGCCAGTGTGGCGAAATGATGCACTTCGCGCGCGGCACCGGTTTCCACGACCATGCCGACGGAAGTACGCAGGCCAGCGCGCACCAGATACTGGTGAACCGCCGAACAGGCCAGTAAGGCGGGAATGGGTGCCCGCTCGCGGCTGATGGCGCGATCGGACAGGATAATGACGTTGTAGCCTTCGCCGACGGCGCGTTCGACACGACAGCAGACCTCGTATAGTACGCGGCCCATGGCGATCGCCCCGGCGGCAGCCGGCATGGTGATATCGACGACGATCGAACGAAACACGTTATTGGAGAGGCTGTGGATCTGTTTCAGCTTGGCCATGTCGCCCAGCGACAGGATCGGCTGATACACCTCCAGCCGCGGTGTCGGCTCGGTTTCGTCAATGCCCAGCAGGTTGGGGTTAGGGCTGACCAGCGAAATCAGCGACATGACGATTTCCTCGCGGATCGGGTCGATCGGCGGATTGGTCACCTGGGCGAACATCTGCTTGAAATAGTTGAAGAACGGCTTGCTGCGGTCGGACAGAACCGTCAGCGGGCTGTCGTTGCCCATCGAGCCGGTGGCTTCTTCACCCCGCGTCACCATCGGTTCGATGATGAACTTGAAATCCTCCTGCGTATAACCGAAGGCCTGCTGGAGATTGAAAAGTGGTGCGGCAAGGGTGTCGAGGCTCGTCACCTCCGGCAGTTCATCGACAAAATAGCGGGACTTTTCAATCCACTCGCGGTACGGTTTGGCGGTCGCCAGTTCGCGCTTGAGATCCGCGTCGTCGATGATGCGGCCCTGCTCAAGGTCGATCAGGAACATCTTGCCCGGTTGCAGGCGCCACTTCTTGACGACCCGCTCTTCGGGGATTGGCAGCACACCAATCTCCGAGGCCATCACCACCAGGTCGTCATCGGTAATCAGATAGCGGGCGGGCCGCAAGCCATTTCTGTCGAGTGTCGCGCCGATCTGGCGGCCATCGGTGAACGCCACTGCGGCAGGACCGTCCCACGGTTCCATCAGCGCCATGTGGTATTCGTAGAAGGCGCGCCGCTCCTCATCCATCAACGGGTTGCCGGCCCAAGCCTCTGGAATCAGCGTCATCATGGCATGCGCCAGGCTATAGCCGCCCATCAGCAGCAGCTCGAGCGCATTGTCGAACGAGGCTGAATCCGACTGGCCGTCATAGATCAGCGGCCAGATTTTTTCCAGGTCGTCGCCAAGCACCTTCGATGAGATGCCATTCTCGCGGGCACGAATCCAGTTGACGTTGCCGCGCAGCGTGTTGATTTCGCCATTGTGGGCGATCAGGCGGAAGGGGTGAGCGAGATCCCAGGTCGGGAAGGTATTGGTCGAAAAGCGCTGGTGCACCAGGGCCAGAGCCGAGTCTACGCGCTCGTCCTGCAAATCGAGGTAGTACTCACCCACCTGATTTGCCAACAGCATGCCCTTGTAAACCACCGTGCGCGCCGACATGGAAGGCACATAGAACATTTTGACATCCGGCAGCTTGAGCGCCTGAATGGCATGGCCGGACGCCTTGCGAATGATGTAAAGCTTGCGCTCGAGGGCGTCGGTATCAAGCGCACCCGGACGGACGGTCTGACCCCAGCCGACGAAGACCTGCCGGATGACCGGCTCGCGGTCTTGCGCTGCCTGGGCGAGTCCGGAATTGTCGCGGGGCACGTCGCGCCAACCGATCAGTTTCAGGCCCTCATAGCGGATCGTGCGTTCGATCGCTGCCTCGCAGGCGCGGCGACTGGCATCGCTCTGCGGCAGGAACATCATGCCAACACCATATTCACCCGCCGGCGGCAGCTCGATCCCCTGGCGTGCCATTTCCACATGGTAGAAGCGGTCCGGAATCTGGATCAGGATGCCGGCACCGTCACCCAGCAGCGGATCGTAGCCGGTGGCGCCGCGATGCTCGAGATTCTTGAGAATCTGCAGGCCCTGCTCGACGATGGCATGGCTCTTCTGATTCTTGATGTGAGCAATAAAGCCGACACCGCAGGCGTCGTGCTCGAAGGCAGGATCATAAAGACCCTGTTGGCTGGGGTATTCCATATTTTATTCCTGGCAATGCGGCAGACAAAAAGGCCGGGGGCAACCTGCCAACCCGGCACACAGGATGTCAAAAGCGGGGCGTAAAATATACCCGGATTCACCCTACGGCTCAATACCCTTGCCGTACATCAAACTAATCAGGCTATTCAGTTGGTTATGGGAAGGTTGCGTGGATTATTCCAGCGACAGCACGGCCGAACAGCGCCAGCATGACCGCCACTAATATTTGGTTTCAGTGGTATTGCTTGGGAACCGGCCTATGGTTCCCCGACAGTGAAAATCCGCCGATGCTCTTTCACGGCATAACGGTCGGTCATGCCGGCAATGTAGTCGGCGATAACTCGTGGCATCCCTTCCAGTTCGCCACTCGCTTGATATTGGGGCGGTAGCAGTCTGGGCTCGGACAAAAAAGCAGCGAACAGATCGCGAATTACCCGGCGCGCCTTGTTGGTCATGCGCACTACCTGATAGTGGCGATACAGCTCTGTGCGCAGAAATGTTTTAAGTTCCCGATTTTCCTCACGCATCGCGGTGGAAAACCCGACTAGAGGCGGCGCCCGCTCAACATCGGCAAGTGTTTTAATTCCTTTCGCCTCAACTCTGCTTTGGGTTTCCGCCAGCAAATCGGTCACCTGCGCATCAATCATGCGCCGCACCGTTTCATGAATCAGGCGCCTGCCGATCAGCAGGGGAAATTCGTCGCGCGCTTCTGTTGAATGTCGCGCAAACAGGCTGATCTTCTCCAACTGGTCGAGGGTGATCAAACCGGAACGCAAGCCGTCGTCTACATCGTGGTTGTTGTAGGCGACTTCATCGGCAAGATTGCAGACCTGCGCTTCGAGCGAGGGACAGCGATCATCAAGGAAACGGCGTCCGAGTTCGCCCAACTCCCGCGCGGTGGCCGGCGCACAATGTTTGAGAATACCCGCGCGCGTTTCGAACATCAGGTTCAACCCATCAAAGGCACCGTAACGCTCCTCCAGACGGTCGACAATGCGCAATGACTGGAGGTTGTGCTCGAAGCCGCCATGATCTGCCATGCACTCGTTCAGCGCATCCTGGCCGGCATGGCCAAAAGGGGTGTGCCCAAGGTCATGTGCGAGGGCGATTGCCTCGGTCAGGTCATCGTTGAGCCCTAACGCCCGGGCAATCGAGCGGGCAATCTGGGCAACTTCAATCGAGTGCGTCAACCGGGTGCGAAACAGGTCGCCTTCATGGTTAACGAAAACCTGCGTCTTGTATTCCAGTCGCCTGAAGGCAGTGGAATGCACGATTCGATCACGGTCACGCTGAAACTCGCCGCGCGCCTTGGGTCGCGGCTCGGCATGCACCCGCCCGCACGACGTCACCTCACTGACTGCGTAGGTCGCCAACTCACTCACAGCAAGCGTCGATTGCGGCACGAATTTCCACTTGCGACGCATCCGCCCAGGTAACCGCATTGCCCAGTTGCCTGAGCAGTACCAGACGCAACCGCCCCGCAATGACTTTCTTGTCGTGGCCCATCAGATCGAGATAGCGCAGAGATCCCAGCACCGGGCCGCGCACCGGCAATCTGGCCTGCTCAAACAGATGCTGCACGCGCTCGACATTGGCATCGGAGAGCCAACCCAGTCGCCGCGAGAGCTCAACCGCCATCATCGTCCCTGCCGCGACCGCCTCGCCATGCAGCCACACACCATACCCCATGCCGGTTTCAATGGCGTGGCCAAAGGTATGCCCCAGATTCAGCAAAGCCCGTCCGCCCTGTTTTGCAGTTTCCAGTTCGTCTCCCGCCACCACTGCCGCCTTATTGATGCAGGAGCGTTCGATGGCATAAGACAGCGCAGCCGAATCGCGCGCCATGAGCTTGACCATGTTGGCTTCCAGCCACTCAAGAAAAGGCAGGTCGCGGATCAAGCCATACTTGATGACCTCGGCCAGACCAGCAGACAACTCACGGTCCGGCAAGGTATTCAGGGTATCGGTATCGGCGAGCACCAGCCGTGGTTGCCAGAACGCACCGACCATGTTCTTGCCGCGCGGGTGATTGATGCCGGTTTTTCCGCCCACAGAAGAATCGACCTGTGCCAGCAAAGTGGTTGGCACCTGAATGAAGGGGACACCGCGCTGGTAGGTCGCGGCCGCAAAGCCTGCCAAGTCTCCTACGACGCCACCGCCCAGAGCAATGATCGAGGTGGTTCGGTCACAGCGTTCGGCGAGCAGACGGTCATAAATGTGGTTGAGAGACTTCCAGTTCTTGTGGGACTCTCCATCGGGCAGAATAATTTCGCTGACGAGTATTCCAGCCTCCTTCAGTGGCTGGGAGAGCCGCGCCAAGTAGAGGGGTGCCACCACCTCATTTGTCACAATCGCGACCTGCCGCTCGACAAAGGAACTCAGCGGAATCCCTGATGACGGCGAGAGAAGATCAGGGCCGATGTGGATCGGGTAGGTGCGCGCACCCAAGTTGACATTCAATGTAGGCATACGGTTTTAAGTGCGTTGCTGATTGAGTTAACTGCACTGCTCAACCCGGCACTTGATTCAATGATGATGTCCGCCACTTCCCGATAGAGCGGGTCGCGCTTCTCGACCAGACTGCTGATTCGGGCCAGAGGATTCGCCACTTGCAGCAAGGGCCGGCTTTTGTCGTGACGCGTCCGCTCGTTCAACAACTCGGGCGCTGCACGAAGATACACGACGATGCCCGTGGCGGCCATTCGCGTTCTGTTCATGGGATTCAGCACCACACCACCGCCTGTGGCAACAACCATGTTTCGGACAGACGCCAACTGTTGCAGGGCCAGCGCCTCGCGCTGACGGAAACCCGACTCGCCCTCGATCTCGAAAATTGTCGCAACCGAAACTCCGGTGACATCTTCGATGTGTTGGTCAAGGTCAACAAACTGCCAGCCGATTGATCTGGACAGCCGCCTTCCCACAGTCGTCTTGCCGGCGCCCATCATGCCAACAAGGTATATCGAATTCCGCCTCAATACAAATCTACCCTATACCAATCGGCGCCAACAGTATCCGTGCCTTCGCGGCAAACGTCACTTCAGAGCAACGGCATCGTCCATAATTTTTGGGGTGATCATGATTAACAACTCGATCCTTCTATCAGATTTCTGTTTTGTCTTGAACAAAAACCCGACATAAGGA
This sequence comes from Rhodocyclaceae bacterium, assembly GCA_013791905.1. Taxonomy (GTDB): domain Bacteria; phylum Pseudomonadota; class Gammaproteobacteria; order Burkholderiales; family Rhodocyclaceae; genus Sulfuricystis. Next base: position 59,183 of record VMSX01000004.1, on the reverse strand, counting down.
AGATCGCCAAGAAATGGCACTCTGGTTGTGTTTTCAAGCTCTTCCTGCTCGAATATTCCGCCGATCACGATAGTCCCACCATTCTCAACCAAAACATCCGAGTTAACTTCTTTGGTCTTGATTGTGTACCCTGCCGTATCCCGCAGTCCAAGCGCATTTTTGGTAATCATCAGCTTCATCATCACGCGCCCGTCCGGGGTAATGTGTGGCTTGACCTTCAAGGACAGATTCGCATCCTGCCAGGCAACCGAAGTCGCCCCAGATGGCGAAGCAACCAGGTAAGGAACCCTAACGCCCTGCTGGATTGTCGCCTCCATCTGATCCATGGTCATGATCCGCGGGCTGGAGATTGTTTTGCCTTTGCCATCGGCTTCAAGTGCTTGTAACTCCAGTGTCAGCAACTGCGTTTTTGCACTATTGAAGAGCGTCAGGGCAAACTGGCCAGCAGGATTGCCTGTAATAGGATTATTGGAAAATTGACTATCAGCCAATACTATCGGAGCGGGCACTTCCCTATTAGCAGTCCCTGGAGTTCCAGATCCACCCCCGGTAATGTACGTAGTTGCAGGGTAACCAAAATCAGGCAAGTGGGCGTAGGCATCTCTTGTTGACGCGGCCAAGCCAAACCGCAGTCCATCCTGGCCCAGTACTGAGTGGCCGACATTCATCCCCTGATGGTCATGCCCCCCCAGCCTGACGCCCAACTGCTTGGAGAAATTGGTGTCGGCCTCGACAATTCTTGCCTCAATCAGCACCTGTCGCACCGGACGGTCTATTTGCTTCAGCAATGTGCCAATTAACTCCAGCTTGGTCGGTATATCGTAGATGAATACCTGATTGGTTCTTTTATCTATCGTGACGTTGCCAATCGGCGACAGGAAATTTGAGGCGGCTTTTAACCCCGTTTTTTCAGTGCCGCCTCCCGAAGATGCACCCACGGAGATCATCGCGACAAAATCCTCAGCCTTCATGTAATTCAGCTGAAACAGCTCAAGCCGAGGCGGGTCAGCTGCAAAAGCAGATTCGCGCGACTTGACCAACTGGTCATCGCGCGCCGCCAACTCATCTTGCGGTGCAATCCAGATCACACCACCGTTTTTACGCATAGCCAGATTCTTTTGCTGCAAGACGATTTCCAGAGCCTGGTCCCAAGGCACATCATTCAAGCGCAGAGAAACATTCCCGGTCACCGAGTCACTGACGACAATATTGAAATTGGTAATGTCAGCAAAAACATGCAGCAGTTCACGCAATGGTATGTTTTGGAAATTCAGTGAAATTGCATCGCCCTGATAGCCTTTTCGAGAACCTTGGAAAAGCTTGTTTGCATCCTCCTTGACCGGCCGTACTTCAACAATGAACTGGCGATCGCTCTGATAGGCGGTGTGTTCCCACAATCCACGCGGTACGATTTCAATACTGACATCTTCGCCTTCGGTTTTGGTATTGACTGCCGTCACCGGTGTGGCAAAGTCAACTACGTCAAGGCGCCGGCGGAGCGGGTCGGGGAGTCTGGTTTTCTTGAATGAAAGCAGCAGATTCGCGCCTTTTTGCCTCACATCTACGCCGACATCGCTTGATGACAGGTCAACGAGCACAACACCCGCGCCATCCTTGTTTCGGCGAAATTGAATGTCACGCACGCTGTTTGCCGCGTCCCTGCCGCTAGGCGAAAAATGCTGCACAGTGGAAGCCCCCCCCCCCACCGTTCCTTCGTCGAGAAGTGTGATGAGCAGGAACTTAGCCTCTTGGCGCGCCTCAAACCGGGATATTTTGTCAAGGTTCAGCACGAGTCTCGACCGATCACCCGCCTGAACAAGACTGAAGCTGCGCAAACCACCTTCATTGATCGTCTTGTTGTTGTAACCCAACCCATTCTCGGTCGAAGGAAAATCAAAGACTATCCGCGCAGGATTCGCAATAACAAAGTTTGCTGGTGCAGCAGTCAGCGCCTCGCGCAAACTGATTTTCAGAACTGTGTTGCCGCCTGTTTTGCTGACCGCAAGACTTTCAATGACATTAGGCTTAGCGCCAGGAGTGCTCTGGCTATTTTGAGCCAGAACCACAGGAATGCTCGCCAGCAGCGCAGCAATACAAACCAAAATACGCCCGAATTTCATTTGCCGCCCTCCTTGCCTTGCGCCCCTTCCTGCAATTGAAGGGTCATCCGCCGTTCCACCCAATCGGTAGTCTGGCCACTTGGATCTTGTACTATTTCCTTGAGGATGATCTCGATGTCGGTCACCTCGTTGATGCGGCCAAAGTTTTGGCCCATATAGCTTCCTTTACTTGCCTGGTAAACAACCCCGTTGGCTTGCACCAGCGCATGTTTAACTTTGCTCTTGGTGTTGCTGACGACGCCAATGAACTGAATGGATTCAAGCGGAAAACTCTCCAGTTGCTCCCGCGGACGGTCAAAATCAGGCTTTGCGCCCCCGCCACCACCTTTTCTTTCAGGCTCAACGCGATTCGGGCTGAAAGGATCTATCTGGTCATGTGCCTCGTAGGAAACAATTGGGAAGGGTCTTAATTCGGGTAATGGCAATACTTGCCCACGCAGTTCGCGCGAAGATTCAACCATCCACTGCTTGATGTCATCATGCTGGCTCTCGCCACAGCCTGACAGCATGAGTATCAAGACGGAGAAGAAGCTTAAGGCTCTCATTTCTTTGCCCCCTTAGCTTTCTCCCTTTCCTTCCTCTTCTGCTCTGCCACCTCAACTTCATCGAGATAGCGAAAGGTCTTGGCCGTAGCGACCAGCATCAGGGTATCTCCCGACTTGCCAGAGGGTGCTACGTTAATGTCATTCAAGGTTACTATGCGCGACAGCTTGGCGATGTCGCCAGCGAATGCGCCAAAATCATGATAAGAACCGGTCACGTTCAGTGTGATTGGCAATTCGGCGTAGAAATCCTTCGAAACTTCTGCGCCTGGTTTAAATAGCTCAAACTGGAGGCCACGGCCCAAACCCGCCTGGTTGATATCGATCAGGAGAGACTCCATTTCGGCGGCATTCGGCAACTGCTTGAGCAATGCTCCGAACGAACGCTCAATTTCGGCCAGTTGATTGATATGTTCATCGAGGTTGACCGCCTGCTTCTTCTTGTTGAGCCACTCATCCTTAAGCTTGATTTCTTCCTGATACTTAAGTTCAAGTTCTTCGTTCTGCACGTTCCAGCCGAACCAGGCCGCCGCCATCAACAAACCCACGAACATGCCCGAAAGAATGATAATGCGCGGCACCAACGGCCAAGCGCCCGGATCTTTGGGGTCGAGCGTCTTGAAATCATCGGCGATTTGCCTGAAATCTATTTTGGGAATGTCGATTTTGGGCAACGCGGGCATATTCGGCTTTTTCATGGCGTGCCTCCCGGTTTTTTGCTGCCCTTGCTAGTGACCTCGGTGGTTTGACGCGAAAAATAGATGTTCAGGTTAAATTCGTTCATGCGCTGCTTGCCAACCGGAATCGCCTTGATCTGGATAAGCTCGGGTCGCTCCAGTACCGGGGAGGCATCAAGGTTATTCATCAGGGTCGAAACACGGGCATTCGATTGCGCATAGCCGACCAAGATAATTTTTTGCTTATCCTGTTTGATCGAGCGCAGATAGATCCCGGTTGGTAATTGCCGGGCAAGTTCGTTAAACAGATGCACCGTCTCTGAGCGATTGGCTTGCAATGACTCAATCACCTGCTTTCTGGCCAGCAGTGCTTCTGTTTGCTCCTTGAGTTTCTTGATTTCATCAATCTGCTTGTTGAGCTCGGCGATTTCCTTCTTGAGGAAAACATTCTTCTCGGATTGTCGATCAATCTGGGCGTCAATGTAGGTAAAACCAGCAAACCAGATCACGCCCGCCAAAACAGATACCAAACCAGAGAGGGCATAAAATTGCTGGCGCTGCGCCTTGCGCTTCGCCTCCCGGTGCGGCAGCAGATTGATGCGGATCATTGATCGAACCTCCGCAGCGCCAGTCCGCAAGCCACCATCAGCGAGGGCGCATCAGACAGTAAATGCTTTGGCCGGACACGCGACGACAGACTCATTTTCGTGAAAGGGTTCGCCAATGCGACACTGACTTGGGTGCGCTCGGCAACCACATCCGCAATGCCTGGAAGCAAAGCGCCGCCACCCGTCAGGATGATATGGTCCACCTCGCTGAATTGGGTGGAGGTAAAGAAAAACTGCAAGGCCCGGGACACTTCCAAAGCCAAGTTTTCGAGGAAGGGCCGCAGAATCTCGGTTTCGTAATTATCCGGCATCGGGCCAGTCCGCTTCAGGTTTTCGGCCTCATCATGGCTCATGCCATAGGCGCGCACCATGTCCTGAGTCAGTTGGTTGCCACCAAAAGCCTGTTCGCGGTTATAGATCTGCTGATCACCCTTTACTATGGTGACCTTCATTGCACTGGCACCCACATCGACTAGCGCAAACACCATGCTGCCGCCATCGCCAGGGAACTGGTCGCGCACCAATTCGAAAGCAGCAAGCGCGGCATAGGATTCCACATCCATCACTACGGGCTTGAGTTTTGCCGCCTCGGCACATGCCACCCGATCTTCAACACCCTCTTTGCGGGAAGCAGCGATCAATACCTCTACCTCGTCGGGGCTGGATTGTGAGGGACCAACCACCTGAAAATCGAGATTAACCTCTTCAAGCGTAAACGGGATGTACTGATTGGCCTCCGACTCAACCTGAACCTCCATTTCCGCGTCGCGCAGTCCGGCAGGCAGAATTATTTTCTTAGTAATTACCGCCGCAGTGGGCAAGGCCATGGCGACATATCGCGTGACCGTCCCGAGGCGCCTCCAGCAGCGGTCTATCGCCTCTGCGACACCATCGAGGTTCGCGATGGTGCCATCCACTACCGCACCCTCCGGCATGGACTCGATGGCGTAGCACTCCAACTGGTAGCCACCCGCCCGGCTACCCGACAGCTCTACCATCTTGACTGCAGATGAACTGATATTCAGCCCCACCAGCGAGCGCGCTTTGGGATTGAGTATCGAAAGGTCGATCTCCAAGATAATCCTTTATTTTCAGTAAGTTACAACATAAACTGACAATTCACTTCAGATGCTAGCAGCAACTATATCGGCTGTAAAGAAAATTCTTTTAGCGGAATGACTGAAATTGCCAACTGATCAACATCTTCGCAACAGTTGTGTATCGCCCGCAACTCAGAACATGGCGTGTTAAAAACGAAGATTCAGAAAAGGCAAACCATAGGCCATGCCGGAACTAAAGCACTTCATCCGGCTGGACTATAATCTGCCGTCTTCGATTCGGCCTTCCTCTCTCGTTCGTCTGCCATTTATCGTGTTGCGCTGGATCCTCCTGCCATTTGCCCTCCTTGCCGGAGCCGCCCTTGCGGCGATTGCCCTCGTGGGCATCGTGCTGATCCTCGCCTATCCACGCCTGCCCTCGGTTGATATCCTGACCGAATATCGCCCCAAGATTCCGTTGCGGGTCTATACCGCGGACGGCCACCTGATTGGCGAGTTCGGCGAAGAGCGGCGCCACTTTATCCTTATCCAGGATGTGCCGGAGACCATGAAGCAGGCCATCCTTGCTGCCGAGGATGAGCGCTTTTACCAACACCCGGGCATCGACACCATGGGCATTCTGCGCGCTGCCTATGCGAACTTTGTCGGCGGCGGCAAGCGGCAAGGCGCCTCGACCATCACCATGCAGGTAGCACGCAATTTCTTCCTGTCATCCGAGAAGACGCTTACCCGCAAGCTTTATGAGGCCATGCTCGCCTTCAAGATCGAGAAGAACCTCAGCAAGGATGAGATTCTGCAGATCTACATCAACCAGATCTACCTCGGTCAGCGCGCCTACGGCTTTGCGGCCGCCGCGCGCATCTATTTCGGCAAGGAACTCAAGGATCTGGGCCTCGCCGAGACATCCATGCTCGCGGGCTTGCCAAAAGCTCCTTCTGCCTACAATCCTGTTGCCAACCCCAAGCGCGCCCAGTTGCGCCAACAATATGTGCTGCGGCGCATGCAGCAACTCGGCTTCATCGACCAGTCACAGTTCACCCAGGCGCGCGACCAGCAACTCCTGGTACGGCGTCAGGTTGATAATTTCGTTGTCAAGGCCGACTACGCTGCTGAGATGGCGCGACAAATCGCTGTTGCGGCCTTTCCTGATGACGTTTACAGCGCCGGCATCACGGTTGTCACCACACTGACCCGCAAGGAACAGGATGCCGCCTATCGCAGCCTGCGCCAAGCCGTGCTCGACTATGATCGTCGTCATGGCTATCGCGGCGCCGAAGCCTATGTCGACATGAAGGCGATCAAGAGTGACGACGACGACCTGATCGACGAACTGCTCTATGACTTCGAAGACGCCGACGACCTGCGTCTGGCACTCGTGCTCGACGCCACCACGGAAAAACTGCGCGCCTACCTGCCAGGTGGCGAGATTGTCACCGTGGAAGGCGCTGGACTCAAGTTCGCCCAGCGCATGCTCGACAACAAGGCGCCAGCCAACAAGCGGCTGCGCCGCGGCGCGATCATGCGGTTGAATCAGGACAGCAAGGGCCGCTGGCAGGTAGTTCAGTGGCCTGAGGTGGAAGCCGCCTTCGTTGCCGCCAATCCGAACGATGGCGCAGTACGGGCTCTTGTCGGCGGATTCGATTTCAACCGCAGCAAATTCAACCACGTCACACAAGCATGGCGTCAGCCCGGCTCAAGCTTCAAGCCCTTCATTTACTCGGCGGCGCTGGAAAAAGGCTACACGCCCTTGTCGATACTGCCGGACGAACCCCTCTCCGTTTCGGCGGAAGAGACTGGCAGCCAAGCCTGGGAACCGAAAAACTACGACGGCAAGTACGACGGCCCGATGACCCTGCGCACCGCTTTGGCCAAGTCCAAGAACATGGTTTCGATCCGCCTGATCCGCGCCATCACGCCACTGTATGCTCAGGATTACGCCAGCCGCTTCGGGTTCGATGCGGGCAAGAACCCACCGTATCTCACGCTGGCACTCGGCGCCGGATCGGTCACGCCCTGGCAGCAACTTAGAGCCTATGCCGTATTCGCCAATGGCGGGTACAAAACCGAGCCTTTTATAGTCAAGCAGATACTCGACGCCAGCGGCAAGGTGCTCGCCGAAACCACCCCAGCACTGGCCGGCGACGAATCCTTGCGCATCATCGACGCGCGCAATGCTTGGGTAATGGACAGCATGATGAGGGATGTCGTACGCCGCGGCACGGCCACGCGCGCCCAATCCCTTAAGCGCACCGACCTGGCCGGCAAGACCGGCACCACCAACGATTACGTCGATGCCTGGTTCTGCGGCTACCAGCCCTCAATGGTCGGCATCGCCTGGATCGGCTTCGATCAGCCGAAGCGCATGGGGAGTGGCGAGACCGGCAGTTCTGCCGCCTTGCCGATCTGGATCGGCTACATGGAAACGGCCCTGAAAGATGTACCGGAAATGCACCGCGACGCGCCCAGCGGCCTGGTCCGCGTGGAAAGTCGGGATCCAGCGACTGGTGCGCCCATCCATGACTTGATCTATGCCGAGGCCATCCCCGCACCGACGCCTGACCGGGAACCCAGCATACTGGATATCTTTCGAACCCAAGCTCAGGCACCCGCACCGGTCCAGGATGCCCAGATCAGGTCGATTGCACCCGATCGGCGCGTGACGATGCCTGGCGGATCGCCTACAAATCCAGCTGAAGCGTCTCGCCCGCCTGCTCGCTAAGGCAGCGCGACAATACGGCTGTCAAATCCTGGCCGTCGCGCGTACCGATCCAGCGCCCGTCCTGAGGTTTGAAGTGAAAGCCACCGGAACGCGCCGCCACCCAGATTTCCCGTGCTGCCGCATGGCGATTGACAATGACCTTGCTGTCATCCGCAAAAGCAATCTCGATGATCCCGCCGGGCTTCAATTCATAATCCAGGTCGGCGTCACCCTCATCCACCAGTTTTTCCAGCTGGGTTTCCAGCCGCGCCAATTGGGCATCCGCCAGCGCCAAGAATTCTCGTTCTTCCACCTTAGTTCCCACCTTATCTCCGTGTTAACATCATCGCCATGCAACCACGTTCCGCTACCTTAATTGTTGCACTGCTCGTCGGCAGTTCCCTGCCCCTGTCCGCCTGTGGCAACAGGGGAGCTTTAGTGCTGCCAGCCAAACCCTTTGCGCCGGCGCAAGTTCAACCGACAGAAAAGCCTGCCGGCGATCATAGCAGCACACCCCCGCCTTCCACACCCCGATGAACTTGCTCAATAACACCAACGGCGTCAGCCGCGTTGAGGGCGTGGCATTGCCCGCCATCGCCGATCACTTCGGCACGCCCTGTTACGTCTATTCCCGCGCCGCCCTGACCGCGGCCTATGCCTGCTATCAGGCGGCGCTGGTAGGGCACAATGCGCGCATTTGCTATGCCGTCAAGGCAAACTCCAATATTGCCATCCTCAACCTGTTCGCCCGGCTCGGCGCCGGCTTCGACATCGTTTCCGGCGGCGAACTGGCGCGCGTCATCGCTGCCGGCGGCGATCCGGCCAAAGTCGTTTTTTCCGGGGTCGCCAAATCACGCGCCGAAATGCAGCAAGCGCTTGCCGCCGGCATTCATTGCTTCAACGTGGAATCCGCAAGCGAGCTGGAGCAGCTCAATACCGTAGCCGCAACAATGGGGCAGCGGGCGCCTGTTGCCCTGCGCGTCAACCCGAACGTTGACCCGAAGACCCACCCGTACATTTCTACCGGGTTGAAGACCGCCAAATTCGGCGTGGCCTTCGCTACCGCCAAGGAACTCTATCGCCGCGCCCACGCACTGCCTAACCTTGAGGTATGCGGCATCGCCTGCCACATCGGTTCGCAACTGCTTGACCCGCAGCCGGCTGCCGATGCCGCCGGCAAGGTTCTGGAGCTGGTTGACAGCCTCGCTGCCGAAGGCATTGTTCTCGAACATATCGATCTCGGCGGCGGCATGGGCATTCGTTACCGGGATGAGGTCGTTCTGCCGACCGCCGACTATCTGGCACCCATGCTGGAGCGGCTGGCCGGTCGCCAGGAAATGCTGTATTTCGAACCCGGCCGCTCGCTGGTCGGCAACGCCGGCTTGCTGCTGACGCGCGTCGAGGTGCTCAAGCACGGCGAGGAAAAGAATTTCGCCATCGTCGATGCCGCCATGAACGACTTGGCACGCCCGGCGCTTTACGATGCCTGGCACGAGATCGTGAAAGTCGGCGCTGGCGGGACGGCGCAACCCTTACAGTATGAAATTGTCGGCCCGATCTGCGAGTCGGGCGACTTTCTCGGCCACGACCGCAACCTGGCCCTGGCGGAAGGTGACCTGCTCGCCATCCTGTCGGCCGGCGCCTACGGCATGGCGATGAGTTCGAACTACAACACCCGGCCGCGCGCCGCTGAGATCATGGTGGACGGCGAGCAAATGCACCTGATCCGTCGCCGCGAGGAAATTGCCCAACTTTTCGCGCTGGAATCCGTCTTGCCCTGACCATGAGCCGACAACTTGCCCTGGTTTGTTTAGCCGCCTTCCTTCTCGCCGCCTGCGACAAGAAACCCGCGGACAATAAACCGTCCGGTCCGCCACCAACGCTGATCACCGTGACGCAGGTCAAGAGTGCCGCCTTCGAGGTCACCGAGGACACACTGGGCACGCTCGAAGCCGTGATCAACCCGAAAATCGCTGCCGAAGTTGCTGGCAAGATTATCAAGGTGCTGGTGGTTGCCGGCACGCCGGTCAAGCAGGGTGAGACGCTGGCGGTGATCGATGCCACAGATTTCCTGTTGCAGAACCAGGCCGAGCAGGCCGACGTAAAGCGGCTCGAAGCCTTGCTGGCGCAACAGGACAAACTGGTCGAGCGCCAGCAAAGCCTGGTCGCGAAGGGTTTTTTGTCGCAAAACGCCGCCGATGATGCCGCGGCACAGCGCGCCGCTATTGCCGAGCAACTCGCCGCCGCCCAGGCGCGAACCGGCCTCGGCAAGCGCTCGGTGGGCAAGACCACCGTGACGGCGCCGTTCGATGGCGTCATCGAAAGCCGGATGATCGCTTCCGGCGATTACGTCAAGCTGGGCGACCCCCTGTTCCAGCTCGTCTCCAATCAGCACTTGCGCGCCCACCTGCCATTTCCCGAAAGCGCCGCGCCGCGCCTGTCGCGCGGCCAGGTCGTCCGGCTCAGTTCGCCACAGGCGCCGGGCAAGATATTCACCGCAACAATTTCCGACATCCGTCCTGCGGTTGCCGAATCGAGTCGCGCGCTTGACGTGATCGTTGACCTGGACGGCGCCGGCCTGCTGCGCGCGGGCGGCACGGTCAATGCTTCGGTACAGATTGCCGCCAAGGCGGCGGCGCTGGTGGTTCCCGAGCAAAGCGTGGTGCTGCGTCCGGCGGGCAAGGTGGTCTATGTCATTGCCGACGCGGATGGCAAGAAGACAGCACAACAGCGCATCGTCCAGGCGGGTGCCAAAAAAGATGGCGTGATCGAGATCATTGCCGGCCTGGAGGAGGGGGAACTCGTCGCGCAGGACGGCGCCGGCTTCCTGACCAACGGCGCGTCCGTCAGCATCAAGGAACCGGGCAAGCCGGGCGCGGGAAAAGCAGAAGCCAAAGGCAAACCCCCGGGCAAGCCTGAAGAAAAATGACGCTGCCCGAGCTTTCCATCAAGCGCCATGTGCTGGCGTGGATGCTCTCCGCCGTGCTGGTGCTGTTCGGCATCATTTCCTTCAATCGCATCGGCATGGACCGGTTTCCCTACATCGAGTTTCCCGTGGTATCGATCACCACGGCACTCAAGGGCGCCAACCCGGACATCGTCGACGCCTCGATCACCAACCTCATCGAGACCACGGTGAACTCGGTGCCGGGTATCGAGCATATCCAGTCCACCTCTTCGCCCGGCGTCTCGGTCATTGCCATCACCTTCGGGCTGGAAAAGAAGGTTGACGTCGCCTTCAACGAGGTGCAGTCCAAGGTCAACCAGGCGTTGCGCCGCCTGCCCAAGGACACCGACCCCCCCGTCGTTGCCAAGGTCGAAACCAATGCCCAGCCCATCATGTGGCTGGCCCTGCAGGGCGACCGCACCCAGCAGCAGCTCAACCAGTACGCCATCAACGTCCTGAAAAAGCGGCTGGAGACCATCGATGGGGTAGGCGAGGTGCGCATCGGCGGCCGCCGCGATCGCACCATCCGCGTGAACCTGCTGCCCGACCGACTGGTGGCCTACGGCATTACCGCGCAGGACATCAACAACGCCTTCGCCACCGAACACGTGCAGATGGCCGGCGGTTTCATCGTCGGCCAGCAGACGGAAAGCCTGGTCAAGCTCGACCTCGAATTCCACAGCCTCGACGCTCTTGCCGACATGGTCGTCGGTTATCGGGGAGAAAAGGGGGCCGGTGCGCCGATCCGCCTCAAGGATATCGCCGAAATCGCCGACGGCCTCACGGACAACCGCCAATTGGCGCGCTTCAACGGCGAGACCACGGTGGGGCTGGGCATTGTCAAGGTCGCCAACACCAATACCGTCGAGATCGTCGACAAGATCAAGGAGCGCCTGGAAAACGAACTGCGCCCGCAACTACCGCCCGGCCTCAAGCTGAGCACCGTTTCCAACGACGCGGTATTCATCCTTGAGATCGTCAACTCGCTCAAGGAACACCTGATCGCCGGCACCCTGCTCGCGGCATTGGTGGTGTGGTTCTTCCTGCGCTCGGTGCGCTCGACGCTGATCATCGCGCTGGCGATCCCGGTTTCGCTGCTGGGCGCAATTTCCGTCATCTATTTTTTCGGCTTCACCCTCAACTCGCTGACCATGCTGGCGCTGCTGCTCTTGATCGGCGTGGTAGTGGATGACGCCATCGTCGTGCTCGAGAACATCTTCCGCCACCGCGAGGACATCGACCCCGACCCGGTCACGGCTGCGGTCAACGGCAGCAATGAGGTGGTGTTCGCCGTCATCGCCGCCACCGCCGCGCTGGTGTCGATCTTTGCGCCGGTGATGTTCCTTTCCGGCATCATCGGCCAGTTTTTCCGCTCCTTCGCCGTGGTGGTGACCTTCGGCGTGCTGGTGTCGTTGTTCGTCTCGCTGACGCTCACGCCGATGCTCTGCTCGCGTTACCTCACCGTGAAAAAACAGCACGGCAGCATCTACCACGCACTCGACCGCTTCTTCGCCAAGCTAGACTGGGCCTACGTGCACACGCTGGAGTGGGCCCTCACCCATCGCTGGAAGGTGGTAGTCCTCACTGCAGCCATCGTCGCCTCCTCGGCCTACTTCTTCATCAACGTCGGCAAGGCCTTCACGCCCGAGCAGGACGAGGGCCGCTTCCTCGTCTTCCTGCGCGCCCCGCTCGGTTCAAGCATCGACTACACCGACGGCAAGCTGCGCGAGGTCGAGGCCGTACTCAAGACGCACAAGGAGATTTTCACCGAATTCGCCATCATCGGCCTTGGCAGTGCCGGCCAGGTGAACCAGGGCACGGTGGTGACGCGCATGGTGCCGCGCGAAGAGCGCAAGCGCAGCCAGCAACAGGTGCTCGCTGCATTGAAGAAGGACCTGGCCGCAGTGGCCGGCGTGCGCGCCTTCGCCGCGCCCTATCCCATCGTGCAGGGCCAGCGCGGCGACCCGTTGCAGTTCGTGCTCGCCGGTGACAACCTCGAAGAAGTCGGCCGTCTGTCGCGCGAATTCCAGCAAAATCTGTCGGCCGACCCCGGCATCGGCCGCATCGACACCAACCTGCAGCTCGACCTGCCGCAACTCGTCTTCCAGCCTGATCGACTGCGCATTGCCGCGTCCAACCTGTCCACCGCCGACGTCGCGCTGGCCATCAACATGCTCACCGGCGGCATCGACATCGCCAAGTACAACGACGAACCGGGCGACGGCCAGCGTTACGACATCCGCGTCAAGGCCAAGGAAGGCGAATTCACCCAGCCATCCGATCTCTCCAAGATTTTCATCCGTTCGCGGGACGGCAAGATGGTGCGCCTCGACTCGGTCGCCACTTTCAAGGAAACGCTGGGGCCGGCCATCATTGGCCGCTTCGACCTGCAGTACGCCACCACCTTCTACGCCAGCCCGACCATGGCGCTCGGCGATGCCGTCACCAAGGTCAAGGCATTGGCGACCGAGCTGCCGACCGGCTATCAGGTCAAGTTCATCGGCCAGGCCGAGGAATTCCAGAAGACCATGACCTACATGGTGTTCACCTTTGCCCTGGCGCTGGTGCTGCTCTACATGGTGCTGGCCAGCCAGTTCAACAGCTTCGTGCAGCCGGCCATCGTCATGCTCGCGCAACCGCTCGCCATCGTCGGCGGCGTCGCCGCGCTGTGGCTGTTCGACCAGTCGCTCAACATCTACTCGATGATCGGCCTCGTCCTGCTGGTCGGCCTGGTCGCCAAGAACTCCATCCTGCTGGTCGACCTCACCAACCAGCGCCGCGCCCAAGGCATGGATGTCGACGCCGCCCTGCGCAACGCCTGCCCCATCCGCATGCGGCCGGTGCTGATGACCTCGGCCACCATCATCCTCGCCCTCTTCCCCGCCGCGCTGGGCCTCGGCGCCGGCGCGGAAACCAACCAGCCACTGTCCATCGCCGTCGTCGGCGGCATGATTTCCTCGACGCTCTTGACGCTGGTGGTAGTGCCGGCGGTTTACTCTTTGGTTGAAGGTTGGCGAGAAAGAAGACCCGCCCTCCCCCAACCCCTCCCTCACGGGAGGGGTGACGGTTGACTCGCTGCGCTCGTTTGTTACGGGGCGCCTCCGTTCATATTTAGGGGCGGGTTGCGGCTGGCGCCGCGTGCCGTCCCGGCGTGGGGCGGCCCGGCGCCGGGACTACAGTGTGGCTATCTTGAGTCGCGCTTGTAGAAAGTCGGCGCTGGCGAGACGGCGTTAAATCCACATCCGCCGTAGCCTTGCCGCCGGGCCGCCCCAAGGCAAGGCGGCACGCGGCGCCAGCCGCAATCCGCGCCAATGCCAGAACAATGCTCCCCGTGATAGTCGAGCGAAGCGAGCCACAGTCACCTCCCCCGCGAGGGGGAGGATGGGAGGGGGTGGGTTAATTACAGACGCCGCGCACCTGAGTCATATCGGTCAAGCCAAGTAGCACTTTCTCGATGCCGTCCTGTTTCAAGGTGCGCATGCCCTGATCAACCGCGATACGCTTGTATTCCGTGGCCGTCGATTGATGCGCGATCAACTCGCGGATCTGCGGTGTCACCTCCATCAACTCGAACAGGGGAATCCGTCCCTTGTAGCCCTCGCCGGAGCAGTGTCGGCAACCCTTGGGTTGCCAGACGTTCAGGAACTCTCCTTTGGGCAAGCGCGCCTGCCAGCCACGGACGATGCGTTCCTTGTCGGCCATCGAGGCCTGGCGCTCGTACGCCGAAAAATAATACTCTGCTGCCAGCTCGTCGATCTCGGCAGTTGTCATGACCCGCTTGGGCGCACAGCGCGTGCACAGGCTGCGCGCCAGTCGTTGCGCCAGGACGCAGACCAAGGCATCCGCGAGGTTGAAAGGATCAATCTCCAGATCCAGCAGACGTGCGGCGGTTTCTGACGCCGAGTTGGTATGCAGGGTCGAAAGTACCAGATGGCCAGTCATGGATGCCTCCAATGCAATCTTGGCTGTTTCCAGATCCCGCATTTCGCCAATCATGATGATGTCCGGATCGGCACGCAAAAAGGCGCGCAAAGCCGTCGCAAAAGTCCAGCCGATCTTCGGGTTCATCTGTACCTGATTGACGTTTTTTTGAACGATTTCGATCGGGTCCTCGGCTGTCCAGATTTTTCGGTCCGGCGTGTTCAACTCGCGCAAAACGGAATGCAAAGTCGTAGTTTTGCCGCTGCCGGTCGGCCCGCATACCAGAATCAACCCATAGGGCTTCTCGATGAGACGCTTGAACACGGTCAGATCCCGTTCGCCCATTTTGAGCTGATCGATGGGCACCGGGTCGCCAGCCTGCAGCAGCCGAATGGTGACGTTTTCGATGCCCCGCACCGTCGGGATGGTTGCCACCCGCAAGTCAAGCCGGGGCTGCCCTGGCCGACTAAAGGATATCTTGCCGTCCTGGGCCATGCGGCGTTCCGCGATATTCAGGTTGGCCATGATCTTGATGCGCGAGACGACTGCCCGATGATAGTTCGCTGAGTATTGCGAGTAGCCTTCCATCCGGCCATCGCGACGGAACCGGATGTGCGCCTGCGGATCCAGGGCAAAACACTCCAGATGGATATCCGAAGCACCCACTTCCGCCGCGTCGGAAATGAATTTATTGACCAGGCCGACCACGGAGGCATCGTCCTGGGAAATACCATTCCCTCCTTCCAATTCCTGATCATCATTGACTGGCTGCGTTGTGGCTGTTTCGGCAAGTGCCCGCTTTGCCAGCGAGCGAAATTCCTGGTCGCCCTGCTGCACCGACTGCAGTTGTCCGTAGTCCTCAAGGTACTGAGTGATCCTTTCAGCCGGAACCATCACCAACTCGATCTTCAGTTTTGTCAAAAACCCGAAATATTCGCGCTGATCAAAGTTGAAGGGATTGCCGACCGCCAGAAACAACAATCCGTCGATAACGGCAATCGGCACCACGCGCGCCTTGCGCGCCTCGTCGAGTGGTATCAGCCGCTTGATGTCCTGGAAAATCTGAAAGCGCTGCAGGTTCACCATCAGCACGCCATACTGCAGACAGAGAGCCCGCGTCACCAATTCATCGGTGACGACCCCCATCATCAGCAGGATCTTGCCAATCGGTTCGCGCTTTCTGCCTTTTAAAGCCTGAATCTTGATGGCAGCATCGATATCCTTATCCGCCAGAACGACATACTGTTGCTGAATTTCCATCAGCTGCCGCGGGTCGCGCGCGGGTGTCCGTTCACCCTGGCTGCGCAGTGTCATGATGCGCTGCAGATCATCCAGGCTCTCCACCTTGGGCCAGCTGGCTTTCTTCTGAATCATCGTCGCCGGCTTTTCGCCCGGCCCCACTGGCGGCGCGCCAAGCATGCCGGCCGGCACTCGCTGCGGGAGCATGGCCGTATCGTCATGCCGCCGGTCCAGTGCCGAGCCATTGTCACCTTGTTTGGCCAATGCGCGGCGCCGTTCGCTATCGGCACGCGCCACATCCGAAAGTGCCGTCGAAAATGGGTCGCTGGTGTTTGGATTGCGTTGGGGGAACTGATTGTCGTGCAGTTCCTTCAAGGAAAATAATTCGCACACCACACCAAAGGAAAAGCCACGCCGATCCGGCCGCCCGGAGAGCATCAACTCATCCAGGACAGCAAGACACTCCGGGGTTCCCCAGAGGGCATCCAGCTTGTGGGCAATGCGCGGGTGCCGTACCGCCAGGCTGTGGGGAAAGCGATCCAGTTCCTCCGCAAATGCCTGGGCAAGCTTGGGGTACTCGCTGACCATATCCGCATGTTCCATATCTTTATCTCCAGCTTCGCAAGCCAACCCGTCCAGTCATGATCAAAGGCAATCTGGCAGGCACCGCTAAGCCATATTCAAGGTCAGCGCCAGTGCCAGCGGCACAAACAGCAAGGCCCCCAGGTTGCCGAGCATCACCATCGAGGCCACCTTCGCCGGTTCCTGCCGGTAACGCTCGGCAAATACATAATTGAGCACTGCGGGCGGCAGCGCCCCGAACACCAGCAGCATGGCGGCTGTCTGCGCATCAAGGGCGAGGGCATAGGCCAGCCCCCAGGCCAGCGCCATCCCCATCAGTGGACAGGCGATCGCCCCGATCAGACCGATGCGCAAATCCGAGAACCGCGAAACCGCCATCCGCACCCCCAGCGCAAACAGCAGCAACGGTATCGCCACTTCGCCAAGCAATTTGATGGCCATATATAACGGCGGCCAGACTTCGATGTTGAGCCAACCGAGCGCCAATGCTGCCAGTGCAGCAAAGATCACCGGCACGCGCCAAAGATTCCACAGCCTGGCACGATGGTCGAGCATCCAGGTACCCAGGACGTAATGCAGCGTGTTTTCGACAAAAAACAGCACCACGGCTGCCGGCAGCGCGTCGGGGCCGAAAGCCAGCAACATCAGTGGCAGGCCCATGTTCCCGGCATTGACGAACATCATCGGCGGCACAAGGGTTTTCGGCTGCTCGCCGAGCATCCGGGCCAGTCCCCAGGCAATCAGCCCCGAGCCGAGCATCACGCCCAGCGCACCCAGCGCCAGCCGATCATAGGCAGCCAGATCGAAACTCTTTGTTGCCAGTGCGGCGAACACCAGCGCCGGCACGAAGATGTCCATGTTGAGCTGGTTGGCGAACGCCATGTCGAGTCCGCCGCGCGATTGCCGGTAGCGGGCGTACAGCCAGCCCACCGCAATGATGGCGAAGATGGGGAAGACGATAGCGAAAATGCGCAACAACACGGGCGTGGGTACTGCGACTTGCGGCTACAGCACGTAACGCGACAGATCCTCGCGCTTTGCCAACTCGGCAAGGCGCTCATCGACGTAGGTGGCATCCACCGTCAGCGCAGCTTCCGTAACTGATGCGCCGGCAAAGAATGAAACATCTTCCAGCAGCTTTTCCATCACCGTATACAGGCGACGCGCGCCGATGTTTTCGGTTTTTTCATTCACCTCGAAGGCGATTTGCGCCAACCGCCGGATACCGTCGGCAGCGAACTCCACCGTCACGCCTTCGGTCGCCAATAGCGCCGCGTACTGGCGCGTGAGGCAGGCATCGGTCTGGGTGAGGATGCACTCGAAGTCGTCGATCGAGAGCGAATCCAGTTCGACGCGAATCGGGAAACGCCCCTGCAACTCGGGAATCAGGTCGGACGGCTTGGCGAAATGGAACGCCCCGCTGGCAATAAACAGGATGTGGTCGGTATTGATGATGCCGAACTTGGTGGTCACCGTCGTACCCTCGACCAGCGGCAGCAGATCGCGTTGCACGCCCTGGCGCGACACGTCCGCCCCTTGCGTTTCGCTGCGCGAGGCGATCTTGTCCATCTCGTCGAGAAAGACAATGCCATTCTGCTCGACGTTGCGCATCGCTGTTGCTTTTATTTCTTCATCATTGATGAGCCGCGCCGCTTCTTCATCGGTCAGCGCCTTGAGGGCATCGGCGATACGCATGCGGCGCGTCTTTTTCTTGCCGCCGCCCATGTTCTGGAACATGCCCTGAATCTGCTGGGTTAGCTCTTCCATGCCCGGCGGGGCGAAGATCTCCATGCTGGCCGCCGGTGCGCTGACCTCGATGTCGATCTCCTTGTCGTCGAGTTCGCCCTCGCGCAGCTTCTTGCGGAATTTCTGGCGCGTTGTCGATTCCTCCGGTGCCGTCTCGCCAGCGCCGGCATTTGCCGTACGCGCCGGCGGCAGCAATACATCAAGAATGCGGTCTTCGGCAGCGTCGAGCGCGCGGTCGCGTACCAGCCGCATCGCGTTCACCCGCTCATCCTTCACCGCCGTCTCGGCGAGATCGCGAATGATGCTGTCAACATCGCGGCCGACATAGCCGACCTCGGTGAACTTGGTCGCCTCGACCTTGATGAAAGGCGCGTTGGCCAGTCGCGCCAAGCGCCGCGCGATCTCGGTCTTGCCGACCCCCGTCGGGCCGATCATCAGGATGTTCTTGGGCGTGATCTCGGAACGCAGCGGTTCGGCCACCTGGGAACGGCGCCAGCGGTTGCGCAGGGCAATCGCCACCGCGCGTTTGGCGCGCGCCTGGCCGACGATATTCTTGTCGAGTTCCGAGACAATCTCGGCGGGAGTCATTTGGGTCATGGCAATCCAGAAGGCGGGGGGAAGAAAACTAATCCAGCGTCTCGATGACGTGATTCTGGTTGGTGTAGATGCACAGGTCGCCGGCGATCGACAGCGCCTTTTTCACAATCTCTGTCGGTAAAAGCTCGGTATTTTCGAGCAACGCCTGCGCCGCCGCCTGGGCGTAAGGTCCGCCGCTGCCGATGGCGACGATGCCCAACTCCGGTTCCAGCACATCGCCGTTGCCGGTGATCACCAGCGAATTATCGCGGTCGGCCACGGCCAGCATCGCCTCGAGCCGCCGCAGCATGCGGTCGGTGCGCCAGTCCTTCGCCAGTTCCACGGCCGAGCGCAGGAGATTGCCCTGGTGCTTCTCCAGCTTGGCCTCGAAGCGCTCGAATAATGTAAAGGCGTCAGCCGTGCCGCCAGCAAAGCCGGCCAGGATCTTCTCGCCATACAGCCGCCGCACCTTGCGCGCCCCGGCCTTGATGACGATATTGCCCAAAGTCACCTGGCCGTCACCGCCCAGTGCAACAACATTGCCGCGCCGCACGGACAGGATGGTGGTGCCGTGATACTGCTCCATGGTCTGCTTTCCAGAAAAGGGAAAGGCGATTCTACCGCGCTGAAAGTGCCGCCCTGCGGGCGTCCAACAATAATCGCACACTGAAATGGCCAGCCTGCTCACGCATGCGAATTGTCGGCGCTGGCGGGACGGCGGGGCATGGTCGCCAGCGCCAGAAAGCTGATACCAACCAGGCAGCAGACGACGGCCGCGCCCGCCGGCAGATCCGCCGCGGCCGACAGCGCGAGACCAGTCACATAGGCGAGCGCGCCGATGCCATAGGCTGCGACCAGGCGCCGCCGCAGCAGCCCGCTCACGGCCACCGCCGGCGCGATCAGGCTGGCGAAGACCAGCAGCACGCCCACCAGCTGCACCGAGGCCGTCACCATGAGCGCGAACAGCAGATAGAAGCCGAGGCGGCCGAGCCGCGCGCGGGCGGCGAACCACAGAGGCAGCAGCACGGCATACAGCAGCGCCACCGGCCACAGCTGCGCCCAGCCGACCCAGAGGATCTGCCCGGCCAGCAGATCCTGCAAATGCTGGCCGCCATGCGGATTGCCCGCCAGCAGCAGGATGCCGGCAGCGGCGGCGGCGACGAACAGCAGGCCGATCAGCGCCTCCTGCACTGCGGGCCAGCGGCGCTCGGTCCAGTGGAGCAGCAGCGCGCCGCCCAGCGCTGCGCCTGCCGCCGCTCCCTGCGCGGCGAACGGCGCATCCCAGTCGAACAGCAGCGCGACGATCACCCCCAGCCCCGCCACCTGCGCGATGGCGAGGTCGATGAAGATGATGCCGCGGCGCAGCACCTCGATGCCGAGCGGCACATGAATCGCCAGCACCAGCAGCCCAGCCGCCAACGGCGCGGCCAGCAACGCGAAGTCGATGCTCACTTCACTGCCGCCAGCAGACGTTCGACGGTGTCGTCGAACAGGCCGAACAGATCCTGCGCCTGCTCGCTGCCACCGACGGTGAAGGGCACGACGACCACCGGCACCCGCGCCGCGCGGGCGAACCACGCCGCGGCCTGCGGCGACTGATAGGCCGCGCGCAACACCAGCCGCGGCGGAGTGGCCGCCGCCTGCGCCAGCAGCTTGCCGAGGTAGGCGACCGACGGCTCGACGCCGGGCTTGGGCTCCAGCACCGCCACCGTTTTCAGGCCGAGCCAGTCTTCCAGATAGGGGAAAGCCTTGTGCTGCACGGCGATGGGCAGGCCGCGCAAAGGCGCCGCCTGCTTCTCCCACCGTGAAATGGCGGCACGCCAGCGCGTGGCGAAAACCTGCCAGTTGGCGCGATAGGTCGCCGCATCCGCCGGGGCAAGCGTGGCCATGCGCTCGGTCAGCGCCGCGCCGACCAGAAGGAAATTGCGCGGATCGGTCTGGATGTGGGGATTGCCGCCCGCATGCACGTCGCCCTCGGCGCGGTCGACGCGCGCCGGCAATTCGCGCATCGCGACCTGCCGCGCCGCCTCAAAATAGCCCGTTTGCCCCGCCTGGATGTGCGCATTGCCGGATTCGCGCTGCACCAATGGCAGCCAGCCGATCTCCAGTTCCGCGCCCGTGGCGACGAGCAGGTCGGCACTGCGGGCGCGGGCAATCAGCGAGGGACGCGCCTGGATGTGGTGCGGGTCCTGCAGGCCGCTCGTGGCGACGAATACCTCAGCCTTGTCGCCGCCGATCTCCCGCGCCAGCGCTCCCCATTCGGGCACGGTGGCGAATATTTTCAGCCCCGCCTGCGCGGGCAGGGCGAGCAGGCTCGCCAGCAGCAGAAGCAGGATTCTCATGGTGTGCTACCTCGGTAAGTGTGGGCGCCCTGCTCACTCAGAACGAGTGAGCACCATGAGCGCCGAGGTTCATGATGTACTGCAGCGTCACCTGCTTGTCGGCCAGGCCCTGCATCGAGCGGTCACTCGCGAATTGCAGGCGCAGGCGCGAGAACTCCGAGTTGCTCCAGTCGAGCATCACGCTGTCGCGGCGCGGCTGATAATCGGCAAAGTAGGCGTTGTCCGCATTGAGTGCGCCGAAGACGGTCACGGCGTCGAATGACTTGCTGCCCCGGCCTAGCCAGTCATGGCGATAGCCGACGCGCCAGCGCGGCATGAACTGATAGATGGCCTGCGCATAGCCGCCGCTCTGGCGGACCGAAAGATCGCCCAGCGCAGTACCACCGTCGCAGGGCGAACCCGCCACGTCGGATGTGCAGGCGAGGCTGCCCTGCTCGCTGCGGCGAAAGACCTCGGTCTGGAACTTGAAGTTGCGCTCCCGGGCATTGCCGTCCGGTGCCCACTTCCAGACAAAGTCGGCGAAGGCGGTGCGGCTCCGCCCGCTGAACAGGCCTTCAACCTCGTTCGCCGCCACCGCCGTATCCGCGAAATGGGCTTCACGTTCCTGCGCGCGGGTGTGGAGCCAGGACAGCCCCGCCTGCCAGGAATGCGAAGCACCAACGTCGTCACCGAGCTTGGCGAACAGCGCGCCGGCACCCGTGCCGTTCTTGTTGCGGTCGGTGCCGGGAAAGTTCGCGCCGCGGCCGATTTCGGCGCCAAACTGAAGCAACAGATCGGTCGGCGCGACCCACTTGAGTTGCACGCCATCGTGCCGGTAGCCTTCGGCACCGAAGAGCACCTTCTGCATCAGCGCGGCGTCGGCGAAGTCCCATTCGTGAGGGTGCTGGGCGTTCTGGTAACCGATCCCGGAGGCGAAGCGCCCGCCGCGCACGGCGAGGCCGTTGCCGAGTCCGAGCGTCGAGACGCTGGCCTCCTCGACTTCCACCTCGCCGTCGCCGGAGACGGCAAAACGGGCAACGCCGCGGAAGTTCGGATCGATGTTGGCGGCGAGCACCAGCTCGCTATGCCCGAGCGACAGGCCGCGTTTCTCGCCATCGTGAGCGTGACCGGCCGGCCAGTAACCGGAGATCGCGCGCTCAGGCACGTCCTGCATCTTTTTCACACTACCCTGCAGCACCAGGCCGATCTCGGGATTGAAGGCGTTCGCCTTGCCGTCGCCCTGCCGCGCCGCTGGCGTGGCGGCGGTGGCGCGGGCCTCGGCCGAAACGCTCTCGGCCTGTTTGAGACGGCCTTCCAGCGCCGTGATGCGTTGCTCGTAGGCCTGTTTCATCTGTGCGATTTCCTCGCGCAGGGCTTGCAAATCGGCGTCGGCCGCGGATGCGGAAAGGGAGATCAGCGCGCCAGCAACGGCGCACACGATCAGAGCAATACGATTCATGGGTTTCTCCAAAGCAAACAAGGCGAAACGCGGCCGCGGCCGCGCACGTCGGGGAAGGTCAGCTTTGAAGAGAAGGCGGGGCGCGGCTCAGAAAAGGCGCGGGACGCGCAAAAGTCGGCGCTGGCGGGACGGCGCAGTCAGCGGCGACGCGCGCCACCGACACCCAGGCTGGCGGCGGCGCGGCCAGCGGCGGCGCCCCCTGGATGCCGGACAACGCCAGACATTCATAGCAGACCTCAGCCGTCGCATCACCGTCCGGCGCATGTCCTGGCGCATGGGCGATACCGTGTCCCACGAGGATTGCCTGAGCAAACAACAGGGTCGCCGCGAACAATCCGGCCTGCCAGAAACGCGTCACGGCGCAACTCCGGCGCGCGTGCACTGCGCACAGGTGCCGCGCACGTCGAATTCCACCTCGCCGAGCTGGAAGCCACGCGGCAGCTTGGGCGGCGGCGGCGGTTCGGCCGCGAGGCAGAACACGCCGCCGCAGTCGGTGCAACGGAAATGCACGTGACCAGCATGCTGGCGTTGCGCCCCCGCAGCTGAAAAGCGGAACACGCCGCGCGGGTCGACCGCCTTCAGCGCCAGGCCGCAGCCCACCAGCGAATCGAGGATTCGATAGAGCGTCACGCGATCGATCGCCGCGCCGTTATCGTCACCATCGCCGCCAAGCTGGGCATCGAGTTCGCCATGGCACAGCGGCTGGCGTGCCGCCAGCAGCGCGTCGAGCACGCGCACCCGCTGCCGCGTCACCTTGACCCCGGCGGCACGGATCATGTCGCAGGAATTTGCCGGGGGGGAAGGGAGTGGAGTGGTCATCGTAGCCATGCCCGGATGAAACCACAGCAGCTCCGCAAACGCAACACTGTTGCATTTACGGGGACGCCGTGTTTCAATGCCGTTCCCGACAAGATCCCGCCATGCTGACCGCTCCGCTCCTTCTGCAAATCATCCTCGCCTGCCTGCTCGGCGGCCTGCTCAGCGTGGCCGCCGCCGCGCTGGTGATGTTCGGCCTGCCGAAGAAGTGGCTGGGACTGACGGTCAGCTTTTCCACCGGCCTGCTGCTGGCCACCGCCACCCTGCATCTGCTCCCCGAAGCCCTGGAAAGCGGACTGACGCCGCACGAGGTCTTTCCGCTGCTGCTGGCCGGCATCCTCGGGTTTTTTGCGCTGGAAAAGTTTGCGCTCTGGAGACACACGCACGCCGGTACCGGCGAAACGGATGCGCACAGCGGCGACCAGCACTGCAACGACCACACGCACAGCCATCATCACCTGCATGACCCGCAGGGCGAAACCCTGCTGATCCTGATCGGCGACGGCTTCCACAATTTCACCGACGGCCTGCTGATCGCCGCCGCCTTCCTCGCCGACCCAATGCTGGGCTGGGCCACCACGCTGGCCATCATCGCCCACGAAGTGCCGCAGGAGGCCGGCGATTTTGCCATCCTCCTCGCGGCGGGCTGGACACGTCGACGTGCGCTCTTCTGGAACGGGGTTTCAAGCCTGACAGCCATTGCCGGCGGCATCGTCGGCTATCTGGCGCTGGAGCGCGCGCAGAACTGGGTGCCGATCATCATCACCATCGCGGCATCGAGCTTTCTCTATATCGCCATCGCCGACCTGATGCCACGCCTGAAGCGCGAGACCAAGTCGGTCGGCTGGCACGGCGTGCTGCTCGCTGCCGGCATCGCCGTGGTGGTTTTGGGCCGCGCCCACGTCCATTAATTTCCATTGATTTCCCCGGAGACGCCAATGCCTAGCCGCTTTTTCAGTGCCGCCCTGATCGCCGCATTCGCAGGCATGGTCCACGCTGCAAAACCTCACGTACATGGCACCGGCAGTCTTGATGTCGTGATCGACAAGGGGCAGATCGGCATCACGCTGGAACTGCCGCTGGATGCCGCCGTCGGTTTCGAACGGGCGCCGAAGACAGACAAGGAAAAAGCCGCACTGGCAGCCGTGGCGGGAACACTGAACGATGCGCCAGCGCTATTCATTCCGACGTCAGCGGCAAATTGCACGGTGCGCACCGTCACGGTGACGGTACCCTTTCTGGACGGCAAGGCGCAGGGTGTCGAGCATGCCGACGTTGAAGCCACCTATGTCTTCCAGTGCGCCAATCCGGCAGCGCTGAAGGGTATCGAGACCACGCTGTTCAAGCACTTCAAACGCCTCTACCGGCTGGAAACCCGGCGTGCCGGCCCGGCCGGCCAGGGTGCCGCCCGGCTCACCCCGAAGCAGCCGACCCTGAACTGGTAACGCTCAGCATGGCCGACGGCGCCATCCAGATTCGCGACCTGCTGTTTCGCTGGCCCCGGCAGCCCGCGCCCTGCCTCGACATTCCCGAACTGAACATCGCCGCCGGCGAGCATGTTTTCCTGCATGGCCCAAGCGGCAGCGGCAAAAGCACGCTGCTCGGCCTGCTGGGCGGCGTCGCCCTGCCTGAACGCGGCGAGATCGTCCTGCTCGGTCAGCCCCTGACGCGCCTCTCCGGCCATGCCCGTGATCGTTTGCGGGCCGACAGCATCGGTTTCCTGTTTCAGCAGTTCAACCTGCTGCCCTGGCTGTCGGCCATCGACAACGTACTGCTGCCCTGCACTTTCTCGGCACGGCGCAAGACGCGTGCCGGCAACGCGCGGGAAACCGCCGCGCGCCTGCTCACCCACCTCGACCTCGCTGCCGAGTCGTGGCACAAACCGGCCGCCGAACTGTCCGTCGGCCAGCAACAGCGCGTGGCGGCGGCGCGCGCCCTGATCGGCCGACCGGAAATCCTCATCGCCGACGAGCCAACCTCGGCGCTGGATGCCCCACGCCAGCAGATCTTCGTCGACCTGCTGCTCACCGAAGCCACGGCCGCCGGCGCGGCCTTGCTGTTCGTCAGCCATGATGAACGTCTGGCTGCGCATTTCGCCCGCAAGATCACCCTCGCGGACATCAACCGTGCTGGAGTTCCCGCGTCATGAAAGCGGTGCTGATTCTCGCCGTGAAAAGCGCCTGGGCGCGCCGGCTGACACTCGGCGTCACCCTGTGCGCCATCGCGCTGGCCAGTGCGCTGCTGCTTGCCGTCGAGCGCGTGCGCCATGATGCGCGACAGAGCTTCACGCAGGCGGTAGCGGGCGTCGATCTGGTGGTCGGCGCGCGCAGCGGCAGCGTGCAACTGATGCTCCATGCCGTGTTCCACTCCGGCAGCGCCACTCACAACATCCGCTGGGAGAGCTTCGCGGCCATCGCCACGCACCCGGCAGTCGACTGGGCCGTGCCGCTGTCGCTCGGCGATTCGCATCGCGGCTTTCCGGTGCTGGGCACTACGGCCGACTACTTCGAACGCTTCCGCTATGCCGACCAGCGGCCGCTCGCCTTCGCTGGCGGCCAGCCGTTCACCACGGTTTTTGAAACGGTGCTGGGCAGCGCCGTCGCAGCTGAGCTCGGCTACCGCGTCGGCGACCGCATCACACTGACGCACGGCATGGAAACACTGGGGCCGGAGCACGCCGACAAATTTTTCGCCGTCGTCGGCGTGCTCGCCCCCACCGGCACGCCAGTGGATCGCACGGTACATGTGAGCCTGGAAGCCATTACCGCCCTGCATCTCGACTGGGTCGGCGGCGCGCCACTGCCCGGCCTGACGATTCCCGCCGAGCACGTGCGCAAGTTCGACTTGCACGCCAAGGAAATCACCGCCGCCTTGATCGGCCTGAAAAACCGCACCGAGGTTTTCCGCCTGCAACGCCACATCAACAGCTATCGCGGCGAGCCGCTGATGGCCGTGATGCCCGGCGTGGCGCTGGACGAGCTATGGCAGACCCTGGGCATGATCGAGCAGACGCTCTTGGCGATGTCGGCGCTGGTGGTGGTGGTCGGTCTGGCCGGCCTGCTGGCCACCCTGCTCGCCAGCCTCAACGAGCGCCGCCGCGAACTGGCCATCCTGCGCGCGCTGGGTGCCAGCCCCCGTGACCTGTTCCTCATGCTGACTGCCGAAGGACTGCTGGTCACCACGCTCGGCGTGGTGCTCGGCTGCGGCTTGCTGGCCGGGGGTAGCTTCTTTTTCGCGCCGCTCCTGCAGGCGCATTTCGGCATCATTCTGCAATGGCGCATGTTCGCAGCCAGCGAATGGGCTCTGCTGGCCGCCATCCTTGCCACCGGTCTCCTCGCCAGCCTGGTTCCCGGCTGGCGCGCCTGGCGTATGTCACTGGCCGACGGATTGACGCCCCGAAACTGACCTCCACCAAGGACCGTGATGAAAATACTCTCAAGTGCTGTATGGATCGTGCTGCTGGCCATCTCACCCGCACAAGCTGCCGAGCCCTATCCCGAAATCAAGTGGGAGGCGCTGGTGCCGAAGGGCTGGGATCCTGCGCGTGACCTCAAGAATCTCAATCTGGGCAGCCTGCAGGATTCCGACCCGCGCGCCATGGAAGCGCTCGACAAGCTCAAGGCGATGTGGGACAACGCGCCGGCCGAACCGGCGCTGAACGGCAGGAAGATCCGCCTTGCGGGCTATGCCCTGCCCTTGGAACGGAAAGACGGCAAGGTCACCGAGTTCCTGCTGGTACCCTACTACGGCGCCTGCATCCACAGTCCGCCGCCGCCCGCCAACCAGATCATCCACGCCAAATCTTCACGTCCGCTGGCGGGAGTGAAGATGATGGAACCGCTCTGGGTGCATGGCACGCTCACCGTGCAGCGCGGCGAAACCACCTGGGGTGTCGCCGGGTATCGCCTGACGGTGGAACGCATTGCCCCTTACGAGGCGGCGCCCAAAAAATAGGCGGGCACAACTCCCACGGGGATTCCCTTAGGTCACGCCGACTTTTCAAGCAAGTCTTTCCGGACGCGCCATGGAAAACAAGCCCCGGCACAATATTGCCGGGGCTTGTGGGTAAGGCATGGTGCGCCGTAGTGCTCGCGCACCAGCCAGCCCTCGTAAAACCCTGCCGGACAGCGTCCTGCAAGGGTAGCCACACCAAAACCGATCAGTACCATGTCTGGAAAGTCGGCTCGGTTATTTTGCAATATCCCATGCAATAACCAGGCCAGAATTTGTAAATGGCTGTTTTTAGTAAAACATAACTAACGATGGAAATCTGGCAGCGGGCAAATGTAAGATTTTTCGACGCCGCGCCATGCCTAACGCTGCAATCCCCGCTCAAGCCACCTGCAGCAACAAGCCCTTGAGATATTCGCCTTCGGGAAAGGCCAGATCGACCGGGTGGTCGGCACTGCCTTGCAGCCGTTTGACGATGCGCGCGGTACGACCGGCATCGCATGCGGCAGCAGCGGCGATCTTTTGAAAGAGATCCAGACCAACGCCGCCGGAGCAGGAATAGGTCATCAGCAGGCCGCCCGGTGACAGCAGCTTGAAACCATGCAGGTTGATGTCCTTGTAGGCACGGCTGGCGCGTTCGGCGTGGCTCGCCGAGGGGGCGAACTTGGGTGGGTCAAGCACGATCAGGTCGAAGGTTTCGCCGGCAGCCTTCAACCGGCGCAGTTCGTCGAAGACGTTGGCGCAGCGCCACTCCACGTCATGCGCACGCTCAGCCGCCAATTGCGGGTTCAGCGCCAGATTCGCCGCCGCCTGCTGCAGCGCCGGTTGCGAACTGTCGATGGACAGTACGCTCGCTGCGCCGCCGGCCAAGGCCTGCAGCGAGAAACCACCCGTATAGCAGAAACAGTTGAGCACGCGTTTGCCAGCAGACAATCCGGCCAGCAGACGGCGATTTTCGCGCTGATCGAGATAGAAGCCGGTCTTGTGACCGACGACGATATCGACTGCCAACTTCACGCCATGCTCTTCGATGACGATCTCACGCTCGGGCGCCTCGCCCAGCAACCACCCGGTGGTCGGCTCCAGTCCTTCCAGGCCGCGCACTTCTGAATCCGAGCGTTCGTAAATTCGCGCACAACCCGTCGCCTTCGCCAGGGCATCGACGATGGCGGCACGCCATTTTTCGGCACCGGCGCTGGTGAGTTGCACGACCACAGTGTCGCCATACTGGTCGGCGATGATGCCCGGCAGGCCGTCCGATTCGGCATGGATCAGGCGCAGGCCCCCATGTTCGCCTTGCCCGGCCAGTTCCGGCAGTGCGGCGCGGCGCGCCACCGCTTCCGCCACGCGGCGCTTGAAGAAGGCGTGGTCAATCGTCTCTGCGATATCAAAGCTCCAGACCCGCGCGCGAATCTTCGACAGCGGACTGTATGCCGCCTTCGCCAGCGGACGGCCGTCGGCAGAATGAATCGTCACGGTGTCACCCGGTCGCGCGGGGCCGTCGAGTCTTGCCACGGCGGTATCGAACAGCCACGGATGCCGCTTGAAAAGCGAACGTTCCTTGCCGGGATGGAGGATCAGTTGTGCGCTCATTTTTTCTTTGCCCGGGGATGTGCTGCGTCGTAAACCTTGGCCAGGTGTTGAAAGTCCAAGTGCGTATAAATCTGCGTAGTGCTGATGCTCGCATGACCGAGCATTTCCTGCACAGCGCGCAGGTCGCCGGAGGATTGCAGCACATGGCTGGCAAAGGAATGGCGCAGCATGTGCGGATGAACGTGCAGGCCCAGCCCGCTCTTCTTCGCCCAGTGGGCGAGGCGCAGTTCGATGGCGCGCGGGGAGAGGCGCGTGCCGCGCCGGCTGACAAACAGTGCCGTTTCATTCTCCGCGGCAATGGCAACCCGTTGCTCCAGCCATGCATTCAGTGTCTCAACCGCCTTGGCGCCCACCGGTACCGTGCGCGTCTTGGCCCGCTTGCCGGTCACCGTCACTTCGCCACCAGACAGATCGAGGCCACCCGCCCCTTGGCGGCCTGCGACCATGTCCAGCGCAGCCAGTTCGGCGAGACGCAGTCCCGAGGAATAGAACAGTTCAAACATGGCGCGATCACGCACGGCCAACCAATCATCGCCGGGCGCGGCCAGCAACGCGGCGGCCTGATCGATACCGAGCACCTTCGGTAATGCCCGCGGACGCTTCGGCGCACGCAAACCGGCGCAGGGATCAGTGGTCAGCACACCGCGCCGCGCCAGCCAGCGGTAATACGAGCGCCATGCCGACAGCGTGCGCGCCAAGGAGCGTGCCGACAAGCCCTGACCATGCAGCCGCATCGCCTGCCGGCGCAGCTCGTGGGATTGCAGTTGCGCCAAGGGACGGCTACCGGTGCCGTCCTGCAGCAGCAACAGATCGCGCCGGTAGGCGGTCAGAGTATGGATGCTGGCACGCCGCTGGTGCGCCAGTTCAGCGAGAAATTGCTCGACACCCGGATCAGCTGCCGGGCCTTTTCCAACTTCGGCCATCGTTGCTAACGTGGAAAACACAGCGTTTGCGCCGGGCCGCCCTTCTCCCGCATACGGGTGAAGGGCTTTCTGGTGCCCCTCCTTTCCCCCGGCCCCTTTCCCGCCAGGGGAAAGGGGGGAAATGCACACCCCAGCAGTCTCGCCGCCGGGCCGCCCCAAGGCGAGACGGCACGCGGCGAAAGCCGCAATCCGCTCCCAAGCATGAACGGGGGCACCCCGTAATAAAACGAGCGCAGCGACAACAAGCGACGTAGTCGCGCAGTTGCGGCGCAGGCTAATGCCGGCAACGCCGGCGGTAAGCCGCGTAGCGGCGGCCGGAGGCAACAACCAAAGACCCCCGCGAGGGGGAGGATGGGAGGGGGCGGGCGTTCAATCACAGCCCAGCGCACGATTCAGCGCCGCAGCCGCCACCTCGCCGATGCGCTCCAGATAGAGCGTCCCCATCTCCGGATAAAAGCGCTGCGGCTCTTCACTCCCGAGGGCCAGCAGGCCGAAGGTGTCGGCGCCACGCCGCAAGGTGACGAGCGCCAGCGAGCGCACATGACTGCCGCGCTCGCCGAACCAGCCGAGCACATCCGGGCCGCTGCCGGCGCCGCAATACGGGCGCGTCAGTCCCGCAGCGAATTCGTGGGCCGCTGCGCTCATCGGCGTGAATTCGGGTGCCCCCGCATCGCCGTCCACCTCCCATAGGCGCACGGCCACATGCGGGACGGCAAAGTCGCCGCCGAGATGGGCATACAACACACGCAGCACGCTGCTGACGTCGGTCGCGCCCGCCAGGGCCACATCGATCCGGTGCGCCTTGCCGGACAGCACATCATTCTCTTCGCCGAAGCGGATCAGTTCGGCCAGCTTGTTTTCGAGGCGCTTGATCTGTTCGCGCAACATGCCAATCTGCCGTTCGGTGATCGACACGGCGCGCCCACCGTGCGGGTCGGGCAAAGTGATCTGGGCCAGCGTGTCGGCATACTGGGTGAAAAATTCCGGGTGGTCTTTCAGATACTGGGCGACATCTTTGGCTTCTAGCGACATAGTTCCTCCGCCGGGCCGCCCCAAGGAGGAACAGCCATTACATGGAGCGGGCACCGCCCGCGAACTTCCGTCACCCCCTTCTTCGAGAAGGGGGCTGGGGGGATGATGGTCATAGTTCCTCCGCCGGGCCGCCCCAAGAAGGAACAGCCAATACATGGAGCGGGCAACGCCCGCGAACAACCGTCACCCCATTCTTCGAGAAGGGGGCTGGGGGGATGAGGGTCATAGCTTCTCAGGCAGTTCAATTTCGCCGGCAAACACGGAAACGGCCGGTCCGGTCATCAGTACGGGCTGGCCCAGGCCGCCCCAGGCAATGGTGAGTTCGCCGCCGCGGGTACTGACGCGCACCGGCGAATCCAGCAGGCCACGGCGCATCCCCACCGCCACGGCAGCGCAGGCGCCCGTACCGCAGGCCAGCGTCTCGCCCGCGCCGCGCTCAAAGACGCGCAAGCGGATGGCGTGCCGGTCGACGATTTCCATGAATCCGGCATTGACCCGCTTGGGGAAGCTTGGGTGCGCCTCGATCAGCGGACCGTCCCTGGCCACCGGCACGGTAGCGACGTTGTCGACCACCTGCACGGCATGCGGATTACCCATCGAAACAGCGGTGATTTCGGCGCTGCGTCCAGCAAACTCAAGCCTTTGCAGCAGTTCGTCGCTATCGGCCAGAAACGGGATGTCGGCCGGCAGCCAACGCGGCACGCCCATGTCGACCGTGACCTGGCCATCGTCCTCAAGCTGCAAGACGATCAGGCCGGCCAGCGTCTCGACGCAGATCCGGCGCTGGGTGGTCAGGCCCTGCTCATGGACAAAGCGCACGAAGCAGCGTGCGCCGTTGCCGCATTGCTCGACCTCGCCGCCGTCGGCATTGAAGATGCGATAGCGAAAATCGGCGTCCTCGCGCTGTGGCGGCTGAACCACGAGCAGCTGATCGCAGCCGACGCCGAAATGGCGATCGGCCAGCCAGCGCACCTGCGCCGGTGATGGAACAAATTTTTGCCGCACGGCGTCCAGCACGACAAAGTCGTTGCCCAGGCCGTGCATTTTGGTGAAATGAATCTTCATGGCACGAGGATACGCCGTCCCGCCAGCGCCGACTTTTGCAAATGAAGGGTCAATAAACCTTATTTTAGTTTTGGCCGCGCTATCGCGCTTAACCGGCTTGCGCCGGTTAGCCTGCTCTGAAAATCAATAAATCCTATTTTCACCAGGCGGTCGGGTCTTGAAACGTTTGTGCAGCCAGAAATACTGCTCCGGCATCTTGAGAACCTCCGCCTCGACAAAAGCATTCATGCGGCGCGTATCGGCTTCGATGCTGACGCCGGGATAGTCGACCCACGGTGCGCCGATCTCGACGACATAGCCGCAATCGCCTTCATTGCTCATGCGGGTGACCACCGGCAGCACCGTCGCCCCGGTCATGCGCGCCAGACGCGACAGGCCGGTGATGGTGGCCGCCGGCACGCCGAAAAACGGCACGAAGATCGTGTCGCGCTCGCCGTAATCCATGTCGGGCAGGTAGTAGAAAGGGCGTCCCGCCTTCATTGCCTTGATCGCCTTGCGCGTGCCCTCCTGGCGCGAAAACAGTTCCGAACCGCCGAAGCGCAACCGGCCGCGATACAGCGCGGCATTGAACAGCAGGTTCTTCTGGTTGGCGTAAATGCTGACCATGTCGAGTTCCAGTGCCAGCCGCGTCCAGCCCATGTCGAGGCCAACGAAATGAGGCACCAGCAGGATGACCGGCTGGCCCTTCTGCGCGGCCAGCCGCTCCATGCCCGCGATTTTCACCAGGCGCCGGATGCGCGCCGGCGCCGCCCACCACAGCAGCCCGCGTTCGAGAAAGCTGCGGCCAAAGGCGGCAAAGTGCCGTCGCGCCAGCGCCGACTTTTCGTCCGTGGTGAGTTGTGGAAAGCACAGGCCGAGATTGGTCAGCGTGACAGCGCGGCGCTGCCGACCGAAAGCATGGAGCAGACGACCAAAGAAGCGGCCGCAGGCCGCGAGCAGCGGCAACGGGAGTAGATGCAGCAACCACATGAGCGCGAGGATGAGGCGGGTCATATTTACGGTAAGGGAGTGATTAGTTGCGGAGAAACTCAGGCACGCTGAAGTATCTCCGGCAATACGGAAAGATCGGCAATCTCGGCATCGGGTGTCGCGGGAATACGTTCAGGTGCCTGGGCAAAGCGGTTGCACCACAGCACGCGATAGCCGATCGCCTTGGCGGAGTAGGCGTCCCAGCCGTTGGAGGAAAGAAAACAGGCGTGCTCGACCGCCACATCGAGGCGCGCCGGCGCCAGCCGATAGACCGAGGGATGCGGCTTGTAAACGCCGACCTCCTCGACGGAAAGCACGGCATCGAACAATCCGTCCAGGCCGGCATTGCTGACTGCGGCGGCCAGCATCGCCGGCGTGCCGTTCGACAGGATGGCGAGCTTCATGCCGCCGGCCTTGAGCCGTTGCAGCGTCGGCAGCACCTCGGGGTAGGCGCTCAGGCTGAGATAGAGCTGCATCAGTCGTTCGCGCAGGGCGGGATCCTGCAACTTCTGCGTGGCCATGGCGAAATCGAGTGCATCGCCGGTGACCTGCCAGAAGTCGACATGATGGCCGGCCAGGCCGCGCAGCCAGGTGTATTGCAGCTGCTTCAACCGCCACAGGTCGGAAAGTGCCTGCCAGCCATCGCCCAACGCATCCTGGGCGCCGCGCGCCGCGCTGGCGACATCGAACAAGGTGCCGTAGGCGTCGAAAACACATGCCTCGATCCCGCTGAGCTTGACTGGTTTCATTACTGACCTCCTGTGTCTGGTTGGTCTTCGGATTCCGGGGCGCCCTTGTAGCGGTTGTAGCCCCACAGATACTGTTCGGGACACATCAGCACCAGTCGCTCGATTTCACGGTTGATACCGGCCGGGGTCGTCACATCGCCCGTTGGCTCGAACAAGCGCAGGTGATAGCCGGCGCCATAATGCAGCCGCTCGCCAAAGGCAAAGATCACCGTCGCACCCGCCTGCGCCAGCCGCGCCGCCAACGTCATGGTGTAGGCAGGGCGGCCGAAAAAGGGTGTCCAGACGCCTTCGCCCTCCTTGGGTGCCTGGTCAGGCAGGATGCCCACCGCCGCGCCGGAGCGCAGTGCCTTGATCAGCTTGCGCACGCCGGAAAGATCGGCCGGCGCCAGCTTGACGTTGCCCCCGCGGCCGTTTTCGATGATGGTGGCGAGCCAGGCCTGCTTGGGACGCCGGTAGAGCGCGGTGATGGGGCGGTGTTTTGCATAGTACTGCGCGGCAATCTCGAAACAGCCCAGATGCGGCGTCAGGAACAGGATGCCGCGCCCTGCCTGCCATGCCGCTTCGACCAGCTCCCAGCCGCTCACCTTCACCACCCGCTCGACCACCTCGACTTGCGGACGCAGCCAGAGTTTGGGCAGTTCGAGCAGGCTCTTGCCGGCTTCGGCCACCGCGACGCCACGCGCCGACTCACAACCCGCCTGCGCGGTGTTTTCGCGCAGATGACGCCGATAGGTCGGCGACAGCAGATACGCCAGCCAGCCAGCGAGGGCGCCGAGATTGTGCAAAGCCGCCAAAGGCAGGCGGGACAGCAGGCGGAACAAAAAACCCATGAGATTGATACGGTTTGACGAGATTGTAAAAAACGGTATTATCGCCGCCTCCGCCGAGTTAATCAGGACAACTTGCAGGGCGGGGACCGCATTTGTTTGCGGCCCAATAAATTCTGCTAAAGCGTCGCCTGCTCCGATCCCCCGAGCTGGTCTGACGACCAAACAGCGGGGAAGTACGCAAGGAGCAAGCATGTCGAATCAACATCTATTCACCTCAGAATCGGTTTCCGAAGGCCACCCGGACAAGGTCGCCGACCAGATTTCCGACGCCATCCTCGATGCCATCCTGGCGCAGGACAAGCATTCTCGCGTCGCCGCCGAAACGCTGTGCAACACCGGTCTGGTGGTGCTGGCCGGCGAGATCACCACCAACGCCAATATCGATTACATCGGCGTGGCGCGCGACACCATCAAGCGCATCGGCTACGACAACACCGAGTACGGCATCGATTACAAAGGCTGCGCCGTGCTGGTCGCCTACGACAAGCAGAGCCCCGACATCGCCCAGGGCGTGAACAAGGCCTACGACGACAACCTCGACCAGGGTGCCGGCGACCAGGGCCTGATGTTCGGCTATGCCTGCGACGAAACCCCCTCGCTGATGCCGCTACCTATCTGGCTCGCGCACCGCCTGATGGAACGCCAGGCCATGCTGCGCAAGGACGGCCGCCTGCCGTGGCTGCGCCCCGACGCCAAGAGCCAGGTCACGGTGCGCTACGAAGACAGTAAACCGGTCGGCATCGACACCGTGGTGATTTCAACCCAGCATGCGCCGGAAATGTCGCTGGAAGACATCCGCGAAGCGGTGATCGAGGAAATCATCAAGCCGATCCTGCCACCTGATCTGATCAAGGGCGAGGTCAAATATCTGGTCAATCCCACCGGCCGCTTCGTGGTTGGCGGCCCGCAGGGCGACTGTGGCCTGACCGGGCGCAAGATCATTGTCGACACCTACGGCGGCGCGGCGCCCCACGGCGGCGGCGCGTTTTCCGGCAAGGATCCCTCCAAGGTTGACCGCTCAGCGGCCTACGCCGGGCGCTACGTGGCGAAGAACATTGTTGCGGCCGGGCTGGCTTCGCGCTGCCTGATCCAGGTGTCTTACGCCATCGGCGTGGCGCACCCGACCTCGGTGTGGGTCACCACCTACGGCACTGGCAAGGTCTCCGACGAAACCATCGCCGAATTGGTGACGAAACACTTTGACTTGCGGCCGAAAGGCATCGTCAACATGCTCGACCTGTTGCGCCCGATTTACCGCAAAACCGCCGCCTATGGCCATTTCGGCCGCGACGAGCCGGAATTCACCTGGGAAGCCACCGACAAGGCGCTGCTGCTGAAGAGCGACGCCGGGCTGTAAAATCCAGTTTTTCGTTTATTCCTCCCACCCCGAGGAGCGCTGCAGCGGCCCGCTGATGTTTGGGCTGCCAGGCTCGGGGTGGCGGTTCATGTAGCAACGGCGCTCTCACTACTATTGGAGATAGCCATGACCGATTACGTCATTGCCGACATGAAACTGGCCGACTGGGGCCGCAAGGAAATCCGTATTGCCGAGACCGAAATGCCCGGTCTGATGGCGATCCGCGAGGAGTACGCCAAGGCGCAACCCCTCAAGGGCGCACGCATCACCGGTTCGCTGCACATGACCATCCAGACCGCCGTGCTGATCGAGACGCTCACCGCGCTCGGCGCCGAAGTACGCTGGGCCTCGTGCAACATCTTCTCGACGCAGGACCACGCCGCCGCCGCCATTGCCAAGGACGGCATCGCCGTCTTCGCGGTCAAGGGCGAATCGCTGACCGATTACTGGGATTACACCCACCGCATCTTCGAGTGGCCGGACAAGGGTTACTCGAACATGATCCTTGACGACGGCGGCGACGCCACGCTGCTGCTGCATCTGGGCACCAAGGCCGAGAAGGATATTGCGGTGCTGGCCAAGCCAAACGGCGAAGAAGAAACCATCCTGTTCGCCGCCATCAAGGCCAAGCTGGCGACTGACAAGACCTGGTACTCGACGCGCCTGGCACAGATCAAGGGCGTAACCGAGGAAACCACCACCGGCGTGCATCGCCTCTATCAAATGCACGAGCGCGGCGACCTGAAGATTCCCGCCATCAACGTCAACGACTCGGTCACCAAATCCAAGTTCGACAACCTCTACGGCTGCCGCGAGTCGCTGGTGGACGGCATCAAGCGCGCCACCGATGTCATGATCGCCGGCAAGGTTGCGTTAATCGCCGGCTACGGCGACGTCGGCAAGGGCAGCGCCCAAGCCATGCGCGCGCTGTCGGCGCAGGTCTGGGTCACCGAGATCGATCCGATCTGCGCTTTGCAGGCGGCGATGGAAGGCTACCGCGTCGTCACTATGGACTACGCCGCCGACAAGGCCGACATCTTCGTCACCTGCACCGGCAACTACCATGTGATCAACCACGAGCACATGGCGAAGATGAAGGACCAGGCCATCGTCTGCAACATCGGCCACTTCGACAACGAGATCGACGTCGCCTCCGTCGAGAAGTATGAATGGGAAGAAATCAAGCCGCAGGTCGATCACATCATTTTCCCCGATGGTAAGCGGATCATCCTGCTGGCCAAGGGCCGCCTGGTGAATCTCGGCTGCGGCACCGGCCATCCGAGCTATGTCATGTCTTCGTCGTTCGCCAACCAGACCATTGCGCAGATCGAGCTATTCACGCGCAATGCCGACTACCCGGTGGGCGTCTACACCTTGCCCAAGCATCTGGATGAAAAAGTGGCGCGGCTACAGCTCAGAAAGCTCAACGCCCAACTCTCCGAACTGACCGACCAGCAGGCCGCCTATATCGGCGTACCAAAGACCGGTCCGTACAAGGCCGAGCATTACCGTTATTGATCTGTTACCAGGTCACCAGCGCGCCGTCATCGCATGAGCATGAATTCCTTTCATGCCCGCAGCACGCGTCCGAAACCCAAATCGGGCGCGCGCGCGGTAAGCCATGCGGAAATCCATGGCGGCTGCCGCGCCGATGTGTTGCTGGTGCAACAGGGACTGGCGGCAACGCGCGCGGCAGCGCAGCGGCTGATTGCCCTTGGCCGCGTGCAAGCAAAAGTCGGCGTGACCAAAGGGAATCCCCTTTTCGGGACTGGTGAGACGGCACCCATTCAAAAACCGGCGCAACTACTGCCGCCCGATGCCGTCCTGTATCTCCTGCCGGATGATGCGTAACGCCAACCACTAAGCCTCTCCAAGCCTGCCATGAATACTGAAATCTCTTTCGAATTCTTCCCCCCCCACTCGGCCGAGGGTCTCGCCAAATTGCGCAGCGTGCGCGCCCGTCTGGCAACGCTCGGGCCAACTTTCTTTTCGGTCACCTACGGCGCCGGCGGTTCGACGCGCGAGCGCACCTTCGACATCATCATGGAAATCGCCGCCGAAGGGCTCGCCGCCGCGCCCCACCTGTCCTGCGTCGGCTCCACCCGCGCCGGCATCCGTGAAATTCTCGATAGCTACCGCGCCCACGGCATCCGCCGCCTGGTCGCGCTGCGCGGCGATCTGCCCTCGGGCACGGCCGATGCCGGCGAATTCAGCTACGCCAACGAACTGGTCGAGTTCATTCGCGCCGAAACCGGCGACACCTTCCATATCGAAGTAGCCGCCTATCCCGAATGGCACCCGCAGGCGAAAACCCCGCGCGATGATCTGCTGGCTTTCAAGAGAAAAGTCGACGCCGGCGCCAGCGCGGCGATTACCCAGTTTTTCTACAACGCGGATGCCTATGCCCACTTTGTCGATGAAGCATTCGCGCTGGGCATCACCATCCCCATCGTGCCGGGCATCATGCCGATCGGCAGTTTCACCAAACTGGCGCGCTTCGCCGATAGCTGCGGCGCCGAAATTCCGCGCTGGATGCGCAAGAAATTCGAGAGCTTCGGCGAC
Organism: Rhodocyclaceae bacterium; assembly: GCA_013791905.1. GTDB lineage: Bacteria > Pseudomonadota > Gammaproteobacteria > Burkholderiales > Rhodocyclaceae > Sulfuricystis. The sequence goes on along the minus strand of VMSX01000004.1, from coordinate 20,842 downwards.
GACAGCGACTCGATTCGCGCCTTCGGCCTCGACGTGGTGACCGAGTTATGCCAACGCCTGCTCGACCTGGGGGCGCCCGGCCTGCACTTTTACACGCTCAACCAGGCGACCTTGTCGTCAGAAATCGTGCGGCGACTGGGCCTGAATAAACCAGTTTGAAAGTCGGCGTGACCGAAGGGAATCCCCGTGGGACTGGCGGGACGGCGTAGCGCTTGCGAATAAATTCGTCGCGAGCGCAGGCAGGTCGGGGGCGCCCGGAGCACAGCCACCGGAATGTACTTTGGGTACATGAGGATGGCGAGCACCGCGCAACCCCGGGATGCCAAGCGCAGCAGAATTTTCGCAAGCGCTCAGCCCACCTCCACCCGATTGCGTCCCTGGTCCTTCGCACGGTAGAGCGCCCGGTCGGCGCGACCGAGCAGCGCATCCAGCGTCGGCGCCTGCGTGGTAAACGCGGCAACACCAAAGCTGGCGGTATAACCACAGCTCACGCCATCAACCTTCGTTGGTGCGGCGGCCACCGCGAGGCGCATACGCTCGGCGGCCTGCATCGCCTCGTCGAGTTCCGCACCCGGCATCAGGATGATGAACTCCTCCCCGCCCCAGCGCCCGGCCAGATCGACGCCGCGCACCGACGCGGCAAGAATCCGCGCGAAATCCACCAGCACCTGGTCACCGACATGATGGCCAAACCTGTCGTTGATCGTCTTGAAAAAATCGAGATCGACCATCACCAGAGACAAAGCCGTACCGTAGCGCACGGCACGCTGGATTTCGTGCTGCGCCGCTTCGTCGAAGGCGCGCCGGTTGGCCAGTCCGGTCAGCACATCGATGCGCGCCATCGCCTCGGCAGCTTCTTTTTGCTGGCGCAGATCGTTCGTGGCGGCATCAATTCTCTGCTGCAGGTCCCGCTGGGCGGCGGCGATTTTCTCGGCCATGCTGTTGATTCCCGCTTCCAGCGGCGCCAGCACCCCGGCCGAATCGTGGTGCACCCGCGCATCCAGGTCGCCACGGCCGATTTTCGCCACAACTTCGTTGATGCGGGCAATCGGACGAGTTACTCCAGCGGCAATCTTGAGCGACAGCCAGGTCGCCAACATGAAGCCGCCGAGAAGAATCATCAGCGTGATCTCCACAATCTCGCTTTGCCGGGCAATCAACTCCGCGCGCGACACCTCGATCACGACATAGCCGACCACCCCCGGTGCGGAAGACTCCGCATAGCCTTCCCACGCGGAGGCGGAGGCATCCAGCGGCATGGCGGTCTGCCGGATCGGCGCCGCGACGGTCGTCAGGTGCAGGCCGCTCTTCACCTGCAAGGCACTGCCCAGCAGCACCTCCTGCTGAGGTGCCGGTCCCGACTGAGCCAGCGTTTTGCCATGGCGATCCAGCACGCTCACCGAAACAATCGAAGCATCACCCTGGCGCGTCCCTTCCGCCAGCATGCGCAGGGTTTCGTAGCTGCCGCTGAACAAGGCATATTCGGCAGCCGGACCGATCTGGCGCGCAATGGTCTGGCTGTGATCACGAAACGAGCGTTCCAGATCTGCCTGATAGCGCCCAAGAAATACCGTGATCAGCAGGGACGCGATCATCAGGGCAGGCAGCACCGCTCCCAGCAGCAGACGACCACGAAAGCCGATGCTTGGCCATTTCATGGCACGCCCTCCTGACGGCGCAGATCTTCGGCAATCACTGCTGCATCGTCGAGCATCAATCCCAGCGAGGCGGCCACCTTGGCATTGGCGGCAACGGCGAACTCGCGCGGCATTTGTGGCGGCGGCAGGCCACGGCCGGCCTGCCAGCTCTTCACCATCTCGGCAGCGCGGCGCGCCACCTGCGCCGGTGTCGAATACACCGCCAGCACCGCGCCGGCCCTGACATAAGCAGCCGAAAACGCCACCAGCGGCACGCGCGCCCGGTAGGTCGTGAGCAGAATATTTTGCAACGTGGCGGCGTGATAGACCGTTGGATCGGGCAGCGCAAGCAATACATCAGATGCTTCGAGCGCTGCCTTGAGTGCAGGATAGAGTTCGTCCGGCACATTGACCTCAGGCGCCGCCGCCAGCCGGAGGCCCCGCGCCGCAGCTTCTCTTCTCAATGCACTCAACTGCGGCCGGGTTTGCGGCCCCGCCAGCGCACCGACGCGCTGCCGGTCGGGCAAGGCACGCTTCAGCAACGCCATCTGCCGCCCCAGCGGCTGGTCGAGCACGGCAGCAGACAACACCCGGCGCGCTGCGGCGCCCGCTGCCTGGCGCGTCACTTGCGCGTCATACGCAGCCTGCGGCAGCAGCGTCGCCAACACCGGTACACCGCGCCACGCCCGGCCCCGGTCGGCCAACCAATTGAGCGTTTCTTCGAACGCTGCCGCACCCACCGTAACAACCAGCGCGGGGGGATCTCCCTTGTCGTTGAGCAGGGCTGGTCCGACCCCGGTTGTCACCGTCAGACCTTCCAGATTGGCCTGCAGCACCGCAGCCGTCTCGGCATGGACTCCACCCTCCTCCGCCAGTACCACCCAGACACGTTGGGAGGCTGTCGCCGGTAATACCAAAGTCATAACCAGCAAGCAAGCGATGGCGAGATGGGAGAGAAAACGTTTCACTGTCAGAACTCGAAACGCAGGGTGCCGTAGGCGCGGCGGTCGAAAAAGTAGGACGGCCGATACTCGGGATAGCTGCCGTTTGCCGCCTGCACGGTGACCGCCGCTTCCGCACGGGTGCTGCCGATGCGGAACGGATAGGCGAGGCGCAGGTCGACGCGATGCATGGCGGGCAGGATATCCTTGGCTTCATAATTGCCCCATGACATGGCGCCGGTGGTATGGAACATCACGCTCAAGTCGAAATCGCGTGGCAGCTTCTGAAACAGGGCGATAGTGGTCGCGCGAGTGGGCGGGAAGCCCTTATTGTTGGAAACATCCCGTATAACCTGCTCAAAGGTCTGATTGACCCAGATTTCGGTATCTCTCAGGGGCTTCCAGCGTAACTGGTATTCGAGGCCGCGCGCTTCCAGAGCGGTGCCGTTAATAATGCACCCGACGAGCGGTATGTAGCCGGGGGCAGAGCAATTCCTGGCCAGATCGGCACGATCCTTCATGCGCTCGCTGAAAACCCGCACATCGAGTGTCATGCGCCAGTCGCGGAAGTTGCCGAAGTACCCCAGTTCCCGTGAGAACAGTGTTTCCGGTTCAAGCTTGCCAGTTGCAAAGTAGGTGCGAAAAGAAGTGGGTGGATAGCGCACGTCGCCAGCCAGCTCAAATAAGGTCGGCATCCGCGTTGACTCGGTCACCCCCGCACGCAGGGTATGGTCAGGCATGACATGCAGGTTTGCCATCAGGCGCGGCGAAAAGTAGCTGCCCCTCCAGCTGTGCTGACCCCAGAAGCCACCGGCATTGATCAGCCACTGCGGATGCGGGCGCCACTCGAGGTTGCCGAACAGTCGTTCCTCGTGAAACGACACTGCCGTCTGCCGGGCATACAGCGGTGGCGACAGCGCTTCTTCATATTTGTAGCCGGCACCCCACACGGCGCGAAGTTGCGGACTGATGCCCAGTTGATGCTGAAATTCAAGATTTGTGCGCCTGCCGCGACCACCGTTATCCAGCGTCACGCGCGGGTCAAGCGCATGGGGCACGGCATCGCGAAAGGTTTCCTCGTCGAAGCTGGCAGAAATCTTGATTTCATCTGTCGCCGACAACTGGCGCCGCCACTGGCCATGCAGATAGAAGTCGCGCATATAAGCGGTCCGCACCGAATTGCCAGCACTGCCGGGAAACCCTTCTCCCGACGATAGCTGAGTAACCCCGGCCTTGATCATCAATTCGTTGTCGAAGGCCGGCCGCAGATCGCCGCGCAGGTGCAACTGACTTACAATTTTTTTGTCATTAAGGCCCTGATAGCCGGAGTCGCTGCGGCGGCCGGTCGACAAGCGGAAGCTGGCGGAGTCGTTGCCCCAGCCGACCCGCGCCATGTTGTCGTTCACCCCCGCCTTGCCGCTAGTGACGGAAACCTCCGCACCATGCGTATCTGCCGTATGACGGGTAATGATGTTGATGACGCCAAACATGGCATTGGCCCCATAGGCTGCCGAATTGGAGCCGCGCAGCACTTCGATGCGTTCGATATCCTCCAGCAACACACCCATCATGCCGCGGTGTGTATCTCCCAGATTAAAGGATGAATACACCGGGCGACCATCTATCAACACCAGGTTGCGAACGCCATAATCGTCAAGTGGGAGGTGGTAGGAGGCTGACGGGTGCGCGCCATTCCACCCAGAGACCATATAGCCCGGCACCAGGCGCAGCAGATCGGCAACTTCGCGCGCACCGGAACGACGGATGACCTCCCTGTCGATGATCGTCACGGCCCCCGGCGTTTCGCTGAGCGGCTGGGCGAGCCGGCTCACCGTCAGCACCACGGGCAGTTCGCTGAAGTAGTCCTGTTCGGACAGCTCTGCAGCAAATGCACCGACGCTTGTAACAACGGTGCATAGCAGGCTGACGAACAGGAAGGGATAGGGGCGCATTTACTTGCAGATCATGTCTTTGGGCCGGGCATGATGGCATGCAAGGGAGTGACTGGCAACTTAAATGACATCCTGCTGCGTGAGGCTTTTGCGCATGGTCAACTCCGCCGGCTGACCAGCGCCACGCCGGCAAGCACCAGCGCAGCGCCAAACAGTTGCGCGAGCGAGAGCGGCTCGCCGAGCAGCCAGGCCGCGAGAACAATAGTCGCGAGCGGCCCGAGCATGGAGACCAGCGCCACGCGCGAACTGCCCAGTTGCCGGATGGCCGCCGACTGGGCGAATACCGGCAATGCCGTGGAGAACACCCCCATCGCCAGTGCGTAGCCATACACCGGCCAGGGCTGGTTTAGCGCCCCGAGCGGATCCGGCTGCACGGCGAAAAAATGGCCGAATACGGCGACGGTCGAGGCCAGCGTCGCCAGCGCGGCGAAGCGTGCGGTACCCAGCCGGACGATGAGCCCGGCACTGCCGGTAAGATAAATCGCGTAGCAGACCGCCGAGCCGAACACCAGCCCGCCGCCTAGCCAGATCGTCGCGGAATCATCGGCAAGATGCAGGTCGTGCCAGAAGGCCGCGCCGATGCCGGCATAGCACAGCGCCAACGCCCCCAGTTCGCGCCCGCTGGCCGCCCGCCGGGTCAGCACCATGCCGAATATCAGCGTCAGCGTCGGATAGGTAAATAGGATCAGGCGCTCCAGCCCGGCGGATATGTATTGCAGACCAAGGAAATCAAAGACGCTGGCACCGTAGTAGCCAGTCAGTCCCATGAAAATGATGCCCAGCCAGTCGCGCCGCGACAGTGTCGGCGCGCCGCGCGAAGCGGTGAGACCCACCCAGAGAAATATCGGCATGGCGAAACTCATGCGCAAGGCCAGCAGCGTGATGGCATCGACGCCATAGGGATACGCCAGCTTGACCAGAATCGCCTTGAACGAGAAGCCGAAGGCCGCGAGGATTGCCAGGGCAATCCCCGCACCGTGGCTGCCGCCGAGAATCAACGGCGTCCGCCGAGCAGCGAACCCAGCACGCCGCGCATGATCGCGCGCCCGACCTGCGAGCCGATGCTGCGTACCACCGTCTTGGCCATCGTCTGCGCCAGGCCGTCGGTCTGTCCGCCACGCGGGCCGGTGCGACCGAAGAGGAAATCGCCGACCCCGCTGCCGCCCGCCTCTGCCGACTGGGACGCCGTCCCGCCAGCGCCGACTTTCTGCTGGGGGGACGCCAAACCTCCGCCAGCGCCGACTTTCTGTTCCGGCGCTGCGGCAGCGGCGCGCGCGGTCAGTTTTTCGTAAGCCGATTCGCGGTCAACCGTCTTTTCGTAGTGGCCGAACAGCAGGGAGGACTTGATCGTTGCCTCCCGCTCGGCCGGCGTGAGCGGACCCAGGCGCGAAGCAGGCGCCAGCACGAAGGCGCGCTCGACGACGTGCGGCCGGCCCTTTTCGTCGAGGAAGGACACCAGCGCCTCGCCGACGCCCAGTTCGGTGATTGCCGTCACGGCGTTGAAGGCCGGATTGGCGCGCATCGTCTCGGCCGCCGCCTTGACCGCCTTCTGGTCGCGCGGCGTGAAGGCGCGCAGGGCGTGCTGCACGCGGTTGCCCAATTGGCCGAGCACCTTGTCCGGCACGTCGAGCGGATTTTGCGTGACGAAATAAATGCCAATGCCCTTTGAACGGATCAACCGCACCACCTGTTCCACCTTGTCGATGAGCGCCGCCGGCGCATCGTCGAACAGCAGATGCGCTTCGTCGAAGAAGAACACCAGCTTGGGCTTTTCCAGATCGCCGGCCTCGGGCAACTGTTCGAAGAGTTCGGCCAGCAGCCAGAGCAGGAAGGTGGCATAGAGCTTGGGTGAATTCATCAACTGGTCAGCGGCCAGGATGTTCACCACGCCGCGACCGTCCTGCGTCTGCATCAGGTCGGCGATGTCGAGCATCGGTTCGCCGAAGAAACGGTCGCCGCCCTGCGCTTCCAGCGTCAGCAGGCCGCGCTGGATGGCGCCGATCGAGGCCGCCGAAACATTGCCATACTTCGTCCTGAATTCGGCGGCATGCTCGCCGACATGCTGCACCATCGAGCGCAGGTCTTTGAGGTCGAGCAGCAACAAGCCACCATCGTCGGCGACGCGAAAGACGATCTGCAGCACGCCTTCCTGCGTGTCGTTGAGTCCCAGCAGGCGCGCCAGCAGCAGCGGCCCCATGTCGGAGACCGTCGCCCGCACCGGATGGCCGGACGCGCCCAGCACATCCCAGAACACCACCGGATTGGCGCGCGGCTGCCAGTCTGTGATACCGAGGGCGTCGAGACGCTTTTGCAGCTTGTCCGTCGCCACACCCGCCGCGCCGAGACCGGAAAGGTCGCCTTTGACGTCGGCAAGGAACACTGGCACACCAATCGCCGAAAATTGCTCGGTCAGACGCTGCAGGGTGACGGTCTTGCCGGTGCCGGTGGCGCCGGTGATCAGGCCGTGGCGGTTGGCGAGGGCTGGCAGCAGCACCAATTCGCTGGTGTTGGCCTGGGTTTGTTTGGCAATAACGAGTGGAGGACTCATGTTTGGCTAGAATTGGCAAATAATGACATGAAGCATAGCGCAAGCTTGTGCGAGAAGGAATTGGCGGCAGCCATGTGCATTAAAACAACAAGTTGCATGGTTAAGCTCAAAAAAGACTTCAATTACTGGCCCTATTTAACGTAGCATGGTCGCCGCAGCCTGCCAAAGAACTCTTCGTTGACTTAACGGGACACACTTGCCATGACTCGTTTAACCGCATCATGAAACCAACTCCGGAAAGCATGTCGCCCCGCATTGAAGAGGTGCGGCGACTCAAGCAGAAGGGGCTCAGCATGACTCAGATCATCGATCGTCTGAGCGGCGATGAGCCGGCCACGCCCAACAACGTGCCAACCGCGACGCGGCCAAAGCCGGCTGTCGCACCACAGGCCCACAGCCACCCGCTGCATCTGACGCTGGACGATATTGAATATCCGGCCTACATGATCAACCAGAATTTCGAACTGGTGTGGATCAACGAACACGCTCAGCAACGTTTTTTTGGTGGACATCCGGATCTGCCGCAGACCAGTGATGCACGTAACCTGTTCCGCCTGCTACCGGTGGGGCGTAACGATTGGGGCAGCCTGCTGCACTTTCACGTCGGCCTCGCCAAGTCACGCCTGAGTCCGGATTGTTTCGGCAATCTGTGCCGCGGGCTTGACCCGGTCACCTATGCGCGATTGCAAGCCGCCTACATCGAGACGGTCGCCGAACCAATCCGCCCGGTTGTTCAGTCAACCGTGATCCTGCCCGCCAACCCGGCTACCAAGGATGTCGAGCAGATTCATACCGCCTACGCGACCTTCTTCCGCGAAGGCATCTTCATCGCTCTGATTCCCGAAGCCGAGTACGCCAACGAAATGCTCGATCTGCTGGCGCGCCGCGATGAAATCATCCGCGGCCTGCTGCGCAAGCGCCTGCCGGTGCTGACACACCTGGCGGTGCTGGTAGCCGATCTGCAGGGATCGGTAAAGATCTGTTCGGAACTCCCCCCTGCGGAATATTTCGAACTGATCAATGAAATCTGGAAGGTTCTGGCGCCGATTTTCCGCAAACACCACGGCACCTGCGGCAAGCACGTCGGCGACGGCTTGGTGTATTACTTCTTTCCGCAGCCCGACAGCGATTACCTGGCCAACTCGCTGTCCTGCGCGCAGGACATCCGCAAGGAGATCCAGCGCCTCTCCAAGGCCTGGCAGTTGCGCAAGCAGTGGTTCAACGAACTGTTCCTCAACACCGGCATTACCGAAGGCCAGGAATGGCTGGGCACCTATCAGTCACCGACCAGCGTGGAATTCGTCGTGCTGGGCGATACGATCAACCAGGCGGCGCGCATCTCCGATTTCGCCCGCCACGGCAGCATCTGGGTCACCAAGAGCCTGATCAGCCGGCTGCCCCCGGATGAACGCGCCCGCGTCGTCTATGGCGTCCGGCGCCGCGCCCCGGAAGGCAGGGAAGTCTTTGTATCTTCCAGCTTTTCCCAAATGTCGTCGCTGCTTGAACAAGAGGGCGCGCGCATGGAAAAACTGCACGATATCGCCACCTTGTCGGTGACCGAGATCGTGGAGATAAGGCCCCCATCTCCCCCGGCCCCCCTTCCCGGGGAAGGGTGGTGACTGTTTTTTTGCCTACGGCCGCCGCTACGCGGCTTAACGCCGGCGTTGCCGGCATTAGCCTACGCCGCAACGGCGCGACTACGTCGCTTGTTGTCGCTGCGCTCGTGTATCACGGGTGACTCCGTAGAAGCTAACGTGCGGATTGCGGCTGGCGCCGCGTGACGTCCCGGCTTGGGGGCGGCCCGGCGCCGGGACTGCGGTGCTGGGAGTCCCTACTTCAGTCGGGTGACGTAAAATGGCCCACCTAAAAATTCGGAGCAGCATTCATGGCAGGTCATTCCAAATGGGCCAACATCCAGCATCGTAAAGGTCGTCAGGACGAGAAGCGCGGTGCGGCGTTTTCGCGCATCGCCAAGGAAATCACCGTCGCCGCCAAGATGGGCGGGGGCGATCCTGGCTTCAACCCGCGCCTGCGCATGGCTGTCGACAAGGCCAAGGCCGTCAACATGCCCAAGGACAAGATCGAGAACGCCATCAAGAAGGGCACCGGCGAGCTTGAGGGCGTCAGCTACGAGGAAATCCGTTACGAAGGCTATGGCATCGCCGGCGCCGCCGTGATGGTCGATTGCCTCACCGACAATCGGGTGCGCACCGTCGCAGAAGTGCGCCATGCATTCGCCAAGCATGGTGGCAACATGGGCACCGACGGCAGCGTCGCTTTCATGTTCAAGCACTGCGGCCAGTTGATCTTCGCCCCAGGCACCGACGAGGCCAAACTGATGGACGCCGCCATCGACGCTGGCGCCGAGGATGTGGCGGCCAACGACGACGGCTCGATCGAGGTGATCACCGCACCCAACGACTTTCTCGCCGTCAAGGAAGCGCTCGAAGGCGCCGGCTTCACGCCCGAGTATGCCGAAGTGACGATGAAACCGCTCAACGAAACCGAGTTCGCCGGTGAAGATGCGCTGAAGATGCAAAAACTGCTCGACGCAATCGATGGGCTCGACGACGTGCAGGCGGTGTACACCACCGCGGTGATGGACGAGTAGTCCCCCCCTAATTGCGCCGCTGATCAACACGCCATCCCGCCAGTCCCGAAAAGGGGATTTCCTTCGGTCACGCCGACTTAATAGATGCTGACCAGAATTGCGCCTTTTCTCTTTGTCCTGCTGTGGAGCACCGGCTTCATCGGTGCCAAGCTCGGCCTGCCGCATGCGGCGCCGCTGAGCTTCTTGTTCGTCCGCTATCTGCTGGTCATCACCCTGATGGCCAGCATCGCGCTGCTCTGGCGTGCACCCTGGCCGCGCGATGGCCGGATCTGGTTTCACGTCGGCGTCAGCGGTCTGCTGGTGCATGCGCTCTATCTGGGTGGCGTCTTCGTCGCCATCGGCAAGGGCTTGCCGGCGGGCATCGCCAGCCTGGTGGTCGGCCTGCAACCGTTGCTGACCGCCACGCTCGCCGGCTGGTTGCTGGGCGAGACCATCCGGCCGCGCCAGTGGATCGGCCTGCTGCTCGGCTTTGTCGGCGTCGCGCTGGTCGTCTCGGGCAAGCTGGGCAGCGGATTTGCGCTAGACGCTTTGTGGCCGGCGGTGGCCGCACTGATAGGCATCACCACCGGCACGCTCTACCAGAAGCGCTTCTGTCCCAGTTTCGATTGGCGCAGCGGCGCGGTCGCACAGTTCATCCCGACCGCGCTCGTCACCGGGGCCATCGTCGCCATGCAGGACGGCATCCGCATCGACTGGACCGGCGAATTCGTCTTCGCGCTTGGCTGGCTGGTGCTGGTGCTCTCGGTCGGCGCCATCTCCCTGCTCAACTGGCTGATCCGCCACGGCAATGCCGTCAATGTCGCCAGCCTGTTCTACCTGACGCCGCCGACCACGGCGCTCCTGGCATGGCTGATCTTCGGCGAAACCCTGAGCGGCGTTGCCCTGTTCGGCATGGCGCTCGCGGTATGGGGCGTGTATCTTTCGCGTCGATGAAACCTGTCCGCATCCTCGGCATCGACCCCGGCCTCCGCATCACCGGCTTTGGCGTCATCGACAAGATCGGCCAGAAGCTCAGCTATGTGACGAGCGGTTGCATCAAGAGCAACGACAAGGAGAGCCTGCCGTTACGCCTGAAGACCTTGCTGGACGGCATCGGCGAAGTGATCGCCACCCATCGGCCCGATGAAGCCGCCGTCGAAAAGGTTTTCGTCAACGTCAATCCGCAATCCACCCTGTTGCTCGGTCAGGCGCGCGGTGCGGCAATCGCCGCGCTGGTACTGGCCGGTTTGCCGGTAGCCGAGTACACCGCCCTGCAGGTCAAGCAGGCGGTGGTCGGGCACGGCAAGGCGGCCAAGGAGCAGGTCGGCCACATGGTGACGCGCCTGTTGAAACTGTCCGGCGCACCCTCGACCGATGCCGCCGACGCGCTGGCCTGCGCAATCTGTCATGCACACGGCGGGCAGGGTTTGGGCAATCTGGCGACCAGTGGCTTTCGTGTTAAAAATGGCCGCCTGGTCTGATTTTCATGGCGATTTGCACCACCCCTGCCAATGAAATCTGTCATTCCGGGCTTGCCCCGGAATCCAGTGGTTTTTTCTGGATATCGGCCTGCGCCGGTATGACAAGATCGATTAACGTCTCACGTTAAGGAATTTGAACAATGATTGGCAAAATCGCCGGCAAACTGCTGGAAAAAAACCCGCCGCAGATCCTCGTCGATGTCGGCGGCGTCGGTTACGAGATCGACGTGCCGATGAGCACTTTTTACAACCTGCCGGCGAGCGGCGAACCGGTGGCGCTCGTCACCCATCTGGTGGTACGCGAGGATGCCCACCTGCTGTTCGGCTTCCTCACGCACGAGGAACGTACGCTGTTCCGCCAGCTGCTGAAAATTTCCGGCATCGGCGCGCGCATGGCGCTGGCGGTGCTGTCCGGCCTCACGGTGAGCGAACTCGCCCAAGCCGTCACGCTGCAGGAAACTGCGCGACTGGTGAGGATTCCCGGCATCGGCAAGAAGACCGCCGAGCGACTGCTGCTCGAACTCAAAGGCAAGCTGCCGGTTGGCGGCAGCAGCGCTGTAAAAGTCGGCGCTGGCGAGACGGCACTTCCCGATGCGGCCAGCGATATCCTCAACGCGCTGCTGGCGCTTGGCTACAGCGACCGCGAGGCGCTGGGCGCCACCAAGTCCTTGCCTGCTGGCGTTAGCGTCTCCGACGGCATCCGGCATGCCCTGAAGTTGCTGGCCAAGGCATGAGCATCGGGACGGGTAGAATCAGCGCTCTATGAACGAAGCCGTTCGCGCCTACGCCCGCATTGCCCTCGTTGCGCTGATTCTCATCGGCGCATTCTGGGTACTGGCGCCATTTCTGGCAGCGCTGATGTTCGCCGCGATCCTCTGTCTGTCGACCTGGCCCCTGTTTGTCTGGGTCGAGACGCGCGTCAAGGGGCGCGCCACGCTCGCCGCCTTGCTGACCAGCCTGATTCTTGCTGTGGCCGTTCTGCTGCCGATGTCCTATCTGGCGGCCACCGTTACCGATGGCGTCACGCAATTGCTGGCGCTCCTGCGCGACTGGTTCGCCGCCGGCGACTGGTCGCCACCCGCCTGGCTCTCAGCGCTCCCGCTGATCGGCGATCATCTCGATGCCTATTGGCGCAATCTGGCCGCCAGCCAGGAAGATCTGGCCCGCCTCGGCCAGCAACTCTTCGAGCCAACGCGCCGACTCCTCCTCGCTGCCGTGGGCCTGATCGGTCAGGGATTGCTTGAACTCACGTTGGTGGTGTTTATCGCCTTCTTCTTTTATCGCGATGGCCGCGCACTCGCCGCACACCTTGACCGGCTGGCCGAAAAAATCGGCGCCGAACTCGGCCAGCGCATGCTGAAACTGGCGCACACCACCATCATGGGCGTCATGGTCGGCATCGTCGGGACGGCGGCGGCACAGGCGCTGCTGGCGCTGGTCGGTTTTCTCATCGCCGGCGTACCGGCGCCGCTGCTGCTGAGCAGCGCCGTATTCTTCCTGTCGATGATACCGGTCGGCCCCCCGCTGATCTGGGGCGGCGCCGCCTGGTGGCTGTATGGCCAGGGCGAAATGGGCATGGCGATTTTCATGGTGATCTGGGGCGTTGCCGTCATCAGCAGCGTTGATAATTTTCTCAAGCCCATCCTCATCAGCCGCACCTCGAGTTTGCCGATTTTGCTGATTGCACTGGGCGTCTTTGGCGGCATCCTCGCCTTCGGCTTCGTCGGCATCTTTCTCGGACCGGTCATCCTGGCCCTCGCGCTCACTCTCGTCGCTGGCTGGTCATCAGCGCCACCGGCCAATCCAGCATGATCGAAACCGACTCGCTCGCCGGCCCACCCGACCGCCTGATTGCGGCCGACAACACCTCGCCGCACGAGGATGTGCTGGAACGCGCTCTGCGACCGAAGCGGCTGGCCGACTACGTTGGCCAGCAAAAAATTCGCGGCCAATTCGAAATTTTCATCGGGGCCGCCAGACGTCGGCAGGAAGCACTCGATCATGTGCTGCTGTTTGGCCCGCCGGGGCTGGGCAAGACCACGCTGGCCCACATCATCGCCCACGAGATGGGCGTCAATCTACGCTCGACTTCCGGCCCGGTGCTGGAGCGCGCCGGCGACCTCGCCGCGATCCTCACCAATCTCGAACCGAACGACGTGCTGTTCATCGACGAGATCCATCGTCTTTCGCCCGTCGTCGAGGAAATTCTCTACCCGGCACTCGAGGATTTCCAGATCGACATCATGATCGGCGAGGGTCCGGCGGCGCGCTCGGTCAAGCTCGACCTGCCGCCGTTCACGCTGGTCGGCGCCACCACGCGCGCCGGCATGCTCACCAATCCGCTGCGCGACCGCTTCGGCATCGTCGCCCGACTGGAGTTCTACACACCGGAAGAACTCGGCCTGATCGTGCGCCGTTCGGCACACCTGCTCAAATGTGCCATTGCCGATGAGGGTTCGATCGAAATTGCCCGGCGCAGCCGTGGCACACCGCGCATCGCCAACCGCCTGCTGCGCCGCGTGCGCGACTACGCCGAGATCAAGCATGATGGCTCCATCACCCGCGAAATCGCCGACGCCGCCCTGCTGATGCTCGACGTCGATGCGCTCGGCCTCGACGTCATGGACCGCAAGCTGCTCAGCGCCATGCTCGAAAAATTCGGCGGCGGCCCGGTCGGCATCGACAACCTCGCGGCCGCCATCGGCGAGGCACGCGACACCATCGAGGACGTCCTCGAACCCTATCTGATCCAGCAGGGCTACCTGCAGCGCACCCCGCGCGGCCGCGTGGCGACGCCAAGCATCTGGCGGCATTTCGGGCTTGAGTCCCCCGGCGCCCCCGGTGGCGCGAATCGCGAGCTGTGGCAGGGTCAATGAGCATGCATCTCAAGAAACACGCCGGGCCGTCCCAAGTGTTTCTTGGCCCCCTGGGGGGAGGAAGCCGCACAGCGGCTTTCTCGGGGGGGGCTCTATTTGTGCGCGTCTATTACGAGGACACCGATGCCGGCGGGGTCGTCTATTACGCCAACTACCTCAAATACCTTGAACGCGCGCGCACCGAACTGCTGCGCGAGCTCGGCTTCGAACAGCATCAGTTGGCCGGTGAAGCCGGTCTGGCCTTCGCAGTGCGCTCGCTCGCGGTCGAATATCTGAAGCCGGCCAAGCTCGACGACCAGCTTGAAGTCGCCACCACGGTCGAGGCCCTTGGCCGCGCTCAGGTAACATTCGCCCAGTCGATCCGCCGCGCGGATGAAACACTGCTGACCGCCACGGTGCGCGTCGCCTGTCTCGATATCGCGCGCGGCAAGGCGACCGCCATGCCGCCATCCCTCCACGAAAAACTCGCAAACCGCAGATGAACGTTTCCACCGATATTGCCATCATCGATCTCGTCGCCCAGGCCAGCCTCATCGTCAAGCTGGTGATGGGCCTGCTCGCCTATGTTTCCGTCATGTCATGGTACTGGATCTTCCGCAAGTGGTTCCAGATCCGCGATGCGCGCCGCAAGACCGACCAGTTCGAGCGTGACTTCTGGAGCGGCGGCGACCTGAATGTCCTCTACCAGAGCGCCTTGAATGACCGTCACCAGAGCGGCCCACTGGAGCGCATTTTCGAAGCCGGGTTCAGGGAGTTTACCAAAGTACGCGGCCAGCAATCGCGCGACTCGGCTTCGGCCATCGACGGTGTGCGCCGTGCCATGCGCGCCACCTATCAGCGCGAACTCGATGATCTGGACGCACACCTCGCCTTCCTCGCCTCGGTCGGTTCGGTGTCACCCTATGTCGGCCTGTTTGGTACGGTATGGGGCATCATGAATTCATTTCGCGGCCTCGCCAACATGACCACGGCGACCCTCTCGGCGGTCGCGCCGGGCATCGCCGAAGCGCTGGTGGCGACTGCCATCGGCCTATTCGCGGCGATCCCCGCAGTGGTGGCCTACAACCGCTTCGCCCACGATGTCGATCGGGTTTCGGTGCGCCTCGAAAGTTTCATGGAAGAGTTCTCCAACATTTTGCAGCGGCAATTGAAATAAGCCCATGCGCCAACGCCGCCTCAAACACGAGATCAACGTCGTTCCGTACATCGACGTGATGTTGGTGCTGCTGGTCATCTTCATGGCCACCGCGCCAGCGATCCAGACTGCCAGCATTGAACTGCCCAGCGTCGGCAAGGCCGCGCAGCCGCCGGCCGAACCTCTTGAAATTATCATCCGTGCCGATCAGAGCATGTCGCTGCGCGATCGCGCGCTGGGCGGCGCCGAAGTTACCGTCGGCCGAATTGAATTGGCAGCCAGGCTCAAGGAACTTCAGGCGAAAAATCCGGACCAACCCGTGCTGATTGCCGGTGACAAGAATGTGAAATATGAGGCCGTATTGAACGTAATGGATGAATTGCAGCGCGCACAGGTCACCAAAATCGGCCTGCTGGTGCTGCACAAAAATAGATGACCGAAGCACCGGCCGCACCCCGTACGCCGCCCGGCAAGCGCATTTCTTTTGTGCTCGCGGTATTGATGCATGTCCTGCTGGTCGTTTTTCTGATTTACGGCATCAGTTGGCGCACTGACCCACCGGACGTGGTCCAAGTCGATCTGGTGAGCGCCGTCCCGCCAGCGCCGACTTCTGCGCCGGCACCCGAACCCAAACCGGAACCCAAGCCCGAGCCGAAGCCGGAACCGCCCCCGCCTAAACCCGAGCCCAAGCCGGAACCTGCCCCCAAGCCACCGCCTAAACCCGAGATTGCGCAGAAGGAAAAGCCCAAGCCGCCGCCTAAACCCGAGCCCAAGCCAGAACCCAAACCCGCTCCACCCAAGCCGGCGCCGGATCCTTTTAAGGATCAATTGAAGCACGAGGCCGAATTTTTCCAGCGCCAGAAGGAAGCGGCGGTGGCGGCGCAGGAACTGGACAATCTCAAAGCGCAGCAGGCCAGTTCCGCACAGGCCGGTGAAATCGACAAATATAAAAATGCCATCAAAGGCAAGATTCGCGGCAACATTATTTTGCCGCCCGATATCAAGGGCAACCCCGAAGCCGTTTTCGAGGTCACGCAATTGCCGTCGGGTGACGTGCTTACCGTGAAGCTCATGAAATCCTCTGGCAGCTCGGCATGGGATGCGGCGACCGAACGCGCCATCCTCAAGTCCAGCCCACTCCCCAAACCGGCTAAAAGCGAACTATTCAGTCGCACGCTGGAACTCAACTTCCGGCCGCTGGAGAACTGAGGAAAAACCGAATTTTTAGCGGGTTATAATTGCGCCCCATGAAAATACATATTCTCCGATGGCTAGCCGGCGCATTGCTCGCCTGCGTTGCGCTCTTCGCCCAAGCGCAGCTTTCCATTGAAATTACCGGTGCTGGCAACCAACGCTTGCCCGTCGCAGTTGCTGATTTTGCTGGCGAGCGCGTCGTCGCGCATGCATTGACTTCGGTAGTCCGCGCCGACCTTGAACGCAGCGGCCTGTTCCAGATAGTTGATACCAGCGGTGCGGTATTGGACGAAAGTGCTGTGCCGAATTACTCTGACTGGAAAGCCCGCGGCGCCGATGCGCTGGCTGCAGGTAGTGTCTCGGTTATGCCGGATGGCCGTTATGAAACGCGCTTTCGTCTGCACGATACTCAAAAGCAGGCGGCAATCGCCGGGCAGGGACTGGCGCACAACGCCACTCAGATTCGTGCCACGGCACACCGCGTTGCCGACATCATTTACGAGAAACTGACTGGCGAGCGCGGCATCTTTTCGACGCGCATCGCGTATGTCATGAAAAGCACCGGCCGTTATGAGTTGCAGATCGCCGATGCCGACGGCAATGGCGCGCAGGTAGCCCTGGCTTCGCGCGAACCGATCATTTCGCCGACCTGGTCACCGGATGGCAGCAGATTGGCCTATGTATCCTTCGAGGCAAAGAAGCCGGTGGTTTATGTGCACGATCTCGCCACTGGGCGCCGCCATGTCGCCGCCAATTTCAAAGGCTCTAATTCTGCGCCCGCCTGGTCGCCAGATGGTACCAGGCTAGCCGTCGTCCTGACCAAAAATGGCAACTCACAACTGTATGTTGTCAATGTGGATGGTAGCGGGGTAACAAGGCTGGCGAGCTCCAGCGGCATCGACACCGAACCGCAGTTTTCACCCGACGGCGAGTTCATCTACTTCACTTCGGATCGCGGCGGCAGTCCCCAAATCTACCGGCAACCCGTAGCCGGCGGTCCAGCGCAACGCGTCACCTTTGAAGGTAGTTACAACGTCACACCACGTCTTTCGCCCGATGGCAAAAGTTTGGCTTTCGTCACGCGTGACAGCGGTCGTTTCCGCGTAGCCGTCATGGGCCTGGCTACTCGTCAGACGCAAATACTCACCGACACGGCCAAGGATGAGTCGCCCAGCTTTGCCCCGAATGGGCGCATGATTTTGTTTGCCACTGAGGTCGGGGGACGCGGCGTGCTCGCCGCTGTATCCATCGACGGCCGCGTCAAGCATCGACTTTCCGTGCAAGCCGCGGATGTCCGCGAACCCGCCTGGGGCCCCTTCAGCAAGTAGTCACCCACTCTTTTCATTACACCAATTTATAAGGAAGTCCGGCCATGCGCAAATCTCTTGCTCTTTCCTCCTCACTACTGACTCTAGCCGCCCTGGTAACGCTCGCCGGATGTAGCAGCCAACCCGCCGCTCCCGAACAAGCCGGTGCCGGCGTCGAAGACCGCACCCCCGGTGCGATCTCAGCCACGGCCCCGGTTATGTCTGGTCAAGGCGACCCCTATGCCATCGCTGCACTGAAAGACCCGAAGAGCCCGCTGTTCAAGCGCAGCGTCTACTTTGATTACGACAGCCTCGTTGTCAAGGATGAATTCAAGTCGCTGCTTGATCACCACGCCAAGTTTCTTGTCAGGAATGACCAAATGAAGATGTTGATTCAGGGTCATGCTGACGAACGCGGCAGCCGTGAGTACAACCTGGCGCTTGGCCAGAAACGTGCAGAAGCAGTCAAGAAAGCCTTGATGCTGTTAGGCGCCAAAGAAGCTCAACTTGAGTCTGTCAGCCTCGGCGAGGAAAAGCCGGCCTGCATGGAGCAAGCAGAATCATGCTGGGCGCAGAACCGCCGTGGTGACATGCTTTATACCGGCGAGTTTTAAACCATGTCGCGTTTCGTATTCCTGCTGATCAGCGCCGCGCTGGTCATGCCGGTGCATGCCGGCCTTTTTGACGATGAAGAGGCGCGCCGCCAGATCAGGGAACTGCGCGCTGAGTTGAACCAAACCAGCGAAGCACTTACGCGGCGCGTCGATGGTGCCAATCAGAACCAGCTTGATTTTTCTAATCAAGCTGAAGCTTTGCGTGCCAGCGTGGCACGCTTGACCGGTCAGATCGAAGTTTTGACCAACTCGCTAGATGCTGCCCATAAGCGGCAACAGGATTTTTATGTCGATCTCGACAATCGCTTGCGCAAGCTTGAAGCCTCATCAACAACTTCATCAGCGGCCCCCAACCCTCCTGAAGTCAAAGCTGATCCGCAAGCGGAAATGCGCGATTACGAGGCCGCGTTGGGACATTTCCGTAACGGCAAATTCAAGGAAGCCCAAGCATCTTTCGAATCCTTCATCGCCCTGCATACCAAGTCCGCGCTACTTCCTAACGCCAATTACTGGCTGGGGTCCAGTTTCTACCAGCAAAAACAGTACGGCAAGGCTGCAACGATTTTTGCTCAGGTAGCCGCCACTTGGCCAACGGATCCCAAGACACCAGATGCTTTGCTGGCTCAGGCCAACGCCTTGATCGAAGTGAAGGACGACAAAGCCGCCGTTGCCGTGCTGGAAGCCTTGGTGGACAAGTATCCTTCCAGCTTGGCAGCAGAGACAGCTCGAACACGTCTGAAGATTTTAGCTCCGAAGAAAAGACGGTGAGACTCTGGTGGTAAGGTCAGACGCGTCAGTCTCGCTGCGCGTCAGCGAGGTCTTTTATTCGCTGCAAGGCGAATCGACCCGTGTCGGACTACCCACCGTTTTTATTCGTCTCACCGGTTGTCCATTGCGCTGTACCTGGTGTGACACGACCTATGCCTTCAGTGGTGGCGAGCATTTAACGCTGAGTGTGATTCTTGACCGTGTTGCCAGCTTCGCTTGCACGACCGTTTGCGTTACAGGCGGCGAACCATTGGCGCAGCCTAATTGCCTGCCATTACTATCTGCGCTATGCGACGAAGGGTTTTCTGTTTCACTGGAGACCTCTGGCGCACTCGATATCGGCTCTGTCGATCCACGCGTCGCGCGTATCGTAGACTTGAAGGCCCCTGATTCCGGCGAGAGCGAAAAGAACCGTTGGGAGAATATCGACCTTCTGCTTCCAACGGACGAAATCAAGATCGTGCTGGCCTCGCGTGCCGACTTCGATTGGGCTGTAGCCGCGTCGCTCCAGCACCAACTTTTCTCCCGCTGTCCTGTGCTGTTCTCACCGGTCTGGGACACATTGCCCCCCGCACAACTTGCCGAATGGATCATCGACAATCGCTTGCCAGTGCGTTTCCAGTTACAGATGCACAAGCACCTGTGGGGCAACGAGCGGAGCAGGTGAGTTCAACCATGGCTCCATCTAAACGCGCAGTTGTTCTGCTTTCCGGCGGCCTCGATTCTGCCACCTGCTTGGCGATTGCCCGTGCCGTTGGTTTTGTCTGCCACTGCCTCTCCGTCGATTACGGGCAGCGCCATGCTGCTGAGCTTACAGCGGCAGCACGCGTCGCCGCGGCACTCGGTGCGCAGGAGCATCGCGTCGTCCATCTCGACATTGGCCAGTTCGGCGGCTCTGCACTTACAGATTCCACCATTGCCGTACCGACTGGGGGTCTCGCTCCCGGCATTCCTGTCACTTATGTGCCAGCGCGCAACACAATCATGTTGTCCTTGGCGCTAGGCTGGGCGGAAATATTGGGGGCACAGGACATTTTTGTCGGGGTGAATGCCGTCGATTATTCTGGCTATCCCGACTGCCGCCCCGAGTTCATCAAAGCCTTTGAGGACATGGCGAACCTGGCCACCAAGGCCGCAGTCGAAGGGCACCCGGTCAAACTGCATGCACCGTTGATCGACCTTACCAAGGATGACATCATCCGCCGTGGCAACGCCCTCGGTGTTGATTACGCGTTAACCGTATCGTGCTATCAGGCAGATGCCGTCGGTCGCGCCTGCGGTCTGTGCGACGCCTGCCGCCTGCGTCAGGATGGGTTTTCTGCTGCCGGACAGACCGATCCAACACGCTACCAAGCTGCCGGCTGAAACGGCTTTGCATCTCGTCACTGGCCGCTGCAGTTCCCATATATGCCGTAAGTATTTTGATGGAAAAAGGACAACATCTGTTTGACTCTTTTTTGAATTCTCAATAAAATGCACGGCTGTCTTCGGGTGGTTAGCTCAGTTGGTAGAGCAGTTGGCTTTTAACCAATTGGTCACAGGTTCAAATCCTGTACCACCCACCAAACAAAAAAAGGCCACCCACATCGGGTGGCCTTTTTTCTTTCGTGCTTACAGCGCCACCTCGTCCTGGTGGTGATCTGGCGAAAACAAATGTACATAGCAAAAACGCCCCACATCATTCGATGCGGGGCGTTGTTGTGTAGGGATAGTCTGGTGCTGACCTACTTTCGCGGGCGCGAAGCCCACTATCATTGGCGCGGTCCTGTTTCACGGTCCTGTTCGGGATGGGAAGGGGT
>VMSX01000002.1 GCA_013791905.1 Rhodocyclaceae bacterium | reverse complement strand
CCCGTGCTGTCGGCGGTTTCTTCGTAATACTTCTGCATGGCAAAGGCGGTCAGCGCTTTGCTGACCTCGTTCAGGTCGGCGTTGGTCGGGTTGCCGTCGCGTAGCGTCAGGCCGCCGTCCTGCGCCAGCTTCCACAGGTCGGCCGTGAAACGGGTGAGCATGGCGTCGGCGGCAATGGGAGCTTCGCCTGTAGTCAGCCCCGCAACACCGTTCTGATGACGCACGAGGCGTTCAATGAAGTTTTCATCCGTCGTATTACTTCTTGCTGTCGTATGCGCAAACAACTTGTCATTAAAAATCATCTGCACCACATCCGGCAGTTTGAAGGTGGCATCACGGAACGAATGCTTTTCTGGTGCGGTTTGATCGCTCTGTATGAATGCAGTGAGCAATGCCTGCGAGTGCAGGGCAACAGTCAGCGTCAAGTCCGGGGCGCCGCCGTGTGTCAGGCTGGTCGGCACACCTATTCTGAGTCCAGATGCTGCACTCAGAATTTCTCCCCGCACGCTGAAATCGCGGACATTGCCTTCGCCGGGGATACCGCCATTGACTGCCGTGCCGATGAAATCGGTGAGCACTTGCAGTGCTGTCTCACTGTACCCCCGCTGATTCAGCAAGTAGTCTTTGAGGGCGGCTGCCACCGCAACACTAGCGGAATTCCGAAACGGGGCTTGGTCAAAGGTTGTAGCCGTTTGTCCAAAGAAAACCGCCATCAACGAAGCCAGCCCGCCGCCCAGTGAGTGGCCGGTGAAGCTGATGGTTGCACTCGTGTTGGCTTTGACTTGCAGGTAATAGTCTGCCGCCTGCCGGAGTTGATCCGAAGTCACGCCGAAGAAACCGCCCGCATTGGCCCACCAGTCCACATTTGAACCGGTACCGGCAAACGAGATGACGATTTCGCTGCCTTTGGTGAAGTAGGTCGCTTCAAAGCCACTTGGTAGTGATTGGCTTTTATCTACCTGCTCTGTCCATCCCAAAGAGAGGAGATCGGGAAACCAGTTGATTTCGCTACGAGTGCTTTGATAAATCCGTCCTGCCATCAATGCGTATTCGATATCGGTAGCCATGATTATTTCCCCTTAAATAAGGTGTTGCATGGACAATCCCGTGGGCTCACCTTTTCTCGCTCGCAATATTTCAAACAAGCCTCCAAAGAAGGTTGATCTCTGAACCAACCAATTCCAATCCAACCGCCCTCTCCCGTACGCACCTTCTCTCCTGAATTACTGCCTAGGCGCGGCTTCCAATGGTCAAGCGTGGTGCGAACGATGGTTTTGTACTCGGGTTGTTTGTAACGTGCATAAATGCTCTTAATCACCTCCGCTGAAATAATGGGTTGCCCCGCTTTCTTTGCTTCGTCGTCTGGTGAGGAAAAAATCAAATTCGGGGTGGTGAATTCCGCTGGCAGTTCTTGCAATAGGATTTGATTCCACTCCTTGTTCTGAAATTTGAAGACGACGTAAGGCGGGTTCGGACTTCCCCATTTGTTGTAAGACACACTTCCCATTGGATGAACCACCAAATAAGCGGTGTCTTTGCGTATCTCCAGTTGCATCGGCAAAAAGTTGGCACCGCCGACGTCTTCGGTGAATTTATCTTCCCAAGTCACGCTTTCATTTGTGCCGGGCAGAGTAAAGCTCAGGCTCTGTTCCTTAATCGGCGGCTGTTGCCCAATCTCGTGCCGCCCACCACGCTCGACCGTACGGCTGGCAATAATCTTGCTTCCATCATGCAGCAACACTTCCTCCTTCCAACTCGTGCCACCCAAGCCAAACCATCCCGCGTTCGCATTCATGTTTACCCCCATCATCAGAATCAGGCCAAGGTTGGCGATCCGTTTCATCACGCTTTGCACCGTCTTCATGCCGCCACCCTCCATGCCCAGTCATTCCTCGCCGTACCCGCTGCGAGGCATTTCATCCCGCCAGCGCCGACTTTCACGGTGCGTGCCAAGGCGATCCAATAGGCGGCATCTGCCACTGCATCGCCGTCCCGCCAGCGCCGACTTTTATTGGAGTTGAGCACCGTCCCATCCTCAAACGCGAAGCTGCCGATATGCACCGCGTCGCCGTTGCCGAGGTCGAGCATCAGCGAACCCAGCCGCAGGGTGACGTCGCCGCCGGTAAGGGTGTCGGCGGCGCTGCCGCCGAGCATGAAGGCGCCGCGGTTCTCGGTGTCGGTGGCCGTCATGCCGCCGGCGCCGGCCTGGATGTACCAGTCGCGCAGGTTGGGCAGCATGGCCTGGATGAGGCCGCTTTCGGCGGGGGTAAAGAGCCCATCCTGTGCCAGGTAGTTCTTGAAGTAGAGGTCGAAGCCCTTGGCGTCGGCCAGTTTGATCCTG
>VMSX01000026.1 GCA_013791905.1 Rhodocyclaceae bacterium | reverse complement strand
GGTGAAGAGCTGCTTGTTGTCATCCGTGGCGTTGGCGGTGTCTTCGTAATAGAACTGCATGGCGAAGGCGGTGAGCGCCTTGCTCATGTCGTTCAGGTCGGGATAGCCCGTAACGCCGTCGTTCAGCGTCAGCCCGCCGTCCTGCGCCAGTTTCCACAGGTCGGCCGTGAAGCGGGTGAGCATGGCGTCGGCGGGCAGGCTGCCAGTTATGCCGGCTTCGTGCTTGACGAGGCGTTCGAGGAGGTTTTCATCTGACTTGTCGGTGTCAAATGCAAACAGTTTTTTGTCGAAGATCATCTTCAGCAGGTCGGGCAGCTTGAAGGTGACGGCATTCAGTGTCTGATTGGCATCCGCCGTCTGTCGGCTTTGCAGGTAGGCGGTGAGCAATGCCTGGCTGTGCAGGTCGTCGCCCGCTACACCGTCCGCGCTGGTGGGGATGTCCTCGATGGTGGTGCCGATGCGGTCGAGCCAGTTCCACGGCACGCCGGATAGAAACTCGCCCTGCACGTTGTGGTTGCTTACCGCCGCTTCGCGTCCGGTCAGCGTGTCGGCTATGTTGGGGCTGGTGTTGCGCGGGTCGTTCGCGGCGATGTAGGTGTCGAGCTTGGCTAGCTGTTCGGTGGTCGCATGGTCGGACAGGTAGGCGTGCAAATTCTCCGCGACGGAACTGCCTACCGGGTTGCCGTATTCGTCGGTTTGCGCGGATAGTGCCGATGCGCGGAACGGCGCCTGGTCGAAGGTGGTGGCCTCTTCTCCAAACATCACAGCAATCAACGCCGCCAGCCCACCTCCCAGCGAATGGCCGGTGAGCGTGATCTGCGGCGCAACACCATTGATGGTGTGGGCTGCCTTGACTTGCAGGTAGTATTCGGCGGCTTGCAGGAGTTGCGCTGAGCCCATGCCCAGCGCCAATCCGACGGACGCTTGCCGATCTGGGTTGAAAAACGTAATGGGCGGGTTGTTGTAGGTGCCGGCGTAGGAGATGACGATTTCGGTGCCGTTGGTGAAGGAGATCGCTTCAAAACCGGTATCGTCCAGACTCCGATGTGTCCCGGATAGTTCATTCCAGCCAGATGACGTCGGTATTGGGAAGCGGTTTATTTCGTTGCGCGTAGAACGATATGCGACACCGGCCATCAATGCGTATTCAAGAGTCGTTGCCATGCTCGATCTCCTTTAATTGAGGTGGATTACTTGCAAATGCTTTCGAAGTACTGTTTATTGAACTCTCCGGGGGCACCCCAGCCACACTTGTAGCGAATCATCACCTCGCACATCTGCTTGACCCGTGCCTCCGGCAAAGGCTCCCGCAGGATGGTGCGGTATTCGGGTTGTCTCAGGCTGCTGTTGATCGCCTGGACGCTTTCAACCGAGACATACCCGAGTGGCTTCGCTGCCCTTTCAATGTCTTCTTCGCGTCCGTTATTGACGATCAGGTTGATTGTCTTGAACTCTGCGGGCAGTTCCGACAGAGGTATACGCTGCCATGCGCCATCGTCATGCTTGAAGATGACATAGGGGGGATTGGGCCTCCCGTACTTGTTGTAAGCCAAACATAGGTTCGGTTCTGTAACGAGGTAGGGAATGCCACCAAGCAGGTGGAGCGCCAGAAGGTTGAAATTGGTGCGACCCAATTCCTCTCCATATTCGCTCGTCCACTCGATATTTTTTCCTGAGTTTGGCAACTCGAAGCGAATGGTGTGCTCCTTGACCGGGGGGGACTGTCCGATTTCATGCCGCCCACCATAGGTTTGCGATCGCTTCACGATCAGTTTGCTCCCATCGTGCAGCAGCACTTCCTCTTTCCAACTCGTTCCGCCGAACCCAAACAATCCCGCATCCGCGTTCATAGTTACCCCCAGCGCCAGAATCACCGCCATCACGTTAAATAGCTTCGCTTTCATGCCGCCATCCTCCATCCACCTTCGTTAGCCGCCGTACCCGCTGCGGGGCATTTCATCCCGCCAGTCCCGAAAAAGGGATTCCCTTCGGTCACGCCGACTTTTCCCGTTTCTTTCATCCCAATCCCCTCAGCCATTTTTCTGTTCCTGCACCACCGCCACCATGGCGCCATGCTCGCCTAGCGTGACCACTTCATCCACTTGCAGCCCTTTGGGCAATTGGTGGGCGATGAACAGCATCGTCACCTTGCCCTTGAATTTGTTGATGGTCCGGGCGAAGTGTTCGGCGGTCTGCGGGTCGAGGTTGGCGGTGGCTTCGTCGAAGATGAGCACGCGCGGCTGCTTGAGCAGGGCTCTTGCGATAGCGATCCTCTGTTTCTGCCCGCCCGAGAGGCCGACGCCGCGTTCGCCGACTTCGGTCTGGTAGCCCTTGGGCAGCTTCTCGATGGTGTCGTGGATCTCGGCCCACTGGCAGGCCTGCACTACTTGCTCGAAAGTGGCCCGGGGGTTGGCGAGGATCAGGTTCTCGTAGAGAGTGCCGGAGAAGAGGATGGTTTCCTGCGGGACGACGCCGAAGTGGTTTCTGAGTTCGTTGGCGGCCAGGTAGCGCAGGTCCTGGCCGTCAATGGCGATGCGCCCTTCTTCGGGGAAGTAGAAGCCCTGCAGGAGCTTGGCGAGGGTGCTTTTGCCGGAGCCGGAAGGCCCCATGAGGGCGAGGCAGCGGCCGGGATCGAGGGTGATGGACAGGTTGCGGTAAAGCCAGGGGAGTTCCTGTGCATAGCGGAAGGCGATGTTCTCGATCTCGATTTGCGAGCCTTCCCGCTTGCCGCGCTGCGGGACGAGGGAGCAGGGCTCGGCTGGGGCATTCATGATGTCGCCGAGGCGCTTGACGGCGATGCCGGCCTGCTGGAATTCCTGCCACAGGCCGACCAGGCGCAAGAGCGGCTGACTGAGCCGCCCGGCGAACATCTGAAAGGCCACCAGCATGCCGACGGTGAAGCCGTCGTTTTGCATGACCAGCCAGGCGCCAACGACCAGGATGGCCAGGGTCATCATCTGTTCGAGGCCGTTGGCGGCCACCGAATAGGTGTTGGAGAGCTGGCGGGCGCGGAAGGTGGCGGCGAGGTATTCGGCGATGTAATCGCCATAGTGGCCGCGCAGCTTTGGTTCCATCTGCAGTGACTTGACGGTTTCAAAGCCGGCAACGTATTCGGTGAGGAAGGCCTGGTTGCGCGCGCCGATGAGGAACTGGCGGTTCAGGCGGCTGCGAATTACCGGTGCGACGAGGATGCTCAGCACGGCGACGGCACCCAGCAGGCCGACGGCAATCAGCGAGAGTTGCCAGCTGTACCAGAACATGATGGCGAGGAAGATGAAGAGGAAGGGGATGTCGAGCATCAGCGACACCGCCGCCCCGGCAACAAATTCGCGAATGGTTTCGACGCCGTGCAGCCGGGCGACGATGACGCCGGTAGCGCGGTGTTCGAAATAGCGCGGCGAAAGGGCGAACAGATGCTCGAACACGCGCGTGCCGAGCACGGCATCGACCCGGTTGCCGGTGTGCAGCACCAGATACTGGCGCACCCAAGTCATCAGGGCCGAGAAGACCATGGCCCCGAACAGCCCGATGCCAATCACGGTGAGGGTGGATATGGTCTGGTGCACCACCACCTTGTCGATGACGACCTGCGTGAACAACGGCGTGGCCAGCCCGACCAACTGGATGGCCAGCGAGGCGAGCAGGATGTCGCGCCAGATGCTGCGGTGCTTGAGGAGTTCCGGCACGAACCAGGAAAAACCGAAGGCCTTGGGGCCGGGGGGAATGTCCGGGTCGGCGACGGGTGCGGCTTCGCGGGCGAACTGCAGCGCCTGGCCGGCATAGCGCGGTGCGAATTCGGCGAGGTCGACTTCCCGTGGTTCCTGGCTGCCCGGCTCGACGTACAGGATGCGTTCGCCGTCGCAACGCAGGAGCAGGGCGAAGGCAAGTGGCGCCTCATCTGTCTGTTTGAGTGTCAGGAAACAGGGGGCGGCGATTTCGGAAAGCTGGTCGAGTCCAACATCGCTGAAGCCGGAACGGAACCCTAGGGCGACCAGCGCCTCGCGCACGGCTTCGATTGAATGGGGCGGCGGGTATTGCTGCAGGACGAGTTGCGGGTCGAACGGAATGCGCTGGAGCTGGCAGGCAGCCGCCAAGGCCCACAAGACGGCCTTGCCGTCGTATTCGACTGCGCGCACAGCTTCCCCCACCCAGCTGTCGACCACCCGGCGCCGGGTGGACATTTGTTACGCGGGCAGGCCCGCAGACCGGTCTCTAGCGGAGGATTGCCGGGTCGCCGCGGCAATGCCTGATGTTATGCGCCTGCCTTGCTGGCGGGTCGTTGTGTGCGGCAGGAATATACGCAGGTCATTTATGCCGGTCAATTAGGCGAAGGATATAGGTTGCGGGTGATGGATGCGATGCGCTCTTGCGGAGGGCTGATTAAGTCCGGATTTGTCATAGATGGTCGCCCCCATTTTGCCAAGCCTTCATTCGATGTTGTTAAGCAGGTAAAGATTGCAGCCATAGATCCGGACTTTGAGTGGAAGGTGAGTTCCTGTCCCTGATGGAATACGCTGGTCGAATCCTTATCATTC
>VMSX01000027.1 GCA_013791905.1 Rhodocyclaceae bacterium | reverse complement strand
TCTATCCGCATGACCCAATACCCCCGCCAACCGTTCAAGGTATTGCTCCAGTTCGTCGTTGATCGCCATGACACCACCTCCAGGAAAGAAGATGAGTGGGTTATCGGCAATGTTCAGCATTTATTGACACAGTCAGACTAAGGAAACGCTGAATAAGCCGCCGCAAAATTCAGCGGCAAACTAAAATCGCGACGAAATTGTGACGCCAATGTCTTTTTCATCAAATAATCGGCCTGTTTTGAGCCAGAACGCAGGGTATTCCACCTCTTCCTGCTCATGCCGGACGCACCTCTCCCGTCAGCGGTCGTCCCCATTTGTTGATATTGAGCATCGCCAGCATGGCGAAGGCCCGGTTGGCATTCTTTGCCAAGCCGCGATAGCGCACCTTGGCGAAGCCCCAGAGACGCTTCAGACCGAGAAACGGATGCTCGACCTTCGATCTGATACTCGACTTGCGCCGATTCGTTTCCTTGTCGGCATCTGTCAAAGGGCAGTTCCGGTAGGCACGTTTGTTGGTGAAGTCCTTGGCCCGCGGCGCAATCACCTTGAGCCGCTCGCGCTGCGCTTTGCCCCGATAGGCGCTGTCGCCGTAGAAGCGCGTCTCTTCCCCATGCAGCAGGTTGGGTACTTGGTGGCTGTCATGCACGTTGGCGGACGTGACACTGGCACTATGGATCAGACCAGTCTTGCTGTCCGTTCCGATATGCAGCTTCATGCCGAAGTGCCACTCGTTGCCCTTCTTGGTTTGGTGCATCTCCGGGTCGCGGATCTTGTCCTGGTTCTTGGTCGAGGGCGGGGCCGCGATCAGCGTGGCATCGACGATGGTGCCACCCGAGAGTTTCATGCCGTTGGCCAGCAGCAACTCACCGACCTTGGCGAACAGGGCTGCGCCAAGGTCGTGTTCTTCCAGCAAATGGCGAAAGTTGAGCAGCGTCGTCGCATCGGGCATCCGCTCTCGTCCCAGATCAAACCGGCAGAACTCGCGAAACACCGCCACGTCGTAGAGCGCGTCTTCGCAGGCTTCGTCGCTCAGGTTGAACCAGTTGGCGATGCAGTACATCCGCAGCATTCGCTCCACACCCACCGGCGGGCGTCCGTTCCCCGCCTTCGGGTAATGCGGTTCGATCAACGCACAGAACTCGGCCCACGGCATCAGGCTTTCCATGCGCGCCAGAAACTCCGCCTTGCGCGTCGCCCGGTGGTGCTTCGCGAATCCCTTCACTGCCGCCAGCGTCATCTGCTTCATCGTCTTATCCCTTGTGATCACAACTCTTTGTCTGACTCCATGACAAAGAAATCGTTCACAGCGTTTGATACTTATTCAGTGTTTCCCTAATCTGACTGTGTCACAAGTTACGTTTAACCGATCCGCAGCACGGACATCGCTGAAGTTGTTGGGCGATACGCGCGGCGATTATGCAGCGAAGCGTGCTGATCGAATCCGGTACGTGCCGTTGTGCTCGCCCCGCTCCC
>VMSX01000023.1 GCA_013791905.1 Rhodocyclaceae bacterium | reverse complement strand
GTTGTCGTCTCCGAGATAAAACCCGGAAGACTGCCCGAACCGCTCGCCGCCGTTCAAATCGACACCACCCTTCATTGCTTCAAATCCCGCTCCAGTTCTGGCTTTCCAGTTCATGGGGTTCGTTTTAACCGGACACTACTGTATATTTAAATATCTTAATTTGCCGGAAGCAGTTCGCAATGATGCGCCGCTGTCTCGCCGCCCTGACCGTCTTCCGGTTCGCCGCCCTCACGGCGGGCGACGCCATCAATGACGGGGCGCTGCAGGGCTCCGCCGCGAAGAGGCTTGCCGCCATCGAATTTAGCGGCACTGTCGCCCAGGCCTGGCCGGCTGCCTGGCGCAACGCTCGCTCATGAAGCAACGCTCGATCAGGGGCAAGGTGCTGCTGCTGCTGATCGGCACGCTGACAATGGCATTTTTATTGGTCGCGGTGGCGCTGAGCTGGCTGATCGATCGGCACCACGACACCCTGTCGGGCGAGAGCGCCCAGGCCCTGCTGCGCGAAGTCGGCACGCGCCTGGCCGATCATGAACGCCATCTGCTGGCCGGTACGCAAGCCCTAGCGCAGCGGGAGGACATTATTGCCGCGCTGACGCGTCTGGCCAATTACCCGCCCGCCGGGAAAGCACGGGAACGCAGTTACGCCAATGAAAAGATACGGCTGGCCGCCAAGCTGGACGGGATTGTCGAAACGCCTTGGATCAATGAGCTGAGTGTCTATGACGGCAACGGCCGGCTGGTTGCTTTTTCACGAGAGACATCCGCCGGGAACGCCGCGCCCGCCGTCGGCAAGATAGGCAGCGAACTCCCCGCAGAGGTTCTACTGCAGGCGCAAGACCTTGCCAGGCCACCTGCAGCCCATATCCGAAAAATACGCCGGCACGATCGCCTGGTCTTCGAAGCCATCGCACCGGTGCTCCGCCAGCGCGATGGCGAACAACGGCTGGCAGGCTGGGTGCACATGGTTTCCACAGTCGCCCCGGACGAGCTGAAAGCCCTGGCCCGCCAGCGCAACATGGCCATCGACCTGTTATTCAGCGGCAACTTCGACCGCGACAATCGCTACAGCCTCAAGCCCGAGCAATTCAGTCATGCCCCGACCATTTTCGGCCTCGGCCTTGTTCATGCCGCGCCAACAGCGCCACAGCATCCCCAGTATTTTCTCGGCGCGGCCGCGCTGGGTCTGGACGACAAGGAGCAGGCCTGGTTTGTCACCGCATTCGATCGCCAGACGGCACAACATGAACAGAAGAGGGTTCTCGGCGTGGTGCTGGCCGTGCTACTCGGCTCGCTGCTGCTGACCGTGCCCCTGGCCAACCGGGCCGGCCGCCGCTGGATCAGCGCGCCGTTCGACAAATTGAGCAGCGGCGTGCATGCCTACGCGCAAGGCCGGCTTGATGCCGCACTGGAACTGCAGGGCGGCGACGAGTTCGAGGCCATCGCCGCGGATTTCAACCAGATGGCGGATGCCTTGCGGCTGCGCGAAAATTCCATCAGGGAGGCGGAGGCGCGCTGGCAGTTCGCCCTCGAGGGCGCAGACCACGGCGTGTGGGACTGGAATCCGAAGCGCCGCGAGATGTACTTTTCACCGTCGTGGAAGCGCATGCTGGGCTATGCCGAAGACGAGATTGCCAACACCCTCGGCAGTTGGCGCACCCTGATTCATCCCGAAGACTTGCCGGCGGTGCGCACAGCCGTCGGCCGCCATGTGCGCGGCGAGACCGACAGCTACCGGGCCAGTTACCGCATCCGGGCGAAGGCGGGACATTACCGCTGGGTACTGGCCGTCGGCCGGGTGCTGCAACGCACTGTCGACGGCCAGGCGCTGCGCATGA
This sequence comes from Rhodocyclaceae bacterium, assembly GCA_013791905.1. Lineage (GTDB taxonomy): Bacteria > Pseudomonadota > Gammaproteobacteria > Burkholderiales > Rhodocyclaceae > Sulfuricystis. The sequence goes on along the minus strand of VMSX01000023.1, from coordinate 103,236 downwards.
TCGGCACCACGACCGACATCACCGAGCAGCGCCACGCCCAGGAGATGCTCGAACAGCTCATGGGGGCGCTACAAAACAGCGAAGCCCGCTATCGCGGCTTCTTTACCGAGTCGAAAGCCGTCATGTTGCTGATCGACCCGGCCGATGGCCGCATCATCGACGCCAACCCGGCGGCGAGCGGCTTCTATGGCTACAACCATGAAGAGTTGCTGGCGCTGCGCAGCGCCGACATCAATCCGCTGAGCCATGACGAAGTGACGGCGGAAATGTTGCAGGCGCAGCAGGATGGTCGCGAGCATTACATCTTTCCGCAGCGCCTGAAGGACGGCACCATCCGCACCGTCGAAGTGTATTCGGGCCCCTATCTCCACGACGGCCGGCTGGTCCTCTACTCAATCATCCATGACATCAGCGAACGCATCGAGGCCGAGCGCGGCATGCGCGAAGCGGCAACGGTGTTCGACGCCACCAGCGAGGCGATCATGATCACCGACGCCAGCGGCGTCATCAAGCGCGTCAACCCGGCGTTCACGGTCACCACCGGTTACACGCCGGAAGAGGCAGTGGGACAGACGCCGCGCCTGATCAAATCCGGCCGTCACGATGCGCTCTACTACGAGGAAATGTGGCAGCACCTGCAGGCGACGGGGCGCTGGGAAGGCGAAGTCTGGAATCGCCGCAAGAACGGCGAAATTTACCCCGAGTGGCAAGTCATCTCGGCGGTCAGAAGCGCGACCGGCACGGTCGTCGAATATGTCTCGATCTTCATCGACATCACCGAGCGAAAGCGCAGCGAAGCCGAAATCGCCTACCGCGCCAACTACGACGCACTGACCGGCCTGCCCAACCGCAATCTGCTCGGCGAACGCCTCGGCCAGGCCCTCAAGCAGGCGCGGCGCGAGGACACCCTGGTGGCGGTGCTGTTCATCGACCTGGACTTTTTCAAGGAGGTCAACGACACGCTTGGCCATGCCGTCGGCGACCAACTGCTGCAATCCGTCGCCGAACGCATGCAGCACTGCGTACGCGAAACCGACACCATCGGACGCCAGGGCGGCGACGAGTTCGTCGTACTGCTCGCCAACATCGTTGATACGGTGACAGCCGCCGCCGTGGCGGAAAAGATCATCGCCCAACTGGCCGAACCCTTCGTGCTCGACGGCAACGAGATTCATATCGGCGCCTCGATCGGCATCACGCTCTTTCCCAATGACGGCGGCGACAGCGAGACACTGTTCCGCAATGCCGACATGGCGATGTATCGCGCCAAGAGTGCCGGCCGCAACAATGCCCAGTTTTTTGAAATGGCGATGACTACCGCCGCTGTGGAGCGACGCATGCTGGAGGCCGATCTACGTGGCGCCTTGGCGCGCGGCGAATTCGTGCTGTATTACCAGCCGGTGATCGACCTGGCCAGCGGGAGCATCATTGGTGCCGAAGCACTGCTGCGCTGGCAGCATCCCCAGCGCGGGCTGGTCGGCCCCGACAGCTTCATCCCGCTGGCCGAAGAAACCGGCCTGATCCGCGAGATCGGCGCCTGGGTCTTCGCGGAGTGCTGTCGCCAAATGGTTGCCTGGCAGGCTGCCGGCCATCAGCTCACGATGGCCATTAACGTTTCGGTGCGTCAGTTGCCCGACGTACTGTCGATGAAACATATCCTCGCCACCCTGGCGCAGCACGGACTGTCGCCACGGCAGATCGTGCTGGAAATCACCGAGGGCATGCTGCTCGTCAATTCACCGGCAATCCAGGAGTGGTTCGTCGCGGCCGGCACCGCGGGGCTGCAACTGGCCATCGACGACTTCGGCACCGGCTATTCTTCGCTGGCCTATCTCAAGCGCTTTCCGGTGCACCACGTCAAGATCGACCGGGGGTTTGTCCGTGACATGGCAACCGATCCTGCCGATCAGGCACTGGTCAATGCAATCCTGTCGATGGCAAACAGCCTTGGCCTTTCCGTAGTGGCGGAAGGCGTCGAAACCACCGAGCAAGCCGCTCTGCTCCGGGCGAGCACCTGCAAGTACGCCCAAGGCTTCTTCTATAGCCGGCCGCTAACGGTAGAAGATTTCAACGCGCAGCTCAAAGCGACCGGCCAGGCACATGCCCCGGTCGGTCGCGGCTTGGCCAATGTGCCGAATAACCATTAGCGATCCGGCATTTCGTCATAGGTAGCCCGTTCAAAACCTGCCCCGCGGTCGAGAATGGTCTTGAGTTTTATCTCCCACGAGCCATTCTCCGTCCAGACTTCCACGATGCGATCCGGCTTGAAGCTGCCGGACAACAGGATGATGCTGGCGGGTAGCTTGAGCGCCTCCAGCGGGGGCAGGATAAAAGCCGGTTTGTGCTTGTCCTGGGTCGCCATCACGCCGGTGGCCCGCACCGCCGCCGGCACCGGCTCTCCCGGGATCAACTGAATGCCGGCAGCGAGACTGTCGCCGGCAACCTGCACCCAACGAACCATGCCGAGGAGCAAACCGCTGGTTCCCGCTGGCTGCACCGCGACCATCTGCCCGATGCCCAGACGCCCGCCAGCCTGGGCAAGCGGCCGCACCAGCCGCAGGCCGCCGCTTGACTGATCGAGCAATCCCCAATCTTCAACCACCTCCCAGCTTTCCAGTTGGTAACCGTGGTTGCGGCTATATTCTTCTTCAAAGCGCGTGGCGATACGGCCAAAGGTAGCGAGTTCCTCGCGCTGGCGCCGCAGGTCATCGGAGCTGATGCTGCCAGGCGGTTTGAAGGGCCGGTGGCCGGAAAGGTAATAGTGGATCACGTCGATGCCGGCAACGAAGCGGCAGATGCCTTTCATCGGGTGTCGCTCATAGCGACGTAAAATTCCGCCTTTTACCCAGCGCGGGTAAATGCGGCGCAACACCTCGCCACACATCGGCTGCTGGCAGTCTTCCCCCAGGCCAAGCCTGGCCGGCGTATCGGCAGGATCACCCTTGGCCAGCAGGGTGAGGCGTTTTTTCAGGCTCTTACGCAGTTCGGTCGTATCCAGCCAGCGCGCACCGGTCCCGAGAAGCGGTTTGAAACCCGCCGGGGTGGCGCCTTCAATGTCGACACACAACGGCAGCGCTGCCGTCTTGAGCTCGGGCTGTGTGGTCTGGATCCTTATCTTGCCTGCCCAGCGCCGCGCCCAGCGCATGACCCAAAGTTGCTGGCGGGGCAACATCTCGTGCAAGCTGGCGGCGGCAAGTAACAATAGCTCGGCTAAAGCAGCGGCGGGCGTCATCGGCTGATCACCATGCAAGACTTCCGCGACGGCGGTCGTCGCCACACCCGCGGATTCAGCACTGGCATAGAGTGCATAAGCAAGGCGCCAGTGAGCTTCACTCGGCTGATGCCCGGCGTGCACCAGATCGGTTTGATCCTCGGCCAGCGCTGCCAGCGCCCGCTGGCAGACCAAGGCTATCCGTGGCTTCAGGTATTCGTCTTCGGCCAGGCCAGCTTCGAGGCAGCGCGCATAGCCGCCTGCCAAGGCCTGCCACAGACCATGTGCTGCATCGAGCGCCGCCTGATCCGGCGGCGCCAGAGGCAACGGCTTGCCGGAAAACTTCTTCTCGCCCTCCTCCTGCACAAAGTGGATCGCCTCCCGCAAGGTCTCCAGCATTGCCAGCCGGACGTCGCCGCTCAGACTGTAACGATTCAGCAGGTGTAACTGGCGTAGCAGTTGTGCCTGCGCTTGAATCGGATTGGACAGCGGCAGCGCCTTCTGCCAGACATTGCAGGCTTCAAGGCTGGTGAAGAGCGGCGGCTTTTCGGTGCTGGTAGGGGGCAGGTCGAGTTTCATGGGGATTCTCCCAAGTGGGTAACGAGTGCCTTGCGGAGCTCAGCACTCTCAGGCTGCGGGCGTAACGGGGGAATGGGCAACGGGCGCATTGCCGTCGCCCAGATCGGCGCAGGGAAATGGCTGTCGTCCGCCCAACGCGGAATGACATGCCAGTGCAGATGGGGGACGACGTTACCCAGGCTGGCCAGGTTGATTTTGTCCGGCCGCGCCACCGCCCGCACGGCGGCTTCGGTTGCGGCAACCACATCCAGCAAATGGCGCCGCTCGGCCACCGTCAGGTCGGACAGCTCCCGCGCATGGGCCTGCCAGATGACCCGGCAAAAGCCGGGAAAGGCGTCGGCCTCGCTACCGCTGACGCGGATAACGCGGCACAAATCATCCTGCCAGAGGATTTCTCCACCGGGGGAATCGCACAGTTCGCATGCGTTCATGCAGAGAAGATAACAAAAACATTCTCTTCGCGACAGTGATTGCGCGCATCCAGTGGGGCCGGGGTGGTTGCAGCACAACGCGCGCGGCACCAAGCGCCTCGATCAAAGTTAGTCCATACCCGTGCACAGCGAGGCTTTCGCCTGCACGCAGGAAGACATCGCCGGGACGATCAGCGCTGGTCAGCCAGACCGTGCCGGCGACGCACTTGACCAAGACGACGCCCTCAATAGCCTCGATCCGCAGGGGGCGATTGTGTTGCAAGGCAAGTTCCCGGGTAGTCATGGCATTTCTCCATTGGCGAAGTGTCTGACGCCAGTGTAGATAGCCAGCGGGGAATGGTACAGTTGCAAGAAAAGATTATTGTGACCATTACAACCATGATTTTCATCAACTGTACTGGTTGCACGCCTGTGCAACTGTAATAACAAGGTGGGTATTCGGATGAGTGAATTACGCTACGAAAAGCTGGCGGACGATGTTGCGGGTTTGATAGCCAGCGGGATATTGCGGGCGGGCGAGCGCCTGCCTTCGGTACGGCGGCTGGCGCAGGAGCGGCGGGTATCGATTTCGACGGCGGTGCAGGCGTTTCGCCAGCTGGAAATGCGCGGCTTGGTCGAAGCCCGCCCGCAATCCGGCTTCTTCGTGCGCGCCCGCCCGCAGCCGCTGGCGGCAACCGGCGCGCGCAGCACTCTTGAAGCACCGGTCGCGGTCGACTTGAACCAGCGTCTGGTAAGGGTGCTGCAGGCGATCACGCAGCCGGGGGTCGTCCCACTCGGCGCCGCCTTTCCAGCGCCGGCTTTGCTGCCAGTGGCGGCACTTCATCGCCGCTACGCGAGCGTCGCGCGACGCTTTCCCGGCCTGCTGGCGGGCGGCAGCCACGCCGACATGAACGACCCGCAACTGGTCCGCCAGCTCGTGCGCCGCTCGCTGGCGTGGGGCGGGCCGCTCGACCCGGACGAAATCATCGTCACCAATTCCTGTACCGAAGCCATGAGCCTCAGTCTGCGTGCCGTGACCCGCCCCGGCGACACCGTGGCCGTCGAGTCGCCGGCCTATTTCGTCATGTTGCAACTGATCGAAAGCCTTGGCCTCAAGGCGCTGGAAATCCCCACCGATCCGGTCACCGGCCTATCGGTGGCGGCGCTCGATCTGGCCACGCGCGACGGCAAGGTGGCGGCCGTGTTGCTGGCGCCCAATGCCAACAACCCCCTCGGCTGCGTGATGCCTGACGAAAGCAAGCGCAAACTGGCAGAGCTGATGGCGGCACGCAACATACCGGTGATCGAGGACGACATCTATGGCGATCTCTGTTTCGATACGCAGCGGCCCTGGCCGCTCAAGGCATTCGATACCGCCAACAATGTCATGCTCTGCGCCTCGTTCTCCAAGTGCCTGTCGCCGGCCCTGCGCATCGGCTTTGTCGCGCCGGGAAAATTCCGCCCGGCCGTCGCGCTGCAAAGAACGCTATCCAGCGGCGGCACCAATCCCATCACGCAGCGGGTGCTGTCGGAAATTTTCGAGTCCGGCGCCTACGAGCGGCAGGTGCGCGGACTGAAGCGCCAGTACCAGAATCAGGTGGAACAGATGATGGCGGCCGTCGCACACTATTTCCCGGCCGGCACGCGCGTGGCGCGACCGCAAGGCGGCCTCGTGCTGTGGGTCGAACTACCGGCGGGAACAGACACGGCGGCGCTCTTCCCGCGCGCCATTGCCGAGGGCATCGCCTTCGTGCCGGGCGACCTGTTTTCCGCCAGCGGCCTGTATCGCAACTGCCTGCGGCTCAACTGCGGCAACCCGTGGAGCGACGCCATCGAGGTGGCGGTGAAACGGCTCGGCGAGCTTGCCGCTGGCTAATACTGAGACGCTTGATAATTGCGGGCTAAGACCTATGCTTCAAAGTGAGGTGGACGTATGTGTTTCATCCAAAACGAAAAGAGGAGGCATCATGAAAACCAAGTCTATTCCCATTCTCGTTGCCGCAGCCCTAGCGCTGGGTGTCAGTGGTATGGCGGTATCCGCCGATAAATTCGATCTTGGCAAGCAGGAGTATATGGATAAGTGCGCGGTCTGCCATGGCCAAAGCGGAAAGGGTGATGGTGGCGTGACCGGCATATTGAAACATGCTCCCACCGACTTGACCGTGTTGTCAAAGAACAATGGCGGGGTATTTCCGGTTGACCGCATTTACCAGGTGATTGATGGCCGCGTATTCATCATGAGCCACGGTGATCGCGACATGCCCATCTGGGGCAAGGCGTATCAAGTAGAAAAAGTCCGTGCTGCCGAGCACTATGTCGATGTTCCCTACAACATGGAAATGTACGTGCGCTCCCGCATTCTGGCGCTGATCGACTACCTGAACCGGATACAGAGGAAGTAACTTTCTGGCCCACCCCGCTACTGCGGGGCGTGGTGGAGGTGCATACGTCGCTTTTCGCTACACCTCGCGGACGGCAACCTCGCCGCGCAGGCTGTGCGGCAGTGCCAAGGTAATGGTCACGTCGATGAACTGGCCGATCAGGCGGGTGGCGTGGGCCGGGCCGGGGAAGTTCACCACGCGGTTGTTGGCGGTGCGCCCGGCGAGTTCCGTCGCATCCTTTTTCGCGCGGCCTTCGACCAGAACGCTCTGCACGGTGCCGACCATCGCCAGCGAGATCGCGCTGGCCTGTTCCTCGATGCGCTTTTGCAGCCGCATCAGGCGCGCTGTCTTCACATCCTGCGGCGTGTCGTCGGTCATCTCGGCGGCCGGTGTGCCGGGGCGCGGGCTGAACAGGAAGGAAAAGCTCGCATCGAAACCGATGGCGTCGATGAGCTGCATGGTCTTCTCGAAGTCCTCCGCCGTCTCGCCAGGAAAGCCGACGATGAAATCCGTCGACAAAGAAATGTCAGGCCGCGCCACCCGGAGTTTTTTCACCAGCGACTTGTATTCGAGCGTCGTGTAGCCGCGCTTCATGGCGGCGAGGACGCGGTCGGAACCGGACTGCACCGGCAGGTGCAGGTGCGGCGCGAGTTTCGGCGTGCTCGCATGGACATCGATCAGCCGCTGCGTCATCTCGCGCGGGTGCGAGGTGGTGTAACGAATGCGTTCGATCTCCGGCATGGCGGCGATGGTCTCGATGACAAAGGCGAGGTCAACCACTTCGTCTTCGGCGCCATCGCTAACTTGGCCGCGATAGGCATTCACGTTCTGCCCGAGCAGGGTGATCTCCTTGACGCCCTGCGCGGCCAGGCCGGCCACCTCCACCAGGATGTCGTCGAGCGGACGCGACACTTCCTCGCCGCGCGTGTAGGGCACGATGCAGAAGGTGCAAAACTTCGAGCAGCCTTCCATGATCGAGACAAAGGCGCTCGACCCCTTCTCGCCCGCGACGCGCGCCGCCGGCAGGGTGTCGAATTTCTCGATCTCGGGAAACGAGACATCGACCTGCGCCCGGCCGGAAGCACGCCGCGCCGCGATCAGTTCGGGCAGGCGGTGCAGGGTCTGCGGGCCGAAGACGATGTCGACGTAGGGCGCGCGCTCAATGATCGCCGCGCCCTCCTGGCTGGCAACGCAACCGCCGACGCCGATGATCAACCCCGGCTTCTGCTCCTTCAGCTTGCGCACCCGGCCAAGGTCGTGGAACACCTTCTCCTGCGGCTTCTCACGCACCGAACAGGTGTTGAACAGGATGATGTCCGCCTCCTCGACACTATCGGTCCTGACGACACCCTCGGTCGAGCCGAGCAGGTCGATCATCTTGTCCGAGTCGTATTCGTTCATCTGGCAACCGAAGGTACGGATGAAGACTTTTTTGGTCATGCGCGGCAACTGGGGATAAATGGCGGGGGGGTGATTGTAACAACGCCGCTGGCGGCAACGCGTTTTCGCCCGGGCAAGCCACGGGGCGCTGACAAGGGACGAGCTCGTCTCCGCAACCCTTTGCGGACCTTCAACTTGAAGCCTGAGTGGCCGCTCGGCAGCGCTGAAGGGGTACTGGTCAGTACACCTGACAAAACACCCCTTACATCACTGGAAGCTGCCCAGCCATGCGGCTAAACTCCCATACCTTCTGGTACAGAAACTCCCGGCTGGTCAGCTTCGGTCATCCACGACGACAGTGGTGATCTGTCGCACCTGTGCTGGAGCACATGAAAGGAAACGCCCATGACCATCGACTCCCTACCACTCGACCCCAAACTGGCACATCAACTGTCTGGCGTCACCACCGCCACGCTGACGACCGTTCTGCTCAAGAAGGGCTTACGCAACATCTGGATCCGTGGCGCAATGCCACTCAAGGACGGGCAACCGCGCCTCGTTGGGCGCGCCTTCACGCTGCGGTTTGTGCCAGCCCGTGAAGACTTGGCTACGCCTGCCTCGTGGGCTTCACCGATATCTACTCGAGCCGCCATCGAGGCCATGCCGAGCGGTTGTATCGCCGTTGTCGATGCCATGGGGATCACCGACGCGGGCATTTTTGGCGACATCTTATGCTCCCGCATGAAGGTGCGTGGGGTCGCGGGACTGGTTACCGACGGCGTCATCCGCGACAAGGCAGGCGTCCTGGGTACTGACTTTCCCGTATGGTGTGCCGGTGTGGCTGCGCCGCCATCAGTCGCCGGTCTGACTTTTGTTGACTGGCAACAGCCGATCGGTTGCGGCGGCGTCGCCGTACTTCCCAACGACATCATTGTTGTCGACGCAGATGGTGCCGTGCTGATTCCCGCCGATCTGGCAGAAGAGGTAGTTTCCGTTGCGGTCGAGCAGGAGCGCCTCGAAGGCTGGATCGTGTCACAGGTTGCGGCTGGCGTTCCCCTGCCTGGCCTTTATCCGGCGAACGAAGAGAACAAGGCCCGCTATGCAGCCTGGGTGAAGACCGGCCGCTGATTCATTCCGGTACTGTGCGCTATGCCAAAGACGCTGTCGGGCTAGCTCAGTCTGAAAATCATCTAGCCGGCCTCCCGCCGCCGCGGTGGCGGTGGGGTTAAAGTGAGTTTGCGAACTTGCGATAACCGAGGGAGGCCGGAGATGAAATATAGCGGAATTGACCTGCATTCGAACAACAGCGTGGTGACGGTGACGGACGAAGAAGACCGGGTCGTCGCGGAGAAGCGTCTGCCCAATGATCTGGCGAAGATACTCGGATTGCTGAAGCCCTGGCAAGAGGATCTGGTTGGTGTGGTGGTCGAATCGACCTTCAACTGGTACTGGCTGGTCGATGGTCTGCAAGCGGCCGGCTTCAAGGTGCATCTGGCCAACGCTACGGCGATCAAGAAATACGAAGGGCTCAAGCACAGCGGGGACGAGACCGATGCGCGTTACCTTGCCCACCTGCTGCGGTTGGGGATATTGCCAACCGGGACCATCCTGCCGCCGGAACAACGCGCCGTGCGCGACCTCGCGCGCAAGCGGATGCAGTTGGTACGCAGTCGCACTGCGCAGATCCTCGCCGTCGAGAACATCACGGCGCGTCAACGGGGCGCACGGATCAGCAGCAATCAGGTCAAGCGGCTGTCCGCCGAAACTGTTGATCAAATGGGCTTTCCCGAGGAGGTAGCGTGGGCGGTTAAAGCCAATGTCGCGGTCATTCAGACGCTCGGCGCGCAGATCGATCTGCTTGAAAAGCGTCTTCAGGAAAAGGTCGGGGGGCGAGCGGAGTACGCGCTCCTCACCAGCGTACCGGGCATTGGCAAAGTGCTGGCGACCACGATCCTGCTGGAAGCGGGGCCGATCGACCGCTTCGCCGCCGCTGGCAACTTCGCCTCCTACGCGCGCTGCGTCGACAGTGTGCGCACCAGCAACGGCAAGAAGAAAGGGGCAGGGAACACCAAGAACGGCAACAAGTATCTGGCCTGGGCCTTCGTCGAGGCGGCCAACTTCGCGTTGCGCTACTGCGCCGAGGCGAAGCGCTTCTACGAACGGAAGAAGGCGAAGACGAACAACGTGGTGGCGATCAAGGCGCTGGCGCACAAGCTGTCGCGAGCATGCTTCCACATTCTGAAGGAGCGCAAACCCTTTGACGTGACGCGCTGCTTCGTATGAGTCACGACGGCGACCGGCAAGCCCGGATTTGGGGTCTGGAGCAACAGCCATTTGGTCTGAATGGGATGTCGTGCCGCCGTCACCGATTTGCAGTAACAGCGGATCGCCCGCAACGCGAGCCAACAAGGGATTGGCGCCGGGGAAACCGGCAGCCACGGGTCTGTGATGAACCCATTGGACACGTTGCGGCACCAACGTTTTTCTGGGGCGGCGAAGCCGCCAGGGCGACAGGTGGATTCAGCGCCGCTCGCTTGATCCTGATGGGTGACTGGCGCGATTCGTCGCAGCCATGATTTGAAGAAACGGGCGTGATCGGCAACTGCAAGCGGGTGTTGGAATGTTTGGAAATCGGCGGCGGGCGCCGCCATGGATTCGTTTGCTCACTTGACACGTGCCGGCTAATGGGTGACCCCTATTATTTTCCGGATGAATAATTTTTTTGGTCATGGGATGACTGCTGCTAAGTGGTTGGCAGCGGATTTTATCAGTGCGGCTGCCGGCCCCGCCCCGGTTACCTGTCAGGCAACCACGCGGTTGCGGCCGCCCTGTTTGGCGCGGTAGAGCGCCGCGTCGGCCACGGCGATCAGCGCCTCGATGTCGGCAGGCTGGCCAGCCTTGCCCTGGGTGACCGCGACGCCGAGGCTCACCGTGTAGCGCGGCAGCTTCTTGTCGGGGCGCGCCTCAATTTCCTTGCGGATGCGTTCGGCGACGCTGGCGGCCTCGGCGAGGCCGGTGTCGGGCAGCAGGATGACGAACTCCTCGCCGCCGAAGCGCGCGAGGATGTCCGGCAGGCGCAGCAACTGGGCGGCGCGCCGGGCGAAATCCTTGATCACCAGGTCGCCGGTATGGTGGCCGTATTTGTCGTTGACCTTCTTGAAGAAATCGATGTCCGCGGTGATCACCGCCAGGGGCCGGTCGGAGCGCGCGCGGCGCGCCCACTCGACGGCGGCCTGGCTGAAGAAGGCGCGGCGGTTGAAGGCGCCGGTCATCGGGTCGCGCGTCGCCATGAATTCGAGCTCGACGCGCAGGCGCTCGTTGGCCAGCAGGATGAAGCCGATCGAGAGGCCGAGCACCCCCAGCGAAAACATGCCGAGGTAGATCTGCTGGATCAGGTTGCGATCGAACACGGCATCGGCAGCCCCGGTCGCCAGCGACAGCGTGGCGAGCCGCCAGGCGGCCACGGCCACTCCAAGCAGAAAGACCACCGTGAGAAAACGGCTGCCGAAGCCGGCCGGCGTTACCCGCCAGGCGAGCAGCGCGCCATAGGCAAACAAGCCGACATGCGCCAGCGCCATGATGAAGATGCGCGCCGGATAATTGTAGGCGCCGAAGGTAAGCCAGACGATCAGCAGCAGCACTGCGCCGATCAGATCGACGGTCGGCCGCCACACCGGTTGCCGCCCGGAAAACCGCTGCAGCCCGATGATCAGCAGCAACTGGCCGAACAGCAGCATGCCGCTGGCGAGCACGATGGCAATGCCGTCGTGCAGGACGCCGCGGAAGGAAGCCAGCCCCGAGGCGCAGCCGATCAGCACCACGGCGAGCGCCCAGTCGCGCAGGCCTGCGATGTCGTCGGGGAAACTGCGCGCCTGCACCCACAGCACCAGCGCGCAGAGCATGCCGAGCAGGTTGGCAACCAGCAGAAATGTGCGCGGATCGACCAGTTCCATTCAGCGTGAGCTTCAGTCTGCCACTTGCGCGGCAGCGCCGTTCTGCCAGCGCCGACTTTTATTGCGTGCCATCAACATTCCGCTGCAGCCAGAACTCCAGCAGCGCCAGGTGCCAGAGCTTGCTGCCCTGGATGCGCGTCAGGTGTTTTTCCGGCGCGGCGAGCAGTTTCTCGACGTAGGCGCGCTGGTAGATGCCGCGCTGTCGGCAGGCCTGCGAATCGAGGATGGCGCGCATGAATTCGAGGAACTCGCCGCGCACGAATTTGAGCGCGGGCATCGGGAAGTAGCCTTTCGGCCGGTCGATCACCGCCGCGGGCAACAGGCCGCGCGCAATCTTCTTGAGGACGTGCTTGCCGCCCGAACCGAGCTTCAGCTCCGGCGGCATCTGCGCGGCGAGCTCGACGAGGTGATGGTCGAGGAAGGGCACGCGCGCTTCCAGCCCCCAGGCCATGGTCATGTTGTCGACGCGCTTGACGGGGTCGTCGGTGACCAGCAGCGTCGCCTCGGCGCGCAGCAACTGGTCGATGAATTCGTCGGCGAAGGGTTCGGCAAACTTGGCGGCCAGCAGCTCGGAGGTGACGTCGCCGACCTGGTGCGTCGCCGCGATCATCTGCGCGAATTCGGCATGGTCGCGGTCGAGGTAATGGCGGCGCAGGCGCTCGATGGCCGGCCCGGATTCCGCCGCCATCTTCGAGTGCCACGAGTAGCCGGCAAACACCTCGTCGGCGCCTTGGCCGCTCTGCACCACTTTCACCGTCTGCGCCACCTGCTCCGCGAGCAGGTAAAACGAGACGACGTCCTGGCTGACCATCGGTTCGGCCATGCAGTCGACCGCCTCGGGCAGGCGCTTCAGCACCTCGGCGTTGGGGATCGCATACTGGTGGTGGCGCGTGCCGAAGTAATCGGCGACCGCATCCGAATATTCGAATTCGTTGCCCTTCTCCTCGGGATGATCCTCGAAGCCGACCGAGAAGGTCATCAGGTCGCTGACGCCCAGTTCGGCGAGCAGCGCCACCAGTAGCGAGGAGTCCAGCCCGCCGGAGAGCAGCACGCCGACCTTGACGTCGGCAATCTCGCTGCGTTTCTTCACGGCGGTACGCAACGCCGCATGGATCGCTTCCGTCCATTGCGTTTCGTCCATTTGCCGTGCCGGCCGCTGCGCATGCAGCGTCCAGTAGCGTTTTTCCGTGGTGCGACCGGCGGCGTCGAGCGTCAGCGTCGTGCCTTGCTCCAGCTTGCGGATGCCCTTGAGGATGGTGAACGGCGCCGGCACGACGCTGTGCAGGCTGAACTGGTGGTGCAGCGCTACTGAATCCAAGCTCGTGTCGACCCCGCCCGCCGCCAGCAGTGCCTGCGGGTTGGAGGCGAAGCGAAAGAATTTTTCACTGCGCGCGAAGTAGAGCGGCTTGATGCCGAGCCGGTCGCGCGCCAGGAAGAGTTGCTGGCGCTTGCTGTCCCAGATGGCGAAGGCGAACATGCCGTGCAGCCGGTCGACGCAGGCCTCCCCCCACTGCGCGTAGGCGCGCAGGACGACTTCGGTATCGCCGTCCGAATGGAAGGCATGGCCAAGGTCGATCAGGGTGGTGCGTAATTCCGGGTAGTTGTAGATGGTGCCGTTGAAGACCAGCGCCAGTCCGGTGTCGGCATCCACCATTGGCTGGCGCGAGTGGTCGGTCAGGTCGATGATTGCCAGCCGCCGGTGGGCGAAGGCCACCGCGCCGGCCTGCCAGTAGCCGTCAGCATCCGGTCCGCGGCGCGCCAGCCGCGCGCTCATGCGTTCGACGGCGGCCCGGTCGGGCGGCGCACCGTCGAAGCGCAGCTCACCGGCGATGCCGCACATTATTCGCCGCTCAGATGCAGCACCACCTCGCGCCGGTGCGCGCGGGTGCGATGTTCCCAAAGGAAGACGCCCTGCCAGGTACCGAGCACCAGTTCGCCATCGACCACCGGAATGCCGACGGAGGTCTGCGTCAAGGCAGTGCGGATATGGCCCGACATGTCGTCCGGCCCTTCGTTGTTGTGCCGCCAGCCCGGTTGGCCATCCGGCGACAAGCGTGAAAAAAACGCTTCAAGGTCGTGGCGCACATCGGGGTCGGCGTTTTCCTGGATCAGCAGCGAGGCCGAGGTGTGACGGCAGAACACCGTCAACAGGCCGCTGCGGATGCCGCTCTGGCGCTGGAAGTCACGCAGTTCCGAGGTGATCTCGAACAGCCCGCGCCCGCTGCTGTGGACTTCGAATTTGGTGGTCGCCTGTTTCATCAGCGCGACTCCGCGGCCAGCCGCAGGCCGAGGCCGATGAACAGCACGCCGGTGGCCTGGTCGAGGCGGCGACCAAAGCTGGCGCGGCGTTGCAACCAGCCGCCGATCATGCCGGCGAAGTAGCCAAGCAGGCCGAATACCAGCGTGGTCTGCAGGGCGAACACCAGGCCCAGCAAGGCCGACTGGCCGATGGCATGCGGGCTGGCGGCGGTGACGAACTGGGGCAGGAAGGCGAGGAAGAACAGTGCCACCTTCGGGTTGATGGCGTTGGCGATGAAGCCGCGGCGCAGATAGACGGCGAAGGCGGTCGTGTCGGCAACCTGGGCGGCGGCGGGTTGGAACTTCGCGCCCGAGCTTTTCAGCGCCTGCCAGCCCAGCCAGCACAGGTAGGCGGCGCCGGCGAGTTTGAGCAGGGTGAAGGCCGTTGCGGAGGCGGCGAGAATTGCCGAAATGCCCAGCGTGGCCCAGAGCGTATGCGTGAAGCAGCCGAGCGCACAGCCCAGGCCGAAGCCGATGCCGGCGCGCCGGCCGCGCGACACGCCGAGGCTCAGCACGCCCAGGTTGTCCGGCCCCGGCGCCAGGGTGATGAGCAGCGCGGCCAGCAGAAAGCCGCCCAGTTGGGCAGTGGTCAGGTCGAAGATCATGGCAGTGTGGGTCAGGTCAGGTGCATCGGTGCATCGGCGCATTATCCCCCGGAGCGCAAGATTATCGAAAACGAAAAGTCGGCGCTGGCTAGACGGCGTCAGCCATCAACATGCAACAATGCTCGACATGAGCGCAGGGGACGACACCGCCGACAACCCGGACATTTCATGTTCCAACTGCGCGGCCTGCTGCTGCCGGCTGGAGGTCATGCTGATGGGCGAGGATGACATTCCGGCCAAATACACCGCCGAGGATCGGTGGGGCGGATGGATTATGCTCCGACTGGCTGATGGCTGGTGCGCGGCGCTGGATCGGAACACCATGCGCTGCACGATCTACGCACAGCGGCCAACCATCTGCCGCGACTATCAGGCGGGTGACAGCGATTGTCTTGAAGAACGCTCGCGATACAATCTTTGACCCGCCAAGAGCAGGAAATGACATGAAACCGATGACCTATGAGCAGCACCTCGACGAAGTCACCACGCTGATCACCGAAAAATACGACCTCGAAGAGGAAGCGGCGATACAAATGGTGATGCGCGCCCAGGCAGATAATTTTTTCAGCGGCCATGACGACAATCCGAAAATCTGCACGCTGGACCGCGCGCATCAGGACGCCCGCGATGTCTTCAAGAAATATCAATTGGCGGCGCAATCGGGGACGAAGGCAGCGGCTTCAAGTTAAAATAGCTTGCTGTCTCCCCTGACTTTTGGAGAATTCCCTTGGGTAAAAAGCTTTATGTAAGCAACCTGGCTTACAGTGTCAGCAAGACTGATCTCGAACTGCTGTTTGCGCCGTTTGGCACTGTTGGTTCGGCGCAAATCATCACGGATCACGCTTCCGGGAAGTCGAAGGGTTTCGGCTTCATCGAGATGGGTTCCGACAGCGAGGCACAAGCCGCCATTGCCGGACTCAACGGCAAGGATCTTGCAGGTCGCAGCATGGCGGTGAGCGAAGCCCGCACGCAGGAAGCGCGCAGCAGCAGGGATAGTGGGGAAGGCAGCCAGAATGGCGGCTCCGCCAGCGACTAGCGGAGCCCGACTGTTGCCGTAATGTTTACCGCATCAATTAAGCCCTTGTGGCGAACTTAGGAGGCTTCTTGGCCAAACCAAACTACCAATTCGAAAAGCGCCAGAGAGATCTGGCAAAGAAAAGCAAGCAGGAAGAAAAGCGCCGCCAAAAACTCGCCAGCAAGGCTGCTGCCGATGGTGGTGACACTGGCGCTGCGGTGGATTCATCCGAGGCGACACCGTCCAGCGCCGATAGTAATCCGGGCACTCCCGGAACGTAGGGCCGCACCACGTAAAACGCCTCAAGTTCCGTCACACCGGTGCAAGAACATCACACCGGAATGACGCAACTGGAATTGGGCAGCGTCTTCCTAAAGCAGCACGCGCTCGATGCCGCCTGTATTTGCCGCGCTGACGTAATTCTCCAGCCAGTCCTTGCCGAGCAGGTGGCGGGCCAGTTCGACGACGATGTAATCGGCCTCGACACCGGCATCTTCGCGGTAACGCGCGAGGCCTTGCAGGCAGCTCGGGCATGAGGTGAGGATTTTCGTCGTCTCACCAGCGCCGACTTTCAGTTTCGCCACACCGTCTTCTATTTCCTGCTGCTTACGAAAGCGTACCTGTGTCGACACGTCAGGGCGCGTCACGGCGAGCGTGCCGGATTCGCCGCAACAGCGATCGGAAAGCAGCACCGGCTTGCCCATCAAGGTGCTCGCCACGGTGGTCGGGTTGTACGACTTCATCGGCGTGTGGCAGGGGTCGTGGTAGAGATATTGCACGCCCTCCACACCCTCCAGTTTGACGCCCTTTTCCATCAGATACTCATGGATGTCGAGCAGGCGGCAGCCGGGAAAGATGCGTTCGAATTCGTATTTCAGCAACTGGTCCATGCAGGTGCCGCAACTGACGATCACCGTCTTGATGTCGAGATAGTTGAGTGTGTTGGCGACGCGATGGAACAGCACGCGATTGGCCGTAGTGATCGCGCGCCCCTTGTCATCATCGCCCGACGAGGTCTGCGGATAGCCGCAGCACAGGTAACCGGGTGGCAGCACCGTGGTGGTGCCAACATGCCAGAGCATGGCCTGGGTGGCAAGACCCACCTGCGAGAACAGGCGTTCCGAGCCGCAGCCGGGGAAATAGAACACGGCATCCGCTTCCTCGCTGGCCTTGTGCGGGTCGCGGATCACCGGAATCATGGCGCTGTCCTCGACATCGAGCAAGGCGCGCGCGGTCCGCCGCGGCACGTTGGCCGGCAACGGTTTGTTGAGGAAGTGGATGACCTGCGTTTGCACATTTGGCCGACCCAGCGAGGCAGGCGGACGACGCACCGTGTCCTGCGTCAGCCCGAGCATTTTGGCGGCCCAGTGGCCAAGGCGCTGGGCACGGTAGCCGAGGTCGATCATGCCGGCCTTCATGGCCTTGATGGTGGTCGGGTCGGTGGCGGTGAGGAAGGCCATGGCCAGCCGCGTGCCAGGCGAGGTTTTTTTCTTGCCCTGCGTGCGCAGGAAGTTGCGCATGGCGATCGACACGTCGCCGAAGTCGATGTCGACCGGACAGGGCTTCAGGCACTTGTGGCAGACCGTGCAGTGGTCGGCGACGTCGGAGAATTCCTCGAAGTGCTTGAGCGAGATGCCGCGCCGCGTCTGCTCTTCATAGAGGAAGGCCTCGACCAGCAGGCCGACGCCGAGAATCTTGTTGCGCGGGCTGTAGAGCAGGTTGGCGCGCGGCACATGTGTAGAGCACACCGGTTTGCACTTGCCGCAGCGCAGGCAATCCTTGATCGAATCGGTGATGCGGCCGATTTCCGACTGCTCCATGATCAGCGATTCGACGCCCAGCAGGGCGAACGAAGGCGTGTAGGCGTTGCGCAGGTCGGCCCCGGCCATCAGCTTGCCCTTGTTGAAGCGGCCGGTCGGGTCGATGCGCTGTTTGTATTCGCGGAACGGGCGGATTTCCTCGGCGTCGAGGAATTCCAGCTTGGTGATGCCAATGCCATGCTCGCCGGAAATCACGCCGCCCAAGGACCGCGCCAGCGCCATGATGCGCTCGACCGTGCGATAGGCCGTCTGCAGCATGGCGTAGTTGTCGGAGTTGACGGGGATGTTGGTATGCACGTTGCCGTCGCCGGCGTGCATGTGCAGGGCGATAAACACGCGGCCGCGCAGAACTTCCTGATGCAGCGCGAAGATGCGTTCAAGCAATGGACCATAGGCAACGCCGACGAAGATCTCCTCCATCAGCGGCTTGAGTTCGCTCTTCCAGGAGACGCGCGTCGAATAATCCTGCAGTTGGTGGAACACCGCCTCATCGGTGTTCAGCGCATCGAGCAGCGCCTGCCAGCGTGCGCGCACTTCGGCCACCGCCTCCAGCGCCAGATCGCGCCGCTCACCGACCACCGCTTCCGCATTCAGTCCGGTCTGCGCCGCGTCGCCGAGGTGCAGCGGCCAGTTGCCGATGTCGCTGCGCAAAAACCCTTCCAGGGCTTCACACAAGGCCAGCTTGTTGCTGATCGACAGATCGATGTTGAGCCGGTCGATGCCGTCGCAATAGTCGCCCATGCGCGGCAGGGGAATCACCACATCCTCGTTGATCTTGAAGGCGTTGGTATGGCGCGAGATCGCCGCCGTGCGGCCGCGATCGAGCCAGAACTGCTTGCGTGCCTCCGGGGTGACGGCGATGAAACCCTCGCCATTGCGCGCGTTGGCCATTTTCACCACAGCCGAGGTGGCGCGCATCACCGCCGCCTCGTCGGCGCCGACGATATCGCCGATCAGCACCATCTTCGGCCGGCCGTGGCGCTTGGCCTTGGTGGCGTAGCCGACCGCCTTGACATAGCGCTCGTCCAGATGCTCGAAACCGGCCAGTCGCACACCGGCAGCCAGCCCCGCGCCACCCGGCTTGAAGTAGTCGGTAATCTCGACAATGCTCGGCACGGCATCGCGCACCTGGCCAAAGAATTCGAGACAGACGGTGCGCGTCACCGGCGGCATCTGGTGCAATATCCAGACCGCCGAAGTGATGATGCCGTCGCAACCTTCCTTCTGTATGCCGGGCAGGCCGGCGAGAAACTTGTCGGTAACGTCCTTGCCCAGACCGGTTTTGCGGAAAGTGCCGCCGGGGATGGTCAGCTTCTCCTCGTTCATCACGGCACCGCTGTCGCTCAGGTGCTTGATACGGAAAGTGACCGTCTCCTGCTCGTGGATCTTGCCCAGGTTGTGGTCGATCCGCTCCACCTCCAACCACATACCCTGCGTATCCACCATCCGCCACGAGGCCAGGTTGTCGAGCGCCGTCCCCCACAGCACGGCCTTCTTGCCGCCAGCGTTCATGGCGATGTTGCCGCCGATGCAGGAAGCGTCGGCCGAGGTCGGGTCGCAGGCGAAGATGCGGCTGGCCGCCTCCGCCCGCTCAATGGCGCGGCGGGTGACGACGCCGACACCGGTAAACAGGGTGGTGTAGGGCTGCGTCAGTCCGGGCAGCAGCGTTTCGACCGGCAGCCCCATGTCGATGAGCTTTTCGGTATTGATGACCGCCGAACGGGGCGTTAGCGGCACGGCGCCCCCGGTATAGCCGGTGCCGCCACCACGCGGGATGATGGTCAGCTCAAGTTCGATCAGCCCGCGCACCAGCGGGGCGATCTCCTCTTCGGTATCGGGCGTTAGCACGACAAAGGGGTACTCGACCCGCCAGTCGGTGGCATCCGTCACATGCGCCACGCGTGACAGGCCGTCAAAGCCGATGTTGTCGCGATGGGTGTGGCGGGCCAGCCGCTGCATCACCTTCTTGCGCAGCGCGCGGGTGTCGACGAACCACTGCTCGAAATCGGCCACCGCCTTCTCTGCCGCGACAAGGAGCTGCGCCACGGCCGCGTTGCCGGCGCGGCGCCGCTCGATTTCGGCCAGCCGGTGCTTGAGTGCGCCAACCAGTGCCTGACGGCGCTCCGGGCTGGCGAGCAGGTCATCTTCGAGATAGGGGTTGCGGCGTACCACCCAGATGTCGCCCAGCACCTCATACAACATGCGCGCCGAACGGCCGGTGACGCGCTGGCCGCGCAACACATCCAGCACCGCCCACATCTCTTCACCCAGCAAGCGGATGACGATCTCGCGGTCCGAAAACGAAGTGGTGTTGTAGGGAATTTCCCGCAGTCGGGCGGTCATGGGCAGTAGGGTCGGGGACAATGCCGCAAAGCGGTAAATTCTAACCGATTGGACTGGGGCAAAAACCCTGTCGAGAAACGGGATTTGCCGTCATCATTGACGTCGCGGGCCAGCTTCGCCGTCCTGTCAGCGCCGACTTTTTGCGTAAAGCTTCTTTGTCGGGCTCACCTGGTGCGCCAAGTGGTCGGCAGGATGATGCCGTTGCAGTGGAGGATTCATGGATTACATCGCGCATGTACGCAATGATAAGGACGGCTGGGTACTTCATCCGCTGGATGAACACCTTCGCGAAGTCGCGCGCAGGGCGGGTCTATGTGCCGCCCAACTGCGCGCCGGCGACTGGGCGACCGTGGCCGGACTGTGGCACGACCTGGGTAAGTACGCGCCCGCCTTCCAGTCGATGATTCAGCGCGAATCAGGCTACAACCCGGAAGCTCACATCGAAAGTGGCCCGCGCAACCATTCGACCGCTGGTGCCCTGCATGCCGTTCAGAAACTCGGGCCACCGGGCCGAATTCTCGCTTATCTGATTGCCGGCCACCACGCCGGACTGCCCGATTGGCACGGCGACCAGAATGCGGGAGCGGCGCTGTCCGTGCGTCTGACACAGGAGGAGCACCTTGACGTCTTGCCCCTGGCCGAGATTCCCGCTGACATTCTCGCGCCACCCCCTCCCGCGATACCGAAAATTCCGGGCAATCGCGACGGCGTGCATCTGTGGCTACGCATGCTGTTTTCATGCCTCGTTGATGCTGATTTTCTCGACACCGAAGCCTTCATGGCACCGGACAAAGCGGAAACTCGCCAACAGGATGTGTCCATTGCGCAGTTGCTGGAACGTCTCGACACTCACATGGCGACCTATGCGAGTGCGCCCCGGACACCGGTGAATCGTGTCCGTGCCGACGTGCTGTGCCAGTGCCGCGACAAGGCTGTGCTGCAGCCGGGCCTGTTCAGCCTCACCGTTCCCACCGGCGGCGGCAAGACGCTGGCGAGCATGGCCTTCGCGCTCAATCACGCCAAGGCGCATGGCAAGCAGCGGGTAATCTATGCCATTCCCTACACCAGCATCATCGAACAAACCGCCACGATTTATCGCGACATCTTCGGCGAGGCCGTGATCGAACATCACAGCAGCCTTGACCCCGACCGGGAAACGGCGAAGAGCCGGCTGGCGACGGAAAACTGGGGGGCACCGGTGATCGTCACCACCAACGTGCAGTTGTTCGAATCGCTGTTCGCCGCCAAAACCTCGCGTTGCCGCAAGTTGCACAACCTCATCGACAGCGTCATCGTGCTGGACGAGGCGCAGACCCTGCCGCCCGAATTGCTGCAACCCTGTATCGACGTACTGAACCTGCTGGCAAAGCACTACCGCGTGACGGTGGTGCTGTGCACTGCGACCCAGCCCGCGCTGACCAATGTCGCGAGCTTCGGCCGCGAACTGCGCGGCCTTGATCATGTGCGCGAAATCATCGATGCCCCGCAAGGGCTGTTCGACTCACTCAAGCGTGTAACCGTCGAACTCCCAGCCGATTTTCAGGCGCGCGAGACTTGGGATGAGATTACCGAGAAAGTCGGCGTTGGCGGGACGGCGGCGCTGGCCATCGTCAACACGCGCAGCGATTGCCGTGAACTCTGGCAGCGCCTGAACCGGCTTGAGGGCGGTGCGGTCCATCTTTCGGCATCGATGTGCGGCGCGCACCGCGCGCAAACCATCGCGGACATTCGCCGCCGTCTCGACGCCAGCGAACCGGTGCGAGTAGTCTCCACCCAATTGATCGAAGCCGGTGTCGACGTCGACTTTCCTGTGGTTTATCGAGCCCTGGCCGGGCTCGACTCCATTGCCCAGGCGGCCGGCCGCTGCAACCGCGAAGGCCGCCGCGAATCAGGCCGCGTGATTGTCTTTGTACCGCCGAAAGGCGCGCCGCCCGGGCAATTGCGCCGCGCCGAGCAAACCACGATTGGCCTGATGGCCGGCACATTGCTCGATCCCCTGTCGCCGGAGACCTTCGAGCGTTACTTCCGCCACTTCTACCTGTCCGAAGCGAACTGGGACAAGCATGACATGCACGGCTTGCTGGTGCGGGACGCCGGCCGCATGGAAATCCAGTTCCGCACCGCCGCCGAGAAATTTCGCTATGTCGATGATGCCGATAGCCAGCCCATTCTCGTCTGGTGGGATGAAAGCAGGAGCTTGATTGGCAAGCTGACCAAGGACGGCCCGGAACGCTGGTTGATGCGCAAGCTCCAACGCTACGCCGTCAATCTGCCGCGCCGCGTGGTCGAGCGGCTGGTGCTGACCGATGCAGTCCGCGAAGTCTGGCCGGGAATATTCGCCCAGAACGTCGATACGCTATACCATGTGCATCTTGGCGTCGTCATCGACAATAACAACGACCCGCTGGTGTTCTGAAGGAGGCTCCCTTGCGAACCATGTATTGCCTTGAATTACGCGGCGATTTCGCCTGTTTCACCCGACCGGAAATGAAGGTCGAGCGCGTCTCCTACGATGTCATCACGCCTTCGGCGGCGCGCGCCGTGTTCGAGGCTATTTTGTGGAAGCCGGCGATCACCTGGCGGGTAATGAAGATCGAGGTACTGAAACCGATCCGCTGGATCAACCTGCGACGCAACGAGGTTGGCAAGATCGCTTCGCCGGGCAGCGAAGGCATTTTTATCGAAGACGAACGCCAGCAACGCGCCGGCCTGTTCCTGCGCGATGTGGCCTACCGCGTCCATGCCGGCTTCGCGATGGACCGCGATCCGACGCAGCATCGTGGCCAGTTTCCGCACCTGTCCAAATTTGGCGGCGAGGATGGCAATACCGCGGCCAAATTTCACGAAATGTTTTTGCGTCGTGCTGCCAAGGGCCAGTGCATCAACCAGCCTTACCTGGGCTGCCGAGAATTCGCTTGTGACTTCCGCCTGATCGAAGGCTTGGCGGAAGAACCTGCGCCCATTGCCGAGAGCCGTGATCTGGGCTGGATGCTTCACGACATGGATTTCACCAACCTGAAAGACCCGACGCCGAAATTCTTTCGTGCCGAAATGAAGGCCGGCGTGATTGATCTGATGAGCGCAGAGGTACGGGGATGATTCTTCAGGCACTGCACGACTACTACGCAAGAAAGCCGGAATTGCCCCGCGACGGTTTCGAGCTGAAGGACATTCCCTTCGTCATTGAACTTGAAGCCGACGGGCGTCCGGTGCAGATACTCGACACGCGCGAACTAGTCGGCAAGAGGAAGCAGGCGCGCGGCTTTCTCGTGCCGCAAGGCGTCAAGAAGTCAGTCAATGTTGCCGCCAACCTGCTCTGGGGCAATGCCGAATATGTGCTGGGCATTGCTGATGCCAAGAAACTCGCGGAACGGCAGGCCAAAGGCAAGGAAACCGAATACCGGGCCCGACTGACGGAAATGCGGGCGGCCTTCATCGAGGAAATACGACACCTGCCGGAGGCCGCGCAGCAAGACGGCGGGGTTCAGGCAGTGCTTGCGTTTGCGCAGCTTGGTGGCGATGAGATCGTTGCGGCTCTGGGTGAATTGGGTAGCGAGATTTCGGAAACCAATCCCAATCTGACATTTCGTCTGCGTAGCGACGTCGATCTGGTTTGCCAGCGCCCTGCAGTGAGCGCCGCCATCATGAAACGCGGCGCGCCCTCCTCTGCCCTGCATTGCCTGGTCAGCGGTGAGATGGACGAGATCGAGCGCCTGCATTCATCCATCTCTGGTGTTCGTGATGCCCAAAGCAGCGGAGCCTCGCTGGTTTCCTTCAACCTCGATGCCTTCTGCTCGTACGGCAAGGATCAAGGCCGAAACGCTCCCGTTGGCAAGCGTGCCGCTTTTGCCTACACCACCGCGCTCAAACACTTGCTGCGCCGCGACAGCCCGCAAAAACTGCAAGTCGGCGATACCACCACGGTGTTCTGGGCTGACCACGAAACGTCGCTGGAAAACGATTTTGCCGTCATGTTCGACGAACCGCGCAAAGACGATGCCGATCCGGATCGTGGCACCCGCGCGGTCGCGGCGCTGCTTAGCGCCGTCCGGCAGGGCGTTGGGCCGGTGCTGGACGACAAGACCCGATTTTTCGTCCTCGGCCTCGCCCCCAACGCTGCGCGCATCGCGATACGTTTCTGGTTGACGGGCACGGTGGCCGATATGACCAAGCGGATCGTGAGGCATTTCGACAGTATTTGTATTGATCCACCGAAACACGATCCACAATTTCTTTCGCTGCAACTCCTGTTGCGCTCGATTGCGACGCCATCGAAAAAATGGCCTGGGGGTGATCCGGAGAACATTCCGCCGAATCTCGCTGGCGAAGTTATGCGGGCAGTCCTTGAAGGCTTGCCCTACCCGGAAACGCTTTTCGGTGGAGCAATTCGACGCATTCGTGCTCAACGAGACGTGAATTACCCACGCGCCGCCATCCTCAAAGCTTGCCTCAATCGCAAACGAACACCTTATGAAAAGGAGATCACCGTGTCGCTCGACAAGGAAAATGCCAACCCCGGCTACCGTCTTGGCCGACTGTTCGCTGTGCTGGAACGCATCCAGGAGGAGGCGGCAGGAGGCCCCGGAAAGATTAACGCCACCATCCGCGACCGTTACTACGGCGCTTTTTCGGCCACGCCCGCCACGGTGTTCGCCACACTGATGCGGATGAAAAACCATCATCTGGCAAAGCTCGACAACCCGGGCCGGCGCGTCAATCTCGAAAAGCTGGTCGGTGAAATCGTCGACGGCCTGATGCCGACCTTGCCCGCGCATCTGCCGCTGGCTGACCAGGGCCGTTTCGCTATCGGCTACTACCACCAGCGCCAGGACTTTTTTACCAAACGCGAATCGGTCATCACTGACCCATCCATCACCGCAAAGGAATGACCATGAACCTCAAGCACCGCTACGATTTTGTCCTGCTGTTCGACGTCAAGGATGGTAACCCTAATGGCGACCCGGACGCCGGCAACCTGCCGCGCCTGGACGCCGAAACGGGCAAGGGTCTGGTGACGGACGTCTGCCTAAAGCGCAAGGTACGTAACTTTGTTGCCATGGTGCATGAGGCAGAGCAGGATGAAGGCTTCAAGGAAAAGCTCGGCGACAGGAAACGCCACGAAATTTATGTGCGGGAAAAGTCGGTACTCAACAACCAGCACAAGCGCGCCTACGTCGCCCACGAGTTGACGCCTGAAGAAAAGAAACTGCCGAAGGACATGCAGAAAGCGCGCGAGGTGATCGGCTGGATGTGTGCCAACTTCTTCGATATTCGCAGCTTTGGCGCCGTCATGACCACCGAAATCAACTGCGGCCAGGTACGCGGCCCAGTCCAGATGACCTTCGCGCGCTCCATCGATCCGGTGGTCAGTTCCGAGCACTCCATTACGCGCATGGCCGTGACCAATGAGAAAGACTTGGAGAAAGAGCGCACCATGGGCCGCAAATTCACCGTTCCCTACGGTCTCTACCGTTCTCACGGCTTTATCTCCGCCCATCTCGCCCGCCAGACCGGTTTCGACGAGGCCGATCTTGAACTCTTCTTCAAGGCGCTGGAGCAGATGTTCGAGCATGACCGCTCTGCCGCACGCGGCGAGATGTCGACGCGCGGGCTTTACGTCTTCAAGCATGATTCGGAACTGGGTAATGCACCGGCGCATGCCCTGTTCGACAGGCTGACCGTCGAGCGGCAAGGCGACGATGTCGCCCGCGATTTCAGTGCCTATTCGGTGCTGTTTGACGGTCAACTAGTGGCGGTCGGTGAGCATTCGATTGAAGGGCAGCCGAACGTGAAATTAATCCGCATTTGCTGAATCTTTGTTCATGACCACCCACTCCGATACCCCGCCCGCCCTGACCACAACCCCCGCCGGCTACGCCGACTGGCTGGCCGATCTGAAGACGCGCATCCTCACCGCCCAGCAGCGCGCGGCGCTGGTGGTGAATCGCGAGCTGGTATTGCTGTACTGGCAGATCGGGCGCGACATCCTGGAGCGGCAGGCGCGGCAGGGCTGGGGCGCCAAGGTGATCGAGCGGCTGGCGCATGATCTGCGGGTGGCTTTCCCGGACATGAAGGGGTTTTCGCGCGCCAACCTGATGTATATGCGGGCCTTTGCCGAGGCCTGGCCCGATGCCGAAATTGTCCAACAGGCTGTTGGACAATTGCCCTGGGGCCACAATCTGGTGCTGCTGACCCGGCTGAAGGATTCACAGTTGCGCCTGGCCTATGCGCAGCGCGCCATCCGGCATGGCTGGTCGCGCAACGTGCTGAACATCCACATCGAAACGCGGCTGCTGGAGCGGGAGGGCAAGGCCGTCACCAACTTTGAGCTGAATCTGCCTGCGCCGCAGTCCGACTTGGCCCGCGACACCCTGAAAGACCCCTACCTGTTCGACTTTCTCGGCGTCGGCAACGAGGCTGACGAACGTGCCATCGAATCCGCCATCGTCGAGCACATCACGCGCTTCCTGCTCGAATTGGGCGCTGGCTTCGCCTACGTCGGGCGGCAGGTGCCTATCGAGGTGGGCGGCGACGATTTTTTCATCGACCTGCTGTTTTATCACCTCAAGCTGCGCTGCTATGTGGTGATCGAACTCAAGGCCGGCCCGTTCAAGCCGGAGCACGCGGGGCAATTGAATTTCTACCTGAGCGCGGTTGATTCCCAGGTGAAATCGGAGCAGGACAATCCCACCATCGGCCTGTTGCTCTGCAAGAGCCAGAACCGGGTGGTTGCGGAATATGCGCTGCGCGATTCCAACAAGCCGATCGGCGTGGCCGAATACCAGCTCGTCGCGGCACTGCCCGCCGAGCTGCGGACCAGCCTGCCGAGCATCGAGCAGATCGAGCGCGAACTGGGCGGCGAGGGATCGAGCACGTGACCGACCCGGCCGACCCCATTCCCCTCTCCGCCCTCCAGCACTGGTGCTACTGCCCGCGCCAGTGCGCGCTGATCCATGTCGAGCAGGTGTTCGCCGAGAATCTTTATACCCTGCGTGGCCAGGCGGCACATCACCGAGTCGACCAGCCCGGCGTGGAAACGCGCGCCGGGCTGCGCGTCGAGCACGCCTTGCCGATCTGGAACGACCGACTCGGTCTCATCGGCAAGGCGGACATCGTCGAGTTCGAGGCCGACGGCACACCCTATCCGGTCGAATACAAGCATGGCAACCGCAACAAGGCGGCGTGGATTGCTTCTTGCGATGATCTGCAATTGGCCGCCCAAGCCATGTGCCTGGAAGAGATGACCGGCAAGGCTGTTCCTGCCGGTGCGTTGTTCTACGCGACGTCGAAACGGCGGCGCGACGTGGTAATCGATACCGCATTGCGTCGGCGGGTGGAGGAGGCGACCATCGCCGTGCGCGCGCTGCTCGATGGCGCCGTCCTGCCAGCGCCGACTTTTGACAAACGCTGCGACAAATGCTCGCTTGCCGATTTCTGCCAGCCCGCAGTCCGGGTGGTGGCAGCCGGCCTGTTCGACAGCGAGGCTTGATCCCATGCAGTTGCTCAACACCCTCTACGTCACCCAGCCTGAAAGCTACCTGCACCTCGACAACAACACCCTGCGCATCGAGATCGAACACGAGACGCGGCTGCGTGTTCCGCTGCATCATCTGTCGTCGGTGGTCTGCTTCGGCCATGTCATGATCTCACCCATCCTCATGCACCGGCTGGCCGAGGAGGGCCAGAGCCTGGTGCTGCTCGATGGGCATGGTCGTTTCAAGGCCCGCCTCGAGGGCCCCGTTTCCGGCAATGTCTTGCTGCGTCAAGCCCAATACCGCCGTGTCACCAGCGCCGATTTTTGCGTGGCGGTGGCGAAATCCTGCATCGCCGGCAAGCTGAAGAATTGTCGGCAGGTGCTGCTGCGTGGCGCGCGTGAAAATGGCCGTGAGGAAGACAACGCCGCGCTGATCGCCACTGCCGATGAACTCGCCCGTGCGCTGGCGCGGCTGGAGCATGCGCCTGATCTGGACGCCGTGCGCGGCATCGAAGGCGATGCCGCCAAGCGTTATTTTGTCGCGCTGCGGCTCATCGTGCGGCCCGACGCCCGCGCCGACTTCACGATGAATGGCCGCACCCGCCGTCCGCCGCTGGACCGCATGAATGCGCTGCTGTCCTTCCTTTATGCCATGCTGATGAACGATGTCCGTTCAGCGGTGGAAAGCGTCGGTCTCGATCCACAGATCGGCTTTCTGCACGCCGTGCGACCAGGACGCGCCGCGCTGGCGCTCGACCTGATGGAAGAATTTCGTCCCCTGCTGGCCGATCGTCTGGCGCTTACGCTCATCAACCGGAAACAGATCAAGGGCGCGGATTTTATCGACCGCCCTGGTGGTGCGGTAACGCTCAAAGACGATGCGCGCAAAGCGGTCGTTACCGCGTATCAGGAACGCAAACAGGAAACGCTGACGCATCCGCTGCTCGAAACAAGCGTCGCTCTGGGCCTCGCGCCCTTCGTGCAGGCACGTCTGCTGGCACGCACGGTGCGCGGCGATGTCGAAACCTACCTGCCTTTTTGCCCAAAGTAACCATGCTGGTCATCGTCAGCTACGATGTTTCCACCGAAACCGCCGCCGGCCGTAAGCGTCTGCGGCGCGTGGCGCGCGTATGCGAGAGCACGGGGCAGCGCGTGCAAAAGTCGGTGTTCGAGTGCCGCGTAACACTGGCGCAATATGAGGAACTGGAGCGCAGACTGCTCACCGAAATCAACCTCGGTGAAGATTGTTTGCGTTTTTATCGCCTGACGGAACCTGTTGAACTACACGTCAAGGAGCACGGCAAATTCAAAGCGGTGGATTTTGAAGGGCCACTGGTGATATGACGCGCGGAACCCAAGTGATCGAAAATTGCTGCGCGGTTCGCGCTACCGGGAAATGCTTGATTTTGCGTTCGAAATTGTATCAAGGCAGAATCAGCCACGCCTCGCTGCAGCGCGGTAGTAGTACGTTCGCGCAAAGGATCGGAAAAATCTCAATGATTCAACAGTCAGCACGCGAACTGACGCCCGGCCCTCACGGGCCGGGCGAGGATTGAAACATACTGCGGGTGACGGTCGTCGCCATCGGCGCGAGACGCCCGGCCCTCACGGGCCGGGCGAGGATTGAAACTTCCACCACCACGCGACAAACTCAGCCGCAGGACAGGACGCCCGGCCCTCACGGGCCGGGCGAGGATTGAAACAACGCAATGCCGGTGAAGCCGCTGAACGTCGACTGACGCCCGGCCCTCACGGGCCGGGCGAGGATTGAAACGTATTCAGCGCCATCGGCGCGCACCAGCAGCGTGGACGCCCGGCCCTCACGGGCCGGGCGAGGATTGAAACCGTCACCCTGCGCGCCAATAACATCTACAAGGCGGACGCCCGGCCCTCACGGGCCGGGCGAGGATTGAAACCTCACTGATTAGGTACAGGTCACGCGGCGTCAGGGACGCCCGGCCCTCACGGGCCGGGCGAGGATTGAAACTGCATCACGAAATCCGCACCTCGCGGCCTTCATCGAGACGCCCGGCCCTCACGGGCCGGGCGAGGATTGAAACATAGCCGGCGATGCTGGCGTGCTGGTCGTTGCGCGACGCCCGGCCCTCACGGGCCGGGCGAGGATTGAAACGTTCAACCAGCCCGCTAACACGTCATTCCACAGGAGACGCCCGGCCCTCACGGGCCGGGCGAGGATTGAAACTCCTTGTCAGTCGCGGCGCTGTCGGCCAGCGCAGCGACGCCCGGCCCTCACGGGCCGGGCGAGGATTGAAACAGCCAGAGCGTGCGTGATTTGTACTTGGGCTTCAGACGCCCGGCCCTCACGGGCCGGGCGAGGATTGAAACGATGGTGAGCTGCGCGGCTTGTTCGCCGGAGATCAGGACGCCCGGCCCTCACGGGCCGGGCGAGGATTGAAACAGGTAATGATCGGGGTCGTTGTGGCCTTATTGGTGGACGCCCGGCCCTCACGGGCCGGGCGAGGATTGAAACTACATATTCGACGAAGCAAGTGCGGTGCCTGACAGACGCCCGGCCCTCACGGGCCGGGGCAAAAACCCTGCTTGAGGTCCGGGCTGCCACCCCTGTCTGTATATACTTGCCGGGCCTATGCGACTCTCTGCTGTTCTGCGCTCATGGGGACTGAGGTTCATCTTCAGCCTCACCTCGGTATTCTTTCTTTCTTCGGTTGGTGCAACTGGAAGAGAGATTGCTATCGGGGTGTTTGCCTATCAGGGTGAGCGGGCTGCCATATCCGATTGGTCACCGGTCATTGCCTATTTGAATGATGCCGTACCAGGCCATCGTTTTCGGCTGGACAACTATGACGTGGCGGGGCTGCGGCAAGCCATTACCGAACAGCGCGTTGATCTGGTGATCACCAACCCGGGCTACTACGTCACGATGGAGGCTGAGTTCGGTCTTAGCCGCATCGCCACATTGATCTCTCCACAAGCAGTCTCGGCGTCCCAGGCACTCGGCTCGGCGGTGATTGTCCGGGCGAGTCGCCAGGATCTGCACGAACTTTCCGATCTGGCCGGCAAGCGAATTGCCGCGGTTGCACCGGAAGCGTTTGGCGGCTATCTGGCTGCGGCCCGGGAATTGTTGCGGCTTGGCATCGACCCGGAAGCAGACATCAAGGAGACTGTCTTTGTCGGTTTGCCGATGACAAAAATCATCGATGCGGTGAAGCACGGTCGCGTTGATGCGGGGATTGTTCGTGCCTGCCTGCCCGAGCAAATGGCCCACCAGGGACAACTTCGGCTGGAAGATTTTCGGGTGCTTTCGCCTCGGCAAGAGGGCGGTCTGGCCTGCGCCCTGTCGACTCCCTTGTACCCTGACTGGCCCATCGCCGTAACCCGACAGACCGATCCGGCACTGGCCAAGGCCGTTGCCCGGGCGCTGCTGGCCATGCCGGAGGGGGAGGGCAAAATGAGCTGGTCCGTGCCGGCCGACTACCAGCCGGTTCACGACCTTTACCGTGACTTGCGCATTGGCCCCTACGCCTACCTCAGGGAAATCACTCCCGAGGGTCTGATCCGCCGCTTCTGGCCATGGCTGCTGGGTGCGTTTGCCCTGCTGATGGCCTGGATCATTCACACCGTCCGGGTGGAGCACCTGGTTCACCGCCGGACCGCCGAGTTGCGGGATTCACTGCACGCTCGCGAACTGGCGGAGGCGCGCATGCGTGAAAGCCAGGAACAGATGGAGCACCTTTCCCGGCTGTCCGTGCTGGGCGAACTTTCCGGCAATCTGGCACACGAAATCAACCAGCCTCTCGCCACCATCGGCAACTACGCCCGCAGCGTACTGTTGCGGCAGTCCGGCGGGAACCTGACCCCCGCAGCGCTAACCGAGGCCTGCAGCGAAATTGTCAATGAATCCGAGCGGGCCGGCGGCATCGTCCAGCGCATTCGTCATTTCGTGAAAAAACGCGCTGCGGTGCGCGACCCGATAGATCTGGTGGCAATCGCAGAAGAAGCCCGCCGGCTCATTCTCGGCATGCTGGATCGCCCGCCGGGAATCACCATCGACAACAAGGTGACCGGAACTTGCCAGGCATTGGCGGACGGTCCGCAGATTCAACAGGTGTTGCTCAATTTGATCAAGAATGCGCTCGATGCCGGCCGTGAACTGTCGGCCGCGCGGCGCGGCATCCAGATCGTCATCGAAACGGCCGAGACCCGCCTGCTGGTGCACGTCATCGACCGCGGCAGCGGACTCGACCCAGCCCAGCAAGCACATTTGTTCGAGCCTTTTTTTACCACCAAGCCCGATGGCCTTGGACTCGGATTGCCCATCTGCAAGACCATCATCGAGGCCCACGGCGGCCGGTTGTGGGCCGCGCCTAATGCGGATGGCCCCGGCATGTGTTTTTCCTTCTCATTACCTTGCCATGATCAATCTGCCTGACCAGTGCCTGGTTCACGTCGTTGAGGATGATTCCGGCCTGCGCCGATCACTGCGCTTCCTGCTCGAATCGGTTGGCTGGAAGGTCAGCTTATATGCCTCTGCCGAGGAGTTCCTTGAAACTGCGGAGTTGCCCACACTGCCTTGCTGTCTGCTGCTTGACATACGCATGCAGGCCATGAGCGGTCTGGAACTGCAGCAGGTGTTGCGCGAACGCGGCATCCAGCTACCGATCATTTTCATGACCGGACATGCCGACGTGTCGCTGGCGGTTCAGGCGATGAAATCGGGCGCCAGCGACTTCATCGAAAAACCGTTCAAGGATCAGATGGTGCTGGATGCCGTGGCGGCCGCCATCCGGTGCGCTGCCGAAGCCTTGGGCCAGGCACAGAAGCGCGATGCTGCCGGAGCTGCGCTGACTAGTCTTTCCCCGCGTGAGCAGGAAGTCGCTCGCCTGGTGGCGCGCGGACTGCCCAACAAACTGATCGCCGCCGAGCTCGGGATCAGCGAAAAGACCGTACACATCCACCGCCAGCATGTCATGGAAAAGGCCGGGGTTTCATCCGCAGCAGAATTGGCCCGCCTAATGCTGCGGGCCGATCCGGCTGCTCTGGACTAGCTCAGCACCCTTCACATCCGCCGGATTTTTGCCGGCAGGCCATTGCGCACTGTGGCACCGGAGATGGCGTCAACCCAGGGGGCCTTGTCGGGCCGGGTCGGATCCATGAGGCCGATGTCATTCAGGTTAACGCCAGCCGCCAAGCGCTTATCCTCGGGCTGTCGATTACTGCCGATGCGATGAGCGCGCGCGCCCAGTTCGCGGTGGCCGAAACCGTGTTCGAAGGCGGCCACACCAGGGATGATGCCGGCATGGACCATGATGCGCGCCTTCAGGCTGCCGCCGGGCGTGGTAATTTCTGCCAGGTCGCCCATTACCAGATTCAGGCGGCGCGCATCGTCCGGGTGGATCAGCACCGGATTTTCCGGATGCACTCCAAGCAGGCGGGTGGCGCCAATCGAGTACGAATTCTGCAGCGCAGATTTGTAGCTGACCAGTAGCAGGGGCCATTGTTCAACCGGGTAAATCTTCCGCACCGGCGTGCCATCGGCGAACGCAGGCTCGATCCAGCTGCCGCAGCCGCGATTGCGCTTGCCTGACAGGCTGTTTTTCGAAGCACCGACATTTTCGTTCCACAGGTGGGACATGAATTTCAGCGGGTTACGCATCCACTCGGCATTGTCTTCGTCGTAGGCATCCTTGCCGGGTTGGTAGCGGCCGCCGCGACTGAGCAGGAAGGCAACCTTGGCAACCTCTTCCGGCTTTAGCGTTTTCTCCAGCAAGGGCCGCAGACGCTCAACCCCGGAGAGAATCACGTCTTCCTCAGTGGCATCGGCGACCGGTTCCTTGCCCTGCCAGGCGATGTTGGCGCCGGCGCGCAAATACCAGTCTTCCGGCCCGTTCAGAGGATAGCCATTGCCCTCGGTGTCGCGTAGCGCATCCTCGCCGAAACCCGGCAGATTCATTTCCCTTGCCAAGGCAATGAAAAAGGTTTCCATGCCAATCGCTAGACCTTCTGGCGTTTTGCTCGCCTTCGGCTCGATTACCGGCCAACGGGCGCCCATTGCCTTGGTCGGCACGCCGTTCCATGCGGCGACCCAGCCCCAGCTCTCGTACATGAGCGAATCCGGCACGATGTAATCTGCATAGGCATTGCTCTCGTTGATGAATGGGTCGACCGAGATGATCAAAGGCAGTTTTTTTGGGTCGGCCAGGTCCTTGCCGATCTTCGTCCGCAGCCCGGCGATGCCGTAGAGCGGGTTGGACGACCAGAGGATCAGCGCCTTCAGGTGATAAGGGTAGCCGTTGATCCCGCCCGGCAGGAGTTCGGTGGTCAGTCCGGGGGCATTGGGGAACCAGGGGGCCGCTGCCGGATAGGGCTTGCCTTCGGCCTTGCGCGCGGCAAACTCGGAGGTCTTTTCGTAAGGGATGTTGCGGCCGAGCGGCGTTCCGCTCGGTTTGACCATGCCCGGAAAGGTCTCCAGGTTGTAGCGCGGCCCTTCGCCGTCATACTTGAACCCGCCGCCATTGGCGACCAATCCGCCTTTCCAGTTGATGTTGCCGATCAGCGTATTGATGCTCATCAGGGCATAGGCGTTGTAGAAACCGCTGCCGCTCATCATGCCGCCATGGGCGATGACGGAAGCGAGTTTGCCGTGGGAGGAAAGCTCTTTCGCCAGGGCAGCCAGGGTGTCGGCCGCTATACCGCAGGCGTCGGCATACGCCGGCAGTTCAAGGCGCATCGCTTCCTCGCGCAGCAGCAGCAGGGATGACTTGACCCGGACCTCTTGTCCGCCCACAACCAGCACAGTATCGACGAACAGTTGTGCCGGCCCCTTGGCCTTGTCGTGAAACGCCGGTTTGCCGGCTGCGTCGAGACAGACGAAGGCATCACCCTCCTTGTAGCGCTGCTCTTCCGCAATTGCGGCGCCAAGATCCGAGGCGCGCAACATGCGGCTTTCGCGCGGATGCTTGGGCTCGACGACGACCAGATGGGTGGCATTTGAGAACGACGGCTCCCCGCCCTGCCGGGCAAGGGCTTCGTTAGGAAAGCTCAGGTAGCGGCTGTCGATGCGTTCATTTTCAAACAGCCAGCGAATGATTGCCATGGCCAGGGCGCCATCGGTACCCGGACGGATCGGCAACCAGCGACCCCGATCGGCGCTGGCACGGTTGTCGGCATGCGTCAAAATCGGATCGACCACCACATAGGAAAGCTTGCCTTGAGTGCGCGCCTTGGCCAGCAGCGCACCTTGTCGCTTGAAGGGGTTGCCGGCCTGGCCGGGAGCAGTACCGACAAACAGCACGAATTCGGCGTTGGCGATGTCCGGCTTGCCGTGGGGCATCTTCTTCATATCCCCAAAGAGAGCGCCAGCGCCGGAACGGTAAGACCCGCCGCAGTAGGAACCGTGGCCGAAGAAATTTTGTGTACCGTAAGACTTCTGGAAAAAGCGGCGGGCGAAACTGTCACGACCGTCATTCACGCTGGAGAGCACGGCAACTTGATTGGTGCGTGGTCCGAGTTCCGGCTTGTCCGCGTCGATTGGGGTTTTCAGGTCGCGCAGCGAACCGAGACCCTCGACGACACCTTCGCCGAACAGGTTGCCACCAGCCACCACTTCTTTCACCAGTTGTTCAAAAGAAATGGGTTGCCATTGCCCACCGTTGCGGGGGCCGACACGCTTCAGCGGTGTCAGCACCCGGTAGGGGGAATCCATTTGCTGGGCTACCGCATTGCCACGCCCGCAGACGGTGGAGCGCCCCCCCAGACCCTTGCCGTTAAGGGCGGAAATGGCGATGAAGCTCTCCCGCACGCTGGCCTTCATTGGCAGATGCGGATCGGTGGAGAGCGGACTGTAAGGGTTGCCGGCAACCCGCAATACCTTGCCGGAAGCCCTGTCGATGCGCACCCGCACCCCGCACATGGTGGTGCAACCGAGGCAGGTGGTGTAGCTGACCTGCTGGGCCGGATTGATTTCGAGTTCGCCCTGACGGCTGACACTGAATTCCGGCGCTGGCGCATCGCCAGCAGTTTTGTGTTTGGGAGTATCGCGGCCCAGGAGTTTTCCCACCATGCGGCCACCGGTTTCGGCATAGCCGGCGGCGAAGGCGGCAAGTCCGCCGATGGCGACAAGCTGACGACGTTGTTTACTGATTTTCATGATTGATCTCCTCAGGCTTCCGCCTGGTCATCCCAGGGAACAAGGCTGGTTAAGGCGATGTAAAGTGCAAGACACAGACCTGTGGTACCCATGATGCTGAGCAGGTTGTCCGCGGTCAGGCTAAGAAAGTAGGCATGGGATGTCGCGCCCATTTTTGGCATGCTTTGACCACCCAGAACTATGGTCCAGCGCACCAGCCAGGCTCCCAGCAAAGCCAGCAATGCAGGCGCTATCAGCGCATCGCGGCGGGTGCGTGCCAACCAGAGTGCCAGCACAGTCGTAGCAAACAACGCAGCAATGGTCAGCAGCCAGCCCGACGAGCCGCGCATGGCACCAAGCGTTCCATTTGCCGCTTCCGCGGAACCGGTCAGGACCCACAAGGTCCAGGCGGACAGCGTAGCCAGACTTGCCCACTGGCTGAGTTCCTGCCAGCGATTGAGCAACGGCGCAGAGCGCGTCTTCCCGGCGAGCGCCTCGAACAGGCCGGTCATGCCCAAGCCTCCCGCAAAAGCGGTGACGGCAAACAGCACGGGGAGCAGCGGGGTATGCCACAGGGGACGGGCGCGTACCACCATGGTCTCCATCCCCGTGTAGAGCAGAACCAGCATCGCACCCAAGGCGGCCACAATCGCTGCCGTACGGATGGCGCCAGCGTTGTCATGCCCGCCATAGGCCAGCGTGCGATAAAACCCGGCCAAGCGTTCGCCGCGTTCAGCCAGAGCGGCCATTAAGGGGCGCAACGATAACCATGCGTAGAGCAACAGACCAAGCAGGTAAAGGGGGATGAAGTACGCGCCCCAGGCCATCCACGAACCAAAATTGGAATGCAGATAAAAATTAAGGAAGCGCCCCGGCTGGTGCAGGTCGGCGAGCAGCGCGACGGGCGCCGTCAGGCCACAAACCAGGGCAACCAGCAAGGCGCGCCGGGAAACGCCGCGCCATTGGGGCAGGCGCCAAACCATGCCCGGCAGGGAAAGGAAGAAAGCGGCGGTGGAAATGCCGATCAGGAAAAAATACTGCACGGCCCACAACTGCCAGCCCAGATCGCTGGCAAAACCCAGTACTTCAACGGTAGTGTTCATGTTCATCCCCCCTGGTGGCCCGGCTGCCACATCATGTTGGCGGCGGACGCACCGTCGACGCGGCCGTCCAGCTGCTCTTCCAGACCAATGTAAAAGACGCGCGGCGTGGTGCCGGCCTCCGGCTTGAGCACCCGCGTTTTGCCATCGGCGACCTTGAGCTGGCGACTGATTTCGCTGACCGGGTTATTGATGTCGCCGAAAATGCGTGCGCCGCCGACACAGGTTTCGACACAGGCCGGCAGCAGCCCGGCTTCGACCCGATGGCTGCAGAAAGTACACTTGTCGGCCTTGCCCGTCCGGTGGTTGATGAAGCGGGCGTCATAGGGACAAGCCTGAACGCAATAGGCGCAGCCGACGCAGCGCTCGCCGTCGACCACGACGATGCCATCCTTGCGCTTGAAGGTGGCACCCACCGGACAGACGGGGATGCAGGGAGGCTGCTCGCAGTGATTGCACAGACGCGGCACGACGGCCAGGCCGGTTTGGCCGGTTTCGGTGGTCACGGCATAGGTTGCGACCACGGTGCGGAATTGACCCTCGGGCGAGGCGTTTTCTATTGCACAGCCGATGGTGCAGGCCTGGCAGGCGATACAGCGACGGGTATCGACCAGCATGGCCCAATGCGGGCCCGCCGGTTCGGCAGCCCTTGCGGGAACCGCCAGGCCGGCGGTAACGGCCGGCAGGGCCAAAAAGAAGGTACGCCGGGAAAGATCGGGTTGAGCGTTCATGCAAAGCTCCGTTTTGTGAGGACGGACGCAGCTTATGTCGTCCCGGGTTCCGTGAAAATTGGAAGAAACATGCATCGGAATAGGGATAATTCCCTATCCTGGCTATCGATCAGTGAGATTGCAGTAAGCTTCGCCATTCCCCCAATAGAAGAAACGCCGTGGACGTCTTTGCTATCCACAACCCTTAAAACGGAGCAACAAATGACCGAAAAAGATATCTCGAAAGAGCAGCGCATCCTGCGCGTCTTGCGCACGGTGCTGGGCAACATCGTCAAGGACGCCACGCCCGAGCCGGGCATGCCGCATCCGTTCCAGGAAAGCACCGTCCATTCGATTCGCGACCTGTTCGGCCTGATCGCCGAGCGCGAGACCGAACTGGCGCGCGAGGCCGGCCTCAATATCAATGAAAAGCCTTACTACACCGATGAGCCCCGCCAAAGCGCCGAAGTGACTTTGCACCGTCCGCCGGGGAAAAAGCTGAACTGAGGCCTGCAGGTTTTTCACTACCGCAGAGGCCTTGACCGGACGGGCAACCATCCGGTTTGTGCCGCATTCGCTTTATCATCGGGGCTGCAGCCACTGGAAACCAGAACACGATGCTGACCATTCGCAACCTGACCCATGACGACATCGCCGCTGCCACCGACCTGCAGCGGCGGGTATACAACGCCATTCCGGCGTTTCGGCAAGAGCAATTCGAGAGTCTGCTCAGCCATTTTCCCGAAGGGCAATTCGTCGCCGAACTGGATGGCCGACTGGTCGGCATTGCCATCTCGCTGGTGGTACTGTGGGATGACTATAGCCTGCACCACACTTGGGACAGTGTGACCAACGACGGTCACTTTGATACCCACGATATGAGCGGCCGCACGCTCTACGGTGCCGAGGTTTGCGTCGATCCTGACTGCCAAGGCCAGGGCATCGGCCATGCGCTCTATGATGCCCGCCGCAAACTGTGCCGGGCCATGAACCTCAAGCGCATCATCGCCGGCGGCCGGCTGCCCGGCTACCAGGAACATGCCAACCACATGGCGCCGGAGGAATATGCCCGGCGCGTGATCTGGGGCGATATCTACGACCCGGTGCTGCGCTTCCAGCTCAATCAGGGCTTCGACTACTGCGGCATCCTGCATGGCTATCTGCCCACCGATCCCGAGTCGATCGGCAATGCCGCATTGATCGTCTGGCTCAATCGGGACTACGACCAGTCGCGCCCCACCCAATTACCGAAAAAGGATTCGCCATGAGAGCCCGCATCGTCGCAGTGCAATACAAATTGCGCCACATTGCCGACTGGGAAGGCTTCGAGGCGCAGGTCAACTTCGTCCTCAACGCCGCCGCCGATTACGAGCCCCACTATGTGCTGCTGCCGGAACTGTTCACCACGCAACTCCTGTCCTTCATGGACAACGACAACATCGGCAGC
Source organism: Rhodocyclaceae bacterium (assembly GCA_013791905.1). Lineage (GTDB taxonomy): Bacteria > Pseudomonadota > Gammaproteobacteria > Burkholderiales > Rhodocyclaceae > Sulfuricystis. The sequence goes on along the minus strand of VMSX01000023.1, from coordinate 64,403 downwards.
GCGGTCCGCGAACTGAGCGGGTTTACCGAACGCTACACCGAGCTGTTGCGCGGCTACGCCATGCGGCATGGCTATTTCCTGATCGGCGGCACCCATCCCAACCTGCGCGACGGCAAACTGGTCAATACCTCTTTCCTGTTCACGCCGTCCGGCGAAATCCACACCCAAGACAAGATTCATCGCACGCGCTGGGAAAAGGAGAAATGGAACACCGATCAAGGTGACGTGCTCAAGGTATTCCAGACGCCGCACGCCAAAATCGCCATCCTGATCTGCTACGACATCGAGTTTCCCGAACTCGCCCGCCGCGTTGCCGAGGAAGGCGCCGAGATCATCTTCGTGCCGTCCTGCACCGACGATCGCCAGGGTTTTCTGCGCGTGCGTTACTGCTGCCACGCGCGTGCCATCGAGAATCAGGTCTATGTCGCCATGACCAGCACGGTCGGCAACCTGCCGGTGGCCGGCCTGCGCCTGCACTACGGCCAGGCCTCGATCATCACGCCGTCCGACTTTCCCTTTGCCCGCGATGGCATCGCGGCTGAAGGCGTCATCAACGAGGAGCAGATCGTGGTGGCCGACGTCGATCTCGGCCTGCTCGATGAAAACCGGCTCAAGGGCACCACCATCCCACTGCTGGACAAGCGCTCTGATTTCTACGGCCTGCGGCCGGTGACCATCACGACCCGTTGAAGTAAAGGGTCAGCGCGGCAAGCACCCCGTAACGCGCCGCCTTGCCCGCGGCCATCCACAGTACACAGGGCAGCAGCGGCAGCCGCAGCCAGCCGGCGGCGGCACACAAGGCATCGCCCACCAGCGGCGCCCAGGACAACAAGAGTGCCGCCGGCCCCCAGCGATAGAGCATGGCGGCGTGACGGCCGGAGAAATTCGCCGTACCGTCAGTACCGACTTTGAACGGAATCAGCCGCCCCATGCCATAGGTGGTCAACCCGCCCAGCGTATTACCGAGCGTCGCCAGCAGCAGGGCGGCGATGGATTGTTCGGGGTGCACCGTCAGAAAGGCGACCAGCGCCACCTCTGAACCGCCGGGCAACAGCGTCGCGGCAAGGAAGCTGGCGAGAAACAGGCCCAGCAGGCCGGCTTCGGGGGTGGCGATAAGGTCCATGCCGCATGGTAACCTTGCGGCCTTTATGGATGTCTGTTCCTGTCATGGATTACCTTGAAAAAATCCTCAACGCCCGCGTTTACGATGTAGCGATCGAAACCCCGCTTGAGCTGGCGCCCCTGCTTTCCGCCCGCAGCAACAACCGCATCTTGCTCAAGCGCGAGGATATGCAGCCGGTGTTCAGCTTCAAGCTGCGCGGCGCCTACAACAAGATTGCCCATCTGACGCCAGCGCAACGGAAGCGCGGCGTGATCTGCGCTTCGGCCGGCAACCATGCACAGGGCGTGGCGCTGGCGGCGCAAAAACTCGGTATTCGCGCGGTGATCGTGATGCCCACCACCACGCCGCAGATCAAGATCGACGCGGTGAAAAAGCGTGGCGGCGAGGTGGTGCTGATCGGCGACGCCTACGATGCCGCCCATGCCCATGCACTGGTGCTGGAGAAAAAGCACAAGCTCACCTTTGTCCATCCCTTCGACGACCCGGACGTCATCGCCGGGCAGGGTACCATCGGCATGGAAATCCTGCGCCAGCACCCCGACCCCATCGACGCGGTGTTCTGCTGCGTCGGCGGCGGCGGGTTGATTGCCGGCGTGGCGGCCTACATCAAGCGCCTGCGACCGGAAACCCGGATCATCGGCGTCGAGGCGACCGATGCCGATGCCATGTATCGGTCGCTCCAGGCCGGTCGCCGCGTGCGGCTGGATACCGTCGGCCTGTTCGCCGATGGCGCGGCAGTCAGGCAGGTCGGCGAGGAAACCTTCCGCCTGTGTCGCGAGCTGGTCGACGAAATGGTGCTGGTCGATACCGATACCATCTGCGCCGCAATCAAGGATGTTTTCGAGGACACGCGCTCGATTCTCGAGCCGGCCGGCGCGCTGGCGATTGCTGGCGCCAAGGAATGGGCAAGACGCCACAAGGCCACGGGCAAGACGCTGGTGGCGGTGGCGTCCGGCGCCAACATGAACTTCGACCGGCTGCGCTTCGTCGCCGAACGCGCCGAGGTCGGCGAACGCCGCGAGGCGGTGTTTGCCGTCACCCTGCCGGAGAAACCCGGCAGCTACAAGCAATTCGTCGCTCTGGTCGGCGGCCGTAATATCACCGAGTTCAACTATCGTTACCATGACTCTGGCGAGGCCCATGTCTTCGTCGGCATGCAAGTCGCTAACCGCACCGAGTCGACCAAACTGGTCGAGCAGTTGCAAAAGCACGGTTACGCCACGCTTGACCTGACCGACGACGAAATGGCCAAGCTGCACATCCGCCATCTGGTCGGCGGGCATGCGCCGCAGGTGAAGAATGAGTTGATCTACCGTTTCGAGTTCCCCGAACGCCCCGGCGCGCTGATGAACTTCCTCAACAAGATGAGTTCGGGCTGGAACATCAGCCTGTTCCACTACCGCAACCACGGCGCCGACACGGGCCGCGTCCTCGTCGGCATGCAGGTGCCGCCCAAAGAGATGAAGGAATTCCGCGCCTTCCTCAAAAATCTGGGCTACCGCCACTGGGATGAATCAAAAAATCCGGCCTACAGGTTGTTCCTTGGCTAACCTTCATGATGCGTTGGCTCCGCCCCCGATCATGAAAGTGGCCCGCCCCCCTTTACCCACCTCGCGGGGGGGGGTGACTGTTTTTTGCCTTCGGCCGCCGCTACGCGGCTTAACGCCGGCTTTGCCGGCATTAGCCTACGCCGCAACTGCGCGACTGAGTCGCTTGTTGTCGCTGCGCTCGTCTGTCACGGGGCGCTCTTTCCGACACAGGTGCGGGTTGCGGCTTCGCCGCGCGCCGCGTTTGCTCGGGGCGGCCCTTCGCAAACACTACAATGTTATTTCACGCTAATCACGCGATCGCCGGCACCAGCGTGATTGCGCCACAAGATTCCACGCGCTGGAGAAAATATGCCGGTCGGGATGTCATCCCACTGTGGATCGCGGACATGGATTTCCCGGTCGCGCCCGCCGTGGTCGAGGCCTTGCAGCAGCGGATTGCCGACGGCCTGTTTGGCTACGGCCACCCCTGGCCGTCCCTGATCGAGTCTGTCGTTGCGCACTGCGCGCATGAGTACCAGTGGGACATCGACCCTGACTGGCTGGTCTGGCTGCCCGGACTGGTGCCTGGGTTACATCTGGCGTGCCGCTCCGTCGGCCTGCCGGGTGATGGCGTGTTCACCGCAACGCCGATCTATCCGCCGTTCCTTTCCGTGCCGGCGGATTCGGGTCGGCAGCTTTTGAGCATGCCACTGATCCAGGACGATGCGGGTTGGGCCTGGGATTTCGCCGCGACCGATGCCGTGATGAAGGCGGCGCGGCTGTTCTTGCTGTGCCATCCGCACAACCCGGTGGGCCGCGCCTGGCGCGAGGATGAGTTGTGGCAACTGGCCGCCCTCGCAGAAAAACACGATCTGGTGGTGTGCTCGGACGAGATTCACTGCGATCTGACCTTGAGCGGACGGCATCGCCCCTTCGCCACGCTGTCGCCGGAAATCGCGGCACGCACCATCACCCTGATGGCGCCGTCAAAAACCTTCAACATTGCCGGGCTCGGCTGTGCCTACGCCATCATTCCGAATGCCGAACTGCGGCGCAACTTCCGCGCCGCCGCGCACGGCATCGTGCCGCACGTGAATGTGCTGGGGCTCGCCGCCTGCGAAGCGGCCTATCGCCATGGCGCCGCCTGGCGGGCGACATTGCTCGACACCCTGCGCAGCAATGCGGCGCGCGTCGAACAGGTCATCAATGGCTTGCCCGGCCTGTCGATGACGCGCGTCGAGGCGACTTTTCTGGCCTGGATCGATTGTCGCGAGATGGGCATCGAGCACCCTGCGGCATTCTTCGAAAAAGCCGGCGTGGGCCTGTCTGACGGTGTCGATTTCGGCCCGGGCCGCGAGTACGCCCGTTATGTGCGGCTCAACTTCGGCACGCAGCGCGCGCTGCTCGACACAGCACTGGCACGAATCGAACAAGCCTGCAAAACGGCTTGAAAAGTCGGCGCTGGCGGGACTGCGTCATGACGCAGTCTCGCCGCCGGGCCGCCCCAAGGCGAGACGGCACGCGGCGCTAGCCGCAACCCGCACATGCATCTGATCGGAGCTCCCCGTGATATGCGAGCGAAGCGAGCCGTTAAGAACCCCCCGCGAGGGGGGGCGAAGGGGGGCGGGACTGTAATCACCCCAGCGCCTTGCCCTCCAGCAGCATGGCCGTGAATTCTTCTGGCGGCACGGGCGCCGAGAAGAAATAGCCTTGCATTTCCTGGCAACCCAGGCTCCTGAGGAAGTCGAGCTGTTCTATCGTCTCGACACCTTCGGCGATGACCCGGTGGCCAAGGCGCTGCGCCATGCTGACAATGGCGCCGGCGATGGCGCAGTCGTTGCTGTCGTCGGGAATGCCGGTAACAAAGGAGCGATCGATCTTCAAGGTATCTATGGGGAAACGCTTGAGATAAGACAGGCTCGAATAGCCGGTGCCGAAATCATCGAGCGAGAGGCTGACGCCGAGCGCCGCGATGTCATCCATCATGGTGATCACCTCGGGGTTGCTGTGCGTGAGCATGCCTTCGGTGATTTCGAGTTCGAGCCAGTTTGGCGGCACACCGTGGCTGGTGAGCAGCGCCCCCACCCGTTCAGCGAGGCCGGGAGAAAAATCGCGCGCCGAAAGATTAACGGCGACCTTGAGCGTCGCGAAACCGGCAGCGTGCCAGGCGTGTGCCTGACGCAACGCCTCATCCAGCACCCAGGCTGACAGGCGCATGATCAGTCCCGATTCCTCGGCGATGGGGATGAATTCGCCGGGCGGCACCAAACCACGCTCGGGATGGTTCCAGCGCACCAACGCCTCGGCACCGACAATGCGGCCGCTGGCGATATCGACCTTGGGCTGATAGTGCAGCAGCAGTTCATTACGCTCGAGGCCACGCCGCAGGCCGGATTCGGTTTTCAGCCGATCCAGGGCGCGCCGGTTCATCTCGTGACTGTAGAAGGCATAGCCGTCCTGCCCGGATTGCTTGGCGCGGTACATGGCGATGTCGGCCATGCGCAGCAACGATTCCGTATCGAAGCCGTCGCGCGGATAAATGCTGATACCGATGGCAGCGCCGACCTTGAGCTCATGTTCATCCACCCAGAACGGTGGGTCGAGTGCTGCCAGCAGTTTCTGCGCGACCACCGCCGCATGTTCGCGCCGCGTGATGTCGAAAAGGCCGACCACAAATTCGTCGCCACCCATGCGCGCCACCACGTCCTCGGAACGCACGGCTTCGCGCAAGCGCTCGGCGACCTGTATGAGCAGGCGATCGCCAACGTCATGCCCCAGCGTGTCGTTGATCGGCTTGAAGCGATTGAGGTCTACAAACAGGACGGCGCCGTGCAGGCGATTGCGCCGTGCCTCGACAAGCGCCTGATCGACCAGCTTGTTCAGTAACGCGCGGTTCGGCAGACCGGTCAGATCATCGTAATAGGCGAGATAGTGAATGCGCTCTTCAGCCCGCTTGCGTTCCGTGATGTCGGTGAACATCGAGAAATAGTGACTGATCTGGCCGTCGCGGTTCTTCACCAGACTGATCGAGGCCCAGCCGGGGAAATCCTCGCCATTTTTGCGCCGGCTCCAGACTTCGCCCTGCCAATTGCCTTCCCGATCGACGTGATCCCAGATGTCTTCATAAAATCTGGTCGGATGCTTGTCAGAGCGCAGAAATTCCTGTGGCTGACCAACGACATCACTCACTTGATACCCAGTTATCTTGCAAAAGGCCGGGTTGACCGAGAGGATGCGCCGGTCGATGTCCGTGATGAGGATGCTCTCTTCGCTGTTCTCAAAGATGCGCGCCTGCAGGCGCATGGTTTTTTCGGCCTCGATCCGCGCGGTGATATCCGACAGATAGCCAATCAACCCGATCGGTTGCCCGCTGGCGTCGCGCATCAGCGACAGTTGCAGGCTGGCCCAGAATATTTCACCGGATTTGCGGCGGCGTCGCACTTCCAGTTCGCGGCCACCATGTTCGAGGAAGGTGTCGTGAAAACTTTCGCTGTCATCCTCCGCATCCGGATCGGCGTAGAGGAACAGGATGTGTCGGCCAACCGCTTCGGCACTGCTGTAACCGAACAACTGCTCGGCACCCCGGTTCCAGCCGGTGATATAGCCGGCGAGATCCATGGTGATCACCGACTCGTGAATCTGGTCGAGAATCTGCGCCTGGGTAACGGGGTCGAAATTGGCGGCGGTCATTAGGCTTCCCGGCTCACCAGCACTGCCCAGCGGGCGGCTTCGGCCAGCGCAACGGCCCAGTCCTCATGCGCAATACCAAGCCCAAGCAGCCTGGCGGCCAGCTCCGGCGAGGGCGGACCTTCGCTGGCCACGACGGTGGCCAGAAACTCGCCGAACCCTCCCTCACCGGCAGTCAGCGCCTGCACCACACCTTTATCCAGATTGAGGGGAGCGATGATCTCGGCGATCGGTACGCCGAACAATGCCTCAAGCAGCGAAAACATCCCGGTCATGAATGCCAGGTCCTGCTGTTCGCGGGAAAGCTGGGCACACTTGGCGAGCGCCTCCATCAGGCTGGCGCGCAGGGCGGCACGCGGCAGCAAGGGGCTGGCCACCGTACTGCCCGGCGGTCTGGCATAGAGCAGCAGTTGCACCCAGCGCTGCAGTTGGCGGCGTCCCATCAGCACGATGGCGTGGGCAAAGCTGGTAATCCTGCTGTCGGGCGCAAAGGCCGGCGAGTTCACCAGTTTCAGCAGATGATAGGCAAGATTCGGGTCGTGTTTGATCAGGTCGCCGATTTCCGCCGAGTCGGCATCCGAGGTGACCAGGATCAGCAGTTTGAGCAGCAGGTTGCGCGAGGTGGTGTCGCCCTTGGTGGCGGCTGCGAGCTGCGCTTCATCATGTTCGGCCCGCCAGTGGAATTTGCAGAAGCCGGGGCAGAGGTCTTCAGTGGGGCCCAAGGCCAGATGCGGACCGGGCAACTTGCGCAACCAGTCGGCGAAACCAGCCGGCACGGCCCGTCCCGGACAGGTGACGGCGAGCGAGGTGACGCCTGGGAACAGTGTCGCACCGGGCTCCGGGAAACCGGTGGCCATCAGGACCAGACCGGCCTCCTGCAGGGTGGCCAGCGTAGCGTGTTGCCCGGGATCGGCGGCAGCCGCGACCGGGATGCGCAGTATCAGGCGTCCCGGCGGCAGCAAGGTCCCGACCTGCGCCGGGTCGACCCGCGCCGGATCGACGGCGGCGATGCAGGACACCGCATCGTCGAGCGCTTCGGCAAGCGCGTCGTCGCCCAACACATGGGCCAGCATGGTGCTGTCGAGAGGAACATCCGCCTCCAGCATGAGGGCGACCCAGAAATGTCCGGCATCGGAAACCGGTTGCAGGGTAATCAGGGGAAAGTTGTCGGGAGAGTTCATGTCTGAATCATGTCACCGCGACCGAAGAGAATCATCATCATACGGAGGATATAGATCGGCAGGGTGTGCCACCCGTTTCCACCATGCGCACCATCGCCTCCGTGACGATGATGTCGAGCGGGATGTCGTGTGGCTCGGGATAAATGTTGGGCACGATGGCCAGTTCGAAGCCGACGCCGATTGCCAGCGGGCGGGGAACATTTTCGGCAAGGGTGCGGTCAAAGTAACCGCCACCGTAGCCCAGTCGGTAACCGTTCGGATCGCAGGCGACGAGGGGCAGCAGCAATACATCGGGAATCACGCAGCGTTCCGTCCGTGGCACCGGGATCCCGTGTGGATCGGTAGTCATCGGCGCCTCCGGCGACCAGGCGCGAAACTGCATTGGCGCGGCGCGGGTCGTTACCGTCGGCATGGCGGCCTGCCAGCCTGCACCGATGAGTTCAACAACCAGCGCCCGGCAGTCCACCTCGGCGCGCACTGGCCAGCAAAAGCCGATGGTGCCGGGGGGGCGGGGCTGCAACAGGCAGGTGAGGCGATCAAGGATGCGCGTACTGGCCGCAGCGTGTTTTTCTGCCGGCAAAGCGAGCCGAGCAGCAATTTTCTCGCGGCGCAGCGCAGCGCGAAAAGCAGCGGATTGGTCGGGCTGATCGGCCATGGAGCAAATGGGACCCTGTGCTAATCTGAAGTTGTGTAGATGGTGACGCCAGCGTAGTACCGAATTTCGTTCAGGGGATTACGCAGCGAAACCCTCCCTACGTTTGTATAACGGCAGACTTGCCGGTTTTTTTAGATTCAGGCGGTATCTTTATGAATAAAAAGCACATCGGTCTTCTCTTGTTGCTAACCCTGCCGGGATTGCTGCTCCCCCTTCCGGGGCTGGCGCAGGCCGCTCATCCCGAGGATGCCGCCTTTCAGGCGGCGCGTGAGGCTTTCGTCAAGGGTGAACGGATAAAACTGACCCGCGCCGTGGCGCAGCTCAAAACTCATCCGCTGACACCGTGGGCAACCTATTTCAAGCTCAGTCAGCAGCTTGAGGATGGCTCAGACGTGGGCCTGGCCGAATTCATCGATCAGCAGGCTGGCACTTATTTGGCCGAAAAAGCCCGCGGCGACTGGCTGAAGTGGTTGATCCGCAAGGAGGAATGGACGGCAGCGAGCGTTCAATATTCCCGGCTGGAGCGGCCGGATGCCGAAGCCAATTGTCGCGGCATCGATGTGCGTTTGCGGCTTGGCGATACCGCGGCGGTGGCTGAGGCCCGCGCCTTGCTGGCGTCACCAGCCCCGCTTGCCGAACCCTGTCTGCCACCATTGGCCCGTCTGGCGGCTGCGGGTGAGTTGCCGGTCGATGGCCTGCAGGAACGCCTGCGCAATCAATTGGCCCTGGGCAAGATCAAAGAGGCGCGCACCATCGCCGGTTGGCTGCCGACCACTGAAAGCCTGCCCTGGCGCACGGTCGATGCCATCACCGACCACCCGGCTCGCTATCTGGCCAGCTTGCCGGAGAAGTATGCCGAGACGCGGCGCGACCGTGAGTTGGTCATGTTTGCGGTGCAGCGTGTCGCCCGCAGCGATGCCCGGGTAGCCGCGGCACGCTGGCAGGAGATCGAGAGCCGTTTTCCTGCAGCCGAGCGCGGCTTCGTCTGGGGCAGGCTGGCCCTGCGTGCCGCACTGAGTCACCAGTCCGAAGCAACCGGTTGGTTCGACAAGGCGGCCGCCCTGGGCGGAACCCTGGACGAGGAACAACATGCCTGGCGCATCCGCGCCGCCCTCCGTTCCGGCAACTGGCCGGCGGTAACACGTGCCGTCTCGGCCTTGCCTGATAACCTGGCCAGCCAGCCGGAATGGCTGTACTGGCGCGCCCGCGCCCATGCTGCGGCACGCGAACAGGAGGCGGCGCAAGCGTTGTACGCAAGGATTGCCGGTCAGCCCAGCTTTTACGGCATTCTCGCCAGCGAGGCGCTCGGCCGCCCCTTCATGTTGCCGCCCCGGGCAACCCAACCCAGCGCCGAAGAACTGGCGGCGGCGGCCAGCCGCCCTGGCCTGGCGCGTGGCATCGGGCTGATCCGCGCCGAGATGCGCATCGAAGGCATTCGTGAATGGAACTGGGCGTTGAAAGGGCTCGACGACCGGCAGCTGTTGGCAGCGGCCGAAATGGCGAGCAGTCATGAGGTGATCGATCGCGCCATCAGCACAGCCGACCGCACGCGCAACGAACATGATTATGCCCGGCGCTATCCGACGCCTTTTTACGCCAAAGTCGAACCGCGGGTGCGTGAAGTCGGCCTCGATCCGGACTGGGTATATGGCCTGATGCGCCAGGAAAGCCGCTTCATCATGGACGCCAAGTCGAGCGCCGGCGCCAAGGGACTGATGCAACTGATGCCGGCCACCGCCAAATGGGTGGCAAAAAAGATCGGCATGAACGACTTTCATCCCGGCCGCGTCACCGACATGGACATCAACGTAATTCTCGGCACGAACTACATGCGGATGGTGATGGACAGCCTCGACAACCACCCGGTACTCGCATCGGCCGCCTATAACGCCGGCCCCGGCCGGGCACGCAAGTGGCGCGCCGAGCAACCGCTCGAAGGCGCCATTTACGCCGAAACCATCCCCTTCAACGAGACGCGCGACTATGTCAAGAAAGTGATGGCCAACGCCATCAACTACGCCACCCTGGCCAATGGGACCGCGCCCTCGCTGACCGCACGTCTGGGCACGATTCGCGCGCGCGGCTTTGGCGACGGCACTGCGGAAACTTTGCCGTGAGGAATGTTTTACTTATCGGTGGCACAGGTTTTCTCGGCAGCGCACTGGCACGCCGTCTCGCCGGCGCCGACTTTTTCCTGACCTTGCCAACGCGTCGCCGCGACCGCGCCAAGCACCTTACCGTGCTGCCGACGGTGCGCGTTGTCGAAGCCGATGTGCATGACGAGGCAACGCTGGCGCGCCTGATGGCCGGGCAGGATGCGGTGATCAGTCTGGTTGGAATCCTCAGGGGCAACTTCCAGCGTACCCATGTCGAACTGCCGCAGAAGATTGCGCGTGCCGCCTCATCTGCCAGAAATTCTGCCGGCATACCGCGCCTGCTGCATGTCTCGGCACTGGCTGCCGCCACCGACGCACCATCCGATTATCTGCGCTCCAAGGGGGCCGGCGAAGTTGCCCTGAAAGCGGCGTTCCCCGCCGCGACAATCTTCCAGCCTTCGGTGATTTTTGGGCGCGGCGACGCTTTCCTCACCCTGTTCGCCGCTCTGCTGAAGGTCGCCCCCATCGTGCCGTTGGCCTGCCCCGACGCCCGCTTTCAACCGGTCTGGGTCGAGGACGTGGTTTCGGCAATCGTCGCCAGCCTCGCCAACTCGGCCAGCCACGGCCAGACTTACCCCCTGTGCGGCCCGCAGATTTACACCCTGCAGGAACTGGTGGCCTATACCGGCAAAGTGAGCGGCCACCCGCGCCCCATTCTCGGCCTGCCGACGAGCCTGTCCTACCTGCAGGCGTGGGCGATGGAGTTCGTGCCCAACGGTCCAATGACGCGCGACAATGTACGCTCGATGTCCGTGCCCAATACTTGTCCAGCCGGCTGCACCCTGCCCTTCGGCCTCACCGCCAAACCGCTGGAAGCAGTGGCGCCGGGCTATCTTGCTGCCTGTTAAGAGGACATGAAGACCATTCACCTGGAAACCGCCGAACTCGGCATCGATTTCAACGCCGCGCTCGAACTGGCCAACGTCATTGCCCGGCAACATCTGGGCGACGACGCCATGCTGCTGAGCTGGTACGACCGCGAGCGCGATTATGAATCGCCGAACGGCGTCAGCGAGTGCCACGTCGGCTGCGCCACCAAGGGATTCTGGGATTACGCGCTGAACCGCGGCGCCCATTTGGCAGTCGTGTTCGATGCCGACCGGTTTACATTCTGTTATCTTTAATACCATCATGCCAAGGACTGCCGCCCTTTCCGACACCGATATCGCCAGCCGCCTCGCCATGCTGGACGGCTGGTCGCGCGATGCCGCCCGCATCGTCAAGGTATACAGTTTCGCCAACTATCACGAGACCATGGCCTTCGTGAATGCTGTGGCCTGGATCGCGCACCGCAGCGACCACCATCCGGATCTCGAAGTCGGCTACAACCGCTGCACGGTGGCGCTGAGCAGCCACGATGTTGGTGGCCTTTCGGCGCGCGACTTTGATAGCGCGGCGAAAATCGACGCCCTGTTCCGAGCCTGATCCCCTCTGGTATGGCCACCATGCAAATTTACTGCGTCGGTGGCGCCATCCGTGACGAACTGCTCGGCCTGCCCGTCAAGGACCGCGACTGGGTGGTCGTCGGCGCCACGCCGGATGAGATGCTGGCGCTGGGCTACCAACCCGTCGGCCGCGACTTCCCGGTGTTTCTCCACCCCAAGACCCACGAGGAATACGCCCTCGCCCGCACCGAGCGCAAGACCGCGCCGGGCTATGCCGGCTTCGTCTTCCACACCGACCCCGGGGTCACGCTCGAAGACGATCTCGCCCGCCGCGATTTGACGATCAACGCGATTGCCCGCGCGCCGGACGGCTCACTGATCGACCCCCACGGCGGCCAGCGCGATCTGGCGGCACGGATACTGCGCCACGTCGCGCCAGCCTTTGCCGAAGACCCGGTGCGCATCCTGCGCGTGGCGCGCTTCGCGGCGCGCTTTAACGATTTTTCGCTGGCGCCCGAAACCTTGGTGCTGATGCAGCAGATGGTGGCCAACGGCGAAGTCGATGCGCTGGTGGCCGAGCGCGTCTGGCAGGAACTGGCCAACGGCCTGATGGAAGCGCAGCCCTCGCGCATGTTCGAAACCCTGCGCGCCTGCGGCGCGCTGCAACGGCTGCTGCCCGAACTGGATCGCCTGTGGGGCGTGCCGCAGCGCGCCGATTACCATCCGGAAATCGACACCGGCGTGCATGTGATGATGGTGATCGACATGGCGGCGCGGCTGGACCTGTCGCTGCCGGCGCGCTTTGCCGCACTCACCCACGATCTTGGCAAGGGCACGACACCGGCCGAGATCCTGCCGCGTCATGCCGGCCATGAACTCAGGAGCGTGGCCCTGCTCGAACCCCTGTGCACCCGCCTGCGTGTGCCGACCGACTGCCGCGACGTGGCACGCCTGGTTGCCCGCTTTCATGGCGACATGTACCGGGTCGCCGAACTGCGGCCCGAGACGAAGGTGAAAATTCTCGAACGCTGCGACGCCCTGCGCCGCCCGGCGCGCTTTGAGGAAGTGCTGGGCGCCTGCGCAGCCGATTATCGCGGCCGGCTCGGTTTCGCCGAACGCGACTATGCCGCCGCAGACCAGTGGCGGCAGGTGCTGGCAGCAGTGCAGGGCGTGGATGCCGGCGCGGTAGCGCGCGCCTGTGAAGATCCGGCGCAGATTCCGGCGCGTGTGCATGAGGCGCGCGTCAAGGCAGTTGCCGCACTCGTCACTTCTTCAACAGCGCCTTGAAATTGGCCAGCCGTGCATTGCCGGCGGCCTTGTCAAAAGTCGGCGCTGGTGAGACGGCGCCCTGGCCCTCGCGCTTGATGTCGTCGCTACCGCCGCCGTCCATCTCATCGATGAAACGCGACAGGGTGCGTTCAAAATATTCGCGGCCCTGTTTACGGCGCGCGCACCAGCTGATGTTGAGGCTCATCTGCGCACGGGTGATGCCGACATACATCAGCCGCCGCTCTTCCTCGATGTTACCGGCGTCGACAGCCTCGCGATGCGGCAGCGTGCCTTCCTCGACGCCGACCAGGTGCACATGGCGAAATTCCAGTCCCTTGGCGGAATGCAGGGTGGCAAGCTGCACGGCATCATTGCTTTCATCCTGCTTGTCGAGCATGGTGATCAGCGCGATGGTTTGCGCCAGTTCCAGCAGGTTCTTGCTTTCCGCTTCCGCCTTGGTGGCCAGCCAGCCGACGAAGTCGCGCACATTGCTCCAGCGCGTTTCGGCTTCCTTCACCTCCAGCGCCTCGAACAGCGCGGCCTCGTAGCCGATGGCGCGCAGCAGATCTTCCAGCACCGTGCCGGCGGGTTCGCGGGCGGCGCGCGACTCGATGCGCTTGATGAAGCTGCCGAACTCGCGCAACGCGGCCAGTTGGGGCGCCTTGATTTCCAGTTCCACGCCGGCGGCAAAGATGGCGGCAAACAGGCTGAGATGGCGGCGGCCGGCGGCATGGCCCAGCGCTTCAAGCGTGGTGCCGCCGATGCCGCGCTTCGGCGTGGTGGCGGCGCGGATGAAGGCCGGATCGTCGTCGCCGTTCGCCAGCAAGCGCAGGTAACTGGTGACATCCTTGATCTCGGTACGGTCGAAAAACGACTGCCCGCCGGAAAGCACGTAGGGCGCCTTGTGGGCACGCAGTTGTTGCTCGAACAGGCGTGCCTGAAAGTTGCCGCGATAGAGAATCGCGTAATCGCGGAAGCAGCCGCGCGTTTCGAACTTGTGCGCCAAGAGCCGCGTGACCACCCACTCGGCCTCGTGTTCGCCGTCGCGGCAGGCCATCACGCGGATCACGTCGCCATGCCCCTTGTCCGACCATAGCTGCTTGTCGAACAGCTTGGGATTGTGGCGGATCACATTGTTGGCGGCCTTGAGGATGCGCGTGGTCGAGCGGTAATTCTGTTCGAGCTTGATGACTTTGAGCCGGGGGAACTCGTCTTTCAGCAGGCGCAGATTTTCGATGTCGGCGCCGCGCCAGGCATAGATCGACTGGTCGTCGTCGCCCACCGCCGTAAAGGCTGCACGCTCGCCGGTCAGCAGACGCATCAGCCGGTTCTGGCAACGGTTGGTATCCTGATATTCGTCGACCAGCAGATGCCAGATGCGGCTGCGCCAGCGCTGGGCGGCCGCCTCGTCTGTCTCCAGCAAATTGACCGGCAGACGGATCAGGTCGTCGAAATCGACCGCCTGGTAGGCCTTCAGGGTGCGGTCATATTCCTGATAGACGCGCGCCGCGCCGACATCGAGATCGTCTTCCGCCTGAAGGAGCGCCTCGGCAGGGCCGAGCAGGGCGTTTTTCCACAAGGAAATACGCTGCTGGATCAGGCGGACGCGCGCCTTGTCGGCACCCTTCAACAGTTCCTGAAACAGTGCGGTGGTATCGCTGGCGTCGAGGATCGAAAAGCCCGGCTTGAGGCCGATGTGGCGCGCCTCCTGGCGCAGCATTTTCGCTCCCAGCGCATGGAAGGTGCTGATGGTCAGCCCCTCGGCACGGTCGCCGACCAGCTTGCCGGCGCGCTCGCGCATCTCCTTCGCCGCCTTGTTGGTGAAGGTGATGGCGGTGACATGCTGTGGCGCCATGCCGCATTCGCCGATCAGGTAGGCGATCTTCTGCGTGATGACGCGCGTCTTGCCGCTGCCTGCACCGGCCAGGACGAGCAACGGCCCGTCGAGATAACGCACCGCCTCCTGCTGCGGCGGGTTCAGACCTTGCACTGCTTACTTCAGCTTGCCGCGTAAGGGGGTGACCTGATCGGGCGTCTTGATCGCGGTGCTGCCATCACCACCGTTGAGGTTGCCGCAACTGCAGGATGCAGCAATAAAGGAAACGGAGCTGACAACATCCTTGCAGCTGCCACATTCGTAATAGACGTCGCCGCCCTTGGGCAAGGCATCGCCCGCAGCGCAGACGATGGGATCAAAACGGTAAATTTTACGCAGGTCTAGTTTCATGATTGTTTGATTATCTCAAGGCACCCAGCGCCTTTCATGGCGGCAGTTTAACCCAGGGATGCGCCTGTCGAGCCGCCGGCAACCCTGACCTGGTTGCGGCCGCCGTGCTTGGCGGCATAGAGCGCCGCGTCGGCGGCAATCAGCAGTTCGTCGCCGTTCGCGGCCGGCAGTTGCAGGGTGCATGCGATGCCGACGGAAAACGTGCTGGCGAATTCCCGGTCTTCGTGCTGGTAGCGCAGGGCGGCGAAGCGCGCCCGGATGTCGTCCAGCACCCGCTGTGCGGTCTCCTGATCGCATTCGGGCAGGATGACGACGAACTCCTCGCCGCCGTAGCGGCCGATGCCATCGGCCTTGCGCAGGCGCTGCTTGAGCAGATGCGCCAGCGCCTTGATCACGCGATCGCCGCTGGCGTGACCATAGGTATCGTTCACCGACTTGAAGTGGTCGATGTCGAGCATCGCCACGCTCAGCGGTTGGTTGTTGCGCCGGGCGCGGGCAAGTTCGATCGCGATGGTCTCCTTGATGCGGGCGTGCTTGAGCAGCCCCGTCAGGCTGTCCTTGGACATCAGGTCGGCCAGTTGCCGGGAACGGGTGGCACGCACCCTGACGGCGGCGACCAGATGGGCATCGGAGATCGGCTTGGTGAGGAAGTCGTCGGCACCCCGGCTCATGGCCTGCAATTGCTTGTCACGGTCCTTCTCGGCGGACAGATAGACGATGGGCAGGCCGATCCATTCGTTGTGGTGACGGATCACCATTGCCAGTTCCGGGCCCGAGCAGCCCGGCATGTGCATGTCCATCAGGACCAGTTCCGGATGGAAGGCCGCCACCGTGTCGATGGCCGCTGCCGGCTCGCTCACCAGCGCCGTTTCCATGCCGGCGGCGCTCAGCACCAGACTGAAATGCCTGGCCAGTTCGACGTCGTCATCGACGATCAGCACCCGGTAGGGAGCCGCGAACCGCTCATCCAGGGTACGCTCGATGCGGTCCACCAGCATCGGCACATCGAGCGGCTTCAACATGAAGCCCTCGGCACCGAGACGCGCCGCGCGCACCCGCGATTGGAAATCGCCATGCGCGGAGATGAACAGGATGGGGCAGTCCATGGCCTGAAAGGCCGGGCGCAGCATGAGGGCCTCGGTGGCATTGATTCCCTCGTCGGTAAACATGACATCCATGATCAGGATGTCGGGTTGCTCCCGGCGCACGTCGGCCTCGACGGCGTCAACCCGCTGGTAAAGCCGCACTTCATAGCCGAATTGCCCGAGCAGGCGCACCAGCGTCTCGCCGAGCGAGGCGTCGTCCTCCACCAGCCAGATGCGGACATGCCGTGCGGCGTCGGCTGGGGCCGCGCTATCCGCACCGCCACTCCCCATGGCGCCGGGTGTGCTCTCGCCCTGAGCGAGCGTCCCGGCCAGGGCGGCGACTGCCGCGGCAAACGCCCGGCGCTGGGCCAACCCGACCGTGGCGAAATCGGCGGCGAGCCAGGCCTGCGCGGTGGTTTCCAGCTCATGCGCCTGTCGGCTCAGGGCATTCAGCCCGAAAGTGCCGCCGGAACCGGCCAGCTTGTGCAGCCGCTGCTCCAGGTCGGCAAGGCCTTCGCGCGGCTCTGCCGCGCCGTCCAACTCCGCCGCCAGATCGGCGAGTTCGGCAATTTCCCGTGGCAGACGCGCGCGGTAGGCGTCGCGCAGCTTGGCCAGTTCGGCGGCGACAGCGGCCTGCCGCTCAGCCATTGCGCGTTTCCCACACCGCGCGCACCTGATCGGCCAGGGTCATGGGGTCGAAGGGCTTGGCGATGACATCCAGCGCACCCAGCGCCTTGAAATGGGCCACTTCCGCCGGTTGCACCTTGGCGGTCATGAAGGCCATGGGTATCGCCGCGAGTGCCGGCCGCTCGCGCAGCGCCTTGAGCGTGGCGGGACCGTCCATTCCCGGCATCATCACGTCAAGCAGGATCATATCCGGCGCGAAACCTTCCGCCTCGCGCAGCGCCGCCTCACCGGAGGAGCAGACTTTCACGGTAAAGCCGCCAACCATTTCCAGGGCAATCTGCGCCACTTCCCGGATGTCAGGTTCATCCTCGACATAGAGGATACGTTCCAATTCGCTCATATTGAGGGCTCCTGTTATTTTTGCCGCGGACTTGCAACGCGGTTATTCCCGGTCTTCGGCAAAGCGTTCGCGAATGGCCAGGATGCCCGGCAATTCGCCGAGGAAGACCTTGACCAAATCCGGATCGAAGTGGCTGCCGCTGTTTTCCTTGATCAGATCCACCGCCGCCGCCACCGGCCAGGCTTTTTTGTAGGGTCGCAGCGAAGTCAGGGCGTCGAACACATCGGCCAGGGCCGCGATGCGCCCGGCCTGCGGAATGTCTGCGCCAGCCAGGCCGTTCGGGTAACCGCTGCCGTCCCATTTCTCATGATGGGTCAGCGCGATCTCGCGCGCTAGCTGCATCAGCTCGGAAGCGTCGCCGTCGAGCAGTTTGGCGCCGATGCTGGCATGGGTCTGCATGATCGCCCACTCGTTCGGCTCGAGTTTCCCTGGCTTGAGCAGGATGGCATCGGGAATGCCGATCTTGCCGATGTCGTGCATCGGGCTGGCATTCAGCATCAGCTCGCAAGCGGCCGCGTTCCAGCCGACGGCGCGGGCCAGCAGGGTCGAGGTGTGGCTCATGCGCAGGATGTGGCTGCCGGTTTCCTCGTCGCGGTATTCCGCCGCGCGGCCCAGTCGCTGCACCACTTGCAGGCGGGTCCGGCGCAATTCCTCGGTGCGCTGGCACACCATCTCTTCGAGCAGCGCTTTCTGGTCATGCAACAGCCGGTGGGAGAGCTGGGCTTCGAGCAGGTTGCGCACCCGCATCAGCAGTTCGGTGCGATCGAAGGGCTTGCCGATGAAGTCGCGCGCACCGGCGGCGAGCGCCTTCAACAGGTAGTCGCGGCCGTGCTGGGCAGTAAGGATGACAATGGGCGGCAGCAGCGGATCGTTGAGGCCCTGCAACTGTGCCATGACCTGATGGCCGTCCAGATGCGGCATGTTGATGTCGAGCAGAATTAAGTCGGGGCGCGCCTCCCGGTAACGGTCGAGCACCTCGCGTGGGTCTTCGATGGCGACCAGTTGCTGGTAGCCCTGGCTGCTCAACATCCGGTCCAGCAGTCGCAGGTTGGCCGGTTCGTCGTCGACCATGAAAATGCGGGCGTGACCGAGCAGTTCGGTGGTCATGATGCGGAATCTCCCTGGTCGCCCCGCAAGCAGCGGTCGATGGTTTGCGTGCAGCGCTCGACGTCGAGCGGTTTGTTCAGATAGTCGGTATAAACCGCCGCCATCCCGCCATCGCCGACTTTTGCCGTGCTGCTGACCGGCAGGTCGAGCCAGAAGGTCGAGCCGACGCCGACCTCGCTGTCTACACCTATCTCGCCGCCCATCATCTCGACCATGCGCCGGGTGATGGTCAGGCCGATGCCGGTGCCCTCCACCTCGCTTTGTTCGGCGTCGAGCCGGTTGAAGGGCTGGAACAGATCCTTCAACCGCCCGGCGGGAATGCCGGGGCCGGTGTCGCGCACGTCAATGCGCAGGCGCCCGCTGCCGTTCGCCCGCGCGCCCAGATGGACAGCGCCAGCCGCGCGGTTGTATTTGATGGCATTGGCGAGCAGGTTGAGCAGCACCTGCCTCAGGCGCACCCGATCGGCGAACACCGTGGCTGCGGCCGGCAGTTCGAGATGCAGCGCGATCCCGCGCTGCGCTGCCAGGGGCTGGATGAGCTGGCGGCAATCCTCCCCGAGCGGGGCGAGTTCGATGGCTTCCAGCGCCAGGTCGATGCGGCCCGATTCGATCTTGGCAAGATCGAGCACCTCGTTGATGAGATCCAGCAGATGCCGGCCGGCCTTGAGAATCTCGTGCACATCGCCCTTCTGCGCGGCGCCCAGCGCACTGTCGGATTCCAGCATCTGCGCGAAGCCGAGGATGGCGTTCATCGGCGTGCGCAACTCGTGACTCATGCTGGAGAGGAAATCGGACTTGGCGCGGTTGGCGCGGTCGGCCTCATCGCGGGCCGCCAGCAGGGCCTGCTCGGCCACCACCCGTTCAGTGATGTCCTGCACGGTGCCGGTCAGCTTGAGCAGTTTGCCCGCTGCATTGGTATCGGCTTG
Organism: Rhodocyclaceae bacterium; assembly: GCA_013791905.1. GTDB lineage: Bacteria > Pseudomonadota > Gammaproteobacteria > Burkholderiales > Rhodocyclaceae > Sulfuricystis. The sequence continues at coordinate 45,046 of VMSX01000023.1, read as the reverse complement.
CGCCAGTTCCTGCACATGGCGCACCGTGCCATCGGGCCGCAGGATGCGGTGTACCACGCCGTGGTGCCCGGTCTGTTCGGCACGCAGCTCGCTTTCCCGCACCAGTGCGCGGTCATCCGGGTGAACGGCAGCCTGGAATGCCGCGAGGCTGGGCGCAAAGCTGCCCGGCTCATGGCCGAAGATGCGGTAAATCTCGTCCGACCAGGTGAGCTCGCCGCTGATCATGTCGGCCGTCCAGTTGCCGATGCGGGCCAGGGTCTGCGCCTCGCGCAGTTGCCGCTCGCGTTCGGCCAGTGCCAGTTCGGCACGCTTGCGGTCATCGATATCCTGCACCACGCCAAGCATCTGCACCGACTTGCCATCACCATTGCGCACCTTGGCGCCACGCTCCAGCAGCCAGCGCACCGTGCCGTCCGGCCACACCACGCGATGCTCGATCTCGTAGGGCACATCGCGCTCGACGCAGGCATTGATAGCGCCGATCACCGCCGGGCGGTCGTCCGGATGCAGCGCGTTGATGAAATTCTCGTAGGAAGTCTCAAGTTCGCCTTCGGGATAGCCGAACAACGGTGCGATGCGCTCGGACCAATACAGTTCACCGGTCTGGATATTCCAGTCCCAGGTGCCGATGTTGGCGAAGAGCTGGCCGCGCCGCAGGCGTTCCTTGGCTGTGCGCAGGGTTTCCTGGCTCTCCTTCAGTGCGGAGATGTCGGAATGGATCGAGACGTATTGATAGACCTTGCCTGCGCCATCAAGGTAGGGCGCGATGGTAGCGTTCACCCAGTAGAGCGAGCCATCCTTTGCCTGGTTGCAAAGCTCGCCGCGCCAGATGTTGCCGCTCTTCAGCGTGGCCCACCTGTCACGGTTGAGAACATCCGGGACATGTGGGCCAGACTTGAGGAGATTGTGGGCGTTCCCGTGCAGTTCCTCAAGACTGTAGCCGCTCACCTTGCAGAAGGCTTCGTTGGCATAGGTGATCAGGCCATTGGCGTCGGCAATGCTGACCAGCGCATGCTGATCCAGCGCCAGATGCTCGCGTTCCCGTTCATAGAGAGTGCTGCGCAAGCGCTGCATGGTCTCGGTGTTTTGCCGTGAGCGCCGGGCGCGGGCGGTCACGGCCGCGACCAGATGTCCAGGCTCAACCGGCTTGACCAGAAAATCGTCGCCACCGAGGTTGAGCGCCATCAATTGCTTGCTCATGTCCCCTTCGGTGGAGAGGAACAGAATCGGCAGGTTCATGTGCCGGTCCTGCTCGCGAATCACCGCCGCCAGTTCCGGCCCGCTGGCATCCTGCATGTAGACGTCGAGCACCACCACGTCCGGCACGAAGCGCTCGAGCGCCGCCAAGGTTTCCAGCGGCTGCGTAACGGTGAGGACATTCATGCCGGCGTGGCCTAACACGGCGGCGTGGAAGTCCAGCAGGTCGCGGTCGTCGTCGACCAGCAGCACGCGGAAAGGCTCGGGCGGCATGCGTCCCGTCAGGTCATCCAGCAGGCGGCATAGCTGAGCGGCATCCACCGGCTTGGTCAGATAACGGCTGGCGCCAGCACGATAGGCGGCCAAGCGCGCGGCCAGATCGTCACGGACCGAAACGAACACTACGGGGATGCCAGCGTCCGGCCCCAGACCCAGAGCGGCCACCGTGACGGCACCGGCTGCGGCGCCTTCGGGAAACATCATGTCCATCACAACGGCGGCCGGCGCTTCGCCCGCCTTGGCACGGATGACCGCACTGAAATCGCCGAGAGTCGCGAAGTGGCGCACCCGGAAACCATGCTCCTGCAAGCACTGCAGCAGAACACCAGCCTGCTCCGGATCGTCCTCGACCAGGTGGATCAGCGGCGCATGCTCCGTCCGGGCAGCTGGCACATGCTGTGGCGACAGCGTGGGGGCGTTGCTCGACAGGCAGACACCCACACTCTGCTCGAGATCATCGAGGGCGCACGCCACGCTCTGCCAGCCCGCGCCGTCGGGCGCCCGGTGGCTTGCGAGCACCGCGGAGAGAACGCTTTCCAGCTTGCCCGCGACTGCGGATACCGCGACCAGGCCGAAAGTACCGGCCGTGCCGGTCAGGCCATGCACCAGGCGGTGCAACAGTTCCGCCTCATCCGGCTGCCAGGCCGCCGGGTCGAGGCGGCCGAAAGCCTCGCGAATCGCCGCGACCCGGTCGAGCAGTCGGCCTTGAAACTGGTCGCGCAAGGCAGCCAGCGTCGCGGCAATATTGTGCGTCATCGTGAGCCTATCTTGGCCGGGCACTGCCACGTAATGCCATATTGGCGGACACTGCACCTTTTCCAGCGCATGGCATGGACGTCGCCCGCAGTGCGGACGACAGGATCGAAACGGTAAGTTTTTCGCGGATCGAGTTTCAATATTATTCGATTATCTTAGAGCGCCAAACACCTTTTTCGCCAGATTGCCGGCGGCGCCCAGCGGGTTGCTGCGGATCGCCTTTTCCTCTTCGGCAATCATCAGATACAGGCCATCCAGCGCCTTCGCGGTGACGTAGTTTTCGAGATGGGTATCGGCTTCTTTCACCAACCCGTATTTCGCCCCCTTGCTGGCGAATTTTTCATACTGCTCGGCCAGCTTGACCTTGGCCATGGCCTTTTTGACGACCGGCAGGAACTGCTGGGTCAGTGGTTCCGCCGTCTTGCTGCGAAAATACTGCGTACCCGCATCGTCGCCACCCGACAGGATGGCCTTGGCATCCTCGACGCTCATTTGCTTCACCGCATTCACCAGCATGGACTTGGCTTGCGGTACGGCCGCCTCGGCGGCGCGGTTCATTGACGTTATCAGATCATCGGCCTGCTTGCCCATGCCGAACATGCGCAACACGCCCTCCACCTGCTGGATGCTGTCGGGCAGCGGGATTTTCACTTTCGGGTTGCCGAGAAAGCCATCGGTACGGCCCAGCAGGGAAACCGCCTTGACGGCACCTTGCGTCAGAGCCTCCTTCAGTCCGCCACTGGCATCCTGTCCCGAGAGATCGGCCAGCGAGAGCGCCTGGGCACCGGTGGCAATCGACAACCCGGCCAGCAGGCCGAGCAGGGCACGATAAAAAGCATGTGTTTTCATAAGGGTAGTTTAACCTCCATGACAAATTGGCAACCGGGGTGTCAAAATGCCCCCGGAGAAATCGCACCAAACAGTGCGACTTCTGCAGCCACCTTAAATGTTTTTGGGATTTTTTCCAATGGCCAAGGCAATTCGCATCATCATTCTGCTGCTGATCCTCGCCACGGTCGCCCAGGAAACCTGGCTCGCCCGCTCCCGCGCCACGGCGTGGCAAAACACCCTTTATGTCGGCATTTATCCGATCGCGGGCGATGCTTCCGCCAATACACAGCGCTACGTCGGCGCGCTGAATGCGGATTCATTTCGGGCCATCGACGCATTCTTCGAGGAAGAGGCCAAGCGCTATGGCTTGAGCGTGTGGCGCCCACTTTCAATAGCGGTGGCGCCACCCGTCGTCGCCATGCCACCCGCCGCCCCGCGTGACGCAATTTGTTTCAGTCGATTTCCTGGAGCCTGCAGATGCGCTGGTGGGCATGGCGAAATGACCGCATCGACGGCCCGAAGCCCACCGTGCGCCTCTTCGTGCTGTATCACGATCCGGAAGCTAATCCGCGCATTGCGCATTCGGTCGGCCTGGAGCGCGGATTGGTCGGCGTGATCAACGCATTCGCCAGCCCGGCAATGGCCGGATCGAACAACACGATCATCGCCCACGAACTGCTGCATACGCTTGGCGCCACCGACAAATACGACCCGGCCACCAACCTGCCGCGCTTTCCGGACGGCTATGCCGACCCGGAACAGCATCCGCGCTACCCGCAGGAATACGCCGAAATCATGGGCGGACGCATCCCGCTCACCACCTCGCAGGCCGAGACACCGCGCAGTCTGGCGCAGACGCTGATCGGCCAAGCAACCGCAAGAGAGATCAAATGGCTGCAGCCTTGAGGTAGGTGGAGCTGAAGAATTCGGGACAGTATCCTTGCACCTGGAAATCTACTGGAGAAGGATGCGCCTTCTGCCTCTGGTAAGTGCCAATCCCCCCAAACCTATCGCCACAAGCGCCAGGCTGACCGGCTCTGAAACAGAACCCCCGCCCTGGTCTGGAACATAGTTGAGATATAGGTAGTCGAAATCAGCCACGACCACGGGCGACGACCCACTATAACGCCATGTCTTGGTGACCAATCCGAGACCCGTCAGGGACGTGCCGTTGGCAAGAGTTGCGTATGGTGTCCAGGCGCCGCTCGCGCTCACCTTGTAACTGAAGTCGTACGAACTTGAACCGTCGAAGATAACCTGTAGCCAGAGATCGTCGCCTTGGCCGGTTACCGTCCACGGCGCCGTACCTGACCCTGTCGAGGTGCCGCTCCCGAGGTCGATCTTGACGTGTGTTTCGTTTGCAGCGAACACCCAGTCGTTGGCGCTGTTGCCGTCATTGGAAAAGAGATAGAGGCCGCTCATGAATGAAGAACTGGGGCCACCCGTGGCATACGCAGTTCCATCGACCGACATTTTTGTTTCAAGCGTGAACGCACTGCTATCGACGCTGCGATACATCCTGAGCGCATCTTGATTGACCCAGGACGCCAAATCATAGCCACCGTATGTCGAACCCAAGGTGCCGGGGGTCGTCATTGTCAAATTACCGGGAGCGGTGTTCAGCGAGATGCTTGGCAAGCCCGTAGGATTGATAACGGTGAAGTCAGCCAAGTTTTCGCCGATGCCAAAATCATAGTGCCATGTTGTTGCATGAACATTGGCCGAAAAACCAAGACACCCGATGGCACACAGAGCGGCAAATTCATATTTTTTCATGGCAATCTCCCTGATCAAAGATGCCAGACTCGGCTTGAGGTGCTTCTTCCAGAAAGCAGGGCGAAACATTGCGAGCCTGGATACCTTTGATCAGCAAAAGGTATGCCAAAAATAAAAGTCTGTTTATTTTCAATTGACTGTTCGTGGAGCACGCTTTTCACGCCAGCATTACCCATGTTTGATGTAAGGTAATCCGACACTTAAATACTCTGCTTGGCCAATTTGCTTCATACGGGCCGAAATGCCAGACATGCGGGCACGCCGTACCCATGCGGGGCATTTCATCCCGCCAGCACCGACTTTTCCCAGGCCTTACACCACCCCAGCCCCATGTGCCTGTTGGTCAGCGTGATAGCTTGACCTGACCAGGGGCGCGCAGGCGGCGTGGGAGAAGCCCATGGCATTGGCCTCGCGCTCGTACATGGAAAAAATGTCCGGATGTACGTAGCGCGTCACCGGCAGGTGGTGGCCGGAGGGGGCGAGATACTGGCCGATGGTGAGCATTTCGACGCCGTGGGCGGCGAGGTCGCGCATAACGGCGAGGAGTTCGTCGTCGGTTTCGCCGAGGCCGACCATCAGGCCGGACTTGGTGGGCAGGCCTGGCTGGCGCGCCTTGAAGTCCTGCAACAGTTTTAGCGAGTGCGTGTAGTCGGCACCGGGACGCGCCTGCTTGTAGAGGCGCGGCACGGTTTCGAGGTTGTGGTTCATCACATCGGGCGGCGTGGCGGCGAGGATGTCGAGCGCAACTTCGAGACGGCCGCGGAAATCCGGCACCAGAATTTCGACGACGGTGGCTGGCGACAGCATCCGTATCGCGCGAATGCAGTCGGCGAAGTGCTGGGCGCCACCATCGCGCAGGTCGTCGCGGTCGACGCTGGTGATCACCACGTATTTGAGCTGCATCGCGGCGATGGTCTGGGCGAGCTTTTCCGGCTCGGCGGGATCGGGCGGCAGCGGCACGCCGTGGCCGACGTCGCAGAACGGGCAGCGCCGCGTGCACAGGTCACCGAGGATCATGAAGGTGGCCGTGCCCTTGCCGAAGCATTCGCCGATATTGGGGCAGGTGGCTTCCTCGCAGACGGTGTGCAGCCCATGGTCGCGCAGGATGGCCTTGACCTCGCCGAAGCGCGCGGCCGAGTTGCCGGCTTTCACCCTGATCCAGTCGGGCTTTTTCAGCGCGACTCCGTTTGCATGGGGCACGATCTTGATGGGGATGCGTGCCGTCTTGGCCGCGCCCTTCTGTTTCTCGCTCATAGTTTCACTCTCAGTTGGTCAACCAGTTTAGCGCCAACTGTTTCACTGTCTGCAGTAGGGACAAATGCAGAGAGTTGCGTGACCGCCATGCCGGGGTAGCCACAGGGGTTGATGGCGGCAAACGGGCTCAGGTCCATGGCGACATTGAGTGCCAGGCCGTGATAGCAGCAGCCGTTTTTCACCTTGAGCCCGAGTGCGGCGATCTTCGCGCCGGCGACATAGACGCCCGGCGCGCCGGGGAGTCGCTCGCCATTCACGCCAAATTCAGCCAGCAGGTCGATGACGGCCTGCTCCATGCGATTGACCAGCCCCTTGATGCCAAGGCCGCGCGGCTTCAGGTCCAGCAACAGGTAGCAGACGAGTTGGCCGGGGCCGTGATAAGTGATCTGGCCGCCGCGGTCGATCTTGACCACGGGAATGCCGATGTCGGCGAGCAGGTGTTCCGGCTTGCCGGCGAGTCCCTGGGTGAACACCGGCGGATGTTCGCAAAGCCTGAGTTCGTCGGGCGTGTTGGAACCGCGCTGCGCGGTGAATTCCTGCATCGCGCGCCAGGTCGGTTCGTATTCGACCCGGCCCAGCGGTTTAAAAATCAGAGGACGATCTTGACCCACGGGTGACCGCTCAATTCGCGGTAGAGGGCATCGAGTTGCGGCTTCGAAGTGGCGCGGATGGTGCAGGTGAGCGACAGGTAATTGCCGGCTTTCGAGGGGCGCATCTCAACGCTGGCGGCTTCAAAGTCGGGGGCATGGCGCAGCACCACCTCGACAATCGCCTGAGCGAAGCCGTCACGTGTCGCGCCCATGACCTTGAGGGGAAAGTCGCAGGGGAATTCGAGCAGGGTTTCCACTTCAGCTGCCACGCATCACCCGCATCTCATCACATCGCGCTTGAAGTCCTGATACCAGCCGTACATCTGCTTGAAAATCGGCCCCGGCAATCCTGCCGCCGTCCCCATGTCACGCGGCGATCCGGCTAGCGCCGTACCGCCAGCGCCGACTTTCTGGCCATCCAGTTCGACGATGGCCAGCACTTCCTTGGTGGACGAGGTCAGCCAGAGTTCGTCGGCCGCCCGCACCTCGGCATCGGTGATGTCGCGCACCTCGGATGGCAGGCCATGGGCAGCAGCGAGTTCGAGCACGACGTCGTAGGTGATGCCGGTGAGCATCAGGTGGTTTTTCTGCGGCGCCAGCAGCACGCCATTCCTGACGACGAAAATGTTGGAGGCGGAACCCTCGGCAAGGATGCCGTCGCGGAGCAACAGCGTTTCGGCGCAGCCAGCATCAACGGCAATCTGCCGCAGCAGGCAGTTGGCCAGCAGCGAAGTGGACTTGATGTTGCAGCGCAGCCAGCGGAAGTCGGGGGCCGAAACGGCAGCGACGCCTTTTTCGCAGAGTTCTGCCGCTGGCGTGACCAGCGCTTCGACCAGACCGAACACCGTCGGCGTAACCGTGGCGGGAAAGGCGTGGTTGCGCACCGCCATCGGGCCGCGCGTGACCTGCAGATACACCGACTGGTCGTTCCATTCCGCCTCGGCGACCAGGCGTCCGACCAGCGCGCGCCAGGCATCCGGCGTCAGCGGGTTGGCCAAGCGGATCGCGTCGAGGCTTCTTTGCAGGCGCGCCAGATGTTCGTCCAGCCGGAACGGCCGGCGCGAATAAACGGGGATGACTTCATAGATGCCATCGCCGAACAGAAAACCACGATCCATCGGTGAAACGCGCGCCTCGGCCAGGGGCAGGAATTCGCCGTTAAGATAAGCGGTCGTCATTTATCCGGGAATCCTCTTGACGTGAAAAACGCAGCGTTTGCGCCGGGCCGCCCCAAGCAAACGCGGCACGCGGCGCCAGCCGCAACCCGCACTAGCGCTGGAAAGAGCGCCCCGTGAAAGACGAGCGCCAGCGAGCCGTTTGGAACCCCCCGCGAGGGGGGCGAAGGGGGGCGGGCGTCTTTCATGATCGGGGGCGTAGCCTGCGCATCATGAAAGTTACGCCACGCTGAGCTGCTTGTGAAAGATCATTGCAGCCAAAGCTTGATACTGTCCCAGGCGCGGCCAAGCGGGCCGGCCACCGGCGCATCAGTGAGTGCCACCAGCGGATATTCTCCATAGGGCTTGCCGTCCAGCAACAAATTCAGTTTGGCGACGTTTTCGCCCTGGCGCACCGGCGCGATGAGCGGCTGGCGGCTGGTGACCTCCACCTTGAGGCGACCACTCGCGGATGCCCCCGGCGGCAAAGAAATTACAAAATCCTCGGCAAAACCGGCCCCGACCGTCGCGAGCTTACTTTTGTAAACCTTGAGCTGCGAGAGCGCCTGCCCCTTGTCGTAGAGCTTGACGGCATCGAAGGCGCGATAGCCGTAATGCAGCAGCGCCAGCGTTTCCTGCACCCGCGCATTGTCCGAGGCGGTGCCGACCACCACGGCCGTCAGGCGGCGCACGCCGTCGTTGCGCGAGGCAATCAGGCAGTAGCCCGCCGACTCGGTATGCCCCGTCTTCACGCCGTCGATTGCCTTGTCGAGCCACAGCAGCCGATTGCGGTTGGGTTGTTTGATCTTGTTGTAGGTGTAGTCCTTGACGGCATTGAGCGGATAGTCGGCGGGGAAATCCCGGATCAGCGCACTGGTCAGGCGGGCCAGGTCTTCCACCGTCGTCGTGTGGGCGGGATCGGGCAGGCCGGTGGCATTGACATAGTTGGTGTTGGTCATGCCGAGGCGGCGCGCCTCGGCATTCATCATGCCGGCGAAGGCCTCTTCGGTGCCCGCCACCGCTTCGGCGAGGGCAATACTGGCGTCGTTGCCGGACTGGATGACCATGCCATGCAGAAGTTCATCGACGGTCACCGGCCGGTTGGGCTCGATGAACATGCGCGAACCGATCGCCTTCCAGGCCTTGGTGGAAACCGGCACGACCTGATCGCGCTTGAGCTTGCCATCGCGCAGGGCGGCATGCACGAGATAGGACGTCATGATCTTGGTCAGCGACGCCGGCTCGACCTTCTGGCCGGGATTCTGCGCCGCGAGGACCTGGCCGCTGCCATGATCGATCAACAGCCAGGCGCGCGCCGCCAGCACCGGGGGCGGCTCGCTGGCATGGGCGGAAAGGGTGAACAGGCTCAGCAGGACTAACAGGAAGCTCAAAAAAGGCATGTGGAATGGTCGCGTAAAGAGGCAAGGGGGATGGAACGAATTATAACGTGCCGAAAAAATGGCTTACTTGACCAGCACGCTCGGCAGATCGAAGCTCGACTGCAGTTGCTCGGCGATACGCCGGGCTTCGCCAATATCCGGCCAGGGGCCCAGTTGCAGTCGATACAGATTGCTAGCGCTGCGGATCAGCAGCCGGTCGCCCAATTCACCCAGGGTGAGGGCCAGCCGCGCCCGCAGCGATTCGGCATTGTCGCGGTTGCCGAAGGCACCCAGTTGCAGATAGTGCCCGCTGCGCTCCTCGATATCCCGCAGCACATTGGGCTTGTCCGCGGCAGGTGGCGCTTCAGCCAGCGCGATACGGAATGGCTCGGCAACCGGCGACGGGGGGGAGAAAGTATCAGCCGAAAGCTTTTCGACGATCACCGTGCCGCTGCCGTTGCCGATCAGATCAAGCTTCCAGGCGGCGGTGTAAGAAAGATCGATGACGCGATTATGGAGGAACGGGCCGCGGTCATTGACGCGCACCACCACCGCCTTGCCGGTTTCCGGCCGGGTCACCCTGACATAGGAGGGAATCGGCAGCGTCGGGTGGGCAGCCGTCATGCCGAACATGTCGTAGGGTTCGCCGCTCGAGGTTTTCCGGCCGTGGAATTGGCGGCCGTACCAGCTGGCAATGCCCTGCTGTCGAAACGGCGCATGCGACTGCAGCGGCACGTAGTCGCGGCCAAGCACCGAATAGGGACGATTGGCGAAACGATGCATGGACTCCACGCGCGGCACAGCGTCGGGCACGCTGGCCAGATCGACCGGGATGTCGGCGGCGGGACCATCGTCCTGATAGAAGCCGCCACCACGCTTGAGCGTGTAGCCCGGCGGCTTGGCCGGTAAAGTCGGCGCTGGCGGGACGGCGGCGGGAGTTGCGCCAGTGCCTTCGCCGCCGGGTTTGGCCGGTTGGCCGCCGCAAGCGGCAAGAAAACCCAGGGCGAGAAGAGCAAAAAATGTTTTCATTTCTGGACAAGCATCCGGTTCTTGTGGATCGACATCAATATGCCGACCCCGAGCATGAGCGTCACCAACGCGGTGCCGCCATAACTGACGAAGGGCAGCGGTACGCCCACCACCGGCAAAATGCCGGAAACCATGCCGACGTTGACGAAGGCATAGGTGAAAAAGATCAGTGTAATGGCGCCAGCCACCAGCCGCGCAAAGAGGTTCGCGGCCTTGACTGCGATCTGCAGGCCGCGGCCGATCAGCAGGGCATACAGCACCAGCAGCACGAGATTGCCGATCAAACCGAGTTCCTCGGCATACACGGCAAAGATGAAATCGGTGTGGCGCTCGGGGATGAATTCAAGTTGTGCCTGCGTACCCTGCCCCCAGCCCTTGCCGAGAATGCCGCCGGAACCGATGGCGATGGTCGACTGGATGATGTGGAAGCCCTTGCCGAGTGGATCTTTCTCGGGGTCGAGCAACATCAGGATGCGCTGCCGCTGATAGTCGTGCAGCATGGTCCAGGCAAAGGGTGCGGCCGCCGCCGCCGCCGCACCCAGGCCAATGATCACCTTCCACGGCAGGCCGGCCAGGAAAATCACGAAGAAACCGGCGGCAAAGACCAGGATCGAGGTGCCCAGGTCGGGCTGCCTGATGATCAGCGCCACGGGAATCAGCAGGATTACCGTGGCAACGGCGTAATCCTTGAGCCGCAACATGGCTTCGTGTTTCTGGAAGTACCAGGCAAGCATCAGCGGCATGGCTATCTTCATGAGTTCAGATGGTTGAATGCGGATGAAGCCTAGGTTCAACCAACGGCGCGCACCCTTCGAGACATCGCCGAACAGTGCCACGGCCACCAGCAACAATACGCCGAACACATACAGTGCCGGCGCCAGCGACATCAGCCGCTGCGGCGGGATCTGGGCGACTACGCGCATCACGGTCAGCGCCACCACGATGTGCGCCAGATGCGTCATCATGCGGCCCGGCGCAGCACTGGCCATGGCAATCAGGGCAACCAGCAGCAACAGTCCGGTAAAGCCCATCAGCGGGCCGTCGATGGGCGCGACGAGTTTTTGCCAGAGTTCGCGAATCACTGTTGGCCCACCCCTCCCAGCCTCCCCGCGCGGGGAGGTGACTGTGGTTCGCTTTGCTCGATTATTACGGGGAGCGCTATTGTAGCTATGGTGCGGATTGCGGCTGGCGCCGCGTGCCGTCTCGCCTTGGGGCGGCCCGGCGGCGAGACTACTGGCTTGCCCCTTTCCCCTTGGCAGGGGAGGCACCGGGGGAGCGGCAGCAAGACTGCCGCTGTGCGGACATTATTCATCGGCCTCCTTCGCTGCTTCGTCGGCCGGTGCAGCGCCCTTGGGCAGCTTGCCAAGCAGGTAATAGTCGAAGACCTGCCGGGCGATCGGCGCGGCGGCCTGCGAACCGAAGCCGCCGTTCTCGACCAGCACCGCCACCGCGATCGCCGGCTTGTCGGCTGGTGCATAGGCGATGTACAGGGAATGGTCGCGCAGTTCCTCCTTCGTCCCCTGACGCTTGTACTCGGCGCCTTTGAGCGAATACACCTGCGAGGTGCCGGTCTTGCCGGCGGAAACATAACCGGCGCCGGCAAAGGCGCGCGTCCCGGTGCCCTCGATGTTGACCCCGACCAGAGCACGCTTGATCACATCGATGTTGGCCTGCTTCCAGCCCAGCGCTTTCAGGGGCTGTGGCTCGATCGGCGTCTGCTTGCCGGTACGCGTGTCGGTGATGTGCTTGACGAGGTGCGGGCGAAACATCACGCCGTCGTTGGCGACCGTAGCGATGGCCTGGGCCAGCTGGATCGGCGTGTAGGCGTTGTAGCCCTGGCCGATGCCGACGGAAATGGTCTCGCCGGCAAACCACTTCTGCTGCTCCACTTTCTTGAAACGCTTTTTCTTCCAGGCCTGGGAGGGCAGCACGCCTTCCGATTCACCCTCGATATCCACGCCGGTGCGGCTGCCGAGGCCAATGCTGCCCATGAAGGCGGCGATGTTGTCGATGCCCATGTCATTGGCGAGGTGATAGTAGTAAGTGTTGCACGACTGCACAATGGATTTATACATGTCGACGGTGCCATGGCCGCCCTTCTTGTCGTCGCGAAACGTGTGGCTGCCGAAATTGAAATAGCCGGGATCGAAGATGGCCTGCTCGGGTCGCCGCTTGCCGAGTTCCAGCGCCGCCAGCGCCATGAACGGCTTGAAGGTCGAACCGGGCGGATAGGCGCCGTTCAACGCACGGTTGACCATCGGCTTCTCGGGTGAATTATTCAACTCGCCCCAATCCGCCACATTGATGCCATCGACGAACAGATTAGGGTCGTAGTTCGGCATCGACACTAGCGCCAGAATTCCGCCGGTAGTCGGCTCGATTGCCACCAGCGCACCCCGGCGATCGCCAAACGCCTCCTCGGCAATCTCCTGCAATTTCACATCGAGGGTCAGTGTCAGGTTGTTCCCGGGAACCGGCGCGGTGCGTGCCATGGTGCGTACCGGTCGGCCGGCCGCATCGACCTCGACCTTTTCGAAGCCGGTGATGCCATGCAGCTCGAATTCGTAGTGCTGTTCCAGGCCGCTCTTGCCGAAATGGTCGGTGCCACGATAGTTCGCTTCGGCTTCCTGCGCTTCAATGCGCCCCAGATCGCGCTCGGTGACACGGCCGAGGTACCCGGTCACGTGCGAGGCAAAGGCGCCGCGCGGATACTCCCGGAACAGGCGGGCCTTGATATCCACCCCGGTAAAACGGAAACGCCGCGCAATGAACTTTGCTACCTCGGCATCGGAAAGGCGGGTACGAATCGGCAGCGATTCGAAGCGCTTGTTTTCCTCCATCAGCTTCTTGAAGCGCCGCCGATCCTTGGGCTGAATGTCGATGAACTCGGCCAACCCGTCAATGGTGGTTTCCAGGTCGGGCACCTGGCTCGGCGTAATTTCCAGGGTGTAGGCAGAGTAATTGCGCGCCAACACCTCGCCCTGGCGATCGACTATCAGTCCGCGAATCGGCGTGATCGGTACCAGGGAAATACGATTGTCTTCGGCGCGCGTCTGATAGTAGTCGTGCTGAATCACCTGCAACCAGACCAGGCGCCCGAACAACAGCACAAAGCAAGACAGGACAATGGCGCCGGCTACCGCAACGCGGCGGTTGAACTGCTCCAGATGCTCCTGAGGGTTCTTAAATTCCATGAGCAATCAGTGCAGTGCCACTGAAGTTAACTGGCCTAGCCTTGCCGCCGGGCCGCCCTTCTCCCGCAAGCGGGTGAAGGGCCTTTTGGTGGCGCCCCCTCTCCCCCTGCCCCTCTCCCGCAAGGGGCGAGGGGAGAAAGGCAGCAGTCTCACCGCCGGGCCGCCCCAAGGCGAGACGGCACGCGGCGCCAGCCGCAATCCGCTCTTCAGCACGAACGGGAACTCCCCGTAACAAACGAGCAACGCGAGCCACAATCACCTCCCCGCGCGGGGAGGCCGGGAGGGGCGGGCTAATACTCGGGCTCATATAGGCCGATTGTCATCGTGCTCCGCCGCCCGATACTGCGGCAGGAGCAGTACATAGTTGAGCGGATGCCAGAGCAAAACCGCGACGAAACTCGACAGGAAATACAGAACACCCGGAAATTCCGCGCCGACGACGAGACGGATCAACAGCATCACCAGTTGGGCACCCAGCAGCAATGGCAGTACGTGCAGCGCCTGCTGGGCAACCGGGAACCACAGAATGCGCCGGGAAAGAGCCCCGGTGGCGAAGGCGAGCAGCACATAGGCCAGCGCATGCTGGCCCATGACACTGCCGTTGGCGACATCGATCACCAGGCCAAAAAAGAAACCTGCCCCCATGCCAACCTTCAGCGGCTGATGAATGCACCAGAAAACCAAGGCCAGCGCCAACCAGTCGGGGATGCCGGGCAAGCGCCCGAACGGGATCAGGTTCAATACCAGCGCCGCACAGAGCGACAGGTAGATGAACCAGCTGCGGGCCGGCAGCAGGATGCGGCGGGAGGAATGGGTCGGCTGAATCATTTCGTTGCTTTACGGCCCCTGGCCGGCTTTTTGCCCGGCTCTTTGGGTTCTTCCGGCAATTCCGGCGCAATGCGCTTGCCGAGCACCAGTACCTGGCCATGGCGCTCGACACCGGCCAGCGGTTCGCACTCGATGCGGGCGAATGAAAACGAACTGTTGCGATCGATGCTGATCACTTTTGCCACCGGCAAGCCTGGCAGATAGATACCATCCAGGCCGGAAGTCACCAGCGTGTCGCCCGGCAGCACGTCGGCATTGGCCGGCAGGAATTTCAATTCCATGGCGCCGCTGCCGGCACCGGCCACCACGGCACGCAATCCATTGCGCGCTACCTGCACGGGAATCAGCTGATTCTTGTCGGTCAACAGGGTAACCTCACTGGTCAGCGGAAAAGCGCGCGTAATTTGGCCAACCACACCGAGTTCGTCAATGACCGCCTGGCCGTTTTCGAGGCCGTGCGTCAGGCCATGGTCAATGATGATGCGGCGGGAAAACGGGTCGCGCGCCGCATAAAGTATTTCTGCGGCGCGGGCCGGAGCATCCAGCCTTTCCTGCATGATGAGCAGGGCGCGCAGGCGCCGGTTTTCGTCTTCGAGGTGCGTTTGCCGCAGCAGCAGATTGGCCTGCGCCAGCTGGCGCTTGCGCAGTTCGGCATTTTCCAGCTGCAAACTGGAGAGGTTGGAAAAATAGTTGCCGGCCTCGCCCGCACCCTCAACCGGCAAGAGGACGGCCTTTTGCAGTGGCCAAAGCACAGTCGCCACCGCCATGCGCGCCACTTCGAGGGTCCGGAAACGCAGATCGGCCACCAGCAGCAACAGGGCCAGGGTGACGAAGAAGGCCAGGCGGGCGAGCGGTGCCGGGCCTCGCTTGAAGAATGGTGGCGGCGCGTGGCCGGCGACGGACATCAAGGCTGTATTTTCCCCCCGGGGGAATAGGGCTGCGTCGCAAAAAGTACGCCAATGCGTACACCACCGCGCAGACTACCGGGAGCGGACTTATTCGTTGGCGAAAATACTACCGAGTTTGTCCATCTTTTCAAGCGCGAGACCGGAACCGCGCACCACACAGGTGAGCGGTTCTTCGGCAACGATCACCGGCAGCCCGGTTTCCTCCATCAGCAGGCGATCGATGTCGCGCAGCAGCGCACCGCCCCCAGTCAGCACCATGCCTTTTTCGGCAATGTCGGCACCCAGTTCTGGCGGCGTGTGTTCGAGGGCGACCTTCACCGCGCCGACGATCTGGTTGAGCGGATCAGAGAGCGCTTCGAGAATCTCGTTGGAAGAAATGGTGAAGCTACGTGGAATACCTTCGGCCAGGTTGCGGCCCTTGACTTCCATCTCCTTGACCTCGGAACCGGGAAAGGCCGAGCCGATATTCTTTTTGATCGCCTCGGCCGTGGCCTCGCCGATCAGCATGCCGTAGTTGCGGCGAATATAGTTGATGATGGCGTCGTCGAATTTGTCGCCGCCGACGCGCACCGAACCGGCATACACCATGCCGCCCAGCGAAATCACGCCAACCTCGGTCGTGCCGCCGCCGATGTCGACCACCATCGAACCGGTGGCATCCGACACCGGCAGACCGGCACCAATCGCGGCAGCCATCGGTTCCTCGATCAGATAGACCTGCGAGGCGCCAGCGCCCATGGCCGATTCGCGAATGGCGCGGCGCTCGACCTGGGTTGATCCGCAGGGCACGCAGATGATGATGCGCGGACTGGGCGAGAGCAGGCGCGACTCATGCACCCTCTTGATGAACTGCTTCAACATCTGCTCGGTGACGGTGAAGTCGGCGATCACGCCATCC
This sequence comes from Rhodocyclaceae bacterium, assembly GCA_013791905.1. Lineage (GTDB taxonomy): Bacteria > Pseudomonadota > Gammaproteobacteria > Burkholderiales > Rhodocyclaceae > Sulfuricystis. Next base: position 28,973 of record VMSX01000023.1, on the reverse strand, counting down.
CGCATCGGCCGGATGGCGGTGATATTGCCGGGCGTCTTGCCAAGCATCTGCTTGGCGGCGGCACCGACGGCCTGGATGGTCTTCTTGGCGTTGGGCCCGCCTTCGGTGCGAATGGCAACCACGGAAGGCTCATCCAGCACAATGCCCTTGCCACGCACGTAGATCAGCGTGTTGGCGGTGCCGAGGTCGATGGCCAGATCGTTGGAAAAATAGGAGCGGAAGAAGGAGAACATCGGTGTCCTGTAAAAGAATGCTGGGGTGGCATCAGGTGCAACTAACGCGGTGCCACCGTAAAAGGTCGCCTATGATACCCTAACGCGCTTCGCGAATTAAGCGCCCGCTTTGCCCAATCTGCCCAGTCATTTCAAATAAATCATGTCCTTGAGCCTGGACGACGTCAGCCGCATTGCCCGCCTGGCGCGCATCGAAATTTCCCCCGCCGAAGCCACCCGCACCCGCGACCAGCTCAACGGGATTCTTGCCTTCGTCGAGCAACTGCAGGCCGTCGATACCGCTGGCATCGAACCGATGGCCCATGCCGTCGACGTGGTCCAGCGGCTGCGCCCCGATACTGTTACCGAGCCCGACCGCCGTGACGACTTTCAGGCCATCGCGCCCGAGACCGAGGCCGGCCTGTACCTCGTTCCCAGGGTAATCGAGTGATGAATAGCCCCCCACGCTCGCAAAAAACCCGCTCGCTGCCCCCCACAGGGGGGCGCATGATGCCTTGGGGCGGCCCGGCGGCATCATGATCGAAGCCAGCCTCAAACAACTTTCCGCCGCACTGGCGCAGAAAAAGATCTCCAGCGTCGAGCTAACGACGCTGTTCCTCGATCGCATCGAACAATACAACCCGACCCTGAATGCCTTCATCACGCTCGACCGCGAGCGGACACTGGCCGCTGCACGCGCCGCCGATGCGCAGCTGGCAAAAGTCGGCGCTGGCGGGACGGCGGCCGCTGGCCAAGCGGCGCCGCTTTTAGGCATCCCGCTGGCACACAAGGACATTTTCTGCACGGCGGGCTGGCGCACCACCTGCGGCTCGAAGATGCTGGCCAATTTCGTGTCGCCCTACGATGCCCACGTCGTCGAACGCTTCAGCAACGCCGGGATGGTGTTGCTCGGCAAGTGCAACATGGACGAGTTCGCCATGGGCTCATCCAACGAGACCTCCCATTTCGGTCCGGTGAAAAATCCCTGGGATCTCACCTGCGTCCCGGGCGGCTCCTCGGGCGGTTCGGCGACCGCCGTGGCGGCGCGCCTGACCCCGGCGGCCACCGGCACCGACACCGGCGGCTCGATCCGCCAGCCGGCAGCGTTGTGCGGACTGACCGGCCTCAAGCCGACCTATGGCGTGGTGTCGCGTTACGGCATGATCGCCTTTGCCTCGTCGCTCGACCAGGGCGGGCCGATGGCCAAATCGGCCGAGGACTGCGCCCTGCTGCTGAATGCCATGGCCGGTTTCGATCCGCGCGATTCAACTTCGCTGGAACGCCCGGCCGAGGACTACAGCCGCGACCTCGAAAAGCCCCTGGCCGGCCTGAAGATCGGCCTGCCGCGCGAATTTTTCGCTGAGGGCATGGACGCCGGCGTGCGTGCCGCCGTCGAGGCCGCCGTCGCCGAATACCGCAAGCTCGGCGCGACCACCGTCGAAGTCGGCCTGCCCAATTCGAATCTGTCGGTACCGGCCTACTATGTTATCGCGCCGGCCGAGGCGAGTTCCAACCTGTCGCGCTTCGACGGCGTGCGCTACGGCCATCGCGCGCCGGACTATGCCGACCTCAACGACATGTATGCCAAGAGCCGCGCGCAAGGCTTCGGCGCAGAAGTGAAGCGCCGCATCCTGATCGGCACCTATGTGCTGTCGCATGGCTATTACGACGCCTACTACCTCAAGGCGCAGAAAATCCGCCGTCTCATCGCCGCCGACTTTGCCGCCGCCTTCAAGGAATGCGACGTCATTCTGGGACCGACGACGCCCTCGCCCGCCTTCAAGTTCGGCGCGAAAGCCGCCGACCCGGTGCAGATGTACCTCTCGGACATCTACACCATTGCCGTCAATCTCGCCGGCCTGCCCGGCATGTCGATTCCCTGCGGCTTCGACAACGGGCTGCCGGTTGGCCTGCAGATCGTTGGCCCGTGGTTCGGCGAAGCGAAAATGCTCAACGTCGCCCATCAGTACCAGCTGCTGACCGACTGGCACCGCCGCATGCCAAGCGGCCTCGGTACATGATGAAAGCACCGGTAGTCTGGGTGGCTCTGCTGCTGACCCTGCTGGGCGGCTGCGCCACGCCCCTACCCACCCCGGCACCGCCACCGACACCGGCACCATCCCCGGCTCCCGGCCCGGCCCCGCTGTCAGCATCACAAACACCCGCTCTGAAAAAAGAGACCCTCGCCTACCTGGCCAAACGCAAACTCGCGCCAATTACGGGAAAGGCCCTGAATGCCAGCGCCAACTGCAGCTTCCGCGACGAGAACGGTTATCGCGGTCAGCTCGAATTGAGCGTCAAAAATGCGGCGGTCGAACAACTCGATGCCCGCGTCGATGTGCCAAAGCATGGCAGCTGCCTGTTCCGGCTGGCGGATTTCCAGCAGACCGACAGCCTGCCGATCGTGGTGCTGGCCGCACGGCAGGGCAACTGCAAGGTCAGCCTGTGGGAACAGGGCAACCAGGTCACGGTGGCCTTCCGCGACTGCCGCGCCGCATGCAGCGGCAATTCGGTCGATTATCTCTGGCCCATTCTGGTCGACAACCAGCAGGGCAGTTGTTCATGAAGGGCCGCATATGAGTTGGGAAGTCGTTATCGGGCTGGAAACCCATGCCCAGTTACAGACCCGATCGAAGATTTTTTCCGGTGCGGCCATCGCCTTTGGCGCAGCGCCCAACCGGCAGGCCTGCGCGGTGGACATTGCCCTGCCCGGCGTGCTGCCGGTGCTCAACCGCGAGGCGGTCGTTTGCGCCATCAAATTCGGCCTGGCCGTCGGTGCCAACATTGCGCCGCGCTCGATCTTTGCGCGCAAGAATTACTTCTACCCCGATCTGCCGAAGGGCTACCAGATCAGCCAGTTCGAGACCCCCGTGGTTTCTGGCGGTGGCCTGACGATCCGCGTCGGCGACGCTGAGAAGTTCGTCCACCTGACCCGCGCCCACCTCGAAGAGGACGCCGGCAAGTCGCTGCATGAGGATTTTCATGGCAAGACCGGCATCGACCTCAATCGTGCCGGCACGCCCCTGCTGGAAATCGTTACCGAGCCCGACATGTGCTCCAGTGCCGAAGCGGTGGCTTACGCCAAGGCGCTCCATGCGCTGGTGACCTGGATCGGCATCTGCGACGGCAACATGCAGGAAGGCAGTTTCCGCTGCGACGCCAACGTCTCGGTGCGCCGCCCCGGTGCGCCGCTCGGCACGCGCCGCGAGGTCAAGAACCTCAACTCCTTCCGCTTTCTGCAACAGGCCATCGACTACGAAATCCAGTGGCAGATCAACGAGATCGAGGAGGGCCGCAAGATCCATCAGGCCACCGTGCTGTTCGATCCCGACACGGGTGAGACCCGCACCATGCGCAGCAAGGAAGACGCCCACGACTACCGCTATTTCCCCGATCCCGATCTGTTGCCCCTGGAAATCACTGCGGCATGGATTGATGAGGTCAGGAGCGGTCTGCCGGAACTGCCGCAAGCCATGCAGCAGCGCCTGGCAAGCGATTACGCCCTATCCCCCTACGACGCCGCAACATTGACGGCCACGCGCGAGATTGCCGGATATTTCGAAGCGGTGGTTGCGACGGCAGGCGCCACCAATGCCAAGCTCTGCGCCAACTGGGTCATGGGCGAACTGGTGGCGCGCCTCAACCGCGACGAACTGGAGTTCAGCGCCAGCCCGGTGTCGGCGGCCCGCCTTGCCGGCATGATCCTGCGCATTGCCGATGGCACGCTCTCCTCAAAACTTGCCAAGGAAGTTTTCGAGGCGCTGTGGACCGATACGGCAACCAGTGCCGACAGCGTCATCGAAGCGCGCGGCCTCCGGCAGGTGAGCGATGCTGCCGCCATCGAGCCCATCATCGACGCAGTGCTCGCCGCCAATGCCAAATCCGTCGAAGAATTCCGTGCCGGCAAGGACAAGGCCTTCAATGCGCTGGTCGGCCAGGTGATGAAAGCGAGCAAAGGCAAAGCCAACCCGCAGCAGGTTCACGATTTGCTGCGGAAAAAGCTAAGGTAAATCCCGCCCCCTCCCAACCTCCCCCTCGCGGGGGAGGTGACTGTTGTTCGCTGTGCTCATTTATCACGGGGAGCCTCCGTTCATGCATGGGAGCGGATTGCGGCTTTGCCGCGTGCCGCCTTGCCTTGGGGCGGCCCGGCGGCAAGGCTGCAGTGGGGTAGTGGTTTTAAAAGTCGGCGTGACCGAAGGGAATCCCTGTGGGACTGGCGGGATGGAATGCCCCGCATGGGGTACGGCGCACGCCTGGATTATTGCTGGATGGTGCCGCCACCCTTGGTAATCTGCCGAAATCTCGCCTTGTCTGCGGCGAAGCGCGCCTTGATAGCGGATGAATTGGCGTCTTTCTCCCGCAAGGCCTTTTGCTGTGTCGCAATCTCGCTTTCGTTGTCCCTGATTTGCGCCTGCAACTGCAGCGGCAGCGGCTTCTTCTGGTAAAACTCTTTGTCCAGTTCCAATTTTTTCTGCCGCTTCATGGCGGTCTCAAGCCGTGCGCTGGCCTGAGTCGAGTTTTTCTCGATTTCAGCAAGCGCACGGTCGCGCGCCAGGTCAATTTCCTTTTCGCTCGTGTAGCTGCCCATCAGGGCGTGGTCACGGCGCGCCTGTTCGTCGGCCCGCCTCTCTTCTTCAGCCTTGCGCGCTTCCGCAGCCTCACGGGCAGCTCGCTGCTCGGGTGTCGGGGGCGCCTCGACCTCATGTGCCACTCCTTTTTTGAACACCGTTTTTGGCTTGTTGAGGCATTGCGGCGGCGGCGGGTCACCGCAAACGCGGTGGTTGTTGACGTCGCAGCAGGTAATGAGCGCGGCAGCCGGAATGCCTGGGCCAAAGCCCAGGAGCAGGATGGCAGCAATGCGAATGAAGGGTGGCTTAGGCAACGCCGTAGGTCTCCCGATAGCGGCTCACGGCGACCAGATTCTGTTCAAGCGCTGGCTGGTCGGCCAGATAATCAATCAGATCGGTAAGCCGCGCGACGGCGACCACTGGTATCTGCAGATTCTGCTCCACTTCCTGCACGGCAGAAAGCGTTCCCGTACCGCGCTCCTGGCGGTCGATGGCGATGATTACGCCGGCGGGTGTGCCTCCCCAGGCCCGAATGATCTCCACCGACTCGCGTACCGAGGTGCCCGCTGAGATGACGTCATCGACGATCAACACGCGGCCGGCAAGCGGCGCGCCGATCAGTGAGCCACCTTCGCCGTGATCCTTGGCCTCTTTGCGGTTATAAGCGAAGGGGAAATTGCGCCCGCCGTCCTGCCTTGTCGCCAGCGCCATGGCGGTTGCGGCCACCAATGGAATCCCCTTGTAGGCGGGGCCGAACAGCATGTCAAACTCGATGTCGGCGGCAAGGATTGTCTGAGCATAGAAGTCGGCCAGCCGCCCAAGCGCGGCCCCGTCGTTGAACAGGCCGGCGTTGAAAAAATACGGGGACAAACGGCCCGCCTTGGTCTTGAATTCGCCAAAACGCAGCACGCCCCGGTCGCAGGCGAAGGCGATGAACTCCCGGCTAAAATCGGCTTTGCTCATAATGAGAACAATTCTACATGCTCAGAATCATCACGTTGAATTTGAATGGCATCCGTTCCGCCGTCAGGAAAGGCTGGCTCGACTGGCTCGCCGCACAGAATGCGGACATTGTCTGCGTTCAGGAGATCAGGGCCCATCCCGCCGACCTGACAGATGAAATGCGCAACATCGCCGGGCTGACCGGCTATTTTCATTTTGCTGAAAAAAAAGGCTACAGTGGAGTTGCCCTTTATGCGAAGAACGTGCCGGAACGTGTAATCGAGGGAATTGGCATTAGCGAGTTCGATGCGGAGGGTCGCTTTCTGCGCGCCGATTGGCCGGGGTTATCAGTAATCTCTCTCTATCTGCCGTCCGGCTCGTCTTCGCCAGAACGCCAGGCTGCCAAGTTCCGCTTTATGGAAGTTTTTTACCCCCACATGGCAGCACTTCGTGGCGAAGTGACGGACTCCGCCAGGGAAATCGTGCTCTGCGGGGACTGGAACATCGCCCCGACCGAAAAGGACCTGAAAAACTGGAAGGCCAACCAGAAAAATTCCGGTTTTTTGCCCGAGGAACGCGCCTGGATAGGTCGTCTGAAAGAGGAACAGGGATGGATAGACACATACCGCCATCTTCACCCGGATACCGAAGCGGATGCCTACACCTGGTGGTCGAATCGTGGCCAGGCCTGGGCAAATAACGTCGGCTGGCGCATCGATTATCAGATCGCATCCCCCGGACTGGCTGCACATTCGAGTGCGGCGCGGGTATTCAAAGACGCGCGCTTTTCCGATCATGCACCGCTGATAGTCGATTATGCATGGCCTTAGTCACTTATGATTTATTGCCTGCTCACCTTCCGGAAACCCTGCTAATCTTCGGGGTGTGGAATAACCCCGCGTCGATTTGACGATTCATTGAAGGAGCTGAAAATGACCGAAACAGCCGATGTCAGCAAAGAAAAGCTGATCGCCGATTTTAAGGTGGTAGTCGCTGATGCCGAAGAATTGCTGCGTGCCACCGCCAGTCAGGCGGGGGATAAGGCCGCCGATCTGCGCGCCAAGGTACAAAGCCGTCTGGCCGACGCAAAGGTCAAGCTCGCGGACGCCGAAGCTGTAATGATTGACCGTGCCAAGCAAGTTGGCCGCGCCGCTGACGACTATGTGCATGACAATCCATGGCGCTCCGTCGGTGTTGCCGCCGGGATCGGCTTCGTCATCGGGCTGCTGATCGGCCGGCGTTGAGCAGTCGCCCGGACCACTCTCCCGGGCGACGACGCATCGATTGCCATGCCTGTCCTTAAATGAGCGGCGCACCTGAAGGTCTGCTGGCCTCCTTGCGGGGTTTTGCGACGACGGCGGTCTGTCTGTTGCGTACGCGCCTTGAGTTACTCAGACTTGAGGCGCACGAGGAGGTCAGGCGCATTTCGGGCCTGTATCTATGGGGCTTTGGTGCCGTACTGTGTGCGGTGATCGGTGTGGTGTTTTTTGCCATTTTTGTCACTGTGCTGTTTTGGGACAGTTATCGGCTGCTGGTTCTCGGGATTTTTTCGGTACTGTTTCTCAGCGCGGCAGGTGTGGCAGTTTTCATGGCTCTGCGCTTGTCACGGCAGGGTTCGCGGATGTTTGCCGCCAGCTTGGCCGAGTTGCAGCGTGACGAAGCGGCCTTGACCCCGCCCCGGCAGCAGGACGTCGCGCCGTGAATGCAATCGAGCTGGCGCTGAAGAAACAGCGGCTGGAACTTGATGCGACTGCCCAACGTGAAGCACTGGCACAGCACGCTGCCGGTCTGACCCCCCTGTTCGATGTGGCAGACCAGGTCAATTCAGGGGTGCGCTGGGTGGGGCGTCATCCGGAAGTGGTGGCGGGTATCTTGGCGCTGCTGCTGGCGGCACGGCCCGGTGTAAGACGTTTCGCCTGGCGTTGGGGGCGGCGCAGTTTCGTTGCCTGGCGTTTGTGGCGGAATGGCGATCGCTGGCTCAATCAGCCCAGTCGCCCCTAATGGCCATGAATAGCCGTGAGGCCGTACGGGAAACCTCCCGGCAACAACTCTTGGCTGCCACAAGGCGCGCGGCATCACCTTTGCTTGTGCGGCGCATGGTTGAGGCACAGAACCGCGAGCGCCTGCAAATCACGGCCGAACTCGCCAAGGTCAAGGGACTGATGCCGCTCTTGATGAAGCGCCGCAACGGCACTCGCTGGTCGCCAGGCGAGCGCAATGAGTTACTGCAACAACTGCAGGCTTTGGCGCATTTGTCACCTTATCTGATCGTTTTGGCACTGCCGGGCTCCTTTCTGGCGCTGCCGGTACTGGCCTGGTGGCTTGACCGGCGCCGTCAGCATCGTGATGATTCAGGCATCCCTGGAGCTGGATAACGCGCAGCCCTGGACAAGGGCGCTATTCGATTTTGTGCAGTGCAATTAGATTATTCTGATTTTCTCATTGCCTGCCACTCAAGTAGTATGTGGCCCGGGTTTTCCTGTCTTCCGGGCAGTCTGGCCCGGAGTGCTTTTGTTTCGGATGATTTGCATGGGGCATCGGGACATTAGCTCTGTCGATTCTCGTTTGGGCTGGTTTAGGAGTTGCATCATGTCGCAGCAGGTTCGTCCAGTGAAGTCGGTGCTTTATGTGCGTCTGCCGGTTTGGAAAATATGGCCAGGCGGCGTCGTCTATGTGGCTGACTTCATCCACAAGCAGCGGCCCGACATTGGGCAGGAGCTCCTTGATTTGGCCGTCATTCCCGCCGGTCGGCGCAAGGCGGCATTAACCGAGCGGCTGGCGGCACTGAAGCCTGATGTGGTTGCCTTCTCCTGGCGCAACATGCAAACCTTCGGGCCGCATCCGGAAAACGATGCGCTCGATGTAGTGATGAATTTCGATCACTCGCCCAGTCCCTGGAAAAGAGTCAAGGCCGCCTGGCAGGCAGTCGGCATCATCACCGACTATGCCATGCAGCGCGTCCGCAACTTCGGTTACCTGAAGCTGGTACGCAGCCTGTTGCCACAGTCGCGGCTGGTCGTCGGCGGTACCGCCGTATCGATCTTCGGAAAATATATTGTCGAGCGCTGCCCCACCGATACCGTAGTGGTGGTCGGCGAGGGCGAGGATGCCATGCTGTCGATCGTCGATGGCTTCACGGAGCCGGCCGGCAACTACTATCACAAGGATGCCAGTGGACACGTCCACCACCATCCGGCAGAAGAAAACTTCAATCTGCCCCAGCTGACGGCTATCGATTTCGCCTATATCGATTCGATCTTTCCGGCTTTCGCCGAGTACGTCGGCCCGGGCAAGGAGGCCATCGGCGTGCATACCAAGCGCGGCTGTCCTTTCCAGTGCAATTTCTGCCTGTACAACAAGATCGAAGGTGCCCATCAGCGCTACCGCGACCCCGCCGAGGTAGCGAAGGAAGTCGAAACCCTCAGCAAGGTCTATGGGGTCCAGAACATCTGGTTCACCGACGCCCAGTTTTGCTCAACCCGGCGCAGCATGGCGCATGTCGAAGCCATCCTGGACGAAATGCTGGCGCGCCAAATCAAGGTGCGCTGGACCGGCTATCTGCGCCTGAATTACCTGACCGCCGAGATTGCCAAGAAGATGGTGGCGAGCGGCCTGGAGAGCATCGACCTGTCCTTCACTGGCTCGCAGGACATGATCGACAGCCTGACCCTCGGCTATGCACTCGACCAGCAGATGGCGGCGTTCCGCCTCTTCCAGGACGCTGGCATGACCGATCAGAAGATCAAACTCTACCTGCCGCTGAATGCGCCCGACGAATCGCCCGAAACGCTATTTGCCACCATTGATCGCATCGACGAACTCTACGAGATGTTCGGTCGCGACAAGGTATTGCCCTTCATTTTCTTCGTCGGCGTGCAGCCCAACACCCCAATCGAGAAAAAGCTCATCGCCGCCGGCTACCTGCCCAAGAGTTACGATCCGCTGACACTCAATCCCTTCCTCATCAAGAAGCTGCTCTACAACCCGCAGCCGCTGGGCCGCCTGATCGGTCGCGCCTATCTGGAGGCGCTGGAATACTCAAGCAAGATGGACGACACCCAGGGCGAATACATCGGCCGCGCCACGCTCGAAATTCTCGCCCGCGAACTTGCCAGCAAAAAACCGGCGTCCCACCAGCGCCGACTTTCATCCATACCGATCACTACCACCACACACGAGCAGGTCTGACTGGCAGTGAACCAGGTTTGATTGGTAGCGGCAATTCACAAAGCAGTCTCGCCGCCGGGCCGCCCTTCTCCCGCAAGCGGGTGAAGGGCATTCTGATGGCACCCCCGCTCCCCCAGCCCCTCCCCCTCCGGGGGGAAGGGGGGGGAAACCACCCCCGCAGCAGTCTCGCCGCCGGGCCGCCCCAAGGCGAGACGACGCGCGGCGCCAGCCGCAATCCGCTCCCATGCATGAACGGGGGCGCCCCGTAATAAACGAGCAAAGCGAGCCACAGCCACCTCCCCGTGAGGGGAGGCTGGGAGGGGCGGGCCTTACAGCCCCATGCAGACGTACTTGATCTCGAGATACTCCTCGATACCGTAGCGCGAGCCTTCACGACCGAGGCCCGATTGCTTGACACCACCGAACGGTGCCACCTCGTTGGCGATCAGGCCGACATTGACCCCGACCATGCCATAGTCCAGCGCTTCGGCGACGCGCCAGACGCGCGACAGATCGCGCGCATAGAAGTAGCTGGCCAGCCCGTACTCAGTGGCATTGGCCAGCGCGATTGCTTCAGCCTCGTCACCGAATTTGAACAACGGCGCCACCGGCCCGAAAGTTTCCTCGCGCGCGCAGAGCATCGCTGGCGTGACGTCCACCAGCACGGTCGGCTCGAAGAAAGTTCCGCCCTGAGCGTGGCGCTTGCCGCCGGTCAGCACGCGGGCGCCCTTTTCAAGCGCATCGGCAATGTGTGCCTCGACCTTGGCCAGTGCCTGTGTATCGATCAACGGGCCTTGCGTCACACCCGCGTCGGTGCCAACGCCAACCTTGAGCGCCTGCACCTGGGCGGCAAGTTTTTGCGCGAAGGTTTCGTAAATGCCCGCTTGCACCAGCAGGCGATTGGCACATACGCAGGTCTGGCCGGCATTGCGGTATTTGCTTGCCATCGCGCCGGCAACCGCCGCATCGACATCGGCATCGTCAAATACGATGAAGGGTGCGTTGCCGCCGAGTTCGAGCGAAAGTTTTTTGAGGGTCGGGGCGCACTGTGCCATCAACAGGCGACCAACCTCGGTCGACCCGGTAAAGGACAGCTTGCGCACAATAGGGTTGCCCGTGAGTTCGCCGCCGATCAGCGGCGCTGAGGCTGCCGAACCGGTCACCATGTTGAACACGCCGGGCGGGAAGCCGGCGCGCTCGGCCAGCACCGCCAGCGCCAGCGCGGTGAGCGGGGTCTGCTCGGCGGGCTTCACCACCACCGGACAACCGGCCGCCAGTGCGGGTGCGACCTTGCGCGTGATCATCGCCGCCGGAAAGTTCCATGGCGTGATGGCCGCACTGACACCAATCGGCTGTTTCAGTACCAGAAGGCGCTGGTTAGCTATCGTGCCGGGAATCACGTCGCCATAGACACGCTTGGCCTCCTCGGCGAACCATTCGACAAAGGTGGCGGCGTAAAGTGCTTCGCCGCGCGCCTCGGCGAGCGGCTTGCCTTGCTCGGAGGTCATCAGCAACGCCAGGTCGTCGGCATTAGAGACGATCAGGTCATGCCAGTTGCGCAATATCGCGCCCCGCTGCTTGGCGGTAAGCGCCCGCCAGGCCGGCCAGGCCGCATTGGCGGCATCGATGGCGCGGCGGGTTTCCGCCACCCCCATGTCCGGCACGCTGGCCAGCAATGCACCGGTGGCCGGGTTGGTGACAGCAACGGTGGCACCACTGTCGGCAGCCGTCCAGGCACCGGCGATGAATGCTTGATTGCGAAGAAGTTGCGGATCGCGCAATTGCATGAGTTTTGCTCCTTTTTTTTCGGGGTCGTCAGCAAGTCTACCGGATTAGGATTGGCCCATGCATCGCTTACTCATTCTCATTGCCTTGGGACTGGCGGGTTGCGGCCATCTTGGCAGCCCACCGGCCAGCTCGACGATCGCGCGCCTGCCAACCCGGCCAACAGAAGCACGCTTACCCGCCGACTCGCGGGCGCACGATGTCGTGATGTTCGCCTTGGGACTGGTCGATACCGGCTACCGTTTCGGTGGCAAGAACCCCGACGCCGGGCTCGATTGCAGCGGCATGGTCAACTACGTATTCAGCAAAGCTGCCGATCTGCAATTGGGTGGTTCGGCTGCCGACCTGGCCCGCCTGGGGCAACCGGTGGGGACGCCCGGCCTGCGCCCGGGTGATCTGGTATTTTTCAATACCCGCAACCGGCCCCGCTCGCACGTCGGCATCTATATTGGTGACGGCCGTTTCGTACACGCACCCAACAGCAACGGCAAGGTGCGCACCGAAAGCCTGACGCACGGCTGGTTCGCTACCCGCTTCGAGGAAGCAAGAACTTACTTCGATTAACGACAGCCAATTTTTTTCCCTTTTCCCCCTACCCGCCGGGGGGAATGGGAGAAGAACACCAAAACAGTCTCGCCGCCGGGCCGCCCCAAGGCGAGACGGCACGCGGCGCCAGCCGCAACCCGCTCCCATGCATGAACGGAAGCTCCCCGTAACAAACGAGCGCAGCGAGCAAAAGTCACCTCCCCCGCGAGGGGGAGGATGGGAGGGGTCGGGCGTTTAATACGCTGGCACTGCACGCCACCCTTCGTGGCAAAACTGCACATAAGGGTAGTAAGTCTGGGCCGACTCGCAGTAGTACCACGTGTGGTCGGACGGACGTGGCGGCGGCGGTGCGGCCGGAACCATGACCACCCGCGGCGGTCTGGGCGCTTCCAGCGCAAGCATGACACCACCCACCGCCAAACCCAAACCAAGCACGCCCAAAGCAGAGCCATGGTGGTCATGTCGGTAATGGTGCGGTTGCTTCCCGTAATAACGGGGGCGATTGTCAAAATGGCGATCGTGACGATCCGCCCGAAAATGCCGTTCCCCTCGATCTGCCAGTGCGGGGACGGAATTGGCCAGCAGCAGGCAGGCGATCAATCCGGTAGTCAATTTTTTCATGATGGTCTCCATAGTATGTCGACCAACGTTCCACCAATGCAGCCGCTGACAACCAGTTTGTAAGCGTTTATGTGGGAACGCCTCCCTGGTCGCCCTGTGGCGCACCACTCACATCAGCACGATATCGTATTGCTCATGGCTGTAGCTGGGTTCGGCCTGCAGCGAAATCGGTCGGCTGATGAAGTCCGAAAGCATCGCCACCGACTGCGACTCTTCGTCGAGGAAAAGATCAATAACAGCGGGGGCAGCCAGCACCCGCATTTCGCGCGCCGAGAACTGGCGTGCCTCGCGCAGGAGTTCGCGCAGGATCTCGTAAGCAACGGTCTGCGCGGTCTTGACGATGCCACGCCCGCCGCAGGTCGGACAAGGTTCGCAGAGAATCTGGGCCAAGGACTCGCGCGTGCGCTTGCGGGTCAGTTCGACCAGCCCGAGCTGGGTGAAACCATTCACCGAAATGCGTGTGTGATCGCGGGCGAGTGCCTTGTCAAGCTCCACCAGCACGGCGGAGCGGTGGTCGATCGACTCCATGTCGATGAAGTCGACAATGATGATGCCACCGAGATTCCGCAGGCGCAGCTGACGGGCGATGGTCTGTGCAGCTTCGAGGTTGGTCTTGAAAATCGTCTCGTCGAAGTTGCGCGCACCGACAAAGGCACCCGTGTTTACGTCGATAGTGGTCAGCGCCTCGGTCTGGTCGATGATGAGGTAGCCACCGGACTTGAGGTCGACGCGCCTGCCCAGCGCCTTCTGAATTTCGTCCTCGGCGGCGTAGAGATCGAACAGCGGTCGCTCGCCCGTGTAATGCGTCAGCAGGGGTGCCAGCTGCGGCATGTATTCGTGGGCGAAAGAGGAGAGTTTCTGGAAATTTTCGCGCGAATCAACGACGATGCGACTGGTTTCCGGCCCGGCCAGGTCGCGGAGCACACGCTGGGAGAGCGTCAGATCGTGGTGGAGCAGTGCCGGGGCGGCAGTACGCCCTCCCAAGTGGCGGATTTCCTGCCACAGGCGGCGCAGATAGGCAATGTCGGCGGCCAGTTCCGCGTCACTGGCGTTTTCGGCCATGGTGCGCACGATAAAGCCGCCGGTTTCATCCGCCGGCAACAACTGACCGATCCGTTCGCGCAACTGCTCACGGCGGCCAGCCTCGTCGTCGATCTTCTGCGAAATGCCGATGTGCTTTTCCTGCGGCAGATAGACGAGCAGGCGACCCGCGAGGGAAACCTGTGTCGTCAAGCGTGCGCCTTTGGTGCTGATGGGGTCCTTGAGCGCCTGCACCATCAGCGTTTCGCCCTCTACGATCAGCCGCTCAATGGGATGCTGCCCGTTGCCGTGCCGCTCGCCGTTTTTGCTGCTCCAGATGTCGGCAACATGCAGGAAGGCTGTGCGCTCCAGCCCGATCTCGATAAAAGCCGATTGCATGCCCGGCAACACGCGCACCACGCGACCCAAGTAGATGTTGCCGACGATGCCGCGCCCACCGATGCGCTCGACGTGCAGTTCCTGCACGGCGCCCTGCTGAATCAGCGCAACGCGGGTTTCCTGCGGGGTAAAGTTGATGAGAAATTCCTCATTCATACTGGATAACCGGACTCACGCAGCAACAACGCAGTTTCGCATAGCGGCAGACCGACGATGCCCGAATGGCTGCCACGGATTTCTTCGATGAACATGGCGGCATAACCCTGAATGCCATAGGCACCGGCTTTGTCGCGCGGCTCTCCGCTGGCAACGTAACGCTGGATTTCTGCTGCGGTCAGTGAGCGGAAACGCACTTCGCTGATCGAAAGTCGTTGCTCGATGCGTTCACTCTCATCGAAACCCTCATTGCGTCCATAGGCCACGGCGACGGCTGTCAGCACCCGGTGGGTGCGCCCGGCAAGGCGGCTGAGAATCGCGGTTGCCGCGGCATCATCCTGCGGTTTACCGACGATTTCACCATCCACGTCGAGGGTGGTATCCGCAGCCAGCACCAGGCGCGCTGGCAAACGACGCAGCTGCTGCAACTGTGCGCCATGGCGCGCCTTGGCCGCAGCGACCCGCAAGGCATAAACATCCGGCGTCTCGCCGGGCAGCGGATCTTCACAGGTGGCAGCATCAATACGGCTGCCGCTGCGAAACAGCAACAGATCGAAACGCACGCCAATCTGGGCCAACAACTCGCGCCGGCGCGGGCTTTGCGAAGCCAGATAGATGCGGGGTTCGAGCATGGTCATGATTGTTTAGCTAGTCGCGATGATAAGGATGCCCCTTTTGCAGACTATGGGCGCGATACAGCGCTTCAGCCAGCACAACACGGGCAAGGCCATGCGGCAGTGTAAGCGAGGACAGGCGCAAGCGCTCGTGTGCGCCTTGTTTGAGCACCGGATCGAGCCCATCCGGGCCACCGATGATGAAGGCGACGTCGTCGCCTTCATCCTGCCATTGCCCGAGGCGCTGCGTCAGCGCGCGCGTGTCGAGTGCATCGCCGTGCTCATCCAGCGCGATGCGCCGACAGCGGGACGGCAGTGCTGCTTCGATACGTTTCGCTTCTGCGGCCATCATCGCTTCCACCGGCTTGCCGGTGGTACGCGGTTCGGGCTTGATCTCGGTCAGTTCCAGCGGCAATTCGCGCGGCATGCGTTTCGCGTATTCGGCAAAGCCGGTGTTCAGCCAGTCGGGCAGACGTGTGCCGACGGCGACCACGAGCAGTTTCACTTTTCTGGCGTTGCGACCTTGCTGGCCACATCTCTCTTCGGCTTCATCTGCCAGAGCGATTCGAGGTCGTAGTGCAGTCGCACATTGGGCTGCATGACATGGACAACGATGTCGCCCAGATCGACCAGCACCCACTCGCCGGACTCCTCGCCCTCAATGCCAATCACCTCGCCGCCCGCCTCCTTGACCTTGTCATGGACGTTGCGGGCGAGCGCCTTGACTTGCCGCGTCGAATCGGCACTGGCAATGATGATGAGGTCAAACAGCGAAGTAAGCTTCTTGGTATTGATGATTTCGATATCGCGGCCCTTGATGTCTTCAAGGGCATTGACGGTGATTTTTTGTAGTTTGCGGATGTCCATATCAGTGGCAGTAAAGGGAATGTTGATGAATATAGTCGAGAACGGCCGTTGGCAGCAATGTAGACAGTGCAGTGTCCGGTGCATTTGCTGCAACCAGACCGCGTACCTCGGTGGCAGAAACCGTGCCGGCGATGAGTTCGAAAGTCAGAATACGGCCACTGGGCGCACTGGCCAAATCGGCCGGATCAAGGCAATGGCGATCCGTCATCTCTGCCGCCAGCGGGGGGGGAAGACTATCGAGCGGGAAACCCGGTCGGGTTGCCACCGCGAGATGGGCAAGGCCGAAGAGGTCTTGCCAACGATGCCAGCCCGATAACCCGAGAAAAGCATCCGCGCCCATCAGCAGCACCAGCGGCCGCGTCGGGCCATAGCGCTGGCGCAACCGCTCGAGGGTGGGCACAGTATAGCTGGCCGCTTGGCTGGCGACCTCGCTGGCATCCAGCTGAAAGCGCGGCTCAGCGGCGATGGCAGCCTGCACCATGGCCAGCCGATCGGCCGCCTTGACCCTTGGCGAGGCTCGGTGCGGCGGTTGACCTGCCGGGATCCACAACACCTGAGCGAGACCCAGCCGGTCAAGCGCGGCGTACGCCAGTGCCAGGTGGGCGTTATGCACCGGATCGAAGGTGCCACCGAGAATGCCCAGGGGATTTGAATTATTACCAGTCACGCTGCACCACCGCTGAATCTCCCGCCAGGTAGCGGGGAACAGGAAACCCCGATCGCTCAGGCATTCTCGTCCACGGAAGGACGGAATATGTCACGGTAACTGACGTAGATGCTGGCGGTCAGCACCGGTGCGACGAGAAACACCAGCACCATGCGCACGGCGACAAAGGCAACGTTGGTCGCCAATCCGGCGATCTGGCTGACAAGGATCAAAAGAAGTCCGGGCACAATACCCGCTACGACAACTGCAGCGAGGGTGAACATGGCAAACGCCCGCCAGTTGCGCCAAGCGGCAACCGTGCTGAAAAACATCGACTTGAGCGGACCGACGCGATCCCAGCCCGTCAGAAAAGGCGCAAACCAGAAAGCGATGATCAGCGGTGTGGACAGCAACATCAGGCGCAGCAAGGCACCCAGCATGTCGGCGTCACGCGCAGCAGCCCCGGCGCCCCCTTCTGCGGAGGGCAGGCTCGCCGCACTCTCAAGACTGGTAAACGGGTCGGCACCTTCGCCCAGCAACGAGTTTAGCCACACCAGCAAAACCGCTCCGGCTAGCTGCAGCAGACCCAGGCGTAGCATGGCGAGGCCATTGCCCTCGCTGCCGATCAGGCCGCGCAACAAGGTGGCTTTCCCGGGCGCCAGCCCTTCATCGACCAGCCGGCAACCATTGGCAACGATCAGCGTCAGAACCGGTAGCACCAGTGGCAGAAGGATCGGGCCAATGCCTGGCAACAGCACCGTCACGCTCTGCACCAGCAACAGATAAAGCAGCGTCAGTGCGGTGATCAGCGGCGGGTTGCGGCGAAACAGCCGGAAACCCTCAAGCAACCAGAACGTCCCGCGAGCAGCGGGCAAACGGCGCGCCTGCATTGCCGGCGGCTAGAACGTGCGAATGACCCACATCGGCACGGAAAGCGCTTTATCGCCGACATCCTGTCGCACGAAGCCGCCATCGCCTTTGGGGTCGATCAGGTAATAGGGTGTGCCGTGAGGCGGCGTCACCTTGATCATGTAGAGATTACCGCCCATGCGAAATTCCTCAACCTTGTCCTCACCGCGTTTCGTGATGGTGACTTGCGGTTCCAGGGCAGGATCAGCCAGGCCCGGAGGCGGGGGTGGCGGTTCGGGAAGCGGTTGCAGATCGGGCGGACGAGTCTGGGCGGCGGCCGGCAGAACTATGGCACACAGCAGGGCAAGCAGGGCAAGGCGAAATGAGTGGGGGCGCATGGCAGGGACTCGGAATGACAAAACTATTCTAACTTGAAAACGCAGCGTTTGCGCCGGGCCGCCCCAAGCAAACGCGGCACGCGGCGCCAGCCGCAATCCGCGCCGACCCCGAACCACCGCGCCCCGTGATAGCCGAGCGCAGCGAGCCGTCTAGAACCCCCCGCGAGGGGGGCGAAGGGGGGCGGGCGTTCATTTAGCTACAAATTCAGCAACAGATCGTGTTCGACCGGCAGATGGTCGAACCCGCGTGTTTCGTAGTGTTTGAAAATGGCGGCGACAATGGCCGCCGGCTCGTCGATGATCTGGATCAGATCCATGTCTTCCGGAGCGATCATGCCTTGCGCGACCAGGCTGCTGCGGAACCAGTCGAGCATCCCGGTCCAGAAGCCGTCGCCGACCAGGATGAGCGGCATGCGCGGTGTCTTGCCGGTCTGGATCAGCGTCAGCGCCTCCATCAACTCATCCAGCGTGCCGAAACCGCCGGGCATCACCACATAAGCCGCCGCGAAACGCACGAACATGTACTTGCGCGCAAAAAAGTGGCGGAAGCTCTGCGAAATGTCCTGATAGGGATTGTTTGTCTGCTCCATCGGCAACTGGATGTTGAGGCCGATGCTCGGGCTCTTGCCGTGGAAGGCGCCCTTGTTGGCCGCTTCCATGATGCCGGGGCCGCCGCCGGAGATCACCGAGAAGCCGGCGTCGGACAACAGGCGGGCAATTTTCTCGGTGTGGTGATAGTAGGGCGAGTCGGGCTTGACGCGGGCGCTGCCGAAGATCGACACCGCCGGGCGCACACCAGACAGCCGCTCGGTTGCCTCGACGAACTCTGACATAATGCCAAACACCCGCCACGCCTCGCGTGCCGAGGAGGCCGGCGCCGCCAGCCGGGGATCGGCGATTTTCGGCAGCTTGTCCTTCGCGCTCATTGATTGTCCTCGTATTAATTCCAATGCTCATACTCGTCGACGGGTCTTCGTATCTGTACCGCGCCTTTCACGCCATGCCGGACCTGCGCAATCGTTCCAACGCACCAACCGGGGCAGTCTATGGCGTACTCAACATGTTGCGCCGACTGGATACAGATTACCGTGGCGCCGACAAACGCGCCATCGTTTTCGATGCCAAGGGCAAGACCTTCCGCGATGAGTGGTTTCCCGATTACAAGGCGCACCGGCCGCCGATGCCCGACGATCTGGCGGCACAAATCGTCCCCTTGCATGAGTGCATCCGCGCCCTCGGCTGGCCGCTGCTGTGCATCGAAGGCGTCGAAGCCGACGATGTGATCGGCACGCTCGCCGCGCAGGCCGCCGCGCGTGGCGAAGCCTGCGTGATTTCCACCGGCGACAAGGATCTCACCCAGCTGGTCAATGACCATGTCACCCTGGTCAACACCATGAGCAACGAAACGCTGGACGTGGCGGGCGTAGCCGCCAAGTTCGGCGTCGCGCCGGAACGCATCGTCGATTACCTCGCGCTGGTCGGCGACACGGTCGATAACATACCCGGCGTCGCCAAGGTCGGCCCCAAGACCGCCGTCAAATGGCTGACGCAATATGGTTCGCTCGACGGCGTGGTGGAACATGCGGACGAGATCGGCGGCGTGGTCGGCGAAAACCTGCGCAAGCATCTTGACTTCCTGCCACTGGGTAAAAAGCTGGTGACCGTCGCCTGCGATCTGCAATTGCCGGCCATCGAACTTGCGCCGCAATTGCCCGACAAGGAAAAGCTCGCCGAACTCTACGCCGAGCTCGAATTCAAGACCTGGCTGCGCGAGTTGAATGGAGAAATTGCCGAAAAGCCTGCCCCTGCGAGAAAAGACGCCGTCCCGCCAGTCCCGCAAAAGGGATTCCCTTCGGTCACGCCGACTTTTCAAGCCGAGTTGACCGAGCCCGACCGCTCCACTTACGCATGCATCCTCACCCCCGAGCAACTGACCGACTGGCTGGAACGTCTGGATGCCGCCGATCTGGTCGCCCTGGATACCGAAACCACCGCGCTCGATCCCATGCAGGCCAGACTGGTCGGCATGTCATTCGCCCTCATGGCCGGCGACCAGTTGCAGGCGGCCTACCTGCCGCTCACCCATGATTACGCCGGGGTGCCGGCGCAATTGCCGCTCGCCGCAACTTTGGAAAAACTCAAGCCCTGGCTGGAATCGACCAAGCATAGAAAGGTCGGCCAGCATCTCAAATACGATCGCCATGTCTTCGCCAACCACGACATCGCACTCGCAGGGATCGTCGCCGACACCCTGCTCGAATCCTATGTGCTGGAATCCGACAAGTCGCACGACCTGGGCGCGCTCGCTACCCGGCATCTCGGCCTGCAGACCATCAGCTACGACGACGTCACCGGCAAGGGCGCCAGTCGCATCTCTTTCACACAGGTCGATATCGCCCGCGCCGCTGAATATGCCGCCGAAGATGCCGACGTATCCCTGCGCGTACATCAGGCACTGGCGCCCGCGCTGGCGGACGAAGCCCGCCTGCAAAGCCTTTACCGCGACATCGAACTGCCGGTGGCGGAGATCCTCTTCCGCATGGAACGCACCGGGGTGCTGATCGATACGGCCGCGCTGGCGCAACAGAGTGATACCCTCGGCCGCCGCCTGATGGCCATCGAAACCGAGGCGCACGCGCTTGCCGGCCAGCCGTTCAACCTCAACTCGCCCAAGCAGCTGGCCGAAATCCTCTTCACCCGGCAAGGCCTGCCGGTCGTCAAGAAGACGCCGTCGGGCACTCCCTCCACCGATGAAGAGGTGCTGGCGAAGCTCGCCGAGGATTACCCGCTGCCCAAGTGCCTGCTCGAGCATCGCACGCTGGCCAAGCTCAAGGGCACCTACACCGACAAGCTGCCGAAGATGGTGAATCCCGCCACCGGCCGCGTGCATACCAGCTATTCGCAAGCCGTCGCCGTCACCGGACGGCTCGCCTCAAGCGACCCCAACCTGCAGAACATCCCGATCCGCACGCCGGAGGGCCGCCGCATCCGCGCCGCCTTCGTCGCGCCGCCCGGCCGCCGTCTCGTCAGCGCCGACTATTCGCAAATCGAACTCAGGATCATGGCGCACCTGTCAAACGACCCCGGCCTGCTCGACGCCTTCGCCAAGGGAGAAGATGTGCACCGCGCCACCGCCGCCGAGGTCTTCGGCATCACGCCCATCGAGGTCAGCAACGAGCAGCGCCGCGCCGCCAAGGCCATCAATTTCGGCCTGATCTACGGCATGAGCGCCTTTGGCCTCGCCAAGCAGATAGATGTCGAACGCTCCGCTGCGCAGATCTACATGGACCGCTACTTCGCCCGCTACCCCGGCGTGGCGCGCTACATGGAAGAAACGCGCGAATTTGCACGGGACAATGGCTACGTCGAAACCGTCTTCGGTCGCCGCCTCTGGCTGCCCGAAATCCGCGCCAGCAATGCCAACCGCCGCCAAGGCGCCGAACGCGCGGCCATCAACGCGCCCATGCAGGGCACCGCGGCCGACCTCATCAAGCTCGCCATGATCGCCGTGCAAGGCTGGCTCGACAAAGAGACACTGCAGTCGCGACTGATCCTGCAGGTGCATGACGAACTGGTGCTGGAAGTGCCGGACGACGAACTGGCCACCGTCAAGGAAGCACTGCCGCCGCTGATGTCCAACGTCGCCAAGCTTTCCGTGCCGCTATTGGCGGAGCTGGGCAGCGGGGCGAACTGGGACGAGGCGCATTGAGCTGGGTGGCTTGAATCGGCGCAGCGGACATTGCTGGGAGTCCGCAACGGGCCAACACGGCCAATCGGCCGGCGGCAGCAGATCTTCTGCGGTCGAATGCAAGGCCGTGGGAGCCGTCATCAGCGCGTGCATCAGCCGACCGGCCAGCCCGGCGCTCCGCCACCCCAGCAGGCGGTGGATGAAGCCCACGGACGGTCAATATATGCCAACCAAGATTCGCCATTTCAGAAATCCATCCCACTCAAACTCGTCGCTTTTCATGTGCATTTTGAGTAGATGCCTGTGCCTCCCGCCCATGGTTTCAAGCCACCTTGTCTCCTAGCATTGGTCTGACTCGAACACCGGGTTCGGGGCTAAAACCAAACAGGAGACAAGAACATGGATCTGAAACTGTGGGCAGCCGCGACCATTGTTGCCGCGGCCAGTGTTGGCGTGGCCCAGGCGCAAAACACCCAGCAAGGCAAACTATCGAACGATGTGTTGCGCATCGGGGTGTTGACCGACATCTCAGGCGTGTACGCCGACATCTCGGGCAAGGGTGCGGTGGAAGCCGTGAAGATGGCTGTCGAGGACTTCGGCGGTTCGATGTTCGGCAAACCGATCGAGGTGGTTTTCGCTGACCACCAGAACAAGGCCGACGTGGGTGCGGCCAAGGCGCGCGAGTGGTACGACTCTGGCGTGGACATGATCAACGACCTGGCCAATTCGGGCGTGGCCCTGGCCGTGGCCGGGGTGGCGAAAGAGAAAAAGCGCCACGCCATCGTGAACAACGCGTCAAACGTGGGCGTGACCAATGCGCAGTGCTCGCCCTACGCGGTGCACTACACCTACGACGCCTATTCGCTTGCGCACGGCACCGGCAAGGCGATTGCCGAAGCGGGTGGTGACACCTGGTTCTTTCTCACGGTGGACTTCGCCTTCGGCATTGGCTTGGAGCAGCAGGTGGGCGATGTGGTGCGGGCCAACAAGGGCCGCGTGGTGGGCTCCGCGCGCCACCCGCTGGGCACCACGGACTTCTCTTCCTATGTGCTGCAGGCGCAGGCGTCCAAGGCCAAGATCGTTGGCCTGGCGTCTACCGGCAACGACACCATTAACGCCATCAAGGCGGCCAACGAGTTCGGCATCACCAAGAACCAGAAGCTGGCGGCGCTACTGCTGTGGATTCAGGACGTGCACGCGCTGGGCCTGCCCACCGCGCAGGGCCTGCAGCTCACCAACGCTTGGTACTGGGACATGAACGACGAGTCGCGCGCTTTCGCCAAGCGCTACCAGCAGCGCGTGGGTGGCCAGATGCCGAACATGGCGCACGCGGGCGACTATTCGTCCACCATGCACTACCTGAAGGCAGTGAAAGCCGCCGGCACGGACGACCCGGATGCCGTGTCGGCCAAGATGCGCGAAATGCCCATTAGCGACATGTTCACCAAGAACGGCAAGATCCGCGAAGACGGCCGCATGGTGCACGACATGTACCTGTGGCAGGTGAAGTCGCCGGCCGAATCCAAGGGCCCGTGGGACTACCTCAAGCCGGTGAAGACCATTCCTGCAGACCAGGCGTTCATGCCGCTGACGCAGAGCACCTGCTACCTGGTTAAGCGCTGAGCCGCGACCCACAATGAAGCTCGGGGGGCACTGACCACGCACGCGGCCGGTGCCCGGTTGAGCGCGCACGCACTCACACACTCATTCGCGCTCTCCGCACGCTCAGGATTTTAATGGCCGCCATTCTGGAAACACAAGGGCTCTCGCGCAGCTTCAGCGGGTTTCACGCCGTCTCGAATGTGAACCTTTCGGTGCAGGAGGGCAGCATCCATGCCCTCATTGGCCCCAACGGCGCGGGCAAGACGACCTGCTTCAACCTGCTCACGCGCTTCATCGACGCCACCGCCGGCCGCATCAGTTTCCAAGGGCAGGACATCACCCGTACCCCGGCCGACGCGGTGGCCCGCCTGGGAGTGGGGCGTTCGTTCCAGATCTCTGCCGTGTTTGGCCAGTTGAGCGTGTTCGAAAGCGTGCGCCTGGCCTTGCAGCGCCGCCGGGGCTATTCCATGGACTGGTGGCGCAGCGACCGTGCGCTCTCTGCTTTCGATGAACGCAGCATGGAGCTGCTGGCCGAAGCCGGACTGTCTGACTGGGCCGACCACTTGGCGGGTGAATTGCCCTACGGCCGCAAGCGCGCGCTGGAGCTGGCCACCACGCTGGCACTGGAGCCGCGCGTGCTGCTGCTGGACGAACCCATGGCCGGCATGGGCGCGGAAGACATTGCCCACGCCGCCGCCATGATCCGTCAGGCCGCGCGCGGGCGCACCGTGCTCATGGTGGAGCACAACCTTTCTGTGGTGGCCGACCTGTGCGACCGCATCACCGTGCTGGCGCGTGGCGAAGTGCTGGCCGAAGGTGACTACGCCGCCGTGTCAGGCGATGCGCGCGTGGTGGAGGCCTACCTGGGCCACGGCCACGCCGGCCAGCGCAAGCACCACGACCACACTGCCGCCGCTGCCACCGGGGAGCCGCACCATGGCTGAACCCTTGTTGACGCTGCGCGATGTGAAGGCTTGGTACGGGCCCAGCCAGGCGCTGCATGGCGCAAGCCTGGAAGTGCACGAAGGCGAACTGCTGACGTTGCTGGGCCGCAACGGCGCAGGCAAGTCCACGCTGCTGAAGTCGATCATGGGCATGATTGACAAGCGCCAGGGCTCCATCCGCTTCAAGGGCAAGGAACTCATAGGCCTGGCGCCGCACCACATCGGTCGGCTGGGCGTGGCTTTCTGCCCGGATGACCGCGGCATTTACGCCTCGCTCACGGTGCGCGAAAACCTGCGCCTGCCGCCGGTGGTGGCCGAAGGCGGCATGAGCGAGGCCGAACTGTTCGAGCTGTTCCCCAACCTCGCGCAGCGCGCCGGTTCGGCGGGCACGCACCTCTCAGGCGGTGAGCAGCAGATGCTGGCGATCGCGCGCATTCTGCGCACCGGCGCGCGCATGCTGCTGCTGGACGAACCCACCGAGGGTCTGGCCCCGGTGATCGTGGACCGCATTGGCGATCTCATTCGTCAGCTCAAAGAGCGCGGCTACACAATCGTGCTGGTGGAGCAGAACGTGCACTTCGCCGCCGAACTGGCGGACAGGCACTGCCTGATGGAGTCTGGCCGCATCACGGACACGTTCGACGCGACCACGCTGCTGCGCGATTTCGATGCGATCACCGCGCGAATTGGAGTCTGAGGATGAAAAACACTCTCCGGCGCAAAATTCCTGATACCAGAAACACAGCGGAACTGGTCTTGCCAGGCCGCAGGTGTTGCCCCCTTGAGGGGGTCGCGCGAAGCGCGGCAAGGGTGAAAGCCGAGTCACGTTCTCGGCTTGGCGCGGTAATCGGAAGGCCGGAAGCCGGTCAGGCGTTTGCAGGTGTTGGAGAAGGCGAAGGGGTTGAGGTAGCCCACGCTGTGGGCGATGGCTTCGATCTTGTCGGTGGTGGTGGCCAGCAGGTGGGCGACGTGGAAGGCGTGCAGCACGTGGGCAATGTGGCGCACCGCCAGCGCTTCGCACTGTTCCGCACGCACCACCCTCTGCACGGTGTCATCGCCCAGCATATGAGTTTCTTGGGAGATATCGGGATGCTTCATCGACATGGCCTGCGCATCATAGACACGGAGGGTACGTGATGGAGTTTTTTGGAATGCCGGTGCAGGTGCTGGCCGGCCAGATCATGCTGGGGCTGGTCAATGGCTGCTTCTACGCGGTGCTCAGCCTGGGCCTGGCGGTGATCTTCGGCCTGCTGCGTATCGTCAACTTCGCACACGGCGCGTTCTTCATGACCGGCGCCTTCAGTGCCTGGATGCTGCTGCACTTCCTGGGCTGGGGCTACTGGGCGGCGCTGCTGGCCGTGCCCCTGGTGGTGGGTGCTGTGGGGGGCGTGTTCGAGCGCAGCCTGCTGCGCCGGCTGTACGGCCTGGACCCGATCTACGGCCTGCTGCTCACCTTTGGCCTGGTGCTGGTGCTGGAAGGCGGTTTTCGTGTGGCCTTTGGCACTTCGGGCCAGGCGTACCCGGTGCCGCCCCTGTTGCAGGGCGTGTTCAACCTGGGATTCATGATCCTGCCGATCTACCGCGCCTGGGTAATCGTGGCGGCGCTGGCGGCCTGTGCCTTCACCTGGTGGCTGATCGAGCGCACGTCGCTGGGCGCGCGGCTGCGTGCCGCCACTGAGAAGCCCCTGCTCACGCAGTCGTTCGGGGTGGACGTGCCGCGCCTGCTCACCTTCACTTACGCGGGGGGAATTGCGCTGGCGGCTTTCACCGGCGTGCTGGCCGCGCCCATCCTGCACGTGAATTCGGGCATGGGATCGAACCTGGTGATCATCGTGTTCGCCATCGTGGTGATTGGCGGCATGGGTTCGATCTTCGGCTCCATCGTCACCGCGCTGGGCATTGGCGTGATCGAGGGGCTCACCAAGGTGTGGTATTCGGAGGCCTCCACCACCGTGATCTTCGTGGTGATGGCGCTGGTGCTGCTGTTCCGCCCACGCGGACTCTTTGGCAAGGAGGGCGTGGTATGACCAAGCCCCCACGCTCCGCCGCTGCGCGGGTCACCGCCCCCCAGGGGGGGATGTTTTTCCTTGGGGCGGTCCTGCGGAAAAACCTCTTCGCCGTCGCTGCTCTGGTACTGCTCGTGCTGCTGCTGGCGGTGCCCTGGGTGCCGCAGGTGGTGTACCCGGTGTTTGTGATGAAGCTGCTATGCATGGCGCTGTTCGCCTGTGCCTACAGCCTGCTGCTGGGCTTCGGCGGCATGATGTCCTTCGGCCATGCGGCGTTCTTCGGCAGTGCGGCCTATATCACCGGGCTGGTGACCAAGTACTGGGGCTTCCCTCCAGAAGTGGGCCTGCTGGCGGGCACGCTGTTCGCAGCTGGGCTGGGAGCGGTGTTCGGTGCGCTGGCCATTCACCGCCAGGGCATCTACCTGGCCATGATCACACTGGCGCTGGCGCAGATGGTGTATTTCATCTTCCTGCAGTTACCCTTCACCGGCGCGGAAGACGGCCTGCAGCAGATCCCGCGCGGCACGCTGTTCGGCTTCATCGACCTGCGCAACGACGTGGCCATGTACCACCTGGTGCTGCTGCTCACGCTGGGCGGACTCTGGCTCATCTACCGCGTGGTGCATTCGCCGTTCGGTCACGTGGTGGTGGCCATTCGCGAGCACGAGCCGCGCGCCCGCTCGCTGGGCTACCCGGTGGAGCGCTACAAGCTCATGCTGTTCGTGATCTCGGCCGCGCTTTCGGGCCTCGCGGGTTCCATGAAGGCTTTGGTGTTCCAGCTGGCGGCGCTGTCGGATGTGCACTGGCACCTCTCCGGTGACGTGGTGCTCATGGCCCTGCTGGGCGGCATGCACACCGTGTTCGGCCCCGCCGTGGGCGCGGCCGTGGTGGTGGGCCTTCAGTACTACCTCGATGCTTTCGGTGGCTGGGTGACCCTGATCACCGGCCTGATCTTCATGGTGTGCGTGCTGTCGTTCCGCAGCGGCATTGCGGGCGCCGTCCTGGCGCTCAGGACCCGCCCGGGCCTCACGCCCTGAGCCGTCTTCCGTCCATTTTTTTGCTTCCCCTTTCAAGGAGATTTTCATGCCGCGTTTTGAACGCCAAGCCCTGATGGCGAAATTCCAGGACATGGTCCGAAACCGCCAGCCCATCATCGGTGGGGGCGCCGGCACCGGCATCTCGGCCAAGTGCGAGGAGGCTGCGGGTATCGACCTGATCGTGATCTACAACTCGGGCCGCTACCGCATGGCCGGGCGCGCTTCGTCTGCCGGCTTGCTGGCCTACGGCAACGCCAACGACATCGTGCTGGAGATGGCGGGCGAGGTGCTGCCGGTGGCGAAGAAGACGCCGGTGATCGCCGGGGTGAACGGCACCGACCCCTTCATCGTGATGCCGGTGTTCCTGAAAAAGCTGAAGGAACTGGGGTTCTCCGGTGTGCAGAATTTCCCCACCGTGGGCATCATCGACGGCACGTTCCGGCAAAGCCTGGAAGAGACCGGCATCAACTACGCCACCGAAGTCGAGATGATCGGCCAGGCCCACGCCATTGACCTGCTGACCACACCGTATGTGTTTTCCGCTGATGAGGCCGTGGCCATGACCGAGGCCGGCGCCGACTTCATCGTGCCGCACATGGGCGTGACCACGGGCGGCACGATCGGCGCCACCACGGCCAAGTCGCTGGCCAAATCGGTGAAGCTGATCGACGAGTGGGGCGAGGCGGCGCGCAAGGTGCGCAAGGACGTGATCGTGATCGCGCACGGCGGCCCCATCTCCAGCCCGGAAGACGTGGCCTATGTGCTCCAGCACAGCACGCACTGTAACGGCTTCTACGGCGCCAGCAGCATGGAGCGCCTACCCACCGAGATCGCCATCAAATCACATGTGGCACGCTACAAGAACGTGACTTTCTGAACCCACCGGACACCACCAAGAGGAGACACGCATGGCCAGGGTATATGTGAGCGCGGTGATGAACGCGACGATCGACGAGGCATGGGCCTACCTGCGCGACTTCGGCGCGCTCGGCAACTACCACCCGTTCTTCGAGAATTCGTTCATTGAAGATGGCAAACCGTCCGACCAGATCGGCTGCGTGCGCCGGTTCTCCGTGCGCGATGGCGGTGGCTACCTGCGCGAACAGCTGCTGGCGCTCTCCGACGACGAGCACCGCTGCCGCTACAAGATCCTGCACATCGATGCGCCGTGGACCAACTACGTGGCCGAAATGCACCTGCTGCCCGTGACCGAAGGCAACCGCTGCTTCGGTGAATGGTGGGCCGAATGGGACGTGCCGGCCGACCAGGAAGCGGAAGCAATGGAGCGCGTGGCCGGCACTTTCCGCACCTTCTTCGAGTGCGTGAACGCGCACCACGACCGCCGCAACTGATCCGCCAGCAGCTCTCGGCCTAGGTGGTGGGCACCTTCGACACCAAGGCCGCTGAACTGAACGATCTCGCCGGGATGGTGCGCGCGGCAGGCGTGCGCGTGATAACGGTGGACATCGACGCCGCTATTGGCGGAGCTGGGCAGCGGGGCGAACTGGGACGAGGCGCATTGAGTCGAGTTTTTTGACTCGGTCAGCAAGAGGCGCTGGCTTTCAAACCTCGAATGAGTGCTTCAGACGGTCAACGGTCACCCCGGATTTGTGGCTCTCCGGCAGCAGATCGGTTTTTGCCGTCGATCACCCAGTGTTGATTGGGCGTCAGGATTGTCGCCCTGAGCGGCCACACAGAAGTGTCTACTGAAGACGGGGCGATTCACTCTCAATCCTAGATGGCGCTGTAAAATAAAAACTTACCTCTAATCTGACTGTGTCACAAGTTACGTTTAACCGATCCGCAGCACGGACATCGCTGAAGTTGTTGGGCGATACGCGCGGCGATTATGCAGCGAAGCGTGCTGATCGAATCCGGTACGTGCCGTTGTGCTCGCCCCGCTCCC
>VMSX01000007.1 GCA_013791905.1 Rhodocyclaceae bacterium | reverse complement strand
TCTGGTCGAGCGTTTCTTCAGTCGCATCAAACAATTCAGACGCATCGCCACCCGCTACGACAAGCTCGCCAAGTCTTTCCTGTCGTTCGTTCATCTGGCTTGTGCTTTCGTCTGGTTGGCTTGATTGAGAACACACCCTAGTCCCCCAGCGTTGTTTTCCATGAGAAAAAATGACCACCGCAACGCATGCGCCGGGCGTGGTGCAGGCGGCTTGTCCTGCCAGGAAAAGCGCATTGCCCGCATTGTCACGGGTCTGCACTGTTCGGTTGGCGATGGTGGCGAGCGTTATGTTGCTGTTGGCATAGGCCGGCGTGACGCTGTAGCGGATCAATTTTCCCCAGGCATCGCTCCTTGCAATACCAAGGGTGGCCCAGGGGATGAAACCGGTACAGGCAACATCGTCGGCACAGTTGGCGGGGTTTTCTGCGCCGTCGGCTGACGAAGTTGCGGGGCGGGGCAGGCGGCCGTTGACGACTGCGAAGCCGAGCAGGGCTTCCTGAACATTGGCAAGTGTGGCGCGCGTCTCATTGGTGCGGCGCAGATCGTCCTGTGCCGACATCGGCAGCAGCATGCCACCAATCAGCAGCGCGACAATTACCAGTACCACCGCCATTTCGGTGAGGGTGAAGCCGCGCGACTTTTGGCAAAAAGTCGGCGCTGGCGGGACGGCGTGATTTACGGTAGCCATGTGGTGAAGAAGTTGGTGATGTTCACTTGCTGATCCGAGGTGCGCTGGGAGCCGGAGAATCCGAGGCGCACAGTTTGCAGCGCCGGACGGTAGCAGATGTTGTCGGTTCCGCAAGCCTGCGTTGCCGGGCAAGGGGCTCCGGGGTTGCACGAACTTCCATTCACCGGAACGTCAAAAATCACCGCGTTGTCGCTGAGTGTCGAAGCATAACCCGTATCAAACGCGCTCACGGGGCGGGTGGTGTTTCTCAGCGCCGCGATCTGGTTGACGGAATTGGGGTCGCCCTCGATCCAGACTTCGGTCTTGACGCTTGTATTGCTGAGTTCCGCCGCGGATGTGTTGACGTTGCGGGAAGGGGTAACCTCGACCCGGACATAAAACAACCTGCTGTCGAAATCACTGTTAGGGTAACCGCGTAGATTTACAAATTTCAGACCAGGCGAAGAAACAGCTGGATTGGTTGGTGGCGGGCGTAAATTTCCGACGAGTGCCGCTGTCGTGGGAAAGCCGTGAACGTTGTCGTCGAAGTCGGGAAGTATTACCAAATCCGTGATCGAATCGGCGCTTTCGTGTCCCCAATAGACGATAGCGGCATGGGTGTCTGCGGTTCCGGTGCCACAGGTATAGCAGGGATCGTTGCGTCCCGCGCTGGTCGAACTTTGCTCGCTGCTGGTGGTCGGGAAGAGAGCATTTTTGGATTGATCGAACTCGATGCCGATCTTGGGAAACTTCACTTTCGGCGTGAAACCGTTTTCACCAGAATAGCCGAGGTGACTGCCTGCGGCGCCGCACGAGGCGAGCGAATTGTTCATCGCATCCGCGATGGCGAAAACAAATCCATTTGAGCCAACACTGGAGCCTACTTTCTTGAATTGGAAAGAGAAGTAGGTGCGAAAACCCTTGCCAAGGGATCGCGAATCAGCCAGCCAGGCGCAACCGAAGAGAGCCGTGCCGGGTGCGCCAAAGTCGGTCGTGACGTTTTCCTTGCCTAGCGTCAGGGTTCGCGTCGCGGCGTCGTAGGCCACCAACTGACCGAAGCCAAGTGTCGATAGTGTCGGTGACGCAACTGGCGCAAAGCTGGCACCGGTCGGAATGCAGCGCGCGATATCCTGCTCGGCAGCCTGTGGCGGGGAGCGGTCAAGCAGCATGTCGCCGCTGAATGTGCTGCCCGCGCCTGTGAAACTGGTCAGGTTGCTGCCTTCGAGATAATTGGCTGGTGTGTTTTTCTGTGTGGCAGTAGTGCGTTGTTGCGGAGTACTACGCTGGCCGCTGAACAGCAGGACACCGGCACAGTTCGGGTCGCCGGCAACCGTAAAATTCCCTGCGGTCGGTTTGGCGACGAAGATCATTTCCCGGTAGTGGCTGAAATAGCCGAGCGGGTTGAGGTTGTCGTCGTAGCAGGAGGAGTTTTGAATACGACCGGCGCTCTTGTCTGCGGGCGACGTATAGCCGGTGATTGGTGTCGGGGTGAAGCTGCTGCTGGCGGCGATCTGGTCGCGCAGGCAACCCACCATGCGGTCGAGCATGCTGTTGATGTCGGTGCGGAAGTGGACGTTCTTACGGATGGCGCCGAACAGCAGGTCGCTGGTGACCGGCAGGCCGACGTCGTTGGCGACGAGGGTACAGTTGTTGCCTTGGCAGCCGCTGGGCAGGAAGGTGGTGCCAGTTGCGAATATCTTGCCACGGGTGACGAGTGATTTCGGCGTGTCGGGATCGTTGGCGGGGTCTGAGTCGCCCGTGGCACCGCTGGCGAGGTTGGTGCCAGCGAGGTAGTTGGTGACGCCGCCCAGCGCGCTGGCGGTGGCCGGGTCAAGGTAGTCGGCAACATTGTAGTTGCCACCACACTGGCTAACATCGTTGCCGCCAAGATTGCTGCGATCCTGCCCGGGGAGTGGCGGACCAGGGGCGAAGATCACCGCAACCGGCCGCTCGTGGGCAGAAGCGAGTGCGCTTACCAGGGCGTTGGTGCCGTTGGCGACGACGACATCGAGCTGACCGAGTGTGTCCCAGTTCATGGGCGGCAGGGTTGGGCTCGAACAGTGTTTCCTGAGGTGGAGCGAGGAAACGATCAGCCAGAGGCATTCGCCGTGGCCGTCGCGCAGCGGTTCCGTACCCAGCGTGCGCCACGGGAGGCGTCCGATCATTGTTGGATAAATGTTGTTGCCGTCACAGGTAATGTCGGTGGGTGTGTTGGCGTCACAGCCCTCACCGGTGCAGCTGACGTTGTTGTTGCGGATGCTGCCCAAGTCGGGTAGCGGCAGATAGCCATACATGCGGTCGGGCCGCCCCTGGCTGGCTTCCTCGTCGCGGTATTTCAACGCGTAACCGATCAGCGCATCACGCGCCTGCACCAGCGCAATGTTGGTCGTTTGCGCCCGCCGTGCCTCGATTGTCTCGGGTGCGAAACTGCTGACCACATAGGTCAGGCCACCCATCACCAGCAGCACCAGGAAGATCAGCAGCGCAGCACCGCATTGGCTTCGCTGCAAGCGCCATCCCGCCATCGCCGACTTTTTATGCTTCCGCCGGGCCGCCCCAAGGAAGCATGCGCCCCCCTGTGAGGGGCAGCGAGCCGGGGTTGCGACCGAAGGGAATCCCTGTGGGACGTGCGTGGGGGGGCATTTAACGCTGCGGGGCGGGGCGATGCACGCGGATTTCGCCCCCCGCGAGTCCGCCGGCGGTTTCCCGCGTGGCCCGGTTGATGGTTTCGCCGACGGCAAGATTGGCCGGGGATTCTTCGCCGGTGATGAGCGTGGCGCGGCCATGTTTGCCATGGGTGGGCAATACAACCACACCGGTGTCGCGACTGGTTTCGGTTTGCGGCCGGTTGTTGACCCAGACCGTCGCTTTGCCGCTCGAACGCTGCACAACGCCATCGAGACGCATGGCGCCGCCCTCCAGACTGCGGGCTTCGCGAATATTGAACTGGCGCTGACGTTCGAGATTGGCGCGCCACTCCGGGGTCATGAACAGGCGGCCCAGACCGGGAGTGGGTTCTGCAGCGATTGCGCCGGTGGTGCCCAAAGTACTGGCAATTAGTCCGGCACCGACCAAGCGGGGTATCAGGCGGAAACTGTTCATGTTTGCTGGCTATTGTCCGACCTTGGGATTGGGCTTCTCTGCAATTACGCGCTGCTGCAGTGTAATCCACTCGATTTCGCAGTGCGCCTTCAAGGTGGCTGTTTGTTGTTGCGGGTCAGCAGGGCTGCGTTCGATCTTGCAGCTATTTACCCTGACCAGCGCCTGCACCTGTGCCGATAGATCGGCGAGCAGGCCGAGCAGATCGTCCTCGTGCAACAAAGGCAAATCCAGCTTCATCGGGCTGGCGAGAAAGTCATAGCCGCCGGTCATGGGGGCTTTTCCGTCCGCTTTTGCGTCAAGTGGTCGCTGCGGGGAAATTTCGTAGTTGAGGTCCAGCAGCCGGCGCGATTCCTTGATCCGGCGCAGGGTTTCGACCCATTCAAGGCGTTTTTCCGGTTCGGTGCGGCCTTGCCGAACCAGTTCCTGATAGAGGTTTATCTTGGCGCGTATCTTGCGCTCGTCCTCATGGACGCGATCCAGCTTGGCTCGGGTCTCGGCCTGCCGTGCGAGGGCTTGTTTATGAGCCGACTCTGCCTGCCGGTCGAAATGAGCGGAGGCGGCCAGTACCGTGGCCGCCAACAAAATGGAAAGGAACAGCAGGGTGAGGTTCCAGCGCAGGGAAGCCAGATTGATGACGGAACGCTTGTCGGGGCTGCTCATGAGTGGGCCCTTAGAGTTTTCGTGTCAATCGGAATGAAAACCTGGGTGCTTCCAGCGCCCGCTTTTCATCACCGCTTTTGAGGGTCTGGCCGGATTGGGCGTCCACCGGTTGCTGCACTACGGTTACCAGGGTATTGGGCGCTGCGCCGAGGTGTTTGGCAAAATCGGCAACACGGCCGAGTTGGCCACGCTGGTTGCCTGCCATCGCGGGTGGTAGCCGGGCCTCGACCTTGGCCTCGGCATAGGGGCCGCTGGCCATGGCAGGCGGAGGCGGAATGTCGTGTGCCGAACCCTGCAGTACGAGGGGCAGTTGCTCGACGATGCTCCACTCGATGCGTTCGATGGAGATATCCGGAAAAGAATCGAGGGATTGGCTAAGCTGGACCAGCAGCGGTCCGGGGCCGGGAGAACGTAGCAGCACCGCTTCATAGCGATTGACCAGCGCGAGCAGGTTTTCGGTGGAGAGCGGGATTTTGGGTAGTGTCAGAAGTGTTGTGTCGTAGCGCTGCTGGTCAATGCGCGTTTGTAGTTCGATCTGGCCGATGTCCTCGTTCACCTGCAGTATCTCCAGTCCCTGCTTGGCGGCAAACAGCAAAGCCCCGACCAAAATCAGGCTGCTGGCACTTTTCAGCACGCGGCGTATTTGCCAAAGGCGATAAAACTGCCGTTCGGCGGCGGGAACAAACTGACCAGCGGGTGTTTTTCCGATCAGTAGATGGCAGAACAACATTTCGGCATGCGAATCGGTCAGCGGCGTGCGCAACCCCGCACGTTTTGCCTCGGCTAGCAGATCGACGAAGTCGAACTGCAGTTCGGCAGCGTCGCGACAATGCTCGCGCATCATGGCGATTTGCGCCGGGTGGACCAGCACGCGTGTCGCCAACGGCTGGCCGCGTTCGATGAGCCGCTGGCCGACCAGATACTGGCGCATCTTGGCTGCTTCCAATACGGTGGCGCTGGCTGATTCTTCAGGTGTGCCGGTGGCTAGTGCGGTCAGCCGCGAAAAGCGGAGTTGGCCGTCGGCAAAAAATGTCTGGCGCAGACCCCCGCGCGTCAAGGTGACGATCAGCAGGCGTGGTGGCAGGTCCTTCGGTAAGAGAGTGGTGAGTATCTGCGGCAGCGAATACACGCCAGCCACAGCGACCTTGGCGGCATCAAGGGTGGCGAGCCAAGGTTCGAAATGCTGCGGACGCGTCAGTGCCATCAGCAGCAGGCGCTCGTCGCGACGGCCCTCCTGCAGGCGCCCTTGCGAAATTGCCAGAGCAAGTGGCGTGCCGTAAAAATACTGCGCCAGCTTCCGCTTGATCAGTGCAGTACGATCCCGGCCGGAACTGCGCGGGATGTTTTCGAGGTGGAAACCCTCCTCGGCGATATCGGCCAGCAGCATGAACACGTTGTCACGATGCTGTGCGACATATTCGCCGAAGGCCTCGATACCTTTGGCGTCGGCAGCAAACGTTCCCCCGGTCAGCAGCACCCCACCCTTGACCTGATAGGCGGTCAGGTGGGCGGCGTCGAGGAAGAGAACGTGACGATTCGTCATGAAAGCGGGTTCAGAACTTGAGTTTCGTGATGGTGTCGTAAATCGGACCGAGCACCGAGAGCATGACCCAGCCGAGAATGACGCCGACCACGATGGTCATGGCCGGTTCGATCATCGCCTGCACCCGGGAGATCGATTCGCGGACATCGCGATTATAGAAATAGCTGACGTTGGTGAGCGCGGTGTCGAGCGAACCGGTATTTTCCCCAACTTTAAGCATGCGGATCACCAGCGGCGGGAACAAGCCGGCGTTCTGGAAGGCGACAGTGACGTTCTGGCCTTCACCGATCATCTCTTCGACGCGCTGCAGACCTTCCTGGATGACGACGTTGCCCACAATGCCTTGGGTGGTTCGGATCGAGTCGAGAATTGAGATGCCTGACGCATACATCATGGCAAACACGCCGGCGAAGCGCGACAAGATGATCTTGGTGAGGATCTCACCGATCCAGGGGAATGACAGCTTGGCGGCATCGAAGCGGTAGCGGGCGCGTGGATTGGTCTTCACCGCGACCGCGATGGCGCTGGCGACGATAATGGGCAGGCCGATGGCGATGTACCAGTAATTCACGAAAAAATTCGAAGTGGCAATCAGTATCTGGGTGTGCAGTGGCAGTTCCTGCCCCATGTTCTTGATGAAGCCGACCATCTTTGGCACGAGATAAAGCATCATGAACAGGGTGACCAGAATCACCACTGTGCCCATGAAGGCCGGATACATGACAAGCTTTTTGGTCTGTGCGGCCAACTCGTCCTGCCATTTGAGTGTTTCGCTAAGGTTGTGCAGCACTTCGGTGAGATTCCCGGACTCTTCGCCGGCCTTGACGAGGCTGATGAAAACGCCGTCAAAAACCTGCGGATGCTCGCTCATTGCCTGGGAAAGCGTCTTGCCACCTTCAACGCTCTCGATCAGGCCGGCCAGTACTTCGCGGAAACGGGGATTCTCGAGGCTGTCCCGCAAGTCGGTGAGACTTTCAATGATCGGTACGCCAGCGCGCGAGAGTTGTTCGAGGTGAAAACAGAAGGTGATCAACTCGCGGCGGTTGATCTTCATGCCGCCCCAGCGGCTCTGTTTGACCGGGCCGCCGTTGATGAAGTCCAGATCCATGCGCTTCAGGCGCATTTCGAGGTCGACCGGGTTGATCGCATCCATGCGACCGAAGACCAGTCGACCGCTGGCATCCATTGCCTTGTATGAATATAGGGACATTATCAGGCCCTCGCCGGGCCGCCCCAAGAGGGCATGCGCCCCCCGGTCACCGCTTCGGGTGATTTCATGGGGGGCAGCGAGCTGGGTTTACGAGCGTGGGGGGGCATGAGGGTTACATGCGTTCGGTCAAATCGACAACGCGTGCAACCTCTTCAAGCGAAGTTGCACCCTCGATGACGCGCCGCAAACCATCCTCGGCCAAGAGGCGGAATCCCTTGGCGACGGCGACGTTGCGTATCTCGCGGCTGGTGGCGCGGCGCACGATCAATTCGTCGATGTCGCCGTCGAGCCGCAAAATTTCCATGATGGCGAGGCGGCCCTTGTAGCCCTGATACTCGCACAACTCGCAACCCGAGGGCCGATAGAAAATCGGCATCTGGCGAAACCGCTCGGTGCCGATCATGCGTAACTCCTCCTTGCCTGCCGGGTAGGGCTTGCGGCAGTGCGGGCAAAGCTTGCGCACCAGCCGCTGCGCAATGATGCCGATGATGTTGCCGGCCATGATGTCAGGCAGCACGCCGATGTCGAGCAGACGGGGAATGGCGCCCAACGCCGAGTTAGTGTGCAAGGTGGAAAACACCTGGTGCCCGGTCATGGCAGCGCGGAAAGCCATCTCGGCGGTGTCAGTATCCCGAATCTCGCCCACGAGAATGACATCCGGATCCTGGCGCATCATCGAGCGGATGCCGTTGGCAAAGTCGAGCTTGGTTGATTCGGCCACCGAGGTTTGGCGGATCATCGCCATCGGGTATTCGACCGGATCCTCCAGGGTCATGATGTTGATGCTCTCGTCGTTGATTTGATTCAGCATCGAGTAGAGCGTGGTGGTCTTGCCGCTGCCGGTGGGGCCGGTGACGAGAACGATGCCCTCGGGGCGCGCCATCATGCGGCGCAATTGTTCCTGTTGCGCGTCATCCAGGCCGATCTTGTCGAGCGGTACGATGCCCTTTTGCCGGTCAAGAATGCGCAGCACCAGGTTTTCGCCGTGGATGGTCGGCTGGGCCGAACAACGGAAATCGACCGCACGTCCGCTGATATTCATCGAGATGCGGCCATCTTGCGGTGCGCGGGTTTCCGCGATGTTCATGCCGCTGATCACCTTGAGGCGAACCGCCATGGCTGACCAATAAGATTTATGTAGCGCGCGGATCTGTCGCAGGATGCCGTCGATGCGGTAGCGGATGCGCAAGAAGCTCGCTTCCGGTTCAAAGTGGATGTCAGAGGCATCGCGCTTGACGGCATCGGTGAGCAATGCGTCGACCAGACGTACCACCGGCTGGCTGTATTCGTCGGAAGTGACGGACAGACTGTGGAAGTCGATTTCGCCGGTCTCGATTTCGTTCAGGATGCCGTCGATCGATAATTCGTGGCCGTAATGCTGGTCGATGCTGCGGGCAATTTCCGACTCGCCGGCCAGCACGGTATCGACCTGCAGGTCGGATGAGATCAGCGCCCGCATCTGATCTATCGCGACCAGATCGTTGGGGTCGGCGATGGCGATGGTTAGCCGCCGCAGTTCCGGGGAGTAATCCAGCGGCAGCAGCCGGTGGCGCTTGGCGACATCACGCGGCACCAGCCGCAGGGCCAGTGGGTCAACCGTGGCGCGGCTGAGGTCAACGGACTTATGCCCGAGCGATTCGCCCAGTGCATCGCGCAAGGTCGCTTCGGAAACGAAGCCCAGACTCACCAGCAGCTTGCCCACCGGCTGGTTGCACTTCATTTGCTCCAGGAGCGCAATGCGTAACTGATCCTCGCTGATGACACCCTGCGCGATCAGAACTTGGCCGATAGGCTGACGATTTGTGTTGGTGCTCATCACTGGAACGCTTTGTTTCTACCGTTCTCAAGAAACACGCCGGGCCGCCCCAAGTGTTTCTTTGCCCCTTGGGGGGAGAACCGAGCGAAGCGAGATTTGCGGCGGGGGCTCATATCCATGGTGCTATCGGCAAAGACAGCAAATACCTGTTCAGGGCTGCTGGCTAGATTGGAGAATTTTCAGACGCACGGCAACCTGGACAGGGTCAAAGCCAACCGGTTGCTGTGCCGCGGCACCCAGCGCCTGATTGTAATACTGGATGGCCAGGCGGGCCTGACGCAATTGGTCGAGGCTGACAGCGAGGTTGAACAGATAATCGGGATTCTGCGGGTCGGCAACATGGGCCTTGAAATAGGCTTGTTGAGCATCAGCCCAGCGCGTGCTGCGGGCGTAAAGATTGCCGAGGGCAAAATTGAGGAAAGGCGAATCAGGCTGTTCGGCCAGCAGGTTCTTGAGTCGACTCTCGGTCTGCTGTGGATCAACATGGCCTCTCAGACTGATGAGCCCGGATAGTGCCAGCGCGTCCTTGGGGTTGGCTTCGAGTGCGCGCAGGTAGAAATCGGCAGCGCGGTTCGGTTGCTGGTGTTGCATGGCGACGGCGGCCAGTCCGTAGAGTGCGTCAGAATTTTTCGGATCGGATTCAAGCACCTTTTGCCAAGTAGCCTGAGCCAAATCCAACTCGCCACGATTGAAAGCCAGGAAAGCCTGCTCCAATGCCGGGTTGAGTTTCTGAGGCGCCGCGCTGACGCGAATTGCATCGGCAGGCCGGGCGGCCGCAACGGGTGAAGGCGCTGGTTTTTCTGCCTCGCGCCGAGGGGTTTGCCTGTCCTGATTGTCGGCATTGCCGGCAGATGGCGCAATTGTTGCTGCGCGAGCGGTGTACTCTGGTGTGCTGGTGGAACGTGCGGGCTGTTCAGACACACTTGCCGCGGCCGGGGGGGCAACTCCCGAAACGGCAGGGGATGGGGGTGCTGGAGGTGGCCGCATGTTTGCCATGCCACTGGTGGCAAGGTTTCCGATGGGCTGTCCGACTTGCTGCATCTGCCACCAGAAATAGCCACCGATGCCAACAGTGGCAACCAATGTAATCAAACCGACCGCGATGGAAAAGTTGCGGCTGTCTTTGGGTGCGGGGTGCTTGGCTGCGAAGAGCGCGCGTGCGGTTTCGCGAGAGGAATCAATATTGCTGCTACCGCTTTCCCTCTGGACTGCAGGCTCGGTCTTCTGTGACGCGGTAGCCGGACGCGCGGCCTGCGTTACCCTGCTGGCGGGGGTGATGAACTGCGCATCGAGATCCTCGAGCCTGGTCGGCAGTTCAGGCAGGCGGGTTGAGCCGGCCTTGCTTGTTCCATCTGCCGGCACGGACTTGGCCGGAGCCGGATCGGCTTGCGTGGATAGCGGCTCAAGTGCCAGCTTTGCCGAAACCTCGGTCTGCCGGGGTGACTGCCCCTGCACTGCGTTGTCTCGCTTCTGCTGCTCCGCCTTGCGGAGCGCATCCATCAGCAGGCTCACCGCTTGGCGCCCCCGAGATCGATTTGCTGTTGTTGCGGTCCGGGATTGTTTGCAAAGAAGTCTTTATTGGGAAGCTGCTGAGCGAAGTCTCGGTAGTCACCCGAAACGCTCGGGTCGCGAATAATGGTGGGCTTCAAAAAAATCACCAGTTCCGTCTTCTTCTTTATGTCATTGCGCGAGGTGAAAAAAGTGCCGATACCTGGAAGTTGGGAAAGCAGCGGTACTGCATCTGTCGTATTGCTAAGCTCATCGGACATCAATCCGCCCATTACGGCAATTTCGCCGTCGGTAAGCCTGAGCATTGACTCCATTTCGCGCGTCTGAATTTCCGGAACGTAACTTTTGGCACCCAGGTTCGGGGTCGGGTCCTCCACCCATTGCGTCCTGTCGGAAGACTTAATACGGGTGATGGTGGGGCGGACGTTCAGTAGAACTGTTCCACTCTCATCAATCTGCGGCGTGACACTCATGACAAGTCCAACGGCAACCGAGTTCGGCGTCGCCGTGACATTGGTTTGCGTTGTGCTGGTGTTGGTTGTTGTGTCGGACTTGATGGTGAAGTAGACAATGTTATCGACCACCTTGAGCATGGCGGTCTGATTGTTCAGTACGCTTGTCTTGGGACTCGACAGCACCTTGACATTGCCGAAGGTCTCCAGGAGCTTGAGAGTGGAGGCAATGCCGGTTCCAGGCGAAAGGTAGTTGAGCAATAAGCCAGTCGCTGTGGTTGTTGTGTCAAGTATCTGGTTGGGGGGATTTTGAGCTATCGAAAAACCCGAGGAGCCGGTGCGAAGTCTTTGCCAATTGATGCCCTGCTGATATTGATCGCTAAGGTTTACCTCGGCAATGGTCGCCTCGACCATTACTTGTCGGCGGCTGCTGGACAGTACCTGAACAAGGTACTCCTGTACTTTCTCATGTTGTCGAGATGTAGCGCGCACTACAACGACGCCCGCTTCAGGATTGATAATTACAGACGCTGCTTCGCGGAAGGTGACCCGGCGAGTGACGGTTGTGCCGGTTTGTTGAAAAGCCGCCGGGTTGGGGCTGGCCGCCAGATTTTGGGCAGCATTGACGCCGCGTGCCCCAGTTGCCGACTGTGGTGAGCCCGTGCCGGTCGTGGCCTGCTCATCCTGGCGCTCGACAACGGTTTCGCTGGAGCCTTCGGGCAGTATCTTGTCGGTTTCGCGCAGGATGTCCTTGAGATTCTTCTCGATCGACTCCCAGAAATTGTTCTTGGCACTGCTGCGCACGGTGGTTGAAGAGTTATTGCCCCCCCCGCCAGAGCCCCCTCCGGCGCCAGTTCCTGCTGCTGTGCTGGTTGAGGCGATCTGAGTATTGATCGCGACCGTACCGGCAACATCGCGCGACATATTGACGTAGTCGACCTTGTAATTTCGCAGATAAGGCGAATCGGGCATCACGGCCAGATTGGGCCCATCAAGTTCCCAGCGCACATCGACCTGCTTGGCGATGCGGGTCAGCAGTTGCTGCAGCGTCTGGTCAATGGCATTCAAGGTCACCACGCCTCCGATGCCGGGGTGAATATCGACGTTGAGCTTTGCATCGCGCGCGAGGGCAAACAACAATTCCTGCACACGGACGTTATTGACGACAACGCTATAAGTCTCAATCTTCGCAGCAGCTTTGGGTTTTGGAAGTGTCAGTATTTGCTGGACAGGCGCCGGAATAGCCACCGTATCACCAGCGCCGACTTTTTCGGCACGTAAATGACCGCTGCCCGGAGCCTGCACCGGTGCGTTGCTGCAAGCGGAAATAAACAAGACCAGAGCCGGGATGATAAAAAGTCTTTTCATGTACATTTGGCGACCAACAAAATTGACGGTTGCATCGAGCATAACACGCGAGAATCCGAATGCAACTGATTGAAATGCATGAGATTCATTATTCTATCCAAACTGTTGTTGGCTTATCTCAACTGAGCAACCTGTCTTGTGTAAGGGTGGTGGGTCTTGATGTCCTGAGGCAGGCTCGCTAAATCATCAAGGGCCGCCTTGCGTGATGCATATTCGCCGTAGATTACACCGTAGCGGGCGGTGCCGCTCAAACTGGAGCGGTAAACGCGCACTTTGCCCATGTCCACCCCGGCGTTATGCGCCCTGACAAGAAAGGCTTCAACCAGTTCGGGATGCGTCGCCACTGTCCTGAGCAGCTGTAAAAACCACTTGTGTTGCGGGGCCGAATCCAGCCAGGGCTGGCTTTCTGCCAAGAAATCTTCAAGGCGGGGCGGCAGTCCCCCCGGTGACACTGGCGGTGGTGTTGGCGCGTCCGGTTTGGACATTTTGCGTTCGGGGGGTGTTCCGCCAGGAGGCGACTGTGAGACCGACCGCGAAGGTGTCTGCGCAATGGGCATGGCCAGTTGGTTTGGTTGCGGCAGTTGATCTCCCGCGCTGGAAGTATCGACCTGTGCCACGGGAGGCAAGGTGGTCGGGGGAATTATTGCGGCAGGCAGATCGACCAGACGCCATGCCCCGACGATCGCCAGCATCACAATTGCTCCGCCCCCCGCCCAGAGTAAGGCGTGCAAGGGCCGCAGGCCGCTTCCCTTTGCGTGAAAGGTGGCGAACTCGGAGTCGCGAATTGCCGCCTTGGCTTCTTTTGCGCCGATTTGGTGCCCTCCTGCCGCAAAAGCGGCCAGGAGGGCCTTATCCGCGAGAATGTTGATGCGGCGGGTCAGTCCCTGCGATGCGTCCGTGATCAGCTTGATGGCCGCCGGGGTGAAAATGCCGGGTCCCCGATAGCCGCCGGCGCGCATGCGAAAATCCATATATTGGGCGATGTCATCGCGCACCAGCGGCTCGAGGCCAAAGTTGTGGGTGATCCGTTCGCGCAGTTGGCGCATGTCCGAACGCGCCAGTGCCTCGTTGATTTCGGGCTGACCGAACAGGACCAGTTGCAGCAGTTTGTGCCGGTTCGATTCCAGATTCGACAGGAGGCGAATTTCCTCCAGCGTCTCATTCGGCATGGCATGCGCTTCGTCAATCAATACAACGACCTGCTTGCCTGCGGCGTAGAGGCTGACAAGTTTTTCCTGCAAGGCGCGCATCACGGCATTGGCGCGGCTTTGCTCTGGAATGGCGATAGCGAGCTCATCAGCCAGGGCGTAGAGTATGTCTGCGCGCGAGAGTGAGGGGTTGGCCAGATAAATAGTGACTACATGCTCGGGCAAACGCTCCATCAACACCCGGCACAGCATGGTCTTGCCGCTGCCAACCTCGCCGCTGACCTTGACAATGCCTTCGTCATGGGTGATGGCGTAGAGCAGTGCTTCAAGCGTGGCACCGCGATTCGCACCGGTGAAGAAGAAATCCGTGTGTGGAGTAATGCGGAATGGGGCTTCGCTGAGGCCGTAATGTTCCAGGTACATAGGGGCTACCTCATTGGATCATCGGCGGGCCAGTTGGACAGCGAACCATTCACGCGCTCGCGGGCGAGTGTGTCCAAGCGGTTGTAAAGTGTCGTGCGATTGATGCCCAGCAGGCGGGCAGCCTGACTGATGTTGCCATTTGCCAGCCGACGGGCCGCTTCGATATAGGCATCTTCCCAGCGCAGCAGGGTCGCGTCGAGGCTGAATCCGGTGTCTCCACTTAAATGGCGACTGGCATTCTCGATCAGAATTTCGCGATCAGGCGCTGAAAATTTGGTCAATAGTGCCGGCTGATTGCCGAAAACTGGCGCAGCGCCGGGGTCCCCTGGATCAAACTCTTCGGCCAGAAAGGCAGCGGAAACGGTCTGCCCTGCGTAGCGGGTGGCCAAGCGGATGACTATGTTGCGCAACTCACGCACATTGCCCGGAAATCCATAGGCCAGCCAGTGCGCCTCAGCCTCTGGTGTGAGCGTAAACGGGGATTGATTGAATTGCGCCGCCAGTTGGTGACGGAAATAATCGAGCAGGCGTAAGCGGTCATCCCCCAGTTCGCGTAGCGGCGGTACGGTGACCGTGAATACCGACAGGCGGTGATAGAGATCGGCCCGGAAACGACCGGAACGCACTTCCTGCTTGAGGTCGCGATTGGTCGCGGCAATCACGCGAGCGCGCGACTGGTGTGGTTGGGTGTCGCCGACGCGTTGGTACTCACCATTCTCGAGTACGCGGAGTAGCTTGGGTTGCAGTTCGAGAGGCAGCTCGCCGATTTCATCGAGCAACAAGGTGCCATCCCCGGCCTCCTCGAAATAGCCGTGGCGCAGGCCAGTGGCTCCGGTAAAAGCGCCTTTGGCATGGCCGAACAGGGCTGGTTCGACCAAAGTTGGCGCAATCGCGGCACAATTTAGTGCCAGGTAGGGTTGATTTCTCCGCGGGGACAGGTCATGCAGGGCAGCGGCAGCCAATTCCTTGCCGCTACCGGATTCGCCCTCGATTAATACCGGGAAAGGGGAGTCTGCATATTGTCTGAGTTGGGCGCGCAGTTTTTGCATCGCCAGGCTCTCGCCCAGCATGGATGGGCCGGTAGCGATGGCTTGTGCCGCGCCGATGTCGAGGAGATGCAACAGCAGTTCTCGCAAGCGCTCGGGCGCTGCCGGTTTGGCGATGAATTCGACGGCCCCCATTGCGCGTGCGTGGCGGGCGTTGGCTGCGTCATTCTGGCCTGACAGCACGACAATCCGGATTGCCGGCGCGCGCGCCAAGAGTTCGCTGATGAGCGCAAAGCCTTCCTGTGGTCGATGTGGGGTGGGTGGCAAGCCGAGATCAACGAGGGCCAATGGTGGTGGCTCGGCTTGGCTCTGCAGCCACTCGAT
Organism: Rhodocyclaceae bacterium; assembly: GCA_013791905.1. GTDB lineage: Bacteria > Pseudomonadota > Gammaproteobacteria > Burkholderiales > Rhodocyclaceae > Sulfuricystis. The sequence goes on along the minus strand of VMSX01000007.1, from coordinate 94,772 downwards.
TGCCTTGGCGCGGTTGCCGGCGGCAAATACCTGGAAGTCCGCGCCGAGGTAATACCCGAGTGTGTCGGCGATCAGCGGATCGTCATCGACGATGAGAAGGACCGGTTTGTCCGCAGTAGCACTGGTAGTACTGGAGGCACTCATAACGGACGATATTACCCGATGCGATGCGACCGAGCGCTGGGTGAAGAAGGGCTTTTGCCCGCAACTTATGCTCTGCAGATCGCATCGACAACCGGCTTGGGTATAATGCCCGGCCTATTTCTGACCGCCATGCCGCCTTTGCCAGCCACACCCGTGCCCGCCGATCCCCTGGTCCAGATTCGCGACCTCAACTTTGCCTACGACAGCCGCTCAATCCTGTCCGGAATCAACATCACGATTCCGCGCGGCAAGGTTGTGGCGATCATGGGCCCGAGCGGCTGCGGCAAGACTACGACCCTGCGCCTGATTGGCGGCCAGTTGCGCCCGACTTCGGGCGAAGTGCGGGTGGCCGGGCAAATCGTGCATGAGTTTGATGATGACGGCCTGTACCGAATGCGTCGCCGCATGGGCATGCTGTTTCAGTTCGGGGCATTGTTTACCGACATGTCGGTGTACGACAATGTCGCCTTCCAGATGCGCGAACACACCAACCTGCCTGAAGAATTGATCCATGACCTGGTGTTGATGAAACTCCATGCGGTCGGTTTGCGTGGCGCGCACAAATTGATGCCCGCCGAGCTGTCGGGCGGCATGGCGCGCCGTGTGGCGCTGGCGCGGGCGATCGCGCTTGATCCGATGTTGATCATGTATGACGAACCATTCGCCGGTCTCGATCCGATTTCATTGTCAATCATCGGTGAATTGATCCGCACGCTCAATGATGCGCTGGGCGCCAGTTCCATCGTGGTGACGCATGACGTGCATGAGTCGCTGAAGATCGTCGATTACATTTACTTCGTGTCCGAAGGCAAGATTGTCGCCGAAGGTACGGCCGAGGAAATCAAGGAATCGCAGGCCCCTTATGTGCATCAATTTGTCTGGGGCGAGGCCGACGGTCCAGTGCCTTTCCAATATCCGGCGCGTCCCTATGGCGAGGAAATGATGGAGCAGCCCAGCAAGCCGCGGCGGTGGTGGTCATGAAGCGCGTGCAAGACTTGTTGCGTCAACTGGGGCAGCAGTTCACTGAGCGACTGTGGCGGCTGGGCTTCGCCAGCCGCTTCTTGTTGATGACAGTGCTGTATTCCGGCACGGCCTTGAAGCGCTTCCACCTGACGATCCGCGAGATCTACTTTACCGGCGTCCTCTCGCTGATCATCATCCTGGTGTCGGGGATGTTCGTCGGCATGGTGCTGGGTCTGCAGGGCTATGACACCCTGCAACGCTATGGATCTTCCGAGGCGCTGGGAGTTCTGGTGGCGCTCTCACTGGTCAGGGAATTGGGGCCGGTGGTTGCCGCGTTGCTGTTCGCCAGTCGCGCGGGTTCAGCCATTACCGCCGAGATTGGTTTGATGAAGGCGACCGAACAACTTTCGGCCATGGAAATGATGGCCGTGAGCCCCATCGCACGCGTGGTTGCTCCCCGTTTTTGGGCCGGCGTGATCTCCATGCCGATCCTGGCTGCGCTGTTTTCGGCGATGGGTGTGTTTGGCGGATATCTGGTGGGTGTGCAGTTAATTGGCGTGGATGAGGGCTCGTTCTGGTCACAGATGCAAGCCGCTGTCGATTTCCGCGAAGACATCATGAATGGCGTCATCAAGAGTTTTGTCTTTGGCGTTCTGGTGTCCTGGATCGCCGTTTTCGAGGGTTATGATGCGGACCCGACTGCCGAAGGTGTGTCACGTGCCACGACGCGAACCGTGGTGACCTCTTCGTTGGCGATCTTGGCCGCTGACTTTGTATTGACTGCATTTATGTTCAGGGGAATCTGATGAACCGTGCCGTAATCGATCTCTGGGTAGGTGTTTTCGTTGCGCTGGGCTTGGGCTCGCTGTTGTTTTTGGGTCTCAAGGTAGGCAACCTGAGTTCAACTGATGTTGGCGAAACGTATTCCCTGCAGGCGCGCTTTGATAACATCGGAGGCCTGAAGGTGCGCGCGCCGGTGAAAAGTGCCGGTGTCGTGGTGGGGCGGGTTGGCGAGATTCATTTCGATCCGGAGAGCTATATGGCGCTGGTGTCGCTGAATGTTGACAAGCGTTATCAGTTCCCGCGTGACACTTTTGCCACCATCAACACTTCCGGTTTATTGGGCGAGCAGTATGTTGGTTTCGAAGTCGGCGGCGATCCTGATATGCTCAAGGCGGGCGATACATTGAAGAAGACACAATCTGCCGTGGTACTGGAAAAGCTGATCAGCCAGTTCATGTTCGACAAGGCATCTGGAGACGAAGGTAAGTGATAAATGGCATATGACATGAAACAGACGCAAACCGCAAAACGTCTCAGATCCGCGGTACTCCTGGTCGCGCTGGCAGGTTTGCTGGGCGGCTGCGCAACCTCGGGCAATCCCAAGGATCCCATCGAAGGCTTCAACCGCGCCATGTATGGCTTCAACGAGGCGGTTGACGCGGTGGTGATCAAGCCAGTCGCCCAAGGCTATGATTATGTGCTGCCATCGCCGGTGCGTACCGGTGTGACAAATTTCTTTGGCAACATCGCCGACTTGTTCATCGGCGTGAATAATCTGCTGCAGGGCAAACCCGATCAGGCGGTGAGCGATCTGGGGCGCGTCCTGATCAACAGCACGATCGGCATTCTCGGCCTGTTTGATGTGGCCACCCCGGCCGGGCTGGAAAAACACGAGGAAGATTTCGGTCAGACCTTCGGCCGCTGGGGCGTGGGCAATGGCGCCTATGTGGTGCTGCCGATTGTCGGCCCGCGCACAGTTCGTGATACGGCCGGTTTCCTTCTCGATGTAACCGTCGATCCGGTCGCCAATGTGAACCATGTACCGACCCGCAATGCCATGCTGGCGCTGCGCCTTATTGATACGCGAGCGGATCTGCTGCCGGCCGACAAGGTGATCGAAGAGGCCGCTTTGGACAAATACACCTACGTTCGTGACGGTTATCTGCAGCGCCGCCGTAGTTTGGTATATGACGGCAATGCGCCACGTGAAGCGCTCGACTGATTTTTTGTAATCTGCTGACGAAAGAGACAAGATGAAGTATTTGATTGGATTGCTGGCGGCGTGCTTGTTTGCAGGGAGTTCTGCAGCTTCCTCCGCGGCTCCAGATACTGCACCCGATGTGCTGGTCATGAACGTGACGAACGAAGTGCTGGAAATTGTCCGCAAGGACAAGGATATCCAGGCCGGCAACACGAAAAAGACCTTGGAATTGGTGGAAGCCAAGGTGTTGCCGCACTTCAATTTTCAGCGCATGACCCAACTGTCGCTGGGGCGCGAAGGGCGCCAAGCGACCCAGGAGCAACTTAAAGTTTTGTCCGGCGAGTTTCGTGATCTTCTGGTGCGTACCTATTCCAAGGCGCTCACCGAGTTTCGCGATCAGGAAATTTCCTTCAAGCCATTCAAGATGGCGGCAACCGATACCGATGTCAGGGTCCGTACTGAAATCAAGCAGACCGGCGGCAAACCGGTCCAGCTTGACTACTATCTTGAGAGAAACGCAAAGTCCTGGAAAGTTTACGACATTGAGGTGAGTGGCATCAGTCTGGTCACCAACTACCGCAGTTCGTTTGCCCAGGAAATTCGCGCCGGTGGCATCGATGGCCTGATTCGTACCTTGCAGGAAAAGAACAAGGCTGCCGATACCTCCAGCAAGGCAAAATGAGCACGCAAATTCAGCGTGCCGAGGGCCATCTGGCAGTCTCGGGAAACATGACGCTGGAAACCGCAAGCGGATTGCTGGCCAATGGTGTGGCGGCGATTGGCGAAGCTGCCGCTGGCGCCGAGTCGGTATTTGATCTGGCGGCGGTAGCCGATGTCGATTCTTCCGGCCTGGCCGTGCTGTTTGGTTGGCAGCGTGCCGCCAGCGCACAAGGCAAGGCACTGCGGGTCGCCAATCCGCCCGACAGTCTGGTCAGTCTCGCCGAGGTCTACGGCGCCACCGAGTTGCTGCCGTTGTCTTGAACCTGGGTATTGGGCGCCCGCCGCGCGCGTCCGTCATGCATCCTGCCATCCGCATCAATTCCGTCACCAAGTGCTTTGGCGCGACGCTGGCGCTGGCCGGCATCGATCTTGAGATTGCCCAAGGCGAGTTTTTCGGGCTTCTCGGCCCGAATGGGGCCGGCAAAACCACGCTGATTTCCGCTCTGGCCGGATTGGTGCGTGCCGACTCGGGTTCCCTGGCGGTAATGGGCCATGATGTCCAGTCTGCCTACCGGTCGGCGCGGCGCCTGTTGGGCGTGGTGCCGCAGGAACTGGTGTTCGACCCGTTTTTTACGGTGCGCGAAACCTTGCTGATGCAGTCAGGTTATTACGGCATCCGCAACAACGCGGCGTGGATCGGCGAGATCATCGAGGCCCTTGATCTGGGCGACAAGGCTGATGCCAGCATGCGTACATTGTCTGGCGGCATGAAGCGCCGCGTGCTGGTGGCGCAGGCTTTGGTGCATCGGCCGCCGGTGATTGTGCTCGACGAGCCGACGGCGGGCGTCGATGTCGAACTGCGACAGACCTTGTGGCGCTTCATCCGCCGACTGAATGGGGAGGGCCATACCATCGTGCTGACGACCCATTATCTCGAAGAGGCCGAAAGCCACTGTGGGCGCATTGCCATGCTGAAACAGGGGCGGATCGTCGCGCTCGACACCACGGCAAATCTGCTGCGGCAGTTTTCCGTGCATCGCTTGCGCCTGCGGCTGGCTGCAGGTGGGGAACTGCCGGCGGCCTTGCACGCGCGCGCCGTCGAGGAGGCAGGGTGCTGGGTGTTGTCCTTCGCTGACTTTGCCGAGGTCGAGGTCATGCTGGCGCAGCTGCGTGAAGCGTGCTGCCCCATCAGCGAGATCAACATCGGCCAGCCGGAACTCGAAGAGGCCTTCCTTGCCGTGATGCAGCGGGACGCATGATGACGGGTTTTCGAACACTGCTCTACAAGGAAGTGCTGCGTTTCTGGAAGGTCAGCTTCCAGACCATCGCCGCACCGGTATTGACCGCGCTTCTGTATCTGCTGATCTTCTCCCACGTACTCGAAGATCATGTGCAGGTCTATGACTCGATCGGCTATGCCGCCTTTCTGGTGCCGGGGCTGGTCATGATGTCAATTTTGCAGAATGCCTTCGCCAACAGCTCGTCCTCGCTGATTCAGTCAAAGGTGACGGGCAACATTGTTTTTGTGCTGCTGACACCGATCACCTACGCAGAATTCTGGCTGGCCTATGTCCTGGCAGCGGTAGTACGCGGCATGGTGGTCGGTTTTGGGGTACTGGCAGTGACCTTGTTCTGGGATACTCCGCTACTTGTCGCGCCACTATGGATCGTTGTCTTTGCCCTGCTGGGCGGCGCGATACTTGGCACACTGGGTATCATTGCCGGTGTCTGGGCAGACAAGTACGACCAGCTGGCGGCGTTCCAGAATTTCATCATTGTTCCCCTTACCTTCCTGTCGGGCGTGTTCTATTCAATCCATTCTTTGCCGCCTTTTTGGCAATCGCTCTCGCACTGGAATCCGGTGTTCTATATGATCGACGGTTTTCGCTACGGCTTTTTCGGCATTTCGGACGTGTCTCCCTGGCTGAGCCTGCTGGTGGCAGGCGCAAGTTTTGCCGTACTCGCCGGACTGACGCTGGCGATGTTGAAAAGTGGATATAAATTAAGGAGTTGATAAATGCTTACCCCCAAACAAATCGAGGACTGGATTGCTGCTGGGCTTGAGTGCAGCCAACTCGCCGTTAATGGCGATGGCCGGCACTTTGAAGCGCTGATTGTCAGCCCGCTCTTCGCTGGATTGAGTCGCGTCCAGCGGCAGCAGCGCGTCAATGCCGTGCTGAAGGAACACTTCGATTCCGAGATACTGCACGCGTTGTCGATGCAATGCCTGACACCCGAGGAAGCCGCATCCCGTGGATAAGCTGCTGATTGAAGGCGGTACCCAGCTTAGAGGCGAGATCGCCATTTCGGGCGCCAAGAATGCCGCCTTGCCATTGCTTTGCGCGGCGCTGCTGACCCGCGAGCCGCTGACGCTGACCAATGTGCCGGATCTGCACGACATCGACACGATGTTGCGGCTGCTGACGCAGATGGGTGTCAAGGTCAGTCGCGAGAAAGTCGGCGCTGGCGGGACGGCGTCAGCATCTTCCGCTGTTACCTTGGATGCCTCCGGGCTCGATAATCCGCTTGCACCCTATGAACTGGTCAAGACAATGCGGGCTTCTGTGCTGGTTCTGGGGCCGCTGGCGGCGCGCTGTGGTGAGGCGCGCGTGTCCTTGCCCGGCGGTTGCGCCATCGGCGCGCGACCGGTTGACCAGCATATTCGCGGTCTGCAGGCGATGGGCGCGGAAATCACCGTTGAGCAGGGCTATGTCCACGCACGCACCACGGCGGCTGGCGGCAAACTGAAAGGCGCCCGCCTGTTCACCGACATGGTGACGGTGACCGGCACCGAAAACCTGATGATGGCGGCGTGCCTGGCCGACGGCGAGTCGGTGATCGAAAACGCCGCGCGCGAGCCTGAAGTGGTCGATCTGGCCAACTGCCTGATCGCCATGGGCGCGCGCATTTCCGGCGCAGGTACCGACGTCATCCGCATCCAGGGCGTCGATCGACTTTCCGGCACGACGCATCGCATCATGCCCGACCGCATCGAGACCGGCACCTACTTGTGTGCCGCGGCCGCCACCGGCGGCGCGGTCCGGCTCACCAACACCTCAAGCAGTTATCTCGACGTGGTGATCGACAAGCTGATGGATACCGGCTGCGAGATCGGCCTGGAACGTTCTGCGATTCATCTGCAAGCGCCAGCCCGCCTGAAAGCGGTGAGCATCCGCACCGCACCCTACCCGGCTTTTCCCACCGACATGCAGGCGCAGTTCATGGCAATCAATACCGTTGCCGACGGCACAGCCATCATGCGCGAGACGATTTTCGAGAATCGCTTCATGCATGCGGTGGAATTGATCCGGCTGGGTGCCGACATCAAGATCGATGGCAACACGGCTTTCGTCACGGGAGTGGAAAAACTCGACGGCGCGACCGTAATGGCCACCGATTTGCGCGCCTCGGCCAGTCTGGTGATTGCCGGCCTGGCTGCGCAGGGCGAGACCATCGTCGATCGCATTTACCACCTCGATCGGGGTTACGAACAGATGGAAACCAAACTCGCGGCTCTCGGCGCACGTGTCCGGCGGGTAAAATAAAATCATGATTACCATCGCTCTATCCAAAGGCCGCATCTTCGAAGAAACCTTGCCGCTGCTGGCTGCTGCAGGCATCGTGCCCCTTGAAAATCCCGAAGATTCGCGCAAGCTCATCATCGGCACCAGTCGTCCCGATGTGCGCGTCGTCATCGTGCGCGCTTCCGATGTGCCGACCTACGTGCAGTATGGCGCCGCCGATCTTGGCATCGCCGGCAAGGACGTGCTGATCGAGCATGGCGGCACCGGCCTCTATCAGCCGCTCGACCTGAAAATTGCCAAATGCCGCATGTGCGTGGCCACGCCCGCCGGCTTCGATTACGCCGCCGCGGTGCGCCGCGGCGCCCGCTTGCGTGTCGCCACCAAATACATCAACACTGCCCGCGAGCACTTTGCCGCCAAGGGCGTGCATGTCGACCTGATCAAGCTCTACGGTTCGATGGAGCTGGCGCCGCTGGCCGGCTTGGCCGATGCCATCGTCGACCTGGTTTCCAGCGGCGGCACCTTGCGCGCCAACAATCTTGTCGAGGTCGAGGACATCATGCCGATCTCCTCGCGCCTGATCGTCAATCAGGCCAGCCTGAAAATGAAGCGCAGTACCTTGCAGCCCGTCATCGACGCCATAGAAACAGCCATTCAGTGAGCGCTATCCAATGAGTCTGACCGTCCGTCGTCTGTCATCCCGCGAGCCAGAGTTCCTGTCGACGCTCGACGCGCTGCTTGCCTTCGATAATTCGACGGATGAAGCCATCGAGCGCACGGTTGCCGAGGTGCTTGCCAATGTGCGCCGGCTGGGCGATGCCGCCGTACTTGAATACACACAGCGCTTTGACCAGCTCACTGTGAAAACCATGGCAGAACTGGAACTGCCGCTGGCAGAACTTGCTGCCGCCCATGCCGATCTGCCGAACGAACAGCGCGAGGCTCTGCAGCAGGCTGCCGAGCGCATCCGCATTTATCACGAGCGGCAGAAGCTCGAATCGTGGGAATACACCGAAGCCGACGGTACGCGTCTGGGTCAGAAGGTCACCGCGCTCGACCGCGTGGGACTGTATGTGCCGGGCGGCAAGGCCGCCTACCCCAGTTCGGTGCTGATGAACGCCATCCCGGCCAAGGTGGCGGGCGTCAAGGAACTCATCATGGTGGTGCCCACACCGGGGGGGGTGAAAAATGCACTGGTGCTGGCGGCTGCGCACCTGGCTGGTGTTGACCGGGTGTTCACCATCGGCGGTGCCCAGGCGGTGGCTGCCCTGGCCTATGGCACGCAAACCATTCCCCAGGTCGACAAGATCGTCGGTCCGGGCAATGCTTATGTTGCCAGCGCGAAGCGCCGGGTTTTCGGCACGGTGGGCATCGACATGGTGGCCGGACCTTCCGAGGTGCTGGTGATCGCCGATGGTTCTGGCGACCCGGACTGGACCGCCATCGACCTGTTTGCCCAAGCCGAGCATGACGAACTGGCACAGGCCATCCTGCTCTGTCCCGATGCCGCTTTCATCGACCGCGTGGCAGCCAGCATCGAAAAATTGTTGCCGACCATGCCGCGCCGCGCAGTGATTGCCGCGTCGCTCGGCGGTCGCGGTGCCCTGATTCAGGTCACCGATCTGGCCGAGGCCTGCACCATCGCCAACCGCATTGCGCCCGAGCATCTTGAGTTATCGGTCGAGAATCCGCGCGCGCTGGTCGACAAGATTCGCCACGCCGGAGCGATTTTCATGGGCCACCATAGTTCGGAGTCGCTTGGCGACTATTGCGCCGGCCCGAACCATGTATTGCCGACTTCGCGCAGTGCGCGCTTTTCATCGCCCTTGGGAGTCTATGACTTCCAAAAACGTTCAAGCATCATCGAGATATCGGAAGTTGGCGCCCAGACGCTGGGGCCCATTGCCGCCACCCTAGCGCATGGCGAAGGCTTGACGGCGCACGCCCGCGCGGCGGAGTTGCGCATAAATAAGCCCCTCCCCTCCCAGCCTCCCCGCGCGGGGAGGTGACTGTTTTTTTGCCTACGGCCGCCGCTACGCGGCTTAACGCCGGCACGGCCGGCATTAGCCTGCACCGCAACGGCGCGACTGCGTCGCTTGTTGTCGCTGCGCTCGTCTTTTACGGGGAGCTTTGTTTTGGTGTGGGCGCGGTTTGTGGCTTCGCCGCGTGCTGCCTTACCTTGGGGCGGCCCGGCGGCAAGGCTACCCTCAAGCCCTAAGAATTTCCCGCAGTGCGGCCACCAGCGCCGCGCACTGTTCATCCGTCCCCACGGTGATGCGCAGGAACTGTTCGATGCGCGGCAGCTTGAAGTGCCGCACGATGATGCCGCGCTGCCGTAGCGCCAGCGCCGACTTTTCGGCGTCGTGTATTGGATGGCGGGCGAACACGAAATTGGCCGCCGAAGGCAGTACTTCAAACCCCAACGCTTCCAGGTCGCGTGTCATTGCCGTGCGGGTGCGGATCACCGCTTGCCGGGTCTGCTCGAACCATTCGCGATCCTCGATGGCGGCGGTGGCCCCGACGCTGGCCAGACGGTCGAGCGGATAGGAGTTGAAACTGTTTTTTACGCGCTGGAGGGCATCGATCAAATCGGCATGACCGACGGCAAAACCGACGCGCAGTCCGGCGAGCGAGCGCGACTTGGAGAAGGTGTGCACCACCAGCAGGTTGGGATAGTGATTGACCAGCGTCACGGCCGATTCACCGCCGAAGTCGATATACGCCTCGTCGACAATGACCACCGAATCTGGATTGGCCTTGAGCAGCGCCTCGACGTCTTTGAGCTGCAGGGCACGTCCGGTCGGGGCGTTCGGATTGGGAAATATGATGCCGCCGTTGGGCCGGGAGTAATCGGCCACCCGCAGGGCGAAATTGTCATCGAGCGGGACGGTCTGAAAATCGATGTCGTAGAGCCGGCAATAGACCGGATAGAAGCTGTAGGTGATATCGGGAAACAGGATCGGCAAGTCATGTTTCAGCAGCGCCAGAAAGGCGTGCGCCAGCACCTCGTCCGAACCATTGCCGATGAAGATTTGCTTGGGTGCGAGCTTGCCGAAAAAGGCCGCGATGGCTTCGCGCAGCCGGCTGCTTTCGGGGTCGGGATAGAGACGCAGATTTTCACCGCTTGCTTCGCCAAGTTCGCCGCGCAAGGCTGCCAGGGCACGCGGACTCGGACCATACGGATTCTCGTTGGTATTGAGCTTGACAAGATTGGGCAGTTTGGGTTGTTCGCCCGGTACATAGGGCTGCAAGGCGCGGACGGTTGCGCTCCAGAATCGGCTCATGGCAAGGGTTTGGCGGTAAGGGTTGCAAGTGGAACGAAATGGTATCATGGCCACGTTTGCCAACTTGGTCGCAACCACCGATGGTCACTTCACTCCGCACTGCCGACGTCAACCGAACCACGCTGGAAACGCAGGTTCGCGTCAAACTTGATCTGGCCGGTACCGGCAAGTCGCAACTGGCGACCGGCATCGGTTTCTTCGATCACATGCTCGATCAGATTGCCCGGCATGGTTTGATCGACTTGCAAGTTGATGCGCGTGGCGACCTGCATATTGATGCACACCATACCGTTGAGGATGTCGGCATCACGCTGGGTCAGGCGCTGGCCCAGGCCTTGGGCGACAAGAAGGGCCTCACCCGCTACGGGCATGCCTATGTGCCGCTCGATGAGGCGCTGTCGCGCGTTGTGGTCGATCTTTCCGGTCGGCCCGGCTTGTCGTTCAATGTTGAGTTCTCCCGCGCGCGCATTGGCGAGTTCGATGTCGACCTGTTCCGCGAATTTTTCCAGGCTATCGTCAATCATGCCGCCATCACGGTACACATCGACAATCTGCGGGGTGACAACGCGCACCATCAGGCCGAAACCGTGTTCAAGGCGTTTGCCCGGGCTCTGCGCATGGCCATTACGGCCGATCCGCGCATCGGCGACGCCGTGCCTTCAACAAAGGGCAGCCTCTAACCGGACTGGCGGTACCGTAACAACTCTTTTATGAATTTCAGATGAAAACTGTCGCGATCGTCGATTACGGCATGGGCAATCTGCGTTCGGTGGCCAAGGCCGTCGAGCATGTTGCTCCCGATCACCAGGTGGTGGTTACCGCCGACCCTGCTGCACTCGCTGCTGCCGACCGGGTCATTGTGCCCGGCCAGGGTGCAATGCCCGATTGCATGCGCGAACTCCGGACTCGGGGTCTTGACGAGGCCGTCACCCTTGCAGCGGCAACCAAGCCCTTCCTGGGCATCTGCATTGGCTTGCAGATGCTCTTCGAGCACAGTGACGAAGGCAATGTCGCGGGATTGGGAATTTTCCCGGGACAGGTGCGACATTTTCCCGAAGAAGCAATGCATGATTCGTCCGGCGTGCGACTCAAAGTCCCGCACATGGGCTGGAATGAAGTGCATCAGGCTATCAGTCACCCGCTCTGGAGTGGTATTGCAGACAGCGCGCGCTTCTATTTCGTGCATAGTTTTTACGTTGAACCGGCCACGGACGATGTGATTGCAGGTTCGACGTTCTATGGCATTCCCTTTACCAGTGTTGTGGCGCGCGCTAACATCTTCGCTGTCCAGTTTCATCCGGAAAAAAGCGCGGCTGACGGCCTCCGTCTGCTGGGTAATTTCATGCGCTGGCAACCCTGATTTTGGTTACGGCATGGCGCCTGCTAAGCTTGGCATCATGTCTTCTCTGAAACCTCATATCCCGATCGAATATTGACTCCCATGCTGATAATTCCCGCGATTGACTTGAAAGATGGGCATTGTGTGCGCCTCAAACAAGGTGCGATGGACGATGCCACAGTGTTTTCCGAAAATCCCGGCGCCATGGCCCGCCACTGGATCGAGCAGGGCGCACGCCGCCTGCACTTGGTCGACCTGAATGGGGCCTTTGCCGGCAAGCCAAAGAATGAGTCGGCGATCAAGGCAATTCTGAAAGAGGTCGGCGAAGAAATCCCGGTGCAACTGGGTGGCGGGATTCGCGACCTCGACACGATCGAACGCTGTCTCGACGATGGCATCACTTACGTCATCATTGGTACGGCAGCAGTCAAGAATCCGGGTTTTTTGCACGATGCCTGCACCGCCTTCCCCGGCCATATCATTGTCGGGCTGGATGCCAAGGACAGCAAGGTGGCGGTTGATGGCTGGTCGAAAATGACCGGCCACGACGTGATCGACCTGGCGAAAAAATTCGAGGACTACGGCGTCGAAGGCATCATTTATACCGACATCGGCCGCGATGGCATGCTCTCCGGCGTGAATGTCGAGGCGACCGTGAAACTCGCGCAGGCACTGCGGATTCCGGTTATCGCCAGCGGCGGCATTGCCAGCCTGGATGACGTCAAGGCGCTGTGCGCCGTGGCAGCCGAGGGGATCATGGGCGCCATCACCGGCCGCGCGATTTACGAAGGCAAGCTGGATTTCCGCATGGCACAGGCCGAAGCGGACAAATGAGCCCGCCCCGCAAACGCCGCTGCGCGTCGCTCTCCCCTCAAGGGGCAGAAACACTTGGGGCGTCCCGGCGTGTTTCTCCCGCTTGCAATCAATAGACTATTCCCATGCTTGCCAAACGCATCATTCCCTGCCTCGATGTAAATGCCGGACGGGTCGTCAAGGGCGTCAATTTTGTCGCCCTGCGCGATGCCGGCGATCCGGTTGAGATCGCGCGCCGCTATGATGAGCAGGGTGCCGACGAGATCACCTTTCTCGATATCACGGCCAGTTCCGACGCCCGTGACATCATCCTGCACATCGTCGAGGCGGTCGCCTCCGAAGTCTTCATTCCCTTGACGGTCGGCGGGGGGGTACGCAAGGTCGAGGATGTCCGCCGCCTGCTGAATGCCGGCGCCGACAAAGTCGGCATGAATACCGCCGCCGTGCAGAATCCGCAACTGGTGGCAGATGCTGCCGCCAAGGTTGGCAGCCAATGCATTGTCGTTGCCATCGACGCCAAGCAGACCAGCCCGGGAAAATGGGAGGTTTTCACCCATGGCGGGCGCAACAACACGCAACTCGATGCCATCGACTGGGCCCGCAAGGTGGCCGAGCTGGGCGCCGGGGAAATCCTGCTGACCAGCATGGATCGCGATGGCACCAAGAACGGTTTTGACCTCACTTTGACGCGGGCGGTCGCCGAAGCCGTAGCGATCCCGGTGATTGCCAGCGGCGGGGTCGGCAACCTGCAGCATCTGGCCGACGGCGTGACCGAGGGGCGCGCCGATGCCGTGCTGGCAGCCAGCATTTTCCATTATGGCGAATATACCGTGCGGCAAGCCAAGGAATTCATGCGCGCACAGGGGATTGAAGTACGTTTATGACGACCAAGTGGCTGAATGAAGTGAAATGGGATGAGCGGGGCCTGGTCCCTGCCATCGCCCAGGATGCGAAGACCGGTGAAGTCCTGATGTTCGCCTGGATGAATCGCGAAGCACTGGCGAAGACGGCCGAGCTTGGTCATGCGGTTTATTGGTCGAGGTCGCGCAGAAAACTCTGGCACAAGGGCGAGGAATCCGGCCACACACAGCAGGTGATCGAAATCCGTACCGATTGCGACAGCGATGTCGTGCTGCTCAAGATCGAGCAGGTCGGTGGCATTGCCTGTCACACCGGTCGCCGCAGCTGTTTTTTCCACAAACTGGAAAAAGACTGCTGGCAGGATGTCGAGCCGGTCTTGAAGGACCCTAAGGAAATATACAAATGATCGATCTCGAAGTCATTCGCCGCATTCAGGAAACCCTGGTTGAACGCAAAGGCGCGGCGCCTGGTTCCTCCTATGTCGCCAGCCTGTACGCGAAGGGCACCGATACCATGTGCAAGAAGGTCGCTGAGGAGGCTGCCGAGGTCATCATGGCGGCGAAGGACGGTGATCGATTGCATCTGGTACGGGAAACCTGCGACCTGTGGTTCCATAGCCTTGTGCTGCTCACCCATTTCGACATCGGCGTCGATGACATCATGGTCGAGTTCCGGCGTCGCGAGGGAATATCCGGGATCGACGAGAAGGCCAGCCGGGAAAAATGACATGAACGACTGTATATTTTGCAAGATTATTGCCGGTGAAATTCCCTGCAAGAAAGTCTACGAAGACGAGGATCTGTTCGCCTTCCACGATATCAATCCGATGGCTCCGGTGCATTTCATGGTGGTGCCCAAACAGCACATTGCTTCATTGGCCGAGGCCGATGCCAGCCATGCGCCGGTGCTAGGCAAACTGTTTGCCAAGCTGGGCGAATTGGCGAAAAGCCAGGATCTGACCGACGGCTTTCGCACTATCATCAACACCGGTCGGGTCGGGCGGCAAGAGGTGTATCATCTTCATGTTCATATCGTCGGCGGGCCGGATCAACTCGGCCCGATGTTGCCGCGCAACAAATAATTTGAGGAGAATCTGATGGGTGCATGGAGTATTTGGCATTGGCTGGTCGTGCTGGTCATCGTCATGCTGGTGTTCGGTACCAAGAAGTTGCGCAATATCGGCCAGGATCTGGGTGGCGCAGTCAAGGACTTCAAGGAAGGCATGGATACTGGTGCCGGTTCTAAAAAACAGGTCGAGGACCAAGCGGGTACCACGACGGGTACCACCGTCGAGGGCGAGGCCCGCAAGGAGCAGACAAAATCATAGGTTGGCCGGGCCATACCGAGCAGAGTGGTGAAGGCCACTGCATGGCTGACAAAACCAAACCTGTTCGCAAGGGCGCGCGTTTCCTTGCGAGTTTCCCTGAAACCTGTTCCATGAGCGAATAATCCGCAGTGTTCGACATCGGTTTTACCGAATTAATGCTGATCGCCCTGGTTGGGTTGATCGTCATCGGACCAGAGCGCATGCCCAAAGTTGCGCGCACGGTCGGCCATCTGCTGGGACGACTGCAGCGTTACGTCGGGGACGTCAAGGCTGATATCAAGCGCGAAATGCAACTCGATGAATTGAAAAAACTGCAGTCCGATGTGGCTGCACAGGCGCACGACATGGAAAGCCGGGTCAATGAGCAGATGAAGGAGACCGAAACCTCACTCACTCAATCGATCCTCCCTTCCGGTGATGTCACCATCCCTGCCCCGGCTGAAAACGCTCCCAGCGAGTCGCCTACCCGTACACCTCCCACCGCCTGATGGAACCGCGCGAAGAGAGTTTCATTTCCCACCTGGTCGAACTGCGTGACCGGTTGATCCGCACCCTGGTGGTAATGCTGGTGATTTTTCTCGGCCTGGTCCATTGGGCACGGGACATCTACACGCTGCTGGCGGCACCCATGCTCGCCGCCTTGCCTGAAGGCGGATCAATGATCGCCACCGATGTGGTCGGCGCCTTTTTCGTGCCAATCAAGGTCACCATGATGGTGGCCTTTCTGATTGCACTGCCATACGTGCTGCATCAAGCCTGGTCCTTTGTCGCACCGGGCCTGTATGCACACGAGAAGAAACTCGCCGTACCATTATTGATTGCCAGTGTCGTGCTGTTCTTCATCGGCATGTCCTTTGCCTACTTCATTGTCTTCCCGACGGTGTTCACCTTCATCAATGCTTTCGCTCCGGAAGGGGTGGCGGTGATGACGGATATCGAGAAATATCTTTCTTTCGTCCTGACCACCTTTATGGCTTTTGGCGTTACCTTCGAGGTGCCGGTTGTGGTGATCGTGCTGGTGCGTGTAGGTTTGGTGACTGTGGAGAAGCTGAAGGAAATCCGCCCTTACTTCATTGTCGGAGCCTTCATAGTCGGCGCCATCTTCACCCCCCCCGACGTGCTTTCCCAATTCATGCTGGCAGTGCCGATGTGGCTGCTCTACGAGTTGGGCATCCTTATGGCGCAGATGATCGGCAAGTCCACCCGTGCCGATGCTGGCGCCTACCGCTCCCCTGACGAAACGGGCATGAACAGCGAAGCTGATGGTACTGCTGCCGAGTCATCGGCGCGCCAAGAACGCTAGCGCGGGGGCTTTGGCCGTCTGCCGATGGTCACGGTCACTTCCTGTGCTTTGCCCGCGCGGCTCAGACTGAAGCGGGCCGGTTCTCCAGGCGTTAGCGCGGCGATCAGGTCGAGCATCACTTGTGCATCCTTGACCGGCTGGGTGCCGACTGTCAGCAATATGTCGCCCGGCTTGATGCCGGCCTTGTCGGCCGGGCTGTTGCGCATCACGCCCGCGATCAGGGCGCCCTGACCGAGCTTGACGCCGAATGATTCGGCTAGTTCAGGCGTCAGGTCCTGAACTTCGACGCCGATCCAGCCACGGGTTACCGAGCCAGACTTGATGATCTGTTCCATCACGCTTTTTGCCAGTGATACCGGAATGGCGAAACCGATGCCCATCGAGCCGCCGCTTTGCGAGTAGATGGCGGTATTGATGCCGACCAGGCGACCGTTGCTGTCGACCAGGGCACCGCCGGAATTGCCCGGGTTGATGGCGGCATCGGTCTGAATGAAATTCTCGAAAGTATTGATGCCCAGATGGGTGCGACCGAGTGCCGAGACGATCCCCGAGGTGACGGTCTGGCCGACTCCAAACGGGTTGCCGATGGCAAGTACCACGTCGCCGATGCGCAGCGATTCTGCCGCTGCGAGAGTGATTGGTGCGAGCGGACTATCGGTGACGATCTTCAGGACGGCCAGATCGGATTCCGGATCGGCGCCGACCAACTGTGCCTTGGTCTTGCGGCCATCGTGGAACGCAACTTCGATCTCGTCGGCCGACTCGATGACGTGGTTGTTGGTTAATACCAGACCGTCGGCCGAAACGATGACACCACTGCCCAAGCCTGACTGGCGTTGACTGTCAGGTCCGAAACGGTCGCCGAAAAAATGACGGAACACCGGGTCGTTGATGAACGGATGGCGCCGCACTTCCTGGCTGGTGAAGATATGGACAACCGCCGGGAGTGCTGCCTGGGCAGCATCGGCGTAAGTGACGACCTTGCGCCCCTCACCGGTGGGGGTGGCCTGCTGGACGGAAATTACTGCCGGGCCGTTCAGTTCAGGGGGGCGCGATGGCAACCAGTCCGGTTTGAGGGTCTGAACGACAAACAGTGCGGCGATGCTGACCGTCACGGCCTGGGCAAAAATGAGCCACAATCGATGCATGGATTAGTGAACTTGGCAGGAAGGAGTGGAAAGATGTTGCGTGATGATTTGGGCGCCTATCTGGACAGCTTGCTGGAAGCGGCGCGATTTCGAGATTATTGCCCAAACGGGCTGCAAGTGGAAGGACGCGCCGAAGTGCGGCGCATCGTGTGTGGTGTGACCGCCAGCCAGGCATTGATCGATGCGGCGGTGGAATGCGCGGCCGATGCGATTCTGGTGCATCACGGCTGGTTCTGGAAGAACGAGGACGGCCGTATCACCGGTTTTCGCAAACGACGCATGCAGACCTTGCTGGCGCATGACATCAACCTGTTTGCCTATCATCTACCTCTCGACGCACATGCCGAACTTGGCAACAACGCACAATTGGCCGCGCGGCTAGGTTGGACCGCGACCGGCCGGTTTGCCGAGCAGGACATCGGCTTCATCGGTATTCCTGTTAGCGCCGCACCCCATGCGGGGCACGCCGTACCCGCTTCGGGGCATTTCATACCCGCTGCGGGGCACTTTGTCCCGCCAGCGCCGACTTTTGCTGAAGATCTGGCGACGCAGGTTGGGCAGGTGCTGGGCCGCGATCCACTCCTGGTCGGCGATGGCCGGCGACTCGTGAAGAAAATTGCCTGGTGCAGCGGCGGTGCGCAGAGCTATTTCGAGCAGGCCATTCTGGCAGGCGCTGATCTGTATGTCAGCGGCGAAATTTCAGAAAATACCGTGCATCTGGCACGTGAATCTGGTGTGCCTTATCTCGCGGCCGGACATCATGCCACTGAACGCTATGGCGTGATGGCGCTGGGAAAACACCTGTTCGAGCGCTTCGGCGTGGGCTGTGAATATGTCGAGCTCGACAATCCCGTGTAGTCGATTACCGGCGCGCCCCATGGCGGGCAGCTAGGTGCGCGAATCAGCCTTGATTGCAGCGGCGGCCTGTTCGATAGCCCCGTCGTCGTTGATTATTGCCATGAGCAGCAACAATTCCTCCGCCACAGATTGCGGGAAACCGGCGCGGATGCCGTCGCGATTGTCGTTGAGTAAATTGCCAAGATAGCCGGCGCAGGATGGTTTACCCCAAAGCTCGGTCAGCCGCGCGGCGATATGCGGATAGTCCTCGATGCTGCGCTGCATCTCGGGCTGGACCAGCCAGTCTTCAGGCAATACGTTGAAATGCTGACGTAGCTCTTCAGCTGAGCGCTCGAAATCGTCCTGTTGTCCGTTCTGGCGGTAGATTTCCAGTAGCTTCAACCAGTTTCGTAATCCCTGTTTGGGTTCGTTGTGGATCTGCTCGGTCAGCGTTTGTGCTGCTCCCTGCCCGAGGCCCATGGCCAGCATGATCTCGGCCAGTTCCAGTGCCTGTTCGTGTGATCTTGTAGCGCTGTTGCCGCCCCCGGTGTCGGCACGTGACTTGGACTGTGTTGGCTCCGGAGGTGAGATGTAAGGCATGGGCTCCGCCACCGCCGGCGAGCTTTTCGGTGGCGCAGCTGGCAGAGGTGGTGCAGTGGGCGGCAGCGCCGCCGCAACGGGTTTGCTGCCTTCATCCTTTAACGCGCGCTGCCTGGATGCCTTGCGGCGTCGCGACCAGAGCAGCAGAATCACCAGCAGCAGTCCGCCACCGGCCAACTGGATTTCCCGGTTTTCAAGGATCTCCAGCATACCTGTCGTTTTCTCGGGGCTGGCGGCAGCGGGAATCGCGCCAGAGTTTGGTGAGGTGTGCGTGAGGGGTGCGACGCGTTCCTCGGGTGCGGCTGGTGTCTGGAGTTGCTGGACCAGCCAGTGAATTTCCCTGACCAGTGTTTCAATGCGTGACAGGCGTAGCAGGATGTCATCGAGTACCCGGTCCTGCTCCTTGAACCACGCATGCAACGGGTCTTCCAGCTCGATGGGTGCTGTGCGGCTGGTCGGCGCGGCGGTTGCGCGCTCTTGGGCAGTGGCGAACGGCAGCCCGGCCATGAGCAGGCAGGTCAGGATGGTAGTTCTCAGGTAGTGCGCAGGCGTGATCAAGACTAGGAAACCCCGGACGAAAAATGCCAGATGCGAGCATTTTGCCGATCCGTGATCGCGGCAGTACTTGGAACACAGCGAGAATAATCGTCCTCAGCCGGGCTTTAGCCGCGCGGCAAAACGCTGGCGCAACTTCGCCACCTTGGGGGCGACAAAGGCCTGGCAATAGCCCTGCGTGGCGTTGCGGGCAAAATAATTCTGGTGATATTCCTCGGCCGGCCAGAAAGTCGGCGCTGGCAGGACGGCGCTAACGATGGAGGCAGGCCAGATGCGGGCCGCGTCGAGTTCCTTGATTAGCGCCTGCGCCGTGTCAGTCTGTTGCGGGGAATGAGTGAACACGACAGAGCGGTATTGAGTGCCGACATCATGACCCTGGCGGTTCAGGGTGGTTGGATCGTGAATGGTGAAAAAGGCGGTGAGCAGGGTGCGGTAGTCGATGATGGCAGGATCAAATTCGACGCTGACCACCTCGGCATGACCGGTGTTGCCAGTGCAAATCTGCTGGTAGCTGGGTTGCTCGACCGCACCGCCGCAATAGCCGGAGATGACCGCGATCACGCCGTCGAGAAGTTTGAGTGCCGCCTCGACACACCAGAAGCAGCCGCCACCCAGGGTGGCCAGTTCGGTAGCGGGGTAGGTTGTCATGGCTCGATTGGCGCTTGATGTGCGCCACTGGAAAAGGACGCTATCATGTTTTCATCTCCCAGGGTAGATGGGCTATAAATGGTGGCAGCGCGATAAGCGATACAACAATACAATAAGCATGCGAACTCTATCATGCTGCCAAATCCGGAGACCGCCATGCCGCATTCGCTGTTCGACAACCATCGTGCTTTGCTCGATCAGGCGCAGACCGCGATTGCCTGCCGCACCCACTGGTCGCCCTATGCCGAGAATCCGCGCAGTTATGGCGAGATGGCGCTCGAGGACGGCCTGACAGCGTTTGAAGCCTATCGGAATGCCCAGTTTTATCTGGATCAGCCCGGCTTGACCGGGCGTTGTGGTGGCGAAATCTCGCCATATGGCCTGCCGTTGAACGTGTCATATCCGCGCTGTAGCCCCGAGGGACTGATCGCGGCGGCAAAGTCGGCGATGCTGCCTTGGGTGAGGGCCGGCATCGAAACGCGCACAGGCGTCTGCCTTGAAATTCTCGCTCGTCTGAATGCCGGCAGCGCCGAAATGGCTTATGCGCTGATGCACACTACCGGCCAGAGTCTGGGCCTCGCATTCCTTACCGGTGGCCCACGGGCGCAGGCGCGGGGGCTTGAAGCCCTGGCCTGGGCATATCGGGCAATGACCCAGGTTCCCGCCCAGGCGGCATGGCAGCGCAATATCAGCCAGCGGTTGGAAAAACGCTACATGGTGGCCCCGCTTGGCGTTTCACTCGTCATCGGCTGCGCTACCCAGCCCACTTGGAATGCCTATCCCGCCCTCTTCGCGAGCCTGTCGACGGGCAATCCGGTGATCGTCAAGCCACATCCGACCGCTGTGCTGCCGCTTGCCCTGACCGTGGCGGTTGCACGCCAGGTGCTCAAGGAATCAGGTTTCGACCCCAACCTGGTGACTTTGCTGGTGGGCGATCCAGACGATACGCCGGTGTTGCGGGATATCGCGCGCCGGCCGGACATTCGTCTGATCGACTATGCCGGCGCGCCCGACATGGGCGCCTGGCTGCGCGACAACGCGCGCCAGGCGCGCCTGTTCATCGAAACCGGGGGCGTCAACTGCGTGCTGATCGATTCCAGCTACGACTACAAGGCGCTGCTCAAGAATCTGGTGTTGTCTCTGTGCCTCGATTCCGGCCAATTGCGGACGACGCCGCGGGTCATTTTCGTCAGTCGCGAAGGCATCGAGACGCCAGATGGCATGGTAGATCCGCAACAGTTCGGACGCGACCTTGCCTTGGCGCTCGGCAAGTTTGTCGAGGAACCGGCCCGCGCTGCCGAGGTGCTGGGGGCCATCCAGTCGCCGGCGACACTTGCCCGCATCGCGGCGGTCAGCGAACTGGCCGAGACGACGGCGGAAATATTGCGTCATTCCTCGCCAATCGATCATCCGCAATGGCCTGCGGCACGCATGCATACCCCTCTGCTGGTGGGGGTCGATGCCGCGCAGCGCGATTTTTATATGGAAGAGCGTTTTGGACCGATCGCCGTCGTGGTCAGCACCGCAAATGCCGCCGAAAGCCTGGCTTTGGCTGAAGCCACCATGCGTGACAAAGGTGCGCTCAACTTTCTGGTGCACGCGACGCGACCCCATGTTCAGCAATTTGCCGAGGATGTCGCCGTGCGTGCGGGGGTGTTACTCTCGCTCAACCTGACCGGCGCGGCGCTCGTCAATCAGCCCGCCGGCTTTTCGGATTTCCACGCCAGCGGGGCCAATCCGGCAGCCAGTTGCAGCATGATCGACGCGGCCTTTGTCGCCAACCGCTTCTACTTCTCGCAGGTGCAACAACATTATCTGCCGCCGTCGAGCATCGACTGGCTGGTTGACCCTTAGGCGACATTAGCAATAACTTATATGTCATATTGTGATATTATTTGCAGCCTCATGGCTTCGGTCATGCTCCCCAACAAAATTTCTCGTAAGGGTGGTCCATGAAAATCCACGAGTATCAAGGCAAGGAACTACTGCGGAAGTTCGGCGTGGCGACCCCGCGCGGCATTCCCTGTTTCTCCGTCGATGAGGCCGTCAAGGCTGCGGAGCAACTGGGCGGCAAGCTTTGGGTGGTGAAAGCCCAGATTCATGCTGGCGGTCGTGGCAAGGGTGGCGGCGTCAAGCTCGCCAAGTCGCTTGACGAAGTGCGTCAGCACGCCAGTGCCATTCTTGGCATGCAGTTGAAAACGCACCAGACCGGCCCGGCCGGTCAGCAGGTACGGCGCCTGCTGATCGAGGATGGTGCCGACATCAAGAAGGAGTATTACGTCGCGGCACTGACCGACCGCGCCACCCAGCAGGTCGCCATAATGGCGTCTTCCGAAGGCGGCATGGACATCGAGGAAGTGGCGCACCAGACGCCCGAGAAAATCATCAAGGTGTTTGTCGATCCGCTGGTCGGACTCTCCGACGCGCAGGCGCTGCTACTGGCAAAAGGAATCGGTGTTCCGGAAGGGTCGGTTGCCAAGGCCGTCGATACGCTCAAGAAGCTCTACACCTGCTACATGGAAACCGATGCCAGCCTGGCGGAAATCAATCCGCTGATTCTCGAAGGCGACGGCAACATCAAGGCGCTCGACGCCAAGTTCAATTTCGACGCGAACGCACTTTACCGCCAGCCCGAGATCGTCGCCTATCGCGATCTCGACGAGGAAGATGCCGACGAGGTTGAGGCGTCGAAATTCGACCTCGCTTACATTTCCCTCGACGGCAACATCGGCTGTTTGGTGAATGGTGCGGGGCTGGCCATGGCGACGATGGACACGATCAAGCTGTTTGGCGCCACGCCGGCAAACTTCCTCGACGTCGGCGGTGGGGCGACGACCGAAAAGGTGACCGAGGCGTTCAAGATCATGCTGAAGAACCCCAAGGTAAAAGGCATCCTGGTCAATATCTTTGGCGGCATCATGAAGTGCGACACCATCGCTGACGGCATTGTCGCCGCCGCCCGGGAAACGCACCTTGCCGTGCCGCTGGTGGTGCGCATGAAGGGCACCAATGAAGATCTCGGCAAGAAGATCCTGGCCGAATCGGGCCTGCCGATCATCGCCGCCGACACCATGGCGGACGCTGCGACGAAGATCGTCGCCGCAGTGAAGTGAGGAAAATAACATGTCGATCCTGATTAACAAGAACACCAAAGTCATCACCCAGGGGATTACCGGCAAGACCGGTCAGTTCCACACCGAGAAGTGTATCGAGTACGCCAACGGCAAGAATTGCTTCGTGGCCGGCGTGCATCCGAAGAAGGCCGGTGAGAAAATTTTCGACGTGCCGATCTACGCTTCGGTCAAGGATGCCAGAGCCGCCAGCGGTGCGCTGGTGTCCGTCATCTATGTGCCGCCGGGCGGCGCGGCGGAGGCGATTTGGGAGGCCTGCGAGGCCGACCTCGATCTGGTGATCTGCATCACCGAGGGTATTCCTGTGCGCGACATGCTGCTCGTGCGCAACAAGATGAAGCAGAAGGTTGCCAGGGGCGGCAAGGAAACGTTGCTGCTCGGGCCGAACTGCCCCGGCTTGATTACCCCTGAAGAAATCAAGATCGGCATCATGCCAGGCCACATCCACCGCAAGGGCCGGATCGGTGTCGTCTCGCGCTCCGGTACGCTGACCTATGAAGCCGTGGCCCAGGTGACCGAACTGGGTCTTGGCCAGTCGTCGGCAATCGGCATTGGCGGCGACCCGATCAATGGGCTCAAGCACATCGACATCATGAGAATGTTCAACGACGATCCTGCTACCGATGCCGTTATCATGATCGGCGAGATCGGCGGTCCGGATGAAGCTGAAGCGGCACGCTGGTGCAAGGACCACATGAAGAAGCCGGTGGTCGGTTTCATCGCCGGTGTCACCGCGCCGGCCGGCAAGCGCATGGGGCATGCCGGCGCGCTGATCTCGGGAGGTGCCGACACGGCGGAAGCAAAGCTGGCCATCATGGAAGAATGCGGTTTCACGGTGACGCGCAATCCGTCGGAAATGGGCAAGTTGCTGAAGTCGCTGCTATAGCGCTTGCGGCGGAATGCTCGGCGGGCTGCGGCCCGCCTTTTTTGATGTTTGATGAGGGGCGGGATGGATGGCCTTGTTTTTATCCGAAGCCGATGTGCGTCAGCTGTTGACCATGGACCTGGCGCTTGAAGCTGTTGAGGCAGCGCATGCCGCTCATGGAATCAACCGCGCCATCGACATTGCCCGCCAGCGCACCCGGACGCCGACAGCGTCGCTGCATATCCTGCAAGGTGCGCTGCTTGACGAGGGAGTGATCGGCTACAAGGCCTACACGATAGCGCGCGCGGGCAAACGCTTCATGGTGCACCTGTTCGACGCGGCAAGCGGCACACCGCTGGCGGCGATCGAGGCCGATTTTCTGGGAATGATGCGTACCGGTGCCGCCGGTGGCGTGGCCGCAAAAGTTTTATCCCGGCCGGAAAGTGCGGTGGTTGGCCTGATCGGCGCCGGCTGGCAAGCCCAGAGTCAATTGGAGGCGCTGTGTCGGGTCCGGCCGATTCGGCAAGTCAAGCTGTATGCGCGCGATGCCGAGAAGCGCCATCTCGCCAGCGCCGACTTTTCAAGCCGCTGCGGCGTCGAAGTGATTCCCGTCGAGACCGCGGAGGCTGCGGTGCGTGACTGCGATATCGTTGTCACCATCACCGCGGCGGCTACGCCATTGTTCGAGGGCAAGTGGTTGGCGGCAGGCACGCATGTCAATGCCGCCGGCTCGAATGCCCTGATCCGCCGCGAGATCGACGAAGAGACCGTTGCCCGTGCTGCTGTGGTTTGCGTGGATAGCCGACCGACTGCCCTGCGCGAGGCGGGCGACCTGTTGCCGGCACTGGAAAAGGGACGGCTTGCCGAAGGGCAGCTTGTCGAGCTGGGCGAGATCGTTGCCGGCATCCGTCCGGGACGGCCGAATGCCGAGGCGATCACCTTGTTCGAATCTCAGGGTATGGCCATCCAGGATCTGGCGGTCGGGGTGCGCTTGCTCAAACTGGCGCAGCAACAGGGACTTGGTGCGGAACTGCCCTATTGAGGGATCATTTCGTGCCCGCGGCATGGAAAAGCATTGACTGACTTAAGGTTCGGCTGTAAGAATGAGGCATATCACACTGTTTATTCATGAAGTTGTTGATGTACAGTACTGAGATGGCATTCCGGGAGGCGTATCGAGCAAGGTGGTCAGCAAGACATGTCTGAATTTGCGAACAAACGACTGGTTCATCGGTCGGCGGGTTGGTGTTCGTCTGAAATGGCATTGATCGATCTCTCCGCGGCGCTTGAAATGGCTGTTTGCAGCGATGTCGGGCGGGTACGCTCGCTGAACGAAGATTCGGTGCTGGCAAATTCCTCGGTGGGCTTGGCCGTGCTGGCGGATGGCATGGGTGGCTACAATGCCGGCGAGATTGCCAGCAGCATGGCTACGTCGGTTCTGGGTAGCGAGCTCGAACATCTGTTCGGCCTCCGGCCCCCCAGCCAGATTGCCGCGAGTGGACAGATCTGGGCGCGGGAAGCGCTGACAGATATGATCGCGCGGACCAACGCCGCGATTTATCAGGCAGCGCAAAGCCAGTCTCAATACACGGGCATGGGCACCACGCTGGTCGCCGTGCAGTTCTATGATGACCGGCTGGTGGTCGCGCACATCGGCGATTCCCGGCTATATTGCCTGCGCGGTGAAGAACTGACACAGCTAACGCGCGATCATTCCCTGTTGCAAGAGCAGATCGACAAAGGCATGATCACGTCCGAGCAGGCACGGTTTTCGCATAACAAGAATCTGGTGACGCGTGCGCTAGGTGTCGAGCCGACCGTGGAAACCGAGTTGAATGAATACGATGTACTTCCGGGCGATGTTTATCTGCTCTGTTCGGATGGCCTCAACGATATGATGGAAGATGACGAGATTGCCCTGACGCTGTCGGCCCTGTCTGCAAATTTGCCGCTCTGTGCAACGCAACTGGTGCAAATGGCGAACGACAATGGTGGTCGCGATAATGTTTCGGTGATCCTCGTCAAGATAAAGCAAGCTTTTCCGGCGGCGCATGGTCCCCATGATGCCAACGGCTGGTGGCGACGTGTGCAGTCGTGGTTCGGTTAACGTTGGAGTCTTGAAGGACGCTCAAGATGGCTAAGCTCATACTCAGCATGGACAATCTGGTGCTCAAGGAAATCCCCTTGAACAAGGAGCGCACCACGCTCGGCCGCAAGGCGCACAACGACATTCAGATCGATAATCTGGCGGTTTCGGGCGAGCATGCAGTGATCGTTAGCATCCTCAACGATTCCTTCCTGGAGGATCTCAATAGCACCAATGGCACCTTCGTCAATGGCCAGCAGGTCAAGAAGCATTTCCTGCAAAACAACGATGTCATCGAATTGGGCAAGTACCGGCTCAAATATATCAACGAGGCACCCCAGCACGCCACGCAGACTGATTTCGAGAAGACCATGGTGTTGCGTCCCGATATGCTGAGAAAAGCCGGCGAACCTGCAGCGGCTAAACCGGCTGGCGTCGTGGCGCCACCGGTTATGGCACCACCAGTCCAGCCTGCGCCTGCTGGCCAGGCCGCGCCGGCAGCCCCCCCGCTGCCTCTGGGCGCGATCCAGATATTGACTGGCAGCAACATCGGCAGACGACTCGACCTGACAAAGTCGCTGACTACGCTGGGCAAGCCGGGCGTCCAGGTGGCCGTCATTGCGCGTCGCCCCATCGGCTACTTCCTTTCGCATGTCGAGGGCGCCAGATTCCCGCTGGTGAATGGCACGGCCATCCATGCCCAAGCTCACGAACTCAAAGATCATGACGTCATCGAACTGGCCGGCGTGAAGATGGAGTTTTTCCTCAAGGGCTGATGCGGGTTGCCGAGGAGAGGCATTTGCGCAGACGGTCTTTTGCTGTGCCCTTATTACTTATATGATACGTCCGTGAATTGGACCGTGCACTTTCGTCAGAAACCAAAAGGCGATGGGTGGGGTCCCAACCCTCAAGACGGAATAGCATGAAAATACGCATCCTCGGTTGCAGTGGCGGCATTGGTGGCCGCCACTTGCGCACAACATCGATCCTGGTCGATAACGACATCATGATCGATTGCGGTACCGGAGTGGCCGATCTTTCCATTGCCGAACTTGCTCAGGTCGATCATATCTTCCTGACGCATAGCCACATGGACCACATCGCCTGCCTGCCCCTCTTGATCGATACGGTGGGCGACATGCGTAATCGTCCGCTGACCATTCATGTGACGCCGTCAGTCGAGGAGATCCTGCGCGCGCACATCTTCAACTGGGCGATCTGGCCGGACTTCACGGAAATTCCTTCACCAGAAAGGCCGTGTCTCCGCTTTGAGCCGATCACGGTCGGACAGGCCGTTGAACTGCTCGGACGACGCATCGTGCCCCTGCCAGCCGCCCATGCCGTTCCGGCGGTCGCCTATCAACTCGACTCGGGGTGCGCCAGCATGGTGTTTTCCGGTGATACCGGCCCCTGCCCCGCGCTCTGGCAGGCGGTGAATGCGATTGGCAATCTGAAGATCCTGATCATTGAAACCGCCTTCTCCAACCGCGAACGCAAGCTGGCGGAAGAGTCATGTCACCTTTGTCCCAGCATGTTGCTGGAGGAGTTGCGTTATCTGCAATCCAGACCGGAGATATTCATTACCCACCTCAAGCCTGGCCAGATCGAATTGACCATGCAGGAAATCGAAGACAGCATCGGCGAATTCAGGCCACGCATGTTACAAAACAATCAGGTATTTGAGCTATGAGCACCTTACCCGTACTACCCGAAACATTGGCACGCTTGTCGCCTTTATCAGGGCTGGGACAGGATTTCCTGCGCCAGCTTGCTTCATTGGCCAGAGTCGAGAGTTTCGCGCCCTCACCACACCCCTTGAATTTTGCCTGGCAGAACAAGACGGTTTATCTCCTCAAGGGCGAGTTAAAACTCGATTATCCCGCTGGCGGCATGAAGGTTCTGGTCGGGGGATGGGATGAAGCACTTTCCCCCCTGAACCGGAGTGGCATGGATCCGCTCCGCGCGCGCGCGATTACCGATGTCGAGATATTGTGGTTCGACGCGAATGTCCTGGATATCCTTGTCACGTGGCATCAGGTGGCGCCGCTAAAGCCGGTGCAACCCGATGTGGATGCGACAGACTGGCGGGCCTTGCCCGGTATTTTCGATGCGCGGCAACTGACGCTTGGCGCTTTCGCCAGCCTGCCGGCAGCGAATATCGATAGTCTGCTGGCCTGTTTCAAGCGGCAATTGGTCAAGCGCGGCGAAGTCATCGTGCGCCAGAGTGAGCCCGGCGACTATTATTACGTCATCGAGCGCGGGCGGGCGCAGGTGACGCGCGAGGTGACGGGGGCGCGGGTTGAACTGGCGGAAATTGATGCTGGCGACGCGTTTGGGGAAGAGGCCCTGATTGCCGAAACCGTGCGCAATGCCACGGTGACCATGGCAACGGATGGCGTGTTGTTGCGCCTGAGCAGCGCCGATTTTGTCAGGCTATTGCGTGAGCCGCTGCTGCAACGCATTGATGCGGATGAGGCCCGGCGGCGGGTGGCGGCGGGGGCCGTCTGGCTGGATGTCCGTTTCCCGGCCGAGTACCAGCACGATGGACTCCCCGGGGCGCTCAACATCCCGTTGAACGAACTGCGCGACACCCTGCCGAGCCTGCCTGCGGACCGGGAATATGTGGCGTATTGCCAGACCGGTCGGCGCAGTTCGGCAGCAGCGTTTCTGCTGTCGCAGCGCGGCTTCTCCGCCAGCTTGCTGGCGGATGGCCTGAATTCAATTCACACCGAGAAGATGATTTCAGAATGAGCGCGGCATTGAATCCCGGATCGATCGGCCAGGGCGGTGGCGATCCCGTCAGCGCGGGTGACCTCGGCAGTCGCCTGGCGTTTTTCAAGAACCTGCAGGCGGTCACCAACAAAATCCATGCGACCGCCAACATCGACGAGATCATGCTGGAGTTGTCGCAGGATGTCTGCGCCTTGTTCAATGCCGATCGCCTGACGGTTTACTCGCTCAGCGATGACAAGGCCTCGATAATTTCCAAGGTCAAGACCGGGCTCAACTCATTCCGGGACCTGAAACTGCCGATTGCCGATCAGAGCATTGCCGGCTACGTGGCACTCGCCAAGATAATCATCAATATCCGCGATGTTTACGACGATGCGGAGCTGCGGGCGATCAATCCCGACATGCACTTTTTGCAGGAAGTGGACAAGCGCACGGGCTACCGCACCAAGCAGATGCTGGTGGCCCCCATCATCGATATCCAGACCAATGATCTGCTGGGCGTGGTGCAGATCATCAACAACAAGACCGGCGTTCCTTTTTCCGCGGTGGCCGAAGAAGGCGTCAAGGGCTTGTGCGAAACGCTGGCGATTGCCTTTAATCAGCGCAGCAAGCCGGCGCAGACGATCAAGACCAAATATGACCATCTGGTGCTTGACGCAGTGGTTGCGGCGCAGGAAATGGAACTCGCCACCCGCTCGGCACGGCGCAAGAATATCGATGTCGAAGAGGCGCTGATCGCCGAATTCCAGGTCAAGTTAACGGCGATTGGCGCGGCGCTGGCGAAGTTCTTCGGCGTGCCCTACGAACCCTACAAGCCTGATCGCATAAAACCGCTCGACCTGATGAAGAATCTGCGCCGCGAGTACGTCGAGCAGAATCTCTGGCTGCCCGTTGATGAAACGCCCGAGGGCATCGTCATCCTGTGCATGGATCCCGAGCAGGTCAAGAGTTCGCGCATCGTCAACAACATCTTTGCCCGCAGCAAGATCGCCTATCGGGTCACCACGAATCGCGAATTCAAGCAGACGGTGGATCAGTTCTTTGGCGGCGGCGGCTTTACCGACGACACCAATGTCGGTGACCTGCTGTCGGCAATGGATGAGGGTGAGATTGAAATCGAAAGCGGCGATGATATCTCCGCTGCCGCCGACAATGAACTGGTCAAGCTGGTCAATAAGGTCATCATCGACGCCTACCAGCAGGGTGCCTCGGATATCCATATCGAACCGGGCATGGGCAAGGACCGGGTGCTGATCCGCCTGCGCAAGGACGGTTCGCTGTCGAAGTACATCGAAATTCCGGCAAGCTTCCGCCAGGCCATCGTGGCGCGCATCAAGATCATGTGCGACCTGGATATTTCCGAGAAGCGCAGGCCGCAGGACGGCAAGATCAAGTTCAAGAAATTCGGCCCCCTCGACATCGAACTGCGAGTGGCGACCTTGCCCACCGCCGGCAGTGTCGAAGATGTGGTGATGCGCATTCTGGCGGCGGGCGAGCCGATTCCCATGGAGAAGCTGGGCCTGTTGCCGCACAATCTGGAGCGCCTGAAGGGGGCTGTTTCAAAGCCCTATGGCCTGTTCTTCGTCTGCGGCCCGACCGGTTCCGGTAAAACGACGACCTTGCACTCGGTGCTCAAGTCGCTCAACACGATCGGCACCAAGATCTGGACCGCCGAAGACCCGGTTGAGATCACCCAGAAAGGCCTGCGCCAGGTGCAGATCAACAAGAAGGCCGGCCTCGACTTTCCTGTCATCATGAAAGCCTTTCTGCGGGCTGACCCGGACATCATCATGGTCGGCGAGATGCGCGATGCCGAAACTACCAAAATTGGCATCGAGGCCTCGCTTACCGGCCACCTGGTATTCGCTACGCTGCACACCAACAGCGCGCCGGAATCGATCGTGCGCCTGCTCGACATGGGCATGGACCCGTTCAACTTCTCCGATGCCCTGCTCGGCATTCTGGCCCAGCGCCTGGCCAAGCGCTTGTGCAAGTGCAAGGAGGCTTACACCGCAAGTGCCGAGGAGATGCAGCATTTTCTCGCTGAATACTGCGAGGAACTGGCGAGCACTGAAACCTTCAAGCGCGACGGCAAGGCAGCCTTTGACGCGGTGTATCAGGAATGGGTGAAAAAATACGCCAACGACAAGGGGCAGTTCACGCTCTATCGTCCCAAGGAAAACGGCGAATGCGATACCTGCGGTGGATCGGGCTACAAGGGGCGGATGGGTCTGCACGAACTGATGATCGGCACCGATGCGGTGAAAAAACTCGTTCAGGAACATTCCCGTGTCGCACTGCTCGTTGCCCAGGCGCTTGAGGACGGCATGCGCACCCTGAAGCAGGACGGCATGGAAAAGGTATTGCAGGGCATGACTGACATGAAGCAGGTGCGGGCGGTCTGCATTAAATAGACAAACGGGGTTTGAAATGGACGCTGACGGATCGCAAGGCAACCTGTTCCGCCGGCTGGAACAACTCAACGAGATTGGTGCGGCCCTTTCCAGCGAACGGGACATCGACTGCCTGCTGGAAAAGATCCTGCTCGCGGCCAAGGCCATCACCCGCGCCGATGGCGGCACGCTCTACCGCATGACCGCCGACCGTCAGGCGTTGCGTTTCGAAATCGTCAGAAACGACAGCCTCGGCATCGCCCTGGGTGGCACTTCCGGCAATCCGATCAACTACCCTGACCTGCCCTTGCAGGATGAGCAGGACGCGCCCAACAATTCGATGATCGCTGCCTTTGCCGCGCTCAATGACAGAACCGTCAACATCGCTGACGCCTACTACGAGGCTGGTTTCGATTTTTCCGGTACGCGCAAGTTCGATGAGCGCACCGGCTATCGTTCGTGTT
The DNA here is from genome assembly GCA_013791905.1 of Rhodocyclaceae bacterium. GTDB lineage: Bacteria > Pseudomonadota > Gammaproteobacteria > Burkholderiales > Rhodocyclaceae > Sulfuricystis. Next base: position 63,110 of record VMSX01000007.1, on the reverse strand, counting down.
CGTTTCTTACCGTACCGATGAAGAACCATGAGCACGAAATCATCGGCGTTCTGCAGCTGATCAATGCGACCCATCCCGAAACTGGTGCGGTTGTCCCCTTTTCACTGGCCGCACAGCGCTTGGCCGAATCGCTGGCCTCCCAGGCCGCCATCGCGCTGACCAACCGCCTGCTGATTTCCCAGCTGGAGGCGCTGTTCGAATCATTCATCAAGCTCATCAACCTCGCCATCGACGAAAAATCGCCTTATACCGGCGGTCACTGTCAGCGGGTGCCTGCCTTGACGATGATGATGGCCGATGCAGTCAATGCGACAAGCGCAGGACCGCTCGCCGATTTCACGATGTCCGAAAGCGACCTCTATGAACTGAAGATTGCCGGGCTGCTGCACGACTGCGGCAAGGTGACCACCCCCGTGCATGTGGTCGACAAGGCCACCAAGCTGCAAACCCTGTTCGATCGCATCGAACTCATCGATACCCGCTTTGAAGTGCTCAAGCGCGATGTGCAGATAGCCGCCCTGCGCAAGCAGCTCGACCTGCGCGCGCGCAAGGACCAGCTAGCCGAAAACGCCTGCTGGGACGAATGCCGCAAGGAACTCGACATCCTCGACGCTGAGCGGGCCTTCCTGCGCCGCGCCAACATTGGCAGTGAGGCAATGAGCCAGGCAGACCAGCAGCGTGTGCGCGACATCGGCACGAACCGCAACTGGCGCAACCCGGCCGGTGTCGATGCCGATTTCCTGTCGGCCGAGGAGATCGAGAATCTTGCCATTCGCTCCGGCACCCTTACCGCCCGGGAGCGCGAGACCATCAACCATCACATCGTTGCCACCAACAAGATGCTCGAGGCGCTGCCGTGGCCAAAGCATCTGCAACGCGTACCCGAATATGCCGGCGGCCACCACGAACGCATGGATGGCACCGGGTACCCGAAGGGTCTGACCCGTGAGCAGATGTCGCTGCAGGCGCGCATGATGGGCATCGCCGACATTTTCGAAGCACTGACCGCCAAGGACCGGCCCTACAAGTCAGGCATGAAACTATCTCAGGCCATTGAAATCATGAAAAAATTCAGCAGGAATGGCCATATCGACCCCGACCTGTTCGCGGTGTTTCTAGGTCAGGGTGTGCATCTGCGCTACGCCGCGGACTTCCTCGATCCGGCGCAGATCGACCAGGCGAACTAAAAGTCGGCGTTGGCGGGACGGCGTCAGACAGCCAGCGCCACAAATGGGTACAGCAAGTGACAAAAATTGGCACATTCTGACGCGGGACGCAGGCAATGGCATTCAAAACTGCTGGGTTGGCAGATCGGGAAAGGGCGTTAGCGTGTTCGCGGCGCGAGGCTGTGTTTAGCAAAGCTGTTGTCAGGCACGGCAAATCACTGGCATGTGCCATGTCTGGCGCGGATATCGGCAATAAAAGCAGTTCTTTTCGTAAGGCTGGCACGGCAGTTGCTCTATCCTTACCAGCACGATTGAAGTGCTTTACCTTAAGGAGAGATACCATGCGTAAGATTCAACAGGGCTTTACCCTCATCGAACTGATGATCGTTGTCGCGATTATTGGTATTTTGGCTGCAGTGGCTTTGCCGGCTTATCAGGATTACACTATTCGCTCCAAAGTCACTGAAGGATTGGTACAGTCTTCCTCCGCCAAGATTGCAGTTGCCGAAACAGCTGCCGCATTGAATGGGCTCGCTGCTGTTACTGCTCTCAATTCAGGCTATGTCTTCAATCCTTCTGCCGCAACTAACGCATACGTCGCATCGGTTGTGATTACGGATGCCACAGGCGTCATCACAGTAACCACGAAAAATACTGGCGCAGCGACTCAGCCTATCTTCACGCTCACTCCAGTTCAAGCTTCGGCCAGTGACCAGTTGCAGTGGACTTGCGCCATGACGGCAGGCCTTGCCAAGCACATGCCGGCGAGCTGCCGTTAAATAGGGGTCAGACCACGGTTTAATCATAAATAGGGGTCAGACCCCGGTTTAATCGGCTTGCCCCTGAAACACGAACCCCCGCTCCGGCGGGGGTTCGCTTTTTCTGCGCCGTGTTTTTACGCGGCTTGAGGTTCGATCTCGCGTTCGATCGCCTGCTTTTTGGTCGCCTCGGCAATCTTGATGTCGTAGGCCATCTGCAAATTCAGCCAGCTGGCCACGTCGCCGCCAAAATAGCGCACCAGGCGCATGGCGGTATCCACCGTCACGCCGCGCCGTTCAAGCACGATATCGTTGATCCTGCTGGGCGGCACATGCAATGCAATCGATAGCGCATTGGCGCTCATGCCCAGCGGCTTGAGGTAGTCTTCGCGCAACACCTCGCCCGGATGAATCGGGCGCATCCCATTGGTCGGGTTTGTCATTTCACTCTCCTAGTGGTAATCCACAATTTCCACATCAAACGCATCCCCGCCTTCAAAGCGAAGGCACACGCGCCACTGGTCATTGATGCGGATACTGTGCTGACCAGACCGGCCACCCTTTAACGCCTCCAGCCGATTGCCCGGCGGCGAGCGCAAAGCGGCCAGGGTTGCCGCGCTATCGATCTGCTGTAACTTCCGCTCCGCCGCCGCCGCGATATTAGCGAACCGTGATACGCGCATCCCCGCGAACAAGGCTTGTGTTTCGGGGCATGCAAACGATTTGATCATGCGCGGAGAATATACCGTTTATCGGTAAGCGTCAAGAGAGGAAAAGATAGGCTCAGATATGGTTCAACTAAAAGGGCCGGGGTCGAATTAACCAGACCTACCCTCTGTAACACGAACCCCCGCTCCGGCGGGAGTTCGCTTTTCTGGCACGCAGATTGCCAGTTCAGCGCAGCATTTCCGGATTCATCACCGCCCGCACTACAGCCAGATCGTTATCCGCGCGGCTGCGCCTGCTCAGCCACCAGATGGCGCCTTTTTTGATGCTCCAGTCGGCTTCAGCGCCAGATAGCAGCAGGGCGGCGAGCTGACCGAGCGTGGGTTGGTGGCCAACCAGCATGACGACGCCTGAAGCTTCGGATGCCTTGGCTGCAGAGAGGCGGGCGGCCTCGATGAGGTCGGCGACATCCGCGCCACTGGCAATCCGCGGCTCGATTTCGAAAGGCAACGCCAGGGCGTGGGCGGTTTGTTGGGTGCGCGCGGCGGGGCTGACGAGGATTTTCAACTTTTTCGGCAGACGGGGCTTCAGCCATTTGGCCATGTCGCGTGCCTGTTTTTCACCGCGCGCGGTGAGGCCGCGTTCGGCATCGGCCATGTCGAAGCCACCGTCTTCGGCTTCGGCGTGACGCCAGAGAATCAGGTCCATGGTTATTTGCTCCGTGTTTTGACTGCTGCGCCGGCCAGTTTCGGCAGGCGCAGCCGGCCCAGTTGCTTGAGTCCGGCTGGCACGGCCTTCAGCAACTTGTGGTGGCGCGGCCCGTGCCAGCCGCCGATCAGGGTGACGGCTTCGCGCAGGCGCGGGTCGCCGCCCTGTTCGCGGGCGCAGTCCATCAGCAATTCGCCCGCACTGGCGAGGTCGTTGATCTGCCCCAGCGTGTCTTGCAGTTGGGTTAGGTGGGCGATCATGCGGCGCATGGCTTTGGGCGCAGCGAGCGGGGTGAAGAATTCGAGCGCATAGCGCAGCCGCTTGATATCGATGCGCAGCGCGTGCAGGGACGGAGGATTGTCGACGCGGGTTTGTGCGGCGAGCGCCAGCACCTTCTTGCGCAGGCGGCGCAGGCGGCTTCTGGCGAAGGTGAGCAGTGTAAGCGCCGTCCCTATATTGGCGGCGGGTGCGGCTGACGCCGTACCCGCTTCGGGGCATTTCATCCCGCCAGCGCCGACTTTTACGTTTTCGGCTAGCTCATTCAATGTCGCCAGCGCCTGCAGGACGATGCTGCCGTAGCGCGGCGAAGCCATGAAGCGCAGGGCTTCCTGCCGGGCGGCGAAGCGGTGCTCGGTGATGATGCCGACCAGGGCGGCGAGGCGCGGCTCGTCGGGGAGGGCTTCCAACACCGGTGAGGCGATCTCGGCGAACAATACGTCAAGGTCGCGGGCCTGGCCCAATACGCCCATCAGATCGCGCAGTGGCTGCAACAGTTGTGCGGCGAAACCTTCTGGCAATACCGGCCCGAAGAGTCTCACTGCGGCGCGTAAGCGGCGCGTGGCAATGCGCATCTGGTGGACATATTCGGGGTCTGCGCTGTTACAGGCAATCGCGCCGAGATGATTGCGTTGCAGGTGGTCGAGGCAGCCCAGCGCAATCTGGCGGAAGGCCTCGGCTGGGGCCGCGCCGGCATCAAGCGGTAGGGCAATGGCCTTGACCGGCGCAATGGGAACCTGCTTGAACAGCTGGCAGCCGCGATCGGCCTTCGACAGTGGCGCCGGCGCCAGCGGAACACGCTCGGCAAACGCGTGCGCCAAGGCGAACAACTGCATCGCGTCACCTTCGATCAATTCGATCTCGACTTCCGAAATGGCTTGGCGCTGGCCAGCGGCGGCGATCCAGCCGCGGTCGAGCATCACCGCGATGCGTGTGCCGGGGGTCGGCGTGAAGAACCAGGTGACGCGCAGGAAATTGGTCTCGAAGATTGGTGCGAGGCGCGTCTTGATCTTGGGGCGATCCAGCCATGAACTTACTGCTTCATCGTCGATGGCGCTAAATTCGAAATGCCCGGCGTAGGGCGTTTCCCACTCGGGTCGGGCGGACAGCCCACCCGCCGCACGCCCGGCGCACTTGACCGTCTGCAGCCACTGCCCCCCTTTTGCGCGCAGCCGCAAGCCGATGCCGCGCTTCCGCAATTCGAGGCTTGGGGTGTCGTAATACAGGTTGGTCAGACGGAACGACTGCTTGCTGTCTGCCTTCCTGAGTAGCGGGTGACGCAAAAACTTGCGATGGGCGTCTTCCGGCAGGGCCAGTTTGAGTTCGATTTCTTCAGCCATGGAATCTCCCTGTGGTCTCGCCGCCGGGCCGCCCCAAGGAGAGACGGCACGCGGCGCAAGCCGCAACCCCCACCGTAGCACCAAGAGTGCTCCCCGTGATAAACGAGCATAGCGATTCAACATTCACCTCTCCGCGAGGGGAGGAAGGAAGGGGTGGGCGTCTACTCATGTCGCAGCGCTTCGATGGGCGACAGGCGTGCGGCCTGGCGGGCCGGATAGTAGCCGAAGAAAATGCCGATGCCGGCGGCAAAGCTCACCGCTAGCGCCGTGGCGAAAGGTGACAGCCTGATCGGCCAACCGGCCAGTTCGCCGATCAGTTCCGCGCCCAGGCTACCCAGCAGCACGCCGATCAGGCCGCCGATCAGCGAGAGGGTGATGGCCTCGATGAGGAACTGGCGCAGGATGTCGCCCGATTTCGCGCCGACCGCGCGGCGCAGGCCGATTTCGCGAGTGCGCTCGGTGACCGAAACCAGCATGATGTTCATGATGCCGATGCCGCCGACCAGCAGCGAAACCGAGGCCACGGCGGCCAGCAGCATGGCCATCACCCGTGACGAGTCCTCGCGCGCCTGGAGGATTTCGGTGAGGTTGCGCAGGTTGAAATCATCATCCTGGCCCGGTTGCAGGCGGTGCCGCTGGCGCAGCAGGTCACGTATCTTCTCCTCGGCGATTTTCAGGTCGACGCCATCGCGCGCCTTGATGCTGATCGATCCGACCGAACGCGATTTGGCCAGCACCGTGGCGCCCAGCACGCGGTTGCGGGCGGTGCTGATCGGCATCAGCACGACATCGTCCTGGTCGTTGCCGGACAGGCTCTGCCCCTTGCTGGCCAGAACCCCGATGACGGTCAGTGGCACATTGCGGATGCGGATCACTTGGTCGATCGGGCTTTCGTCGCCGAACAGGCTGGTGGCGACCGTCTGGCCGATGATCGCGACTTTTGCCGCGCCGTTGATTTCCGCCGGATCGAAGTAGCGGCCATCGGCCAGCGTCCAGGCGCGCACCTCGAAATAATCGGGCGTGATGCCATAAAAAGTGGATGACCAGTTGCTGTTGCCGGCAACAATCTGGCCGCTGCCGCGCAGGGCGGGGGCCGCACCGACAAGGTAGTCGGGCAACTCGCGGGCGATGGCGTAGGCGTCGTCCTCGCTGATGGTGTGGGTGGCGCCGGCCGCCGAGCGGGCGCCACCATGGGATGTCGACGCCGAAAAAACAATGAGGAGGTTGGCGCCCAGGCTCTTGATCTGCGACTCGACTTTCTCCTGTGCACCGCTGCCGACCGCAATCATGATGATCACCGCCGCCACGCCGATGATGATGCCGAGCATGGTCAGTGCCGAGCGCAGCAGATTGACGCGCAGCGCTTTCAGCGCGATCAGCAGGGTGGCGTAGAAGTTCATGGCAGCGCCCGGCCGCCCGAAGGTGCCATGCGCCCCCCGGTGGGGGGCAGCGAGTTGCTTTTACGAGCGTGGGGGGGCATTTTCATTTGGCCGGGTCCGGCAGTGCGGCCAGATCGGCGTTGGCATCATGCGGGGTGTTACGTCGGTCATCAACCACGCGGCCGTCCAGAAAGCTGATGATGCGGCTGGCGTAGGCGGCGATATCGCGTTCGTGCGTCACCACTACGATGGTGATGCCGTCGCGATTGAGGGTCTGCAGCAGCGCCATGATCTCGATGCCGGTGCGCGAGTCGAGTGCGCCGGTCGGCTCGTCGGCCAGCACCAGCGCCGGATCGTTGGCCAGCGCGCGGGCGATGGCAACCCGTTGTTGCTGGCCGCCCGACAGTTGCGCCGGGTGATGATCCGAGCGCTCGGTCAGGCCGACCTGGGCGAGGCGTTGCGCGGCTCGTGCCTGGCGCGCCCCCAGCGCCAGTCCGCGATACAGCAGGGGCAGGGCGACGTTGTCGAGCGCCGAGGTGCGCGGCAACAGATTGAAGTGCTGAAAGATGAAGCCGATGCGTCGGTTGCGCAAACCCGCCAGCGCGTCGTCCGAGAGGCGCGCGACGGCCTCGCCATCCAGCCAGTAGTCGCCGCCGCTGGGATGGTCGAGACAGCCCAGCAGATTCATGAAAGTGGACTTCCCCGAGCCCGACGGCCCCATCACGGCGACAAATTCGCCGCGCGCGATTTCCAGCGATACACCCTGCAAGGCTGGCACCCGGGTATCGCCGAGTAGGTAGTCCTTGGTGAGATCGACGGTGCGGATGAGTGGCGCGTTCATCTCTTGCGAAAAAACTGACGCTGAAAAAACCAGTGATTCAGGACGCTGTGGTTATTCACAAGCAATCAGAACATCCGTGGTGTCGCCAGCTTCGGCTTTTCGGCGGAAGCCGTGCCGACAATGAATTCGCGTCCCTCGGCCAGATCGCTGTCGACCAGTTCGGTCTGGGTGCCGTCGTTGATGCCGGTCTTGACCTCGACGAGCGTCGGCTTGCCATCCTTGCCCGGCGCCCAGAGTTTGCCGCTGCCGGCGCCGCCCGGCCGGCCACCGCCTTTAGCCATGCCGCCACCACCCTGCTGCCGTGCTGCCGGGGCCGACTTTTCATCGCTGGGCGGACGGAAGCGCAGCGCGGCGTTGGCGATCTTCAGCACGCTGTCCTTCTGGGCGGTGGTGATCCGCACATTGGCTGTCATGCCGGGCAGCAGGATCAGGTCGGGGTTGGCCGCATCGATGATGACCGTGTAGGAAACGACATTCGACACGACCAGTGCCGATTTGCGTACCTGGGTTACGGTGCCCTTGAAGCGTTTGCCGGGGAAGGCGTCGACGGTAAACGTTGCCTCCTGGCCAGCCTTGAGCCGGCCGACGTCGGCTTCGTCGATGGCGGTTTCGACCCGCATGTCGGCGAGGTTCTTGGCGATGACGAACATTTCGGGCGCCTGGAGGCTGGCGGCCACGGTCTGTCCCGGTTCGACGCTACGCTTGATGACGATGCCATCGGCCGGCGCACGAATCTCGGTGCGGCCGAGATCGACCTGGGCCTGCCCGAGTTGCGCGGCGCGCTGCTTGACCAGCGCCTCACTGTTCTTCCCCTGTGCTTCGACGACGCGCCGTTGCGCGCGCGCGGCTTCGAGCAGGGTTTGCGCCTTGTCGAGTTCGGCCGGCGAAATGAAATTCTTGTCGACCAGGGTTTGCTTGCGCGTGTAATCGCGCTCGGCATCCATGAGGTTCACCTTGGCGCGATACAACTCCGCTTGTTGCACGGCCACCGTGGCGCGCGCCGCCTCAAGGTCGGCTTCGGCCTGCCGCACGCGGTGTTCATAAGTTTCCGGCGCCAGTTGCGCGAGCAGTTGGCCGGCTTTGACCACGCTGTTGTAATCGACCAGTATTTCGCGAATCTGCCCGGAAATCTGCGAGCTGACCTGTACTGACACTACCGGGCTGAGCGTGCCGGTGGCGGATACCGACGCCGTGATCGGGCCGCGCTCGATGGCGGCGAATTTATAGGCGGTGCCGTCGGCCGGGGCAACAAAATACTGATAGACGGCATAGCCCCCCCCCAGCAGGGTAAGGGTCAGTGTGGCGAGGGTCAGGCGGCGCAGTTTCATGCCTTGATTCTAGCTGAAGCCACTGCCATGAAAAACGTCGCCGTCCTGCCAGCACCGACTTTTACAGATCTTTACGCCGGCGCACTTCAACGACCATACAGCACGTCACCGATTTGCGCGGCAGGGGTTTTCATCTGCGGGACGATTTCGGCCACGCTATGGCGCGGCTGCACGCTCTTGACAATTGCCGAGGCAATCCGCAGCGGCGTTCCTGCGAGCGTTTCTCCTGTTGCAGTTGTGACGCCGCTTGCGGCAGTGCGAGTGAGCACCAACTCCATGCCGGCTTCAAGTCCGCTGTCGCTGCCCACATCCATAACCAGACGGCGCCCATCGACCTGAATCACCCGTGCCGCAAAGGGCAGGCAAGTCACGGTGCTTTCCACCCACTCGCCCAGCTCGGCCAGCAACTCATGGTAAACCCCGCCCAGACGCGACTGACGGAAATCCTTGCTGCCCGGTAGTACGGCCTTCGGCAACTGCCAGCTGAACTGTAACTGCCGTGCAAACTCGCGCCGCGCCAGCAGTTCGCCGCTGAAGCCGTCGTAGATGTAGGCCTCCACGACCAGTTGCCGCACGGGGAGAATCAACGCTTTGCGGGCGGTGCCGAAATCGCGGAACACTCCTGTAATTACATACTGTGCCCGTTCCTGGCTCGCCCAGCGGAGCAGCGCCTGACGATCCACCTCGGGTGCGCTCTCAATCGACACAAACGGAAAACGCTGCGCCACGGTAGCGCCCAGCAGACTGCCACGCTGATTGATCTGGCGCGTCAGGTCATCTGCAGTCATGGAAGGCCAGCCCATGAAATCACCTGATTTGATTTGTTCGGGGTGACGCAGGGGGAAGGCGGTCACCACTACCTTGCGTAGCGGCCGCTCGGCGCAGGCTGCAGCCATGGGCTGACGTCCAGTCGCGTCGGGGGCCACTGCCGGTGCAACAGCCGGAACTGGTTCAGGAGCGAGTGCAGAGCAGGCGCCAAGTACCAGCGCAGTGGTCATGATGGCCGGCAGAATTAGGGTTTGAAACTTCATTCGCTCACCTCAAAGGGGTTCCCAGTCACAACAAGAGATTCAACGCCAAGAAAAATACGACTGAAGCATAAAAAAGCGCGGCAAACCGCAACGATAATTAATCACTTCCGTCACGACAAGGTTTGCGATCTTCAGTAGATACGCAAACCACCGTGTTGTCAGCGCCGACATTATGCAGTGAGGGTTGTTGCGGCGACCCAATTCAACTTTGCTGACCAATCCGTAGCAGTGACATGACTTCCGGGTATTCACTGGCGGCCTGCGATAACTCATCTACAGTTGCTGCGCGCTCGGTAGGGTAGGCGCGCAGCACCGCGCGCGTCAAACCTATTGCGGCGTCCTGACGTCCGGCAATCGCCAGTTGTATCGCGCAACGGCTCACCAGCGGGCGCGCGGGAGAAAAGCGGATGCCGCGTTCGCACAATGTGGCGCGTTCCTGCGCCATCAAACGGCTGGGCTCGGAGAGGTTGGTGAGCGCCATTAAGGCCCACGGTGCGAGAAGTGACTCCCGGTGCAAGCGCGTCAATTGATCCATGGAAATACGCCAGGCGCGTTCGCGATCTGCGTGGGCGGCAAGAGGCTGGTAGGAGACACGCTCGATGGCAGCGTAATCAGCGCGCAGGCCAGCCAGTATCGACGCTCCTCCCAGGGTTGCAAGGCTCAAGTAAATCAGAGTTCTACGGCCCGAGAGGATAATGGTTTTGCCGGTGTCGCTTGCGCCAAGCAAAAGCGCTGCCGGCCCCAGAAAGTAGGCGTACCAGAGCGGATACTCAAGCAGCGCATGCGCCGCGCCGATACCCAGCACGGCGGCGCACCAGAACTGCTCCAGTTCCCAGTTCAGCTGGAAAAAACGCCGTGCCCACATGCCAAGCAACAAGACAACCACGCCCGTCGCCAGGATGCCGAACTCAGCTATGCCGTGCAGGATGAAGTTATGGGCATTTTCCGCGACTTGTAACGGCTCCGCGCCAGTCGGTCCGGCGGCGGCCATGAAACTTGCCCAAGCATAGTTGCCGACGCCTTGCCCCAGCCAGGGGTGATCGAGAAATGCCGACCAGGCGGCGCGCGCGACGGCCAGTCGCACGCTGGAGCCATCAACCGACTGGTAGAGACGTTCAACCGATGTCACTGCCGCCCCCCCCGGCGGTAGCCAGGACCCAAGGAAGCTAAGCACAACGACCGCAGGTAATAGCAGGAGTGCATCGGCAAGCAGTGGCGCCACAGTGCCGTTCGGAGCCCTGCGTTTTGCCAGGATAATTGCGACAAGAATGATGATCGGGTACAGCAGCACGCTGCGCGAGCCGCCCAGGACGCTGCCCAAGGCAATCGGCAGGACGATCAACCAGAGCAGCGGTCGGGACAGCCATCCGCGGCCGCGCAGATAGAACAACGAGGCGATACCAAGCCAGGAATAATGGGCATGGTGGTTGGCCTGCCCCAGATTGGCATAGACGCCGCCACCGAGATGAGGAAATATCCACGGCACCCCGGCGGTGATCCCGAACCACTGCGCAATGGCTATGGCGGCGCCAGCCAGTGCGCCAAGGGCAAAGGCGCAGGCGAGCACAGCGGCGAGGCGAGGAAGTCCGACGGTTGCGGCGAGGTGCCGGCCCAGAATCAGCAGCAACCCGGCCCACAGCAGGTAAGTTGTATGAAGCAACCCGATCTGGGCAAAGGCTAGACGGCCCAGCATGAATTGCAACAGCAGGACCAGCAGCAACACTGCCGGAATGCCGAGCAGTGCCGGCAGTGGCAAGTTGCGACTGCCGCCGATTAGCAGAACGAAAGCCGCCGCCAGCCCCAGCGCGCCAGCCCACCATTCACTCCAGAATGATGGAATGGGCTGGCTATGAAAGGGCCAAAGAAATGGCCCGCTCGCCATCAGGGCGAGCAGGCCAAGGCAGAAGAGCCCTACGATCGGCGTGGGGCGGAATGTCGGTTCCGGCCCCACCTGATGCTAGTTGGTACAGATTACATTCGCGGTAGCTGTCTTTGAATTTTTTCCGGTTACAACACACGTCCCCGTATTGCCAGCGGTGCACGTGCCACCAGGCGCAGCGGCAGGTAGTGAGTAGCCCGTAGGCAAGGCACCGCCTACAAGCAAGCCAGTAATCGCGGCAGCGTTGCATAATGTGGCAGACGTAATGGACTGTGCAGCACCAGAACTGATCTGGTATTTGGCATAGTTCAGAGCTGTGCCGGAGGTGATCGCTGCAGAGACGCCGTCCACGGCTGCTTGAGCTGCATCATCCTGTAAGTTCACAAACTTCGGCAATGCCGTGGCAGCCAGAATGCCGAGAATAACGATTACAACAACCAGCTCGATCAGGGTAAAGCCCTGTTGAATCCGACCATACTTCATGTCTACTACCTCCGTTAAATATTAATAAAGCCTGACAAATACCGTGTGGTTCAGCAACCCGTTGTGGTAACCGAAATCACGGGCGCAGTAATGAGAACGCCAGCGATGGTCGCCGGCTCATAGGTGATGCGGCAATTCGGTGCCGTGCCGCCGGCGATATCGAAGCAACGAGCGCCAGCGGCGCAACCGGTACCGCCAATTGTCATGCCGTCGGCAATGAGGTTCAGGTCGGCGGCGGCATCAATGCCGGCGGCAGTGGCGGTCGGATAACGGTTGACGATATCGATGGCCTTGCCGTCCATATTGACCCTTGGGATGGCAGCCTGGCAGTTGGCGGCTGGCAGTGTGGCGGCCACCGCAGCAAGGTCAAGCTCGCAGCGTGCGCGCGCCAATGCGGAAGCGGAGCGAATTGAACCGTAGATGGCGTTGGCCTTGGCGATGCGCGCATCGCGCTGGGCATCGATCAGGCGCGGTAGCGCCACAGCTGCCAGAATGGCAATGATAGTGATGACAATGATCAGTTCGATCAATGTAAAGCCCTGTGAAAATTGGGCGGGCCAGCTTTGGCGTGTGGCGGTATTTTTCACGGTCGTAAAGTTAGCACGATATCAAGCTAAAGTGTTGTGTCGAATAACGGCATGATAGTGACTTACTTGAGTGGCTCAAGCCGCAATCCAGCAATGCGGCCAAGTTCGTCGGTGTGACTGGTAAAGCGCCAACGGAGGTTTTCGCGGCCGCTGAAGGCTTCTGGCTGGCGCGGTCGATAGTACAACGTATGCCTGCCCGCATCGTAACTCCAGCCGGCCAAAGCCGGCACGGCCCCCATGTTGGTGGCGTCCGGTTGCGCCGTTGCGCCAGGGCCGACTTTCCTTTCCTGCTCGTGTCCAAGAAAAGTCAGCGGGTTTGCGTTGATCATTGCGGCTATGCGCGTCTCCTCGCCGCGCATGATGGCATCACCCACGGCGAGTTTGATCCCGGTGTTGATATGGCGCACGGTGAGATCGACCTCCAGCCGCTCGGTTTCGCGTTCGAGAGCAACCAGGCGGTCGAGCAGGATATGGGCCAACACTCCGAAGATGGCCAGTACCACAGCGAATTCAAGTTTGCCGAGGCCGGCTTGCCGTGTCACTTTTTCATTGCCACGCCGCCGAGATCCCACAGCGGCAGGAAGATGCCCAGCGCCAGCACCAGCACCATGGCGCCCAGCATGACGATGAGAATCGGCTCGATCTGTTGCGAGAGGGTCTTGAGTTCGTATTCGACCTCGCTTTGATACATCGCAGAGATCTCTTCCATCATCTCGTCCAGCGAGCCGGATTCCTCGCCGACGGCGATCATCTGCAGCACTACAGGTGTAAACGCTTTCGTAGCGATGGCTGACCGCAGCACGGACTCGCCGCGCTCGACGGAGTCGCGCATTTTCTCGACTTTGGCGGCGATGTAGTCGTTATCAACTGTCTGTGACACAGTGGTCAGGGCTTGAATTATTGGTACGCCGGAGCGCGAGGCCAGCGCGAAGCTGCGCGCAAAGCGCGCCAGCGTGGCTTTGCGCACAATCTTGCCGGCGATGGGAATGCGCATCTTGAACTTGTCCCAGAGATAGCTGCCGCGCTGGGTGCCGATCCAGGACTTGAAGGCGAAGCCGGCTGCGGCAATGGCACCGATCAGCAGATGCCACCACTCAACCATGAAGTTGGAAAAGCCGATCAGGGCGCGGGTAATCAGCGGCAGATCGGCGCCAAAGCCCGCGAAGACTTTGGCAAAGGTTGGGATCACCCAGATATTGACGACGAACATGGCGGCCACCATGGCCAGGATGACGAAGCTCGGATAGCGTAGCGCCGACTTGACCTGCTCGTGCATGAAGCGCTCGAACTCCATGTGGTCGAACAGGCGCAAAAATACCTCTTCAAGGCGGCCGGTCATCTCGCCTACCCGCACCATGGCCAGGTAGAACGGTGTAAAGATCTTGGGATGGCGCGCCATTGACACCGAAAGCTCGCGGCCGGAGTCGAGGCTCTCGCGTAACTGGCCCAGCACGGATTGCATCGCCGGGTTGGCGCTGGATTCCTGCAGGCCAGCCAGCGCCCGCATGATCGGAACGCCGGCCTTCATCAGGGTGTAAAGCTGGCGGGTGAATAGCAGGATGTCGACGTGCAGGACTTGTGGCGCAAACAAACTGAAACCACCGTCTCCATCCTTTTTCAACGCATTGGCCGCCGCCGGCTTGATTTCCAGCGGCGTCACGCCGCTGCCAAACAGCAGGTCAGCGACACTCGACGCGGTCGCGCCTTCCAGTACGCCGTTGACGACTTCTCCGGCACCGTTGCGGCCGCGGTAAGTGAAGGCGGGCATGGCTTAATTCATCCCCTATTCGTCCAGTTGCGTCGCAATGCGCATGGCTTCGCCAATCGTCGTACGGCCATTCACCACCAGCCGCACGGCGTCGCGCCGCAATGTGTTGCCAGCCATCTGCTCGCGGCCGATCTGCATGAATTCGTTGGGGTCGCCATGGTTGGCCGCCTCGACCAGTGCGTTGCTCATTTCAAGAAACTCGTAGACCGCCTGGCGGCCTTGATAGCCGGTATTGGCGCAGTGGGCGCAGCCGCGGCCTTTCGCATATTTGAACTGGGCGACACGATCGCCGAGTTCGTAGCGCAGCCATGTCAGTTCGTGCGGTTCGGGTTGATGCTCCTGGCCGCAGTTCGGGCAAATCACCCGCACCAGCCGTTGTGCCAGCACCATCTGGATCGATAGCGCGACCATGTAACGTGGCACGCCCATGTCGAGCAGCCGGATCGGCGTCGACAGGGCATCGTTGGTGTGCAGGGTGGATAGCACCAGGTGGCCGGTCATGGCGGCGCGCATGCCGATCTCGGCGGTTTCCTGGTCGCGCATCTCGCCGATGAGCACGATGTCCGGGTCCTGGCGCAAGGCGGTGCGCAGCACGCGGGTGAACGTCAGGTCGATCTTTTCATGCACCTGTACCTGATTAAGACCGGGCAAACGGTATTCGACCGGATCTTCGACGGTGATGATCTTTTTTTCCGGGCTGTTGAGCTCGTTCATCGCTGCATACAGCGTGGTGGTCTTGCCCGAGCCGGTTGGGCCGGTGACCAGCACGATGCCCGATGGCCGCGAAATCGCATGGCGGAAGCGTTCGAGCACCCGCGGCGGCATGTGCAGCCTTTCGAGTTGCAGCAGTCCGGTGTTCTGGGCCAGCAGACGCATCACCACCGATTCGCCGTGCTGGGTAGGCATGGTCGAGATCCGCACGTCGACATTGGCGCCGCGCAACTTGATGTTGAAGCGGCCGTCCTGCGGCAGGCGTTTTTCCGAAATGTCGAGGCCCGACATCAGTTTGAGCCGTAGCACCAGCGCCGTTGAAATCTTGCTGTCGGCTTCGGTCTGAATGTGCAGCACGCCGTCAATGCGGAAGCGGATCAGCAGCGATTTTTCCTGGGGTTCGATGTGGATGTCGGAGGCGCGGGTCTTTTGCGCCTCTTCGAACACCGTCTGCAGCAGCCTGACGACCGGCGCGTCTTCGGCCCCCGGCGCGATGCCGAGCACGATGCCGAATTCGACCGGGATGTCACCCATCTCCTGGGTGAGGTCTTTTGCCAGGCTGGAAATTTCTTCGGTGCGCCGATAGACGCGATCGAGCAAGGGCAGCAACTGGCCTTCGGTGACGACGGCGAGGTCGATGTCGCGCTTGACGATGCGGGCGATCTCGTCGAAGGCGGAGAGATCGGTAGGATCGGACATGCCGACCCGTAGCATGCCGAGATTCTCATCCAGTACCAGCGCGCGGAAGCGGCGTGCCTGGGCTTCGGGCAGCAGCTTGATCAGATCGGGCTGGGGCTGGAATATCTTGAGGTCAATGAATTCGGCGCCCAACTGGCGTGCCAGCGCCTTGGAGATGCCGTCCTCGGTCGCGTAGCCCGACTCGACCAGTACCCGGCCAAGTTTTCGGCCGCTCTTCTTTTGTTCCGTCAGAGCGAGCGTCAGCTGCTCCTCGGTGATGACGTTCTGCCGTACCAGCAGGTCGCCGAGTCGAATTTTTTCCGGTCGTGCCATAGGTCTTTCGCGCTATCCGCTAAACTTCGGGGAGTATATAGCTCCCACGCTCATTTCGTTCGCTGCCTCCACCGGAGGCGCCCTCTCCCTCGGGGCGGTCCTTCGGGAGACGCCTACCTTGCCACAGCCCATATGTTCCAGATCGTTCTATTTCAACCGGAAATTCCGCCCAATACCGGCAATGTGATCCGGCTTGCCGCCAACACAGGGGCAAAACTGCATTTGGTGAAGCCGCTTGGTTTTGATATCAGCGCACCCTCACTGCGCCGCGCCGGGCTGGATTATGCCGAGTTTGTCGATATGCAGGTGCATGATGACTGGGCGGCCTGTTTGCTTGCGCTGGGGGAAGTGCGCAGGTTTGCCTTCAGCACGCGCGGCACGACACGCTACGACAGTGTTGTCTACCAGCCGGGCGACGCTTTTATTTTTGGCCCCGAAACGCGCGGCTTGCCGACAGAAATGCTGGAAGCCTTGCCGCCGCAACAGCGTTTGCGGCTGCCGCTGATGCCGGGCAATCGGAGTCTGAATCTGTCGAACACCGTGGCGATTGCTGTCTATGAAGCGTGGCGGCAGAATGGATTTGCCGGCGGCAGTTAGGCCCGCCCCTCCCAGCCTCCCCGCGCGGGGAGGTGACTGTTGCTCGCTGCGCTCGTCTATTTCGGGGTGCGTTGTTGTTAGCTGTGGAGCGGCTTGCGGCTTGCGCCGCGTGTCGTCCCGGCTTGGGGCGGCCCGGCACCGGACTGTGGTGTGGCTATTTTGAGCCGTGCTTATAGAAAGTCGGCGCTGGCGGCATGAAATGCCCCGCATGGGGTACGGCGCTACTCGTGCCTGGGATTCCGCTTCATCAGCCGTTCAACTGCGGCGGCAGCCGATAAATTGCCATCCAGGACATCGCGCACGGTTGCGGTGATCGGCATGTCTACGCCGAGCGGTTCGGCACGGCGGGCGACCTCGCGGGCAGTCATGACGCCCTCGGCGACATGACCCAGGTCGCGTTGGATATCCGCCAGCGATTTTCCGGTGGCCAGTGCGAGGCCGACGCGGCGGTTGCGCGACAGATCGCCTGTACAGGTCAGGATCAGGTCGCCCATGCCAGCCAGACCCATGAAGGTTTCCGGCCGCGCGCCGAGCGCGACACCGAAGCGGGTGATCTCGGCCAGCCCTCGCGTCATCAGGGCGGCACGGGCATTGAGCCCCAGTCCGAGCCCGTCGCAAATACCGGTGGCGATGGCCATGACGTTCTTGACAGCGCCGCCGACCTCGGCGCCGATAATGTCGTCGTTGGCATAGAGGCGCAGACGGGGGCCATGCAGGGCGATGGCCGTTGCATCGGCGAAAGCTGCGTCGGCAGAGGCGAGGGCGATCGCTGCCGGCAGTCCGCGCGCCACTTCGTCGGCGAAACTGGGGCCGGTGAGCGCGCCGCAACGCGCGGCGGGATGCACGCTGGCCACCACCTGGTGCGGCAACAAACCGCTGCCGGCTTCCAGCCCCTTGCATACCCAGAGGAAGGGCAGGTCGCTGCGCAGCTGCCCCAGTTGCAGTGCGGTCTGGCGCAGGCCGGCCATCGGCGTGGCGACGAGCGCCAGATCGGCTGTGGCAATGGCCGCCCTAACGTCGGCAGTGACCGTGAGTGTGTCCGGAAGCGGATAGCCCGGCAAAAATGCAGCGTTTTCATGCGCGGCCTGCATCGCCGCGGCATGCTCAGCTTGCCAAGTCCACAGTGTAACTGTCTGGCGGGAGGCAAACGACAGGGCAAGGGCCGTACCCCAGGCACCGGCACCCAAGACTGCCAGGTGCATCAGAATCCCCAGATCTGGGTGATCTTCACGAAACCCTGCTGGCCATCGCGATGGCGCACCTTGACCCAACCCGTGGGGCCGGGCTCGACAAATTCGAGTAGCACGTCGGGTTCCGCCTCGAACACCAGCACGGCGGATTCGTCAGCACTCACGCGCACTTGTGCCTGTGCGGCGCTCACCTGCAAAAAGCGTTGCTCGGTCAGTTGCCGGCGTTCGATCCAGGCCAGGTTGCCTTTCATGTCGCGAATCTTGATCCATGTGTCGAGCGTGACGATGGCTTCAACCGGCGTGCCGGCAGCGATGACGAACAGCGGCTTGGCCTTTTGCGACGGCGCGTCGTAGAGCACGGCGGCTTCGGCAACCGAACGGTAGTCGAGCGCGTTGGCCGTGTTGGTCAGCAGCAGTGCTGCACAAAGGGCAAGCGAGTGCCGCAGCATTATTGGATCGGGATTTCGTGCGGACTGGGAGCGGCTTGCTGCTTGGCCATGCGGTCGCGGTAGATCGCTTCGAAGTTGACTGGGGCGAGCAGCACCGGTGGGAAGCCGGCACGTGTCACGGCATCTGAAATCGTTTCACGCGCGTAGGGAAACAGGATGTTGGGGCAGGCCACCGCAACGATCGGCTCCAGGTCTGCCTCCGGGACATTGCGGATCTGGAAGATGCCGGCTTGCGCTGCCTCGATCAAAAACTGTGTTTTGTCGCCGACCTTGGCCGAGACCGTCAGTGTCAGCACGACGCTGTAAACGCCCTCGCCGATCGACTCGCCGCCGGTTTGCATTTGCAGGCTGATTTCGGCTGCATCACGCTCCAGAAAGCACTGTGGAGCGTTTGGCACCTCCAGCGAGAGGTCCTTGATGTAAATCTTTTCGATGCTGAAAACGGGGGAGGTGTCCTGCGCTTGTTCGCTCATGATGATCCTGATGGTGCGGATGGGGAAAGAGGCGGCATTCTATCCTGCCGCGCAAGGGTGGTCAGTTCGCCAAAAGGGGGTCAAGCTTGCCTTGGCGATCAAGTTCGTGCAGATCGTCACAGCCGCCGACATGCAAGTCGTCGATGAAAATCTGCGGGACGGTGCGCTGGCCATTCGACTTGGCTAACATTTCATCGCGTCGCGCGGGGTCGAGGTCGACGCGAATTTTTTCGATAGCGGTGACGCCCTTGCGCTTCAGCAATTGTTCGGCGCGAATGCAATAAGGGCAAACTGCGGTGGCATACATGACAATCTTCGCCACTGAGAATCTCCTGTAAGTGACTGTTCCGGTTATTTCTTTGTCATCGGCAGCCCGGCTTCGCTCCAGGCGTTGACGCCACCTACCAGGTTGTACAGCTGCTGGAAGCCGGCTTTCTTGAGCGTGTTGCAGGCCGATCTGGAGCGGTTGCCCCTGGCACAGACGACGATGATCGGCTTCTCCTTGAATTTATCGATCTCGGAAAGATGCTTGCCCAAGTGGCCGAGGGCGATATGGCGCGAATTCTGGATATGGCCCGTAGACCATTCGGCGGTTTCACGCACGTCCACCACCAGTGCATCCTGACGGTTGATGAGCAGTGTCGCTTCATTCACTGAAACATTATTGCCGCCACCACCATTGACCATCTGCCACAACAACATGCCGCCACTGACCGCAGCCAATCCGGCCCACATAATATTTTGCTGGATGAATTCCATTCCTGTTCCTGTTCAATAGTTCTGCTAATTATTTGTGTTTTTCGCTAGGTATGCCGCAAAAGACTTCCCGCATCAACTCGACCAGTTGCAACGTGCGATGGTCGGCGACCCGATAGTAAACCCGATTGGCATCCTTGCGGGTTGCCAGTACGCCCTTGTCGCGCAGAATTGCCAAGTGCTGGGAAATGTTGCTCTGGGACGTGCCGACCGCCTCAACGATATTCTGTACGCAGATTTCCTTATCGCCGACAAAGCAAAGTATTTTAAGTCGTAGCGGATGCGAAATCGCCTTGAGCGAACGTGCGGCTATTTCTACATGCTCATCATGAGCCATCATTTCGGCAATGGGATTGTTCATGGCAGCGCGCTTTTCGCGGGAGAGTGGTGAAGAATCGGCATATTATAGAATACTGCTATTCCCGCACCGATAATGGATTCCCTTTATCATTAGCGTTTTATTTCCTATCTTCCCCGCACCATGTCTGTTACCTACAAGCTCGTTCTGCTTCGCCATGGCGAATCAGTCTGGAACAAGGAAAACCGTTTCACAGGCTGGACCGATGTCGGTCTCACCGAAAAGGGTCTCGCCGAAGCTAAAGCCGCTGGCCAGCTGCTGAAAGTCCAAGGATTCGATTTCGACATCGCCTTCACTTCGGTGCTCAGGCGTGCCATCAAGACATTGTGGTTGACGCTGGAAGAGATGGATCGCATGTGGCTGCCCATTGTGCACTCATGGCGGCTCAATGAACGGCACTACGGTGCCTTGCAGGGTCTTAACAAGGCCGAGACAGCGGCCAAATTCGGCGAGGAGCAGGTAAAAATATGGCGCCGCGCCTACGATACGCCGCCCCCCGCACTGGAGAAGACCGACCCACGCTATGAAAGCAGCGATCCACGTTATGCCGATTTGGCCCCGGGCCAGTTTCCCACTGCCGAATGCCTGAAAGACACCGTAGACCGCTTTCTGCCCTACTGGCACGAAACCATTGCCCCCACCATAAAATCCGGCAAGCGCGTGGTCGTTGTGGCCCATGGCAATAGTCTGCGGGCATTGATCAAATATCTCGACAAAATATCGGATGCCGAAATCGTCGGCCTCAACATTCCCACCGGACAGCCGCTGGTCTATGAGTTCGACGCCGATCTGCGGCCGCTGCGTAATTATTATCTTGGCGATGCGGAAACCATTGCCGCCGCGCAAGCTGCAGTGGCTAACCAAGGCAAAGCCAAGGCTTGATTCGCCATCTCGCGCTGGTTTTTTTGTTGTGCCTGCCGGGGCTTGTCCTGGCGGCAGGCGAGCGGGAGAAGGCCAAGCTTGAGTCGCTGCGCGAGCAGCGTGCCACTCTGGAACGGCAACTCAAGGAAAGTGAGTCTTCACGGGCAGAAACTGTCGATCAGCTGCGCGATACCGAAAAAGCGATTTCAACCGTCGGTCGCAAGCTACGCGCCCTGAGTGAAGAACGCACCACTGCACGGAGCGAACTGAGCGAGCGCGAACGCGATCTGAAGCAAATGGAACGGCAGACCGCTAACCGACAGGCACAGCTGGCGCGTCTGCTACGCTACCAGTTTCGCCCTCGGGAAGCCGATGCGCTGGCGGTGTTGCTGGCTGGCGACGATCCAAACGTCACTTATCGCGACCGCCATTTCCTGACCCTGCTGTCACGCGCCCAAGCTGATCTGATAGCCAATCTGCGGCGTGACACAGCCGAGACGCAACGGCTGGCCGCGGTGGTGCAGCAGCGCAATGAAAAGCTTACTACGCTGGCCCAGCGTGAGGAAAGCGAGCGGGTCGCCCTGCGCCAGCGCCAGCAGGAACGGCAAACCGTGCTGGCCAGAATATCCGGCCAAATCAAGGAACAGCGGCGCGAGATTGATACGCTCAAGCAAAACGAGCAGCGTCTCGGGAGCCTGATCGCCACCCTGGCCAAACGTGCCGTCAAGCCCAAGCCGCCAGTTTCCCAGCGGCCTGGGCGGCGGGGCGATTCTGCCGCTCCTCCGGTTGTATCGGTTGAGCCGTCAAATGCAAGTGGCGCCTTTATCAAGTTGCGCGGCAAGTTGCTCCGGCCGGCCAAGGGCGTCACCACCGGGCGATTTGGTGCGCGCCGCGACGACGGCCAGACGACCTGGAAGGGCATGTTCATTCGCGCTGCCGAGGGGGCGGACGTGCACGCTGTTGCGGCTGGCGTGGTGGTCTTCGCCGACTGGCTGCGCGGTTACGGCAACCTGTTGATCATCGATCACGACGATGATTTTCTTTCGATCTACGGCAACAACCAGTCGGTTCTGGCCGACGTCGGACAGAAAGTCGGCGCTGGCGCGACGGTGGCTACCGTGGGTGCCAGCGGGGGGCAGCCGGAATCAGGTTTATACTTTGAACTCAGGCATCAGGGACGGGCATTCGATCCGGCGAAATGGCTCAGCGTCCCTTGAAGCAGGCCTGAATACATCTTAGTATTTTCATAGTGATTGCCGAGGTTCCCATGCGTAGCAAGCTCAAACAAATTGGTCTGGTTTTTGTCGGTCTCGTTGCTGGCGTAATGCTGAGCCTGAATTTTTCCGCAATCGCCCAGAAGAAAAGCGCGGTGGGGCCGCTGCCGATTGAAGAGTTGCGCAGTTTTGCCGATGTCTTCAGCGCCATCAAACAGGGTTACGTCGAGCCGGTCGAGGACAAGCAACTTATCGTGCATGCGATTAGCGGCATGCTGGCTAACCTCGATCCGCACTCGGCTTACCTGGATGCCGATGCCTTCAAGGATTTGCAGGTGTCCACCCAGGGTGAGTTCGGTGGCCTGGGCATAGAGGTCGGCATGGAAGACGGTCTCGTCAAGGTGGTGTCGCCGATCGAGGACACGCCGGCCTACCGCGCTGGCGTCAAGTCGGGCGACCTCATCTTCAAGATCGACGATACGCCGGTGAAGGGCCTGACGCTGAATGACGCCGTCAAGAAGATGCGCGGCAAGCCCAAGACCTCGATCAAGCTGACGATTCTGCGCAAGGGTGAGACGAAACCACTCGAAATCACCATCCAGCGCGACATCATCAAGGTGCAAAGCGTCAAGTCGAAAATGATCGAACCTGGCTACGGTTACTTGCGTGTGACACAGTTTCAGGAGGAGTCTGCTCCCGATGTGGTCAAGCACCTCGACAAACTTTTCAAGGCGGATGCCGGCAAGAAGGACGCCGGGCTCAAAGGTCTGGTGCTCGATCTGCGCAATGATCCAGGCGGTCTGCTGCATGGCGCGATCGGCGTTTCCGCCGCCTTCCTGCCAGCCAACAGCGTGGTGGTGACCACCGATGGCCGCATCGAGGATGCCAAACGCAAGTACCTCGCCACCAGTGAGGATTATCTGCGCAGCGACAGCCGCGAGGATTACATCAAGAAGCTGCCCGAAGCCGCGCGGACGGTGCCGCTGATCGTGCTGGTCAACGGTGGTTCGGCCTCGGCGTCGGAAATTGTCGCGGGCGCGCTGCAGGATCACAAGCGTGCCATCGTGATGGGTACGCAGACCTTTGGCAAGGGTTCGGTGCAAACGGTGTTGCCGCTGCCGTCCAAGACCGCGATCAAGCTCACCACGGCGCGCTACTACACCCCGAATGGTCACTCCATCCAGGCCAAGGGCATCACCCCCGACATCATCGTCGAGGAAACCGCCAACGGCGGTTCGCGCGAGCGGGTACGCGAGGCTGATCTCGATCGCCACCTGATCAATGACAAGGAAGGCGAGAAAGCTGCGGCGCCGAAGAAAGAAAAGAGCGACAAGACTGCCAAGCCGTCGGAAAAGGGTAAGGAAGACAGCCACAGCGCGCCATTCGAGCCGGCATCCGCCAACGATTATCAACTCACCCAGGCCGTGAATTTGCTCAAGGCCCTGAACGTGATCAAAAAATGAACGCCTTCTCCACCCCCGCTCTCCGCGACAGACCGGTGCGTTCATTTCGCCGCATGCTGGCTGCCGCTCCCGGGGGTATCAGATGAACCCCGAGCGGGCACGCCTGCTGCGAGATCATGAGCGCGGACTGCACCGGCCGCATGCTCTGGCTCCGCAGGCGGGGACGCGCAAGCATCGTGAGATTCGCTTCTGCAAGCTCAAGAACTGCCAGATTGCCGAAGCCACTGCCGTGCTGTCCGCCCTGGCCAATCTCGAAGTCGCCCCCGGTGCCCTGCCCAACGGCATTTCGGTTTGGTACGAGATTGCCGACTACAGCATGGAAGCCTTGGAGATGATGTTGATCGAGCGCGGCTTCCACTTGGAAAATACCCTGTATTGCAAGCTGATCCGCGCCCTCGTTTATTTCACAGAGGAAACCCAGTTGCGCAATCTCGGCCAGCCGGAGCGGCTGATCAAGAAGTCGCATGAGGTTTATTCCCAGGCCTGGGAACACCATCCGCACGGCGACCACGACGATACCCCGCCCGAGCTGCGCGAGTACAAATGACAAACGCCCGCCCCCCTTTGTGCGCCGTTGGCGCATCCCTTTCTTTGCTTGGGACCGCTGCTGCGCAGCGTCCTGCGGCCTACGGCCTGGTGCCCCCCTCGCGGGGGGTTCTTAACGGCTCGCTGCGCTCGTCTGTTACGGGGTGCTCCGATCAACTAGCGGTGCGGGTTGCGGCTGGCGCCGCGTGCCGCGTTTGCATGGGGCGGCCCGGCGCAAACGCTGCAATTTCATGGTAAAGAAGGACTCATGAACGACGCAGCTTTGCTGCGCTACAGCCGCCACATCCTGTTGCCGCAGATCGGCATCGAAGGTCAGGAAAAACTGCTTGGCGCGCGGGCGCTGATTCTCGGCGCGGGTGGCTTGGGTTCGCCCGCTGCCCTGTATCTGGCTTCTGCCGGTATCGGCACCTTGGTCCTTGCCGACGGCGACACGGTCGACCTGACCAATCTGCAGCGGCAGATACTGCACCGCACGGCGGCAATCGGACAACCCAAGGTAGTCTCTGGCCTTGCCACGCTTGGCGCAATCAATCCGGAATGCCGGGTGATGCCCCTGCAGGAACGGCTGGCGGGCGAACGCTTGTTAGCAGAAGTCGCCGCTGCTGACGTGGTGCTCGACTGTTCAGACAACTTTGCCACCCGCCATGAGGTCAATCGGGCCTGTGTCCAGCATGGCAAACCGCTTGTGTCGGGTGCGGCTATCCGCTTCGATGGCCAGGTTGCCGTTTTCGACGCGCGACGCGCTGACGCCCCGTGTTACCACTGCCTGTTTCCGGAGGCCGAAGAGGTCGAGGAAGTGCGCTGTGCGGTGATGGGCGTATTCGCGCCGCTCACCGGCATCATCGGCGCCGTGCAGGCCGCCGAGGCGCTCAAATTGGTGATCGGTTGTGGCGAATCTCTGGCGGGCCGCCTGTTGCTGCTTGATGGTTTGGCGATGGAATGGCGCAGCATTGCCGTGCCGCGCGATCCGGAATGCGCGGTGTGCTCGATCAGATAGATCGAGCACCTGCGACGATTTTACTGATGGATTTCCAGCAGTTCCACCTCGAACACCAGCGTGGCATTGGGCGGGATCACGCCGCCAGCGCCGCGGGCGCCGTAGCCGAGGCTGGGCGGGATGGTGAGCTTGCGCGTGCCGCCAACCTTCATGCCCTGCACGCCTTCATCCCAGCCGGCGATGACTTGGCGGCCGCCGAGCGGGAAGTCGAAGGGGTCATTGCGATCCTTGCTTGAATCGAACTTGCTGCCATCGGTGAGCCAGCCGGTGTAATGCACCGATACGGTCTGTCCGGCGGTGGCGGTGGCGCCAGTGCCTTCGACGATCTCTTCAATCATCAAGCCGCTGGACGTTGTGGTTTGGGTCATGTGTTTCTCCTTGTTAGAACTGGTTTATTTTCAATTCAAGAGCGCCAGAATGCGTTGATCAGCGCCGATCATGCGCCGGTCGGTGATGGTGAGTCGCCGCGCACCGCTCAATTCGACAAGCTCCGGCAGGTCGGCCATGCCGCGCGCCTGGTCGCCCAGCAGCACCGGCGCCTGATAGATCAGCAGTTCGTCAACCAGCCCCTCTCGCAGCAGCGAAGCATTGAGTTTGGCCCCGGCTTCGACCAGCACTTCGTTGTAGCCACGGCGACCGAGTTCCAGCAACATCGCGGCCAGGTCTACCTTGCCGGCGGGATTCGGCAGCACGATGACTTCGGCGCCGCGGGCAGTGAGGCGGCTTATATTTTCGGCGTCGGGTTGGGCAGCAAAGATCAGGGCGCCGCCTTCCAGCAGCTTGGCGGTCAGCGGTGTTTCCAAGCGGCTGTCGACGACGACCGGGCGCGGCTGGCGTGGTGTGACAACTTCGCGCACGGTGAGCCGCGGGTCGTCGTCACGTACCGTGCCGAAACCCGTCAGTACCGCGCAGGAACGGGCACGCCAGGCATGGGCATCGCGGCGCGCCTCAGGGCCGGTAATCCATTGCGATAAACCGTTGTTGAGGGCAGTCTTGCCATCCAGGCTCATGGCTACCTTGAGCCGCAGCCACGGCCGGCCGCGCGTCATGCGCGAGACAAAACCGACGTTGAGTGCGCGTGCTTCGGCTTCCATCAGGCCACTGGCAACGGCAATGCCGGCAGCGGCAAGCTGTGCCAGACCCTGTCCGGCAACCAGCGGGTTCGGATCCGGCATTGCCGCAACAACACGTGCAATTCCAGCTTTCATCAGGGCGTCGACACAGGGCGGTGTACGACCGTGGTGGCTGCAGGGTTCGAGTGTGACGTAAGTCGTAGCGCCCTGCGCCGTCCTGCCAGCGCCGACTTTTGCCAGGGCGTTGATTTCTGCGTGCGGCTGCCCGGCACTTTCGTGCCAGCCTTCGCCGATGATCACGCCATCCTTCACCAAGACACAGCCGACGCGCGGGTTCGGTGTGGTGGTGTAAAGACCGTACGTCGCCAATTGCAGCGCGCGGCTCATGAACCCGTAGTCTTCAGGCAAAAAAGCTTGAGCCACGACGGTCACGAGGATTTGGGGCGGGTGGTGCGCGGCCGCTTCATTTCGCGGACCGCATCGGAGAATTCGTCGACGTCTGCGAAGTTGCGGTAGACGGAAGCAAAACGGATGTAGGCGACCTTGTCGAGCTTTTTCAGCTCACGCATCACCAGTTCGCCAATGCGGTCCGAAGTGACTTCACGCTCGGCCAGTTGTACCAACTTGTCTTCGATGCGGTCGAGCGCACTGGCGACGCTCTCGGTGGTGACCGGGCGCTTGCGCAGGGCCAGCGTCATGCTGGAGATCAGCTTGTCACGATCGAAGTCGACGCGGCTGCCGTTCTTCTTGACGACCAGCGGCAATTGCAGTTCGACGCGTTCGTAGGTGGTGAAGCGCTTGTCGCAGGTGAGACAGCGCCGTCGCCGGCGCACCGTGTCGCCTTCCTCGTTTTCACGGGTATCGACGACCTGGGTGTTGTCCTCGTTGCAATACGGACATCTCATGGAACTCGCTCAGTCGCCGTAAACGGGGAACTTGCCGCACAGCGTAGCTACCTCGGCGCGCACCCGCTCGAGCACTGCCTCATCGGTCGGAGCTTCAAGGACATCGGCGATCAGGTCAGCGACCACCTCGGCTTCGATTTCAGTAAAGCCGCGCGTGGTCATGGCCGGCGTGCCGATGCGAATCCCGCTGGTGACGAAGGGCTTTTGCGGATCGTTGGGGATGGCGTTCTTGTTCACTGTGATGTGGGCGCGACCCAGCGCGGCCTCGGCATCCTTGCCGGTAATATTCTTGGACTGCAGATCGACCAGGAAGACATGCGATTCGGTGCGACCCGAAACAATGCGCAGGCCGCGCAGCTTGAGCACCTTGCACATGACCTGGGCGTTTTCGATCACCTGTTCCTGGTAATTCTTGAACTCGGGGGTCATCGCTTCCTTGAAGGACACGGCCTTGGCGGCGATCACATGCATCAGCGGACCGCCCTGCAGACCGGGGAAAATGGCCGAGTTGATGGCCTTCTCGTGTTCGGCTTTCATCAGGATCAAGCCGCCGCGCGGACCGCGCAGCGTCTTGTGCGTGGTCGAGGTGACGACATCGGCATGCGGAACCGGGTTCGGGTAGAAGCCGGCGGCGACCAGACCGGCATAGTGCGCCATGTCGACCATGAAGATGGCGCCGACTGATTTGGCGATCTTGGCGAAGCGTTCGAAATCGATGCGCAGTGCGTAGGCCGAGGCGCCGGCGATGATCAGCTTGGGCTTGTGCCCGATGGCGAGGCGTTCGACTTCCGCGTAGTCGATGGCCTCGTTTTCGTCGAGGCCGTAGGGCACAACATTGAACCATTTGCCCGACATGTTGAGCTTCATGCCATGCGTCAAGTGGCCGCCGGCAGCGAGGTTCATGCCGAGGATGGTGTCACCAGGATTCAGGAAGGCCATGAACACTGCCTGATTGGCCTGTGAACCGGAGTTCGGCTGCACGTTGGCCGCCTCGGCGCCGAACAGTTTCTTGGCGCGGTCGATGGCGAGTTGCTCGGCGACGTCGACGTGCTCGCAACCGCCGTAGTAGCGCTTGCCGGGATAGCCTTCGGCGTATTTGTTGGTCAACTGGGAGCCTTGGGCTTCCAATACCGCCCACGAGACATAATTTTCGGAAGCGATCAACTCGATGTGATCTTCCTGGCGACGGTTCTCGTTCTGAATGGAGGCAAACAGTTCGGGGTCGGTCTTGGCGAGGGTATTATTCTTTGAAAACATGGCGGTAGCCCGTTTCATGGAAGGAGGGACGGCGATTTTATCACGCAGCTGGTTCCCGTTTCACCACTGTAGCCCTGCGCTGTTACAACTCTTCCAGTGCCCCGGTCAGGTGTCCGCGCTCGGCCCAGTTCAGTATCGTCCAGCGGTCGTTGGCGATCTCGATCCAGTTGATGGCGGCGTTGGGGATGGCGAAGTCGCGTGGCCCCGTCAGCGGTTTACCTGCCGCGCGGCGATGCATGATGTCGAGGACACCGCCATGCGTGAAGATTGCTACTGCCCCGCCGGCGTGGCGGCTGATGATGTCGTCGCAGACATCGCCAATCCGGACTGCCAGATCATGCAGGCTCTCGCCACCAGGGAAGGCGAAGTGTGCATTGTCACGCGCGTGATGGCGGGCGTAAGCTTCTGGATACTGCGCCTCCGCCTCTGCATAGGTCAATCCCTGGAAAACACCGTAATGTCGCTCGCGCAGTCCGGTCAGCAGGTGTAACGGCACATGGGCCAGATGGGCCGTCGCCTCGGCGGTTTGCCGCGCCCGGGTCAAATCACTGCTGTAAATGGCGGCGAACCCTTCGTTTGCCAGCGTATTCCCGGCGGCGCGGGCCTGGGTATGACCGACGACCGACAGCGGCACGTCGATATGCCCCTGGATGCGACGCCCCGCATTCCAGTCGGTTTCGCCATGGCGCACGACACACAGGCGGGTGGCTAAAGTCGTTGAACTCAAGAGTAGCGCCGTCCCGTCAGTCCTGAAAAGGGGATTCCCTTCGGTCAGCGCCGACTTTTACTGCGTGATGCTTCCGCAGCATTCGTCTGTTCCTGCATGCGCTGGAGCCGGTAGTTTTCAAAAGACATCTCGGTGTAGGCCCAACCCCAGGATTGCTCCCTGAGAAACGCCGCATAGCTGCCGTGAATCCTTTTCCAATGCGGATTCTTCTCAGCCAGTTCGGCATACAGCTCGTCTGCGGCCTGATGGGCTGCATCCAGCACTGTCTTGGGGAAGGGTGTCAGGCGCGCGCCGATGGCAATCAGTTCCTTGAGTGCCGCCGGATTTTTTGCATCGTACTGCGACAGCATATCGCAATGGGTTGCCGTCGCAGCCGCTTTGATGATGGCCTTGTGCTCGGTAGTCAGTGCGTCATAGGCGCGCCGATTGATGTAGAGCGACAGTTGCGTACTGCCTTCCCACCAGCCGGGGTAGGCGTAGTAGAGCTTGAGCTTGTGCAAGCCCAGTTTCAAGTCGTCATATGGCCCGACCCATTCGGCGGCGTCAATCGTGCCGCGCTCGAGTGCCGGGTAAATTTCGGCCCCAGGTAGCTTGACCGGAACCCCACCCAGCCGGGCTAATACCTGTCCGCCAAGTCCGGCAATGCGCATCTTGAGCCCCTTGAGGTCGGCCGGGGAATTGATAGGGTTACGATACCAGCCGCCCATTTGGGCGCCACTGTTGCCCATGGGGAAATTGACGATGCCGAAGTTCTGGTAAAACTCGCGCAGCAGCTTGAGGCCATTGCCCTGCCGCAACCAGGCCGCCATCTGACGGGCGTTGAGACCGAAGGGAATGGCGCAGTCGAGGGCGAAGGTTTCATCCCGGTCAATGTAGTAATACGCCGCCGTGTGCCCGCATTCGACGCTGCCGCGCTGCACGCCGTCCAGCACATCGAAGGCCGGCAGCAGTTCATCGGCGGGGTGGACGGCAATCTCGAACTTGCCGCCCGACATGTCCCTGACCTCGCGGGCGAAAAAATGCGCGCTGCCGTGGGTGATGTCCAGTGTTTTGGGAAAGCTCGACGCCAGCCGCCAGCGGAGTGCCGGCTTGGCATGCACAGCCGGGGCGGCACCGGCCGCCAGTATGCCGACCAGGCCCGCGCCTCTGATGAATTTGCGTCTTTCCATATTTTTACGTTTGTCGAATCAGGATCTTCAGACAACCCGCGCAACGCTGGATTGCATTGCGGCTTTCCACAATGGTATGGCAAAGCCGCAACTGAACGTTTAATATCGCGCCCTTGCTCTCGCAAGCAGAAAGCAGTCAACGCACAACAACACCGCAGGATCGGTCAGCCACATTATGGCGTACCGCAAGCCAGGCGCGGAGGAGAAATATCGATGAATTTCCTGCTGCAATTCTCGCGGCTGATCGACGGCATCACTGAGCGTGTCGGTCGTGCCGCGCTCTGGCTGGTGCTGATCGCCGTAGTCATCAGTGCCTCCAACGCGATCATGCGCAAGGCCTTCAGTGTCAGTTCCAATGCCTTTCTTGAAATCCAGTGGTACCTGTTTGCTGCCATGTTCCTGCTGACGGCGGGCTATACCATGCTGCGCCAGGGCCACGTCAAAATTGACGTTATCCTCGGCCGTTTCTCCAAGCACACGCAAATCAAGGTCGAGATTTTCGGCATCCTGGTCTTCCTGATGCCGTTTGTGATCCTCGTCATCAGTTTGTCCTGGCCGCTGGTCATTCAGGCCTACGAGAGCGGCGAAATGTCGGAAAACGCTGGCGGCCTGATCCGCTGGCCGGTCTATGCCCTGCTGCCGATCGGTTTTGCCCTGCTGGGCCTGCAGGGCTTGTCCGAGTTGATCAAGCGCGTGGGTTTCCTCAAGGGTTTGTGTGTCGATCCGACCCGCCCGGTCCAGACCAAAACGGCAGAGGAGGAACTGGCCGAAGAGATCAGGAAGCACGAGGTGTCGCCGGAAGTCATCGACCGCGTTGAAGACGCCGTCGATATGGTTGCCGACCGAGCTCGGGAAGAAAGGGCAGACAAATGATTGAATTTCTGCAAGCCAACATGGCCCCGGTGATGTTCGTGGGCCTGTTCATCTTCCTGCTGATGGGTTACTCGGTGGCGTTTTCGCTGGCCGCCTGCGGACTCTTCTTCGCCTTCATCGGCATCGAACTTGGCATGCTGCCCGCCTCGCTGATGCAGGCTCTGCCGTTGCGCATCTTCGGCATCATGAAGAACGACACGCTGCTGGCGATTCCCTTCTTCACCTTCATGGGGTTGATCCTCGAGCGATCGGGGATGGCCGAGGATCTGCTCGACACCATTGGTCAGTTGTTCGGTCCGCTTCGCGGCGGCCTGGCCATCGCGGTCATTTTGGTGGGCGCCATGCTGGCGGCTACCACGGGTGTCGTTGCCGCGTCGGTGATCTCGATGGGCCTGATCTCCCTGCCGTTGATGCTGCGCTATGGCTATGATCGACGGTTGGCCTCCGGTGTCATCGCCGCCTCGGGTACGCTGGCACAGATCATTCCGCCTTCGCTGGTGCTGATCGTGATCGCCGATCAGCTTGGCCGCAGCGTCGGTGACCTGTATGCGGGCGCCTTCATCCCGGGTTTCATGCTGATGGCTCTTTATGTCGGCTGGGTGGTGCTGCTGACCTTTATCAAGCCGAACATGTGTCCAGCCCTGCCGCCGGAGGCGCGCACCTTCCGCGAGGCCAACGGCAGTTCCGGCATGCGTTCGGTGCTGGTGCTGTTCATTCTTTCGGTGAGTGGCGCGGTGGCGTTTGCCCAAAACCGGTCGGCTGAAGCACCCAAGGATGAAACGATTGTGCTGTCGATGTGCGTGGGTATCGGCATCGCCTTCATGCTCGCGATGCTCAATCGCGTGACCAAATTGGGCCTGCTGTCGCGCATGGCCGAGCGGGTCACCTTCGTGCTGATTCCGCCGCTGGCGCTGATCTTCCTTGTGCTCGGCACCATTTTCCTGGGTATTGCCACGCCGACCGAAGGTGGTGCAATGGGTGCCGTGGGGGCGTTGATCATGGCCTTTTCACGTCGCCGCCTGAGCTTGAAGTTGATGACCCAGGCGATGGATGCCACCACGAAGCTTTCCGCCTTCGTCATGTTCATCCTGCTCGGCGCCACCGTGTTCAGCTTGACCTTCCAGGCGGTGGATGGCCATAAATGGGTCGAGCATCTGCTGACCGGCCTGCCCGGCGGCCAGGTCGGCTTCCTCATCGTGGTCAACGTCCTGATCTTTGTGCTGGCCTTCTTCCTTGATTTCTTCGAGCTGGCTTTCATCGTATTGCCGCTGCTGGCGCCGGTGGCGGATAAGCTGGGAATCGATCTGGTCTGGTTCGGCATCCTGATGGCGGTCAACATGCAGACCTCCTTCATGCACCCGCCGTTTGGTTTTGCCCTGTTCTACTTGCGTAGCGTGGCGCCGCAACAGGATTACATCGACAAGGTGACCAAGAAGAAGACGGCGCGGGTTACGACAGGCCAGATCTATTGGGGGGCCGTGCCGTTTGTCGTCATCCAGGTCATCATGGTCGGCGTCCTCATCGCCTTCCCGGGTATTGTCACCGGCAGCCTCGACAAGACAGAGAAACTCAGTGCCGAAGAGGTTAAGCTGGAGATGGAAGCTTCCGGTGGCGTCGACCGTGGCTATGGCTCCTCGGCTGCTGCGACGGACTGGGGCAGATGGGTGGATGTGGAGAAGGACGCGGCGGGTGATGCAAAACCTGCTGACCTTGATGCCCTTGCTCCGCCACAGGACGCCAAGGAAGCCGATGGAAAGCAGGATGATCCTGCGGCAGCCTTGATGGAGGAAGTTGCCAAGGACAAGAAAAAGGGCAAGTAATCATGCGAGGAATTCCGCCGCCAGCCTATTAATGGCGGCTTTTCTCGCTATGAGTTACCAGACGTAAAAAACCCGCGGGCAAGCCCGCGGGTTTTTTACTGATACGAGTCTGCTTAGAGTTTCTGAGCCTGCATGTAGCTGTCGTAACCGGCCTCGGCAAAGCGGAACCACAGGTTCTGCTCTTTACGGAAGGCTTTGTAATCCGTGAAAACCTTCTTCCAGTTCGGGTTCTTGTCGGACAGTTCGGCGTAGTGCGCTTCGGAGAACTTGAAGGCGGCGTCCATCGTGTCCTTGGGCAGGCGGAAAAGTTTCGTACCGCTGGCCACCAGTTCCTTCAGGGCCTGCGGGTTCTTGGCGTCGTACTTGGCCTGCATATCGACGTGGGCATGCGATGCCGCCACCTCGATCATGGCCTTGTAGTCGGCGGGCAGGGCGTCATAGGCCTTGTTGTTGACATAAAGGCTTAACTGCGGGCCGCCTTCCCACCAGGCCGGGTAGGCATAGAACTTGGCGACTTTGTAGAAACCCAGTTTCTGGTCATCGTAGGGACCGACCCACTCGGTGGCATCGATGGTGCCCTTTTCCAGCGCCTGATAGATTTCGCCGCCCGGGATGTTCTGCGGTACGCCGCCGATGCCGGACAGGATGCGGCCGCCGAAGCCGCCGATGCGCATCTTGAGGCCTTTGACGTCGGCGAGCGACTTGATTTCCTTGCGATACCAGCCGCCCATCTGGGCGCCGGTGTTGCCCATCGGGAAGTTGACGATGTTGTACTGGTTGTAAAACTCACGCAGCAGTTTCATGCCGTTGCCGTGGTACATCCAGGCCGTCATCTGGCGCGAATTGAGACCGAAGGGAATCGTGCAGTCGATGGCGAAGGTTTCATCCTTGCCAAAGAAATAATACGGCGCGGTGTGGGCACATTCCACGGTGCCCTGCTGGACGCCATCAACTACACCAAAGGCGGGCATCAGTTCGCCGCCGGCGTGTACGGAAATCTCGAATTTGCCGCCCGACATATCCTTGACCTTCTTCGTGAAGGTTTCAGCCGCACCGTAGATGGTGTCCAGTGCTTTGGGGAAGCTCGAAGCCAAGCGCCAGCGGATTGCCTGCTGGGCATGGACTATCGCCGGGGCGGCACCAGCCGCCAGAATTCCGGCGATACCGGCGTTTTGCAGAAATTTACGTCTTTCCATACATCGTCTCCTTGGTGTTTTTTGGGAACGCCCCGCTGAGGTGGGACGGTGGCGAAATACTACACCGAAAGAAAACCCGGAGAGGAGGTGAAACGAGCTAATTTCCCGCCACGGTCATGCGGTTTACCACAATAGAACCGACGCTCCGCGAGCCGCGCGTGACGCTGTCCCGCCCGACGGTTTCGATGCCGGCGAACATGTCGCGCAGGTTGCCGGCAATGGTGATTTCATGCACCGGGTAGGCGACTTCTCCGCCTTCCACCCAGTAACCGACCGCCCCGCGCGAGTAGTCACCCGTCACATAATTGATGCCATGCCCCAGTAACTCGGTGACCAGCAGGCCGGTGCCCATCTGGCGCAATAATCCGGCGAAATCCGCTGGTGCATCCGGGCTCGGCGCGACTATCAGGTTGTGGCTGCCACCGGCATTGCCGGTGGTCTGCATGTTGAGCTTGCGCGCGGTATAGGTCGACAGGAAATAACCCTGCAACACGCCATTGGCGACGACGGTGCGGTCGTGGGTCGCTACGCCGTCATCGTCGAACAGGCTGGAGGCCAGGCCTTTTTTTAGGTGTGGTCGTTCCTCGATGGAGAACCAGTCGGGGAAAATGCGCTGGCCCAATGTGTCGAGCAGAAAACTTGCCTTGCGGTAGAGGCTGCCGCCGCTCACTGCATGAACAAAGCTGCCGAGCAGCATGGCAGCCAGTGGTGCTTCGAGCATGACCTTGCATTGGCGTGTCTTGAGCTTTTTTGCGCCGAGACGTGACAGCGTCCGGCGGGCGGCGTAGTCGCCGATCAACTCCGGAGCGGCAAGGTCAGCGGGGTCGCGCCAGCCAGAGTACCAGTCGTCCCGCTGCATGTCCTTGCCTTTGCTGGCTATGGGGACGCAGGAGAGGTAATGCCGCGTGGACGGATAGCCGCCCATGAAGCCGAGACTGTTGGCGGAGATGAAGTGGGCAGCATGGGCCGACACCGAGGCGCCCTCGGAATTGTTGATCAGCGGACTGACGGCAAAGGCGGCTTGTTCGCTGCGGCGGGCGAGGGCAATGGCCTCTTCGACGGGCAACGGCCATGGGTGATAGAGATCAAGGTCCATATCCGCCACGTTCTTTGCCAGCAATTCAGGAGCGGGCAGACCGGCGCAGGGGTCGGCGGCGGTGAAGCGGGCAATCGACAGCGCGGCATCCACCGTGGCCTTGATTGATGCTGGCGAAAAATCGGAAGTGGAGGCGTGGCCGCGTTGCTGGCCAAGGTAAACGGAGACGCCGATGCCCTTGTCGCGGTTGAACTCAATGGTCTCGACTTCGCCCTTGCGGACCGTCACCGATTGGCCAAAGCCTTCGGAAACATCGGTTTCGCAGGCGCTGGCGCCGCCCTGCCTGGCGTGCTGCAGCACATCGGTGGCCAATTGGCGTAGCTGGTCGGGGGTAAATGAGAATTCTGACATAGGAGGCACGAATGGAGGAAAGCTATAATCTTACCCGTGGAACCACTAGAAAAACCCAGCAAGAGTGCACGCAAGCGCACCATGGATGACCTGCAGACGCTTGGCGTCGAACTGGTCACGCTCTCGAAAGATCAATTAAAAAAAATCGATCTGCCCGAAAACCTGGGCATGGCGGTACGTGAAGCTCAGCGGATAACCAAGCATGAAGCCCACCGTCGGCAACTGCAATACATCGGCAAACTGATGCGGTCGATAGACGCCGATCCGATCCGTGCCGCGCTTGACGATATCAAGGGAGTTTCTGCCGCGGCCAACGTGCGCATGCATGCACTGGAAGGTCTGCGTACCCGCTTCCTCGCAGACGAGACGGTCATCGGCGAGATTGCCGCGACACATCCGGACGCCGATTTGCAACTTTTGCGGCAGTTGCGCCGCAATGCGCTCAAAGAGCAGCAACTGGCCAAGCCGCCGCGGGCGTTTCGCGAGTTATTCAAGGTGTTGCGTGAACTTCAATCCACTGCGGGGAGTACTGAGGAGCCAACCCAGAGCAATGACTAAAGAGCTGCTCATCGGCCTTGTCTCCATTTCCGACCGCGCTTCGAGCGGCGTCTATGAGGACAAGGGTATCCCCGCCCTGCGCGACTGGTTTGCTGCCGCGCTCGCCTCGCCCTGGCGCATCGAAACACGCTTGATTCCCGACGAGCAATCCCTCATCGAGCAGACGCTGATCGAACTGACAGACAGCGTTGGTTGCCATTTGGTGCTTACTACCGGCGGCACCGGCCCCGCCCTGCGCGATGTCACACCCGAGGCCACGCTGGCCGTCGCCCAGAAGGTGATGCCGGGTTTCGGCGAGCAGATGCGGCAGGTCAGTCTCAAGTATGTGCCGACGGCCATCCTGTCGCGCCAGGTAGGTGCCATAAGACAGCATGCGCACGGCCAGACGCTGATCCTCAATTTGCCGGGGCAACCGAAAGCCATCAAGGAAACGCTCGACGGCGTCTTTGCCGCCGTGCCATATTGCCTTGATCTGATCGGCGGCCCCTACGTCGAGACGCGCGAAGAGGTCATCAAGGCATTCCGGCCAAAATCGGCGCAACGCTCTGGCATGGCGCGATAAGTTGTACCAAAGTCGGCGCTGGCGGGATGAAATGCCCCGCAGCGGGTACGGCGGCAAATAGCCGCCGTGTCAGTGAAGAGTGCGAGAAAAGACGGTTCAAAGCATTCGCCACTTCTATTTGTCTATAGGAACATTCTGGCCGCCATTTGATCTAAAGCAGAAGTTCGGGCTAAAGTTAGCAGTTAAAATCTCGCACCAATTCAGTAGCGGCCAGTAGTGGCATGGCGCCCGCTTTACGAGGGTGCAGGCCGGTTCTGGGATTTTGTTTCGATAGCACAACTCCATGGAGGCTTGATGACGGCTTCAATCGCAACCAACCAGACCATTCTGGTCGTCGGCGGCGGTATCGCCGGCATGACGGCGGCCCTCGAAGCCGCCGAGTGCGGCAAGCAGGTAATACTGGCCGAGAAAACCCCAACTTTGGGTGGCCGTACTTCCTTGCTGTATCGCTATTTTCCCAAGATGTGCCACCCCACCTGCGGGCTGGAGATCAACCTTCGGCGCCTCCGCGGTAATCCGAATGTACGGGTGATGACGATGACCGAGGTCGCTGCCGTAACCGGCAGTCGCGGCAATTATGCCGTTACCCTCAAGGTCAAGCCGCGCTACGTGACCGAGAACTGCACCGCCTGCGGCGACTGCGGTAATGCCGTCTCAGCCGAGATTCCGAACCCGGCCAACTACGGCATGGACAAGATCAAGGCGGCTTATCTGCCCCACGGCATGGCCTACCCGCAGCGCTTTGTGATCGATCCCTCCATTGCTGCGACGCCCGAAGGCGAAAAAGCCAAAGCCGCCTGCAAGGTGGATGCGGTCGATCTCGGCATGCAGGAAGAAACGCTTGAATTGACGGTCGGCAGCGTGGTCTGGGCGACCGGTTGGCGTCCGTACGACGCGAACAAGATCCAGCCCTACGGCTATGATCGCTACGCCAATGTGATCACCAGCCTCGAGTTCGAGCGCCTGGCTGATCCGCGCGGCCCCACTGGCGGCAAACTGCTGCGTCCGTCAGACGGCAAGGAAGCGAAAAACATCGCCTTCATCCAGTGTGCCGGTTCGCGTGACGAGAATCACCTGCGTCACTGCTCACGCATCTGCTGTATGGCCACACTGAAGCAGACCCAGTATGTGCGTGAAGCGCTAGGTGACGCCGGCAAGTCGACGATTTACTACATCGATATCCGCGCCATCGACCGTTTTGAAGACTTCTACCAGAACGTGCAGAAGGATGCGACCGTCAGTTTCATCAAGTCGAAGGTGGCGCGCATCGCCCTGAATGAAGAAAACAACAGCCCGATCCTGCATGGTGTCGATACCGAGGGTTACCACCGCTACGCATCCGAACACGACCTCGTCGTGCTGGCCGTTGGCATGGAACCGGAAGTGACCGGCGTGAAACTGCCTGACGACATCATTCTCGATTCCTCGAACTTCATCGAGGGTTCCAAGACCGAGGGCATGTTCGGGGCCGGTAGCGCCTCAAGTCCGCTCGATGTCAATCGTTCGGTGCAAAGCGCCACGGCAGCCGCCATGCGCGCTGTTCAGGTCATTCATAAAACTGCTTCCACGGAGGCCGCGTAACCATGGCCGATAATAAATTCGCTGCATACATCTGTTCCGGTTGCGGCCTTGGCGACAAATTCAATATCGCCGGGCTGGAAAAAGTTGCCAAGACCGAGGGCAAGATGACGGTGATCAAGACCCACCCCTTCCTCTGCAATGCCGAAGGGGTGCAAATGATCAAGGACGACATCGCCAACGATGGCGTCACCCATCTGTGCATCGCCGCCTGCTCGCGTCGTGCCAAGACCGAAGCCTTCGTCTTTCCAACCGCTGCCGTGTCGCGCGCCAACCTGCGCGAGGGCGTCCTCTGGATCGTTGCCGAAGGTAGTGACCACGATGAAGTGCGCCAGGAAATGGCCGAAGACTACGTGCGCATGGGCTGTGCCGAAATCAAGAAGATGAAGGTGCCGGAGGGCAATGTGAAAGAGTCCTCCAGCAAGCGCATTCTCGTGGTGGGTGGTGGCATGTCCGGCATGACTGCAGCCATGGCTGCGGCCGATGCCGGTTACGAAGTGGTGTTGGTCGAGAAGACCGGCGCACTCGGTGGTTTCGCGAAAAATCTGTTCAAGCGCGTACCGTTTGCCGCCCCTTATGCGGAAGCCCAACCCACTGGCGTTGCCGAACTGGCTGCCCAGGTGTCGAGCCATCCGAAGATCAAGGTGCATCTGAATTCGACGCTGGCTGAAACCGCCGGTGCCCCTGGCCGCTTTACTGCCAAGGTTGCCCAGGAATCGGGTAGCGTGACCGAAGAGCTTTGCGGCGCCATCGTTCAGACGACCGGCTTCACGACTTACGACATCGCCAAGCTGCCCGAACTGGGCGGTGGCCAGGCCAACGTGGTTGATCAGGCCGGCCTCGAAGCCCTCGCAATAGCCGCCAATGGCGGCGCCATCAAGCGTGCCGACGGCAAAGAAGTGAAATCAGTCGCCTTCGTGCAGTGCGCCGGTCAGCGTGACGAATCCGGCACACACCTAGCTTACTGTTCAGGCCACTGCTGCGCGACCAGTATCAAGCAGGCGATGTATTTCAAGGACGCCAATCCCGATATCGACGCCGTGGTGATCTATGACGACCTGCGGGTGCCGGGCATGGGCGAGGACTTCTACCGCAGCGCCCAGCAAAAGGGCGTGATCTTCACCAAGGGCAAGGCCAGCAAGGTTACCGGCGGTGATAGCTGCAAGGTTGAGTTCAAGGACCTGATCCTCGACGAGACCGCTACCGTCGATGCCGACCTTGTCGTGCTGGCTACCGGCCAGGTACCTAATGCCGGCGTCAATCTTGATGAATGGACGACCATCAACACGGCCGCCGATGGCGGTAATGAAGAAGCCAAGCAGCAACGCACCGCGCTTGAGTCCACCTCCGTGCTCAATCTGGCCTACCGCCAAGGTCCGGACATGCCGCAATTCAAGTACGGCTTTGCCGACTCGCACTTCATCTGCTTCCCCTACGAGACGCGCCGCACCGGTATCTATGCCGCCGGCCCGATGCGCCGGCCGATGGACATGCTGCAGGCCACGGAAGATGCTACCGGCGCCGCACTGAAGGCCATTCAGGCAGTCGAGAATGTCGGGCTCGGTCGTTCCCCCTTCCCGCGTGTTGGCGACCTGTCCTTCCCGACCGCCCGCCTCGAAGGTTGTACGCAGTGCAAACGCTGCACGGTGGAATGCCCGTTCGGCGCCATCGACGAAGACGAGCGGCGGTTCCCGCTGTTCAATGAAGAGCGTTGCCGTCGTTGCGGCACCTGCATGGGTGCCTGCCCGGTGCGTGTCATCTCCTTCGAAAACTACTCGTGCGATACCGTCGGTAGCCAGGTCAAAGCGGTCAACGTGCCGGACGAGGAAGATGAAAAGCCACGCATCCTGATCCTCGCCTGCGAGAACGACGCCTATCCGGCACTCGACATGGCCGGCATGCAGCGGCTGACCTATTCCGCCTTTGTGCGGGTGATCCCGGTCCGTTGTCTGGGTTCGGTCAACACCATCTGGATCACCGACGCGCTCGGCGCTGGCTACGACGGCGTGATGATGATGGGCTGCCAGAAGGGCGACAACTACCAGTGTCACTTCGTCAAGGGGTCCGAAATGGCCTACTACCGCCTGAGCAAGATCGGCGACACCCTGAAGGGCATGGGTCTGGAACCGGAGCGCATGCTGACGTACGAAATCGCCATTACCGATGGCGCTCGCGTCGCCAAGATAATTGACGACTATGTCGCGCAGCTCATCGAGATGGGGCCGTCGCCAATGAAGGGTTTCGGTTAATAAGGAGCGCATGACGATGACCACAGCAAACGAAAACGCCGTCGCGAAGTACAAAAACAACTTCCTCAAAGAGGTTGAAGCTACTGTCGAGGAAGGCCATTGGGTCAAGATGTGCATGCAGTGCGGCGTCTGTGCCGGCTCCTGCCCGTTCGGCCCGCACTGGGAACATTCACCGCAGAAAATCTTCATGATGATTCGCGCCGGCAAGCGCGAGGAAGTCCTGAAATCCGACTCGATGTGGATGTGCACCTCCTGCTACAACTGCATGGTGCGCTGCCCGCGCGAACTGCCGATCACCCACATCATGCACGGCCTGGCCAACTATGCCTACCGCCTCGGCTTGTCCCCCAAAGGTCAGCCGAACCAGGCCATCGCCAAACTGTTCTGGGATAGCGCCCTCAAGTATGGTCGCGTCAATGAGCTGAAGTTTTCCCTGGCCATGTATTTCCGGGATGGGTTCGTGCAGGGCGTAAAAAATGCCCTGGCTATGCAAAGCGTCGGCCTCGGCCTGGTGAAAGCCGGACGCCTCAACCCGATGGAAATCATCAGCGGCCACACCTGCAAGGATACCAGTGGCATCCACAAAATGATTGCCAAGGCGCGCGAGATTGAAGATCGCCGCCGCGGCCTAGCCTGATCGGAGAGCCTGAAATATGACGAAGAAACAATACGCGTTCTACCCCGGCTGCTCCTCGCAAAAAGGCGCATCGGCAGCGAACTACATCACTTCCTTCGGCGTCATCTGCGACAAGCTTGACATCCAGCTCAATGAGATTCCGGATTGGAACTGCTGCGCGGCCTCCATTGGCTATGCCGAGGGTGGCGAGCTACCGCGCATCGTCATGGGTGCCCGTAACCTGGCCCTCAGCGAGCAGCACCTGCCCGGCCAGGATATCGTTTCCGGGTGCCCGGCCTGTTGGCTGGCCAATCGGGAAGCCACCGAGCGGCTGCAGCACTCGTCCAGCCTGATGGCTGAAGCCAATGAAGCGCTCAAGGAGGTTTCCCTGAACCTCCGCTCCGACTTCAACACGAAGTCGCGCCACTTCACTGAAGTGCTGATTGAGGATATCGGCTACGCTGCCATGAAGGAGGCGGTTATCAAACCACTGGCCGGCGTCAAGATTGCCGGTTACGTGGGTTGCCAGGCAAACCGTCCCTACGGTATTGCCGGCGAATCTTTTGAAAACCCGCAATACCTTGACAAGATGATTGAAACCTGTGGCGCCGAAGCGGTGCCCTACGATCAGAAAGTCACCTGTTGCGGTGGTGCGCTGGCCTTCTCCGAGCCGGAAAAGGCGCAAGCCCTGATTCAGGACATCGTCGGCTCCGCCTACGATCACGGTGCCGACATGATCGTCACGCCTTGTCCTCTGTGCCAGGCCAACGTCGAGATCTATCAGTCCGAGATCAACAAGAAGAAGGGCACCAAGTTCAACATGCCTGTTGTCTATTACACGCAGTTGATGAACGTGGCCTACGGCGGCTCAATCAAGGAAGCGGGCCTCGACGGCCAGTTGATCCGCGCTGAAAAGCTGGAAAAGATCGCTGGCAAGTAAGCTGCAGAACGATTCAAAGGGGTTGCGCGGCCGGCAAATTGCCGGCCGTTTTTTCTTGAGAGAGCATGAATGGCTGGCTGATGCAACAGCCGAAGCAAGATTACTGGCCACTCTTTCGGTATAATCCGCGACCAACGTGGGGGGGTAGCTCAGCTGGGAGAGCGCCGCGTTCGCAATGCGGAGGTCGTGAGTTCGATCCTCATCCTCTCCACCAATCAATTAAAAGCCAGCCTGATGCTGGCT
Source organism: Rhodocyclaceae bacterium (assembly GCA_013791905.1). Lineage (GTDB taxonomy): Bacteria > Pseudomonadota > Gammaproteobacteria > Burkholderiales > Rhodocyclaceae > Sulfuricystis. Next base: position 21,061 of record VMSX01000007.1, on the reverse strand, counting down.
TTTCCTTTATTCGGGACCAGGCCAAACCATCACCTGAAGACAATAAGGTCTTGAAACTTAGGCCGTTCGCCCCCATAATCCAAGCATGGTTGTAACTCCGGCAATCTGGAGGCGTTCTGGACGGCGGTTCGATTCCGCCCACCTCCACCCAAGCGTATCGAGTTGAGCAGTTTGGTATTTTTGGGTGGGGGTGCACTGGCTTCGACAGGGCGAACAAAAGTGAGCAGGCAACCCGTCAGGCGATCGACGTTAATGAAGCAAATCTCTAAACGCCAACGATGAGCGTTTCGCAATCGCCGCTTAAGGCCTTTGCCGAGGCTGCTTGAGCCTTGTTACCAAAGAAAAGCCGGTGGGGGTACAGTTTCGACTGTGCCCCCACCGTCATTTGTGGGCCCGTAAGCGCAGTCGATTTGTCGCTGGCGGCGTGTGGCGGGAGTAAAATTCTTCGCTCATGCCTCACGCCCGTTTTGTCCATCTCCGCCTTCACAGCGAATACTCCATCACCGACGGTTTGACGCGGCTCGATGGTGCGGTGGCGCGTGCCGCGGCCGATGGCATGCCGGCGCTGGCGCTGACCGACCTGAGCAACCTGTTCGGCATGGTCAAGTTCTACACGGCGGCGCGCGGGGCGGGCGTAAAACCGATCATCGGTGCCGATGTCTGGATAACCGAAGAAAATGAAAGTGCGCTGGATGGCGGACGCGAGACGCCATCTAGGCTATTGCTGCTGGCTAAGAATCGGGTAGGTTACCTGCGCTTGTGCGAACTGCTTACGGCAGCCTTCCTGCGGCCACGGCGGCATGGCCGCGCCGAAATTCCGCGCAGCGCATTTGCTGCAGGCGACAACAGCGGCTTGATTGTCCTCGCGGGTGCCCAATTCGGCGAGATCGGCCTGTGGCTGGCCGCCGACAAGCCCGAAAAAGCAGCAGCCAGTGCCCGCGCCTGGGCGGAAACCTTCCCGCAAAGTTTTTATCTGGAGATCCAGCGCCCTCATGGTAGCGGTAGCCCGCAGGGCCGTAGCGAATATGTGGCACAGGAGCGCCTGCTCGCCGCCACCCTGCGCCTGGCCGCCGAACTCGATCTGCCGGTGGTGGCGACCCATCCGGTGCAGTTCCTTGATGCCGATGATTTTCGCGCCCACGAAGCGCGGGTGTGCATTGCCGAAGGCTATGTGCTGGGCGACCGTCGCCGTCCGCAAAACTTCAATGCGGCGCAGTATTTCAAGACGCAGGACGAGATGGCGGCCCTGTTCGCCGACTTGCCCGAGGCGCTGGCAAACAGCGTGGAGATCGCCCAGCGTTGCAATCTGACGGTCGAACTCGGCAAGAACCGCCTGCCGGAATTTCCCATTCCGCCGGGCGTGTCGCTCGAAGACTACCTGGCCGAAATAACGCAAGCCGGGCTGGAGAAGCGTCTGGCGCAGCTCTATCCCGACCCGGAAACGCGCGAAGCCGAACGGCCGCGCTATGCCGAGCGGCTGGCGTTCGAGATCAAGACCATCGTGCAGATGGGTTTCCCCGGTTATTTCCTGATCGTCGCGGACTTCATCAACTGGGGCAAGACCAACGGTGTCCCGGTGGGACCGGGGCGCGGCTCAGGGGCCGGTTCGCTGGTCGCCTACAGCCTCAACATCACCGATCTTGACCCGCTGCGCTACGAGTTGCTGTTCGAACGCTTTCTCAACCCCGAGCGCGTATCGATGCCCGACTTTGACATCGACTTCTGCCAGGAAGGCCGCGACCGGGTCATCGATTATGTGCGGCAGCGCTATGGCAGCCATGCGGTCAGCCAGATCGCCACCTTCGGCACGATGGCCGCCAAGGCAGTGATTCGCGATGTCGGCCGAGTGCTCGACCTCGGCTTCAACTTTGTCGATCAATTTGCCAAGCTGATCCCCAACGAACTGGGCATCACGCTCGTCAAGGCGCGTGAGCAGGAGCCGGCCATCAACGAACGGCTGGAGCAGGAAGAAGAACTGCGCGAACTCTGGACGCTCGCCGAAAAGCTCGAAGGCCTGACCCGTAACGTCGGCATGCACGCCGGCGGCGTGCTGATCGCGCCCGGCAAGCTCACCGATTTCTGCCCGCTCTATTCGGCCGACGGCGGTGCCACGGTCAGCCAGTTCGACAAGGACGATGTCGAGAAGGCCGGCCTGGTGAAGTTCGACTTTCTCGGCCTGCGCACGCTGACCATCCTTGCCGAGGCAGTGGTCTTTGTCAAAGAGGTGGAAGGCGTCGATATCGCGCTGGACAATCTTCCGCTCGACGATGCTGCCGTCTATGCCGACATCTTCAAGGCGGCCAACACAACGGCCGTGTTCCAGTTTGAATCGCGCGGCATGAAAGACACCCTGGTGCAGGCCCGTCCGGACTGCCTGGAAGATCTGATCGCCCTGAACGCGCTCTACCGGCCGGGCCCGATGGACTTCATCCCGAACTTCATCAACCGCAAGCACGGCCGCGAACGCGTCGTCTATCCGCATCCCAGCATGGAAAAGGTGCTGGGCAACACCTACGGCATCATGGTGTACCAGGAACAGGTGATGCAGACCGCGCAGGTGGTGGCCGGCTACAGTCTCGGCGGTGCCGACCTGCTGCGGCGCGCGATGGGCAAGAAGAAGCTCGAGGAGATGGCCGAGCAGCGGGAAATTTTTGTCGCCGGCGCGGCAACCAATGGCATCGCCGCACCGAAGGCGAACGAAATCTTCGACACCATGGAGAAGTTCGCCGGCTATGGTTTCAACAAGTCGCACGCCGCCGCCTACTCGCTGGTCGCCTATCAAACCGCCTGGCTGAAGCGGCATTACCCGGCCGCCTTCATGGCCGCGACGCTGTCGTCCGAAACGGCCGATACCGACAAGGTGCAGTTCTTTTTCCTCGATGCCCAGGCCAATGGCATCAGCTTCCTGCCGCCCGATATCAACACCGGCTTCGTGCGTTTCCGGCCGGTCGATGCCAAGACCATCCGCTACGGTCTTGGCGCCCTCAAGGGCACCGGCGAGGCGGCACTGGCGGTGATCCTGCGCGCACGCGAAGCCGGGCCGTTCATCGACCTGTTCGAATTCTGCCGCCGCGTCGACAAGCGCGCCGTCAACCGCCGCGTCATCGAGTCGCTGATCCGCGCCGGCGCCTTCGATTCCGTCGACGACCATCGCGCCAAGCTGCTCGCTTCGGTCAGCCGGGCGCTCGAAGCCGCCGACCAGGCCGAGCGCCATGCCCATCAGGGTGGTCTCTTCGATGCACCCGATGGCGCCGCGCCGCAAGAAACGCACTATGTCGATGTGCCGCGCTGGAGCGAGCGTGAGCAACTGCTCAACGAAAAGCAGGCACTGGGCTTTTTTCTCTCCGGCCACCCCTACAACGCCTACGCCGAAGAACTGAAATCCTTTGTCCGGCGGCGGCTGGTCGATCTCGAACCGCAACGCGAACCCACCCTGCTCGCCGGCGTGGTGCTTGGCGTGCGCACGCAGATGACCCGGCGCGGCAAGATGGCCATCGTCACGCTCGACGACGCCAGCGCCCAGGTCGAAATAGCGGTGTACAACGAACTGTGGGATGCCGAGCGCAACAAAATTCGCGAAGACGAACTGTTGCTGGTCGAAGGCAAGGTGCAGCGTGACGACTACAGCGGCGGCCTGCGCGTCACTGCCGACAAACTGATGACGCTGGCCGAAGCGCGCGGCCGCCATGCGCGGGTGCTGAAACTGGCCTTGAACGGCACTTCGAGCGACGCAACCGCCGGCCACCTGCGTACCCTCCTGGGGCCTTATCGCGGCGCCGCGCGCGCCAGCGACAACGTCTGCCCGGTGCGCATCTGCTATCGCAACGCCGCCGCCGAAACCGAGCTCACTCTGCCCGACAGTTGGCGCGTGCGACTCGATGACACGTTGCTGACGCAACTAAGCGATTGGTTGAGCCGGGAAAACGTACGGGTTATCTACGGCTGACCCGTACCGGTTGTGTATCCATGCGGGGCACGCCGTCCCGCCAGCGCCGACTTTAGTCATGGAATGTTGGCTTTAGACCCAAACCGGTTGGTCTGGAGCATCGTGAGAACAACCGCCATGCAGCGGAATCGGCCGATCGAGGAGGGGCGGGCGAGTCCGGGGTGAATCCGTTTGGACGGTTCGCTGTAACCGTCAGGTCAAGGTTCGATCAACTGCCCGGCCCACACGCGGTCGAATTTCGCTTGCGCTTCGTGCTGGACCTTGCGCACGGTTTCCGCGTCGCGCGCTTCGTACTCGCAGACCATCCGCTGGCGATCGCCAGACAGGTGGCTGCGTACCCAGCGCACCTGGTGCAACTCTAGGCATGGCGCCATGCGTGCGGTGACGGCACTCAGATCCTGATCCGACAGTGGTGGTGTGAATGTTCGTTCGACGATGAAATGTTGCATGGCAAGATCTCCTTGTTCGACGGGGCACGCGGTCATTCCGCAAGCCCGGAAACGGCTGTGCGGATCCGCTCCGCGCCAACCCTGGCCACCTTGACGGCACATACCGCCTTGGTGCTGAACGCGTCCGGCACTTCGAGCACCGGAGGCAATTTTTTCAACATCAGCCGGGCGCCTTCTGAGTCACCCAGCGCGACGGCCACTTGGACCAGCGTGGCACTCGCCGCAACGGATTCGTTCGCTTCACCGATGGACTCGGCCAGCACCAGGGCATCTGCCGCATATGCGCCGGCGACTTTGAAGTTCTTTTGCTCGAGCTGGATAGTCGCAGCAAGGTTTAGCACGCAGGCTAGGCGCGACTTGTCGTCGGCCGCCCGCAGCTTCACAATTGCCGCGTCGAGCTGCGTCGTTTCCTCCCCCGCCATCTGCTGGGCGAGTGCTGCGATGGCCTGTGCCAGCGGCGCGTCCGCAGCCTCACCAAGCCGGTTCGCCGCCAACTTCAATTCCGTAGCGCGGGCAATCGCTTGCTGCGGCCGCCCGCGCTCGAGTTCGATCATGGCGACCGCTGCGAGGCATTTGCATTGGCGCCACCGGTCCTCGGCTTCGGTGGCAAGCACGATGGCCGCATCGATCTCGCGCACGGCAAGATCAAGATGGCCGTCCCAGTGGTGCAGCAAACCCCTGCACCAGCGCACTTCAACCTCATGGACACCAGCGGATTCCGCGAGCGTGCTGGCCTCGGCGATCAATTCTCGTGCTCGTCCGATATCGCGCCCCAGTTCGACCAGACAACGCGCGCTGTTCGCGAGTTGTCGCGCACGACCCAAGGCATCCGACAGGTCTGAGGCCTGTGCGGCGCTCAGCGTTGCTTGCTGCGCCGCGTCGAGTTGGCCGGCCTCTTGGTGGATCACCGAAAGCAGGTAGTAGCCCTGCGCGACTTCGGCGTGCAGCCGGTGCGCATGCGCGGCTTCGATCGCTTGCGTGATCCTGCTGGCCGGGGGCCGCAGCCTGGCAAGCGGCAGACCCGAGGTCGCCAGCACCTGGATTCGCAGCAAGGTCATGTCGAGACGCGCGCGCGCCGCCTGGTCCGTGATGCGGGCCGCGTGACGCAGGCCGCGGCGTGCGACTTCGACCGCTTCACGGTTTGCATACACACGCAGGCCATGCTCGCCCGCGCCAACGGATGCCCGGGCCGCCAGCTCGTGTTGCCCCCCCAGACCTGCATGGTGAGCAATCTCACTGCACCTTTCCGGATACGCGTCCATGTCCTGACCCAGCCGCATGGCAATGCTTTTGTGTATCAGCCGGCGCCGCGGCTGCGAGACGCGACTGTAGGCCGCTTGCTGGATGAGATCGTGGCTGAATGCGTAGCCGGTATCGCCCGCAGCGCGAATCAGGTCGTGCCGCTCAAGTTCAGACAACTGTTGGCCGGCCAATCCGGGTTCACCACCCTGCGCAGCGATCAATACATCTAGCGGAAATTCGCGACCGAAAGCGGATGCCCAGTTCAATAGTTCAGCCGCGCCCGGCGAGAGTCGGGACAGATGTGTTTCGAGGATGTGGTCGAGCAGACTGGCCGACTCTCCGGCCGCGTTTTGCGATCGGGCAAGTTCGAGCAGGATGAGTGGGTTGCCCTGTGCCTGGGCGACGATGCGGTCCGGCTCGGCCACCTGCGCGACGCTACCGACCAACGCGCGCGCTTCGTCATCGCGCAAGGGTTCGAGCGCGAAACGCCTGAGTCGCTGCGATTGCGCCAGCGCGGCAAGCAGATTTTGCGCCGCAGCGTTGTCCTCCAGTTCGCCCGCACGTCCGGTGAGCGCAAACAGTACGGGCGTTCCCGCCAAGCTACGCATCGCGTAGTGCAAGAGAGCGGCAGAAGACGCCTCGATCCAATGCAGGTCATCCACCAGCACGGCCACCGGACCGGACCTGGCGAGATGTGACAGAGCCGTCACGACCGCATCGAAGAGGCTGTCGCGATCACCTGCCGTCACGCCCCCGGTGCCGGTGTGCGTCAAAGGCTGCAGTGCCGAATGCATAATTTTCGGCAGATCGCTGTCGCGTAGGCCGCGCAATGCATCGATCCAGAACCCGAAGGGTCGGACCATCTCGGACTCGAACGCCCGGCCGCGCAGAAATCGTCCACCCACAGCCGTAATCTGGCTCTCAAGTTCGTCGAGCAGCCGGGACTTGCCGATTCCGGGAACGCCGCTGAGGAGCAGCACGTCCATCTCCTGACCAGTCATCGCCAGTTCGATGCTCTTTGCCAGTTGCGCAATTTCTTCGTTGCGGCCGATGAATCGGGTTCGCACTCGGCCAGCGACCCCCTGCGCGTCCGGCACCGGCATGCTGCCCGCATTGCCGTCACTGCGGGCAAGGCGTGCCGCGCTCAGGCTGGCGCGCGCAGCTTCAAGGCCGGCCGGTGGCCCCAGGCCAAGTTCCCGTTCGAAGATTCGGCAGCACTGCTCATATTGAGCCAGTGCAGCGCGCCGCCGCCCGAGTGCGCCAAGCACGGTGATCAGCTGGATGTGTCCGCGTTCGTTCAGCGGGTTATGTGTCGCCAGTGCCCGGGCATGCACGAGCGCCTGTTCGGGGTCGTCGCTATGGTGCTCGACGAGCGCCAGCAGAATCTGTTCATGACGTCGGCTCGCCATCTCGCGTTCGGCGATGCACCACTCGTGATACGCGTAGCAGGACGCCAGGTCGAGCCCTTCGAGAAACTCGCCACGAAACAGTTGGCTGGCTTCAATCAATGCGTCACGCGACGCCTCGGTGCAGCCGCCCTGCGTCAACTGTTCGAGCCGGTCAAGATCGGTGGCCACCCGGTCTCCCTGCAGTTCGACAGATTCGCGGTCCGCGCGAATGGCTTTGCTGTCGCGCTCGCCCAATGTCCGTCTGATCTGCGTCAGGCTCCATCTCAGCCCGGCGCGCGGATCGGCCGCGTCCTCCCAGAACAGGCCACATAGTTCGCTGCGCAGATGCCGCCTGGCTGTCACCGCCAGATAGGCCAGCAGCGCCCGCGTTTTTCTTGAAGCGGGCAGTACCAGTGGCATGGCGTCCCGGCACAACCGTAATTCGCCCAGCAGACGAATTTGCAGGCGCTGACAAGACAAAGCTTTGGCCGTGGTGGGCAAGATGAATCCTCCTTGCTGTCGGTCCTGGCCTGCTTGCTGCGCAGAGTTTCATTTATTCAAACGCTGGTTACAACGCTGCGCTGCCAGAGTGCGGGCGTGGGTTCAGGATAACAGACGGTCAGGCGCCAGGCCCACAGTAACCCTATTGCCAACCGACCAATTAAGGAGTCGACCATGAATGCAACTCAGTTCAACCCTGTGCTTTACAAGACAACGACCCAGCAGCAGTGGCAGTCCGCTGCCAAGGCTTGGAACGATTGGGGCGACACCCTCGGAACCTGGCTTGGCCCGGCCACCGAGACGATGCTGGACATGGCCAAGGTCAACACCGGGGCACGCGTCCTCGACGTTGCCGCCGGAGCCGGCGGTCAGAGCCTGCAGGCCGCAGTCCGCATCGGCGCCGGCGGCTATGTACTCGCCACGGACATTTCTTCAAACATTCTCGACTACGCTGCTGCCGCGGCACGGGCGCAGGGCCTTTCCCAGGTGGATGTCCGGGTGATGGATGGCGAGGACCTCGCGCTCGAACCGGGCAGCTTCGACGCCGCCATTTCGCGCGTCGGTCTGATCTACTTCCCCGATCAGCAGCGTGCGCTGAAGGGCATCCTTAACGCGCTGAAGCCAGGTGGCTGGTTTGCGGCAATCGTCTACTCGACGCCGCAGAACAACGCATTCTTCTCCTTGCCGGTATCGCTGATCCGCGAGCGCGCCAAGCTGCCGCCGCCCGTTGCCGGCCAGCCGGGCCCATTCAGCCTCGGCAGTCCGGGCGTGCTCAGGCAGGCGTTGGCGGATGCCGGTTTCGAAAACGCGGAGGAGCGCGTCGTGGCGGCACCACTGCGACTGTCATCGGCAAGCGAATGCGTCCGTTTCGAGCGGGAGTCCTTCGGTGCTCTTCATCAGATGTTGGGCGGGCTGGACGCACCGGCGCAGGACAGTGTGTGGAGCGAAATCGAGCAGGCACTGGCGCGTTACGACGGAGCGGATGGCTTCGTCGGACCGTGCGAACTGGTTATTGCAGCTGGCCGGCGGCCGCTTCAAGCGTCAGGAGGGCCGCAGACGCTGGCGTGAGCAGCTGAGCGCTGGAGTCATTCCCCGCAGCTGTTGTTAGTCAACACATAAGGAGATACATCATGAAAACAGATAAGACCTATTCTGGAAGTTGTTTTTGCGGCGAAGTGCGTTTCACCGTCACGGGTGACCCGGTCTTGATGGGTTACTGCCATTGCGAATCATGCCGGCTATGGTCGGCGGCTCCGGTCAGCGCCTTCAGTTTGTGGCAGCCCGAGGCCATCCGGGTCACGCACGGTGCAGAAAGTATCGGCACCTCCAACCGGACGAAGAACAGCGATCGGAAGTGGTGCAGGAGTTGCGGAGGTCACGTCTTCACGGAACATCCGGGAATGGCACTGACGGAAGTGTGCGCCGCGATCATTCCTGACCTGCCATTTGAGCCCGGCGTCCACGTGCACTATCAGGAATCCGTGCTGCACATCCATGACGGACTGCCGAAGATGAAAGACCTCCCGAGCGAAGCGGGTGGTTCCGGGGTCAGTTTGCCGGAATAGAACGACCGGGCCGCTATCGGCATCCGGTGGGCGGAATACTGACGCTCAAGCTGGTGCGCCAGCGGCCCCGCTTCACCCTCACGTTGAACGATACCGAATTCGGACAAACCTAACCCCAAGAGGTGACTACATGACCCACAAAATCGCCGTAATCCAGAACCCACCCGTGCTGCTCGACCTGGCGGCGAGCATTGCGCGCGCGGTCGCCAGCATCGAGCAAGTGGCGCAAGCGGGCGCGGAGCTTGCAGTTTTTCCGGAGGCCTTTCTGCCCGGCTACCCAACCTGGATCTGGCGACTCAAGCCGGGAGGTGACATGGGCCTGTCCGGCGAGATCCACGACCGCTTGCGCGACACCGCCGTCGACATCGACGGCGGTGCGCTGACGCCGATCGCCGAGGCCGCCAACCAGCACAACATCACGGTGATCTGCGGCATGAACGAGATTGACCGGCGTTACAGCGGCAGCACGCTGTTCAACACCGTGGTCGTCATCGGGCCCGACGGCAAGCTGTTGAACCGGCATCGCAAGCTAATGCCGACCAACCCCGAGCGCATGGTCTGGGGCATGGGCGACGCCAGTGGGCTGCGGGTTGTCGACACGCCCGTCGGCCGCATCGGCTGCCTGCTCTGCTGGGAAAATTACATGCCGCTGGCGCGTTTCGCGCTGTATGCACAGAACCTGGAAGTGCTGGTCGCGCCCACCTGGGACTGCGGCGAAGGATGGCGCGCAACCCTGCGGCACATTGCCCGTGAAGGCGGCTGCTGGGTCGTCAGCCTCGCCACCGCGCTGCATAGCCGTGACATTCCGCCAGATTTTCCGCAGCGCGACAAGCTGTTCGGCGCCGACGAATGGCTGTGTGACGGCGACGCCGTCGTCTTCGAACCTTTCGGTGGCCCCGTTGCCGGCCCGTTGCACCAGGAGCAGGAGGTGCTCTACGCCGAGATCGACCCGGCCCGCGCCGCGCATGCGCGGCGCTCATTCGATGTCGCGGGCCACTATGCCCGCCCCGACATCTTTCAGTTGAACGTCAATCGCGCCGTCCTGCCGCCGGCGACTTTCTCCGGCTAAGTGGCGGCAGCCTTGGCACACGGGTTGAGCCGGGACCTGTGTGCATGCGGGACACGCCGTCCCACCAGCGCCGACTTTTACCCGCGGTCTTTATATTTGCGCCACCAGACAATAAACTCCTCCAGAGGCATGGCGGGGGCGTAAAGATGGCCCTGTGCCCGGTCACAGCCAAGTTGGGCAGCTATCTTCGCTGTTTCCACCGTCTCGACGCCTTCAGCCACCACCAGCATGCCGAGGCGATGGGCGAGTTGCACGATGGAGGCGATGATTTCTCGGTCGCGCTCGGAAGTTTCCGCATGGTGCACGAAGCTCTGGTCGATTTTGACTTCCTGAACAGGCAGTCGCTGCAGATAGCTCATGCTTGCATAGCCCGTGCCGAAATCATCGACGGATAACTGAAACCCGAGATTGCGCATGCTGCGCAAGACATCGATGACTTGTTCGGTATCCTCGATCATCTGGGTTTCGGTCAATTCGAACAGCAGGCTTTGCGGACGCACCTCCCAGGTGGCGAGGGTCTGTTTGATGAGGTCGAGCAACTCGGGGTCGAGGAGGTCGTTGGCCGACAGGTTGATCGACAGGATGACGGCGATGTTTTCAGCTTGCAGCCGATGCTGATTCTGGATCGCCTGCTGCAGCATCCAGCGGTTGAATGTGCTGCGTAGCCCAAGGTGTTCCACGGCGGCCAGGGTACGATCGGGCGGGATCTGCTCACCGGACTCTGCCTGCCAGCGCAGCAGCGCTTCGCAACCGATGCAGCTACCGTCGGACAAATCAATCTGCGGTTGCAGGTAGAGCGAAAGACCTGGCGAACCTGCCAGCGCCCGCGGTAGTTCGACAAGCAGTTGCTGCTGGGCTTTGTCGATATGCTCCATGGCCGGGTCGAATGTGGCATGCCCGATGCCGTTGCGCTTGGCGCTCAGACAGGCGATGCGGGACGACTGGATGAGATGCCGGGGGTCCTCCCCGTCGTCGGGAAGCAGGGCACCGCCGCAGGCGACCTGCAGCGCCAGGAAACTGTCGACGCCGAAAGGCAGGGGATTGGCAAACAGGGTCTCGAACTTCATCATCCCCAGCAGCAGCGGCGCGCCGCTGGGCAAGTCGGGAAGGATGATCAGCCATTCCCAATGGTCTGCCGCATATAGCCCGTCTTGCGGCCGCAGCGCGTTGGCCAGCTGCCGCGTGATCTCCATGCGCAGGCTGCGGTCGGCTTCCGGCGCAAGACGGAACAGGGCAGGATCGGGAAGAATGGCAAAGCTGATAATGCCGAGGCAACGCTGGGGCGCGAGTTGTTTCACCTGCTGCGCGATGTCGACCTGCGCGGCAGGCAGGCGAGGTAGCCCGGTGACATGATCGACGACGCGCTGGTCGTCAAACCCGGTCGATGATTTGGTCACCACGTCAGCCAAGATAGAAGTCGGCGGGATTGATCCCGTAGGCATCCATCGGCAATGAACGGACGATGTGGTATGGCGCACCGGTGCCGGTGGCGGGATCCATGATCAAATCAAGCGTGCGGGGCCGGCGTTCGATGGATTTGTCGGGGCCGAGCACGATCATGACGCGCGGTTTCAGCCGGCGAACCTGGTTTTGCTGGATCACCACGCCGACCTCCCCGCTGTTCAATTCAACGAGTGTGCCGATAGGGTAAAGGCCGATGCACTGGATCAGCTGATCGACCAGCGGCGCGCGGAACTTCTTGTCGCGCATGGCAATCAGTTGCTCCAGTGCGTGCTGGCTGGAAACGGCCGAACAATAGGCACGCTGGCGCAGCATGGCGCAATAACAATCGATCAGGCCGGACAGTTCGGCATGCAGGCCGAGCTTTTCCCCCTGAATGCGGCGCGGATAGCCGCTGCCATCAAAGCGTTCATGATGGCTGCCGATGATATTCAGCACCTCGTGGGAGAAATCGGGCTGGTCGAGCAGAATCTCGATGGAACTGGCAACATGGGTGCGCACCAGGACAAGTTCTTCGTCGGTCAGCGCTTCCTGCTTTCTGAGTAGCGACTCGGGCAGGTTGATCTTGCCGATATCCTGCATCAGCCCGACCTGGCCGAGCAGTTCCACGGTCTTCGCTGGCATGCCGAGAAAACGGGACAGCACCATGAGATGGACGGATACATCGACGGCATGGTCGTAGGAGTACTCGTCGGAAGAGCGCAACCGGGTCAGCCAGATCATGGCGTCGGGATTACGCTCTATAGACTCGGCCATTTCGGCTACCAGCTCGACGACTGCCTTGATCTTGTCCGAGATATTCGCATCGATTGACTGGCGGATCGACTGGAGCTTGTTCTTGACATCGTCGACAAGCGGTGCGGAATATAAAAGTTCGGTTTCGAGCTGACTCTGATTGTCGTGACCGAAGACTTGCGGCACCGTCCTGTTGGCACTCCGCTGCGGGGGTTTCTCGCGGAGGGTTCGGCAGACGGTGTAAAAACTGTCCGGGGTCGTCTTGACGGCGACCGCGGTGCCGGAAGCCCGGTCAGGGTGACGGCCATTGACTTTGTAGCGCACGGCAGCGTAATGCGGCCCGATGGAACGGCTGCGATCGATGGTCACGGAAGCACAGTATTTCTGCAACTCGGCGATCTGCGCAGCGTCGTCGACCAGGAAGCCCTGGAGCAAGAAAGGCGTTTCCAGCCAGGGGCGATCCAGTTCGGTCACGAACATGCCCTGTTCGATTTGTCGGGCGGAGATGGTTTCCTTCATGTCTATCGCCAAAAAAATGCTCGGTCGGTAATGAGACTGACCATTATGCCCCTGTCGGCTATCGGATGCCTTTTCGTGGCACTATTCAAAAAAGTACTGATTAAGTCCGCCACACCGGCGCAGGCCGGTGTCCAGAGCGTTGATTTTCATGGAATACGGCTTTCGTCGGAATGACTAAAGTGGGGTTAATCAGCGCTTCTTTAACTGTTTGGTTAGAATAAATCCCGTTTCATCACCACAATAACAATCGCCGTACAAACCGGTTTTTCCACGCCTGCCAATGATGAGTCGCCTGATGTGCCTGCGCATGTTCGCGGTGATGGGTAGTTCCCCCCGAGATGCTTGATTGCCAGGCTATGAAACGCTTCCTCATTGTCTTAGTCGGCTGCGTGCTCTGCAGCCTGGGCACGCATGCCGCCGCAACAGAGGAAGATCCCTTCCTGGCCGACCTGCCCATCGTCCTGACCCCTTCGCGTTTGCATCAGCCGCAAAACGAGGCGCCAGCGGCCGTGACGGTCATTGATCGCGCACTGATCAAGGCCACCGGCTACCGCGACATTCCGCGCCTGCTCCGGCTGGTGCCCGGCATGCAAGTTGGCCAGGAGCGGGGCAGTCGCAACTGGGTGACCTACCATGGCATGGGCAACGATTATCCGTCATGGATGCAGGTGCTGATCGATGGCCGCTCCGTCTATTCCCCCGGAAACATGGACGGAGTTGACTGGAGCGCCTTGCCGATCACCATCGAGGAAATCGAACGTATTGAAGTCGTGCGTGGCACCAACTCAGCCGCTTATGGTGCCAATGCCTTTCTCGGCGTGATCAACATCATCACGCGGGACAGCACTGACAGCCCGGGCAAGAAGCTGGCAGTGCGTGCCGGCACGCGGGGCATCCGCGATCTCGGTCTGGAGTTGGGCGGCAGCATGGGTGCCGGCAGTCTGCGCCTCAACGCCGAGACCAAGGGCGACCAAGGCTTTGCCGGCCTGCATGACGCCATGCGCTACAACGTCTTTTCCCTGCGCGGCGACCAGCGCCTGAGCAATAACGACGAGATTATGTTCCGGCTGGCCGCCAGCGACGGCAGCCGCGGCTTGGGCTATCCCGATTCCATTTTCGGCAACAATGCCGAGCGCCGGGCCGACAGCACCAATGCCGCCCTGCACCTGCAATGGCGGCATACGCCCGGGCCCAACGAGGAATGGCTGCTGCACTACTACCGCAACCAGGACAGAACCGACGAAGCCTGGTTTGCGACGGCACCGCCTCCCTTCAACTACCAGGTGCCGCTCGATCGCAATCGCAGCAGCGTGCGCAACAACATCGAATTGCAGCATCGCCTTGCGCTGTCGGATTCGCTCCGCGCCGTCTGGGGCCTGGAAGCACGCCATGACCAGATGGATTCGACATTTCTCTACTATGGGGCGCCGCATCAGCACTCCAGCATGACGCGCGCTTTCGGTCTGCTGGAGTGGCGGTTCAAGCCGGACTGGAGCCTCAACGCCAATGCCCTGATCGAAAAATTCGACAGCGATGCCCCCAAGCTCTCGCCGCGCCTGTTCGCCAACTGGCAGCTGAGTCCAGCGGATACCTTGCGTTTCGGCTATGCCCGCGCCTGGCGGCAACCCACCATGTTCGAGCGCAATGGGGATGTGCGCGCCACTTATCAGGGGGCGCTGCTGGTCCATCCCTATATGCCCAATCCCGATTTGCGGGCGTCGCGCATGGACAGCCTGGAGTTGGGTTACCTGAGCCAGTTCCAGACCTGGCGCACGCGACTTGATGTGCGGTTGTTCATGGAGCGCATCGCCGACTACATCACGCGGGTTTCGCATCCCGAAGACACTGCCCCGCTGCTATCCGGCAGCTTGCCCTCGGCACGCTATGAAAACCTGAACACCGCCGTGGTTCTGCGCGGGCTCGAATACCAGGTGGACAGCACCCCGCGTGCCGGCACGCGCCTGCTCTTCAGTCACACGATGATCGATCGCGGTTCCAGTGATCGATCGGTCAGCCAGTTGACCGCACCCTATACCGCCAGCCTGAGCTGGATACAGGACTGGGGCGGCAACTGGTCGAGCACCCTGACCGCGCTGCACATGGGTCCGCTGGCCGGCGGGTCCGGCTTCGTGCCGACCAGCACGTATGTGTCCAAAACCTATACGACGATCGACGCGCGTTTGGCCCGCAGCATGAACGTCGGCGCCTCGGCAGTTACCATGGCATTGACGGCGACCAACCTGGGCGGCCGCCATCAGGAAATCACCGACCGGGCGGAACAGTTTCTCCATGGCAACACCCCGGTCAACCAGACCTCGCCCATGATCTGGCTAACCCTCAGCATCAATCCAAAATAAGCCCGCAGCCGCATGGGGCGGGACGACAGTTCTTATCCCGGCTCAGCGCTCAACCAACGAATGAGCGTTCAATCACATAGTCACCCGCGACACCGCTGTGCGGTGAAATCTTGAGGCCGTATTTGTCCAGCATCGCCGCAGTGTCTTTCAGCATGGCCGCACTGCCGCAGATCATGCCCCGGTCGGTCACCGGGTCAAGCGGTGGTTCGTTCAAGTCAGCGAACAGCTTGCCCGAATCGACCAGGTCGGTGAGGCGTCCTTCGTTGCGGAACGCTTCGCGGGTGACGGTCGGGTAATACACCAACTGCTGGCGAATCTGCTCGCCCAGATACGCGTGGTCCTTCAGGTCCTGTTCGATATAGTCGTGATATGCCAGTTCATTGGCCCGGCGCACCCCGTGTACCAAGATGACCTTCTCGAACTGCTCATAAGTTTCTGGATCGTGAATCAGGCTCATGAAGGGCGCCAAGCCGGTGCCGGTGGCGAACATGAACAGGCGCCGCCCGGGCTTAAGGTCGCGCAGCACCAGCGTCCCGGTTGGCTTCCTGCTGATGAACAGCGGATCGCCGGGTTGCAAATGCTGCAAGCGGGAAGTCAAGGAACCCTCCGGCACCTTGATGCTGAAGAACTCCAGGTGATCTTCGTAATTCGCGCTGGCGATACTGTAGGCGCGCATCAGGGGCTTGCCCGCCACCTCGATGCCGATCATGACGAACTGGCCATTCACGAAGCGCAAGCCTGGATCGCGCGTCGTGCGGAAAGTGAAGAGCGAGTCGTTCCAGTGATGCACCGACGTCACGGTCGCGGAGAGGTAGTTGCTCATGGCATTTTCATAAATGGGCAAAGATAAATTGCTTGGCAGCAACCAGTGGAAAGCCTGCTGGATGCTTTGGCGAGTGAATGAAGACTGTGGTTGGTGGCCTTAGTTCCCTCGGCGAGGGACTGCATGACCGCGGCCGCGGCGCACGCCGTCCCACCAGCGCCGACTTTTCAAAGAACAACAACTGTGACCGAACGGTGATGGTTTGCAAGATGGTAGCGCTTCTGGTTCTCGGCCGAAGTCGACATCGGTGTCTGGGCTGCCATGACTCACGGTCGATGTCCGCTCAGCGGAACGGCCGGTCTGCCGCCTCCAACAGCTGACTTGGGGCTAGCGGCAATCCATGCGCAGTTTGCCAGGGTACGTCGCCCCTGGTTTCTCTTGATTTTCGATGCCCATGCTGGTGTCAAGGCAATTTGCAACTTCCCGGTTCATCTGCGATATTGTGATGAGCTGCAAGCTGTAGCGGCCTGGAGATTGCGTGTGATCCTGACCTTTGGTGAGTTTGAGCTGGATTTCGATCGTTTCGAACTGCGCCGAAATGGGCAGCCGCGCAAGATCGAACCGAAAGTGTTCGATCTGATGGCGCATTTCGCAAGAAATCCGGGACACATATTTTCCCGCGATGATTTGATTGCGGCCGTATGGCCCAAGCGCGTGGTGTCGGATGCGACGGTGTCGACCTGCATCAAGAGCGCGCGCAAGGCGCTCGACGACAGCGGCGACGCGCAACGCTTCATCGAGACTGTCCGCGGACGCGGGTTCCGCTTTGCCACCGACGTCGAAGCTGTCGACGTTCCATCCGATACCGCATCAACCCTGGTGGCGCGGCGCGGCCACCTTGGCCCGGCTTTGCTGGTGGTTCCTTTTCGCACCTTGTCCGGTGATCCTGAAACGGCGCGCCTGGTCGATGGCCTGAGCAGTGGCCTCGCCACGGTGCTCACCCGGATTCCGCTGCTGCGCTTGAGTAATCAGGCCTCCAGTTACGTCGGCAGGGACATCACGCCGACTGCGCGCGAGTTCTACGAGAACGTGGGCGTCGATTATGTTCTGGAAGGCAAGTTGCAGACCCACGACGGTGGTTACCGCATCAACGTCCAGCTTGCCGATGCGAAAGCCGGCTTTCAACTGTGGGCCGAGCAGTTCTCCGTGCCGGGGCCAGCCGATGCGGCCCTCGATCACGCGGTCACGGCCGTCATCGCCAAGCTGGAGCCGCAATTGCACCGCGCGATCTACAACACGGTTCGCGCCGCCGACGGCGAGCCGAATGCCCAGGAGTTGTTTCTTGAAGCAAGCAGCATTCTGGCCCTGAAGGGCTGGCATCCCGATTCCTTCACCACCACAGCCGCGTTGCTGCGCCGCAGTTGCGGGCTCGCTGCGGATTTTGCGCTTGCCCACGCCTATCTAGCCTTGGTGATCGGGCTTGGCGATCGCATCGGACTGCTTGGCGACCGCGAAAAGACCCGGGGCGAGTCGCTTGACGCCGCCGAGCACGCCCTCGAACTCGACAGCATGGACTCGACGGTGCTCGGGTTTGCCGGTTGTGCGCTGGCAGATATCGGTTATCCGGATCGGGCGTTGCCGATCCTGCGCAATGCCGTTGAAATCAATCCAGCCAATGCCCAGGCGTGGGCCTCGTTGGGTTCGGCCTGTCTGCTCACTGGGCAGGTCGAGGAGGCGATCCGGCATCTCAAGCATGGCATTGACATCTCCCCCCTCGACAGCCGGCTGTCCGTCTGGGGCGCGTTGTTGGCACTGGCGCTCATGCAGACGAGGGATCTGGAGGGTGCCTTGAATCAGGGCGAGCTGGCCTGTCAGCGCGATGATCGGAACTACCTGCCACGGGTGGTTGTGGCCGGGATTCATCTGCTACGCAAGGAGCCGGTGCTGGCGCGCAAGGCGTTGGATGAGGCCTGCCGGATCATGCCCGATCTGCAGGCCGCCCAAGTGGTCCCGCTGCTGGGCCCGAAACTCGGCATGGATCTGCTCGGCCGCAAATAGGCCTGCCGGGTGCCGGGGCAACCGCCACCGGCAATCCCCCCCAAAAGCACATGCTTTCCTCAAGCGCCGTGGCGCGGGGTTGCCTAGTCTTGCTCCTGACGGTTGGCCACAGCATTTGACCTGGCCACCAGTCGATCAAATGAAAACACCCATCAGACACCAAGGAGACAGACATGACAACCGCAACCCTGGAAGCAACCAGCACTGCGACGAACTACACCGCCATCAAGACCAAACAGAAGGCGACCTGGGGATCGGGCGACTATGGCCGCATCGGCGTCACGCTGCAGATCACGGGCGAAGCGCTGTGCGAAGCGATGGACATTCGCTCCGGCCAGAGCGTACTCGATGTGGCTGCCGGCAACGGCAACGCCTCGCTCGCGGCGGCGCGCCGCTTCTGTAAGGTGGTATCGACCGATTACGTGCCCGCGCTGCTCGAACAGTCGAGGATTCGCGCTACCGCGGAGAAGCTGGCCATCGACTACCGCGAAGCCGACGCGGAAGCCCTGCCGTTCGATGATGCCAGCTTCGACAATGTGGTCTCCACCTTCGGGGTGATGTTCGCCCCCAACCAGCAACAAGCGGCAGCGGAGTTGATCAGGGTTTGCAAGAAAGGCGGCAAGATCGGGCTTGCCAACTGGACGCCCGACAGTTTCGTCGGTCAAATTCTCAAGACTGTCGGCCGGCATGTGCCACCGCCGCCGGGCGTCAACCCCTCGGTCGCCTGGGGCACCCAGGCCTTTCTCGACAAGCAGTTCGGGGCGCACGCGTCGGCGATCGAAGTGACGCCACGCAAATTCACGTTTCGCTATCACTCACCGGAACACTGGATCGACATCTTCAGCGCTTTCTATGGGCCCATGGTGAAAGCGTTTGAGGCACTCGATGAAGTCGCCGGGGCATCCCTGCGCAAGGACCTCAAGAGTTTGATCGGACGGCATGACCGGGCAACGGACGGCACGATGGTCGTTCCGGCCGACTATCTGGAGGTCGTGATCTCCCGGTAACTTAACAACCTTTGTGAAGGACGAAAACCATGACGACAAATACAGCCAATGTACGAGAAGCACAGACACCATTAAGGGACCGCTACAAGAAAGATCCCGGCACCGCGTTGGTCGCCGACCACGGGCAAACGTCCGGGGTAGACTTGAGTGACCCTTTCCATTCGTTGGTGGTGCCCATGCCCGGTTGCGGTGCGGCCGTGCCAATCAGCGTGCACAAGGCACTCGGTGGCCCACACGATGCCCCCACTCCTGGCGATGTGTTGTGCGCCGCACTTGCCGCGTGCCAGGATTCGTCGATGCGAATGATCGCCAATCTGCTGGGTGTGGAACTTGAGCTCCTTGAAGTCAATGTGGCAGGCGACGTGGACGTGCGCGGCACCATGATGGTCGATCGGCAGGTTCCGGTCGGCTTTCTGGAAATGCGCTGCAATGTGCGGATGCGAGCGAAGCCAGGAACGGACCTGCGTCTGCTCGATCAACTCAAGGTGGCTTCCGAGAAATCGTGCGTTGTGCTACAGACGCTGCGCGCGCCACTGCGTGTCGAGGTCGGATATGAGAATTGCTGATGTGGAGCGACTGCCTTTCGTATGCATTCGATCCACATGCGCTGGCTGCCAATTGAGGAACGGTCCGCAGTTTTCGTTCGGGCTAATCCAGCACCCATGGAGACGCTGATTAATTCAGGTTTCGTCATTCCGCCGCAAGCCAATGGGATGGACTCCTCCCTTCTACCGGCCTCGATGTGCCAGACTGGAGTTGTTACCAACCAGTCAAACGAAGGAAGGAGTCCGAGATGAACCTTACGCGCTTTGGAGTGGATTTGGCAAAGCAGGTGTTTCAGGTACACGGTGTGGATCGGCACGAGCAGGTGCAGGTCAAGCGAGCGCTCTCGCGCCGGCAGATGCGCAGCTACTTTGCCAAACAGGCGCCCTGTCTGATCGGCATGGAAGCGTGCGCCGGTGCGCACTACTGGGCGCGCGAACTGTGCCGGCTGGGGCATACGGTCAAGCTGATCCCGCCACAGTTCGTCAAACCCTACGTCAAGAGCCAGAAGAACGACGCCAACGATGCTGAAGCGATCTGCGAAGCCGTCGGGCGCCCGAACATGCGCTTCGTCGCCGTCAAGAGCGCAGCGCAACAGGACGTGCAAGCGCTGCACCGCATCCGCAGTGAGCTGGTCCGGCAACGCACGGCCAAGGCCAACCAGATACGCGGCCTGCTGAGCGAGTACGGCATCGTGGTGGCGACCGGCATTGGCACGTTGCGGCGCGCCATCCCCGAGATTCAGGAAGACGCGGAGAACGGTCTGAGCGGCCTGTTCCGGCGCGTCCTGGGTGGGTTGCGGCAAGACCTGGAAACGTTCGATACCCGCATCGCCGAACTCGATGCGGAAATTGCTCAGGTCGCTGTTGCCGACGCAACGGCCCAGCGCCTGCAGAGCATTCCCGGCATTGGCCCGATGGCCGCCACCGCCTTGGTGGCGGCGGTGGGCGATGCCCGGCAGTTTGCCCGCGGACGCGACCTGGCGGCCAGTCTGGGGCTGACGCCGGGGCAGCACAGCAGCGGCGGCAAGGAGCGCTTGCTGGGGATCACCAAGCGCGGCGATTGCTACCTGCGTACGCTGCTCGTTCATGGTGCGCGCGCGGTGCTTCGCGTGGCCGGACGCAAGGACGACCCGCGCAGCCGCTGGGTGATGAATGTCGCAACCCGACGGCACAAGAACGTGGCGGCAGTGGCGCTGGCCAACAAGATGGCGCGCATCGTCTGGGCGCTGCTGGTTCGGGGCGGAACCTACGATAGTCAGCATGGCCTGACAGCAACGGCTTGAAGTTTCGCTGGCGCTTGTCTGGATTTCAACTCGCGGTTGCTGGAGAGAGAAGAGTGATGGCAAAACGGTCGAACCGGCGGTGGGAGAGACTGAGGATTCCGGAGGCCTTCGAGGCCGCAAAGCCGTTGAGTCCCCGCCGCGCGGATGCCCATCATGGCCAGGAACAGCAGCAT
>VMSX01000022.1 GCA_013791905.1 Rhodocyclaceae bacterium | reverse complement strand
GAGATGCACCGGATTTCAGTCGAGGACTCGATGAAGACCAAGGGCATAGTGGACGCTTACGGGAAGGTGATAAACAATCTCCGCCCTGGAGAGGAAAACAAGCTGCGGCAGGACATCGATCTTGCCGGCACACGGCTTGACTTTGACGGGATTTGCGGGGCGGATAACAAGCGGTGTGAGGTGAGAAAAAATGCAGACGGTACGGATGCACTGGATGCCAACGGCAAGACCCAATTGCAACTAAATGACAAAAACCAGGTTCAGTTCATTGCCGAGGATGACAAAGGCAAACCAATGTCCCTCGCCGCCTTCCTCGCAACCGATGAAGGCAAGAAGCTGGCCGGCGTCACCGGCGGACTGCGGGGCGGGACGCCCACTTTTGCGGGGTACGCCTACACGGCGGGCGGGGTGATCGATCGGGTATTCAAAGCCTTTGCCGGCACGCATGACTACATCGGCGGGCAGGGGGTCGGCCTCTATGAGGAGCAGGGGAATATCAGGCGGGGGATGACGGATGCGGAGCGAACGTCATACAACACATGGTCGGCGGTTGCCATTGTTCCCTCTACACCCTTTGCCATGGCGGAATTTCTGCCACCGGAAGTCTGGAAGGCCATCTCTATCCTACTGGGAGCCGTGAAATGAAGCGACTCCTATGGATAGTTCCTTATCTTGGCTTGTTGCTGACGGGGTGTAATACGACCATTCTGGTTGCTAGCGGCAAAGAGTTTAGCGACTACCAGAAATCCATCAAGTCCTATGGCGAATACTGGGTCAAGGAAGGCGGGACGGTCGAGCAGAAACGCCGGGACTCTTGGGCCTGCGGTGCCGCACCGAATATAACTTCAGCCGACCGACCGGACTTCACTCCGGCAGAAATACAAGCTGCAAAGTGCACCGAGGATCCAAACGATATAGCTGCAATTCATAGACTGCGGCAGGCCTGGGGCGAATGCATGAAATCCAAAGGCTATGAATACCGACGCACCAGTCCTTGAAATGGCCATGCCCAACTGCCCCATGTAAATGGGGGACTGAGCTAGCCCGGCTTTCCCGGACGTTTATTTCGACCCAACGACAGCGACATGAGTGCCGTCCCGCCAGCGCCGACTTTTGCGCGCTCAGCGCGTCAGGCTGAGATACAGCAGCGGTAGCTGTTCGGGCAGGCGTTCGATGCGGTCGAGGACGCGCCAGTGGTTGCCGAAGATTTCGCGCACGTATTCGTCGGCCTTGGGGTCGAGGCTGAGGCAGAAGGTGGTGATGCCTTGCGTGGCGAGTTCTTCGACGGCTTTTTTGGCGTCGGCGCGCAGGTGGTCGGGTTCGCTGACGTCGATGTCGGCGGGTTCGCCATCGGTGAGCAGCAGCAGGATCTTCTTGTCGGCGCGGCGCGGCGCCAGGTAGTGGCCAGCGTGGCGCAGGGCCGCGCCCATGCGGGTGGACCAGCCGGCTTCCATGGCGGCCAGGCGGCCCTTGACGGTATCGTCCCAGCGTTCCGAAAAGCCCTTGATGTGCTGGTAGCGCACCTCGTGGCGAGTGTTGGAATGGAAGCCGGCAATCGCGCAGGGGTCGCCGAGGCAGTCGATGGCCCAGGCCAGCAGCGAGACGGCTTCCTGGCTGAGCTCAAGGATGGTCTGCTGGCCGCCGGCGGCTTTTTCGTTGAGCGATTCGGACAGGTCGAGCAGCAGCAGCACGGTGATGTTGCGCCCGTCGGTGCGGTGGCTCATGTTGATGCGCGGGTCGGGCTGCGCGCCGCCCTTGAAGTCGATCAGCGAGCGGATGGCGACATCGAGGTCGAGGTCGCTGCCCTCCTCCTGATAGCGGATGCGCACTTTTTCCTGCGGCTTGATGAGGTCGAGCAGCCGTTTGAGCTGCTTGGCCAGCGCTGCGTGTTTCAGCAATAGTTTGTCGATGTCGGCGGGATTGCCCTTGGCGTGCAGGGCTTCGTAGACGCTGGTCCAGTCGGGGCGATAGGTCTGGCTGGGGCTGTCCCATTCGGGGTAATGGCGGGGCGGCAGGCTTTTTAGTTCCTCGCCCTTGTCCATTTTGCGATGCTGATCGACGACCTCGCCCTCGTCATCCTCCTCGATGAAGCGCCAAAGTTGGCGGTTGTCGTCGCGGTAGTCGATAACCGTATCGTCGAAATGCACGCGGGCGAGTTGGTCGCTCTGGCGGCGCGTCTTGGTGACGTAGGCGAGCGCCAGGTCGGCGATTTCCGCCGTGGTGGATTCGCGTCCAGCCAGCAGTTCGTGAAAGCGCCCGGCGAACTCCAGCAGGTCCGCATCCGTGTAGCCGTGTTCGGGATCGATCAGCGCGCGCGAGAGCATGGCCAGGCGGTGGCGCAGGCAGGAGGTGGTCTCCGGATCGCAGGCAGCCGCGACGGGTTTGGGGTGCAGCGCGAGAAAGATCCGCCGCAAGCCAGGATAGGCGCGGATCAGCAGGTTTTCGATGCGGCAGTCCTCGAAGAATTCGACCGCCATGCGCTGGAAGGGACTCCAGTTGTCGGCGATCTGAGTGGAACTCCAGCGGCGGTGGCCGACCATGTGGGCAAGGATGGCGCGGTAGCGGTCGAGACCGCTGATGCCATGCGCATCGTCGAGCACGTCAGGGATGCGCATGCCGAGTTTGTCGTAGTAGGGGATCGGCTTGCGCAGTTCGTCGAAGGCGGTTGAGTAGGGTACCAGCTGGTCGCCGTCCTGCCACAGGGCGCGCAGATAGAGGTCGAGCTTGCGTTCGACGTCGGCGAACAGCGTGCCGTGGCGCTCGCGCTGCAGCACGGCGAGGCTGTCGGCCAGTTGCAGGCCGAAGTAATCCTGCTGCCGCTCGGGGTGGTTGCGGTAATTGCGAACGCCGTAATCGACCCAGTTTTTCAGGCCGGAGATTGACAGCAGTCCCACCAGCCGCGGCGCCTGCTCGAAGAAATCGGGCAGGCCGGGGCTGGGGACGGTGATGTGCTGGCCGTGGATCGAGCCGGTGGTGCGCTTCATCAGGTCGCCGGCGATGTCGAGGTAGCGCTGCAACTGCCCGCCCGATTGCAGGCGGCGGGCCACCGCGCCCAAGGTTTGCAGGAAGGGGGTGATCGCCTGACTGTTGGGCGATTTCTGCATGGCGCCGATGAAGGCCATCACCGGGGTGAGCATGTCGCTGCCGGCTGCCGCGGCGACGGCGGGCCATTTCTCCAGGAACGCCAGCACCGGATCGGCCCCGCGTCCCATCTTGCCAAGGGCGCCGGCGGCATCCAGATAGTGTTCGACGTCCTCAAGGGAGAGCACGGCCAGGGCTTCTGCCATGCAGTCCTCGAAGACATCGGCGACCTGCGGGAAACCGCAGTCGAGGCGGTCCCAATAGCCTTTCATCAAAGGGTGCTGGTATTCGGTTTCGGTCATGGCCTCAATTCCGCGCTCCCGTTGTTTGGCGCAACAAGGCGGTCAAGCCGCGTTGCCCGACGACATGCCGTCAAATGAAGGTGGTATCGATCGCGTGTTCGAGCGTGGCACGGATGTCCGGGTCGTCGGTGATCGGTTGCACCAGCGCCATGCGGCAGGCGTCGCCGGCTTCGACGCCGCGCTTGATGAGGGTGGCGGCATGCACCAGCAGCCGCGTCGAAATGCCCTCGTCGAGCCCGTGGCCCTTGAGGTTGCGCCCGGTCTGGCCGATGGCGACCAGCTTGGCGACGGTGCCCTCGGCGAGGCCGGTTTCGCGAGAGATGATGCCGATTTCCAGCTCGGGCGGCGGGTAATCGAAACTGAAGGCGGTGAAGCGCTGCTTGGTGGACTGCTTCAAGTCCTTCATCAGGCTCTGGTAGCCCGGGTTGTAGGAAATCACCAGTTGAAAATCGGCGTGCGCCTCGAGCAGTTCGCCCTTCTTGTCAATTGGCAGGGTGCGGCGATGGTCGGTCAATGGGTGGATCACCACGGTGGTGTCCTGGCGTGCCTCGACGATCTCGTCGAGGTAGCAGATCGCGCCGATGCGCGCGGCGGTGGTCAGCGGGCCATCGAGCCAGCGCGTGCCATTGGCTTCCAGTAGATAGCGGCCGACCAGGTCACTCGCCGTCATGTCCTCGTTGCAGGCCACGGTGATCAGCGGCTTTTTCAGCTTCCACGCCATGTATTCGATGAAGCGCGACTTGCCGCAGCCGGTCGGCCCCTTCACCATCACCGGCAGGCGGGCGCCGTAGGCCGCTTCGTAGAGTGTTACTTCCTTGCCCTGGGCCTGATAGAAGGGCTCGGTCTTGACGAGGTATTGGTCTTTGTTCGACATGGCGCTATCCAATCAAATAAGTCCAGTTTTGCGGCAAAAAGCCCCGCCGCAGCGGGGCTTTTTAACAGAGTCCGTATTACTTATGGACACCCAGCTTTTCGCGCCAGCCGGGGAAGATCTTGTCGGCATCGCCGGGGAAGGATTCGAAGGCGCGGGCAAACTCCTTGTGCTCCTTGGCGAATTCGATTGGGTCGGCACCGGACTTCCAGCACTCGTAGGACTGGCGCAGGGAGATCGCGCCGGCCGCCGGGCTGTCGATGTGGCCGTAGGAACCGCCGCCGGAGGTGTTGATCACGTTGCCGTGGCCGAGGTTCTCGAAGAAGCCGGGCAGGCGCAGCGCGTTCATGCCGCCGGAGATGATTGGGGTGGTCGGCTTCATGCCGTGCCATTCCTGATGGTAGTAAGGACCGTCGGCGGAGTCGCGCTCGATCATGTAGGCGATGTTGCGGTCATCGGCCGCGCCTTCCATCTTGCCGTAGCCCATGGTGCCGACGTGGATGCCGGAAGCACCCTGCAGACGGGCCATCTTGGACAGCACGAAGGCTGAGTAACCGCGCAGGGCGGACGGCGAGGTCACGGCGCCGTGACCGGCACGGTGATAGTGCAGATACTGATTGGGGTACTGCCGGCGGGCGGTGGTGACCATGCCGGGGCCGCCGACGTAGCCGTCGACCAGGAAGGCGACCTTGTTGGCATCCGGGCCAAAGGTTTCCAGGATGAAATCGGCGCGGGCGAGCATCTCGTAATGGTCGTCGGCGGTGATGTTGGCCGAGAAGATTTTGGCCTGGCCGGTCTCGTCCATGGCGCGCTTCATGGCGTCGTATACGAGCGGGTAGACTTTCTTGGCGGGGCAGAACACCTGGTTGCCCTGCGGTTCGTCGTTCTTGATGAAGTCGCCGCCCAGCCAGAACTGGTAGGCCGCCTTGGCGAAGGGCTCGGGGCGCAGGCCCAGCTTCGGCTTGATGATGGTGCCGGCGATGTAACCGCCATTGACGCGCGGGCGACCGAGAATGTCCCACAGGTCGGAGATGTCCTTGGCCGGGCCGTCATACAGGCGCAGGATGGACCAGGGCACATAGAAGTCGTGCATCTTCAGGCACTTGACGTCGCCCTGCCCCTGGTTGTTGCCGATGCACAGGGTGAGGAACGACACCAGCATGGCGCGGCCGTCGATCATGTTGCGGTCGAACAGGTCGATCGGGTAGGCGACCTTCATCACGCCCTTGGCTTCGTCGATGAAATACACCAGCGCGTCGACGCCCTTGGTGAATTCGTCGGTGGTGCAGACCTCGACGTTGGTGCCGGTGGAAGACTCGGCGGCGATGTGCGCCGCGGTTTCGAGATAGCCATAACCTTCGGCGGGCTGCATGTGATAAGCCACCAGAACGTGCTTGTCACCCTTGATCAGGTCTTCTTCTTTAAGGTCCAGTGCGGCGTAGCGGTTTGATTGGTCCATGTGTTTCTCCTCGTTCTTGGCGTGGTAAGAGTTGCTCTGAGTTATTCGGTGTTATATGCCGTTGCAGCGTGTAATGCCATCTTAATGAGTGTGGTCTATAAATAAAAGTCACGATTATTTATTGTCGAGATCAGCATTTACTGATGGCCTCGCGGTGCCAGATTTTGAGCAGATCGACGTCGACCATGGTCTTGCCATGCACATTGCCGCGGCGTATCTGGAACGGGTGGCCCGGCTCGCCGAGATTGGAGAGCACGGCAAATGCGCCCGCGAAATCATGGTCGAAGGTGTATTCGCTTTCCGTCACCAGGGTTGGCAGACCGGCGGCAAGGCTGGACTTGAGGCCGTTGACCGAATCCTCAAAGGCGAGGCAGGCGCTGGCCGGTAGCTGCATCTTTTCCAGCACCCAAAGGTAGATGTCCGGCGCGGGTTTTTTAAGGGGCACCACGTCGCCGGCGCCGATGACCTCGAACCAGGATTCGGCATCGGGTGAGAGGCTGGCCCGCAGCAGACTGGTCACGTTCTCCGGCGTGGTCGTCGTGGCAATGGCGAGGCGCAGGCCGGCGGCGCGCGCTGCAGCGATAAGACGCGCGACGCCGGGTTGCAGCGGGAGGGCGCCCGCTTCCACCAGCTTCAGGTAATGCGCGGTCTTGGCGGCATGCAGGGCCTTGATGCGCTCAGCGGCATCCGCTTGCTGCAGGAAAGCCGGTGCATGGCGCTCGCAATAGAAGCGCATGCGCTCCTTGCCGCCAGTGACGGCCAGCAGTTCGCCATACAGGGTGGCGTCCCAGTGCCAGTCGAGGCCGGCGTCGGCGAACGCAAGGTTGAAGGCAATGCGGTGGCCGTCGCGTTCGGTATCGGCGAGTGTGCCATCGACGTCAAAGATGAGTGCTTGGAGCGGGGCTTGCTGTGTGTTCATGGGTCGCAAAGATACTGTTCGGAGACCATAAGTAACAGTCACGACTTCTTATTGCGATGATAAGATTCACCATATAAATCAAAAGTCGGCGTGACCACGGGAAATCCCCTTTTCGGGACTGGCGGGACGGCGTGAACCGGACAGCCACCCATAATGTTGCGGTGCACGGCTACGGGAGTGTTGCAATGAAGCATGTCACCCTGCGACAGCTCAAGGTCTTTGAAGCCTTGTCGCGGCATTTGTCGTTTTCGCGCGCGGCCGAGGAATTGCATCTGACGCAACCGGCGGTGTCGATGCAGGTCAAGCAGATCGAAGAGCAGGCCGGACTGCCGCTGACCGAAATGGTTGGCAAGAAGGTCTTTCTGACGGCGGCCGGCGAAGAGGTGGCGCGCCATGCGCGGCGCATCGCCCAGCAACTGCGTGAGGCCGGCGAGGCGCTGGATGCCATGCGGGGCGTGCGCGGCGGCCGGCTGTCGATCGGCGCGATCAGCACCGCCAAATACTTCACGCCGCGCCTGCTGATGGAATTCCGCCGCAGGAAGCCGGGCGTCGAACTCAACCTCAGCGTGAATAACCGCGAAACCGTGGTGCGACAACTGGCCGACAACGAGATCGATCTGGCCATCATGGGCAAGCCGCCGCAGGAATTCACCACCGTGTCCGAAGCCTTTGCCGACCACCCGCTGGTGATCGTCGCTGCGGCCGACCATCCGCTGGCCGGCCGCAAGCAGGTGACGCCGGCGCAACTCGGCGAAGAGACCTTTCTGATCCGCGAATCCGGCTCTGGCACGAGGGCGACGATGGAGCGCTATTTCACTGATGTCGGCATCACGCCGCTGCACGTGATCGAAATGGTCGGCAACGAGACGGTCAAGCAGGCGGTGATGGCCGGACTGGGGGTGGCTTTCATTTCCGCCCACTCGGTGGCACTCGAATGCGAGGTCGGCCGTCTGGTGCGCTTGCCGGTTACCGGCACCCCGGTGATACGGCGCTGGTATGTCGTGCATCGTGCCGAAAAGGCCTTGCTGCCGGTGGCCGAAACCTTCCGGGAATTTCTGCTGACGGATGCCCCGGGCTTGATGGCGGATCGGCCGGTCGGCAACCAATAGACCTATCGGCCTGCCGAACATAAGGGCGGCGCAGATTCATTGCGTTTGCGCCATGCCGTTCCTGATGAGTCCTTGCCGTCGAGCGCTATCAGCAGCATTTCCACTTCCAGCTTGGGGTGTTTCTTCTTGATCAAGGCGCTCAGGCGCTTAAGCTGCGTGGTGTGGGCGGCGGTTTCTTTTGCGGAGTCCTTGGCGAAGTCTTCACCGAGAATGACCTTGTAGGCACCGCAGTCCCTGTGGTCAAGGATGATCACCTTGTGAATGCTGCGCAGCTTGATCGCTATGTCGAGATGTTCCCAAAAGGTCTTGTTCCAGGTCGGGTATTTTTTGGTGAGCGTACCCAACGAGGCGCCGAGAAGAGCGATATGGTGATATTTGTCGGTGAGCCCCCGGCCAGCGCGGCCAATTGAAGGAATGAGCGGCGAGTTGTCTCGGTGGTGGAGGTTTCACCAGGTGCGCAACAGGATTTCTTAGGGAGCTCCTTACTGGTAGGGGATTTCCTGCGGTCCCGCCGACTTTCAATCCTTGTCTGGAAACCGTGCGGGCGATGCAGGACTGCGCTACTTGCGGTATTGTTGTCCGCGCGCCATATTCGACACGATCTTTCCGGGGGACCCCACCGCATGCGCCTCCTTGCACTCGCGACAACTTTGCTGATGACTTTTTCCGCTTCCTGTTCCGGTTCGCAGCAGCTCGCGCCGCCCTGCGGTCAGGCGGGGGAATGGCTGACGCCTGAAGCGGCGGCGGCTCAGCGCACCCAGCCCGGTCCGCTGCTGGAGCGCATGGCGCGGCTGCCGGTTGTGCTGCTCGGTGAAGCGCATGACAGCGCCGAGGACCATCGCTGGCAACTGCATACGCTGACGCAGTTGTATGCCTTCCAGCCGCGCCTCGCCATTGGCTTCGAAATGTTCCCGCGCCGTGTGCAGTCGGTGCTGGACCTGTGGGTGGCGGGCGCGCTGTCGGAGGATGAATTCCTCAAGCGCAGCGAGTGGGAGAAGGTCTGGAACTTCGACCCGCGCGACTATCTTCCTCTGTTCCATTTCGCGCGCATGAATCGCCTGCCGATGCTGGCCCTCAATGTCGAGCGCAGCCTGACCGAAGCGGTGGGCAAGCAGGGCTGGGATGGTGTGCCCGAAACACAGAAGGAAGGCGTGGCCAAGCCGGCGGCCCCCAGTCCATCTTACGACAAGGCTTTGCGCATGGTGTTCGACCATCATCCGGCCAAGGATCGCGACAAGGACGGCTTCCGGCGCTTCGTCGAGGCGCAGACCCTGTGGGACGGTGCCATGGCCCAGGTCATGGCGCAGCATCTGGAAAAGAACCCCGGTACGCTGGTGGTCGGCATCATGGGGGCTGGCCATGTGCGCAACGGCCACGGCGTGGCGCATCAGTTGAAACAGCTCGGCATCGCGCCGGCCGGCATCCTGCTGACCTGGGAGCGCAGCGAGGGCTGCGCGGCTCTCGGCAAGGAATTCGCCGACGCCATCTATCTCGTCGAGCAGCCCAAGAGCAACCCACCTCGACTGGGCGTGTCGACGGATCAGGTCGGCGACAGCCTGCGCATCGCCAGCGTGATGGCGGACAGTGTGGCGGAACGGGCCGGACTCAAGGGCGGCGATGTGATCATCGAGGTCGCCGGACAGCCGGTGAAGAACATCCAGACGCTGCGCACCGCCGTGCAACGGCAGGCGCCCGGAACCTGGCTGCCAATGAAGGTGCGCCGCGAGAACAGCGAACTGGAGATCATTGCGCGCTTTCCTTCTGCTTCATGAGACATTGGCTCTTCGTGCTGCTCTGGCTGCCGCTGGCCGCGTTGGCCTTGCCGCGCCTCGATCTGGACGTGCAACTCGATCCGGCAACCCGTCAGTTCCAGGCGACCGCGACGCTGATGGACGATCAACCGCTGACCGGTTTCCGCCTTGGCGCGGAATTTGAAGTCACGGCGCTGAAAGTGAATGGCCGGGCGGTGTCGGTAGCGCGTCGGCTCTCGGGCCGGGCCGGTGCCGTCTATGCCCTGCCCGCCGGCAGCCGGCAGGTGGAAATTGCCTATCGCGCAGTGCTGCAACCCGCTCAGGCGCTGGACCACCGTCAGGTGCTCGGCCAGCGCGCCGGCACCGCCGCGCCCGACGGCAGCTTCCTGCCCGGTGCTGCGGGCTGGTACCCGGAGGTCGGCCAACTGTTCAGCTACCGCCTTGTGCTCAGTTTGCCGGCCGGTCAGAAAGGGCTGGTGCCGGGCAATCTGGTGCAGGAATCCGCGACCAATGAAGGCTATCGTGCCACATTCGAGTTCCCCCACCCGGCCGACGGCATCGACCTCATGGCCGGGCCCTATGCCGTGAGCGAGCGCTCGCTGCAGCTGGCGGACGGGCGCAAGATCCAGGTGCGCACCTGGTTCCATCCTGAACTTGCCGCAACCAATGGACTGGCGCAAGGCTATCTCGATGATTCGGCGCGTTACCTCGAACGCTACAGCCAGTTGATCGGCGCCTATCCGTTCGACATCTTCAGCGTGGTGTCGAGCCCGACGCCGACCGGCTTCGGCATGCCCAGCCTTACCTATCTGGGCCGCGAGGTGATCAGGCTGCCCTTCATCCGCGCCACTTCGCTTGGCCACGAGGTCCTGCACAACTGGTGGGGCAACGGCGTCTATCCGGATTGGCAAAAGGGCAACTGGTCCGAAGGCTTGACCACCTTTTTGGCCGATTACGCCTACAAGGAAGATGAAGGAGAAGAGGCCGCGCGCGAAATGCGCCTCGCCTGGCTGCGCGACTTTGCGGCGATCCCGGCTGGCGCCGATACCGCCCTCAAGGACTTCACTTCGCGCCACCACGGTATCAGTTCCATCGTCGGCTACAACAAGGCGGCGATGGTCTTCCTCATGCTGCGCGACGAAATCGGCCGCGACGCCTTCGAGCGCGGCCTGCGCCTGCTGTGGCAGCGCAAACAGTTCCAGAGCGCCAGCTGGGCCGATCTCGAGGCGGCCTTTGCCACAGCTTCGGGGCAATCGTTGGGAGCTTTTTTCCGCCAATGGGTGGACCTTCCCGGCGCGCCAGACCTCCGGTTGAAATCAGCCGACCGCCGCGGCGATAAATTGACGCTGCGGTTTGCCCGAAGCGGCCAGCATGCGCTGACGGTTCCGTTGCGGCTGGTTTATCCGCAGCGTTCGGAACTGCGCATGGTCAGGCTGGGCGGACGCGAAACCAGCGTGGTCCTCGACAGGATCGACGCCACCATCGAGGCCGTTGAGCCCGATCCCGATTACCATCTGTGGCGCCGCGTCGCCCCCGCCCTGCTGCCACCGATCCTGCGCGAAGTCTTTGTCGCGCCCGGCGCCAGGCTGGTCGTGGCCGACGGCGAGGCCCAGGTCCGATCGGTAGCGCAAGTGCTCGCGGCCCGCGTGCTTGATGCAAAGCCTTCAGCGGTTGGCGAGGAATGGCCGGCGACCGGCGCGGTGCTGCTCGTCGGCCTCGATCAATCGGTCGATGCCTGGCTGGCACGGCTTGGGTTGCCGGCCAGACCATCACCCCAGCGCGGCACTGCACAGGTTTGGGCGGGACGCGATGCCGCCGGCCGTCCCTATGCCGTGATTGCGGGGCGCGATGCCGCAGCGATAAAGGCGCTGGAACGCGGCCTGCCGCACTACGGCCGGCAAAGCTGGCTGGTGTTCGAAGGCGCCCGCATGGCGGGAAAAGGCGTGTGGCCGCCGCACGTCGAACGCGTGCCGGTCAGCGCGGCCCGCCTGCCTTGATTTATCGCGCGATGAACGAGCCAGTCACAACCTCACCGAACACCGGGGCCGGTCTGCGCCTCGACAAATGGCTCTGGGCGGCGCGCTTCTTCAAGACGCGCACGCTGGCTGCCGCTGCCATCACTGGCGGCAAGGTGCACCGGCAGGGGCAACGCGCCAAGCCCGCGCGCGAAGTGCGCATTGGCGACGAACTCGACATCGATGTCGGCGAACTGCGCTGGACGTTGATCGTGCGTGGCCTCAGCCCCCAACGCCGCCCGGCACCGGAAGCGCAGCTGCTCTATGAGGAAACCGCCGCAAGCCGCGCGCGCCGCGCCGCCGTGCTCGAACAGCGCAAGCTAGCGCCGACGCCCGGCGCGGACCGCAAGGGCCGCCCGACCAAGCGCGATGCCCGGCACATCCACCGCTTTGGCGCGGAATAATTATTGCTGCAAAAGTCGGCTCTGGCAGTACGGCGCTGCTCCGCGCCGTGAAACAAATCAGAAGTTCGTCATACCGGCGCAGGCCGGTATCCAGAAGAAAACCACCGGATCCCGGGTCAAGCCCGGAATGGAGGCTTTATCGACAGTGCCTGGCCATCAACTGCGCCGATCCTCCAGCAAGGTGCCGGCATGCCTGATCTCCTCCTCGTGTCCTTCATCGCGCCAGGTTTCACGCAAGGCTGCCGCATACCATTCCTGCATCGGCGCGAGCGCCAGCAGGCGCTCGACATATTGGAACGCCGCTGCTGACAGCGGCAGCCCGTAAGTCTGGACCCGGAAAGCCACTGGCGCAAAGAAGGCATCCGCAGCCGTGAATGACGCCCCGGCCAGAAACGGGCCGCCGAAGCGAGCCAGACCCTCGTTCCACAGCTCATCAAGCCGCGCGATGTCGCGCTGCAATCCCGCGGGCGTGGCATCGAGCCGCACCCGCACCCCGCAGTTCATCGTGCAGCATTCGCGCAGGAAGTTGAAACCCGAGTGCATTTCGGCCGCCGCGCAGCGCGCCCAAGCGCGCGCCTGGGCATCCGCGGGCCAGACTTGCGGTGTTTGCTCCGCCAGATACTCGGTAATCGCCAGCGAATCCCAAACCACGGTGGTGCCATCGATGAGGCAGGGGACTTTGCCCGAAGGCGAAAAGGCGCGAAACAGATCCGGTTCCGCCTTGCCGCCGAAAGGCACCAATTTTTCCTCGAAGGGAATTTCGAGTTGGCGCATCAGCACCCACGGCCGCAGTGACCAGGACGAGTAGTTCTTGTTGGCGATGAACAGTTTCAGCATGATTCCAATACCTTCATGTAGCAGTGAATGAATAAGCTAACAGGGGTCTGGATCGCGTGATTCAAAAGTCGGCGCTGGCGGGACGGCATTCTGACTTGCTGATTTTTTGACTTTGGCTATGGCCGGAAAAACACGCAATCCACTTGCAATAGTTGCCCAGATTCAGGATCACAGTAACCTGGTTCCAGTGACATGAGGGTATAGCCTGCCTCATCCATCAACTTAAGCATCTCTGGCAGCAAGCATTCGTCCTGATAGAGCGGAATTATCGACACTTCCATTTGAATGCCGGTGATGTTCGGCAGAGATTCTTTCGCTCCTTCGATAATTCTTTTCTCGAATCCCTGAGCATCAATCTTCAGGTAAATAGAGGGGCTTCGATCTGCCCCCACAAGTGGCCCGAAAACCGTATCCAGCTTTTGAACAGTAATAGACTCCTTGCCAGAAAATGCGGCCGCTGCAGAGCGATTAGTGTGGCTCGGCAGGATGCCAAGCATTGAGCTGCTCTGAGAGTCCATCGATACGTTGATTTCAGCCGCGCCATCGAAGTCGCCAAGCGCCATATTGAACGATTCCCAAAGCGAATCACGTTGCACCCACTTTTGGAGGTCGGTGTAAGCAGATAAAAGGGGTTCGAATGACACGATGCGTCCCCGGTAACCGTGCCGCCGCATTCCCCTGCCAAACTGCCCAACGTTGGCGCCCACGTCAAACAGCAAATCAATCTGGTGGTGCCGGATTAGTTGTAGTCGACGGCTAAGGGAATTGGTTGCCGGAGTAAATTTCGATATTTCGTAGCCCAGCTTGCGCAAGAGGGGATTAAGCTGCCTTCGCATATGCGATCCAAAGTCGTTGAGAAAAAAAGAAAAGAGCTGAATGGCTGTGGCCGATTTTCAGGACAAAGCTCGCATCAGGGCGAAGCATTACAGTATTCGCACCGAAACTCAATGTGTTCAATGGGCTAAGCAGCTTATCGTGTTTCATGCTGGGTGGTACTGCCAGCCCTGTTATACGCCGTCTCGCCGGCGCCGACTTTTGTGCGGATGGCGTGGTTGCGAGGGCGGAATGATGTATCGCTTAATTTGCGCTGCCGTGTGCTGCTGACCAAAACGCCACAATCACTTATCATTGTTGCATGACTAATGCGGGGCCGGGTGGATGAGCACACTGGAATGGCTGGAGGCGGCCAGCTATATCGTCACCGTCATCGGTTTGCCGTTTGCCATCGGCGTCTATTTGTACGATCAGCGGCGCGACCGGCAGAACGACGAGGAGAAGATCTTCCTGCGGCTGTCCGACGAGTATGCCGACTTCATGCGACTGGTGATCGACAATGCCGATCTGCGAATGCTGTCACCCGCGGTGCCGGATGCCCTCAGTGAAGAGCAATTGGAACGCAAGCGCGCCCTGTTCGCCATTCTGGTCAGCCTGTTTGAGCGCGCCTATGTGCTGGTGTATGAGGACAGCATGAATCGCCAGCAGGCGCGGCTGTGGCAGTCGTGGGAGGACTACATGCACGAATGGTGTCAGCGCGAGGATTTCCGCGCGGCGCTGCCCGGCCTGCTGCAAGGCGAGGACCCGGGGTTTGTTGCGACCATCGGGCGTATTGCGGAGACTACCGCGCGCTAGTGATAATGGGCATTGGTGATTAACGGATCGGGGAGAACATGAATGGAAATTCGCGCCGCAGTGCTTGACCGTATGGAATCCCCGCGCCCCTACGCGCAAAGCCGGCCGCTCGCGGTCGAAACCGTCAATCTGGCCGGGCCGGGGGTGAACGAAGTGCTGGTGCGGATCACCGGCGCCGGCTTGTGCCATTCCGACCTGTCGATCATCAATGGCGACCGGCCGCGACCGATGCCGATGGTGCTTGGCCACGAGGCAGCGGGCATCGTCGCGGAGGTTGGCCCCGGCGTCAGCGACCTGGTGCGTGGCGACGCGGTCGCCTTGGTGTTCGTGCCGAGCTGCGGCCACTGCTTGCCCTGTCTCGAAGGGCGCCCTGCCCTGTGCGAACCCGGCGCGGCAGCCAACGTGGCCGGCACGATGGTCGGCGGCCATCGCCATCTGTCGCGCACCGGCAATGTGCCGCTCAACCATCAGGTCGGGGTGTCATGCTTTGCCGAGTATGCGGTGTGCAACCGGGGCTCGCTGGTCAAGGTCGATCCCGATTTGCCGCCGGAGGTTGCCGCTGTGTTCGGCTGCGCGGTGCTGACCGGCGTCGGCGCGGCCATCAATGCGGCGCAGGTGCGGCTGGGACAGAGCGTTGCCGTGGTCGGCCTGGGTGGCGTCGGCTTGTCGGCGGTGCTCGGCGCGCTGGCGGCCGGGGCGCGCGAAGTGATCGTCCTCGACACGCTGCCGGCCAAGCTCGATGCGGCGCTGGCGCTGGGGGCGACGCGCGGCTTCCGCGCCGACGATCCAG
The DNA here is from genome assembly GCA_013791905.1 of Rhodocyclaceae bacterium. Lineage (GTDB taxonomy): Bacteria > Pseudomonadota > Gammaproteobacteria > Burkholderiales > Rhodocyclaceae > Sulfuricystis. The sequence continues at coordinate 2,725 of VMSX01000022.1, read as the reverse complement.
AGGTGGTGAATCAGGTGCGCGCTGCAACACAGGGCGGGGTCGAGGTGGTCATCGAGGCGGCCAGCAACATCGCCGCGCTGGATACCGCCTATCGCATCACCCGGCGCGGCGGCACCACGGTGACCTGCAGCCTGACGCCGCCCGCGCACACGCTCAATGTGCCGGGCGTCCATCTGGTCGTCGAAGAACGCACGCTGAAGGGCAGCTACCTCGGCTCGGCAGTGCCGGCGCGTGACATTCCGCACTACATTGCGTTGTTCAAGGCTGGCCGGCTGCCGGTGGATAAGCTCATCACGCACCGCCTGACGCTCGACCAGATCAACGAAGGCTTCGACCGGTTGGCCAGCGGCGCGGCGGTGCGCCAGGTCATATTGTTCTGAGCGGTGCCCGTGAGTCTCTGAATGCCAAGGCGGCGGCGCGGATGTTCTACACTTCAGTGACGGGAGGGCTGACGTGCCGCAACGCGGCCAGTTCGTCCCGCATGTTGCCGCCGAGCTGATCATCGCCATGCTGTCCATCGCCACCTGGAATATCCACAAGGGTTTCTCGCAGTTCAACCGCCGCATGATGGTGCATGAGCTGCGCGATCGTCTGCGCGCGCTCGACGCCGACATTGTGTTTTTGCAGGAAGTGCAGGGCCAGCACCTGTTGCATGCCGAGCAGCATCCTGACTGGCCGGTGCAACCGCAGCACGAGTTTCTCGCCGAGGGTGTCTGGGCCAGCCATGCCTACGGCCGCAACATGGTGTACGACCATGGCCACCACGGCAATGCGATCCTCGCGCGTTACCCCATCGCTGACGCGTACAACCAGGATGTGACGCGCATGCGTTTCGACAAGCGCGGCATCTTGCATTGCACGGTTGCCGTGCCGGGGCTGGCCACGCCGCTGCATTGCGTCTGCGCGCATCTGTCCTTGTTCGGCCGTTCGCGTCGCCACCAGCTCGATGTGCTGGCGACGCACATCGAGGCCAGCGTGCCGCACGATGCGCCGCTGCTGATTGCCGGCGATTTCAACGACTGGCGCAATCGCGCCCAGAGCTTGCTGGCGGTGCGACTCGGTCTGACCGAGGTGTCTGCCGGTACCAGCAGGCGGCCGCTACGCAGCTTTCCGGCGGCGCTGCCGATGTTTCGCCTCGACCGGATCTATTCGCGCGGGCTGCGCGTCGAGGCGAACCTGGTGCATCACGGCTTGCCGTGGTCGGCGATTTCCGACCATGCCGCGGTTTCGGCGCGGTTTTCCTTCGAAACCGCCACATCGTGAGTGCCGACTATTTGCCCGGCAACCGTGTCGATCTGTTGAAAAACGGCGCGCAGTATTTTCCTGCATTGATCGCCGCCATCGAGGCCGCCAGCAGCGAGATCCATCTCGAAACCTACATTTTCGCCGCCGATGACACCGGGCAGCGTGTCGTTGCTGCGCTCGCCGCCGCCGCCCGCCGCGGGGTCGCGGTACGGGTGCTGGTGGACGGCTTCGGTGCGCGCGATTTTTCACAGGGACTGGGTCTTTCACTGGTCGCCAGCGGTGCTGCGGTGGAGGTGTATCGCACCGAACTGGCGCGCCTCAAGATGCGCCGCCACCGCCTGCGGCGGCTGCACCGCAAGCTCGCCGTGATCGACGGGCGCATTGCCTTCGTGGGCGGCATCAATGTCATCGACGACACCAGCCACCCGGCGCCGCGCTTCGACTATGCAGTGCGGGTCGTCGGCCCGCTCGTCGCCACGATTCATGCCAGCGTGCGGCATTTGTGGCGGTTGGTGGGCTGGGCGAAGCTGCAGCGGCGCCCGCCCAGCCTCCCGGTCAGCGACTGGGCCGGAGAGCCGCTGGCCGGGACAACGACGGCGGCGTTTCTGATCCGCGACAACCTGCGTCATCGCCGCGACATCGAGGATGCCTATCTGGGTGCGCTCGCAGAAGCGCGTGAGGAAGTGATCCTGGCCAATGCCTACTTTCTGCCCGGCAGGCGCTTCCGCCACGCGCTGCGGGAAGCGGCAGCGCGCGGCGTCGCTGTCACCATTCTGTTGCAGGGGCGCGTTGAATACGCACTGCTCCACTATGCCACCCAGGCGCTCTATCGCAACCTGCTGGACGGCGGCGTGCGCATCTTCGAGTATCACGCCGGCTTTCTGCACGCCAAGGTGGCGGTGGTGGATGATTGCTGGGCGACGGTCGGTTCATCCAACATCGACCCCTTCAGCCTGCTGCTGGCGCGCGAAGGCAACCTGGTCGTTCAGGATGTCGCCTTCGCCACGCAATTGCGCGTCAGCCTCCAGCACGCGCTCGCCAATGGCGCTACCGAAGTTGCCCTGCCTGATCTCCGGCGCCGCTCGATGCTGGGACGTGCCATGCGCTGGGCGGCCTATGGCTTGGTGCGGCTGTTGCTCGGTATTACTCGCTATGGGGCGAGCGATTACCGGAAATAAGGCCCGCCCCGCCCATCCTCCCCCTCGCGGGGGAGGTGACTGTTGACTCGCTTTGCTCGTTGATAACGGGGAGCTCCCGTTCATGCATGGGAGCAGTTTGCGGCTGGCGCCGCGTGCCGTCTCGCCTTGGGGCGGCCCGGCGGCGCGGCTGCTTGGGAAAGCGTCATTCCGGCGCAAGCCAATGGGATGGACTCCTCCCTTCTACCGGCCTCGATGTGCCAGACTGGAGTTGTTACCAACCAGTCAAACGAAGGAAGGAGTCCGAGATGAACCTTACGCGCTTTGGAGTGGATTTGGCAAAG
>VMSX01000024.1 GCA_013791905.1 Rhodocyclaceae bacterium | reverse complement strand
TTCGCAGCAGCTTTCTTCGGCGCGGCTTTCTTGACCGCCGGCTTCGCAGCAGCTTTCTTCGGCGCGGCTTTCTTGACCGCCGGCTTCGCAGCAGCTTTCTTCGGCGCGGCTTTCTTGACAGCCGGCTTCGCAGCAGCTTTCTTCGGCGCGGCTTTCTTGACCGCCGGCTTCGCAGCAACTTTCTTCGGTGCAGCTTTCTTGGCAGCCGGCTTGGCAGCTGTAGATTTCTTCACCGCCGCCGGCTTCTTGACCTTCTTCTCTTCAGCCATATTGAACCTCCATTACACGTTTGAGAAAAAAACAACAAACAACCCGCCTACAACAGCACGGATTATTCAACAATGCCGGCGGACCGGAATCGATGAATTCATGCGCTTTCATAGCCCATCCCTGTGTTTGCGGCAGGCGCGCGAAAAACTTGAAGCGGGGGGAGGCCGGGCGGGCAAGCAGGTTTGCGGGTGAACGACGGTGTGCGCGAATCACTGGTGGCGCAACGAATCCCGGCTCGCATGGAGATTTAATCCGCTCGTTCAGCGTGCGCCTCGCGTCTGCCTGCATGCACCCTCCATCATGTTGCCTACTGTGGCGACCTACTAGATGTAGTAGGTCGGCGACCTTTCGGCACTAATGGTAGGGGGTCGATTTTTTCAATGCAAGATAATTTGCGCACGGCATGCGGCCGGGACGGCGCACGTTGCAGTGAAACCACGCACTCAGGTCTTGATCGGTTGCACTGCAACACGCCGCCAGTCGAAGCGTGGGCCGGGATCGGTCTTGCGGCCGGAAGCAATATCGGCATGTCCGACAATGTCCTCGATCGGATAATGCCGCTGCAATGTTGCCAGCACGCGATTCAGCGCCTGGTACTGAAGCGCCGCAAAATCACTTTGGTCATCGCCTTCGAGCTCAATGCCCAGCGAGAAATCGTTGCAGCGCTCGCGTTCCAGCCAGCATGAAACGCCCGCATGCCAAGCGCGTTCGCAGCAGGAGACGAACTGCGTTACCCGGCCATCGCGGCGGATGAAGAAATGCGCGGAGACGCGCTGCCCGGCAATTCCAGCGAAATATGGATGCGCGGCCGGGTCAAGCCGATTGGTGAAGAAGGCGTCTACCGCGCTTCCGCCAAACTGGCCGGGCGGCAGGCTGATGGCATGGATGACGATCAGGCGGATCGGCTCTCCCGTTGGCCGCACGTCGTGATTCGGGCTATCGATCCGCTCGCAGCCGCTCAGCCAGCCAGCGGCATCGATTTGCCCGTCCGCTTCAGCCGGCAACGTCATTGAGCCCCAGCCGTTCCATGCGATAGCGCAACGAACGAAAACTTACGCCAAGAATCCGCGCCGCCGCGGTGCGATTGAAGCGCGTTTTTTGCAGGGCATCAAGGATTGCCTTGCGTTCCTGTTCATCGAGGTAATCCTGCAAGGGCTGTCCGCCAAAGTCCGCCGTCTCGCCAGCGCCGACTTTCTGCGGCTGCAATTGCAGGTCGTCGACATCGATGGCGCCGTTCCCATGGAGCGCCAGCGCTCTTTCCAGAATGTTTTCCAGTTCGCGCACATTGCCGGGAAAGAAATAGTCCCGCAGCGTCGCCAATGCACGCGGGGAGATGGCAGGCACTGCCAGGTTGCTGGCGCTAGCCAGTCGCTCAAGGATGCGCCGGGCCAACTCGGGCACGTCTTCGCCGCACTCGCGCAGGGACGGCATGCGAATCTCGATCACATTGATGCGGAAGAACAGGTCGGGGCGGAACTTGTTCTCATCCACCAGGCGCCGCAGATTCTGGTGCGTGGCGCAAATGATGCGCACATTGACGGGTTCCTCCGCGGTCGCCCCGACCCGGCGCACATGCTTTTCCTGGATGGCACGCAACAATTTGACCTGCATCGCCAATGGCAGGTCGGCGACCTCGTCAAGGAACAGCGTGCCGCTATCGGCGGCCTGGAAAAAGCCCTCCCGTTCCGTTTCGGCGCCGGTAAACGCACCCTTGCGATAACCGAAAAACTCGCTTTCCATGAGGTTTTCGGGGATCGCGCCACAGTTCACGGCGACAAACGGCCGACCGCCGCGCACGCTTTCACGGTGGATCAGGCGTGCCGCCAGTTCCTTGCCGCTGCCTGATTCACCGGAGATGTAAACCGGCGCCTCGCTGCGCGCAACCTTGGTAATCAAGGCGCGCACCTGGGTCATGGGGAGAGATAAACCCAGCAGTTCATTTCCTTGCGGCGCAACGGGGACTTTGGTTTCCGGCAGGGCCAGCGCCGATTTCACCAAGGTGCGCAATTGCGCCAGCGAAACCGGCTTCGACAAATAGTCGAAAGCGCCAGCCTTGAGGGCGGCGACCGCATTCTCGGTGCTGCCATGCGCCGTGATGACCGCTACCGGCAGGGCGGGATGCTCGGCTTCGATATGGCGAACCAGTTCCAGCCCATCGCCATCCGGCATGCGCATGTCGGTCAGGCAGAGCCGGTATTCATTCTCCAGCAGATATTTCCGGGCCTCCGCCACGCTGGCAGCACAGTCGCAACCCAGGCCCATACGCGCCAGCGTCATGTCCAAGAGTTCCCGGATATCCGCTTCGTCGTCGACGACGAGGATTCGCATGCTGCTCATCAAGTCTGCATTAGTCACTGGGCTTTCCTGCGCACATTGTCTGGATCTTTTCACGCGTTGACCTGGCCGGATTCCGACGCCGAGTGGATTCCATCCGGCGTCTGCTCCTGACAGATCGATGTACATGATATGCAGAAATGCGCACCGGGTGAATTCTCAAGCAGACTCAGGCGCGCGCCATTCGCCTCGCACAGCTCGCGGGCAATATAGAGGCCAAGCCCCGTACCGGCAGCACTGGTAGTAAAAAAAGGCTCGAATACCTGGCTCCGCGCCGCCTCGTCGATCCCCGCTCCATCATCAATCACGTGCAAGCTGAGACGATTGGCGAACTTGCCCTGCTCGCCCTGGATCCGTACCGCACTGGGCGCGTTGCTGGCATAGCGCAAGGCATTGCTCAGCAGGTTGGACAGCACCCGATGCAGATGCCCGCGATCGAAGCAAAGCGAGAATTTCTCCGGTAGTTCGACGCTAATCCGGGCAACGCAGCCTGAATCCTGTAACGCCAGCTCTTCCAGCTGCTGGTTGATAAAGCTTGTCATATCGATGAGCTCAGGACTCACGCGATCACGCCGCCCCAGTTCCATGGTCTCCGCGACCAGCCGGTTGAGTCGTTGGGTGTTATCGCCAATGATGCGCGTCAGGCGCTCCGTCCCCTTGTTTGGCGGCTCTTCAGCCAGCAACTCAGCAGCGTGACTGATGGCGGCGAGCGGGTTGCGAATCTCATGCGCCATATTGGCCGTCAGTCGGCCCAGTGCCGCCAGCTTCATCTGTTGCGCCTTTTGCTGCTGGCGCCCGACATCTTCCAGATAGATGAGCGCATTGCCCCCCTCGCCGGGCGGTAAAAAACGGGCACGCAAGGTGCGGCCACTATTGGCTGCCTGGAGGACCGTCTCGGATTCGATGCCGCGGATGCGCCGGACAAGAAATTCCCGTGCCAGGGCTGGCGAACAGGCAGCCAAAGTCGGCGCTGGCGAGATGGCGGTGGCCGAACCTGCCGCGTTGATGGGGGCGGCAAGCCCGAGGAGTTGTGCGGCCTGGGGATTCGACTGGCGCACCCGGCCGGCGGCATCGATCACCAGCACACCATCCTGCATGTCGCGAATCACCTGCTCGTTGATGCGCAGCTGGTCCGCCAGATCAATGCCGCGCTTCTTCGCCAACGCCTCATTGGCAACCACCCGGCGCGCCAACAGCCGCGCGGTGATCGCGGAGCCGAAAAAGCCGATGCTGGTGAGACCGGTGCGAAAAAAATCCTCAACAGCAGCTTGATAGGCCAGCACGCGATAGGATTGTTCCAGCAACAAGGACAGGGTGGCCACCGCCGCATAGAACAACACCATGCGCCCTTGGCCGACCAGACCGGCGCCGGCCAACACCACCAGCAGCAACATCGAAACGCCACTTTTACCGCCACCGCTGGCGAACACCAGCAGGGTCAGGAAAAATATGTCGCCGAGAACCTGAACGTTTAGCTGCAGGTTAAACGCATGCCGCCATTGGACCAGCGTCACCAAATGACCTATCGCAACAATCAAATAGACAGCACTTGTCCAAAAAATCAGCTGGGGATCCTGCCCACCCACATACAACCAGTCCTGCGTGAAAATGTTCGCGCCGAGGAATCCCCCGGCAACGATCAGTCGGTAATATGCAAAATACTGAAGGGGTCGCCAGAACGACTCGTTCTGTGTGTCTGCCATGCCGCCCGGTTCGGCCCGCGGAGAGGCAGGATCAGGGAGAGCCAAGTTTACGGTGCTCTTCGCAGCAATAATGACGCCCGGCGGCGGTCACGCACTCGCTCTCTGGTACATGCAGTTGGCAGTGGGCGCAAACCACCATTTTTTCAGGACTGGCCGCAGTATTTCCCTCCGGCGGGTTATCCCCGTCGCCCCGCTTCCGCTGGCCCCAAAATATCCAATAGACCAACAGCAGGGCTGAAATAAGCAGGATTGCTTTCAACACGGCGGCCTATTGCTTCCCATTGACTTATCCCTCCGCGGGCCGGAGGCTCATGCGAACCCACTTTCGGCCACGCATGTCACCAGCACATGTGATTAAGCATTGATAATCGACAAATAGCTGGTCGGGGTGAGAGGATTCGAACCTCCGACTCCTGCGTCCCGAACGCAGTACTCTACCAGGCTGAGCTACACCCCGAACTTGTTTAAACCACAGAACCACACCACCGAGATGAATAACCAGGCCGTACCAACCTGCCAACGAGCCTAATCAAGCGGAATTTCACTCAATGTCGTCGCGTAATAGCGAACTCTGATAATTGTATCAGAGCCTCTCGATAATTAGTGTCCGGCAACGCAACCAACGCCTGTTTTGCCCGATCAGCCTCAGCCTGCGCCACATCCATGGCAATGCCGAGCGCTCCGGTCGCCTGCACCGCCTTGATAATCTCCGGAAATGCCTCGCGCCCACCCTGCTCCAGCGCATTGCGCACCAATTCCGCCTGGGCTGGCTCTCCATTCTTCATTACATGGATCAACGGCAGGGTCGGCTTGCCTTCGGCAAGGTCGTCGCCGAGGTGCTTGCCAATCTCGCCCTCTTCACCCGAATAATCCAGTACATCATCGACAATCTGGAAGGCCGTTCCCAGATGCATCCCATAAGCAGACAGACCCGCCTCGATTTCCGGAGAAGAATTGCCCAGAATGGCGCCCAGGCGCGCTGCTGCCTCGAACAATTTGGCGGTCTTGTAACGCACCACGCGCAAATAATCCTCGACGTCGATATCCGCATTATGGCAATTCATCAATTGCAGGACCTCGCCCTCGGCAATAATGTTGGTTGCGTCGGCCAATACCTGCATGACGCGCATGCTGCCCACGCCGACCATCATCTGGAAGGCGCGCGAATACAGGAAGTCGCCCACCAGCACGCTGGCGGCGTTGCCAAATTCGGTGTTGGCCGTATCCCGGCCGCGGCGTAACGACGACTCATCGACAACGTCGTCGTGCAGCAGCGTGGCGGTGTGGATGAACTCGACCACGGCCGCCAGTTCGAGGTGCTGGCGCCCCGGGTAAGCCACGGCGCCGGACGACAGCAGCAGCAGTGCCGGGCGCATGCGCTTGCCACCGCCCGCGATGATGTATTCGGCAACCTGCCGGACGAGTGGCACATCGGAATACAAACGCTCACGAATGACTGTATCCACAGCCTGCATGTCGCTGGCTATCAAGGAATAAATGGCGGAAAGGTTCACGGCTACACTTCTGGAAATGGGGGAGTGATGGTAGGCACCCGGTCAGCTTACGTCAATGAACAATCAACATTATTGACCTAAACGGGCTGGGCCATTATCATAGCGGGTTCTTTAGTACTATTTCTGGAGTCCAACATGTATGCGGTCATAAAAACCGGCGGCAAGCAGTATCGCGTTATCGCTGGCGAAAAAATCAAAGTAGAACAGATACCGGCAGATGTGGGCACTGAAATTTCCTTGGATCAAGTGTTGATGGTCGGCGCTGGCGATACCGTGAAAATCGGTACCCCCATGTTGTCCGGCGTATCGATCACCGCCAAGGTCATTTCACAAGGCCGCCATCCCAAGATCAACATTTTCAAGATGCGGCGTCGCAAGCATTATCAGAAACACCAAGGACACCGGCAGAACTATACCGAACTTGAAATCGGCGCAATCAACATCTAACCCACGCCTGATTCCAGATTAGGAGCTCACAATGGCACATAAAAAAGCAGGCGGCAGTTCACGCAACGGTCGCGACTCAGAATCAAAACGTCTCGGCGTCAAGCGTTACGGCGGTCAACTTATTCCGGCTGGCAACATCATCGTGCGCCAGCGCGGTACCCAGTTCCACCCGGGCGACAACGTCGGCATCGGCAAGGACCATACACTTTTCGCGAAAATCACCGGCACCGTGCAATTCCAGGTCAAGGGTGCTACACAGCGGAGATATGTAAATATTGTCCCGGTTGCCTGAGTTCGGTCGATTGGATAAACAAAGCCCTGTCCTGATGGATGGGGCTTTTTTCTTTTTATTATGAAATTCTTCGACGAAGCCCTCATCTCAGTTACCGCCGGCAATGGCGGTAACGGCGCGGCATCATTCCGCCGCGAAAAATATATCCCGCGGGGCGGCCCCGACGGCGGCGATGGCGGCCACGGCGGCAACATCGTTGTCATCGCAGACCGCAACCTCAACACCCTGATCGATTACCGCTATACGCGCATCTATCGCGCCGAGCATGGCGGCAATGGGCGCGGGGGCGACTGCTATGGCAAGGGCGGCAGCGACATGATCCTGCGCGTCCCGGTTGGCACGGTGGTCAGCGATGCCGAAACCGGTGAGGTACTGGCCGATCTTGATGCCGATGGTGCCAGTGCCATTGTGGCCAAGGGCGGCAAGGGCGGACTGGGCAACATCCATTTCAAGTCGAGCATCAATCGGGCCCCGCGCCAATGTACCCCTGGCGTCGCTGGCGAAGCGCACGAACTCAAATTCGAACTCAAGGTGCTCGCCGATGTTGGTTTGCTGGGATTGCCCAATGCGGGCAAATCGACATTCATTCGCGCCGTGTCTGCGGCGCGTCCGAAAGTGGCCGACTACCCCTTCACCACACTACAGCCGAATCTGGGCGTGGTCCGGGTTGGCGAGAGCCAGAGCTTTGTCATCGCCGACGTCCCGGGTTTGATTCGTGGTGCCTCCGAAGGCGCCGGCCTGGGACACCGCTTCCTCAAGCACCTGCAACGCACCCGCGTGCTGCTGCATCTGATTGATGTCGCCCCCTTCGATCCCGAAATCGACCCGGTGGCCGACGCACTAGCCATTGTCGAAGAACTCAGGAACTACGACGAAGCCCTGTTTTTGAAGCCGCGCTGGATTGTCTTCAACAAGATCGACCTGATCCCCGCAGAGGAACGCGAAGCAAGAATCAGGTCCCTGACCAGCGCACTGGCTGCGACGGGTGATGCCACTGGCACGGCGCCGCATTTTGCCGTTTCCGCGGCAACCGGCGAAGGTTGTACGGCCCTGTGTCAGAAGATCATGCAGTTTCTGGAAGCCCAGTCTGATCATGCGTAAATCCATCGCGACGAGCAAGCGCATCGTGGTCAAGGTTGGCAGTGCCCTGGTGACCAACAATGGCGCCGGCCTGGCGGAGGACTTCATTGCCGAGTGCGCCCGCCAGATCTCCATGCTCCACCAGTCCGGCCGGCAGATCGTCCTCGTCTCTTCTGGCGCCATTGCGGCTGGCATGCAGCGGCTGGGCTGGGCAAAGCGGCCACATGCCATGCATGCCTTGCAGGCCGCCGCTGCCGTCGGCCAGATGGGTCTGACGCAAGCCTACGAATCTGTCTTCGCTCAACATGGGCTCAAGTCGGCCCAGGTTCTGCTGACCCATGAGGATCTGTCCGACCGCAATCGCTATCTGAATGCGCGGTCGACGCTGAATACCTTGCTCGATTTGGGCGTGGTGCCCATCATCAATGAAAACGATACCGTCGTCACCGATGAAATCCGTTTTGGCGACAACGATACCCTGGGGGCGCTGGTTGCCAACCTGATCGAGGCCGAGGTGCTGATCATCCTCACCGATCAACCGGGACTATTTACGGCCGATCCCCGCCGTGATCCACACGCCACCCTGATTGCCGAAGGCGATGCGGAAGACAAGCATTTCGAATCCATCGCCGGCGGCGCCGGCAGCGGTATCAGCAAAGGCGGCATGATCACCAAGATCCGCGCCGCGCAACGCGCTGCCCGCAGCGGCGCGCACACCCTCATCGTTGGCGGCCGGGAAACGGGGGCATTGATTCGCGCCGCCAATGGCGACGCGATCGGCACCTGCCTGCGGGCCAACAAATCTCCGCTTGCCGCGCGCAAGCAATGGCTGGCTGACCACCTTAGACTGGCTGGCGCAGTCGTCATCGATGACGGTGCCGTCAATGCGCTCCGCAACGGGAAAAGCCTGTTGCCGATCGGGGTGCGCAGCATTGAAGGCGAGTTCGAGCGAGGCGCTGCCATCGCCTGTCTGGATCTGAACCGGAGAGAAGTTGCCCGCGGCCTGATCAATTACGCCAGCACCGAAGCAAGAAGAATCGCCGGGCATGCCAGCCAGGAAATTGAAAGCCTGCTTGGCTACCTGGATGAATCGGAACTGGTGCACCGCGATAATCTGGTGCTGGTTTAATCGCCCCTGAAACCCGGTCAGGGTTTGACCGGGCCGCGCACCAGGCGCACGGCGGCGGCGGCGGCACTGTTACCCGCGAGAGGCATGCCATACGCGAAGCTCACGAACATCGCCCCGCCCACATCGAGGGCGACGTAGGAGCCGCTCCAGTAATAATCGGCAAGGGAGTTCGGAAAAAAGCGCTCGTCGATTTTCTTGGGCAGTTCGGGACGCAGGAGACCTTCGAGCTCTTCAGCGCTCGGCAGCCGCCAGTCGCTGAAGCCGCACAGACGGCGCTTATTGGTGGCGACGACATAGCCCGCGGTATCGCAACTGCCCTTGTGGGTGCAATGTCCGCCGTCGGGGTAGCCGGCCGGGAAGCCTTCGTCGTGTTTCTTCTTGTCGTACCAGGTGTAGCTCCAGTCCTTGTCGCCCGGACCATTGTCGTCGGTCTTGACTTCCCAGACCAGGCCGGTAGCGGTATCGAGCACGCAGGGATGGGGACGGGCGCCGGCCTTCGGCGCGGTCTTTTTTCCCTTGGCGTCGAGCGCCACGTAGGGCGAGGGCTCAGCCTGGCCATAGGCGGGCAACATGGCAAGCGGGAGTAAGAGCGCGAGGATACGCAAGGTGGGTGACATAGGCGTGAATCCTGGGAGAAAGGATAACGATGACAATCCGTCAGTGCGGCGCCTTCTTCGGTTCGGCGGGCTGCGGCGGTAACGGCATGCCCGTGCCGCCGAGGCGAATGTCCAGTTTTCTTTCTGCCGTCTTGACGGCTTGAGTGATGGCCTCGTGATGTTCCGTCGCTTTTGGCAACAGCTTCAGCAGACGCCGCCAGTAATGCAGCGCTTCGGCCCAGTTCTCCTTCTGGAATGCTGCGAGGCCGGCCAATTCCAGCGCCTTTTCCTCCTCATAGCTGATTTCCAGGGCCGCCTTGATCAGTTCCAGCGGCCGCCCGTCGAGGCTGCCCTGTTTGAGGGCCATCGCCTCGGCGTACTGGGCGATGATCCGCGCGTCCTTCGGCGCCTGCGTTGTCGCCTTGCGCAAAACCTCCTCGGCATCCGCATAGCGCGAAAACGCGATGTAGGCGCGACCGAGCGCATACCAGCCCTCAGGGTCGTTGGGCGTGGCCTTCAGCTTGTCCTCCAGCGCCCTGACCATGCCATCGACGTCGTAATTCGATTGGGCCTGGGTCAGCGCCAACTCCTTGAGAATGCCCGGGGCGCCGAGATAGAGGTACAGCCCCACGGTCAGCGCGGGAAGCACACCGAGCAAGCCCACCGCCGGCCAGCGGATTTCGGACTGCCGTCCTGCCAGCGCCGACTTCTGCCGCCAGAGCGGCACCAGCAGAAACGCCAGTGCGACGCCGACAAGAGCGCCCACCCCAATCCACAGATTCATGCCCCGACTCCTTTGTTACGCAAACCTAGGGCCGCCAGCAGGCCGCCCAACGCCATCAAAACCGCCCCGCCCCACAGCCAGCCAACGAAGGGTTTCAGATACAACTGCACACTCCAGGTGCCACCCGGCAGTGGCTCGCCCATGGCGACATAAACATCGCCGAAGAAGCCGTAGCGGATCGCGGCTTCCGTCATTGTCATCTGCGAACTGCGATAGATGCGCTTTTCCGGCAACAGCGTGGCAACCGCCTGGCCTTCCTGTTTCAACTCGATCGTCCCGCGCATCGCCGAATAGTTGGAGGCCGGTACTTCTTCGGCACCGCGGAAGATGAACTCGTAGCGGCCGAGGCTGGTGCTGTCGCCAGGGTTCATGGCAACCGCCTTTTCGCTCTGGTAGGCCGTTACCAGTCCCATGCCGATGATGCCGATGGCCAAGCCAACGTGGGCGCAAGCCATGCCATAGGCGGCGAGCGGCAATCTGCCGTCCGTCCTGCGGCGGGCAATCAGGCCGGTGATGGTGGTCAGCATCATCCAGGCCGCGAGAGCGAGCCCGAGGGCCGCCTGCCAGCGCCAGGCATCGAAGGCGAATGGCAGCGCAAGGCCGATCAGCACGGCAGCAATCGCCAGCCCGCGCACACGCGGCAACAGATCCGGCAGGCGCTCCTCACCCCAGCGCATCCACGGTGCGATGCCGAGCAGCAGCAGCACTGGCACCATCATCGGCACGAACACGGCATTGAAATAGGGTGGGCCGACGGATATCTTGCCGAGACCGAAAGCATCGAGAAACAGCGGATAAAGCGTGCCCAGCAGCACGGTGGCCAAAGCCGCCAGCAGCAGGACGTTGCCAGTCAGCAAGGCCGTTTCGCGCGAAATCATGCCAAAGTCACCGGCGACCTTGACCGCGCTGGCGCGCTTGGCGAAAAGCGCCAGAGAACCGCCGATCAGGATGCAGAGGAAGACCAGGATGAAGAGACCGCGCAGCGGATCGAGCGCGAAGGCATGCACAGAGGACAGCACGCCCGAGCGCACCAAAAAAGTGCCGACCAGGGAAAGCGCGAAGGCGAGAAGCGCGAGGAAGACGGTCCAAACCCGTAGCGCACCGCGCCGTTCGGTGACCACCAGCGAGTGCAACAGCGCCGTGCCGGCCAGCCAGGGCATCAGCGAAGCGTTCTCGCTCGGATCCCAGAACCACCAACCGCCCCAGCCCAGCTCGTAATAGGCCCACCAGGAGCCGATCATGATGCCCAGCGTCAGGAACACCCACGCCATCAGAGCCCACGGGCGCACCCAGCGCGCCCAAGCTTCGTCGAGCTTGCCGGAGATCAGTGCGGCGATGGCAAAGGCGAAGGCCACCGAGAAGCCGACATAACCCATGTAGAGCAACGGCGGGTGAATGATCATGCCCGGGTCCTGCAGCAGGGGATTGAGGTCGCTGCCGTTCGCCGGCGGCGGATGCAGGCGCATGAAGGGGTTGGAGGTGAAAAGAAGGTAGGCGAGAAAGAAGAAGCTCAGCAGTCCCATGATGCCGATCACGCGGGCATGCAGGTCGGCCGGTAGTTTGCGGCCAAGGATGACGACGGCAAGCGTCCAGCCCGCCATCAGCAGCGTCCACAACAGGAAGGAGCCTTCGTGCGAGCCCCAAGCCGCCGTGATGCGGTATTCCACCGGGAGGAAGCGCGAGGAATGATCGGCGACATTCATCACGGAAAAATCGTTGATCAGGAAAGACCAGCCCAGGGCGAGGAAGCCCAGCAAAACGAACAGCAACTGGCCGCCGGCAGCACCACGCGCCATCGCCCGCCACGCCGCATTGTCGCGGGAAGCGCCGACCAGGCCGAGGATGCCTTGCAGCAAGGCGAGTTGCAGAGCGACGATCAGGGCAATATGCCCGAGTTCAGGAATCATGGTTCGGCTCGATAAAAAAAGCGGGGCGCGGAATTCCGCGCCCCGATGATGTTACTACCTGCAAGACTACTTGGCCGCCGCTACAGGAGGCGCCTTCAGCGCGGCAATGGCGTCGTTCAGCGCCTTGATGCCGGCCTGCGAATGATTCACCGACTCTGTCAGCGACTGGCGCGCCTGGGCCGGGTTATGGAAGCCGACGGAATTCTCGGCCGTCCACCATTCCCAACGGGTCTGTGCGTCGTCATGGTGCTTCTGGGCAATCTTGACCGCCTCGGAGTTGCGCGGCACACCGGCGTCATAGGCACGCACGAAAGTGTCGATCAACTGGGCCAGCCAGAACTCGGCCTTGACGATCTTGCCGCGGGTATAAGACTGGACGGCATCGATCTGGTACTTGGCCTGTTCCTCGGTCATCTCGCCGTGGCACTTCACACAGGTTTCCTTGAGCATCTTGCGCGGCGACTGCTGCTGGTGGTTGGTGAAGGTCTTGCCGTTCTTTTCGACCTTGCCCATGTGGCAGTCCTTGCACTCGACGCCTTCGCGTTCATGCTTGGACATCCAGAAAGTCTCGGTCTCCGGGTGCTGAATCTTGGACAACGCCGCACCAGTCACCGCATGCCGGAAATCCTTGAAGTTGCCGAACTTCTCGACCATCTTCTTGTTGTAATCAAAGACGTTGGACCACTGGAAGAGGTTGGTGCGCTGGTCGGCCATGGTGACCGGCTTGTCCTTGCCATCCGGGCCCGCGTTCGGCTCAAAGCCGGGATTGCAGTTGTACTCGACGTGGCACTGGGCGCACATCAGGTTGGAGTCGGGCTTGGACAGCAGGCCGATGGCACGGAAACCGTCGCGGAAGGTAACCTTCTTCATCGGGTTCTTTTCGCTCTTGGCCTTGTCGTACGGATAGGTGCCTTCGCCGCGATCAACCACCGCCTGGATCAGACCGTCGCGAGCAACGCGCGGGGCGGACGAGTGCGGGTCATGGCACATGAAGCAGTTCAGCGCATGGGTGATGTCGCGCGCGAACTCGACCGGCTTGGACACGCGGCTCCACTTGGCCCGCGGATCCGGGTCGCCCATGTATTTCCACTTCAGGATGTTGTCGAAAGATTTGCAGTTCATGCAGACCGGGTTGGCCGCGGTGGCCACCTGGGGCATAAAGGCCTTCTGGTCGCCGTTGCCAGGTTCCTTGTCGACCAGCATCACCTTCCACATGTCGGACACGGCGCTCTTGGCGTCGGAGATGTAGGTCCAGTCCTTGAGCTGGAAGCGGCCACCGTAGGCGCGATCGACGATCAGGTGATCCAGCGTCATGAAGACGTGGCTACGCGGCT
This sequence comes from Rhodocyclaceae bacterium, assembly GCA_013791905.1. Lineage (GTDB taxonomy): Bacteria > Pseudomonadota > Gammaproteobacteria > Burkholderiales > Rhodocyclaceae > Sulfuricystis. Next base: position 90,002 of record VMSX01000024.1, on the reverse strand, counting down.
CGGCGTGCTCGCGGGTGAAGCCGTGGGGCTGCATCAGCTTGTCGAACATCGGCGAAACACTACGGGCCTGGGCTTTTTCGACTTTCGCATGCGAATCGTAGTTCATCGTCGCGAAAGAGTTCATCTGCTCCTGATGACAGGTGCCGCAAGCGTGATGGTCAGTACGCGTGCCGATGGAAGCCACGACGCCATCAGGCTTGCCATCCTTGGCCAGATGCTTGTCGGCATCTGTGTGGCAATAAGCGCAATTCACGCTGGCGTGCTTGCTGCTGACATGAAACTCCCTGATGTCCTTGTGGCAGCTGTAGCAGTTGTTGACATCAACGTACTTGATCTTTGATTCGGCCGACTTCGGCACATTGCCCTTCATCTGGCTGAGTGTCGCATCCTGCTGCTTGGCGTAAGCCGGATCCGGCTTCTTCTGCGCCAGCGCGCTGGATGCGCCGAACAGTGTCGCGGCACAGAGCGCCACGATACCGACGATGCCACGCTTCAATCTGCTTGTTCCCATTTTTGCCTCCTGTTTTTCGAACATCCAGCTTCACGAGGGTGGCCTAAGCATCCCTCCACCATTACAGACGCAATCGCTTACTTCCTTGAAGTACCCCTTTAACCCGCAAAGAAACCTTGATACTGAAAAGGATATTTTTTAAGAATAACGATATTGCCCTTGAAATTCTTTGATGCTCGTCAAGAAAAAGAAAATGGCCGCGCATTGCGCGGCCATTTCTCCTAGTCGAGGGCTAGGGTGCTACCCACCGACGATCTTGCCAAACATGCCATTGATAACCAGCACTAGAAGTGTAAGTCCGATGGCGAGAAGAGTCAGGCCGAGGATCACCGAACCCACATGCATCTGGCGGGACGGCGCCTCAACCAGCAAGGTCTCCAGCTTGCCGGATTCCACCAGCCGCTGATACTGCGCCGGGTGCTCGTGCCGGAACTCCTCCAGGGATTGCGTTCCAGTGAACATGACGACATCCGGAGGCGGCAGCTTGCCCGGGCGGAAGTGGTTATTGAAGAAATGAACAGTGAAGAGGAATACCGCCGCAAGGAAGGCTTCTTCGCCATGTACCACTGTCGCCACGTTGAATACCCAGCCCGGCAGGTAGGTTGCCGTGATGTGCGGGAGCGCAAGCATCAGACCGCTTCCGCCAATGACCGACACACCCCAGAACACAGCCCAGTAGTCGAATTTCTCGAAGTAGGTCCAGCGGTCGAACTGCGGCCGCGGCCCTTTGCCGAAGAACCACTTGAACATGCCGATGCAATCATCCAGATCCTTCCAGTTGGGTACCAGTGAGTCGGGGCCAAACCAGCGGAAGTCCTTGTCGCGCAGCAGGCGCTGCATAACATAGACGAAGTGGATGAAGAAGATGGCAATGAAGACGCCGGCGGCAATTCGGTGGGCAATGCCCAGAACCTGCGGGCCACCCAATGCCTTGGCCACAAGTGGCGCCCAGTCGGTGTTGGCAAACATCGCCGTTGTTCCGGTCAGCACCAGCGTCATGGTAGCCAGGGCAAAGACCAGGTGAGCTATCCTCCAGCCAACCGGGAAGCGCCGGAAGTGTTTGCTCTCGTCTAGCTGCATGCCTGCAGTGCGCACATACGTCTCGGTTTTATTCTCCTTGCGTTCCTTCCATTCGCGGACATACCAGAGGCCGGAATGTAACCAGAAGAAGGCGAAGACGAAGACCAGCAGGCCAATCATGAACTTCGTGGTGACCCACATCTCCGGATACTTCTCGAAATCGTGCGAGTTGGCGTGGGGAGCAAAGCTGGCGAAACCGGCTGTCGCCTTCGGCAGCTTCTTGCCATCGTGACACTTCTGGCAAGTCTTCATCCGGTTATCGGCATGAACCTTTGACTTCGGGTCGTCGACCCGCTTGATGCCGTGGCTGTCATGGCAATCAACGCACCTGGCCGTATAGACATAGCCTAGTTTATTGACTTTGCCATGGTAGGTATCAGAGTAGCTCTTCACTTCCGTCTGGTGGCAGCTACCACACGAAGCTGTGTTGCTTAGCTTGAAATTGGCAGATGAGGTGTTGATGACACTATGGGCAGAATGGCAATCGGTGCAGACCGCAGCCTTGATGTTGCCCTTGTCGATGAACTCCTCGCCATGGACGGATACGGCATAGATCTCGAGCTGCTCTTCATGGCATTTCCCGCAGGTGTCGTTAATGGTCTTGTGCCAAGCGGTGCGCTGTGCCGTCCCTTTGGGCGGCACATTGAAATCGTGGGCAGTATGGCATTCGACGCAGGTGGCGTGAACCCGGTCGGGGTTCTCCTTGTCTGGCCTGGCGTGGAAGGATTGCTTGTATTCATCGATACTCTTGATGACCTGACCGAGACGCTCTTTTTCCTTGGTCAGGCCTTCCTTCTTGACGGTCTCCCAGATGTTCTGGTGACACTGGATGCAGTCAGGTTTTTTTGCCGTGGTGCTTTTCTTGTGATTGGCTTGACTGTCGGTGATTTCCTTGTGGCAGTCCGTGCATTGCATATCTCCATGCACACCCCTGTTGAACTTGCGCTGATCAAGGGGAAGCAGCTTGCGCTTGTCGCCATCCTTGGTGGATATTTCGATTTTTTCCTTCTTGGTCTCGTGGCAGTTCAGGCAGGAAGCGTTATCGAGGTTGGCCGCTGTTGAGGGAAGTGCGGCAGCAACCAGCAGGGCAAAACAGGCAAGTATCTGTTTCAGCATGGTGATTTATCCGGAAGGCAACAAGTATTGCGGGGGCTCATCAGGCCTTCTCCGCGCGCTGGCGGAGAAGGCCGCTATCGACAGCAGGCAATCAGTGGGAAAGAATCCACTTAGCCAGATTGCCGATCGCCTTCGGGTCCTTGGAGTCGACGACCTTGTGATCCTCTTCCGAGCCGTCATCCAGCTTGACTTTCTTGCTGACGGTCAGATGTTGGATCAGCTTTTTCTCGTCGCCCTTGTTGTCCTTGGCTATCTTTTTTAGCGAAGGACCCTTCTTGGCCTTATCGGGGTTGTGGCACTTGCCGCACTCGTTCTGTTTGAAAAGCAGTTTTGCGGCATCCTCATCGACTTGTGCCGCTGCCGGAAGCGCAATAAACAGGCTGACTGCGGCAGTAACAGCAAACAGAGAGGAACGGCGCAAGGAACGTTCGATCATGAATTATCTCCTGAACTTGTAATGCGATTTTGAAAAGGAAGCAGAACAGGCCACAATTAACCTAAGGTTACTTTCCTCAAGTTTGTTTTGGTTGTGACCATATTTAAGTATGAAGTAATGCGTCAGATCAGCCAAGCCTCGCCATCACAAGCGCCGCAAGCGCATGGCTTGGCTGAAAAAGCCCCTACTTTGTACGCTGGTTTGGTCCGGAATAAATTGACGGAAATCAATCCATTTACTCACTGATAAGTGCGATGATGAGTTATTGTTTTGACCATTCCATAACACTGCGCAAGCCAAATGATTGCTATCGCAAGTCCTTCATTATTCCAAAGCCACCTGCCGCATTGGGCGTTACTGGCACTGCTGGCTCTGTCCGTGATGCCACATCAAGCGGTTGCAAGCGACGCGCGCGCTATCGCCACTACCATTTGTGCTGCCTGCCACGGAGCCGATGGCAACAGCACTGATCCAGCTTATCCAAAGATTGCGGGTATGGATGAGGGTTACCTTCTCAGACAACTCAGATACTTCGCCTCCGGTAAGCGGCGCAACGAGGTCATGGAAACAATCATTAAAGATATCAGGGAGGCGGACTTTTCATCGCTCGCGAACTATTACAGCGCCCAGAAGCCATTGCCAGGCAAGGTTAATAACGCGCAATTAGCAGCGGTCGGCAAGCGGCTTTATGAGGATGGCAATACCGAAACCGGCGTGCCGGCCTGCGCCGGCTGTCACCAGCCAGATGGCGATGGAAATGCGCGCTTTCCCCGTCTGGCCGGGCAACACCAAGTCTATACACTCCAGCAGTTGGGCAACTACCACAGCGGTCGGCGCGCTACCGACCGGCTCATGGTAGCGGTCGCCCAGCGCTTGAGCGCAGACGAGATGAAAGCTCTGGCAGAATACGTTGCGGGGCTTTGAGCCGTGGAGCAAGAAGGAGATGGAATGGGAATGGTAAAAAAATGCTGGGCGATCCTTGCACTACAACTTGCCTGTAGCGGTGCTTACGCCCTGGATGCTCCGGTCTGGGTCGGGATCAATGATCCGGCGTGGAATGAAATGTACCCTGTTCGAGTCCAGGCCATGCAGGCCAAAGGCGACGCCGTGCGGGGCGAGGCGAAGTTCGTCATCTGCCAGGGTTGTCACCGAAGCGCTGCCGTGGGGCGGGTCGACGGCAGCTACCCAAGGCTGGCTGGGCAGCATGTTTCGGTACTCATCAAGCAGATGACCGACGTGCAGACCGAGCGGCGCTCCAACCCGAAAATGCAACCGTTTATCCATCTGCATGAAGTGTTACCCCAGAACGTCGCCGACATCGCCGTATACCTGCACGGACTGCCGGTGACTGCCAACCATGGACGGGGGCCCGGCGACGATCTGCAGCACGGACAACTGCTTTACATGAAGGACTGTGCAACTTGCCACGGAAAACAGGGGGAGGGGAGCGATGAACAGTTCTATCCCCGGGTTTCGGGGCAGCACTTCAACTATCTGCTACGAGAGAGCTTGATCATCAGGGATGGCAAACGGCGCAACGCTCACCCTGACATGGTTACCGTGATAAAGCGCTATACCGACAAGGACATTGCGGCCGTCGCCGATTTCATGTCGCGTCTGCCAGTGAACCCCTGACCCCTTCGCTACCTGACTGACATTCGCTTGACCACCGTCAAGCAACAACCGCTGCAATCAGGCAGAATTCGCCCCCCATGTTGACCGCCACCGGCCTTTCCTGTGTTCGCGGCGAACGCCGCCTGTTCGCCGGGCTTGATCTCGCGGTCGGGCCGGGTGAATGGCTGCATGTGCAAGGCGAGAACGGTGCGGGCAAAACCAGTCTGTTACGCATTCTGGCGACGCTGTCGCCGCCGGCCGAGGGTGAAATTCGCTGGCACAACGAACCTGTCGCAGCATTGGCGGAGGACTACCGGCGCGCCATGCTGTTTCTTGGCCACCATGGCGCGGTCAAGGAAGAACTGACTCCGCTCGAAAATCTGACCCTTGCCGCGCAACTCGATGGGACTACGCTCGACGCGGCAACCGCATTGCAGGCCTTGGTGCGCTTCGGTTTGCGCGGACGTGAGGATTTGGCGGTGCGTTTCCTCTCGGCCGGCCAGAAACGCCGTGTTCTCCTCGCCAGGCTCGCTGTCAGGAAAGCCTCGCTATGGATTCTCGACGAGCCCTTCACCGCGCTGGACGTTAAGGCGGTCGCCATGCTCTCGGGATTGATCGAGGAGCATCTGGCGGCCGGCGGCATGGCAATCCTGACCAGTCACCAGAGCATGCCGCTGCCGAACGGCAAGGTGTTGAGCATATGAGCCCACTCCGTAAACCCTCGCTGCGCTCGCCTCTCCCCTCAAGGTTATGCACTCTGTAATTGCCATCATCCGCCGCGATCTGCTTCTGGCGATGCGGCGCAAGAGCGAGGTGCTGACCGCGCTATTTTTCTTCATCATCGTGGTGAGCCTGTTTCCGCTGGGCATCGGGCCGGAATCCGCCTTGCTGCGCAAAATCGCTCCCGGCGTAATCTGGGTGTCGGCATTGCTGGCTACCATGCTGGGGCTCGCACGATTGTTCGCACCCGATCATGCCGACGGCACCCTTGAGCAGATGGTGCTCTCACCGACACCGCTGGGGTTGCTCGTCGCCGGCAAGATTGTCGCCCACTGGATCACCACGGGTCTGCCACTGGTGTTGCTGGCGCCGGTGCTCGGCATTCAATTCGACCTTGACCGAGGTGCTCTGGGAATACTGGTGCTGGCATTATTGTTGGGTACGCCGCTGTTAAGCCTGATTGGTGCCATCGGTGCAGCACTTACCTTGGGCGTACGGGGCGGGGGGGTGCTGCTGTCGCTGCTGGTTCTGCCGTTGTATGTACCGGCCCTGATCTTCGGCGCTGGCGCGGTAGAATCGCACGTCTCCGGTCTGGGTGCCGGCGGCCATCTGTCATTGCTGGCTGCACTGCTGGCGCTGGCCGTTTTTTTTGCGCCGTGGGCAACCACGGCTGCCCTAAGGATTGCCCTTGAATAACAAACTCGTTAATTGGTTCAAATTCGGCAGCCCACAGAGCTTCTATCCACTCGCAGGAAAGATGATCCCGTGGTTTTGGGCACTGGCTGTCGTATTCGGCATCATCGGTTTGTGGATCAGTTTTTTTGTCGCGCCCACCGATTTTCAGCAGGGCGAAGGCTACCGGATCATCTTCATTCACGTACCCGCCGCCTGGATGTCGATGTTCCTGTATATCGTCATGGCAACCTGGGCGGGGCTTGGACTGGCGCTGAATACACGACTGTCCGGCATGATGGCGCAGGCGATCGCGCCGACCGGTGCGTTGATGGCTTTTCTGTCGTTGTGGACCGGTGCAATCTGGGGCAAGCCGATGTGGGGCGCCTGGTGGGTGTGGGATGCACGGTTAACCTCGGCGTTGATTCTCTTTTTTCTCTATATCGGCTTCATCGCGCTGCAGGCGGCAATCGATGACGCGCGCCGCGCCGACAAGGCGGGGGCGATTCTGGCGCTGGTGGGCGTGGTCAATGTGCCGATCATCTACTTCTCGGTGAAGTGGTGGAACACGCTGCATCAGGGTGCATCAGTCTCCCTAACCAAGGCGCCAGCCATGGCGGCCACCATGCTGTGGGGCATGTTGATCATGGCGCTCGCCTTCTGGATGTATTCGATCGCAGTCACCTTGATGCGCGTGCGGGCAATCATCCTCGAACGCGAGGCGCACACCGAGTGGGTCAAAAATCTATCCGAGATTCAAGGAGAACCGAAATGAACTGGGCCTCCCCCGCTGAATTCTTCGCCATGGGCGGCTATGCCCTGTATGTCTGGGGCAGCTTCGGCGTTTGCGCCGTGCTGATGATTTTGGAACCAATTCTGGTGCGCAAGCGTCAGAGTTCAATTCTGCGCATCCTGCGCCGTGAGCGCCAAGCCGAAATACTCGACACTCAGTGAAAGCAATCAATTGAAACCACGTCATAAACGTATTGCCTTGATTGCCGGCGGTCTCGCCGCGATCAGCATCGCCAGCGTATTGGTATTCCAGGCGCTGGACAGCAACGTCGCCTTTTTCATCACACCCACCGAATTCACCGAGGGCAAGGCACCGCAAGACAAGGCCTTCCGCATCGGCGGCATGGTCAGGGAAGGGTCGATCCGGCGCGACAACCTCACCGTGCATTTCGTCATCACCGACACTGCCAAGGAGGTGCCGGTCGTCTACACAGGCATCCTGCCCGACCTGTTCAAGGAAGGCAAGGGTGCGGTGGCACAGGGCAAAGTTGGTCCAAACGGCGTTTTCACCGCGACCGAGGTACTGGCCAAGCACGACGAAAACTACATGCCGCCCCACGCGCAGCATGCCATCGATCAAGCGCAGAACGCCGCGAAAACCCTGCAGCAATAACCCGCACTGGTTACCCCCACCATGATTCCAGAACTCGGTCATTTCGCCATGATGCTCGCCCTGCTGGTTGCTCTGGCCCAGGGCGTCGTTCCCCTCGTCGGCGTTCACCGCAACCATGCCCAATGGATTGCCGTGGCGCGACCTGCAGCTACCGCCACCTTCCTGTTGCTTGCCTTTGCCTTCGCCTGTCTGACCTGGGCCTTTTATATCAACGACTTTTCCGTCGACTACGTGGTGCGGCATTCGAATTCGCAACTGCCCACCATGTATCGGCTCGCCGCCGTCTGGGGTGGACACGAAGGTTCGCTACTCCTCTGGGTACTGATGTCGGCCGGTTGGGCCTTGGCGGTGGCCATGTTCTCACGCAGACTGCCTGACGCCATGGTGGCTCGGGTGCTTGGCGTACTCGGGCTGGTGATGTTCGGCCTGCTGGCCTTCGTACTATTCACCTCGAGTCCCTTTGACCGTATGCTGCCGGCTGCCGCGGATGGGCGCGACCTGAATCCACTGTTGCAGGATCCTGGCCTGATTTTTCACCCACCACTGCTTTACATGGGCTATGTGGGATTTTCGGTCGCCTTCGCCTTCGCCATCGCCGCACTGATCTCCGGCCAGATTGACGCCGCCTGGGCGCGCTGGTCACGACCCTGGACAACTGTCGCGTGGGTGTTTCTGACACTTGGCATTGCACTCGGCTCCTGGTGGGCGTATTACGAACTGGGCTGGGGCGGCTGGTGGTTCTGGGATCCGGTCGAGAACGCCTCCTTCATGCCCTGGCTGGTCGGCACCGCGCTGATCCACTCGCTCGCCGTCACCGAAAAGCGCGGCAGCTTCAAGAACTGGACGATCTTGCTGGCCATCGCAGCATTCTCGCTTTCCCTGCTCGGCACCTTCCTCGTCCGCTCAGGCGTGCTCACCTCGGTACATTCTTTCGCGACTGATCCGCGGCGCGGCCTGTTCATCCTGATCCTGCTGGCCATCGTCGTCGGCACCTCACTCATGCTCTTCGCCTGGCGCGCGCCGAAGGTGGGCATTGGCGGACGCTTTGCGCTAGTTTCGCGCGAAACCTTCCTGCTCATGAATAATTTGTTGCTAGTGGTCGGTTGCGGCGCGGTGTTGCTCGGCACCCTGTATCCCCTGATCATCGACGCGCTGGGGCTGGGCAAAATCTCGGTTGGCCCGCCCTATTTCAATGCGGTGTTCATCCCCATCATGTTGCCGCTGCTGTTTCTGGTCGCAACCGGTCCTTTCGCCCGCTGGAAACATGCCGACCTCAAGGATATCGGCCGCAAGCTTTGGCCAGCCGCCCTGGTTGCCTTGCTCGGCGGCATTGGCCTGCCCATGCTGGCGGGTGAATGGCACGCTTATGTCGCCCTGGGTCTCACCCTGGCCGTGTGGATTTTCGCGGCGATCATCTTGCAGGCGCTTGAGCGGTACAAAACAGGCGGCCCGCCGCGTGCCTGGTGGGGCATGCAGTTGGCGCACTTTGGGCTGGCCGTCTTTGTCATTGGCGTGGCGCTGGTCAGCACCTACCAGGATGAACGCGACGTCCGCATGGCACCGCAAGAGACCGTTATGGTCGGTGGCTACACCTTCACCTTCATCGGCGTACGCAATGCCGAAGGTCCCAACTACCGCGCCGCCATCGGCACAGTCGAACTGGCGAAAGATGGCCGCGTACTCAGAACGATGCATCCCGAAAAGCGCAATTACAACTCGTCAGGCATGCCGATGACCGAGGCCGCCATTGACTCCGGCCTCTTCCGCGACGTCTATGTTTCCCTGGGTGAACCGCTGGGCGAGGAAGCCTGGGCGGTGCGCGTCTATTACAAACCATTCGTTGGCTGGATCTGGGGCGGCTGTCTGCTGATGGCACTGGGTGGCATTTTTGCCGCTTCCGACCGCCGTTATCGCCTGAAGGTAAGCCAATCATCGTCCGCTGCCGCAGGAGCTGTCGCATGAACCGTTTTTTGTTGCCCCTTGGCATTTTCATTGTCCTGGTCGGCTTTCTGGCGGTGGGGCTCCGACTCAATCCGCGCGAGGTCCCTTCGCCACTGGTCGGCAAACCGGCACCCGATTTCAACGTGCCGCAACTGCATGACGAGACGGCCAAGTTTTCGCCGCAAGAGATGGCCGGCAAGGTCTGGCTACTCAACGTCTGGGCTTCGTGGTGCGTTTCCTGTCGCGAGGAGCACCCGATCCTCAATGAGTTCGCCAAGTCCGGCACAACGCCACTCGTCGGCCTCAATTACAAGGATAAGCGCGAGGATGGCATTCGCTGGCTGGCCCGTTTCGGTAACCCTTATCTGCTTTCCGCCTACGATATCGACGGGCGAGTCGGCATCAATTACGGTGTATATGGCGTGCCGGAAACTTATGTCATCGACAAGGCCGGCGTGATCCGTTACAAGCAGATCGGCCCGGTGACGCCGGCGATCCTGCAGCAGAAAATTATCCCGCTGGTACAGGAGTTGAACAAATGAGTACTCTATTCGCCACGGCGGTTACGCTTGTTGCGCTGCTGCTGGCCAACCCGGTTTTGGCAAAAGAGGCCGCGCCGCTCGCCGAGGATCCCGCAGTCGAGCAACGCCTCATTCACATTTCGGAAGAATTGCGCTGTCTCGTCTGCCAGAACGAATCGCTGGCCGGTTCGCAGGCCGAGTTGGCGCAGGACCTGCGCCGCGAAGTGCGCGAGTTGATCAAGCAAGGCAACTCCGATCAACAGGTCAAGGATTTCCTCGTCAGCCGCTATGGCGACTTTGTCCTCTACCGTCCCCAACTCAAGCCCACCACCTGGCTGTTGTGGGGCGGCCCATTCGTCCTGTTAATCGTCGGCCTTGTCGTTCTGGTAACGTACCTGCGGCGGCGCAGCAAGCTGATCATCGAAGCCCCACTCTCCGAGGAAGATCGCAAACGTGCCGAAGTTCTGCTGAAAGGTGAGCAATCATGACCGGTTTCGCCATCGGTGCCGCACTCCTGGTGCTTGCAACCCTCGCACTGTTGCTGCTACCTTTTTTTCGCCGCCCCAAGAATAAAGACCTTTCGCGCCAGGAACTGAATGCGGCCATCTACCGCGACCAGTTTGCCGAACTGGAGCGCGACCGCAGCGAGGGCGCCTTGTCGCAGGACGATTACGTTCAGGCACGCGCAGAATTGCAACGCCGCCTCATTGAAGACAGCACCACCAATGACGGTACCGCAACCACCACCCAGGCCAGCCGCGCCGTCCCCACTGCGCTGGCGATTTCCCTGCCATTGGTTGCCGTGCTGCTCTACCTGATGCTCGGTTCCCCGGCCGGCCTTAATCCACCACCGCCACCGGCTGCCGGGGAGCATCAGTTTACCGCCCAGGATATCGAGCGCATGGTCAGCAAGCTGGCAGCCAATCTTGAGAATAACCCTGATAATCCGCAAGGCTGGGCCATGCTGGGGCGCTCGTATCGACAAATGGGGCGCATGCCCGATGCCGTGAAGGCCTATGAGCGTGCTATCAGTCTGGGCGTGAACAGTGCCGACCTGTATGTCGAGTATGCCGACACCCTGGCGAGCGTCAGCGGTTTCGATATCAAAGTGCGCGGGTTGATCGACAAGGCCCTGCAACTCGAACCCACTCACCCGATCGGACTATGGTTGCGCGGTACCGCCGCCTACGAGGCCAAGCAATACGAGAAGGCCATTGCCGACTGGGATAGCCTGCTGAAGATGATGCCGCCCGAATCCGAAGATGCCGGGGTACTCCGGGCCAACATCGCCGAAACCCGCAAGCTGCTGGGCAAGACCAAACCGTAAAAAGTCGGCGTGACCGAAGGAAATCCCTGTGGGACTGGCGCTACGGCGTCAGCAACCTTTCAAGAAACCCGCCGGGGCGGCAGTTTTATTTCAGTTCGCGTCGTAGTAGTAAGGCTTTTGCGGCACTTTTGCCGCAGCCAGACGCGCCTGCTCGTCGAGCTGCTGATCACCGCGATCCCACCAGAGGGCACGCCCGCTCTGTTGTGCATCAAGTTCTTCGGGGTGCTGCTTCATCCATTCGGTCATGAACTGGGTGTATTCGGACACATAAGCCATCGGGGTAACTCCTTCAATTGTGCGGTGGTTGATTTTCTTTGAGGCGGAAGATACGGGTCACGGTTGGCAGGCGGCGCAGATTGCGCAGGATACGCGCCAGATGGGCGCGACTGTCGACTTGCAAGGTGAAATATAACGCGGTGGTGGCACCCTCACCCTCGTCCATGCGCACGTTGGCAATATTGGCGCCGTGCTCGGCGATGGTAACGGCCATACGCGCCAACACGCCCGTGGCATTCTGTGCGACGACGCGAATCATCACCTCGAAGGGACCCGTTACCTCGGGATCCCATTCAACGTCGACCCACTCCTTGCGTCCGCCGCGCAGCGTCGGGCAGTCGTGGGTATGAACCACCAGACCCTGGCCGGCGCGAATGACGCCGACGATCGGGTCGCCGGGAATCGGCCGACAGCAATGTGCCAATTGCACCGCCATGTCCGTACTGCCCTTGATGCGGATGGGGCCGGTACTTAGCGCCTCTTGCCCGTCAACGACACGATCACCCAGCAGGCGCCGTGCCACGATGGCTGGTAGCCGCTTGCCAAGCCCGATATCGGTAAGCACTTCCCGTTGCGTCTTGCCGGAAAAAGCCTTGAGAAAACGCTGCCAGGCAGTGCTGCCGAGTTCCTCGATGCGATGTCCAAAACCGTGCAGCGCCTGCGACAGCAGGCGTTTGCCGAGGGCGGCAGATTGCTCGTTCTGCTTGGTTTTCAGGAAATGGCGAATCTGCGCACGCGCCTTGCCGCTTTTGACGAATCCCAGCCAATGAGGATTGGGCGCGGCATTCGGTGCCGTGACGATTTCGACGCGGTCGCCATCGCGCAGTTCGGTACGCAGTGGCATGCTCTCCTGGTTGATCAGGCAGGCAATGCAACAATTACCAATGTCGGTATGCACGGCGTAGGCGAAATCGACGGCCGTAGCGCCGCGGCGCAGCGAAAGAATCTTACCCGCCGGCGTAAAAACATAGACCTCACCCGGGAACAGGTCCACCTTGACGTGTTCGAGAAAATCGGCGGAATCGACGCTCGCGCTTTGCAGATCGATCAGCGATTGCAGCCACTGATGGGTGGTGCGCTGCAATTCCGACATTGATTCCTCATCCTTGTAGAGCCAATGCGAAGCGACACCACTGTCTGCGATATGGTGCATCTGGCGGGTACGGATCTGAAATTCGATCGGCATGCCATAGGGGCCGATCAAAGTGGTATGGAGCGACTGGTAGCCATTCGCCTTGGGGATGGCGATATAGTCCTTGAACTTGCCCGGCACCGGCTTGTAGAGGCCGTGCAGCGCACCCAGCGCCAGATAGCAGCCCGGCACATCTGCGACGATGATGCGGAAACCATAAATATCGAGGACCTGCGAAAACGTCAGGTGCTTGTCGCGCATCTTGCGATAGATGCCATAAAGATGTTTTTCGCGCCCCATCACTTCGGCATCAATGTGATGGGCCGGCAGGCGTTCCTTGATCGCGTCGAGAATTTTGCTGACGACCTCGCGCCGGTTGCCGCGCGCGTTTCTGACCGCGCGGCTCAGGACGCGATAGCGCAGCGGGTACAGGTTGCGGAAGGCAATTTCCTGAAACTCGCAGAACAGCGTGTTGAGGCCAAGCCGGTTGGCGATGGGCGCATAGATGTCGAGCGTCTCGCGGGCGATGCGCCGCCGCTTGTCCGGGCGCACAGCATCGAGGGTGCGCATGTTGTGCAGGCGGTCGGCCAGCTTGATGAGAATGACGCGCACATCCTGGGCCATGGCCAGCAGCATCTTGCGAAAATTCTCCGCCTGCGCCTCCGCGTAGGACTGGTTCTCCAGTCGATCGAGCTTGGAGACGCCATCGACAAGGTCGGCGGTGACTTTGCCGAAATCCTGGGCAATTTGCGCCTTGGTGATGGAGGTGTCTTCCATCACGTCATGCAGCAGTGCGGCTGTCAGCGCCTGCGGGTCAAGTCGCCAGTACGCCAGCGTTTCGGCGACAGCCAGCGGATGCGAGATGTAGGGTTCGCCGCTGGAACGAAACTGGCCGCGATGCGCGTTCGCCGAGAAGTGGCAGGCGGCCGAAATCAGTTCGACATCTTCCGGCTTGAGGTAAGTTCGCAACTGGGCGAACAGATGCTCGAAGTCTTCCGCCAGATCGCTGACGGGAGGCAGATTGGGCGGGACGACCGGCTGACCGTCGTTACCCGAGGCTGCAGGGGAACACAACAAGGAGGGGGGCAAGCTTGCCGCCGACATAGGTGCGCCCCTGGGCTAGAGCATGGTTATGCGGGCTGGTGCTACGCCTGCCCGCGATTGAGGATTTCCAGGCCGTACTTGCCCACGGACAGTTCACGCAAGGCCAGCACGGTGGCCTTGTCCCGGTCCACTTCGACCATGGGAGCGCTGCCCATGGTGATTTGACGGGCGCGATAGGTGGCGGCCAGGGTCATCTGGAAGCGGTTGGGGATGTATTTCAAGCAATCTTCGACGGTAACGCGAGCCATGGTAAATCCTTTGTATTCAGCGGGATGAGAGGTAGCGGAAGGTATCTGGATGACGGGCGCGCTGGCGCGCAAAACCCAGTCGGGAAGCCCTCACCGCTGCAATAAGATCTTCCAGAGCTTCCTGCAAGTCGTTGTTGATTATAACAAAATCGAACTCGCTGACATGCCTGAGTTCGCCCAGCGCGGCAGCGACACGGCGCTGAATCACCTCGGCACCGTCCTGGCCGCGGGCTTGCAGGCGGCGCTCCAGCTCGGCAATCGACGGTGGCACAATGAATATGCCGACCGTCCCCGGGATCAAGGCCCGCACCTGCTGGGCACCCTGCCAGTCGATCTCAAGAATGGTGTCGCGCCCGGCGCGCATTTCGTCAAGCAGCCAGCTGCGCGAAGTGCCGTAGAAATTGTCATGAACCTCGGCCCATTCCAGGAAATCGCCTTTGTCGCGCATGGCAACAAAGGTGGCAATGTCGATGAAATGATATTCGCGGCCATCCTGCTCACCGGGGCGCGGCTTGCGCGTTGTATAGGAAATGGAATGGCCAATGCCGGCATCGCGTTCCATCAGCATTTTCACCAGTGTCGACTTGCCGGCACCTGATGGTGCGGAAACGATGAACAAGGCGCCAGCCGTGGCGGCTTCAGGGGACGGTGAACTGGTGAAGGAGGAATTCATGATTTTTTCTGGGTGACAGGGTGAGAGCGAGATTACGGTAAAAGTCGGCGTGACCGCAGGAAATCCCCGTGGGACTGGCGGTACGGCGTCATTCTTCCAGTTACTCGAGGTTTTGCACCTGCTCGCGCAGTTGCTCGATCAACAATTTCAGTTCGAGCGCAATGGCGGTAACGGCGGCCGACACCGATTTCGAGGCCAGCGTGTTGGCTTCGCGATTGAGTTCCTGCATCAGAAAATCCAGGCGTTTGCCGACGGCCCCGCCCTTGTCGAGCACGCGCTCGACCTCGGACAGATGCGTCACCAGGCGCGCCAGTTCTTCCGCCACATCGATCTTGGCGGTGAACACGCCGATCTCCTGGCGAATGCGGTCTTCGTCAAGATTGGCCACCGCCTCGCGCAGCTTGGTCGCCAGCCGCTCCGTGTAGTCGGCGATGGCGGCCGGCACCATGGGTTCGACCTGCGCCACGGCAGCACGCATGCGGGCGGCGCGCTCCCTGAGCACGTCGGTCAGGCGCGCGCCTTCGCGCGCGCGGCTGGCGAGAAATTCCGCCAGCACGCCATCGAGCAGGGCAAAACATTCGGCCTGTAGCCGCTCCGGACTGATGGCATCGGCCGCCAGCACCCCCGGCCAACGCAGCACGTCCGCCACCGTGAGGGGTTTGGCATCGATCAGAACGGTACGCACACTGGCGTCGAGGCTGCCTAATTGTGCGACCAGCGCAAGATTAGGCGTCAGCTGCGGTACGGCGGCACTATTCGGTTGCAGATGCAGCCGGCAATCGAGCTTGCCGCGACCGATTGCGGCGGTGAGCCTTTCACGCAGTGGCATTTCAAGAAAGCGCAATTCATCGCTGCAACGAAAATTGAGGTCGAGAAAGCGACCGTTAACGCTTTTCAGTTCAAGGTGCAGATTGGCGTGACCTAGGTCGCGGTCGGCGGCGGCATAGCCGGTCATGCTGTAAATCGTCATGGCTGTGTTTCCGATCATTGGTCTTGGTTTTCCAGCGCGGCAGCTTACCGTGAAACCGGCTCCCAGCGGAGGCAAACCTGAAAGTTGCTCCAGAGCCAGCGCAAAACTCAAGAAAGACCAACTTTCAGGTTAGGGCGGAACTAAAATGCTCCACCATGCCACCGCCCCAAACAAACCAAGCACTACCACCCGGTCATGTCATCGATGGGTACCGTTTCGAGCGCCAGTTATCAATGGGCGGGTTTTCCATCGTCTATCTGGCCTACGATGCCCAAGGGACGCCGGTAGCCATCAAGGAATACCTGCCCCATGCACTGGCACAGCGCCTGGTGGGTCTGGTGCCGCAGGTTAGTCCGGCCAATCGCGAGGCCTATCAGAATGGCCTGATGGCGTTTTACGAAGAAGGCATTGCGCTGGCACGGCTCAATCATCCCAACGTCGTGCACGTCATCAATTTCCTGCGGGCGAACGACACCGTCTATCTGGTGATGCGCTACGAGCAGGGCCGAACGCTGCACGACCAGATTCGCAAGCACCACAAGGAGTTCCGGGAAAGTTTTGTGCGCGGCGTATTTGCGCGCCTGCTTTCAGGTTTGCGCGAGGTGCACGCCAACAAGCTGCTGCACCTGGATATCAAGCCGTCAAACATCTGGCTGCGCACCGACGGCAACCCGGTACTGCTTGATTTCGGCGCCACGCGCCAGGCGCTGTGCCAACAAGATCCCAAGTTACGTCCCACCTACACGCCGGGCTATGCCGCGCCCGAGCAATACGGCAACCAGCCCGGCCAGGGGCCATGGACCGATATTTACGCCGTCGGCGCCAGCATGTATGCCTGCCTTGCGGCGGCAGCGCCCCAGCCGGCGGATTTCCGCCTGGTGAAGGATGGCTTGGTCCCCGCTGCCCGACGCTGGGCCGGACAATATTCGCCACAATTACTCGGCACCATCGATCAATGCATGCGGCTTGATCCTCTGGAGCGGCCGCAAAGCGCGTTCACCCTGCAACGCATGCTGGCAACGCCCGCCCAGCCGGGCATTGCGACCAAATGAAATTCTCGATCTATCAGGACAGTCGCATCGGCGGTCGGGCGAACAACGAAGACCGGCTGGGTTATCGCTACACCAGTGACACGCTGATCATGGTGCTGGCCGATGGCATGGGTGGCCATGGCCACGGCGATCTTGCCGCCGAGGCAGTCGTGCGCAGCGTCATCGCCGCCTTCGATCAACAGGCCCAGCCGCGTCTCGCCGATCCCTATGCTTTTCTCGTCGCGGCAATGGCCGATGCCCATGCCGCCATCCATGCCCAGGTCGGTATGCGCATGCTGGTCGACCAGCCGCGTACCACCTGCGTGATCTGCATCGTGCAGGACGGCATCGCCATCTGGGCGCATGCCGGCGACTCGCGCCTCTATGTGCTGCGCCGTGGCCGCCTGCTGACCCGCACGCGCGACCATTCACGCGTGCAGGCGTTGATTGACGACGGGCTGCTGGCCGAAGACGAGGCGCGCTGCCATCCGGCGCGCAACATTTTGACCGGTTGTCTGGGTGGCGATCAAACACCGCGCTTCGATCTTTCCCGCAAGACCCCGCTGATGAGCGGAGATGTCGTGCTGTTGTGCTCGGATGGAGTCTGGGCGCCCTTGGATGACGATCAGCCGCTGGTGGCGCTTTCCGACCGCGACGCAATCAAGGCGGCGCCAGAAATGCTCAATCGTGTGGAGTCGGCCGCCGGACCGGGCCGCGACAATTTGTCGTTGATCGTCATGGTCTGGGCCGACAGTTCCCGCACCGATTCGGCCCCGGCCACCCCAAACCCTAATGATCCTCCCGCGGCGCCAGCCGCGACCAGCCAGACCTGGTCCGATGAAGACATCGACCGGGCCATTGAAACCATCCGCGCCCGCATCGGCGACAAGGAAACCTGACATGAATGAAAGAACCGACGGCCGCACGCCAACCCTGCTGCGCCCGCTGACCATCACCCGCCACTACACCCGCCATGCCGAAGGCAGCGTGCTGGTGCAGTTCGGCCATACCCAGGTGCTGTGCACCGCCAGTGTCGAGGAGCGCGTGCCGCCCTTCCTCAAGGGCAAGGGGCGCGGCTGGGTCACCGCCGAATACGGCATGCTGCCGCGCTCGACCCACACGCGCACCGACCGCGAAGCGGCGAAGGGCAAGCAGTCCGGTCGCACCCAGGAGATCCAGCGCCTGATCGGCCGCTCCCTGCGTGCCGTGACCGACCTTGCCGCGCTCGGCGAACGGCAGATCACACTCGACTGCGACGTGCTGCAAGCCGATGGCGGCACGCGCTGCGCCTCGATCACTGGTGCCTGCGTGGCGCTCCATGATGCGCTCCATGGCCTGGTCGCCGCAGGCAAACTGGCCGCCCACCCGATGCGCGACTTCGTCGCCGCCGTGTCGGTGGGCATCGTCAAGGGCGTCCCGGTGCTCGATCTCGATTACAGCGAGGATTCATCCTGCGACACCGACATGAATGTCGTCATGACCGGCAAGGGCGGCATGGTCGAATTACAAGGCACGGCCGAGGGCGAACCCTTCTCGCGCGCCGAACTCGACGCCCTGCTCGCGCTGGCGGAAAAAGGCATCGGCGAAATCATCACCTCACAAAAACTTGCACTGGAAATCAAATGAAGAAAATCGTTCTCGCCTCCGGCAACCCCGGCAAGCTGCGCGAATTCGCCCAGCTCCTCGCCACCTGCGATTTCGAGGTGCTGCCGCAATCCGCTTTCAACGTCCCCGAAGCCGACGAGCCGCATTGCACCTTCGTCGAGAACGCGCTCGCCAAGGCGCGGCACGCGGCGCAACTGACGGGTATGCCAGCGCTGGCGGATGATTCCGGCCTGTGCATCGCGGCGCTGGGCGGCGCGCCCGGCGTGTATTCCGCGCGCTATGGCGGCGAGCCAAAATCCGACGAGCGCAACAACCAGAAAATGGTCGCCGCCCTGCAGGGACAGAGCGACCGCCGCGCCCACTACGTCGCCGTGCTGGTGTTCGTGCGCCATGCCGACGACCCGCAACCGATCGTCGTCGAAGGCGAATGGCATGGCGAGATCATCGACACGCCGCGCGGCGCGGGTGGTTTCGGCTACGACCCCTATTTCCTGGTGCCCGACCTCAAGCAAACGGCCGCCGAAATCTCTGCCGAGGAAAAGAACAAGCGTTCGCATCGCGGCAAGGCACTGGCGTTGCTGATCGAACGCCTGAAACAAGGGGCGTGACGCGCACGATTCCAATTGTCGCCGTCTCGCCAGCGCCGACTTTTGGCGAGTCCGGGCTGAAGGCGCCACCACCGCTGGCACTCTATGTGCACTGGCCATGGTGCGTGCGCAAGTGCCCCTATTGCGACTTCAATTCGCACGAGGCGAAGCAGCCGGTCGATGAAGCCGCCTATCTGGCGGCGCTGATCGCCGACCTCGAAGCCGCGCTGCCAGCAATCTGGGGGCGCTCGGTGATCTCGGTCTTCATCGGCGGCGGCACGCCCAGCCTGATGTCCGGCAAGACCGCCGACGCGCTGCTGGCCGCGCTGCGCATGCGCGTGCCGCTGCTGCCCGAGGCCGAAATCACCCTGGAGGCCAACCCCGGCACGCTGGAGGCCGGCAAGTTCGCCGCCTTCCGTGACGCCGGCATCAACCGCCTGTCGCTGGGCATCCAGAGTTTCGACGATAAAAAACTCGCCGCCCTCGGCCGCATCCATTCGGGCAGCGAGGCGCGCCGCGCCATCGACGCGGCACAGACTCATTTCGCGCGCGTCAATCTCGACCTCATGTATGCCCTGCCGTCCCAGAATCTGCGGGAGGCCAGGCATGACATCGCCACCGCCATCGCCACCGGCGTCAGCCACCTGTCGGCCTATCACCTGACGCTGGAACCCAACACGGCGTTCCACCATGCCCCCCCGCCCCTGCCGGACGACGATCTGGCCGCCGACATGCAGGAGATGGTCGAGGCGGAACTCGCTGCGGCCGACTTTGCGCACTACGAAACCTCGGCTTTCGCCAAGCCGGGTCAACAGTGCCGCCACAACCTCAACTACTGGACTTTTGGCGACTATCTGGGGCTGGGCGCCGGTGCGCACTCCAAGCTGTCCGACCATGCCGGGTTCCGCCGCGACGCCCGCCCACGTCATCCGCGGGACTATCTGGCCGACCCGCTCACGCGTCGCTGGCAGACCATCGCCCAAGAAGATCTGCCGGGCGAATTCATGATGAATGCACTGCGCCTGACAGCGGGCGTGCCACAGACGCTGTTTACCGAGCGCACCGGCCTGCCGCTGGCGGCTATTGAAAAGTCGGCGCTGGAGGGACGGCGTGCCGGCCTGCTCGACACCGCAGATGGCTACCTGCGACCAACGGCGCAGGGCCGCCGCTTCCTCAACCGGCTGCTGGCGGAATTCATTCGCTGATTTCGGCGTCGAAATCGCAACCCGTGCCGGCGGCGATCCAGCGCCGGAAGGCGCGGCCACTGAATGACGCGAGGCGGCGCGGCAGCCAGCGCAACTGGCTGGCCGGATCGACCGCCATGCCGCAGACGTAGCGCTGGTCGGTAGTGCGCCAGGTCAGCGCCGGGCAACTGCCGGCCCGATGGCCGAGGAGCAGGCGGCTGACCGGACAGGGTGCAGCAGCGCAGCAGGCGCCACAGCCATTGCAGGGCGCACCAAAAACCGGCTTGGTGGGTGCGGCAGCGTGCAGAGTGATTGTCTGCACTTATTGCTTACTTGCGCTGGAATAGCACGTCCCACACGCCATGGCCCAGGCGCAGCCCGCGCGTCTCGAACTTGGTCTGCGGCCGCCAGGCGGGACGGGGGGCAAACCCCGCCGTCGTGTTGGCCAGCAGCGGCTCGGCACTCAGCACTTCGAGCATCTGCTGCGCATATTCCTCCCAGTCGGTGGCGCAATGCAGATAGCCGCCGGGAGCGAGACGCGAGGCCAGCAGGGCGACGAAGGGCGGCTGGATCAGGCGCCGTTTGTGGTGGCGCTTCTTCGGCCAGGGGTCGGGAAAGTAGATGTGGATGCCGGCCAGCGACCCCGGCGGGATCATGTCGCGCACCACCTCGACGGCATCGTGCTGGATGACGCGCAAGTTGGTGAGTTCGCGCGTGGCGATTTCCTTCAGCAGGCTGCCGACGCCCGGTGTGTGCACCTCGATGCCGAGGTAGTCGTTTTCCGGATGATTGGCCGCGATCAGCGCCGTGGTCTCGCCCATGCCGCAGCCGATTTCGAGAATCTGCGGTGCGACCCGGCCAAACACGCTGGCCAGATCGATCGGGGCAGCCGCGTAGGGCAAGCCGTAACGCGGCATGCCTTCTTCGTAATTACGCAGCTGGGCACTGGATACCCGCCCCTGGCGCAGCACAAAGCTGCGGATGTGGTCGCGTTGTTCGGGAGAAACAGTCACTTCAACACCTCTAAAGAATTGGTTTTGCCGCCGCGCTGCAACAGCTCCAGCGTCATGGCATGAAAGCGACTCAGGTCGTAGCGCGGTTGCGCCAGCGCCTGGGCAAGTGTCTCGCAAGCCGGCCCGAGGGCTTCCGGGGGCAGATCGAGCGCCGGCTTGAGGCCGAGCGCGGCGGAAATGACTGCGGGCGATATCTCCTCGCTGCCGAAGTAGTGTCGCCCCAACAAGCGTCCGGCCGCCAGAATCTGCGGCTGCTCGCGCTCCCGCCAGTCGACCCATGCTTCGGCTGCCGCATGCTGGCCGCTCCCGGCACAGGCCAGGGCAAGCAACCGCGCGCCATGCGCGACCCCCCAGAGCAATTGCGCGGTCAACACTTCAGGTTTATTGAAGGCATATTCGGCTAGGGGCGCCTTACTGATCGATGCGGCTGGCGCCGTCTCCTCAGGGCCGACTTGTTCTTCAGCCCAAGCGGGCCAGGCAAGCGCCAATAACAGGGCGCAGCCGAGCGCGGCTCGCCGCATCGCGCAGCTCAAGATCCGATCATGCCGCCGGTCGGCGAACTCGGACTGGCGCTGTAGAGCTTTTTCGGCATGCGCCCGGCGAGAAAGGCTTCGCGGCCGGCTTCGACGGCCTTCTTCATGGCGCCGGCCATCAGCACCGGGTTTTGCGCGCCGGCGATCGCCGTGTTCATCAGCACGCCGTCGCAGCCGAGTTCCATGGCGATGGCGGCATCCGAGGCGGTACCGACCCCGGCGTCGACCAGCACCGGCACCTTGGCGGCATCGATGATGAGCTTGAGGTTCCAGGGATTCAGGATGCCCAGTCCCGAGCCGATCAGCGAAGCGAGCGGCATCACCGCCACGCAACCGATGCCTTCGAGCAGCTTGGCCTGGATCGGGTCATCCGAGCAATACACCATCACCTGAAAACCATCCTTCACCAGCGTCTCCGCCGCCTTGAGGGTTTCCGGCATGTTGGGAAACAGGGTTTGCGGGTCGCCCAGCACTTCGAGCTTCACCAGGCTGTGGCCATCCAGCAGTTCGCGCGCCAGCCGCAGGGTGCGCACGGCTTCGTCGGCGGAGTAGCAGCCGGCGGTGTTGGGCAGATAGGTGTAGCGGTCGGTCGGCAACGCTTCCAGCAAGGAGGGTTGGCCGGGTTCCTGGCCGATGTTGGTGCGGCGGATGGCCACGGTGACGATTTCCGCGCCACTGGCCTCAACAGCACGACGGGTTTCGTCGAAATCCTTGTATTTGCCGGTGCCGACCAGCAGACGGGATGAATATGCCTTGCCGGCAATGGTGAGCAGATCTTGCGTCATGAAAGAGCCTTGTCAAAAATATCAGCCGCCGCCGACGGCAACGACTATTTCAAGCTGGTCCCCGGCAGCCACCAAGGTGCTGGCGTGCTGGCTTTTTGGCACGATTTCGCCGTTTTTTTCAACGGCCAGGCGCTTGCCATGCAGGCCTTCGCTTTCCAGCAAGGCGGCAATGCTCAGGGGCGCGGGGACTTGGCGTGGTGCGCCGTTGATGGAGATTTCAAGCATGAATCGATGGTACCACGCAGGCTGTCAGCCCTCGCCCGGAATAGCGTCGCCATAGCCCCATGCGAATGAACCTGCGGGGGCCCAGAACAGCCGGTCGTTGCTCATGCCATATTCGCGCAAGTGGGCGGCAAGTTCCTGCGCTTGTTCCCCGCCGACCACTGGCTGGTCGGGCTGAAACGCCATGCGCCGCACCAGCGTGTCGCCGCAGATTTCCTCGATGGCGCAGGCAATGCCGGTACCGGCCTGCAGTTTTCTCTCGGCGAGCGCCGCCAGTTCGGCAGTCAGCTGATCGAGCTTCTTTTCGGCACTCGCGCGCGCCTCCTGCGCGGCCTGCCAGTCGCGCAGCTGTTGCGCATAGCTCGCCTGCGTCTGGCGCCAGCTGGCCTCCTGCGTGGCCGACAGTTTTGCGCCACCTTTGGCAATCGTCAGGGCGAGCGCCATGTATTGCTTGAAGCCGGCATCGCCCAGCAACTGCGCCAGTTTTTCACTGTGCGCGGCGATGCGTTTTGCGGCCTGTTGGCGCGCCTCCTCAAGTTCGGCGACTTCATGTTCATGGCGGGTGAAATCGGGGACCAGCAAGGCGACGATGGTCTCGATGTCCTTGCGTGCCCCGCTCTTGGCGATCCTGATTTGTTTCCCAGCAATCGCACAGCCTTCGGCAAAGCCGATGCTCACTTCCTCGCCGAGAATGTCGCAGTTGACGGCGTGCTTCACCGTCACCCGACTGCCGACAATCCTGCTGCTCTCAGCGAATTCGACATGGATGTCACCCCCGCGTGCCTCCAGCACCGCCCGTGAAGCGCGCCCTTCGACCGTGATGCTGCCACCCGGGCTGTCGATGTGGCCGCCCGCCAGGCAGGTTTTGAGCAGCACTCGCCCGCCATGGGATATGATGTTTCCATAGACGTCGGCAAAGAAGGTCATATGACGGCCTTCTACGACACGCCGCTCCTGTACTTCGCCATGTTCCTCGAATTCGTCACCGGTCAGCGACACATCGCCGGTCGTCCGCATACTGACGCCTTCGTGGCTGACGATTTTTTCGGTCACCGAAATCAGGTGGTTCTGCTTGTCGATGTTCAGGAAGCCGTCCATCGCCGAAACAATGAATTCGCCTTCGGCACAGCGCTCGACGCGAGTACCCGGCCCGGCCTGGGCGGCCAGATCGAAGTCCTTGGGAATTACCGGCTCCAGCAGCAGGCCCGTCACACTGCGGCCGGACTTGCCCAGCCAGCGCGGAATCTTCTTCAGCAAGCGGACATCGGCGGTGATTTGCGGGAAGCGGTTCTTGAAGTGGCGCAGATCCATGCGGCCATTCGGCATGATCATCGGCGCATTGTCGCGATGCAGTGCGGTGGTTTTTTCTTCGATGCTGGCATCCTGGCCTAAGGTGGGTTGCAGCGCCTGGGCAATTACCAGCCGCACCGGCTGGCTGCTCTGTATCGCCTCGCGTACGGCCTTCTCGGCAATGCCGAAGCGCACCCCCTTCTCCCACAGGGCGGCAACGAATTCGTCGAAATCCAGCCGGGTCGGCGCGCGGCTTTTCCTGATTTCCTCACCAACCACTTCGGCACTGCCGTCTGCCGCGGGCGGGCCGAATAGCGGCACCGTCTCCTCGACTTCAATCTCCACCGGTTCGAACAGATACTCCGCCTTGCTTTTGTCGGGAGAAATCTTCACCGCGCGATACAGCGCCCGTCGCTCCGGAGGAAAGGGCACGATAGCGGCGGCCAGCTTGACCGGCCCGCTCTTCATTTCCGCCTGGCCATACAGCAAGGCCTGGAATACCGTGTAATCGAGATCGACAAACCGCGCCGCGGCGGTAAACACCCGCTCGACGAAGGTCAGGAAACCCGGCTCCCCCGCGACCAGCGGATCGACAAACAATCCCGCCGCGCGCCGCTCGACGAAGACCGGCAGCAGCACCTCGCCATCCTTGAGGTCGGCCATCCCGCCCACTGCACTCGGCAGCGGCGCGGCCGCAGGCAGGTCCGCGCTATCGCCTGGAACCGGCTGTGTCGCTCCGTCTGCCCCGTTTTCGCTCATTGTCGCCCTGTTCTATCCTTATGCATACATTGCCCGCCGCCCTCAAGTATCGCTAGAATGACGGCAAATCGCAATGACGCGGGTGTCGTATAACGGCATTACCTGAGCTTCCCATGCTCATGACGAGGGTTCGACTCCCTCCACCCGCTCCACTTATCCCCATGCCATCTTTCGCAAAACGCCTAATCGACTGGCAAGCAAGCCATGGGCGGCGCGACCTGCCCTGGCAGCAGACTACCGACCCCTATCGGGTCTGGCTGTCGGAAATCATGCTGCAGCAAACCCAGGTGGCCACGGTGATCGGCTACTACACGCGCTTTCTCGAACGCTTTCCCAGCCTTGAGGCACTCGCCGCCGCGCCGGTCGAGGACGTCATGGTGCTGTGGAGCGGCCTGGGCTATTACGCCCGCGCGCGCAATCTGCACGCTTGCGCCCGCACTCTGGTGCTGCAGCATGGCGGGCTTTTCCCGCGCGATCCGGCGGCCCTGGCCCGGCTGCCGGGCATTGGCCGGTCGACGGCCAATGCGATAGCGGTGTTCTGTTTTGGCGCCCGCGCACCCATCCTCGATGGCAACGTCAAACGGCTGTTGTGCCGCTATCTCGGCATTGCCGGCTTTCCCGGCACGCCGGCCGTAGAAAGTCGGCTCTGGCAGGATGCCGCCGCACTGCTGCCGGCAGAGCAGGTGGCTGCCTACATTCAGGCGCAGATGGACATGGGCGCGACGATCTGCACGCGCCGGCAGCCGCGTTGCCCCGCCTGTCCGGTAGGCGACCGGTGCGTTGCGCGCAACGCACAACGCGTCGCCGAGTTGCCGACGCCGCGCCCAAGAAAAGTCCTGCCGGAACGCACCGTAACTCTGCTGATATTGCGTGCGGAAAATTTCGTCCTGCTGGAAACCCGCCCGCCGGCCGGCATCTGGGGCGGACTGCTGTCGCTGCCGGAACTGCCCGTGGGCAGCGAGGCCGTCGATTACTGCGTACGGCAGCTGGGCGTGCATGTTAGCGCCGTCGCGCCAGCGCCGACTTTTAGTCATGGCTTCACACATTTTCGGCTGCACATCCAGCCACTGCATTGCGTGGCGGAAATTCAACCGCGACTGGCGGAACCGGCATTGCGCTGGGTCAGAATGGACGAACTAGCGCAGACAGCACTGCCTGCGCCGATCCGCGCCATTCTTACCGCGATTCCTTGATCAGCCGGTCGTGCGTCGGTTGTATCGGCCGCGCGTTGTTGGGATACAGCCGGGCGAAAATGCCAATCTGCTCAGGCGAAATCTGGATCGGATCCTTGAAGACCATCCACATCACGTTTTCGGTGCAGGGCGGTGTCGTCAGCGAGCCCATGTGGGTGTAGTACTCGCGCCCGACGGGCAATAATTTGGCCAGGTCGATGGCGACATTCGGCGGCGCCACAGCCATGCCGACCTCAAGCGGCATGTGGTTCCACAGGGTCTGGATAAGCGGGTGTTCAGCACCCCTTTCCAGCAACACGGCGATGACCACCATGTTGTTGTCGTAATCCTTGTGCACCAGGTGAACGGCCATGTCGAAAGGCTTGCCGTTGATGCGTACCTCGGAGGGGCGATGAAACTCGAAGCCCTGCAGCTGGTAGACGCGACCCGTCACGGTGATCGTGCTGCCCTCGGCAACATCGACCTGCACGGTATGGCCGTTGTCGGTGATGCGAAACAGCGTGTTGCGGTAATCGAAGCGGATCGGTTCGAGATCGACCTTGATGCCGCCGCGAATGTCGATCGGCGACTGACGTTTGCCCGTGCCGCAAAGGGCGTAATTCGGATGCAGCTTCGCCCAGTTCTCGGGCGCGCCCAGGCCGGCATATCCCCAGCGCACATTTTCAAAAGATTGCGCCGGAGGAATAATTTCTTCGGGCACGGGTTTCTTGGGCGCTGCCTTGCGGGGTCCGGAAGTCGCCATTTGCAGTTCGCGCTGCTGGCGACTGAGTTCCGGTGTGACTGCCGGTTCGGTCACGCGGGGAGAGGCACGCGCGGGCGGCGCAGCCGGAATCGCCCGGGCCGGCGCTGGCGCATAGGCCGGTTTTGCCGGGGGTGCGGGAGGCACAGCTGCCGGCGCCGGCGCGGGCGCCGGATTGGCTCCTTGGTAAGGATCTTCGGCCTTGGACTTGTCGATCGCCGGCAATTCGAACAGGCGCGGCTTGTCGGCCACCTGCATGCTGCGCCGCGCTGGCACTGCGTCGCCGGCACTGACCATTTCGGCATGCATGGCGCGCGGCGCGGCATCAATGGCGGCAGCGGCCTGCTGGGCGGCGCGCGCTGCCGTCTGCTGCATCTCGCCAACGGTACGCGGCTTGCACACTTCGTCCATCAGGCGGGCATCAAAACTGTCGGGCTTAGCCGTGATCTGGCGTTTGTCAGCTACCTTCTCGGTTTTCATTTCACGGTTTTCGAGCAGGAACACCCGCCTTTGCGTAGTGAAGCTGCCTTTGGCGCAGTCGTAGTGGTTAAGCGCCTGCACGGCGGTGTAACGAATCTGGTTCTCGAAATCCAGCACTGGATGGTCGAGCGTCAGGCGTGTCCAGGCGGCGGTTTTACCACCAGCCAGCCGGCTGATACGGCTCTTGTCGAGTTCGACAGTGCTGCCGGCACTGACTGCCACGGCCTGCCACTGTGCTGGAGCAGCCAGCGCCGGGCCAGACAGCAGCGCAAGCGCCAGGACAAAAACGGGCAAGTGCTCTCTTGCGAACATGGATTTCCCTTTTTTCTTTACGTCTGCGGATTTACGGCAGCTTTCTCATGCACTTTAGCCGTTTCGGCCTGCGCAAGCGCCGCCCAAGCCTGCTGCAGGCAATATCCGGGATCGACAGCGGCGACGCACACTCCCGAGCTATAAAATGCGCGAGGCGGGGCCATGCTGGTAGCGTGGTTGCATTCCCGCGCCAATTCCAGTAGTTTCGGGCGCACCCCAATACGCTGTTCAACACGCTACACAATAGAGATCACACCCATGAATGCCCACGAAAAATTCATCGCCGCCCAGGCTCAGGTCGATGGCGCCGCCATCCAGCCTTTGCCCAATTCACGCAAAGTCCATGTCACGGGTTCCCGGCCCGATATCCGCGTGCCGATGCGCGAGATATCGCAGGCCGACACGCCCACCAGCATGGGGGGCGAAAAAAACCCGCCGATTTATGTGTATGACTGCTCCGGCCCCTATACCGACCCGACGGTGAAAATCGATCTGCGCCAGGGCCTCGCACCCCTGCGCCAGGCTTGGATCGAGTCACGCGGCGACACCGAGTGCCTGCCGCAGCAATCCTCGACCTACGGCCGCGCCCGACTGGCCGATCCGGCACTGGCCGGCCTGCGCCTGGAGCATGCGCGCACCCCGCGCCGCGCCAAGGCCGGGATGAATGTCACCCAAATGCACTACGCCCGGCGCGGCATCATCACGCCGGAAATGGAATTTGTCGCGATCCGCGAGAACCAGCGACTGGATGGCCTGAACGAACAACTGTGCCGCCAGCATGCAGGCGAAAGTTTCGGCGCCGCTATTCCGCAGGTCATTACTCCGGAATTCGTGCGCAGCGAGGTCGCCCGCGGCCGCGCCATCATCCCCGCCAACATCAACCATCCGGAAGCCGAGCCGATGATCATCGGCCGCAACTTCCTGACGAAGATCAACTGCAACATCGGCAACTCGCCGATCGTCTCGTCGATCCAGGAAGAGGTCGACAAGATGACCTGGTCGATCCGCTGGGGCGGCGATACGGTCATGGACCTGTCGACCGGCAAGAACATTCACGAAACCCGCGAATGGATCGTGCGCAACTCGCCGGTACCGATCGGCACCGTGCCGATCTATCAGGCGCTGGAGAAGGTGGATGGCAAGGCCGAGGATCTGACCTGGGAAATCTTCCGCGACACGCTGATCGAGCAGGCCGAGCAGGGCGTGGACTATTTCACCATCCATGCCGGCGTGCTGTTGCGCTACATCCCGCTGACCGCCAAACGCATGACCGGCATCGTCTCGCGTGGCGGCGCGATCCTCGCCAAGTGGTGCCTCGCCCATCACCAGGAAAACTTCCTCTACACGCATTTCGAGGACATCTGCGCAATCATGAAAGCTTACGACGTCGCCTTCAGTCTTGGCGACGGCCTGCGTCCCGGCTCGATCCAGGACGCCAACGACGCGGCGCAGATGGGCGAACTGGCCACCCTGGGCGAACTCACGCAGATCGCCTGGCAGCACGACGTGCAGGTGATGATCGAAGGGCCGGGTCACGTACCGATGCACATGATCAAGTTCAACATGGACGAGCAGCTACGCCTGTGCGGCGAGGCGCCCTTCTACACGCTGGGGCCCCTCACCACCGACATCGCGCCGGGCTACGACCACATCACTTCGGCCATCGGCGCGGCGATGATCGGCTGGTATGGCACCGCGATGCTCTGCTACGTGACGCCAAAAGAACACCTCGGCCTGCCGGACAAGAACGACGTCAAGGACGGCATCATGGCCTACAAGATCGCTGCTCATGCCGCCGATCTCGCCAAGGGTCATCCCGGCGCGCAGATGCGCGACAACGCGCTATCGAAGGCGCGCTTCGAATTCCGCTGGGAAGATCAGTTCAACCTCGGCCTCGACCCGGACAAGGCGCGCGAATTCCACGACGAAACCCTGCCGGCGCAGGGCGCCAAGCTCGCCCACTTCTGCTCGATGTGCGGGCCGAACTTCTGCTCGATGAAAATCACCCAGGACGTGCGCGACTTCGCGGCCAGTCAGGGCGTCTCCGAACAGGAAGCGCTGAAAAAGGGCATGGAAGAAAAAGCCATCGAGTTCGTCAAGCAAGGCAGCGAGGTCTACCGCAAAACCTGAGGCTTGGCCCGCCCTCCCCCGGCCCCTCCCTCACGGGAGGTGTGACTGTTGACTCGCTCTGCTCGTTTTATTACGGGGTGCCCCCGTTCCGCCAGCGCCGACTTTTCTCGACACCACCCCTTCGCAGCCTTGCCGCCGGGCCGCCCCAAGGCAAGGCGGCACGCGGCGCCAGCCGCAATCCGCACCTAGGCATGAGCGGGGGCGCCCCGTAACAGTCGAGCGCAGCGAACCACAGTCACCCCTCCCGTGAGGGAGGGGCCGGGGGAGGGTGGGCCAGCTACGCCTGCGGCCGGCCGATCGGCAGGTATTCGAAGCCGCGTTCGCGCATTTCGTGCGGGTCGTAGAGGTTGCGGCCGTCGAAGATCACGGGCTGCTTGAGCGCCTGGCGGATGCCGTCGAAATCCGGGCTGCGAAACACTTTCCACTCGGTGGCGATGACCAGGGCATCGGCGCCGGACAGTGCTTCCTGCGGCGTGGCGGCATAGCTCAGGCGCTTTTCGTCGCCGTAGATGCGGCGGGACTCGTCCATTGCCACCGGGTCATGGGCGACGACCGTTGCGCCGGCGGCCAATAGATCGGCAATCAGGTAGCGACTGGGCGCCTCGCGCATGTCATCCGTATTGGGTTTGAAGGCCAGGCCCCAGAGGGCAAAGCGCCGCCCGGCGAGATCTGCGCCATCGCTACTGAAGCGCGCCAGAATTTTCCTGGTCAGGACATGCTTCTGCGCGTCGTTGGCCGCCTCGACGGCATCGAGCACTTTGAGTTCGATGCCGGCTGCCGCACGGGCGGTACGCCGCAGGGCCTGCACATCCTTCGGAAAACACGAGCCGCCATAGCCGCAGCCGGGATACAGGAAATGAAAGCCGATGCGCGGATCGGAGCCAATGCCCTGGCGCACCATTTCGATGTCGGCACCCAGACCTTCGGCAAGATTGGCCAACTCGTTCATGAATGAAATCCGCGTTGCCAGCATCGCATTCGCCGCATATTTGGTCAGTTCGGCCGAACGGATATCCATGACGATAAGCCGCTCGCGGTTGCGCTGGAACGGTGCGTAAAGCGCCCGCATGAGCTGGATGGCCTGCTCGTCGTCGGTACCGACGATAATGCGGTCAGGGCGCATGAAGTCCTCAACCGCGGCGCCCTCCTTGAGAAATTCCGGGTTTGACACCACAGCATAAGGGATTGATGCGCCGCGCTCGGCCAAGGTGGCGGCGATCGCCTGCTTGACACTGTCACCGGTACCGACCGGAACGGTCGATTTATCCACAACCACCTTGTAATCGGTCATGTGCAGGCCGATGTTGCGCGCCGCCGCCAACACATATTGCATATCGGCCGAGCCATCCTCGTCAGGCGGCGTGCCGACGGCGATAAATTGGACGGTGCCGTGCGCCACTGCCTTGGCGATGTCCGTGGTGAATTTCAGGCGGCCCGCCGCCACGTTGTTGCGGACGATTTCCAGCAGTCCCGGTTCATGAATCGGAATGCCGCCATTCTCCAGAATCCGAATCTTTGCGGCATCGACATCGAGGCAGAGCACATCGTTGCCAACATCAGCCAGGCAGGCGCCTGAAACCAAACCGACATAGCCGGTGCCAATCACGGTAATTTTCATGTTGAACTGTCCAATTGGGTACCCTTGCGGGCGGGAGGCCTCATCGCTCAAGCAGGCAACATGGTGGTTGAGTATAGGGGAAAGTCGTGCAGTCATGCCTGGGCAATTCCCGGAGATAGCCGGGTGCCCCGTTATAATTCAACGCTCCCACGCCCCGCCGAGGCACCTTTTCCCCCTTACCAATCCACATGGTTTCATCGAGCGGCACACCCCGCCTTCCCGGCAGCAGCGTCCAGATGTATGTGCGCCTGCTTTCATTCGTGCGCCCCTACTGGAAGCGCTTTGCGCTAGCCATTGTGGGCATGGTGCTGCTGGCGGCCACCGAGCCGCTTTTCCCGGCCCTGATGAAGCCGTTGCTCGACGAGGGTTTCGCGGGCGGGCCGCGCGACGACCTGTGGCTGGCGCCGCTGGCCATCGTCGGCATCTTTGTCCTGCGCGGCATTCTGTCTTTTTCGGGAGGCTACCTGATGGCCTGGGTTGCCAACCGTGTGGTGATGGACTTGCGCGTCGCCATGTTCGACCGCGCCTTGCGACTGCCGACCCGTTATTACGACAACCAGAGTACCGGCGTACTGATGTCGCGCATCACCTACGATGTGTCGAATGTGACCGGCGCAGCAACTGCGGCACTGACTGTGCTGGTGCGCGACTCGTTGGCGGTCGTCGGCCTGCTGGCTTGGCTTTTCTATCTGAACTGGCAACTGACCTTGGTGGCACTGGCGGTCGGCCCAATCATCGCGTTGGTGGTGCGCGGTTTCAGTGGGCGCTTGCGGCGCGCCAGTCGTCAGTCGCAGATCGCCATGGGTAACATGGCGCGCATTCTTGAAGAAGCTTTTGGCGGCCAGAAAATTGTCAAGATTTTCGGCGGCCAGCGCTACGAGGCCGACCGTTTCCTCCAGACCAACCAGGTGCTGCGTGGGCAAAGCATGCGGCAGGCCGTGGCGGCGGCGGCGATCGTACCGCTCGTGCAGTTCTTCACCGCCATTGCGCTGGGCATCGTCATCTACGTCGCTCTGCTGCAATCGGCGGAGGCGCAAACCACGGTGGGCGGCTTCGTCTCGTTCATCACGGCAATGCTGATGCTGCTGGCGCCCATCAAGCACCTTGCCGACGTGAATGCCCCCCTGCAGCGCGGGCTGGCTGCCGCTGAAAGTGTTTTCGCACTGCTTGACGAACCTGTCGAAGAAGACCCGGCGCACGAACCGCAACCGCGTGCCACCGGAAGTCGGGGTGGCAATGGCGGCGCGATTCATTTCGATGGCATCACTTTCCGCTACCCCGGGAGCGAGCGCCCCGCGTTGGAAAATATCCAGCTTTCCATCCGTCCAGGCGAAACCATTGCCCTGGTTGGCGCTTCGGGCAGCGGCAAGACCACCCTGGCCAACCTGCTACCCCGTTTTTATCCACTCGCCAGCGGCAGTATTAGCGTCGATGACCAACCCGTAGAGACGCTCACCCTCGCCAGCCTGCGCGCCAAGATCGCCTTGGTCAGCCAGGAAGTCGTGCTGTTCAACGACTCGGTCGCCGCCAACATCGCCTATGGCGCACTGGCCGATACGCCCCAAGCAGCCATCGAAGCAGCGGCGCGCGCCGCCCATGCACACGACTTCATCATGGCCATGCCGGAAGCTTACGCCACGCGGGTCGGCGAAAAGGGCGTGAAACTTTCCGGCGGGCAACGCCAGCGTATCGCCATCGCCCGCGCACTCCTGAAGGATGCGCCCATCCTGATTCTCGACGAAGCCACCTCGGCCCTGGACAACGAGTCGGAGCGACAGGTCCAGGCAGCGCTGGAGGAACTGATGAAACACCGCACCACGTTGGTTATCGCGCACCGGCTGTCCACCATCGAGCACGCCGACCGCATCGTCGTTCTGGAGCGTGGCCACATCGTCGAGTGCGGCCGGCATGCCGAATTGCTTGCGGCAAACGGCATTTACGCGCACTTGCATGCCCTGCAGTTCAGGGAGGAGGCGACGCCTCCAGCAGGGTCTGCGCAGCAGCAATAACCTTCTGCGGGGTCAGATGCTGCAGGCAATCGCTGAAGCTGCCGACATCGCGCTCGCAGCCTTCCTCGAAACAGGGTACGCACGAACCATCACCCCGGCCCGCGCCCTGTACCAGCATAACATTGCCCACCTGCTGGGTGCCGTGCAGCCTGAAAGGATTGGCATCCGGGGCGAAATCCTTTGGCCAGGGCGACCATTTCACCGGATTGGATGGCCCATACAAGGCCACGGTCGGCACGCCAAGGGCCGCTGCCATATGGGTCAGCGCAGTATCCGGGCCAATGTACAGGCGCGCGCGTCTCACCAGACACGCATTCTCCGCCAAGGATAATTGGCCGGCCATGTTCAGCGCCGAGGCGGGCAACTGCCGGCAAACATCCGCCACGTAGGCCATTTCGTCTGGCGCGGAACTGCCGGTCAACACCACACGCATACCCAGACCGGCCAGCCATTGCGCAACCGCACTCCAGCCGGCCGCATGCCACATTTTATAAGTGAATTTTGGATAGACGTGCAGCACGGCATACGGCATGGCAAGCCACTCGACCGGCAACTTCCGCAACAGGCTGGCTGCATCGTCGGCTTGCCAGCTAACGACAACCTTGCCAACCGGCGTGATGCCAAGCAATTCTGTCAGCTGCAGATTCATGCGCACGGTATGGGTGGCCAAATTGTCGAACGGCACCCATGCGGACAACAGGCGCTGCTTCCAACGCTGCCCCTTGACCGGATTCAGGGGGGCAATCCGCACGCGTCCGGCAAGCCAGGCATAGAGCACGGCGCGGTCACTTGGCAACGCTGCAACGGCAAGATCATAGCGACGCAACAGCCGGGCAACGAGACTAAGATGACGCCGCCAGCCGGGTCGCTGCGGGACGGTAATCAGCTGGCTGACATCCGGATTGCCCAGCAAAAAGCCCTCCGTTCCCGCAATCACCAGAACGTCCAGATCAGCACCTGGCCATGCTTGCTTGATGGAACGAATCAGCGGGGTGACCAACAGGACATCACCCAGACGGCGTGTCATGACAACCAGAATTCGCTGCGGCGGAGTCTTGCGCAGATCCTCGGCCACAGCCTGCGCAGCAATACTGTCGATAGCACCCACGAGAGATATACTGCCTTTTGAAAAAATTAATTCTACCTTGCCATGCCCAAGCTTTTCATTGACGAATTTGTTGGGATAACCAACCGTCTTGAAGTACTCCCCCTGGCTTTCGCGTTGCGCAAAGCCTATGGCCACGAGATTATTCTCGACTGGCACGAGTTGGACTCACTCAGTATTGACGATACCCGCCAAGGCAAGGTGCGCCTGCTGGCGCGGCTGGGTGCGCTGCGTGTGCGCAACTGCGACCGGGCATTGTTTGACGCTCTGGGCGGCAAGAAAATCATCCTGCGTTCCCTGGATGGCCCCGCTGAAATCCTTGACCCGATTTACCTCGAAAGCGCACGCAAAGTCCATCTGGCACCCAGCTTGGCCGCCTCAATCAGGCAGAGCTTTGCCCCTTACGCCAGCCGCCCGGTAGTCGGGGTGCACATCCGCCACGGCGATTACCAAATGGCGCGGGAAGATCGCTACGAGATCGCCGGGGTGGAGTGGCCAGCCGTTCCCGTATGGTGGTATGAAAAAACCATGGCGCGCATCGCCGCCAGGCAGCCGGATGTCTGCTTTCTGCTCTCCAGCACCGGCGACCCGGACAGCTATCCCACCCTGCGTCGCAATTTCGACGTATTCACGCTGGACGCCGTCTCACCCTACACCTACAAGGGTGCCGACCACATCTCGCGGGTCAACCCGGTCGCCGACTTGTTCGCTCTCGCGTGCACGCCCGTCATGCTGGCCACGCCCGTATCCGGCTATTCGCACTGGGCAGCCAACGTACTGGGATCCCCGACCACCTGCATCGTGCCGATTCCAGGCGCCACCCCAGACGATCCCCTATACGGGAAAGTCGAACTTTATGGACGACGCCTGCCGGTCTGGCGCGAAGCCGGACGAGAAGGGACTGATATGACAGTTCTGAGCCCAAGCTTGGAAGAACTGGTTTTAAATCGACTCGCGAACACGGACTGGCTTTAGCATTTAATCCAGTTTACGTAGCGCGTAAATGATGACATCTCCATAGAAGGGGATTTCTCCACGCATGGACACGGGCAATCTACACATCAAGATTTTGCGTAGCCATTCCTTGACCCAATTTTTCCCGGAAAGATCATTGACCTTGATATCAATAATTTCCAAGCCAGCACGAGCGGCCGCGCCCCGAAAAAAGATCATGTCGATTGGAAGCAAGTGTCCAGAATCTTTAGATCGATCGCCTTGGGGGCCAAAAAAACGGTGATACCCACGAAGCAAGACGTATTTTCTAGAGCGAAAACCATCTACATTGGGCGTTGAAAGAAATATCCATCCCCCTGGCTTTACTACACGTGCGCACTCCCTCAAAAAACCCGATGGGTTTTCCAAATGTTCAATGCCTTCAATCGACACCAAAGAGTCAAACTTAGCAGACTCAAAAGGTAGCCCCTGGTTCGCATCACCCAAGACTCTGCGGGAAGCATCAAACAGATAAGGCTCTACAGCTTCGATATCCATTGCCGTGACTTGCATCCCCGCATCCGCGAGTCGCCGTGAAAACAGGCCTGCACCACAGGGAATATCGCAAATCGCCACGCCTGCCACGTTACCAACGTGCCTGGCAATCAGGTCGAACATGATGCTATGCGTATTGTGGGCTGCCGCGTGTTCCGGCCAAGTTTCCATCACTTCAGGCTTCATAGCTCACCTTATCGGTATTCAATCTTTTTCGGGATACCAGCAGCAGGAAAACGGTAACCCGCGAACAGCAACCCGCTGAACCAGGCGTAAAACAGTCCCTCCGCGTGATCCAGCATCATGGAGTTAAACAAACTCCCTGCAATCATGGTTAAAACCAGCCCGCGCGCGAACAAACGCTCTTCCTCGGTAGATAAAGTCGCGGCGGTTCGCCACTGCGTCATCAGCAAATAGATGAAAGCGGCCAAGCCGGGCAGTCCAAGTTGCGCCGCGAGCAGCAAAAATTGATTATGTGGATTATTTGAGGGCGCCACTGCCGTGCCAGCAATCTGTTGCTCATATGCCTTCTCAAATCCTCCCGTTCCCACACCGGCAAACGGATGCTGCACGATTATCTTCAGCGTATTAGTGTAGTAATCCATCCGCGTTCCTATCGAGGATGTTTCGTTGCTGCCCTGACCGGGCTGCCAGACCTGTGCCTCATGCAGTGCAATGTCGACTCGCCCCTGCAACGTCGGCGACACTGTGTAGCCAACCATTGATAAGGCAGTAGCTGCCGCAACGCCAAACCACAATGCGCGCCGGCCCATAAGGCTGTGCAAATAGTAGATGCCCAACACCCCCAGCACCAGGTAGCCCGTTCGTCCCTGCACCATGAAAAGCACGTTAAATGCGGCGAGTAATGCGAGCGCTGCCAGCAATACCCTCATTTGACCAATTTCGCTACGCGCCTTTAATGCAAACAGGTACGCTGCGAATGCCATAAAGATGCCGTGAGTGATATGAAGCTTGAATACAACCGGATTGCCCATGGTCCGCTCGGTAAAATAACGCGTGCCCTCAAATGCGCCAAACCAGATGAGATAGGACAACACCAGGGTAAGCGCCATCGCTGTCATGAAAAACGCCAGCCCATAGCGACGATAGCGTGATTCCGTAAAAAGCGGCAGCAGCAGCACGATGAACCAGATATCGGCATATTTGCCCAGAACACTCGCCGCATCGCTGCCCGCACCTTCCCCATGGAAAGAGCCCGCTACCAGCAACCCGCCCAATAGCAGTACGGCAATGGCAACCGGGTTATGCCTGATCAAGGCCCAATGCTTCCAGAATGCCCCACTCAAGATGCCCATGAGCAGCACGAGAAACAACAGCACGTTATCCAGCGCTGTCGAAATGGGTAGCGCCAGGCCAATCGCAACCGCAGCCCAGACTGCTCCCTGCCCAGCAATATCACGCAGCTTGTGCACTGCAGCCCCTCCTGAAACAATTCGGCATCACCGCCGGCCCTGACTGGCGAGATCGATGGTCTGTAGCAGCTTTGTCAAATTAGCCGCGACGGAGAACTGGGAGCGCACCTTTTGTCCACCGGCCTGGGCCATCTGGCGCATCCGCGGCAAATTATCCAGGGACCAGGTCAGCGCATTTGCCCAAGCATTCAGGTTACCCGGTTCAATCAATAATCCCGTTTCGCCGTCAGTCACGGTTTCCGGGAAGCCGCCAACCTTACTGGCCACTACGGGTACGCCAAGCACCAATGCTTCACTCTGCGCCATGCCTAACGGCTCGTAGAAAGATGGCATGACGACCAGATCAGCACATTTGAGTAGGGGCGCCACCGGGTTCAACAGGCCAGCCAATAACACACTCTCCGACAGCCCCAGTTCGCTTATGCGTTCCGCAATGCGTTCCCGTTGCTCGCCATCTCCGGCAATGACATAACGTAGCCCGGCGAACCGGCTGGAAATTTGCGCAATCACATCCAGCATGAAGAGATGTCCCTTCTCCGGCCTGAGCATGGCCGCCTGAACCACCAGCGGGCCGGTGCGCTGACTGAGCCAGGAAATCACGTTCTGGGGTAGCGAAGCCGTTGCTGCCCGCTCCAGCGTATTGAAATCAATGCCCGGGTAAAGCACCTGAACCCGCTCGGGCGCGATACCTGGGTTGGCAAGAATCTCCCGCCGCAACCCGGCGCTCGGCACAACCGTGACATCGGCAAAGCGATTGTATGTCCACGCCTTTGGCCGACCGGGCTGATAAGTTCGTGAACGCACGAGCACGGGCCGATGCGGCAAATATCTTGTCGCCAAGGCGGTGATATTCGCGTCGTGACCGCTGTGGCTGATGATTGCCTGGGGGTGCCACGCCTGAATCAGGCGGCGCATCGCCAGTATGCTGGGGAAATGCAGACTATTGCGAAAGGGAATGCTTTGGTTCTGCAGTCCAAGCAGCGCAGCGCGCCCGGCTATCCCGCTATTTCCCCGGCAGGCCAATCGCGTTTTGATCCCCATTTCTTCAAGCGCACCCATCTGTTGCAGTGCTTGCAACTCCTGCCCACCCAGGTTGTTCGAGCTTTCGGTAAAAAGAATTCTGTCCGTCATAGGTCAGCCGGAAGGCCATCGAGAAAGCCGCAGGCGCGCAGCTACCGTTGCGGCGCGTGGCAATAGCGTCGGATTACCCGTGATCAGTTCGTCCACGGGTTGAATATCTGAACGGGCAGGCCCGAAAAGTCCTTGACGTTACGGGTGACCAATACCAGGTCGTGTTCCAGTGCAGTGGCAGCCAACAGGCTGTCGATGGCAGGCAGGGGACGGCCTGCGGTGGCCACCAGGCGACCCCATCGATCTGCGACAGCCGCATCGATTGGCAAAACACGCCCCGTGAAGAACGCTGGCAGATCGGTCTCGAGCCAGTCGAGCAGTGACTGGCGGCGCGTTTCATCGCTGCTGCCTTCAATGCCTTTGCGAAACTCCCCCAAGGTCAACACACTCAAGTACAAGGTGGCTGGCAGGCGCTGGGAAAACCAGGCGACCACCCCCAAATCGGGTGATTTTCGACGAAGTTCAGACAGCGCGTTGGTGTCGATCAGGTAACTCAAAACGACACTTCTCGGGTCAGGCTCTGGTCACGTTCGAACACGATGTCGTCAGCGTTGCACAGCGGTGAGCGCCGCATGAAGTCCACCAGGGAGCTTTGGGTCTGCGGGGGCTGCGACAGCCGATCAAAGGTCTCGCGAGAGATCACGACGGCGACTGACTTGCCATGCACGGTGATGACCTGCGGCTGGCTTTGCGCTCGCTTAACCAACTCGGACATCCGCGCTTTGGCCTCTTGCATTTGCCATGTGTGCATCTTGCACCTCCAATTCTGACCAGACAGGTCAGATTCTAGCCATTACCCTCATTTCTTTCAAGTTTTCCCCCGTGGAGCATTTTTGCGTGTTTGGCAAAACTGGCGCCGCAGCCAATGAGAATATGGACCAGCCCCGGCACGCCATCGAGAAAGCCGCGCCGCAGCACATAAAACTTCACAAAGCGCAGCAAGGGAGAAAGCAGCAAGCGCGCAGTCGTGGTGCGTTCGCCGCGCGCCAGCGCCGTTTCGGCAGCGAGAGACGAGTAACGATTTTGCTTGGCCAGATAGTTGTCCAGCGATTCGGCGGAATCATGAAGAAGGTCGCCGGCCAAGACGCCAGCCGGTGTATTGGCGATCACTTTTTCGTGAACTGCGTCGGCCGACCAATGCGCCTGGCGCCGGTCGAACAGGCGCAGGCTCCAGTCGGGATAACCCTCGCCGTGGCGCAGATAGCGCCCCATGAAACGGTTGCAGCGGGCAAAACGGTAAGCGGCAAAAGTCGGCGTGACCGAAGGAAATCCCTTTTTCGGGACTGGCGGAACGGCGGAAAGCGCGGCGATCAAGGACTCCCGTAAGCGCTCACTGACCCGCTCGTCGGCATCGACACAAAGAACCCAGTCATGGGCTGCCTGTTCGACGGCAAATTGTTTCTGGGGGCCAAAGCCACGCCAGTGCGTCTCGATGACCCGCGCGCCATGCTGTCGCGCCAGAGCTACGGTGACATCGTCGCTGCCGGAATCGACGACCAGCACCTCGTCGCAGAAGGCGAGCGACGCCAAGCAGGCCGGCAGTTGCGGTGCGGCATTCTTGGTGATGAGAACAGCGGAAAGTTTGATTGGATTCACCAGTTCTTGGCGGCCGACGCTGAAATGGGGCGAAATCTAGCACACCGCAGGCGGTGCGCATAAGCACCGCACCATGTGCATCCCCCTGGCAACCACCACTTATCCGGGCGATGGCTGCAAAATCCGTCCGTCGCCAACGACGGTCATAGCTGCGATAATTTGTCGGGACAGTTACCGGAGAGCTAGTGCTGTTGGCACAACAGTCGAGAAGGGATCTCGACTACTTTTAGGCACCAAGTAATCCACAGAAAGGGTATGCCGGTTATGACCGAGAGGTGGGATCGTTCTCGCAGCATTACGCAAGCAAGTCAGTTTATCGACTACATGCTGGAAAAGCAGGGTGTTTCCCTCGCATCCATTCCGGACCTTTGCGTGATCAGTTACAACGATGGACTGATCGATCGGGCAAGATCGACATCTGCTTGCCAAGTCATCCGGCTGGGCCTGACAACTCGCACTGAACTGCTGCTGCTTGAGTCGAATGAGATGCCAGCTATCGGCCTGATCAGGGGGCAGCATGGAGCTTCCATGTCGGCGGTGATGCTCGAGGAACTCATTGCTCTCGGCTTTTCACGCTTCCTCACCGTTGGCGCCGCGGGTCATCCCCAGTTCTCCTTGCCACCACGAGCGAGCATCGGCGAACTGATTTTGCCGACGGCGGCACTGATCCACGAGGGGACTTCCAGGCATTATGGCCAGGAAGCGAAGCGCGTATCCGCGGATCGTGTCAGTCTCGGCATGTTGAAAACGGCCATGCGCAGCCTAGCGATCCCCCACCAGGAAGGATTGGCCGCCACAACCGATGGCTTTTACAGAGAAACACCAACTTTCCTTCAGGACATGGAACATCAGGGGGTTATGGCAGTAGACATGGAACTGTCTGCCCTCCTGACCGTCGGCGCATATCATGGCAAGGGCGTCGCCAGCATTCTTTATGTCAGCGATATTATCGAGGGGGGTAGCGGCCGTTGGCGTGTAGGCCTGACCGACGCGTACCTGTCAGCCCTCACCGAAAATCTTTTTTCCATTGTCAGCGCCTACGCACGAACACTGCAGATGGCCGGGGAGTGATATGAGACTGGTGGACAAGGTCGCGCTGATCACGGGGGGAATCTGCGGTATTGGGCGGGCGATTGCGCAGCTGTTCGCACGCGAGGGCGCGCTCGTATACACAATCGACGTCTCGACAGCCGCCACCAACCAGAACGAACCGGACGACACCCAGACTCCACATGCCATCTGCAATCTAAGAGCCGATGTCACAAACCATGAAAGTTTGATGGCTGCACTCGCCGGGATTCATGGCCGCATCGACATTCTCGTGAACAATGCCGGTATCAACACCCATCCGGCTGCGCTTGCGGAGACTTCAGTTGCGGAGTGGAACCAGGTCATTACCGGCAACCTCACCAGCGTCTATCAAGTCAGTCATGCGGTGATCCCGCGCATGAATGTTGGCGGATGTATCCTGAACATTGGTTCGATCCTCGGCTTTCGCGCCGCCAAGTCCTGTTCCGCCTACATGAGCAGCAAGGGCGGTATCCTCGCATTGACGAAATCCATGGCGATCGACTGTGCGCCGTCATTGCGCGTAAATTGCATCGCGCCCGGCGCCGTCCAAACATCCATGTTTGCCGCGTATCTTTCCCGCTGCGCCGATCCTGATGCCGAACGCCAGAAAATTCTGACAGGCATTCCGCTGGCACGACTGGGCAATCCTGAGGACATCGCGAAAGCCGCCGTTTTCCTGGCTTCTGACGATGCCGATTGGATTACCGGGACAACCCTCGTGATCGATGGTGGCGATTCCATCTAGACAGCGAGAAGATCTCCACCGCCGGTACTCTGCCGGGATGGCTTAACCCACTTCTGAGAGAAAGTCCTCGAACTTTCCGCCGGCGCTACGCGGGATCTTCTGGTGATAACTGAAGACGATCTCGAACGGATAGCCGAGCGAGCGGTGCAGAATGGCTGCAAACTCTGTTTCATCCGCTGGCGTCAGCGGTCGTGTAGGCACAAGTTTCGCTTCTACGATAGTCAGCGAACGCTGTACGATCTGCGCTTGCAGGATCGGCAGCCGGGTTGACCACTCCTTGTATCCAGTACTCGGCCAGTGTCGATGGCCATTGGGGAAAGTCACCATGTTGCGCTGACGACCGAGAATTCTCTTGAGGACCGGCAGACCACGCCCGCACGGGCAGGAAGCCCCAACCTCGGCGTGGTCGAGAATCTCGTAGCGGATGAGCGGCATCGCGAAATTGTTCAAGGTGCTGACAACGACTCGACCAATCTCGCCAACCGCGCACGGGTTGTCATGGTCGTCCAACACTTCGACCAACACATTTTCTGACTGTACATGGTAGTGCTCGTGGTCTGGACACTGCAGAGCAAGATAGCCAACCTCTCGGGCACTGTAGATATCCACCAGCCCTACACCCCACGCCTGGCGGCAAAGCGCGCGCAGATCCGGGTCGACCATTTCCCCCAATGTGCGAACCTCCAGAAGTCGATTGAGTTGCACTTTCCGGGCAAGGCTGGCTTCGGCCAGAGCGCGAACATTGGTAGGGTAAGACAATAAGTATTCCACCTCATGCTTCAGGAGCCAATCGAGCTGCGCTGAAACGTCGGTTCGGACACCTAAGGTCGCACAGGAAACAGTGGGGAAAACCATGCTGGTGGGCGGCCCCCATGTTGGCGCCACGGCATCGTCAAGCTCGGATCGTATGGCCGCCATGCGGCCCATGATGTCTCTACCATGCCAGACATGCTCGCGCAGAGTGAATGCCTGCCAGAAATATTGGGCAAGTTCGGTACCGAAATAAGTGATCGGGCGCCCCATGGAACCTGATGTAACGCCTGTCGTGACCCTGCCATGGGCAGGGTGAACTTGCTGACTGAGCAGGGCCTTACCTTGGGCCTGAATCTCGCTTCGCCGCAACAAAGGAATTCGCGCGAAGATTTCAGCCGTAAGCGGTTTATTCGGCTGGTAGCCGGCCGCACTCAAACGCTTGCGATAGAACGGGATCGTTTCATATGCAT
Source organism: Rhodocyclaceae bacterium (assembly GCA_013791905.1). Lineage (GTDB taxonomy): Bacteria > Pseudomonadota > Gammaproteobacteria > Burkholderiales > Rhodocyclaceae > Sulfuricystis. The sequence goes on along the minus strand of VMSX01000024.1, from coordinate 46,974 downwards.
GGTGCAGCAATGCGCCCAGTTGGTTCATCTGGGCCTCGCGTAATGCCTCGGCGCTCCACCACTCGGTCTGTTCCAGTTGGTATTGCAGGGCAAGCAATGCTGCGGCACGCGGTTCAGGCAAGGCGGGCCAGACAATACCCGCAGTCGATTTTGGTGTGGCGGCATTGATGTTCATGTCTCTGTGCTCTCGCTTGCTCGGTCTATTGCACTCAGAAACTCCTCGAACTTGCCCCCGGGGCCGCGCGGTATTTCGGCAACGTAATCGAGCCGGATTTCAAAGGGATGCCCCAATGCCTCATGGATAATCCCCACCAACGCCGCGCTCTCGCTCTCCGTCAGCGGACGCTCGGTAACAATCTCGGCATCGATTGTATGCAGCGAGCGCTGGACCAGCCGCAGCTGGCGAACCGGAACGATGTCCATGAATTGATCGTAGCCACAACGCGGCCAGCGTTTCTCGCCATCCGGCAAGGTAAGCATGTTCCGCTGTCTGCCAACGATACGACTCAGAGTCGGCAAACCACGACCGCAGGGGCAGGGGGCGCCAACTTCGGCGTAATCGCCGATTTCGTAACGCAGCAGTGGCGTGGCGTAGTTGTGCAGCGTCGAAATAAGCACGCGGCCTACCTCTCCGGGCTTCACCGGCTGACCGGCGTCATCCAGCACCTCAACCAGCACGGATTCTGAATGAACATGATAGTGGTCTGACATTGGGCACTGGGTGGCGAGGTAACCACACTCTCTCGAACTGTAGGTATCGACCACCCGCAGTTGCCATTCTTCTTCGACGAAGCGGCGCACATTCGCGTCGAGCGATTCAGCGATCGTCCACACCTCCCTGAGATTCGGCAGCACCGCGGGGCGCGGGCCCATTTCGCGGACCAGTGCAGCAAGGTTGGATGGGTGGGTCAGCAGGTAATCGGGCGCCTCCCTCTGTAGCCACTCCGCCTGCTGACTCACGCTGGCGGTTGCCAGATTCAACAATGCGCCGGGCCCGGTAATCCAGGCGACATCGGTGGCGTGGCCCCAGGCCGGCACCGACATGCCTTTCGGTGGCGAGCCGACGCCCTCATCGAAAACCCGAATCGACGCTAGTTTTCCGGAGAAATCGTGCTTATGCCAAAGATGTCCTCTGAGGGTCAGGACATTCCAGAAGAATGACGTGATGTCGCTACCGAAAGCCCGGATCGGCTTACCAGTTGAGCCGGAAGTCTGAATCTCATGGAAGCGGCCATGCTCCCGGGGTATTGCCTCCGCCCGCAGTTGCGCTCCGGCTGCCTGAATGTCGGAGCGCGTCAGTATCGGCAGTCCTGCCCAGCCTTCCGAGGTTGCACAAGCCGCGAGATCCATACCGGCAAGCTTGGCGCGATAAAAGGGCACATTCTTTGCGGCGTGAGCCAGGACTACCGCCAACTGCCTCAACTGATGCGCATGGAGAACATCGGCCCGCCACCACTGCGAACGCTCCAGTTGCCACAACAGGGCGAGATGAGCGTCACCATAAGGTCCAGGCAGACCTGGCCAGATCAAGCCCGGCACACGCGAGCGAATCATCGGCATCTTCACTACCGGGGCTCCGCTGGCTGGCGGCGGCCGCGATAGGACCCTTCCGGCGTGCTTATGTGCCACGGTTATCCGGCAGCGACCAGGAAACCCATTCCTGCCGATTTTCGGCGACATGAAACAGGGCCGCCACAACATGACGGTCATAGCGGGCGTCCGCCTCGCCGAGCAACTGATCGAGCGTTTCCTTGACCGGCATGCCGGCACGATAGGCACGGGCGCTCGCCATGGCCACGAAGGCATTCGCCACTGCCAGAATGCGGCTCGCCAGCAGCAGATCATCCCCCTTCAGTCCATTCGGGTAGCCGCTGCCATCCACATGTTCGCTCTTCTGCGCAATCACGTTGATAACGGGCCCGGCAAAATCGAGGCCTTTCAGGATATCGACCGAGCGCTGGACGTGTGAATGCAGCAACGCTTGCTCCTCCGCCGTGAGCGGCTCCGACTTGGTCAATAGTTCGCGGGGCAGGAACATCTTGCCCACATTGGCGAGTGTGGCTGCCAGATGGATCGTTTCGAGCGCTGCCGCGTCGAGCCCGAGTGCCTTGCCGAGCGCCACCGCCACCTGTGCAGTACGTGTCGAGTGCCCTGCGCAAAAAGGATCGTGGATATCGACGATGCTGGTCAGCGTGGTCACCAAGCCCTCCATTAATGCTTGCTGCCTCGCTTGCGCCTGCTGCTCTGCCGTCATGTCGCGGCAAATGCACAACACCTGACGGCCGTCCGCACCCGGCGCAATCGGCAGTGCGGTCGAATAGTAGATTTTGCGCGTGCCGCCAATCTCCAGCTCGACCATGCGCGAGCTGCTTTGCAACTTCGCCAAGACATTCTCGACCAAGGAATTGATCGGCTGCGCAGCTGCCGGACCAAAAACGCTGGACAAGGTTTTGCCAGTCAGCAGATCCGGATTTTCGCCGGTCAAATCGCTCAGTGCCTTGTTGCAGAACCGCAGCCGCTGGTCGCCAACAATGAAGATCAGGTCGGGGGTGCCATCCGTCACGCTTTGCAGAAGAGCAGATTGATGGGCAATCTCGCGCGACTTCGCACGCAGGTCTGCCGCAACGCTCCGTTCCTTGACACTCGCCCCATGCCACCAGGCGGCAATGAAAGAAGCGGTAGCGACCAGAGCGGCGAGGAAGAGGGAAATCAACATGAACCGCTGATGCTCCCGCGATTCCCGCAAGGCCTCGCTGGCATCCACTTTCTGCACCAAAACCCAGGGCGCCTGACTGAAGCCACGGCTCACCATCAACACCTCGCGGCCCGAGTAGTCGCGCATGACCCCGAATGATCCCGGTTGTGCGAGTGCCTGCGCTTCCGCCAAGTCGCGCGTCGCGACCGGCAAGCGCTTGCGCAAGGATGGCGTACCGTCAGCCAGCGGCGTGATGTAAGAAACCAGATCGCCCTCGCGCCGCACCAGCAGGGTCTCATCCGCACTGGTCAGCGTGCCTTTGCGGGACAGGAGCGGGAACAGTTCGTCGCGTGCGCGCTTGACGCCAGCGACAGCACCGATCGGTTCCTTGCGGCTGGTCGCAAGCTGGACATGGAAAATCGGGATGGCATAGCCGATCATGACCTCGCCCCGACCGTTCTCATAGAAATCCTGGAGGACGGGTTTGCCGGTCTTGAGCGCCTGCAGCAACGTCGCCCGCAGGGTGTCATCGGTCCGAAAGCCGGTCGTTTCAGCAACCGGCCGCCCCGCATGATCGACGACCACCAGCCCCGAGTCCACCGGCAGGTCGATGTTCGCTGGCACACGGGCTTGCGCCGCAACACCCGAGAAACGACTGCGCTCCGCAGTCGCTTCCAGCAGATTGCGCAGATAGGCGGCCTGCGCCGGTTGTGCGGCTGCCGCGTTGGCATCTGCCGCGGAAATCTGTGTCAGATAAAAGCGCACCGAGGCATTGTCGGCCAGTTCCTGCACCACCGCAGCCTGTGCGTCAAGCCACTGACCCACACCCTGCGCGCGGCTATCCGCTGCCGCGCCCAACAGGGTCTCCCAAGTTCGGAGATCGCGCCCCTGCTCCTTGGTGGCATAGGCAAAGATGAGCCCGACGCCCGCCGCGAGCAGCAGGACGAGGCCGACAATGGCGGGAACGATGTGCGCGCGCCGCAGAGGTGTTTTCATCTTTGAAATCATAAGTCCTCCTGTGTACCTTGACAATGTTTGCCTTGACAAATGAATGTGCTGACCGGGAGCTTCATGGCAGATGCATCCACCAATTGCGTTCGTTGAGTGAAAAGACTGGCACGTAGTGTGCGATGCTGCGGTGGGATACGGCTTCACGCACCTGATTGTCGAGAATCAGCACATCGTCGCGGGAAATAACCGCCAGCACGGCATGGGGTATGCGCAGGTTGGCATCCTGGACCACGACGATGCGCAGACTCTCCGGTGGGAAACCGAGCTGACGCAGAGAAAAGTACTTGATGATGGCGTAATCTTCGCAGTCGCCGCCGAACTGAAGGAATTCACGCGGAATCGCCCAGTAGTCGGACTGCCCGTAATTATCCTGGTCCAATACATAGCGAAATCGGTTGGCAAACGCATTGACGCCGGCAATCTGCTCGCGCGGACTGCGTCCGCGCAGCGCGGCGATCAACTGCTGCCACTCGGCGACCCGGCACAGATTCGCCGGGCAGTTTTCCGGCGTGGCGACATCGTTTTCATGGCGCCGCATGACCGATACCCATTGAGGAAAAATCTTGAAACCTTCCTTGCGTTCCTCTTTGTAGCCGAACAGCTTTAATTCGGCCGGCTCGCCCTGGGCCTGAATCCCCGGAGAATATTGGCCCAGCCAAAACGCTAGCGCTAGGGCCTTGAATAGGGCTCGGCTGCCGATACGCACGGAGGGCTGTGGAGCAACACGGTAGGGGAGAAGGAATTCAATCTGACTTGTCGGAAAATATTACAGTTGCGAAAATCCTACAAACTTGCGCGCCTGAAAGCTCGATCAGAATAATTTGACTGGAATCATCATGCCTTTTCGAGTAATGTCGAGCAACGACAAAAATATACCAATAGGCACGCTTCAACGTCTAGCCGAATATACGCGAAAGTAAACGACCTCCGAAGGAGCACTTTTATGTCCCGTAACAAAACAGTACGCCAAGCATTCACCCGCCTCGCCATTCCAGCACTGCTCGCCGTCGGCCTTTCGCCGGCAGTTGCCCAGGAAACGGTGGATGTTGAAAAACTCTTCAAGGAAGGGATTTTCCAGCGCGAGCAGGGCAACGTGTTCACCTCGATCGAGGCGCTTGAAACCGTTCTGAGCAACCAGCCGAGCCTGCATCGCGCTCGCCTGGAACTGGCCGTCGCCTATTTTCGGGCCATGAACTACGAACAAGCCCAGCAACAGGCGCAGCGGGTTCTCGATGACCCGAAAACACCGGAAAACGTGCGCCTGGCAGTACTCGCCTTCATGGCCCAGATTAAACGCGACCAGGCCGTCCTGCTCGCAAAGCGGCATACCTGGGAGCCATCGGTCTCTTTAGGCCTCATGTACGACAGCAACGTGAACGTCGGTCCCAGCAGCGCAACCATCCCCGGTACCCTTTTCGTGCTCGACCCGGGCTCGCTGCCCCGCAGCGACGAAGCGGGTGTCGTCCAGGCAGGTATCGCGCATACCTACAATTCGCCGACTGTCATGCGCCTCGGCGAGACTGCCACGCGCTTCATCTGGCAATCCCGTGCGGGCCTCTACAACAAGGCTTATTTCAGCGAGTCGGCCTACAATCTGACGGCACTGAGCGTAGCCACCGGCCCGGGCTGGATCGCCCCGAACAAGTGGCGCGCCAATATCAACCTGCAACTCGATGATCTCTACCTTGGCAGCTCCCATCTGGCACTTTATACGTCCCTTGCGCCCAGCGTTACCTGGCAACTCAAGAGTGCCGAGCTGACCTGGAATGCCATATTCCTGAACAAGGATTTCAAACGAGCCGTAGATAATGGTCGGAATAGCGACTACGTTGCCACGGGTCTTTCTTACGGCCACCTGTTCAACCAGGGCAAGGTCGCGGTCCAGGGCGGCGTGACGGTCTTCGACGAGAAGGCCGATGCCAGTCGCTTCGGCAATGATGGCTGGGAAGCCTTCATCGGCGCCAACTTCGTCGCCTGGCAGAATGGCACCGTCTTTGCCCGCTACAACTACAAGGAAGCCAAGTACAAAGGGAATGAACTTGTTGGCATTCCACTTCCACTAACCCGCGACGAGACAGAGGATCGCTACGAAATCGGTTTTGGTCACAATCTCAAGGAAGGTGCTCTGGCGAACTGGAAGCTTTCCGGCAGTTGGCAGCAGACCCGTGCCCGCTCCAACGTGAGCATCTACACCTATGACCGCGAAGTGGTGAGCGTCAACCTGGGTCGCTCGTTCTAAGTCTTCTCACAGCAGTACTCAAAAAGGGCGCCTCTGGCGCCCTTTTTGTTTGTCACGGCTCCGCCTGGTATTGATCGCACACAAACCATTCACATCCGGTTTATTGCCTTGGCCATGTGTCGGTATTTTTTACAAACCCATCACACTGCCCAGTCATCCCCGACCAGAAAACTGTATATCTAATTGAAAATATGACACAAGTTATATTTAGGCACGATATATGCATGAACCCGGATGAGGGCGCCGCTTGTTGTTTGCAAGTGAGCAACCGGCGTCTATAGTGAAATCGAGGTGTTGATACCTCGGATTAACGAGACGGGAGAAAGCCATGAAAACCAAACGGACTTTGATCGCAGTGTGCATCGCGACTCTTTTCGCCAGCGGTGCGGTGATGGCGAAAGAAAAATGGGAATACAACGAGGACAAATGGGATGACACCCGGTCGTATGGAGGTGTGAACATCGATCAGGACTCGGTCGAAAAGTGGGGTCCGTGGGAAGAGTTCATACAACCGGCGGCGGGGGCGCCGAGCATTGCGTTTATGGGGGCGGGCGTCGGTGATCCCTACCGGACCCTGCCACAAACGAACCGGATTGCTGAAGATGTTTGCCGTGCTGGCGACTGGTGCGGCTATGCGACTTACTACAATTACCGTTGGGATCGCACTGCCTATGACGGCGGGGAGGGAGGTTCTTACTCTTCCATGCATACTCGCCCCTACGCGGGGGTGTTCGGCTTGACCCTCCAGCCTGATGATCCTTCGGTGGTTACGATCGACGGCGGCGAAGGGCCAGGCAAGGTATCTTGGCGTGTGGCGGCGTTGCCCGGCAATGCGAGTCCGGATCTGGGCGCTTCTCACGACCCGATGAATGCCAACTTTGGCAACTGGTGGTACTACTACCATTACACCGGTGGCCTCCATAATTTCTCCGCTTCGCAGCAAACCTCCGACTCGTCCTACGCCTACGATTACAGTATGGCGTATGGATATCCGCACGATTATTATTATTATTATTGGTATCTACCTACCAACAACAAGGAGGTCGCGGCTGGATATTTCTACCGTTACATCAATGACTACATCTCCGGTGACGGCGCCGAAACAGGGAAAGAGACATATGGTTTCTACGTGGCCGGCATCGCTACACCGCAGCCCTATCTGGATGCCCAGCGCGCCGGCAATGTCACCGCCAGCTATCAGGGCAACAGCTATGACTTCTGGAGCGGCCATCAGATACCCGTCAGCATGACGGTGAATTTCGGCACCGCCTCCTGGAACGGCAGTTGGAATAATGGTCAGGATGGTTATGCTTATCAGACAACCGACTCTTATGGCAATAAATATATCTACGGCCAGGTCGGCTTCAATGCCAGCGGCACTGTCAGTGGCGCGAACATTCAGTCCACCAGCGTGAGTGCTCTCGACGGCACCGTTACCGGCAAAGTGCAGGGAACGTTCTACGGCCAGACCGCCGGTTCAATCGGCGGGGTGCACGACATCGTCAAGACGGTACCAGATCGTTACACCGCTGCGTCGAATGTCGGGGTGTTCCTGGTTGATAAGGCTGTGCAGCCACAATAGATAGCCCGATGGAGGCGGCCTTACGTCCGCCTCCGTAGTTCTCCCGCGCCCTTCAGGGCCGTCACTCCAAGCAAGTTATTGCATCTCGCACTGACCCTTGGAATCGGGTCCTGCGGGGCGTTTTTATGTGGGGCGATGGCGCGCTGCAAACAAAAACAATAGCAAAACAATAGAGGACACCCACGGTTTGTTCGCATTTTCGATCAGACAACCGTGGGTGTCCCCTATTGTTCCGTGCCGCCTATAATCGTCGCGCCATGGATCTAAACAACATCCTTTTGAATAATCCGGAGTTGCGCGTCGAGCGTGACAGCTACGACTTTAACGTCACCACCAATTTTGGCGAAAAAATTGGCGCGGAAGAAACATTGGAGCGGTATTGCCAATTCCCGGGCCAGGGAAAACCGGCGCACCTATATTTTCATATCCCACTTTGCTCTTATATTTGCCACTATTGCAATTATGTAAAAACCATTTACCGGGGGAAGGATGAAACCGTTCTCGACCGCTGGGTGGCGGCGCTGATCTCTGAATCCCAAGCGTATCTGAGCCGGGCAAACTGGCTGCACGAAGCCAAAATAGAATCGATTTATTTTGGCGGCGGAACGGCGGCGTTAATGCAGGAGCGTCATCTTGCGCAGTTCATGCGGCACATTCGCCAGAACTATTCCCTTGCCGAAGACTGTGAAATATCTCTCGAAGGCAATCCCGATAACTTCCAAAATGACGAGCCTGAAAAAGCCGTAAAACTCGGCTTCAACCGCTTTAGTATCGGCGTACAGTCCCTGGATGATCGCGTAACGCAATTTGTCGGAAGAAAGCACGACAGGGCAAGCACCTTGAATGCAATCGAAAATTTGCGCCGATCGGGCCACCCCTTCAACATCGACTACATTTTCGGCATGCCTTACCAATCCGTCGATTCTGTACTGACGGAAATACGGACGTTTATCGAACTGGCATCCCCGCAGATTACCATTTACCGACTCCGTAATGCAGATCGGGTAAAGCTGGGGCTTGATATCGCCAATCGCTCGTCGTGGAATAGTGAAAAATCCATCAAGCGCTTTAACGAAAAGGCGCCCTTTCCAAGTCTTGAAACGACCTATGCCATGCGCGCCGCGTTGATGGGATTGTTGTTGGAAAACAATTACCATCCCGCCCCGGCTGCGTGGTGGAGTCGCGCCGGTACATACCCTGATGGAATTGCCGCCGTTTCGCGCAATAAATGGCAAAACATGGATACGATGATCGCCTTTGGCCCCGGCGCCTACGGATGGATCGTGGAGCCAAACGGAGAGATCCTGCAAACGCACAACACGACGGATATTTCCGGCCATTTGGGTCATATGGAAAGCGGGCTTGGCATTCCACTCTCACACGGGCGCTACGTAACTGGCCGGCAAGCTGTCTCCGTCGCACTGGGCTATGCTTTCAAAGCATGCAAGCCTATGTCTGTGCAGAAAATCAAGGAGCGCTTCAACGTCGACCTGCTGAAGGATGAACCTTATCGTGAAGTATTGTTTACATTGGTTGATAAGGGCTTTCTCGGCTTTTCCTCCCAGGATTCTATTTTTATGCCAACCCTGGCAGGCGAGGCTTTCCATGAGGAAATCATCGATGTCTATTTCCAAGGGTGGATCGGGATGCTTAATCCTCCGTTGTTTCCTTCCCCATTCAGGATCAACAATAGCGAATATTAGGGGACCACGGTTCTCAGGAAATCCCGCTTCGGCGGATTGCCCTGGATTTTGCGCAACAGTGGCATGCCGCAGGGGGTGCGTATAATCGCCGCGCCATGCGCATCCTGCTTGTCAAAACCACTTCGCTGGGCGATGTCATCCACAATCTGCCAGTCGCCAGCGACATCCGGCGCGTCTTTCCGCAGGCGGAAATCGACTGGGTGGTGGAAGAGAATTTTGCCGAGCTGCCGCGCCTGCACCCTGCCGTGCGGCGGGTGCTGCCGGTGGCGGTGCGGCGCTGGCGCAAGGCCTTGCTGGCGCCGGCTACTTGGCGTGAAATTGGCAAATATCGCCGTCTCGCCAGCGCCGACTTTTACGATGCGGTCATCGATACCCAGGGGCTGGTCAAAAGTGCGCTGATTGCAACGCAGGCGCATGGTCAACGCTATGGCTATTCCGCCGCGGTGGCGCGCGAGCCGCTGGCGGCGCGCCTTTACGATCGCTGTTTTGCCATTCCCCGCAACCAGCATGCCGTCGTGCGCAATCGCCAGTTGGCGGCAGCGGCGCTGGGTTATGCGCTGGATGACTTGCCGCTCTATTACGGGATTGCCGCGCCGCCGTTGGCCGCGCCCTGGCTGCCGGCCGAACCTTATGCGGTGCTGCTGACCGCTACCAGCCGCACCGACAAGGAGTGGCCGGAGGCTCACTGGCTGGCGCTGGCAGCAGCGCTGAATGCAGCCGGTTTGCGCTGCGTCCTGCCCGGCGGCAGCGCCAGCGAGCGGGCGCGCGCAGTGCGCCTGGCGCAGGGCATGGCCAGCGCCATTGCCGCCCCCGCCATGAACCTGACCGATCTGGCCGGCCTGCTGGCGGGGGCGCGGGTCGTCATCGGCGTCGATACCGGCCTGGTGCATCTGGCCGCCGCCTTGCAGCGGCCGACCGTGGCGCTTTACAGCGCTTCCGACCCGGCGCTGACCGGCGTTCTGGCGGGTGACAATTGCGTCAACCTCGGCAGCATCGGCACGCCCCCCGATACAACCGAGGTGGTGCACGTGGCGCTGCAACTGCTGTGACACGCTTCTTCTACACGCTGGCGATCTTCGCCTTGCTGCCCTGGGCGATGCTGCACCTGTTGTGGCGGGCGCGCCGCCAGCCCGAATATCTGCACCATTGGGGCGAGCGCTTCGGTTTTTATGGCAGTGCTCCCGCTGACGCCGTTCCGCCGTCGCCGACTTTTCCGACCTTCTGGATCCACGCCGTTTCGGTCGGCGAAACGCGCGCCGCCCAGCCATTGATCGCAGCCCTGCGCGAGCGCTTTCCGGACTGCCGCATCCTGCTCACCCATATGACGCCGACCGGCCGTGCAACGTCCGAGGCACTGTTCGGCGACTCGATCGAACGGGTTTATCTGCCGTACGATACTCCTTGGGCGATGCGGCGTTTCCTGCACCATTTCCGGCCAACGCTGGGGCTGATCATGGAAACCGAACTGTGGCCGAACCTGATTGATGCTTGCCATGCGCAGGGCTTGCCGCTGCTACTGGTGAATGCCCGGCTTTCCGAAAGATCGGCGCGTCGCTATGCGCGCTTTCCACGCCTCGCGCGGCGCGCCCTCGAACAGTTGACTGCCATCTCGGCGATTGGCGCGGACGATGCGGAACGCCTGCGGACACTGGGTGCTCCGGCGGTCAGCGTCACTGGCAACATGAAGTTCGACATGACTCCGCCAGCGGAACAACTGGAGATCGGCCAACTGTTGCGTGCCCGTATCGGCACACGCCCGGTCTTCCTCTGTGCCAGCACGCGCGAGGGCGAGGAGACGCTGATTCTCGATGCCTGGCAAGCAAAAGTCGGCGTCGGCGGGACGGCGGCACTATTGGTGATCGTGCCGCGCCATCCGCAACGTTTCGATGCGGTGGCGCAACTGGTCGCCGCGAGCGGACTGAAAATGCAGCGGCGCTCGGACGACTTGCCCGTCGCCGCGGATACGCAAGTCTGGCTGGGCGACAGCATGGGCGAGATGTTTGCCTACTATGCTGCGGCAGATGTCGCCTTTGTCGGCGGCAGTCTGCTGGATTTCGGCTGTCAGAACCTCATCGAACCCTGCGCGGTGGGCGTGCCGGTCTTGATCGGCCCCTCGACCTTCAACTTCGCCGAGGCCGCCCGCGCTGCTCTGGAAGCCGGCGCGGCTCGTCAGATCGCCAATGCCCGCGAACTGGTCGAGCAGGCACTGGCCATCCTGGCCGATGAGCCAGGGAAAGTAACCATGGGGGAAGCCGGTCGCGCCTTCGCCACTCGACATCGGGGCGCAACACAGCGCACCATGAATCAGATCATGGTGCTGACCGGGAAAGTTAATCCAGCAGCGCGTTGAGTGCCATCAGGTCGTCCTCGGAAAGGCTGCCAGTGGCGGCCTTGAGCCTGAGCTGGGAAATCAAGGTGTCGAGGCGCGCCTTTGCCAGTTTCTGCCGGGTATCGAACAATTGGCTCTGCGCGTTCAGCACATCGATGTTGATGCGTACGCCGACCTCATAGCCCAGCTTGTTGGATTCGACGGCGAGCTGCGATGAGGCAACGCCGGCCTCGAGGGCACGCACCTGGGCGAGGCCGGCATTGACGCCGAAATAAGATTGCCGGGCGCTGAGGGCGGCCACGCGACGGGCGTTGTCGAGATCGGCCCGGGCCTTTTCGTTCAGGGCAACCGCCTCGCGGTCGCGCGACGAGACTGCGCCACCCGCAAAGAGGGGCACGGCGAGCTGCAGCCCGATGGCGCTGGTCTTGCTGTCGACACCCGTTCCGGTAGTCGAGCTGTAGCCCACCCCGCTGTTGCCGTGCGTGGCAACAATGTCGAGCGTCGGATAATGACCGGCACGCTGTTTCTCGATTTCCCGTCGGGAAATCTCCAGATTGGTCTGGGCCAGCTGCACGCCCAGATTGCCCGTCTCGGCGGACTCGACCCACTGGCCGATGTTGTCCGGCTGGGGCGGCTTGATCTGCACCTTGGGCCGCAAACCTTTCAGCGCCTCGGCTTCCTTGCCGGTCAAGGTAAGCAGGGTCTGCTGCTTGACGGCCAGGTCATTCTCGGCGGCAATTTGCTGCGCGTCGGCGAGGTCGAAGCGTGCCTGCGCCTCATGGGTATCGGTAATGGTGGCGGTACCAACCTCGAAGTTGCGTTTGGCCGATTCAAGCTGCTGGGCAATGGCAATTTTCTGAGCCTGTGTGGTCGCCAGTGTTTCCTGGGCCAGCAGCACGTCGAAATAAGCCTGCGACACACGCAGGATGAGGTCCTGGCCGGCCTGGGCAAATTGCGTCTCGGCGGAGGCCACCGCCAGTTCGGCCTGCTTGTAACCCACCCAGTTCTGCCAGCGGAACAAGGGTTGCGAGAGCGCAACGCTCCAGCCATTGCTGTTGTAATCGGCAGTCCGGGTCGTCGCCCCCGCGGAGCGGGCGGTGGACTCCAGATTATTCCAGGTGGTGCTGGCGGTCAGGCCTAGCGTCGGCAACAGGCCGGCGCGCCCCTGCGGCAGCTTTTCGCGGCCGGCGTCGAGTTGGGCGCGCGCTGCGGCATATTGCGCATCGAAACCCATTGCATCCCGATAAACCTGCAATAGGTCTGCGGACTGTGCATTCACGGCGCTGGCAGCAAAGGCAAGTACGATGAGAGATTTCATGGAAGGCTTCTTCATGCCATGTGCTCCGGAGGATCAATAGGTTGGTGCAGCGGGATCGACATCGCGCGACCAAGCCGCCATGCCGCCGTAAAGATTAATGATGTTGGAAAACCCCTGGTGCTCGAGAAACATGCCGACCTGATAGCTGCGCGCGCCATGGTGGCAGACGATGACCATGTCGGCATCACGTTGCAACTCAAGGTAGCGCGCCGGGATCGAACGCATCGGCACCAGCTTGGCGCCGGGGATGCGCACGACATCGAATTCCCAGGGTTCGCGCACGTCGACCAGCACCGGTGGCGCGCGACTGCTGTCGTCGAGCCATTCCTTGAGCTGGGCGGCGGTCAGTTGTTTCATTTTTCCGCCGGGCCGCCCCAAGGAGGCATGCGCCCCCCATGGGGATCGGCGAGCCGGGTTTGCGAGCGTGGGGGGGCCATTAGCTAGAAGGAAAACATTTGTACCGGGGCAGCGTCTTGCAGCATCGGCACATCGGTTTCGAGCAAGTCGACGCTGCCGTAGGCCGTATCGGTCTCCCGGGTGACCAGGCGCAGGGTCATGACAGGCGTTGCGCCAACAAAGGCCAGCAGCCGGCCGCCGACTTTCAACTGGGCGAGCAGTGCAGCGGGAATCTCGGCCACGCCGCCCGAAACCAGGATGAAATCGAAAGGGGCATGCGCAGGCAAACCGGCCAAGCCATTGCCGACCTCGATCATCACGTTGGCCACGCCGTCATTGACGAGATTGCTGCGGGCGCGCTCGGCGAGCGCCGGATCGATCTCCATCGTCCATACCTGCTGCGCCTGCTCGGCCAGCAATGCCGCCATGTGGCCGGAACCGGTTCCGATCTCCAGCACGCGGTCACTGCGCTTCAGGCTGGCCGTCTGCAGGATGCGCGCTTCGAGCTTGGGCGTCAGCATTGCTGCCGTGGGCGACAAGGGGATGGCGCAATCGGCAAAGGCCAGGGCGCGGTAGGCATCCGGCACATAATTCTCGCGCTGGTCGGCATAGAGCAAATCAACGACCGCCGCCGACAGCACTTCGGAGGTACGCAGTTGTTGCTCGATCATGTTGTGGCGGGCTTGTTCGTAGTTCATGGTTACTCCAAAATTGGGGCGTTGGCGGGCAAGACAAGAGCGGGCTATTTTACGCCGGCTGTTTACGGGGTGGGTTCATTGACACGGTACCACGCCGCGTAAAGCGCGGGGAGGAACAGCAAAGTCAGCGCCGTGGCGATGATCAGGCCGCCCATGATGGCCACTGCCATCGGCCCCCAGAAGATCTGCCGGGAAAGCGGAATCATCGCCAGCACCGCCGTTCCGGCGGTCAGCATGATCGGGCGAAAGCGGCGTACCGCCGAACCGATGATGGCCTCCCAGGTGCTCTTGCCGGCTTTCTCGTCCTGATCGATCTGGTCGAGCAAAATCACAGAATTGCGCAGGATCATGCCCAGCAACGCAATGATGCCCAGATTGGCGACGAAACCGAAAGGTTTATCGAAGGCAATCAGGGCCAGCGCCACGCCGATCAGGCCGAGCGGTGCGGTCAGCAGTGCCAGCACGGTGCGCTTGATGCTTTGCAGTTGCATCATCAGCAGGGTGACGACGGCGATGAACATCAGCGGCACGACAGCTTTCAGCGCATCTTCGTTCTTGGCCGATTCCTCAATGGTGCCGCCGACCTCGACACGATAACCCGGCGGCAGTTGCGCACGAATCGCGGCGAGTTGCGGATCAATCCGCTGCGAGACGGTCGGCCCGGTCACCTTCGAGTTGGCCAGGTCGGCGCGGACTTGAATTGCCGGCAGGCGGTCACGGCGCCAGATGACCCCCTCCTCCAATACCGGGGTGAGCTTGGCGACCTGGGCGAGGGGCACCCATTTCCCGCTGGCCAAGGGCACCGGCAGATCGGCCAACCGGTCAAGGCTGCCGCGATCGGGGCCACCGGCGCGCCAGACGATATCGATCAACTGATCGCCCTCGCGGAACTGCGTCAGCGTCGCACCAATTTGATGTGCCTGCAAAGCCTGTGCGACATCCTGACTGGACACGCCGAGTACGCGGGCGCGCGCCTGGTCGATGTCCACCCGGATGCTCTTGGCCTTCTCGTTCCAGTCCAGATGGACGTCGCGAATGTCGGGATTGCTGCGCATCACCGTCGCCACTTCGCTGGCAATGCCACGCAGCGTTTCGACGTTTTCGCCAACGACGCGGAACACCACCGGGTAACCCACTGGCGGGCCGTTTTCCAAACGCTGCACGCGCGTGCGCAGGTGGCTCCATGAACCATCCGATGCCTGAAAAGCGGTCATCAAGCGGTTGCGCACCGCTTCGCGCTCATCGAAGCCCTTGGTCACGATCACCAGTTGGCCGAAGTTGTCGCTGAACAACTGCTGATCGAGCGGCAGGTAGAAGCGCGGCGCGCCGTTGCCGACGTAGGCCGAGAAATGCGAGATCTTCTCGTCGCCCGCCAGTAGCGCCTCGACACGGCGCACTTCGGTATCGGTCGCCTTGAGCGCGGCGCCCTGCGGCAACCACAGGTCGACCAGCAGTTCGGGGCGTGACGAGGGCGGGAAAAACTGTTTCTGCACGGCGGTATTAAACAGCACCATGCCCACCACGAAGGCCAGCACGGAAAGGACAATCACCGTCCAGCGCCGCCGCAGGCACCAGGTCACCAGCGCACGAAAGCGCTGGTAGAAGGGCGTCTCGTAAGGGTCGCCATGATGCTCCTGGCCAAACTTGCGCAAGGCCTTCTCGTCGAGCAACTTGTAGCCGAGGTAGGGCGTGAACACCACGGCGACGATCCACGAGGTCAGCAACGCGATGGTCGTCACGGCGAAGATCGCGAAAGCGAATTCGCCGGCGCCCGACTTGGCAAAGCCCACCGGCGTGAAACCGGCCACCGTGATCAGCGTGCCGGTGAGCATGGGAAATGCGGTCGAGGTATAGGCGAAAGTGGCGGCGCGGAACTTTTCCCAACCCTGCTCGATCTTCACCACCATCATCTCCACGGCGATGATCGCATCGTCGACCAGCAGGCCCAGCGAAATGATCAGCGCGCCGAGTGAAATGCGGTGCAGGTCGATGCCGAAGACCTTCATCAGCAAAAAGGTCATCGCCAGCACCAGCGGGATCGACAGTGCCACCACCATGCCGGTGCGGAAACCCAGCGTGAGAAAACTTACCGCCATCACAATGGCAACTGCCTCGGCGAGGGTTTTCATGAACAGGGTAAGCGCCACCTGGGCGACGGCGGGCTGATCGGCCACCGTCTTGACAGCCATGCCGAGTGGCAGCTCGCCGGACAGGCGTTCGATCTCCGCCCGCAGGTTGGCCCCCAACTGGATGGCGTTGCCGCCCCTGGCCATCACCACAGCGATCCCGATGGCATCCTTGCCGGCGACCCGCATTTGCGGGTTGGGCGGGTCGGCCAGCCCACGCTGCACCTCGGCGATGTCGCCAAGGCGGAACTGCCGGCCACCGACCGCGAGCGGCGTGGCGCGAATCTGCTCCACCGTATCGAAGCTGCCCGTGACGCGCAGGCGCACCCGATCGCTGTCCGTCTCGATGAAGCCCGCCGGGGCAACGGCATTCTGTTTGGTCAGCGCCTCGGCGACCTGGCCGGGCGTCAGCCCGAGGCTGGCCAGCCGCGTCGGGGCCACTTCGACGTAGATTTTTTCATCCTGCACACCAAGCAGATCCACCTTCTTGACGTCAGCCAGATTGCGCAACTCGCGCGCCATGCGCACCGCCGCGCGCCGCAACTCGGCCTGATCGTAACCGTCACCGATCAGTGCATAAATATTGACATACACATCGCCGAATTCGTCATTCGGAAAGGGGCCTTGCACGCCGGCCGGCAACTGATGCCGGATGTCGTCGAGTTTCTTGCGCACCTGACGCCATGACTCGGGCACCTCGGGCTTGGGCGTGTAGTCCTTGAGCTGGATGAACACCAGCGATTCACCGGCGCGCGAGGCGGACTTGATCACATCCACATACGGCGTTTCCTGTAGTTTCTTCTCGATGCGTTCGGTCAGTTCCGCCTCGACTTCGCGTGCCGTTGCTCCCGGCCACTGGGTGCGCACCACCATGACCTTGAAGGTGAAATCCGGATCCTCGGCGCGACCAAGCTGGAAGAATGCCAGTACCCCCCCCACCATCAGCACGATCATCAGATAGAGCACCATCGACGGGTGTTCGAGTGCCCAGGCGGAAAGATTGACGTTTTTCATTTACCCGCTTCCGCGATGCGAATCTTTTCACCGGCAACGAGTTTGAAAGCACCCGCGGCGACAATCATCTCACCCGGCTGCAAGCCGCTTTTCAGTACCGCACCGCTATCGGCGTAACGCTCGATTGCAACCACGCGCTGGCTGACCGTGGCGTCCGCACCGATTACCCACACCGTCGCCTGCTCGCCCTGTTGCAGGATCGCGGCGAGCGGCACGACGATTTGTGCGTCATTGCCCTGTGCGAAGCTGACACTGGCCGTCATGCCGAGCGCCACTGCAATATCGGCATCAAGGATGGCGATGCGTGCAGCAAAGGTGCGCGTAGCCGGATCGGCCACCGGCGCCAGTTCGCGCAGCCGCCCGCGGTAGGCCTTGCCGCCAGCGTTGTTCTGCCCTGCCCATAGCGTCACCGTCGCGGCGGTGCCAATATTCAGGCCGGTGATGCGCGACTCGGGGATGTTGACGGCCACCTCGCGCTCGCCGTCGCGTGCGATGCGGAACACGCCCTGCCCTGCTGCCACCACCTGCCCCGGCTCGGCCAGCACGGCGGCCACCACGCCGGCGGCATCCGCTACCAGCGTGGTGTAAGCGGCCTGATTTTTGGCCAGTTGCGCCTGCGCCGCGGCGGCCTTGGCGGTGGTTACCTTGGCATCGAGCGCGGCCTGGCTGATGAAATTCTTCGTCTGCAGTTCGCGGCTGCGCTGCAGTTCGGCAGCCGCCAGGGCGCGATTGGCTTCCGCTTGAGCAAAAGTCAGTTGGGCATCCGCAGGATCGAGGCGCGCCAGTGGCTGACCTGCCTTCACTCGCGCACCGGCATCGACCAGGCGCTCGGCCAGCTTGCCGCCGACCCGGAAACCCAGCGTCGATTCGATGCGCGCGCGCACTTCACCGCTATAACGCTGTTCGTGCGCCGTCCCGCCAGCGCCGACTTTCAAAGCCTTGACAAGTTTTGGGCCGGTGACGACGGCATCCGGCGGCGGCAGTTTTTCGCCGCAGGCGACGAGCAGGGGAATGGCAAGGAGCCACCAGAATTTCATTTCAGTACCTTTCAAGATACACGCCGAGCCGTGCCAGTACAGTGGCAGGACCCGCCTGGGTTGGTGTGGCGGGGGTTGGGGCTTCCGCGCCACACCCGGCCAGCAGGGTAATGAGCAAAGGCCAGCACCAATGGTGTATTCCTTGTTTCATCAATTCGCCTTTCCGGAAGGGGATTTTCTCAGGCCGCGCAGCATGATCTCGAAATATTCGGCGAAATACCCTTCGTCCG
Source organism: Rhodocyclaceae bacterium (assembly GCA_013791905.1). GTDB lineage: Bacteria > Pseudomonadota > Gammaproteobacteria > Burkholderiales > Rhodocyclaceae > Sulfuricystis. Next base: position 28,596 of record VMSX01000024.1, on the reverse strand, counting down.
TCACACCCGCTATCGCACAGCAGTCGATGGAATGGCGCCAGATCATGCGCATCAACACTGGCGCGATGACCAGGTGGACGGTGACATGCACGTCGACGGCACGAAACTCGCCACGCGCGATGCCGCGTTCAATCACGCTGCTCAACAGGGTCGTACCACGCTGAATGACTTCCTCGTGATAAAAGCTGGCGATCTCGGGGAAATTGCCTGCTTCGGCGAATATCAGCTTGGGAATGCCGCCCAGGCGCTGCGAGCCAATCAGCCGCCAGATGCCGATCACCACTGCGCGCAGCAATTCTTCCGAATTTCCCGCAAAACCGGCCACCAGACTCTCGCCTTCTGCCAGCGCCGGCAGGATGCCCTCGCGCACGACGGCCTTGAAGAGCGCTTCCTTGCCGTCAAAATAAAGATACAGCGTTCCCTTCGACACGCCCGCCCGCGCTGCCACATCGTCAAGCCGTGTGGCGGCATAACCCTTTTCGACGAACAAGTCGAGCGCAGCCGCGGTCAACTCGCCGGGGCGGGCTTCCTTGCGGCGACGGTGCGTGGTTTTTTTGGCGCAGCGGGAAGGGCTTGTCATGTTGCCGGGCTAAAATTACTGACCGAAGGGTCAATAATTTAACGTGACAGACTCCCCCTGTCAATCACTGCAACCATCAAGGATCACCGCGACCTGCTGGCGCTCGGCATCGGCATACAGAGTCATGGACCCCGGATCGATGTCAGACACGAACACAGCATCTGCCCAACGCTGGGCGTCAGGCAGGATTTCGCCAAGGCGATTCGGCAGGCCGAGCAGCGCGGCTTCGTCGATGGCGTTATCCGGCCGGCCGGGGAACAGCGCGAAGTACAGCATGTCCGCTTCGATCAGTTCATTGAGGAAGTGGGTGCCGAGCGACACATCGGGAATCAGGCTTTCGTGCATGCCGACAATCTCGCACAGCGCGGCGACATGATTGATCTCGCCGAAGTTCACCGGCAGGCCCAGCCACAGGTCGCGCGTTCCCCAGCGGCCCGGGCCGAGCATCAGCAGCGTCCGGTCGCGACTGGCCTGATTGATGCGGCCGATGATGCGGGTCACGGCGAGGCGGTCTTCCTGGTTGAGCTGGCCATAAACCGTCGGCACGACATAGACCAGCCGGTCGGGATTGATCACCCGGCTGGGACCGATCACCGCCCCCCGGGTATCGATGAGGTGCGGCACATCGGTGGGCGGAGCCACCGAGACAACGCCCTCGACACTGCGCACCTGAAGCGGCCGGCACTGCAGCAGGTTAATGCGATAGGCGCCATCCGGCAGGATGTTGAGCGCGAACTCGATTTCGACGGGATGCTGGTAGGCGGCATGCAGATGGTGCAGCATCTTGCGCATGTCGTCGATGAACGGCGTCGCCTCGATCAGTTGGTCGAAGGTAAGGAATGCGGGCTTGCCGGGTTCCTCGCGGGTAGTAAACAGCGCTAGCGGAAAGTCCGGCTGATCGCGCACCATCTCGGCGAAGAGTCCTGAAACGAGGCGGTTTTCCTCGAGGTCGAGTGCATCCATGCGCCGCTGGGCATGGCGGGCGATGGCGCCAAAATTGGTTTCCGGGCGCAATTCTGGCGCATTCAGCGCCACCAGGCGCGTGTAATCGTCGTCGGCCCGATCCACCGCGCGGGTACCCAGACCCGCCACCAACCGGATCACGCCGGCCTTCATATCGATACGAGGATTCCAGGGATAGGGATTGATCGACAGACCCACGCCGGCAGCATGCGGGTGGAAATAGCGGCCGCCGGCCGTACCAGAGACGCGCATGATCAGCAGCGCCATCTGCTCGTTTTCCCCGAGCAGGCCGCGGCGCTCGCGATAGCGCAACGCCGCTTCGCTCAGGGTGCTGGCATACACCTGCCGCACGGCGTGGAGCAGGTCGGCCAGGCGACTTTCCCATGGCCCGCGATTGGGGCAGAACACGCTGTCGTACTGGCCGGCGAAGGCGTTGCCGTAACAATCCTCCAGGCGTGAGCTGGAGCGCACGATGAACGGCCATTCGCCGAAATAATCAAGCATGGCCTCGAACTGCCGCAGCGTCGAGCGCGAGAACTTCCCCGCCATGATGCGGGCGTGCGCTGTGTCCAAATCCGCCAGAAAGGTCGCCGAATCGCTCTGGCGACGGCGAATCCACCACAGGCCGTTGTGCACCAGAAATGTGTCGAAGACTTCGGTGCCGACATAAAACGAATCGTGCGCTTCGAGTTCGGCGGTCAAGGTGCTGGCGTCGCGGCGCAGGATGGCACGCGCCAGCAACATGCCGAGCGCCTTGCCCCCGATGGTGCCGTTGCCGATCATGCGGCGGCGCACCGTCAGCAGGTCGTCGAGCGTCAGATACTCGTCAATCAGCAGCGCCATGGACGAATCGCCGGGGAAGATCATCCGGCTGAGGCGGAGAAACCAGTCCTCCTCGGCGGGATCGGGAAAGCCCGCCGAGTGCGCAGCCGCCACCAGCCTCGCCTCCGCAAACTCCTTCTCCCAGTGGCTGGCGATATGGTTATCCTCCAGCCCCGGCCATTGCGAGTTGGAAAGAATCTCGGCGACCGTTCCGCTGTCGCGCACCGGACGGAAATGGTCACCCGCATCCCAGGCGTGAATCAGGTCCATCGCCGCCGACGAACGATGCTGCACCTTGATCGGGCGCAGGTAGAAACGCTCGCGACAATGGAAGAGGTCAATCAGGAACTGCGTCGTTTCGGTAATCACTGCGATGGCAGACTGGGCGTGGCGATTACGATAGACGCCGAAGTAGGTCACGGTCTCAAGATCAAGCAAGCGCGGGCAAGTCAGCAGGAAGAAATTGCCCAGCATGCGGTCGGACTTCCAGACATCCGCGAGGTCCGACAGGCAATCGAAGACGTACAACGTCTCGCGCCCGGCTGCCTCGATCACGGAATGCACCTGATCGACGAAGGCATCGAAGCCGTCGGCAGGCCGCGGACGCTCGATTTCCGCACCGTCGGCAACCGTAAGCAGCGGCGGATGCTCGGCAAACCGGAAATAGATCAAGCGGCGCTGCTGAAGCCGTGCCGCCTCGGCATACGGCCTGACCAGCGCGCGGTATTCGTCAAGAGACTGGATCTGCCAGACGAGGTTGTCACCGCGCTGCACGCCGCGCAACACCGCATCGAGTTCCGGCAGGCCGGTGGTGGGGACAAAGGATGGCCGCATTTAATGACACCTTAGCGCGATGGCAACGCCTTGTATATACTCTGCGCAATAATGAGTAATAGTCGGAAATATTACCGAATTGTTGCCGGGACGACTGCGTTACTGCCGCTTGCTCGGCAGAATCCGGTCTTACGCTCAGGAGGAAAGCCGCATGTCCAGTATCGTCAGCGTCGTTTTTGACCGCGTCCATGAATACGAACTCATTGTCCACGCCGGGATGTCCCGCGATGAAGCCAATCAGTGGTTGAACGCGCAGTGGGAAGAACTGGAGTGCGAGACGACCAATCCGATGGGCAAGGTTCTGGTGCTCGACAAGATCCTCGGCGTCGCCGCATATGCCGGCGAAAAGCGTTTTTCCGAGCCGGGCGAATGGGCTAAACGTTTTGCCGATGCCACCGCCACCATATTGCAGCGTCCGGCAGTCCGGGTCGATGTCGCCGACCATCGGATCGGCTGAACTGTTTACTCAGGACCGCTCAAGAAAGCGGTAGATCGCTTCCAACCGCGCTACGCCGTCATCCAATTCAAGTAGTTGTTGCCGCGTATTCAGCGGTAGTGGCAGCAATTCTGCCCAGCGGTCGGCCACCCACGCGGCGTCGTAGAAGTGGTGGGGTTCGGGCGGTTTGCCTTCCTCCAGGCCTTCGATCAGGGCCCGCAGCATCGGCACCAGCCGCGCATAGTCGCCCGGTATGGGCGTCACCAGCGGCGCGGGTAACAATTCGATCGCGGCACGGATCAGACCGTTCATCGCCATGCGATGGTCAAGAATGCGAAACCGGGCGCCCCCATGCACCACGATGTTGAGAATGCCCATCTGTGGCATGTCCCAATCGGCGATGGTTGCCAGCGTCCCCACCAGATGTGGCACTGTCGCCGCGACCGCTGGAGCGGGCGAAGTGATGACTTCATCGCCTTGTTCGATCAGGCAGACGCCAAACGGTGTCTGCGCGCGCAAGCAATCTTTCACCATGTCCATGTAACGCGGCTCGAATACGCGCAGGGAAATGCTGCCCCCCGAGTTCAGCACGGTATTGAGCAGAAACAGCGGGATATCGGTTGGCGTGCTCATTTCAGTCGCCTCCCCAGCGCGACATCAGGGCATGGGGCACAGCAAGCCGGTCGAGGATTCGTGCCACGACAAAGTCGACCAATCCGTCGATATTCTGGGGCCGGTGATAGAAACCGGGGTTGGGGGGCAAGATCACCGCGCCGGCACGGCTCAGCTTGAGCATGTTTTCGAGGTGCAGGGACGACAGCGGCGTTTCCCGCGGGACGAGAATCAGCGGGCGTCCTTCCTTGAGCACGACATCCGCGGCGCGGGTGATCAGATCCTTGGCCGTACCGGCAGCCACTTCGGCCAGGGTACCCATGGTGCAGGGGCAGATCACATAGGCGTCTGGCGGGTTTGAGCCCGATGCGGGCGGTGCGTTCCAGTCATCGCGGCCAAACACGGTCAGACGCCCCTGATGATCGTTGAAGCGTTCGGCCAGCAGGCGCTGGGCCTCGCGCGGCTGGCTCGGCAACACGAGATCGGTTTCCTGCTTGGCGACGATCTGCGCGGCCTGCGAATACATCAGCCAGACCTTGCAACCGGCAGCCAGCAGGCAGTCGACCAGGCGCAAGCCGTAGGGCAGGCCCGAGGCACCGGTCCAGGCGACAGCAATTGTTTTATTCATGTGGAATCCCGCAACAGTCGTGCAACGACCAAACCGTTTACGATACCGAAAAACAGGGCGCTCGCGGCAAACACCGGCGCCAGGTAAAACACGCCGTCGTGCGGCACCAGCCATAAACGTGCCAGCAATAGCTGCCCGCCGATGTGGGCGAAAGCGGCCAATACGCTCGCCGTCACCGGTCCGAACCAGCGTTGCGGCAAGCGCACGGCGACCGCCAGCACGGCCAGGCTCGCCAGCGCACCGACCAGTCCAAGGAAGAATCCGGGCGCGAGAAACTGGCCCAGCAGCAGACTGCCGGCAACGACGCGCAGCAGCGACACCCAGGCCGCATCGCGCCAACCGTAGCGCGCCAGCACCACCAGCACGACGATATTGGCGAGACCCGGCTTCACCCCGGGCAACGGCGAGGGCAGCACCGCCTCGACCACCGTCAGCGCAATCGCCGCCGCTGCATAGCGGGCGATGCGACGATCATCCTCGGTAATTTTCAGCCTAATAATTGATGCTGTCATGACTGGGGTCGCGGCCGGAAAGGCTCAGGCTGACATGATTGGGCGCACAGATGGCGATGGCGTTGGGGCGCGTGAGCCAGCCCTGCTGCACGCAATACTGGCGCGGCCCGGGGTCCGACAGCACACGGGCGCGGCCGGGGGCGATCTCGATCAGCGTGTCGCCGAGCGGACCAGTCACGGCAAAGCGGCGCGGCGCGGCGAGCGGGAATTCCGCCACCACGCGGCCGTCGAGCCGCACCACGGCACGCTCGGCCTTGCCAGAGGACCAGAGCAGCGGGAAAGACGCTGCCACGGCACTGGCCGCCACCAGCATGGTGACCCAGTCGCCTGGGCGCAACAGCTCAAACCATAATTTCACACTATCAACGCGCGGTGTCGCACCAGCACGCGCGCCTGCCCCCGGAAATGGGCGGCAAGGGTTTCGGCGAGCCACACCGAGCGGTGCTGGCCGCCGGTACAGCCGAGCGCCACCGTCAGATAGGAGCGGTTGTCGCGGACATAGGCCGGCAGCCATTCGGCAATGAAGCGGCGGATGTCTTCGCACATCTTCAGCACTTCGGGCTGGGCGGTGAGAAAGGCAATCACCTCGGCATCACGCCCGGTGAGCGGGCGCAATAGCGGATCGTAGTGCGGGTTGGGCAGGCAGCGCACGTCGAAGACCAGATCGGCATCGAGCGGCAGGCCATGCTTGAAGCCAAAGGACTGGAACAGCAGCGTCAGCCGGCCGGGCTCATCGAGTGAAATGAAATCCTTGACCATCGCGCGCAAGGCATTTGGCCGGAGGTTGCTGGTGTCGATGCGGTGCCCGAAATCCCGCAGGGCTTCGAGCGCCTCGCGCTCGCTGTGGATGCCCTCGGCCAGGGTGGCTTCGCCGGCAACCATGGGATGGCGGCGGCGCGTTTCGGAAAAGCGCTGGATCAGCACGTCATCGCGCGCATCGAGAAAGATGAAACGCAGCACGATGCCGCCGGCTTCCAGTTGTCGCAACTGCGGGGGTAGCACGGCAATCCCGCTGCCGCCCCGCATGTCGATCGCCACGGCAACACGCTCCTGGCCTTCGCGCAGCAGATGCCCCGCCAGTCCGGAGAGCAAGGCTGCCGGCAGGTTATCGACGCAGAAGTAGCCGGCATCCTCCAGCACATTCAGGGCAATCGACTTGCCCGAACCGGAGAGGCCGCTGATGAGAACGAGTTGCATGGTGCAATGGGTCAGGGGCAGATGATGACGCCGCCTATGGTAGCATCGCCGGCCTCTCCTTATAGGCCGCAGCAACCGATGTCACGCCAGGATTTTCACTGGAAAACGCACCCCGCCCTGGCCGGCGCACCCCTGTTTCTCCATCCCTGGCTGATCGATCGAGGATCACTCACCGCCCGCATCGTCGCCCGCTGCAGCAAGTTTCAGGTTCAGGTGCTGTGCGAGATGCGCGCCCGCCCCTTCAGCGACGAACGCACACTGATCGGACTGGCGGCAGGACGCCACGCCTGGGTACGCGAAGTATTGTTGGTCGCCGACGGCATGCCGGTGGTCTTTGCCCACAGCATCTTGGCGCCGCGCGATCTCAGGGGCGCCTGGCACATGGCGCAGGCGATTGGCAGCCAACCGCTCGGCGCCGCCCTGTTTGCCGACCCGGGCATCCAGCGTGGCCCACTGACTGCCGCGCGGCTCACCGCCGCCCACCCCCTGCAGCAACACGCCGCAGCGGCCGTGGGGTCACCCCTACCCACGCTCTGGGGACGCCGTTCACGCTTCAGTCGGCAAGGCCGACCCTTGCTGGTGACCGAGGTTTTTCTGCCGGGCATCGCCCGGATCGCCTGAACCAGAAAACAAGGCCGTAAATGATGATCCGCAAGGCGCTGCTACTTCTCGCAGTCTTCATGAATAGTCTGGTTTGTGCCGCGCCACCGGGCCAGGCAGCTACGCCCGTTGAAATCCTCAGCGCCGAATTCGGCATATTCGATGCCAGCAAACCGGGCGAGCTGGCATTCGAGCCCACTGCCGTTGTGCCGCACCGGGTAGGGCAGCGCTATGGCTGGGTCATTGAAGTGCGCACCACACGACGCAGCCTGTCGGTCCGGGAAGAGTACCTGTTGCCGACGACAGCCAAGGCAGCGACCGCTGGGGATCCGCTGGCCGAGAGCCTGAGCATTACCACCCAGCGGCGCAACCAGGTCAGCCAGCGCCAGCTGGTTCCCGTCGATGGCAGGATCATTGGCGAATGGGAAATCGGACCCCACGAACCCGCCGGCCAGCGCCACCTGCAGGTCATCATCGAAGGTCACCTTGGCGGCAGCTTCCAGTACCGCGTGGAATGAATCATTTCAGCGATCCGGCCTGATCGTCACTCCTTTTTTTCCGAATTTACAGGTTCCCCATCATGTTCGAACTTCTGCTCAACCCCGATATCTGGATCGCCTTCCTCACGCTGACGGCGCTGGAACTCGTGCTCGGCATCGACAACATCATCTTCATCTCCATCCTCGTCGCCAAGCTGCCGCGCGCGCAGCAGGACATGGCCCGGCGCATCGGCCTGTTCATGGCCATGTTCATGCGCATCGGGTTGCTGCTGGTCTTGTCCTGGCTGATTGGCCTGACGGCACCGGTGTTCACGCTGCTGGATACCCCGTTTTCCGGGCGCGACCTGATCCTGATTTCCGGTGGCCTGTTCCTGATCTGGAAAAGCACGGGCGAGGTGCATCAATTGCTGGAAGGCGAGGAAGGCGAGTCGTCGCGCAGCGTGCCGGCCAGCTTCGCCGCCGTCATCGTCCAGATCATGGTGATCGACATGATCTTCTCGCTCGACTCGATCATCACCGCCGTCGGCATGGTCAGCGAAGTGGCGGTGATGATTGCCGCAGTGGTCGCCTCCGTGGGACTGATGATGGTGTTCGCCGCAAGCATCGGCCGTTTCGTCGCCGACCATCCGACCATCAAGATGCTGGCGCTGTCCTTTCTCGTGGTCATCGGCGTGGTACTGATTGCCGATGGCTTTGGCCATCACGTGCCGAAGGGCTATATCTACTTCGCCATGGCCTTCTCGGTCGGCGTCGAGATGCTCAACATCCGCATGCGCAAGAAGACCGTGAAACCCGTCGAATTGCGCGAACCCTACGGCCGCGAAAGCAGCTGATTCAGGCGGCCATCGTCGGCAGCAGCATGCCGTCGCGCTCCTCCAGCGCGCAGCCGCGCTTCAACTCGGAAACCAGCCAGGTCGCGAGCGCCGGGGTGTCCATGTCGAGCAGGCGCTTGCCGACATCGCGGAAGAAGGGCACCTGTTCCAGATAGCTTTCGAGTTCGGCGCGCGGCAGGCTCTGGCGGTCGAGCAGGTTGAAAATGAAACAGGCCTTGAGGGCGTTTTTGGCCATGCGCGTGGGGTCGGCCTCGAAGGCGGCCAGACGCTTGAAAGCGCGCCCCAGCGCCGCTTCGATGGCACCGAAGGGCTTGCCGTGGCCGGGAATGACGGTGTCGATTGGCAGGCGGCCGATCATTTCGAGGGTCTGGCGCGTGGCCGGCAGGGCGCCGGGATTACCCAACAGCTCACCAAAAATGACGCCGAAGCCGTCTTCCCAGAGGGCATCGCCCGAGATGAGCAGACGTGACTCCGGACAGTGAAACACCAGTGCGTCCATGTCGTGACCGGGGGCGGCATGCGCCTGCCAGTCGCTGCCCCCCATGACCAGGGTGTCGCCGGCGCGCACCACGCCATCGTGCAGGAAGCGGTCGCCACGCTGGGCGGCGGGTGCCAGCAGCAGGGCGTTCTCGTCCCAGTCGCGGATGTGCGCCTCGATGCCGGCGGGAATGAATATCTTGCAGCCAAAGGCGCGCTGCAGCGCGGCGTTGCCGCCGATGTGGTCGGAATGGGAGTGGGTGTTGATCAGTCGTGCCAAGTGGGAAATTTCGCGCCGTCCTACCAGCGCCGACTTTACGAGTGCGACGGTCTGGGCAGCATGGCCGACATAACCGCTGTCGATCAGCGTGGCGGCAGCGCCGTCGAACAACAGGATGTTGTTGGATGATAGCCAGCCGCGTTCGAGGACGTGCAGGCTGTCAGGCAGGTTCGGGCTTGTCGTCATCTTCGACGGGCAAAGTCGGCGCTGGCGGGATGGAATGCTCCGCATGGGGTGCGTCGTCGCTGTCAGCCGGGACAACGGAAGAGGGCACGCTGTCGGTTCCCCAGGGCCGGCCGCAGCCGATGCAGTAGGCCTCGTCCTCGTCCGGCAGGCAGATGCCGACACAAAGGTAATCGGTTTCCCCGCTCACGCCGAGCGTCTGGCGAGGATGGCTTGCGCGACCTTCGACCCCGGCGCGCGACCGAGCTGCCCGGAAATCCACGCCGCCGTATCGACCAGCCGGTCGAGATCGATGCCACAGTCGATGCCCAGTCCCTGCAGCAGCCAGACCACATCTTCTGTGGCGACATTACCGGAAGCGCCATTGGCATACGGGCAGCCCCCCAGTCCGCCGACGGAAGCATCGAAGACGCTGACACCCATCTGTAGCGAGGCGTAGATGTTGGCAATCGCCATGCCGAAGGTATCGTGGTAGTGGCCGGCGAGCTTCTTGAGCGGCACGCGGCGCACCACCATTTCGATCAGCGCCTTGGTCTTTTCGGGCGTGCCGGTGCCGATGGTGTCGCCCAGCGATATCTCGTAGCAGCCCATCTCCAACAACGCCCAGGCCACATCGGCCACGGCGGCAGGCGCCACATCGCCCTGATAGGGGCAGCCGAGTACGCAGGAAACATAGCCGCGCACCTTGACCTTGGCGTCTTTCGCCATCGCCAGAACAGGCCGGTAACGCTCGAGCGATTCCTTGACCGTGCAGTTGATGTTCTTCTGCGAGAAGGCCTCGGAGGCGGCGGCGAAGACCGCCACTTCCTGCGCGCCGGCAGTCAGGGCGGCTTCCAGACCTTTCTGGTTGGGCGCCAGCACCGGATAGGCCACCCCGCTGCGCCGCTCGATTCCCTGCATCACCGCGGCGGCATCGGCCATCTGTGGCACCCACTTCGGCGAAACGAAGGCGGTGGCCTCGATGGAAGTCAGGCCGCAGTCGGCGAGGCGGCCGATGAGCTCGATCTTGGTCGCAGTAGGGACCGGCTGCTTTTCATTTTGCAGGCCGTCGCGCGGGCCGACTTCGACAATGCGGGCTTTCTTGGGCAATGGCATAAAGCGATCTCTGTTTTTTCAGGCCGGCTTGGCGGGCTCGAACTCCAGCAATTCTGCCCCATCAGTCACCTGTTCGCCAACAGCGTAACAGAACGCCTTCACCGTGCCGGCGGCTGGCGCCACCAGTGTGTGCTCCATCTTCATCGCCTCCAGCACGATGAGCGGCGCACCCTTCTCAAGCTTCGCTCCGGGTTCGGCCAGTATTGCGATGACTTTCCCTGGCATGGGCGCGGTGAGGCTGCCTTCGGTGCCGCCGCCCACGCCAGCGTGGTAGAGCGGATCGATGGCGGCGAAAATGAAGCTCATGCCATCGAAAAAGACGTGGCGCTTTTCTCCCGCAGCCACGACGGTGACGCCGAGGCGACGGCCGTCGAGGTCGGCACGCAGTTCGCCGTCGTCCTGCAGCCAACCGGCGGCGGGCGTGCTGCGACCCTCGCATTCGAGCAGAAAGCCGCTGCCCTGATAGGCCGCCGTCACCACCTTTTCGCTGCTGCCGGCGCGCAGGCGTATCTCGCGCCGCGCCGCGCCGTTGGCGCGCCAGCCGTCACGCAGGTGCCAGGGCGAATGCGCATCGCCGCTGGCGGCAGCCTTGGCCGCGCCATAGTTCTGGTCGCGCAACAGTTCGGCCAGCGCGGCCAGCAGCCAGGCTTCGCGCGGCGGCGCGGCGGCGGCAGCGTCGGGGAACAGGAAGGCGCGTTCGCGCTCGATCAGGCCGGTATCGAGGTCGGCGCGGGCAAACGAGGGACAGGCCACCAGCCGCGCCAGAAAACCGACATTGCTGGTAACGCCGACGATCCGATAGTCGGCCAGGGCCTGCAGCATGCGCGCCAGGGCCCGTTCCCGGCTGTCGTCCCAGACAATCAGCTTGGCAATCATCGGGTCGTAGTGCGGGGTGATTTCGTCGTCCTGCTCGACGCCGGTATCCACGCGCACATGCAGCGATTCGACCGGCGGGACGAGATGGGTCAGGCGGCCGGTAGCCGGCAGGAAACCCTTGTCGGGATCTTCGGCATAGATGCGCGCTTCCAGGGCATGGCCGCGGATCGACAATTGATCCTGCGCCAACGGCAGCGGCTCACCGGCGGCCACCTTCAACTGCCATTCGACGAGATCGAGGCCGGTGATCATTTCAGTCACCGGATGCTCGACCTGCAGGCGCGTGTTCATTTCCATGAAATAGAAGGTGCCATCTTGATTGACGATGAACTCGACCGTACCGGCGCCGACATAGCCCACCGCCTTGGCTGCATCGACGGCGGCCTGGCCCATCGCTTTCCGCCGTTCCGGCGCCATGCCCGGCGCGGGCGCTTCCTCCAGTACCTTCTGGTGGCGGCGCTGCACCGAACAGTCACGTTCGAACAGATAGACGCAATTGCCATGCGAATCGCCGAACACCTGGATCTCGATGTGGCGCGGCCGCTGCAAATACTTTTCGATCAGCACATGGTCGTTGCCGAAAGAAGCCGTCGCCTCGCGCTGGCACGAGAGCAATGCCTCGGCGAAATCCGCACTGCTGTCAACGACGCGCATGCCCTTGCCGCCACCGCCAGCACTGGCCTTGATCAGCACCGGATAACCGATCCGGTCGGCCTGTTGCCTGAGGAAATCCGGCGCCTGTTCGTCGCCGTGATAGCCGGGCGTCAGCGGCACGCCGGCCTGCTCCATGAGTTTCTTGCTCTCCGACTTCAGCCCCATCGCCCGGATCGCGCTGACCGGCGGGCCGATGAAAATGATGCCGTTGGCCGCACAGGCCTCGGCGAATTCCTCGTTCTCCGACAGGAAACCATAACCCGGATGGATCGCCTGCGCGCCGGTCGCCTGCGCCGCGGCGATGATCTTGGCGCTGACGAGGTAGGACTCGCGCGCCGCCGCCGGACCAATGCACACCGCCTCGTCCGCCAGTCGCACATGGCGCGCGCCGGCATCCGCCTCGGAATAGACGGCGACCGTACGGATGCCCATCCGCCGCGCGGTCTTGATGACGCGGCAGGCGATTTCTCCCCGATTGGCAATCAGTATCTTGTTAAACATGTCGAACCTCCGGGGAGAGATCGCCTGAACACGCTGCGCGTGCCTGGCGATTTAGCTGCGCTGCTGCGCCGCTCCGCGGCTGGTCTCCCCGATTAGCGATAAGTATTTTGTTGAACATGGCTTATTCCGGTTTGATCCAGTTCGGTTTGCGCTTCTCAAGAAACGCGCCCAGCCCTTCCTGTCCTTCGGGCGAGACACGCACGCGGGCAATGCTCTCTACCGTGTAGTCGATCGCCTTGGGTCCGTAGGGACGGCCGGCGACGGCGCGGATCAGCGCCTTGCATTCGGCGAGCGCCTGCGGGCCGTTTTTCAGCAGCAGTTCGGCCCACTCGCCGACAACATCGTCGAGCGCCGCTTCGTCGGCAACCATTTCGTGGAGCAGACCGATGCGATACGCCTCGGCGGCCGAGAAGACTTCGGCGGTCAGCATGTAGCGGCGCGCGTAGCGTTCGCCGATGGCGGCGAGCACGTGCGGGCTGATGATCGCCGGAATCAGGCCGAGCTTGACTTCGGTGAGCGCGAAGCGCGACTCGAAGGTGGCCACCGCCATGTCGCAGGCAGCGATGACGCCGACACCACCACCGTAGGCGGGCCCCTGCACGCGGGCGATCACCGGCTTCGGACAGTCGGCAATGCGGCGCAGCATCTCGGCGAGTTCGCCGGCATCGCGCCGGTTGTCGTCGAAACCGTAGCTTGCCGCGCGCTGCATCCAGTTGAGGTCGGCGCCGGCGCAGAAACTCTTGCCGGTGCTGGAGATCACCACGACCCGCACCGCCGGCGCAGCGGCCATGTCCTCCATGGCGTCTGACAGTTCGGCGATCATCGTGTCGTCGAAAGCGTTGTGGCGCTCGGGCCGGTTGAGGGTGACGATGCCGACGCCGGCATCGATTTCAGTAAGAATGGTCTGGTACATGGACATCCCCTTGGCGAGAATAATACTGTAGCGTTTGCGCCGGGCCGCCCCAAGCAAACGCGGCACGCGGCGCCAGCCGCAACCCGCTCTGCTTTCCAAACAGCGCGCCCCGTAATGTTCGAGCGTCAGCGAACCGTTTGGAACCCCCCGCGAGGGGGGCGAAGGGGGGCGGGGCGTTACATTCTGAACACGCCGAATTTGGTCGACTCGATCGGCGCATTCAAGGCGGCCGAGAGCCCCAGTCCCAGCGCGCGACGGGTCTGGGCGGGATCGAGCACGCCATCGTCCCACAGCCGCGCCGTGGCGTAATACGGATGGCCCTGCGTTTCGTACTGGGCGCGCAGCGGCGCCTTGAAGGCCTCTTCGTCGGCCGGGCTCCAGGTCTTGCCGGCGGCTTCGAGGCCGTCGCGGCGCACGGTTGCCAGCACCGAAGCGGCCTGTTCGCCGCCCATCACCGAGATGCGCGCATTCGGCCAGGTCCACAACAAACGCGGGCTGTAGGCGCGGCCGCACATGCCGTAGTTGCCGGCGCCGAAACTGCCACCGATGATGACGGTGAATTTCGGCACGGCGGCGGTGGAGACCGCCGTCACCATCTTGGCGCCATCCTTGGCGATGCCGCCGTTTTCGTATTTGCGGCCGACCATGAAGCCGGTGATGTTCTGCAGGAACAGCAGCGGGATGCCGCGCTGCGCGCACAGTTCGATGAAGTGCGCGCCCTTCTGCGCCGATTCCGAGAACAGGATGCCGTTGTTGGCGACGATGCCCACCGGATAACCGTAGATGCGGGCAAAGCCGGTCACCAGTGTGCTGCCGTAGCGCGCCTTGAATTCGTCGAGGCGCGAGTCATCGACCAGTCGCGCGATCACTTCGCGCACGTCATAGGGCTTCTTCGTGTCGGTCGGGATCACGCCGTACAGCTCTTCGGCAGCGTAGCGCGGCTCCACCGGTGCGGCAAGGTCGAGTCCGACGCGCTTCTGCCAGTTGAGGTTGGCGACAATACGGCGCGCGATGGAGAGCGCATGGTGGTCGCTTTCCGCCAGATGGTCGCAGACACCCGAGATGCGCGTATGCACGTCGCCGCCGCCGAGATCCTCGGCGCTCACCACTTCGCCGGTGGCAGCCTTCACCAGCGGCGGCCCGCCGAGGAAGATGGTGCCCTGGTTCCTGACGATCACCGACTCGTCCGACATGGCCGGCACATAGGCGCCGCCCGCCGTACAGGAGCCCATCACCACGGCGATCTGCGGAATGTCGCGCGCGGACAGGTTGGCCTGATTGAAGAAGATGCGACCGAAGTGGTCACGGTCGGGAAACACTTCGTCCTGCAGTGGCAGGAAGGCGCCGCCGGAATCGACCAGATAGACGCAGGGCAGGCGGTTTTCCAGCGCGATCTCCTGCGCGCGCAAATGCTTTTTCACGGTCAGCGGGTAATAAGTGCCGCCCTTCACCGTCGCATCGTTGGCGACGATCATGCACTCGACGCCGGCGACGCGGCCGATGCCGGTGACCACGCCGGCGGCCGGCACACTGCTGTCGTACATGCCAAAGGCCGCGAGTTGCGACAGCTCCAGGAACGCCGCGCCCGGATCGAGCAGGCCGTCGATGCGGTCGCGCACCAGCAGCTTGCCGCGGCCCAGATGTTTCTGGCGCGCTTCCTCGCTACCCCCGAGCGCGATCTGCACCGACTTTTCGCGCAGGTCGGCGACCAGCGTCTGCATGGCGGCAGCGTTGGACTTGAATTCCTCGCTGCGGACATTCAGTTGCGACTTGATGACGCTCACTCAGAATCCTCCTTTTTCCAGCCAGCGTTCGACCTGCGGCAGCCGGTCGGCGCCCCAGAACGGTTCGCCATCGACAATGATCCACGGTGCGCCGAAGGCGCCGAGTGCAAGCACGGTCTCGTTCTCCACGCGCAGCCGCTCCTTGATCGCGGCATCCTGCATGCCGGCCGCTACCGCCGTAGCGTCAGCGCTGACTTTTGTAGCGAGTTCCAGCACCACTGCAGCATCCGAAATATCGCGCCCGGCGGCAAAGTAGGCGCGGAACACTTCATGAGCAAAGCGGCGCGCCAGCGCGCAATCCTGTCCGTGCAGCCAGTAGTAGGCGCGCGCCGCGGCCACGGTGGAGACCGGGAAGCTGCCCGGCTGGACATACGGCACATCAAGGAAGCGGGCGGAGCGGGAAAAATCGCGCTCGCTGTAATCGGCCATGCCCGGCTGCTTGACCAGCGAGACCGTGCCGAGCGCCTTGAAGATCGCGCCGAGCAGCACCGGCCGCCACTGCACCTGGCGCCCGTATTTTTCGGCGATGGCATCGATCTTCTCGCTGGCGAGATAGGAATAGGGCGAGGTGAAATCGAAATAGAACTCGATAGGATTGCGGGGAGAATTCATGGAAAATTTCCGGAGGTAATCCAGCTCTTCACTGAGCGCTAACCTCGGCAATAATTTGTTCAAGTAACGACGCTCGAATGTGCAAACTACTTTGTGCCGGAATGGCCTTCAGCAAGGCCAAGGTTTGCGTCTTGTCGTGCCGACCGCAGCGCATGGCGCGCAACAGGATGCCGATGGTGCCACTGGCGGCAATGTTCAATGCCTTTGCCGCCAAACGAGCGGCCGTATCGTCGGTTAATAGCCGACTGCCGGGGAACTGCGCGCACAGCGCCAAAGCCTGCCATTCTCCATGATGCAGGGTATACAACCTGCCGATGGCATGGAGCTCATGGCCAGGAGGAGGCGCGTCCAGCTTTTCCAGGAAGGGGAGTCGTAGTGCATCGGGGCGATGCCGATTCACTTCATCCCAAACTGTTACTGGAACAAGAACTCGCGTGAAATCGGCCAGCACATCTATTGCACCAAGTTCATCCAGATGAATCAGTGGCCCGGCATCGGCGACAACCACCGTTTGACCGGATGACTCAGTCTTGCCCACGCAAGCCCCACTCGACATCGTCACGGATGAAGCGTTCGGCCAGATCGTCGCGGTGGGATTCCAGATAGCGGCGCAGCGCCTCGGCCAGCAATTCGTTCACACTGCCGGCCCAACCGTTATCGACCAGCGCCTGCGCGTCCTCCATCAGCCGCTCGGGCAGTTCAGCTTGTATGGTTTTACCCATGTCATTTCTCCTTGCTTAGAGATTGGCATTGTGCCCCCAAAACCCTTAATCACATGTCACGGCGCGTGCGATCACCAGCCGCTGGATGTCGGAAGCGCCTTCGTAAATCTGGCAGACGCGCACGTCGCGGTAGATGCGCTCGACGGGGAAATCGCTGACATAGCCGTAGCCGCCATGGATCTGGATGGCATCGGAGCAGACCTTCTCCGCCATTTCGGAAGCGAACAGCTTGGCCATGCTGGCTTCCTTGAGGCAGGGCAGGCCGGCATCGCGCAAGCTGGCGGCATGCCAGACCATCTGGCGCGCCACCTCGATCTGCGTCGCCATGTCGGCGAGGCGGAAGCTGACGGCCTGATGGCCGATGATCGGCTTGCCGAAGGCTTCGCGTTCCTGTGCATACTTGAGTGCCGCTTCAAACGCCGCGCGCGCCATGCCCACCGCCTGCGCGGCGATGCCGATGCGGCCGGCTTCGAGATTGGACAGGGCGATCTTGTAGCCATCGCCCGCTGCGCCGAGCAGGCAGTCGGCAGGAATGCGGCAGTTCTCGAAAATGATTTGCGCGGTGTCGGAGGCATGCTGGCCGAGTTTTTCCTCGATGCGCGCAACGACATAGCCGGGCGTTTCGGTGGGCACGCAGAAGCAGGAAATGCCCTTGCGGCCGGCGGCCGGATCGGTTACGGCGAAGACGATGGCAATCTGCGCGTGCTTGCCCGAGGTGATGAATTGCTTGACGCCGTTCAGCACCCAGACATCACCATCCCGCACGGCGCTCGCCTTGATCGCGGCGGCATCGGAGCCGACATGCGGCTCGGTGAGGCAGAAGCAGCCGAGCAATTCACCGCTCGCCGCGCCCTTCAGCCAGCGCTCCTTTTGCGCCGCGTTGCCATAGCGGTTGAGGATGCCGCAGACCAGCGAATTCTGCACCGACAGGATGGTCGATGTGGAACCGTCGCCGGCGGCGATTTCCTCGATGGCCAGCGCCAGCGAAAAATAATCCAGCCCGGCGCCGCCCCACTCCTCGGCCACCACCATGCCCCAGACACCGAGGCCGGCCAGTTCCCGCAGGGCATCGCGCGGAAAGGTACCGTGGCGGTCCCACTCGGCGGCAAAGGGCGCCAGCCGCTCGCGTGCAAAGTCGCGCAGGGTGTCGCGGATCATCCGCTGGTCGTCGTTGAGGATCATGCCTTGAGCTCCTTGATTGATTCCGCCCCCCGCCCCCCTCCCATGGAAGGGGGTGACGGTTCCTCGCTACGCTCGCCTGTTACGGGGTGGGCTTGCTGCGGTTGGGTGCGGTTTGCGGCTGCGCCGCGTGCCGCTTCGCCTTGGGGCGGCCCGGCGGCGAAGCTCCGCGAGTCGCGCGCTGTCGCGCGCTGCGTCAGTATCACCCCGACAATTACCAGGCCGCCGCCGGCCAGCACCGAGGGATCGAGCCGTTCGTTCAACAGCAGCGCGCCTTGCAGCACGGCGGCCACCGGCACCAGATTGATGAAGATCGACGCGCGCGAGGCGCCGATTTGTTGCACCGCCGCCGAGAACCAGGTGAAACTGACCGTGGTGCCGAGCAGGCCGAGGAACAGCATCGCGCCCCAGGCAGCACCAGAATAGTGCGGCGCGAGTTGCGCCGGATTGTCCAGCAGGGCGGTCACGAGCAGCATGACGAAGCCCGCAGAACTGGCATAGGCGGTCATCACCAGCGGCCGCAGCGTTCGCGTCGCCTGCCGGCCGATCATCGTGTAAGCCGACCACATCACCGCGCAACCGAGAATCAGCGTCTCGCCAGCGCCGACTTTCCCGACCAGGAAGGCCAGCGGATCGCCCTTGCCGATCACCGTGAGGCAGCCGGCAAACGCCAGCACACTGCCCAAGGCTTTCTGTGCGGTCATACCTTCCTTGAGCAGCCAGGCCGCCGCCAGCAGCGTGATCACCGGGTTGAGGGCGACGACCAGCGCGCCGCGGCCGGCACTGATGTGCTGCATGCCGAACATGAAGAACAGGTTGTAGAAGTAGATGCCCGTTGCTCCCAGCGCCAGCACCAGCAGGAATTCATGGCGCGTCAGCGTCGGCAGGCGACCGTAGCGCCAGCGCACCAGGGCCAGCAGGCTGGCCGCGGCGAAGCAGAACCGCCAGACTGCCACGCCGAGCGGCGCCACCTCCTGCACGGCAAAGCGCGCCGCCACCCAGGTGCCGCCCCAGAACAGCATGGTGGCGACAAGTTGCAGATAGGTGCGGCCATTGCCGGAAGCTGCTGTCACAGCAGTTCGATGCCCATCGCAGTCGCTTCGCCACCGCCGATGCACAGACTGGCGACGCCACGCTTTTTGCCATGCTTTTTCAGCGCACCTATCAGCGTGACCATGATGCGCGCACCCGAGGCGCCGATCGGGTGACCGAGGGCGCAGGCGCCACCATGGACATTCACCTGATCGTGCGGCAGCTTGAGGTCATGCATCGCCGCCATGGTAACGACGGCAAAGGCCTCATTGATCTCCCACAGCTCGACGCTCTCCGCCGTCCAGCCGTTTTTCGCCAGCAGCTTGTTGATCGCGCCGACCGGCGCGGTGGTGAACAGGCGCGGCTCCTGCGCAAACGTGCTGTGCCCGACGATCTGCGCCAGCGGCTTGATGCCGAGCTTGTCTGCCGTCGAGCGCCGCATCAACACCAGCGCCGCTGCGCCATCGGAGATTGATGATGAGTTGGCTGGCGTCACCGTGCCGTCCTTGCGAAAAGCCGGCTTCAGCGTCGGTATTTTTTCCAGGTTGGCCTTGAACGGCTGCTCGTCCCGGCTCACCACCGTGTCGCCTTTTTTGCTGCTGACGGTCACCGGCGCAATCTCCCAGGCAAAGCTGCCGTCGCTGTTGGCATGCTGCGCGCGCGTGGTCGAGGCGATGGCGAATTCGTCCTGCGCCGCACGGGTGAATTGGTAGCTGTCGGCGCACTCCTCGGCATAGGTGCCCATCAGGCGGCCTTTTTCATAGGCATCTTCCAGACCATCAAGGAACATGTGGTCCTTGACCTCGCCATGGCCAAGGCGGAAACCGCCGCGCGCCTTGGGCAGCAGATAAGGCGCATTGGTCATCGATTCGAGGCCGCCGGCCACCATGACATCGACGCTGCCGGCCACCAGCATGTCGTGCGCGTACATGGCGGCACGCATGCCGGAACCGCACATTTTGTTCACCGTGGTGCAACCAGCCGCCAGCGGCAGACCGGCACCCAAAGCGGCCTGGCGCGCCGGCGCCTGGCCCAGGCCGGCCGGCAGTACGCAACCCATGATGACCTCGTCGATCTGCTCGGGTTTCAGCCCGCTGCGCTCGACGGCAGCCTTGATGGCGACGGCACCCAATTGCGGCGCGGTCAACGTGGCGAAGTCGCCCATGAAGCCGCCCATCGGGGTGCGGGCGGCGGCGACGATTACGATTGCATCAGTCATCATTTGGTCTCCGCAAAGAGTTCACGCCCGATCAGCATGCGGCGGATTTCCGAGGTGCCAGCGCCAATTTCATAGAGCTTGGCATCGCGCCACAGCCGCCCGGCCGGGTATTCATTGATGTAGCCATTGCCGCCCAGCGTCTGGATCGCTTCGCCGGCCATCCAGGTCGCCTTTTCGGCGGAATACAGGATCGCCCCGGCGGCGTCCTTGCGTAGCGAGCGGTCATGATCGCTTGAGTCGCAGGCGCGGCCGACGGCATACACATAGGCACGCGTTGCCTGCCAGGTGGAATACATGTCGGCCACCTTGCCTTGCATCAACTGAAATTCGCCGATCGGCGTGTCGAACTGGGTGCGCTCGTGCAGGTAAGGCAGCACCACGTCCATGCAGGCGGCCATGATGCCCAGCGGCCCGCCGGAGAGCACCGCCCGTTCGTAATCAAGGCCGGACATCAGCACCCTGACCCCTTGCCCGATGCCGCCGAGCACGTTTTCTTCTGGCACTTCGCAGTCGTCGAAGAACAGCGGATAGGTGTTCGAGCCGCGCATGCCGAGCTTGTCGAGATGACTGCCATAGCTGAATCCCTTATAACCCTTTTCGACGATAAACGCCGTGATGCCCTTGGCGCCGGCCGCTGGATCGGTCTTGGCATAAACCACCAGCGTATCGGCATCGCCGCCATTGGTGATCCACATCTTGCTGCCATTCAGCACATAGCGGTCACCCTTTTTGTCGGCACGCAGTTTCATCGACACCACGTCCGAGCCGGAATTGGGTTCGGACATTGCCAGGGCGCCGACCTGCTCGCCCGAAATCAGGCCGGGCAGGTATTTGGCTTTCTGCGCGGCACTGCCGTTGCGGCGGATCTGGTTGACACAGAGATTGGAGTGCGCGCCGTAGGACAGGCCAACCGATGCCGAGGCGCGCGAAATTTCTTCCATCGCCACGATATGCGCCAGATAGCCCAGCCCGGTGCCGCCATCCTCCTCGGGCACAGTCATGCCGAGCAGGCCCAGATCGCCGAACTTTTTCCACAGGTCGGCAGGGAATTCATTGTCGCGGTCGATTTGTGCCGCGCGCGGCGCAATCTCGTTGTCGGCGAAGGCCTTCACTGCATCGCGCAGCATGTCGATATCTTCGCCGAGTTGAAAGTTCAGTCCGATCATAGTTCCTCCACCGGGCCGCCCCAAGGAGGAACGGCCAAAACATGGAGCGGGCGCAGCCCGCGAACAACCGTCACCCCATTCCTCCGGAAGGGGGCGGGGGGATGGGGGTCATAGCTTGTCAGGTTTGCCATGCATGGTCATCAAGGTCTGCTGCATCATCGCGCAGTGGGTGATTTTGCCTTGCTTCACCACCCAGGCATCACCCTTGGTAATGACGAGGTTCTTGCCCGACTTGATCACCTCGCCGGTGGCAATCATCAGTTCACCGTCAGCCGGGGCCAGCAGGTTGATCTTGAATTCCACCGACAGCACGGAACTGTTGGCCGCCATCAGCGAAAAACCGGCAAAGCCGGCGGCGCTATCGACCACCGTCGAGGTGATGCCGGCATGAAAGAAGCCATGCTGCTGCGCCAGGTCGGCGCGATAGGGCAGGTGGATTTCGCAACCACCCGGCCAGACATCGACCAGGCTGGCGCCAATCAGGTCCATGGCGCCCTGGCGGGCGAAACTGTCGCGCACCTTTTCGTTCCAGAGTGGGTCACGCGGCTGAAAGCGGGCTTCCCCGCGCGGTATGCCGTAACTCATGTCGCCTCCATGCGAAATGTTGGCCTTTATTTTATGTTGACGTTGACGTCAACGTCAACCAAACTTGCCTCACGCTTTCCGCCGGCGGCGCGCCGGTTTCTCCGCGGCGTCAAGCAGCCCGCGACATTGCTGCTCGAAGGCGTCGATCTCCTCCAGCACCGCCGCGATGTCTTCGCGCTGCTGTTCGAGCTTGGCGCGGCGGCGCGCCAGCACTTCGAGCAGCTTGACGAGCTGCGATGATTGGTCAGGCGCGGTGTCGTACATGTCGATCAGTTCGCGGATCGCCGCGAGCGACAGGCCAAGGCGCTTGCCGCGCAGCGTCAGCCGCAGGCGGGTGCGGTCGCGCTTGGTATAGACGCGCTGGACGCCGGCGCGCTGCGGGGTGATCAGCCCCTGGTCTTCGTAATAGCGGATGGCGCGCGGCGTGAGTTCGAACTCGCGCGCCAGTTCGGTGATGGTGTAGGTGGGCTCGATCATGGGCCTCGCTTGTCGCCTCGAAGGACGGATTGCTGCACCGCAACAAAGATGCCGGTTTCAGCTAAAATGTAGAAAGTTGTTTATTTAACACGACGAAGTTAAACAGATTTCCCTTGGCCGGGCAATGTGCCCCCAACGCGCCCATGCAGATCAACTATCCCCTTGAAAACCTCCCAGCGCCCGGCACCACCTTGCCGGTGGCCGACGGTGTGCATTGGTTGCGCATGCCGCTGCCCTTCGCCCTCGACCACATCAATCTGTGGCTGCTTGAGGATGGCGAACACTACACCGCCGTCGATACCGGCATCGCCATGGATGCCGTCAAGGAGCACTGGAAGTCGGCGCTGCTGGGACGGCGGTTGACGCGCCAGATCGTCACCCATTTCCACCCCGATCACCTCGGCCTAGCGGCCTGGCTGGAGAGCGAGACGGGTGCCGCCCTGTGGATGACGCAGGGCGAGTATCAGACCGCCCATCTGGTTGCCGCGGGCATCGCCCCCTTCGACATGGCGACGATGCTGGAATTCTTCCGGCAGCACGGCCTCGACGCGACGCGCCATGCCGGCATCGAAAAACGCGGCAACGCCTACCGGCGCGGCGTGCCGGCAATACCGGGCACCTTTCGCCGCATGATCGATGGCGACACCATCACCGTGGGAGCGCACGACTGGCGCATCATCGTCGGCTACGGCCATGCGCCCGAGCATGCCAGCCTGTACTGCGCGGCGCTCGGCGTGCTGATTGCGGGCGACATGCTGCTGCCGCGCATCTCCACCAATGTCAGCGCCTATGCCGCCGATCCGGCGTTTGATTCGCTCGGCCTGTTTCTCGCCTCGCTTGAACGTTTCACCGCGCTACCGGCCGACACGCTGGTACTGCCATCGCATGGCCGCCCCTTCCGCGGCCTGCATGCGCGCGTGGCCGAATTGCAGGCGCACCATGCCGCGCGCTGCGCCGAACTGCTCGTCGCCTGCAGCGACGGCGCCCGCAGCGCCTGTGAACTGCTGCCGGTGCTGTTCGGCCGCGCCATTGATGATCCGCACCAGACCATGTTTGCCATGGGCGAGGCGATCGCCCACCTGAATCATCTGCAACAAGAAAGGCGCCTGGTGCGCACCGTCGAGAGCGGTATCATCCGCTATGCCTCATTGAACTGATCCAGAACGGAGTAAAAGAACATGCCGCAAACCACCGGAACCGCCGATAACATAAAACCGGCCCTGCCCGATCCGCAGGAAGTCGCCGTCACCTACGCCGATGTGGCGCAGCGCGCCTCGAAGCTGATCAATGAACACATGCAGCGCCAGATGAAGAAGGGCATCACCCAGCCGCAGGACGAACTGGGCATCGCGCAGGCATTCATGGACATGATGGCCAAAATGCTTGCCAACCCCTACCAGATGGCGCAGACGCAAATGAACCTGGTGTGGGACTATTTCTCGCTCTGGCAGCATTCGATGCTGCGCTTCATGGGCACGACGACCCCGCCGATCGCCACCCCGCATCAGGGCGACAAGCGCTTCAAGGACGAGCAGTGGGAAGAGCATTTCCTGTTTGACTTCATCAAGCAGTCCTACCTGATCAGCGCGCGCCATATCCATGACTCGGTCAGCGGCGTCAAGGGCCTCGACAGTCACACGCAGGAGAAGGTGAACTTCTTCACGCGTCAGTTCATCGACGCCATGTCGCCCTCAAACTTCGCCCACACCAACCCCGAGGTGTTCCGCGAAACGGTGAGCACGCACGGCCAGAACCTGCTGAACGGCTTCAACAACCTGCTGCGCGACATCGAGGACGGCGATGGCCAATTGCGCGTCAAGATGACCGACACCTCTGCCTTCGAACTCGGCAAGAACGTCGCTACCACGGCGGGCAAGGTGGTTTTCCAGAACGACCTGTTCCAGTTGCTGCAATTCAACCCGACCACCAAGACCCAGTTCAAGCGGCCACTGTTGATCGTGCCACCCTGGATCAACAAATACTACATTCTCGACCTGCGCGAAAAGAACTCCTACATCAAGTGGGCCACCGACCAGGGACACTCGGTATTCTGTATCTCCTGGGTAAATCCCGACGAAACGCTGGCACAGAAAGGCTTCGACGACTATCTCACCGAAGCCTGCATGGTCGCAGTCGACAAGGTCTGCGAGCAGACCGGTGAAAAGGAAATCAACGCCGCCGGCTACTGCCTGGGTGGCACCCTGCTCGGCACCACGGCCGCCTACATGGCCGCCAAGAAGGACAAGCGCATCGCCTCGGTGACCTTCTTTGCCGCCATGCTCGATTTTTCGATTCCCGGCGAACTCTCCATCTTCATCGACGAGCAGCAGGTCAGCAACCTCGAGAAGAAGATGAACGAACGCGGCTACCTTGAAGGCAGCGAGATGGCCGGCACCTTCAACATGCTGCGTTCCAACGACCTGATCTGGTCCTTTGTCGTCAATAACTACCTGATGGGCAAGGCACCCTTCCCCTTCGACCTGCTCTACTGGAACTCCGACTCCACGCGCATGCCGGCCGCGATGCACAGCTTCTACCTGCGCAACATGTACATGAAGAATCTGCTCAAGGAGCCGGGCGGCATCGTCATCGACGAGGTGCCGATCGACCTGACGAAAATCAAGATTCCCGCCTACTTCATCTCGACCATCGAAGACCATATCGCGCCGTGGCAGAGCACCTACCTCGGTGCGCAACTGTTCTCCGGCCCGACACGCTTCGTGCTCGGCGGCTCCGGCCATATTGCCGGCATCGTCAATCCGCCTGCCGCCAACAAATATGGCCACTGGATCAACTCAGCCAAAGCCTTATCGGAAACGGCCGAGCAGTGGTTCGAAGGCGCCGAGCAGCACCCCGGCTCATGGTGGACTGACTGGCAGGCCTGGTTGATGGCGCAGAACGATGCCACCGTGCCGCCGCGCGACCCTGCCAAGGGCAAGCTGAAGGTGCTGGAAGATGCGCCGGGCGGCTTCGCCAAGCTCCGCCTCGACCTGCAGAAGAAAGCTGAGTGAGCGAAGCGGGCCTGCCCCGCGAACGACCGCCGTCCCCTTCCCTGGATGGGGAGCGGGGGGAAGCAGCGCTGCGCGTCACCTTCGACACCAACGTGCTGCTTTCCCTGTTCGTCTTCGCCGACAGCCGCTTTGCGCCATTGCGCAGCGAGGTTGAGGCCGGTCGCTGGCAGGCGCTCACCAGCATCCCTTGCCTTGCCGAATTCCGGCGCGTCCTCGCCTACCCGCTCTTCGCCCTATCGGATGAGCAGCAAGTTGCTGCCTATGACGCCTATCTCGATCTGGTCAAGATAGTCGATGGCGTTGCCGAGTCGGCGGTCACGCTGCCCAAGTGCCAGGACAAGGACGACCAGAAATTTCTTGAGCTCGCCCGTGACGGCCTGGCCCACTGCCTGGTCACTGCCGACAAGGCCCTACTGCGGCTACGCCGTGGTCAGCGCCTGGCACAACTATTTCAAATCCTGACGCCGGACGAAGCCTTGGCGCGAGTAACTACCTAACTACCTAAATGACCCGCAACGAAAAACTGGAGATACTCTCCTACGCTCCGGAACAAGCCCGCCCTGGAATGCCACCACTGCTGTTCTTGCATGGCGCCTACACCGCCGCCTGGTGCTGGCAGGAGCACTTTTTACCCTTCTTTGCTGCTGCCGGCTTTGAATGCCATGCGCTGAGTCTTTCCGGTCATGGCGGCAGCCGGCGGCGTGACCATCTGGATAGTTACTCGATCGACGATTATGTCAATGACGTCGCCGAGGCCATTGCCACCCTCGCTGAACCGCCCATTCTGATCGGTCATTCGATGGGCGGCTTTGTGGTGCAAAAATATCTCGAAAACCATGCGGCACCTGCCGCCGTGCTGATGTGCTCGGTGCCGCCGCAAGGGCTGGCCGCCTCGGCCTTCGGCATGCTGTTCAACCGCCCCGGCATGCTCGCCGACCTCAACCGCATGATGAGCGGCCAGCAGGTGGCACTCGACAGCCTGCGCGAAGCCCTGTTCGCGCAGCCGGTATCCGTGGATGACCTCACGCGCTACTACCGGATGGCCCAGCCTGAATCCCACCGCGCCATCTGGGACATGACGCTGTTCAACCTGCCGCACACCAAACGGGTGCTCGCCAGCCTGCCGGGCGGCAGCAGCAGGCTGCTGATTCAAGGTGCCGCGCACGATATGATCATCCCCGCGTCGCTGGTGGAGATGACCGCCCGCAGCTATGGGGTCGATGCCACGACTTATCAGGGCATGGGCCACGCCCTGATGCTTGAGGCCGACTGGAAGAAACCCGCGCAGGACATCATCGACTGGCTGGAGCAGCAGGTCGGCCAATAAAGTAAATGCCTCAATAGATTGACTTTTCACCCCGGGATGTGAGACAGTCGCGCCCCGCTTCGGTTGCCGGTGGTTGTTGCGCCGGCTGTCATCGATTTCTGGCCCCCCGCTTTTCAGGTCTTTCCTGTTTGGCACATTCAGGTTGGCGTCGATGTTGATAGACCCAACTTGCTTGCCAAGGCCTCATGTGTTCATGCGCCCATTGGTTGGTTTTTGTATTTGGCCGCGGCATTGTTCATTTGCTCACAGGAAAATCCATGACACGCTTTACCGAACTCGGCCTTGACCCGGCCTTTGACCCCACGCTTGCCACGCTCGGCATCACCGAACCCACGCCCGTGCAGATGCAGGCGATCCCGCTGCTGCTGGCCGGCCGCGACCTGATCGCTACCGCGCCCACCGGCACCGGCAAGACCGCCGCCTTTCTGCTGCCCGCCATGCAACGCCTGGCCAGCGCCAGCCCCTTGCGCATGTCCGGTCCGCGCATTCTCGTGCTGACACCGACCCGCGAACTGGCGCAACAGGTCAGCAAGGCCGCCATCGATTTCGGCCGGGCGCTGCCGCGCTGCCGCACCATCTGCATCACCGGTGGCGAATCCTATATCACCCAGAACAAGGCACTTGCCGGCTCCTACGACATTCTCGTCGCCACGCCCGGCCGGCTGATGGATCAGATGAATAGCGGCCGCATCGTTCTTGCCAACCTGGAAGTGCTGGTGCTCGACGAAGCGGATCGCATGCTCGACATGGGCTTCGCCGACGACGTGCTGGCGATCGCCAAAAAAATGCCGAAGGAGCGCCAGACGGTGTGTTTCACCGCCACGCTGTCGGCCGACGTGCAGCGCATGTCGCGCCAGTTGCAGAACGACCCGCAGACCATCGCCGTGGAAAAACCGGCGGCGGCCAGCATCCAGATCGACCAGCATGTTTTCTATGTGGATGACCTCGGCCACAAGCGCCGCCTGCTCAATCACTGGCTGACCGATATCGCCATCAACCAGGCACTGGTGTTCACCGCCACCAAGCGCGACGCCGAAGAACTCGCCGCGTCACTCGAAGCCGACGGTCATTCGACCGTGGCCTTGCACGGCGACCTGCCGCAAAAACACCGCACACGCATGATGAACGCAATGCGCCACGGCCAGGCACGCATCCTCGTCGCCACCGATGTTGCCTCGCGCGGCATCGATGTGCCGGCCATCACCCACGTCTTCAACTTCGACATGCCCAAGTTCGCCGAGGACTATGTGCACCGCATCGGCCGCACCGGCCGCGCCGGCGCCAGCGGCACCGCCATTTCCTTCGTCAACCGCAACGACGTGCTGGCACTGCAGAAGATCGAGCGACTCATCGGCCACAAGGTGACCGTTTCGTCGGTTGTGGGCATGGAGGCGCGCTTCAAGCCGGGCGTTGGCCGGCCCGCTG
The DNA here is from genome assembly GCA_013791905.1 of Rhodocyclaceae bacterium. Taxonomy (GTDB): domain Bacteria; phylum Pseudomonadota; class Gammaproteobacteria; order Burkholderiales; family Rhodocyclaceae; genus Sulfuricystis. The sequence goes on along the minus strand of VMSX01000024.1, from coordinate 561 downwards.
GCAAACCCGCCGGGAAATTTGGCGCGAAACCGGGCGGCAAGTTCGCGGGGAAACCCGGCAGCAAACCCGCCTTCGGCAAACCGGCCGGCGCGGGCCGGGCGGGCGCCAGCCAGAAACAGCCGTGGCAAGACCGCAAGGCGGCGCACGCCACACCGCGCCATGCCGACAGATCAAGCAGCCGGGGCAGCCGCGCGGGCTACGCCGACTAAGGCCGATCCGGAAAGTACCGCTGGCAGCCTGCTGTCAGATCAAGGGGCCACACCGCAAGGTGTGGCCCCTTGTCATTTTTGGCTAGCAGTCGCTGAATACACAAAGTCGGCGCTGGTCTTCCTTGATCGATGCGAAACGGATGTCATCGGGGGCCATAGAGGGTGGACTGATGATAGGGAAGTGCTGAACAAGTCATAATTGATCATTCCGGCGCAAGCCAATGGGATGGACTCCTCCCTTCTACCGGCCTCGATGTGCCAGACTGGAGTTGTTACCAACCAGTCAAACGAAGGAAGGAGTCCGAGATGAACCTTACGCGCTTTGGAGTGGATTTGGCAAAGCAGGTGTTTC
>VMSX01000030.1 GCA_013791905.1 Rhodocyclaceae bacterium | reverse complement strand
ATTACGTTCTTTGCCAAATCCATACCAATCGTCTTAAGATTCATATCGGTCGCCCCTTTCGTTTAAGTGTAAGTGTCACGACTTCACTTTGGCACATTGATGCCGTTTAGGGAGGGGCGACCATTCCATTATTCCGGCGCAAGCTGGAATCCCGGAAAATCAAACAGCTGGACACTGGCCTACGCCGGTGTGACGGACTTGATCAGTGCTTCCTTAAAGTCCGAGCGGCCAGGGCCACAGCGGCGAATCCTCTGGCCGGACAAGGGGGGCGGGGCTTATGCTTGTGCAAGCGCAAACCGATGGATACGCGACAAAACATCCCGCATGGCCTCGCGCGGTTTCAGCGTCATAGTGGGTTTGCAGATTGAGCCAGCTTTGCGCTTCAGTGCCGAAGAACGCCGCCAGACGCAAGGCCGTATCTGCAGTGATGCCGCGCAGACCATGCACAATCTCATTGATGCGGCGGGGCGGAACCTTGATGGCCTTGCTTGCGGATATATCATTGTAATTCAACGATATATTTGGAGGCGCGACCCGGAATCGAACCGAGGTACACGGCTTTGCAGGCCGTTCGGTTTTGGTCTATGTCTGGCTTTGCGCAAGATCGCCACCGATGGCTGAAAGATCGGGCAGGGCGCGCTTGCGATAGCGGCTTGTCTGGCTGGCCTCCGTACGCTGGCGGCGCTTCGTCCCGCTCGCTGCCACTTCGATGCGCTCGGCGGTTTGCTCGCGGATGCGCTGCCGCAGATATTCTGCCAGATCATCCTCGATCATAACCCACGCGCGTCCTATCTTGGCGGCCGGAATAGTGCCGTCCTCGATCAGCGCCCGCACGGTGGTGGGGTCAGTGGCCAGCAGTTCGGCGGCGGTGTCCAGGGTGTGGGTTTTCATAGTGTGATCCGATCTAGCGGGCTGGTGACGCCATGCCCGCCCTTGTTGAGGACGTGGGTATAAATCATCGTGGTGCTGACGTCGGAATGTCCCAGCAGCTCCTGACCGGTGCGGATGTCGTGCCCCGCTTCGAGTAGGTGTGTGGCGAAGGAATGACGCAGCGTGTGGGGATGCACCAGCTTGTGGATTCCGGCGGCGCTGGCGGCGGACTTCACGGCGCGCTGTATATTGCGCTCGCCCCAGTGATGCCGGCGGTATGCGCCGGTGCGCGGGTCGGTGCTGTAGCTTGGCGCGGCGAAGATGTATTGCCAGGCCCACTCCATGGCGGCCTTCGGGTATTTGCGATCGATGGCGTCGGGCAGCTCGACATCGGCATGCCCGGTGGCGAGGTCGACGTCGTGAATTCGGCGGCGTTCGATGATGTGTGCTTCCAGCGCCGGCACCAGTGCGTTGGGCAGCATGGTGACGCGATCCTTGCCGCCCTTGCCTTCGCGGATGGTTATCTGGTGCCGGGCAAAGTCCACGTCCTTGACGCGTAGCCGCAGGCATTCCTTGATGCGCATGCCGGTGCCGTAGAGCAGCCGGACGATCAGGCCATTGGTGTCGTCGGGCAGCTTGCGCAGCAGGGCTTGCGTCTCGGCGATTGTGAGCACGGATGGCAGGCGCTTCGATACTTTGGCGCGGGTGATACCGTCGAGCCAGGGTAGGGTGATGCCGAGTACGTTTCGGTAGAGGAACAGCAGCGCGTGCATGGCCTGGTTCTGCGTGCTGGCACTGACGTTGCGCCCGGTAGCTAGATCGGAAAGAAATGCCTCGACTTCGGCGGCGCCCATGTCCTTCGGGTGGCGCTTGCCGTGGAAGTAAATGAAGCGCTTGGCCCAATGGATGTAGTTTCGCTCGGTGGCCAGCGAATAGTGCAGCACACGGATGGCCGCGCGCATGCGGTCGAGCAGCTTCGGCTGCTGGTGTTCCGTGTCGGGTAACGCCGGCGCGCTTGTCGCGTTTGGTTTTTCAAGTGTGAGCATTGGTGCGGCCCTCTGTGGTTTTGTGCTGCGTTAACCGTCTGTGGGTGTCGGAGAATTTAAGTTATGCCCCTCGGTCGCCGCGGTGCCAGCGCCGACTTTCTCAATCGTGTGCCTTGCCCGGTTCTGCGCCCATTGTTGGAACTGGTCGCGCATGTCCGGCTCCCACTTGCTCGGGTCGGCGTTGGCTATGCTTTCGAGGACATCCAGAAGGTGACGCACCTTCAGCCGCAGACTCACCTTTTCGCGGTCGGCGTCATACTCTGGCAACCCCTTCACCCATGCGTCAATGCCCGGTGTGGGTATGCGTGAGCATGCGGGGCAGTAGTCTGTTATCAGTGGCGCGGCGCGGCATGTCGGGCAGTAAAAGTCATCCATCACAGTTCCTTTTCTCAGTTCCGCCGGGGCATAACCCGTCGGTCAAGCGCGACCTTCGCCATAAGGCCGGCGAAGGCCGCTTACCTATGCGTTGGCCGTCGTGTTCATGTCGTGGCCGCACTTGGGGCACCAATGCTCAATCCCTGTCCCGCCGCACTCCGCGCAGATCGAGAATTCACCGGGCAGCGCGTTGATGGGGTCGTCCTCGTACTCATCGAAACAGCCGTCGTCACAGCCAAGGCTAGTGCAGGTTCGCATGTGCGTAGGGGAGTGCTGGCACTTCGGGCACCGCGCATCCGACCATTCGTACTCATCATCCATAGCAACCTCCTCGCCGGCCAACCCGGCGCTCAAGCGGGACGTTCCGGCGATGAAACCGCCGGCCCGCCCCTTAGCTCTACGTTAGGTGACTCAAGCCACTCGATGCGCGGCTGCTCTTTCCGCAGCGCGTAATACTCCACTTGCACCTTGGCGCTTCCAATCATCTTCCCTGCAAGGTTCGCCAGTTCTGCGGCTTCTCCGGGCTTGATTTCTCCGGCCTTCAACTTCTCAAAGGTCAGAGCAAGTTCAGTTCGCAGTTCGTCACAGTTTTTCATTTATCGCCCTTTTCAGTCTCAACAGTTCTCGGTGTGCATCAACCAGTGTTTGCGGTATCTCGCTGCCTTTTATCTTCAGGTGTTGCGCCAAGCATCGGCGCACAAAACAATCGTGCAGCGTGTCGCGGTAGTGTTCTCGCAACAGCTTTGCCTTCTCCCGCTGCTCTGGCTTCGCTTTTAGTGCGCGTTGTTTCGCCAGTGCTTCCGGTTTCCGCGAGTAACGGCGTCCTGCATCCTTCACTCTGTCCGGGTGCCGCTCCGCATACTCGCGTTTCCTTTGAGCAGCCAGATCTGGGTTTGCCAAATCTGCCGCCCTGGCCTTCGCAATCAGCCGTTCGCGGTTCGCCATGTACCACTTCTTGTAATCGTCCTTGTTCGCGTATGCCATCGCCGTCACCTAACCCGTCATTCCACAGGACGGGCGAAAAGCCGCCCGCCTGTGAATTCAGGCGTTGGGCCTCTCGGTCGGCATGAACGATAGGTCGAGGAAGCACTCACCGAATTTGAGCGCAAGCGCGAATACCTGCCGCCCGTGCAGCTTTGTGACTGCCGGCCCTACCTGCGTTAGTCCGTGATAGTGGCAGATGCCATCCACGCACCGCTGCGGCGCTACCGGCTCGTGGTGCCACGGGATAGCTACTAGATCAAAGTCCCGTGCAAGGCTCCCATGCACTGCCAACGCCCAGCCTTTGACTCGAAACGATTCAGCCAATTCAGGGTAGAGACAGGCCGCGTAAATTGGGGCGTAGTTAGCTGCTTGCATTCAGTCCTCCTGTGTCCGCCGTGTCGTCAGCGCCGACTTCTTGAACGTCGTAGTACCGCGCCGGATTTCCGCACGTCGGGCATATCGGATCGCCGTCCACCCATTTCACTGTGGCGAGGACGTCGGGAATAACGATTGTTGTGCAACAAGTGGAACATTCAAGCCAGCGTTCTGCCATGATCTTTCTCCGCAAAAGGCCCAACTAATCAATCAACGCGGACGTGCCGATAATGCCGGCACGCCGGTTATTTCAGGCGTTCGACACCACCTTCTTCGCCCTTTTCAGATGCCCACGAAGGCTTGCATTGCTGCGCTCCAAATGCTCGCGGATAGCCCGCAGGCGCTTTACCTCGCCATCGAGGTAGTCTCGCTGCCGTATCAGTTCAGTGTGTCGCTCGGCCATCTTCTCGGTTGCGTCCGCGATGCGAAGAAAGGCACCAGTGTTTATCTGCTCAAGTGTGCAGCCTTTTGATTCTTCTTTGCCCCAGTCGACGCGGCTTGCCTGTCTGTATCCTCTAAAACTCATGGTGTCGAACCCTCCGTTCCAGCGGGAAGCTGCGCCGATGAGGCCGGCTTGCTCCCCTGAACTGCATCGTTCGGCGGCTGAGTCATCGCGTGATCAATCGCCATGTCGATCTGATCTGGCCTGTAATCTGCGTCATAACCAACCCATGCAGGGTTTTCGCGCAACCAGCGGTATCGCTTACCGCTCGCATAAAGTTCGCAAAATTCTGCCACTAGCCCAGCAGTAACGGCGGCTATGTACAGTTCTTTTTCGCCATCTGTCATTTCTTTCTCCGATCAATCAGCCGCCGAACCCGCCGCTGCAGGGGATTCGGCGCATGAATCCGCGCATCTCCCATGAGCTTTGTCGTTAGCCGGCACATCGTAGGCCGTGCGACATGTCTTCCCATCGTTCGCTACTCCGAACGCTCGCTGGATAGCACGCGCCTTATCGTTGTCGATCACTGCCACCTTCATGTGGTCGCCGAACACTTGGGCGATCATCATCCCCGGAGCCTTTGCCACTTCCATTTCGCCGAGCTTTGCGCGCTCAATCGTCAGCGCCTCCCATTGCTCTTGCGTCAGTTGGATTACTACAGCCATCATCAATCCTCTCTGCCGGGCGTTCCGGCTAACTATCCGTTCCAGGCGCGACGCCGCGAAGCGGCGCGGCCTGAACTCCGGCGTTGAGCAACTCCGCATCAAGCGCTTCACTCCAGCCGTCTTCCCATTCATCAAACCTAGAATCACCAGAATCAAACGGGTTTTCAGATAGTGTTCTGTCGTTCTTGTATGCGGCAGCGCCGAGCCTATAAGCGTCATCGGTGTCAGGCATATCAATCCTTTCCGCTCCCATCTGGCGCATTGAGCGTGTCGTTGATACGCAACCGCACAGCCAGCACTACCCAAGCCACGTTGCCGGAGACGAGCAGCACGCCGCCGGCGAAGCTGGCCCATTGATCGAGCGCCGGGTAGTAGACGAGATTCCACAGGCCCCAGGCGGAGAAGAATGCCGTGGTCGGCCAATAGACCCCGGCGAGGTGGCGATCGCGGCGCAGCTGCAGCCAGTTGCGCCAGGTGAAGTAGGCGCCGACGAGCTCGAAGCTGCCGTTGATGAGGTCGGGCCACATCCTAGAAGGGCACGTCGTCTTCAAAGTCATTGAACCCACCTGCTGCTGGCGCACTGGGCGAGGCAGCTGGTGCAGCGGCGGGGGCCGTCGTGTTCGTGGGCTGGGCGGGCTGGGCTGCGCCTCCGGCGAATTCCAGGTCGATGATGCGGCCGACGAGTTTCTCGCCGCGCGTGCCGTCCTTGCGCGCAAAGGTTTCGATGTGCGGGTCGGACAGCGTGACGCCGAGCGCGGTGCCCTTGAGCAGGTGCGGCTTGAGGGCCTCGGCGCGCTTGCCAAAGATGGCGCCGTCGAGCCATTGCGTCGGGCGCTTGCCGTCGGCGGCCTTGGCGCCGTAGTTGAAGGCCAGGGCCAGATTGGCGACGGCGGTGCCGTCGGGCAGGTAGCGCAGTTCGCAGTCGCGGCCGAGGCGCGCTATTCCGGTGAGGAGCATGGTTATCCTTTCAGTTGAAATTATGGAAACAAGCGTTCTTGACCAGCGGCTTCGAGCTCGAACGCATGGGGCCTTGGTGGGAAGTCGTCAGGATTAAAGTCACAGCAGTCAATCGCGTCTTGTTTCAGTTGGTGAAAGCCATCGCAGATCGGGCAGAGATGACCTTCAATGACTTGCGGCCGGCAACATTCATATGCTTCGTCTTCATCGTCGTGCACGGTGAGGCATTCGTCGCATTGCCATGCGCATGCAGGCTTGTCTGTGTTCATGTCGTCGCTTCCCGGGAGAATTCGTTCGTCGTCGGGAACGGCCAGTCGCCCAGGGGTTTAACCGGCGCAGCCGGTTTGTTCGCCGACGCAGTCGGCGCTGGAGCGGTCTTGGCTTTGTCCTTCGCCGCGGCCGTTTTCTTGCCTTTCGGTTTCGCCGGTGCAGCCGGGTTCGCGCCCCCTTCTCCGTGCGCTTGCGCAGCTTGCGTGGGGTCGGCGGCCGTCAGGAAGACGGCCAGATCGTCGAGGATGAAGGGGCGGTCTTCGGCGGCGTCGTAATTCCAGCGATTGACATGCCGTTCTTCGGCGGTCAGGCCGTCGAGCAGGTAGGCGAGCGCGGTACCGGGCGACCACTGGCGCATGGCGGCGGCGGTGGCTTCCATGATGGTGGTGCCGTTGTCGTCGTCGCAGGTCTCCTCGGGCAGGGTTACGCCAAACTGCTTAAGGCGCGGTGCGTCGGGCTTGCCGTTGTAGCTGCAGTCCATGCGCATGCTGGCCACGGCCAGCAGGTTGAGCACGTGGTCGGCATTCAGATCGCCCTCATCGTAGAGGGTGCGCGCGCGCGCAAACAGCGTGTCGGCCAGGGCCTTGCGCCGCTCACCTTCGGCTTCGGCCGCGGCTTCGCGGGCAGCGGCCTCGGCTTGCCGCTGCGATCGCGCCGCGGCTTTTTCGGCGCTGGCTTGATCTGCAGCAGTCTCTGGCTGCGGGTCGGGTTGGTAACCGGCTTGCTGCAGCGCCCGGGCCAGTGCCGTGGGTTCGGCCAGTTCGAGCATGTCGCCATCGCGCGACTCGACCAGGGCGGCGACGGGCGCCGCGTCACCGAGGATCTGGCGGTAGGTGCGGTCCGCGGGATCGCCCGGCACGTCCATGTCGAGGCTGACGTAGGCGCCGCGGTCGATGTCACGCGGCCCCCATGGCATCAGTTCGCGCGCGGCTTCGCCGGTGAAGACCTGAATGCCGTTCGCCTCGGCAGAGACAATCAGCTGGGCGCGGCGCGCGGTTTTCTTTTCGTCGAAGCACGGGATATCCGTGCAGACGTTTGCATCGATGCCGTCGGCTGTCATGACCAGGTCGTTGCCGGCGCGCTTGGGGCAGGCGCTGCAGCTGCCGGCGACCGGGCACAGCGTCGCGTCGTCGAGTGGCCAGGTGGCGTCGTGCAGTTCGACAGTGAAATTGCGTTGCAGGGTGGCCTTGGCGGCGCGATAGGACAGCGGCACGCCGTCATAGCCGGTGATGACCGAGGCCAGCGCCTTGGCCTGCAGGGAGGCCGGCACGCGCGCGATCAGCAGCGCGGTGCTGGCGTCGAGGTTGCTGGCGAAGAAAGCCTCGCGCGCCGGTTGACCGAGCGCGAGCAGCTTGAGGCGGGCATAGACGTAGCCCCTGCTCTTGCCGATCTTGGCGGCGATGGTGTCGGCGCTGTAGCCGTGGCGCTGCATCAGCTGCTGATAGCCTTCGGCTTCTTCAAGCGGATGCACGTCGCGGCGCTGCAGGTTTTCGATGACCTGGATTTCGAGCACCTGCTTGTCGTCGAGTGCGCGCCAGAAGCCGGGAATCTCGGTCAGGCCGGCCGCCTGGGCGGCGCTTGTTGAATTCCAGGAAGTTCTCGAACGGCAGCGGCCGCACGGTGATGGGCTGAATCAGCCCGTGGGACTTGATCGATTCGGCCAGCTCGGCGAGGTAGGCGTCGTCAAAGTGTTTGCGCGGGTTGCTGGGCGAGGGAACGATCTCGCCCATTGGCAGCATGGCCACGGCAACCGCGTCAGCGGGTAAGGATGTGCTCATGGGGTTCTCCGGTAAGTGGTGTCAGGGCAGTCGGTACTTGTCGCGACAACGAGCGCAGGCGCCGTTGACGAGACGGGGATTTGGCAGGCCGCAGTGGTCGCAGTCGCCGGGTTCGCCAGCGGGAATGCCGGCCGCGGCGCGGCGGATCTCGGCCTCGCGATCGCCGACGAATTCGGCCGCGCGATCGTTGGCCTGGTCGATGATGTCGCCGCGCTCGCTCATCGCGGCATCATTCAAACGGATTCATGGCGCGCCAGCCCCAAGCAACGAGCAAAGTGGTGGCAATGGCGCAGCCAATCAGGATTCCGACGACGGTACAGGTGGTCATGATGCAAGCCTCCGTGAGGTGCGCCAGGCACGGCGCAGGGTGAATGCCAGGTGTTGGTCGCGCCACAGGCGCCAGGTGAGGATCAGCCGTCGCATGTCTCGGCCTCCTTGCGCAGATGGTTGGCGACGATCTGGTCGGCGATGGTGCGGGTGCGCGCCGCCAGTTCGCAATAGACGAGCTCGAGTGTCATGCCGGCGCGCAGCGCGCCGTCGATCTCGATGTCGACGCTGGCGCCGAATGCGGTGGTGTAGTGAATGTCGCGCTCGGTGATGGTGAGAGGCGGGCAGGTCTTGAGTGTCATGGCGCGCTCCGGGTCAGCAGGACGATGCACCCGTGGTCGACGTGCGCCGGGCGACTGACGACCACGGGGATCTGCAGGGGCGTTGCGCGTTCGGCCACCCAGCGGCAGCAGAGGCGCAGCGCGCGCAGGGGGATGTAGTGGGCGGGCATCACAGCAGCCTCGGCTGGACGGGCAGGGCATAGCGCCGCCGTCTCGCCAGCGCCGACATTTCGAGTGCGATGCGCAGTGGCGCCCATGCTTGGGCGCGCTCAAAGGTCCAGCCAAAGAACCGCAGCGCCTTGATGCGGTTGAATGCCGCTCTACGCTCGTCGGTGCTGATGTGGGGTTTGTCGGTCATTTGCGCCTCCGGTGGGTGAGTACCTGAGGCGAGTATAGTCCCGCTTAACTAAGACTGTCAAGCGCTACTAAACATTTATTCGAACAAGGCCGATTCCGACCGTGCCAACTAGAAGGATCGCGGTATTTCTGGTGCTTTGACTACCTTGCCGTCTTTCAATGTCACAGAGAGGGTGCGCACACCTGAAAAGCTGTTGGCATAGCTCCAAACCCACGTCAGGCCTGCTGGATCGCTCTTCACCAGATAGGGCGGCCCCATGATCTCGGTGACTTCGGCTTCGGTCATGCCGGCCCGTAGCTGCCTGGCGCTATTCCACTCGAATGGCGTGCCGGCGCATGCGACGAGGACTGTTGTAATTATGATCGCAGCTGCGACCCGCGCTTTATGTGGGGACATTTTCACCAACCTTTCCGCACTGCGGGCACTTGTATTTTCCCCAGCCCCAAGCGATAAATATTATGCCGGGCAGAATCCATAAAAGTAGCAGCAGAAGCGCGAGAAATTGCGGCCCGTTGTAATTTGCCAGCCATGTTTTCATGTGGCCTGAAAACCCGCAAACGTTGCAGCGGCGCTGCCCGGGTATGCCAGACAGCACGCCTAGCACGGGTGGCTGCCGCACGCCGCATTTTGGGCATAGCTCAGCTTTCATCCTGATCACGGCGCCGCACTCATGGCAATATTTTTCGTCTGCAGTTTTACTGGCGGCTTCCATGTCTATGCCTTTCGCTCAATTGTCATAACATAAGGAAGTTTGCATAATACTCTGCCGCCATTCCGCCATGGAAATTATGCGCGCTTTGCTTTAGCGGCTGGGTGTGTTCCGGTAAGGCAGCGCGCAAAGCCGATCAGCTCGCGAAGGCCGTCGTCGTTGATAAGTTTTGCCAGTTCGTAGAGTGTGCTGAGAAGGCCGCTGTCTATGGGTTCCAGCGTCTGCTCATTGATGAATAGCGAGTGTGTCTGCTTTATGGTGTAGTCGGCCAATCCGAGTAGCAGCCAATCCAGGGAAAAATCCAGCTTTTCATGCAGCAATAGAAGGTTGCGCGTGGCTGGTATTGTGGCGTCGCTTTCCCACTGCGACACCGCGCCCTTCGTCGCATCGCAGATTTCGCCAAGCTGGTCCTGGGTGAGTTTGTTGCGCGTACGCAATACTCTGATGCGTTTACCGATACTCATCGCGTCAGAATAAAGGTCTGCTGAATATTGTGGTTTAGGGGGGCTTGACATATCGGGTATAGCCAGCCTAAACTGGCGGTTATGGATGCAATCAAAAAAGCCTGCGATGCCGTGGGAAGCCAGAAATGTCTGGCTTCAATGCTCGGTGTTACGTCCGGAGCCGTCAGTCAGTGGGAGGTTGGCAAGGTGCCAATCGAGCGCTGCATCGAAATCGAAAAAGCCACCAGCGGCGCCGTGCGCTGCGAGGAACTTCGCCCGGATGTTGATTGGGCCTATCTGCGCGCAACGAATTGTCCGGCCGAAATCGGCGCTGGTGAGACGGCGCACGAACCGGAAAGGCAGGCATCGCATGCTTGACCAGCGCTTCTGGGATCGGTTTGCCAAACTGGCGGCGGCTAAGCGTCCGGCAGTTTTGCGATTTCCGGCTTCAAAGAAAGTATTCGGGACGAAAGGGCATCTAGCCAGTGCCGCACGTCCGCCTGGAAGTCGCTGCTGTGCTGCTCTTCCTCTGTCCGCTTTGCGGCTGCGTCGTAAGCAATTGTTAATATTTTCTCCATGTCGCCCCGTGAAAGAGTTATCCAGGGGAGCATGACCGTGCATATTTCCATCAGTGCGATGTGTTGCGTGGCCAGGGCGTGCAGGTTGTCTTCGATATGCTCCAGCCGATCTTCCAGTGTCATGGCCAGTCCTTTCGGTAGGTTGATGTGTGAGAGCTTCAATTCTATTCGTCATGGGCTGGTCTCCTTTCGTCTCCTCCTAGCTGGCATCCTTGCCGGCCTTGCCGCCGGGGTTTCCCTGGCGGCTTTTTTATTCCGTGACTGCATGGTGGCCTTCTGCCGCCGTGGCGTCACCATTTTTTCTCTGAGGTAACGCCATGAGCCGAGTGGAGAATGCAGCGTACGCGCTGGTGCATGCCAACCGCGATCGCGCCCGGGATGTTGCCGAGCGCACTGGCATCAAGCTGCAGGTGCTGATCAATAAGGTCTCGCCGACCTGCGACCGCAACCATCTGATGCTCGATGAGGCGGTGCGCATCGAGCAGGCGAGCGGCGATTGCCGCATTTTGTTCGCCCATGCCGATGAACTGAATTATGTGTGCATCCCCAAGCCTGGCGCGGTGGATGATGAGGATGTGGCGCATGCGTTGTCTGGCTTGTGTGCCGAGTTCGGCGATTACCTTCGCAAGGTGGATGAGTCGATGCGCGACGGTCGGGTGACGCCGAACGAGCGCCGCATGCTGGAAAACGAGCTGGCCGAGATGGTGGCGTCGGCGATGCGCTTGCAGGGCGTGCTGGCCAGCAAGGGCGGCAAGCGCTGATGGCTGTCACCGGGGAGAAGTCAAAGGGGCGCGCGCCGCGGCGGGCGTATGTCTGCCCGGATTGCGGGGTGTCGTTCATGGGCTGGAACGAGCGCAGCGGCAAGCGTTGCCCGAACGGCCACTGGCGCAGCATGTATCACCTTGACCTGTACGCGAAGAACGGCGTGCTTCCTGTGCCGCGTGTGCGTGTGCCGCTGGGGGTGCGCCGCGTCGTCGGCCCGCCGAAGCCGCCGGCGCTGGCGCTGGCCGATCTGGGTTTCGAGCGACGCTCCGAGCAGTGCGCGCTGGCCCTGCAGCTGTGGCTGATGGCCTATGACCGGCTGCTGGCGCAGTTGCCGGCCAGCACTTCGCGGCTGCTGGTGGCTGGCGCTTTCGAACGGACTGCAGATATCACGCGTCAGCTGATGCCATGACTAAGCCAATGATTGATACGGCGGCCCTGCTGGCGACAGTCGATATCGTCAAGGTCATCGATGCGCGCGTGCCGCTGAAGAAGAGCGGCGCGGAATTCGAGGCGTGCTGCCCGTTTCACAATGAGGCGACGCCCTCGTTCAAGGTCAATCCGGCGAAGCAGTTTTATCACTGCTTTGGCTGCGGTGAGAATGGCGACGCGATCAAGTTCCTCCAGGAGTTCGAGGGTTTGTCGTTTCACGATGCCTGTCGTGCCCTGGGGGCGGATGTCGGCGATCTGCCGGCAGCCGAATCAGTCACGCGCCCGGTGAAGCAGCCAGCCTCGACCTCGCCAGCGCCGGTCGAGGACAAGCCAAAAACCGAGTGGGTGCCGATCCTGCCGGTGCCGGAGGATGCACCGGAGCCGCCGGTGGCGCATCGTTACCGGGGCAAGTATTCGATGCGCTGGGAATATCGCGATGCGGCGGGCCGGTTGCTCGGTTTCACCTGTCGTTTCGAAAAGGCCAGCGGCGGCAAGGAGATCCTGCCGCTGACGTGGTGCCAGAGCAGCGAGAGTGGCGAATTCAAGTGGGAGTGGATTTCCTTTCCAGAACCACGCCCGCTCTACGGGCTGGACCGGCTCGCTGCTCGGCCGGTGGCTTTCGTGCTGCTGGTCGAGGGCGAGAAGTGCGTTGATGCCGCCCAGGCGGAGCTGTCCGAGCTAGTGGTGGTGTCGTGGCCAGGAGGCGGCAAGGCCGTCGGTAAGGCAGACTGGAGCCCGCTGGCCGGCCGCAAGGCGGGCGGATGGGCGGATTGCGATGCGAAGCGCGAACGCTTGACGAAGGAAGAACGCGAAGCCAAGGTGGCCGAGGATTCGAAGCCGCTATTGCCGCCAGAGAAGCAGCCTGGCGTGATGGCCATGGCCAAGATCGGCGAGGTTGTGCTGGCACAGGGCGGGCGCTGGTGGGACATGACCATCGAGGCGCCCGGCGAGAAGCCGGACGGCTGGGATGTGGCCGATGCGATTGAGGAAGGTCTGCGCGGGGCGGACCTGGCGGCCCATGTGCGCACGCAGTTGGTCGAGCGCGTGACAGCCGATCCCATTTCTACCCCTACCAAGGCTGGCGCGGGCAAAGAGAAAAAGGGACCGCATATCCCCGGCCTGATCTGGGGCCGTGACGGCCTGAAGAATTGCCTGTCGAACGTGTATCAGATCCTAGCGCACCGGCCGGAGTGGTCTGAGGTGGTGGGGTATGACGAATTCGCCCTGTGCATCGTCAAGCGCAAGCCGCCGCCCTACGATGGCGGCACGGTCGGCGAGTGGGATTCGACAGATGATTCGCGCACGGCCATGTGGCTGGCGCAGCTGAATCCCGACTGGACCTTCACGCCATCTTCCGATCTGGTCGCCGAGGCGGTCGAGGTGCTCGGCCGGGCCAATGCCTTCCATCCGGTGCGCGAATACCTCGCCAGCCTGACGTGGGATGGCACGCCGCGCCTCGAGATGTGGCTGGAAGATTATCTCGGCGTGGCGCGCGCGGAATACTCGATGCGCGTGGCCAAGTGGTGGCTGATGGGCGCGGTCAAGCGCGTGCTGCAGCCGGGCTGCAAGTTCGACTATTGTCTGGTGCTGGAAGGGCCGCAGGGCAAGGGCAAGAGCACGGCGCTGCGTATCCTCGGTCGCGACTGGTTTGGCGACACAGACCTCGATCTGTCGCACAAGGATTCGATGTCTGCCCTGCGCGGCAAGTGGGTGTATGAGATCGCCGAACTGGGCGCCCTGGCGCGCAGTGAAGAGAAGCGGCAGAAGAGCTTCCTGTCGCGCACGATCGACGAGTATCGCCCGGTCTATGGCCGGCGCGAGATCAAGGCGCCGCGGCAGCTGGTGTTCGGCGGCAGCACCAACGAATTCGAGTGGAACAAGGACCCGACCGGCGGCCGACGTTTCTGGCCGGTGGAGTGTCATGGCGAGTTCAATCTCGACGGCCTGCGCGATGTGCTCGACCAGCTGTATGCCGAGGCGCGGGTGTTGGTCGAGGCCGGCGTGCCCTGCCATCCCTCGGCGGAGGAGCAGCGCACGCTGTTCGATCCCGAGCAGCTCAAGGTCGAGCAACAGGACAGCCTGGTCGATGCGGTGCATGACTGGGTGTGGGGCCGCATTGCCGACTTCTCGATCTATGACGTGGCGGCCGATTGCCTCAAGCTCGACGCCTCGAAACTCACGCGCGACCTGCAGACCCGCCTCGGCATTGCCCTGCGCAAGCTGGGCTGCACGCGCATCGAAAAACGCAACGGCATGATCCGGTACTGGTACAAGCCTCCCGTCAAGAACGAGGCGTCGTCGAAGACTGGCGTGTCTGCGCAGCATGGTTTGGAGGTCGACGATGTCGATTTTTAAGCCAACAAGGTCCGGAAGGTTGGGAACAGGTTGGGAACCTGCAAACCCGCACCAGATGGGCTTCTTCCTAACCTTCCTAACCTTCCGAACCTGTTCCTCCCCGCGCGTACAGGCGCGTGTGCATGCGTATGCACGGGGGCGCGCGGACGCGCGTGCGCGCGCTCCCCTGCCTCATTTAACGTTAGGAAGGTTAGGAAGGTTAGGAACAAGACCGTGCCATCAGGGTTTCCGGCTTCCCAACCTCTGCCCAACCTCTCCGAGGTTAGGAACATGAGCCCCGCGGAAACCGCACGCATGCGCCGATGCTTCAAGGTCGCCGCGGTCTGGGAGGGTTGGTCAGAGACGGATCAGGCGGAGATCTCGGCCGCGATCCGCGCCGCCCTCGATGCCGGCGATCCGGAGATCCTCGCCTGCTGGCAAGCCTGGCTTGAAGACATGAGCGGCCTTGAGCGCATGACGGCCCTGTGCCGCGCCGCCGAGTCGCGCATCAACGCGGAAAGGAAAGCAGCATGATCAAGATCAATATTCGCAACAACTTTCCGCAGGTCGCTAAAGCGATGGAGCGTTTGGGCGGTCAGGTTGCCGACAAGGTCATGGTGCGATCGCTCAATGCAGCGGCCGAGCAAGGCAAGACGGCGATGGCACGAACAATCGCGAAAGAGTTTCGAGTAACTATCGGCCAGGTCAAGGATCGGTTGCTGGTCAAGCGCGCCCGCAGTAATGGCCGCGAGGTTAAGTTTCAGGCAATCCTGCAGGCCGGGCGCAAGACCAAAGGGCGCGGCATGAACCTGATTCACTTTGTCACCACGATCCCGAAGCGGACCAAGAAAGGAAAGCTCGGGCAGGTGAAGTTCCAGGTCAAGCGTACCGGTGGAAGGAAGACTATCCCAGGCATGTTCGTGGCGACCAATCGCAGGACGGGTGGCCGTGCGGTCTTTCTTCGCACTGGTAAGGATCGCATGCCGATCAAGACGGTGACCTCGATTGACGTGCCGCAGATGTTCAACACCAGGCGCATCAACAGCGTGGTGCGTGAGGTCATGCTCAAGCGATTTGATGCCAACTTTAAGCGCGAGCTACGGGCCGTGATGAAGGGGTACGTCAAGTGAAGACGTCTGCGCATGTCTTCACGGGTCCTTCCCAGCCAAAACCCACACGGCGCCAAAGGACCTCGGGAATTCGCCAGTTTTCTGAGTGTCAGGGGGGTAAGTAAGTCGTGCGCATTATCGGCCAGGAGCAGATTGCTGCAGTGTTCGGCGTGGCGCCGAAGACGGTGGTCGAGTGGCAGGAGCAAGGCTTCCCGGTGGCGGCGCGCGGCGGGCCGGGGGTGCCGAGCGAATACGACTCCGAGACCTGCATCAACTGGCTGGTCGAGCGCGAGGTCAGGAAGGTCCAGAACGAGCGGCCGCAGGATCGCTTGGCGCGGGTGCAGGCCGACAAGATCGAAATGGAGAACGCCGAGCGGCGCGGGCAGCTGATTCAGGCCGACCAGTTGGAGCCGAAGCTGCGGGCCGCGCATATCTTCGCGCGCGAGAACTTCCTCGATGCGCGCTACCGCCTGGCGCGCGAACTGCCGAGCGACGTGCCAGGCCGTGAAGACATGCTGCAGGCCGAGCTTGAAGCCTTCCTGCACCGGCTGGCCGACTGGGCGCATGCCGACGATGTCGATGAGGAGGATGGCGCTTGAACCCGGCGGCGCTGGCTGATGACGTCGAGACCTGGGCCACGCAGGCGCTCGACGCCATGCTGGGCCGCGTCCGTTCGTATCTGCGCCCGCGCCCGCCCCTCTCCCCGATCGAGTGGGTCGAGAAGTATCGCCGCCTATCGTCAGAAGAGAACCCCGACTACGCCGGCAAGTTCGATCTCGACAACATCCCGGTGCTGCGCGGCGTGCTGGCGGCCTGCGGGCAGAAAGGCGTGAGCCGCGTGGTGGCGCAGAAGCCGGCGCAGATCGCCTGGACCGGCGGCGTGGTCTGCACGATGATGGGCTATTACACCCACTGGAAGCCCTGCGTGCAGGTGGCGATGTTCCCTCGCGAGAAGTCGGCCAAGGATTTCGACGCCGAGAAGTTCGCGCCGATGGTGCGCGCCACTCCGGTGCTGGCGAAGAGCATCCGGCTGAAGAGCCGCAGCGATGGCAACAGCGCCACGCGCAAGCACTACCCAGGCGGGCTGCTCAAGTTCGTCGCCTCCAACTCGCCCGCCGACGTGAAATCGACCAGCGCCAAGGTGCGCTATGTCGAAGAGCCGGACGATTCGAACAAGGACGTCAAGGGCCAGGGCAACTCGATCGCGCTGTTGCGCGAGCGCGGCAAGGCGATCCGCGACAACTTCGAGCTGATCGGCGGCACGCCCACCGCCAAGGGCGCCAGCGAAGTCGAAAAGGAAATGCGCACCACCGACCAGCGCCGCTTCCTGGTCGCCTGCCATCACTGCGGCGATCGCCATGAGGTCGAATGGGCGCACGTCACCATCCCCGGCCTCAACCTCACGCCCGAAGAGCTGGCCGCGCCCGACCTCGATGCCCGCCGGCCGGAGCGCGAAGTGTATGGCCGCGCCCGCCACGAAGACGCCTACTATTCATGCCCGCACTGCGGCGGGCAGTGGAGCGACGACGAGCGCATCGCCAACATCCGCGCCGCGGCGCGCGTGGCTCCACTCTACGGCTGGGAACCGACCGCCGAGGCCGCCGACCCCGGCTTCTTCCTCAACGAGCTGCAGAGCGTCTTCGATGGCTCGCGCATCGCCGTGCTCGCCGAGAAATTCCTGCGCGCCCAGCACCTGATGGACCACGGCGACCCCACCGAGATGGTCGCCTTCTGGAACGCCACGCGCGGCATCTGCTGGGAGTACTCCGGCGAACTGCCCGAAGAAGACGAACTTCGCCAGCGCGCCGAAGCCTACCTCGAATGGCACGTGCCCGCCGGCGGGCTGATGCCGATTGTCGGCGTCGACGTGCAGCACGATCGCCTCGCCGTCACCGTCTGGGTCGTCGGCCGCGGCGAGGAAATGTGGCTGGCGTACTGGGGCGAGCTATACGGCCAGACCGTCGTTGCCCATGCCGGCGCCTGGATCGAGCTTGAGCAGCTGCTCGCCCGCAGCGTCACGCACGCCAGCGGCGCGCAACTGCCGCTCGCCGCCTGCGGTATCGACTGCGGCGACGGACAGACCTCCGATGCTGCTTACAGCTTTGTGCGCAGACACAATCGCCCCGGCCGCCCGGTGGTGGCCACCAAAGGTGCGTCCGATGCCGAAGGCCGTATTGAGATATGGACCCCGCCCAAACCCATCGACCCGAACCATCGCAGCACGAAGGCGAGCAGATATGGGGTGCTAATTCACATCATTGGCGCGGCCAAGGCCAAGGACCTGGTCCTCGGCTGGGCGCAGGAAGGCGGGCGCGTGCGCCTGGCCGGCAACGGCCCAGGCCGCATGCACTGGTATCAGGATGTGCGCGCCGATTTTTACGAGCAGTTGCTCTCTGAAATCAAGGTACCCAGCCGCAACAACCCCAAGCGGCGCACCTGGAAGGCGCGCACCGACCGCCGCCAGGAGGGTCTCGACTGTACGGTTGTTTGTCTTTGGCTCTCGCGCCACCTGCGCCTGCACCTGCGCCGCCCGGCGCAATGGGACATCGCCGAACTGCGGTTGCGCCAGGGCGCGCTGCTGCCAGTTGATCCCGTGGAGACGTCTGCACCGGAACAGGAGGATGAGGAAGCCGAAAAAGTCGGCGCTGGCGAGACGGCGGTCGCCATCGAACTGCCAAGCCTGGCGCAAACCCGCCTCGCCGCCATGATCCGCGACCGCCGCCTGCAGCGTCATGGCCAACACTGACAACCTGCGCGACCTGATCGACATCGCCCGGCGCGAAATATCCGACGTGCCGCCGGAAGTTTGGGACCGCTTTACCCTGCTGGCCGGACTGCGCTTCGGCGCCAGCACCTTATATGTCAATGCCGTCAGCCGCAAGCGCGCGCGGCTCGAACTGCTCGCCCAGCTCGACGCCGACCTTGACAGTCAGACGCTTGCCGCCAAGCTCGGCGTCAGCGTGCGCCATGCCCAGCGGCTCAAGCGCTTGCGCTGACGCGACATTCTTCCGGTAGTCATGTCGCCGCCGCGCCGCCACCATCGCGGCCATGACTGCACCCACCACGTTTCGCGCCGGGGACTCGGTTTCCTGGGAGGCTGATCTGCCGGCCTACCCAGCCAGCGCCGGCTGGGCGCTCAAATATCGAATGCTCTGGGCCGGCGGCGCCGCGGTTGCCATCAGCACCGCTGCCGCAGGCGACCTTCATGCCGTCAGCCTGGCCGCCAGTGCCACCACCGACTGGACGGCCGGGGCCGCAACACTGCTGTCGTGGGTAGAGAAGGGCGCGGAGCGCGTCACGCTCGACCAGCAGGCCGTCGCCATCCTGCCCAACCTGCAGGCCGCCGAAACCTTCGACGGCCGCAGCCAGGCCGTCAAGGGGCTGGCCGATGCCGAAGCCGCGCTGGCCGCCTATGTCGCTGGCGGCAAGGTGCATGTCGCCGAATACGACATCGCCGGGCGGCGCATGAAATTCCGCACCGCCACAGAAATCACCGACCTCATTGCGCACTACAAGCGCGAAGTCGCCAACGAACGCGCGCTCGCCGCGCTGCTGCATGGCGGCACGCCCGGCCGCGTGCATGTGAGGTTTTGACCATGGGCTTCCTCGACAAGCTATTCAAGCGTGAGACGTCCGCCGAGCGTGCCGCCTGGCTCGACCAGGCCGTCAGCGGCGCCGCCGCGCAGGCGCAGCAGCACTTCCTCGCCGAAATACGCACCGCCCGCCGCAGCTTCGAAGCCGCCGAAACACCCGCATGGACCGATTCATGGCCCACCAACGCCGCGCCGATCAACGACGACCTCGCCCGGCAACTACCCACCCTGCGAGCCCGCGCGCGCGGCATGGCGCGCAACAACGAATGGGCCATCGGCTACCTGCTGCAGCTGGACGACCAGGTGCTCGGCGAATCCGGCATGCGCCTGCAGATGCGCCTGAAACATCGAGACGGCACGCCAGACACCACAAACAACAACCGCATCGAAGCCGGCTTCACGCGCTGGTCCAGTGCAGCCGACGTATCCGGCCTGTCCTGGCGCGAAGTCGAATCGCTCGCACTGAAAAGCATGATCGTCGATGGCGAACTGCTCTATCGCATGCGCCCGCTCGCCGGCCAGTTCAAGTTCCAGATTCAAATGCTCGACCCATCGCTGCTCGATGTCAGCCTGCACCGCGAGTGGCAAGGCCGACGCGTGCGCATGGGCGTCGAAATCACCGACGACGGCGCCCCGGTCGCCTACTGGCTGCTGATGAATAAAACCGGCGATGCCCCGTCAGAACTCGTTAGCGTCGGCCGCCACATCCGCGTGCCAGCCACGCAGATCCGCCATCGCTTCATTCGCCATGAAGTCGGCCAGTTGCGCGGCTACCCGGAACTCTCCGGCGGCGCCCGCCGGCTCTGGATGTTGCACGACTTCGAAGAATCCGCCGCCGTCGCCAGCAGCAACGCGGCCAAGCGCCAGGGGTTCTTTGTCAGCCCGGACGGCGAAGCCCCGCGCGGCTTCGCCGACACCATCATTTCCGGCGTGCTCGAAAGCGCCAAGGCATCCGGCAAGGTGCTCACGACGGACGAAGTGCAGGCCATCACCGCCGCCGCCGAAAAATACGCCACCACGCTGCCGGGGCAATACGACACCCTGCCGGTCGGCTACGACTTCCGGCCCTACGAATCCAAATGGCCGACCATCGAATCGGGCAGCTACGTCAAGCAGCAGCTGCGCGGCTGGTCTGCCGCGCGCGGCATGAGCTACGTCAGCCTCGGCAACGACCTCGAATCCGTCAATTATTCAAGCGCCCGCGTTGGCATCGTCAGCGAGCGCGAACACTTCAAAGCCATGCAGGGCATGCTGCGCGCCTGGCTGCATGACGAAATAATCACCGCCGCGCTGCCCGGCATCGTGCTGGCCACGCCGGGGCTGGATATGTCTCGCGTTGCCAACTACCTCGCCGCCGTCAGTTGGCAGCCGCGTCGCTGGGCCGGCATCGACCCCGTCAAAGAAGCCAACGCCAACGAAACCAACCTGCGCTTAAAGCTCACCAGCCGCCGCCGCCTGATCCTCGAGCGCGGCGAAGACCCCGACGAAGTATTCGCCGAAATCGACGCCGAAGAAGAAATCTTCGGGCTGATCGACGCCGCCGCGCCGCAGGACGTGCCGGCCGAAGACGACGCCGGAGACGACGCCGGAGACACCACAGACCCGGCCGATCAAGACGAAGAGGTCGACCCGAAAACAGCCAACAAAACCATCCGCCGCGCGCCGCTCGTCGCCGTGCGTGAGCATGCCCACCCAATGCGGCGACATTCTTCCGGTAGTTATGTCGCGCCTTCAAATGGAGACTGACGCCATGACAAAACACGCCCTTGGCAGTAAGAGCCGCATCGACGGCACCCTGCACCGCAGCCTGCCCGCCACCCTCGTAATCCGCGAGGCCGCGCCAGACCAGGCCAGCGACGGCCGCCTGCGGCTGCAATTGTCCGTTTCATCCGAGACGCCATACCTGCGGCAAAGTTGGTTCGATGATCCGTGGGTTGAAGTGCTCGGCCACAAATCCGGCGAAATCGAGCTCGACCGCCTCAACGGCGGCGCCCCGGTGCTTGCCAACCATGACCGCCACATGGCCGTCGGCAATACGCCGCTCGCCAGCATCGGCGCCGTCGAGCGTGCCTGGATCGAAGGCGATCAGCTGCGCGCCGATATCGTCATCAGCCGCCGCGACGCGCTGGCCGACCTGCGGCAAGACATCGCCGACGGCCTGGTGCGCAACGTCTCCATCGGCTACCAGATCAACGAACGCATGCTCACCAAGGCCGCGCCCAGCAAAGGCGAGCCGGACGAATATCGCGTCAGCAACTGGACGCCCTTTGAAATCTCGCTGGTCGACATCCCCGCCGACGCCACCGTTGGCCTAGGCCGCGCCGCAGATCAGCAAACAGAAGCCTCTGCCCCGCGTTATCGCGTGGTGGACCTCACGCCCGCCGGGCAAACAACCCAAGGAGAACACTCCATGAATCAAGCAGTCACCAATCCTCCGGCGGCAGAACCCCAAACCGCCACCCGCGCCGCCACCAGCGGTCCCGATCCGCTGCTCGCCGAACGCGACCGCATGCGGGAAATTCAGGCCATTGGCCGCCAGTTCAAGCTCGAAGGCGATGCCGACAAAGCCATCGAATCCGGCGCCAGCACCGACGCATTCCGCAAGTTTGCCCTCGACAAGCTGGTTGATAATGGCGCGCTGCGTCCCGCCGAATCGCCCGAGATCGGCATGAGCAAAAAAGACGTCGAGCAGTTCAGCTTCTGCCGCGCCCTGCTGGCCGCTGCCGACCCGCTGCACGCCGCCAAGCATGCCCCGTTTGAAATGGAATGCTCGCGCGCCGCGCAAGACAAGCGCGGCGACAGCCGCGACAAGACCCGCGAAGCCGCCATCACCATCCCCATCGACGTGCTGACACGCGGCATCGCGCTCAACGACGGCATGGCAAAAGCCATCGCCAGCAACCTGATCGCCCGCGCCCAGCGTGGCAGCGCCGACATGTCTGTCATGTACCGCGACCTCGTCGCTGGAACGGCTGGCGCTGGTGGCAACCTCGTCGCCACCGAGCTGCTCGGCTCCAGCTTCATCAACCTGCTGCGCAACGCCATGGTGCTCGACAAGTTGGGCATCACCTGGCTGCGCGATCTAAACGGCAACATCGCCATTCCCAATCAAACCGGCGCCGCCACCACCTACTGGGTCGCTGAAAACGGCGCGGTGACCGAATCGCAGCAAACCGTCGGCCAGGTCACACTGACACCCAAGACCGTCGGCGCCTGGACAGACTATTCCCGCCGCCTGCTGCTGCAAAGCTCCGTCGACGTCGAAGCCTTTGTGCGCGCCGACCTCGCCATGCAGATCGGCCAGGCCCTGCAGCTCGCTGCCCTCAACGGCAGCGGTTCAAGCAACCAGCCCACTGGCCTGCTTAACACCTCCGGCATCGGCTCCGTCGCCGGCGGCACCAACGGCCTCGCGCCAACCTACGCACACATGGTCGACCTCGAATCCGCTGTCGCCATCGCCAACGCCGATGCGGGCTCCATGGCATATTGCACCAACGCCAAGGTTCGCGGCACCCTGCGTAAAACGCAGGAATTCGCCAGCACCAACGGCAAGGCAGTCTGGACCAGCGGCAGCGAACGCGGCATCGGCGACGTGCTCGGCTACGACGCCGTCGTTACCAACAGCATGCCATCCACCCTCGACAAAGGCACCAGCACCGGCGTCTGCTCGGCCATCGCCTACGGCAACTGGGCCGACCTGCTCATCGGTATGTGGGGCGGCCTCGACATGATCCTCGACCCCTACAGCGGCGCGACAGCCGGCACCAAGCGCGTCGTTGCCCTGCAAGACGTCGATATCGCCGTGCGCCGTGTGGCCAGCTTCGCCGCCATGAAAGACGTCCTGACCGCCTGATAACGCCACCTGACCCGCCCGGCAAAGCACCGCCGGGCGCCGCCAGAACACCAAAGGAAACAGACATGCCAAAACTACTCATCACCGAAGCCTGCCTTGTCGATCTGCGCGACGACCGCGGCGGGCAGCATCAAAGCGTCGGCGACATGCCGGACGTGCCGAAGGACATCGCCGCCGATCTGGTGGCCGCCAACCGAGCGCTCTACATCAAGCGCGAAGACGACTTCGACAAGGGCGGCCGCAACACCGCCAGCCGCGAAATGCTCAGGGCCGCCGAAGGCATGGCGAAAGCCGCTGCCAGGGAAACCGACAAACCGGCCTGAATCATGCCAGCACGACCACAAAGCGGCCTGGCATGCGCCGGGCCGTTTTCACATGAACCTTAGGAGAAACGCCATGAAGTCCATCCGCCTCATCCTCGCCAGCCTGCTGCTCGCCGTCGCCAACTTCGCGCACGCCGGCGCGCTCACCGACTTCGCAGAAAACAAGCTGGTCGACGCAGTATTGCGCGGCCAAGCGATTGGCGCACCCGCCACCGGCTACGTCGCCCTCTATACCGTCTGTCCGACCGACTCAACGGCTGGCACTGAAGTCACTGGCGGCAGCTATGCCCGCGTAGCGGTCACGTCAAGCCTGGCCAACTGGGCTGGCACGCAAGCCGCAGCCAGCACCACAGCATCAAGCGGCACCAGCGGCACCACCAGCAACAACGGCACGATCACCTTCCCGGCGCCCACAGCCAACTGGGGCACCGTAGTCTGCTGGGGCGTCCTCGACGCCGCGTCTGGCGGCAACCTGTGGATTTATTCCGCGCTCACCATCAACAAGACCATCAACAGCGGCGATGCCGCACCGAGTTTCGCCGCGGGTGCTGCGACCATCCAGATCGACAACTGATCATGGACTACGCCGCCCTAAAAACCTACATCCTCGCCAACTACCCGGCTGAAGCCGCTGCCGGTGCTGACGAACCCATCGCCCAGGCGATGAATTCTGACACCGTGACCGGATACAAGCCCACTGAAATCGGTGTCGGCACGATACTGGAAGCCATCGGCCTTGCTGCCGGCAACGGACTGCTGGACGTGCTCTACGCCACTCCAGACTTCCGCCATGTCAAGCCATTACTTGAGCAAGGCCGCTTGCGCCTCGACTCTGCCCTGGTGCGCGGCACGCTCGACGGAATGGTGACAGCCGGGGCGCTGACGCAAGCCAACGCCGACAAACTCAAGGCCGTGGCGCAGGTACAGGTGCCTGCGTTCGGGCAATTCATCAGCAACGCCGACGTTGCCAAAGCACTGAGGGGATAAGCCATGCCACGTAGATACACCGCCGAAGATACGATTGCCACAGCACTCAGCACGGAACTTAACTCCCTCGCCAACGGGTCGATTTGTGCCGTATCCGCTGAGATAGACAACACCACGTCCGGCAAACGCTGGCCGTACATGGAGGTTGAAGTTGTCATTGCCGCCACTGCTGCGCGCTCTGTCGGGGCGTTCTGTGCGCTCTATCTGGTGCCTGAAGTCGACGACACGAACTATCCCGACGCCTCTACCAGCACGACCGGCAACGAGTACATGAGCAAGTATTACGTGGATTCATTCCCGCTCGACGCGGCAACCACAGCGCGCAGATTGGTGACCAAGCAACTTGACCTGCCGCCGGGGAACTTCAAGTTGGCCCTGTCGAACAATACTGGTGTTGCGCTGGCGGCATCGGGCAACACGGTGAAGTTCCGCCGCTATTCCGACGATTACGCCGCTTAAGACATGGCGATCATCCGCCCATCTGCCGACCTGATTACCGGCTGGTCATCGACCGGGGCGGCGCTCTACACAGAAGTCGATGAAACGACCGCCAGCGACACGGACAACATCTCCGCATCGTCAGCCGGACAGATCGCCCGCGTTCAACTCGGCGCGACTACCGATCCCGGCAACGATAACGATCACGTTCTGCGCTACCGGGCTACCGGCGATGGTGATCGTGGCCTGATTGTGCGTGTGCTGGAAACCGGGCAGGCTCCGGGGATTGTGACGAGTAAGCAACCCTGGAGAAGTCAGCCACAGGTGCCGGTGGGGATTGACTGGAATAATCCGCTGACGCGGAGGTTGCGTGTAGCAATTAATCCAGGGTCAAAAACTCCCCCTGTTGATTCTACAGGGAGGAAGATGGTGTGGAATGCAGCGCCAAGTCAGGCCACTTGCCGGTTTGGGTTAATGCACCAAGGCAATGGCAGTACGGCGTACGCTACGTTAGCCAATAGTCCTGAATTAGATGCGCCTTCTGCGCTTACCTGTTTCAGTATATGGTTAGGCGATCCATCTGGTGACTATTATGGCGGTGATAACGCCAGAATCATTATGGCTGGAAAAAGCTGGAAGTATGGGAGATATTCTGCTGTTGGCGGAAGTGGCAGTGGTAATCTGACAAAGCAGGTATTTACACTGACTGGGATTGCAGATTACCTAGAAGCCACATACAGCATTGCCTCAAGAATAGAAACGTCCGTTGCTGTGAGTATTAATGGAACATCGCTAAAGTTTTACAGGTCGGGGGGATTAGTTGAGTCAAAAACGATTTCGGCTTCGCGGTCGCAAACAGGTAGCAACCTAGTTTATATGGCGGCAAGTGGTATAACCGAGGTATGGAAAGATAGTGCATTAATCGCGTTAGTCTGGGATAGAGAACTATCAGGTGCAGAGATAGCATCCCTGTCCGACAACCCATGGCAAATCTTCAAGCCCCGCCAGCGCATCAGCTACTTCGACGCGCCTAAGCTGATCGCCACGCAGACCAAGACAGCCGGTGAAATCGGTGCGGGCTATGGCGGCACCATTGCACTGAGCAGCGGCGAAGCGGCGAACATCACCGATTACAGTAAGTTGGCCGTTGAAGTGGCAAGCACGTAATGGCGATCCGGCTGACATGGGTTGAGTTTGATACGCAGGCGACGGGGGGTGGTAGTGGTGCCATACTTGAAGCCGCTGCGTTTGGCGTTGCATCTGCCACCGGATCACTGACCACCGCCATCCCACTCGCAGGCTCATCAGTCTCAACCAGTACCGCCAGCGGCAGCCTCACCGCGCAGATCGTCCTCTCCGGCAGCGCCATCGCACAGGCAGTATCGAGCGCGCTGCTGGCCACCGGCATCACTATGACTGCCGCCGCTGTAGCGCAAGCCGCTTCCGATGGAGCGCTGATAACCGCCATTCAGATGCTCGGCGCGGCCAGTGCGCAGGCAGGCGCTGCCGCCGCGCTCACCACATCCAGCGGCGGCCTTGAAGGCAATGCGCAGGCCAGCGCCAGCGCCAGCGCGGCCTTGTCGACGCAAATCAAACTATCCGGTGCGGCCATCGCGCAAGCCGCCGCCAATGGCGCGCTATTCTCCGGCAGCATCGACCTCTCCGGCGCAGCGGTAGCCACCGCCTACGCCATCGGCACGCTGACCGTAACCATCAGCCTCACCGCGCAGGCGCTATCCAGCGCTATTTCATCAGGCAGTCTCACCACGCAAATCCTGCTCGACGCCGATGCCGCTGCGTTGGCGCAGGCTGGCGCGCAATTGTCTGGCGGCAGCGCACTGCTTAATCATGGCACCGACATGCTGCGCTTCGTCAGGTCAACGGCGTCAAGACTCAAGCATCGCGGCTATATTCCCGGTCGCCGCCACTCGATAGAGACGCGCCGCTGACGCGACATTCTTCCGGTAGTCATGTCGCCGCCCTGCCGCGAAACTGCGGTGCATGGATTTCGCTGCCGACATCGCCCTCTTTTATTCTGACTTCGGCCAGACGGCCACACTGACGCCGGCCGCTGGTGGCGCGCCGGTCACCGGCCTGGCCATTCTCGACATGCCGGGCGCCGTGATCCTCGGCGGCGAGCAGATCGTCACCGACTACAGCCTGCAATACCCGCTGGCGACATTTCCCAACATCAAGCGCGGCGACGCAATCATGGTCGCCGGCGTGGCCTACACCGCGCGCGAAGCCGCGCAGCTCATCGGGGCCGACGGACTCGAAGCCGTCGTGCCGCTGGCCAAAGCATGAGCGCCTCCGTCATCGAACAGATCCTCGCCCGCGTCGCAGCCTGCCTGGCCGCCGCCGGGCTCTCCGTGTTTCGTGGCCGCGTCGATGCCTTTAATGATGACGAGCTGCCCGCCGTCAATCTGCGCCGCGCCGACAGCAACATCGACGCCATCGGCACCCATGGCGAACGCATCAGCGTCGGCTTCGACATTGAGCACTACGTCACCACCGCTGGCGCGTGGGAATCCGCCGCCGATGCGCTGCACATGCAGGTGCATGCCACGCTGCTGGCCGATGCACCGCTCGCCGCGCTGGGGCGTGGCCTGCGCTGCACCGCTACCGACACCCAAGGCGAAAGCACCGACCGTGTGATCGGCCGGCTTACCGCCCGCTACCAGATGCAGGTTTTTGTCCGACCGGGGGACTTCACCCGGGCCATTTCGTAACCGTTAGGAGTCCACCATGATCAACTTTGGCGCAGGAAAACTCATTGCCGTCCCGACCAACCTGGCCGATGGCACCGCCATCGCCAACCCCACGCCGGTCGTGCTCGGCACCATGCAGGACATCAGCCTCGACCTCTCGGTCGAGATCAAGACGCTCTACGGTTCCAAGCGCTACCCGATCGCGGTCGGGCAGGGCAAGGGCAAGACCGAAATCAAGGCGAAGTATGCCGAGATTGACGGCGGCATCCTCGGCTCGCTGTTCTTCGGCAAAGCCGCCACCGCCGGCATCAAGGCCGCCGTGTTCGATTCGTCCGGCACCATCCCCGGTACACCCTATCAACTCACCATGACGCCGCCGAACAGCGGCACCTACGTCGCCGACCTGGGCGTGATGTTCGACGCCACAGGCGTGCAGCTTACCCGCGTCGCCAGCGCCCCGGCCGCCGGCCAGTATTCGGTCAACGTGGGCACCGGCGCCTACACCTTCGCCGCGGCCGATACCGCCAAGGTCGTCAAGATCAGCTATGAATACAGCGCCGCCGCCGGCGGGCAGGTCTGGTCGCTGACCAATGAGACCATGGGTTACACCCCGAGCTTTACGTTGCTGCTGCAAAACGGTTACGACGGCAAAAACCTCGTCTGCAAACTCAATCGCTGCGTCTCCGGCAAATTGTCGCTGCCGCTCAAGTCCGACGACTTCGCCATCTACGACTTCGAGGCCGAAGCCTTCGCCGATGCTGGCGGTTCCCTCGGCTATCTCTGCCTGTTCTGATGGCTGCGCTGGTGATTGGCCCGCTGCCTGGCGCTGGCTACGGCGTGCGCCTTGCGGCACGCCTGCGCGGCCTGCTGTCGCGTCGGCTGCTGCTGCGCCTGGCGGGCATCGACACCGTCATGCTCGAAGGCCGCGTGTACGCCGTGCGCGCCGTGCCGCTCGGCGTGGCGCGGTGCCTGATCCCGGCGCTGATCCGCAGCTCGCGGCGCTTCGCCGCTTGGCAGATCGACGAGGCGCTCTACGACGACCTGGTGCAAGTGCTGGCGCTTGGCCTCGGCGCCACGCCGGCCGCCATCGAGCGGCTCGCCGTGCCGCTGTGGGAACTTGGCCCGGTGGTCGAAGCCATCGCCCGCGTCAATGGCCTGCCGCAAATGGAGGCGGGCGGGGCCGACCTGGGAAAGCTGCTGGCGCTGATGACGAAATCGACTGGGACGAACTCTACGCCATCCTCGTCAGCGCCACCGGATGGACCTGGCAGCACATCGACTTCAACGTAACCTTTCCCCAAGCCCATGCGCTCACTCGACACTGGCAAGCGGTTCCCCCGGCAACGGTGCAGCTCAAGCGCATCGCCCTGGCGCTCGGCATCCCCGAGCCGCGCGTGCAGACGTCTACGCGCACCCCGCAAGACGCCCTGCGCGAAGCTGCCGCCGCCGGCCTGCCAGTCAGCGAAGGCCGCCCCGATGATCCGCTGCTCGATTTTCTGGACCTCTGATCGTGGCTGACGACAACCGCGCCAGCATCGTCCTCGACGGCGACGTCGGCCCGCTGCGGCGCAAACTGCGCGAAGCCGGCGATCATCTCAAGCAGTTCGGCAAGGAAGGCGAGGGCGCCGTCAGCGGCATGACCGGCCCGCTCGAAAACCTGCAGAGCAAATTCGTCGCTATCGGTGCCATCCTCGCCGGCGGCGCGGTCTTCAAGGAAGCCGTCGCGCAGGCCGCGCTGATGACCGAAGAAAGCATGAAGCTCGGCCGCGCGCTCGACCTGACCGCCGCCGAAGCCAGCGTGCTGCGCGAAGCGCTCGAAGCCGGCAATACCTCGCAGGACGAATTCATGCGCGCCGCGCAGGGCCTGGGCAACAAGCTGCGCGAAAATGAAGACGACCTGCAAGCGCTCGGCCTGGTCACACGCAACGCCGCCGGCGAACTGCGCCCGCTCAACGAACTGACACTCGACGCCATCGGCCTGCTCGGCGACTTCCGGTCGAGCACCGACCGCGCCGTCGCCGCGCAAACCATCTTCGGCCGCGGCTTCGAACTCACCAGCAACCTCGCCCGCATGAATAAAGAGGCCGTCGCCTCCGTCGAGGAACAGATGCGTTCCCTCGGCATCGTCGTCAGCGAAGAAAGCGTCAAAGCCTGGGAGGCCTTCGACGACGCCGGCGACCGCGCCACGCTCACCATGAAAGGCTTCAAGACCATCATCGGCAATGCGCTGATGCCGGTACTCACCAAGCTCGGCGAGTGGTTCTCCGACATCGGGCCGGCCGCGGTAGTCGTGATTCGCGGCGCCATTGGCGGGCTGATCTCGCTGTTCTGGGGCCTCAAGACCAGCGCCACCATCGCCTTCCAGCTCATCAACGCCGCCGTGGTGCAGCTGACCGAACCGATCCGCGCCGTCTCGGTGGCGTTCTGGAAGCTCATCACCGGCGATTTTCAGGGCGCGAAAGCCGAAATCGCCAACATCCCCAAGGTGTGGTCGCAGACCTGGAACACCGCATTCGACACCATCGTCGATTCCGCCGCCGAAGCCCGCGAAAAAATATTCAACCTGTTCGTCAATGGGCCGGATGCCGGCAAGGAAAAGACCGGCGCACGCAGCGCCAGCGGCGTGATGGGCAAGGACGGCAAAGCAAAAGCCGCTAAGGAGGCCGTCGACCCCAGCTTCATGCAGTATTACGAAGCCGAGCTCGCCCTGCGCAAAAACGCCTTCGAGCAGGAAAACACCCTGCGCCAGTTCAGCAAGGAACAGGAACTGGCCTACTGGCGCGAGATTCAGCAGAACCTCGAACTCACCAGCAAAGACCGCGTCAACATCGCCAAGCGCACCGCAGCGCTCGAACTCGACATCCGCCGCCAGTCCGCAAAGGAACAGCGCGACCTCGACGGCACGCTGATCGACAGCCGCCGCGCCGCCGCGCTGGCACAGATCAAACTCGAAGAACAGCACGCCAACTTCTCCCGCGAAAACGGCGACATCAGCAAACGCCAGTTGCTCGAAATCGAAGAAAACTTCGCCCGCCGCCGCTTCGAAATCGAATACCAGGCGCTGCTCGAACGGCTCGAACTCGCCAAGACTGACCCCAACGCCTCGCCGGCCATGTTGATGCAGATCAAGGAACAGATGCTGGAGATCGAGCGCAACTATCAACTGCGGCGCGGCGAGATCATGCAGGGCAAGCAGCAAGAAGAAGGCGGCCTTGGCGGCTTCTTCGATGGCGTTGGCGATTCATTCGGGCAGATGGCTAACTCGCTGCTGACCTCGGCCACCACGTTGCGGCAGGCGCTCGGCAGCATCTTCCAGGGCATCTATCAGAGCTTTGTGCAGAACCTCATCACCAAGCCGCTCGGTGAGTGGATCGCCAGCCAGGCGCGCATGCTGGCCGTGAAACTTGGCTTCGTCGCGCAAGAAAAAGCCATCGAGACCGCCGCCGCTGCATCGACCGTCGCCATCAAGGGCGCGGAGACCACGGCAGTCGTCGCCGCCAACGCCGCCGAAGCCGGCTCGGGCGCCGCCGCATCGCAAGCCTCGATCCCCATTGTCGGCCCGATGCTGGCCCTCGCAGCCATGGCTGCCGTGTTCGCCGCCGTCATGGCGCTCGGCAGCAAGAAATCCGCCGCGCGCGGCTACGACATCCCCAAGGGCATCAATCCAATGACCCAGTTGCACGAAGAAGAAATGGTGCTCCCCTCCCACCTGGCGAATGTCGTGCGCGGCATGGCTGGCGAAGGTGGCGCCGTCTCGCCAGCGCCGACTTCTGTGCAGAACATCACTATCTCTGCGGTGGACGCGCGTTCATTCCGCGATTACCTCAAGAGCAACAGCCACGCGCTAGCCCCCGGCCTGCGCCAGTTGGCGCGCAATTTCACGCCGGTGAAGGGGCGCTAGATGTCCGATGCAATCTTCCCCTCACTGCCCGGCGTAGCCTGGCCAAAGCCCAAGGCGCCGATCTGGAAAACCAATATCCAGCAAGCAGTCTCCGGCCGCGAACTGCGCGCGGCCTTCCGCCAATACCCGACCTACAAATTCACCCTCACGCATGACTTCCTGCGCGGCGGGGCCGAGCAGGAATTCCAGACGCTGATCGGCTTCTTCAACGCCCGCAAGGGGTCGTGGGATAGTTTTCTGTATGCCGACCCCGCCGACAATGCCGTGACGGCGCAAAGCTTCGGCACCGGCAACGGCGCCACCACGCAATTCCAGCTGGTGCGCACCTTCGGCGGCGACA
Organism: Rhodocyclaceae bacterium; assembly: GCA_013791905.1. Lineage (GTDB taxonomy): Bacteria > Pseudomonadota > Gammaproteobacteria > Burkholderiales > Rhodocyclaceae > Sulfuricystis. Next base: position 508,805 of record VMSX01000030.1, on the reverse strand, counting down.
TCGAGCCGGTGATGAACCTCAACGGCAACCCGGCGATCTACAAGGCCGACGTGCTGCAGACGGCCGGCACGCATTACACCGTCAGCAACGGTATGGTGACTTTCGCCACCGCCCCGGCCAATGGTGCCGCGCTCACCTGGACGGGCAACTACTACTACCGCTGCCGCTTCGAGCGCGACAGCGAAGACTTCGAAGGCTTCCTGCAGGACTTGTGGAGCCTCAAGAAGATCTCGTTCTTCGGCAGCCTGGGGCGCAAGCTGTGAAAACCGCACCGCAGGCCCTCATCGATCTGCTCAACAGCGGCCAGCAGTTCATGATGGCCGACCTCTACACCTTCACGCTGGTGAGCGGCACCTTCCTGCGCTACACCAGCTGGGACGTCGACCAGCTCTATTACGGCCAGACCTACTCGGCCGACGGCCCGCTGATCGAGCGCAGCCGCGTGCGCACCGTGATCGGCGTTGAGGTCGATACGCTCGACCTGACGATCTACCCCGGCCCGGCGCACATGGCCGGCAGCCAGGCATGGCTGGCCGCTGCCGCTTCGGGCGCGCTTGATGGGGCCCTGGTGCGGCTCGACCGCGTCTTCATGGATGCCGCCGGCGCGATTGTTGGCGGCTATATCAATTTCTCGGGCCGCTGGTCCGACTTCTCGATGTCGCGTACCGAGATCAAGGCCGCCGTGCGCTCCGACCTCGAACTGCTCAACGTCAAGATCCCGCGCAACCTCTACCAGGGCGGCTGCCTGCACACGCTTTACGATGCCGACTGCGGCATCAACCGCGCCACCAAGGCCATCGGCGCCACCGTATCGAGCGCCACGCGCACCACGCTGGCCTGCGCTCTGGCACAGGCGACAGGTTACTTCGACCTCGGCTATGTGCGCTTCGATAGTGGTGCGCTGGCGGGCACCAAGCGTTCGGTCAAGTCCTACACCCCGGGCAACTTCGCGCTGCTCAATCCGCTGCCCCAGGTGCCGACCGCCGGCGACGCCTTTACCGCCTATCCCGGCTGCGACAAAACGCAGGCCACCTGCACCACCAAGTTCGTGAACCTGACGAACTTCCGGGGTTTTCCCCACATCCCCCAGCCCGAGACAGCCCGATGACCCCGGAACAACGCGCCGCCGTCGTTGCCGAAGCGCAGACCTGGCAGGGCACACCTTTCCATCACCTGGCACGCGTCAATGGCGCTGGCGTCGATTGTGCGCAGCTGCTGATCGGCGTCTATCACGCTTGCGGCTTGATCCCCGATATCGACACCGGCTATTACCCGCCCGACTGGCACTTCCATCGCAATGAAGAGCGCTATCTTGAAATGCTGCAGCAGTTTTGCGACCGCACCGAAGACCCGCAGCCGGGCGACATCGCCATGTTTCGCTTTGCGAATTGCGCCAGCCACGGCGCGATTGTGGTCGACTGGCCGGTGGTGATTCATGCCTACATCCGCCGCAAGGTGAGCCGGGCCGATGCCGCCAACGATGTCGAGCTGATCGGCCGTGTCGACAGTTTCTGGACACTCAAGGAGCCCACGTCATGAGCGGCATGTTCGGCGGCGGCGACACCACGATCAGCACGGTCGACCCGGTTGCCGCCGGCCTGCGCATCCAGACCTCGGCATACGGGCTCACGCTGCCGCTGGTGTATGGCCGCACACGCATTCCCGGCAACATGATCTGGTACGGCGACTTCACGGCGATCGCGCATGTCGAGACCACCAGCAGCGGCGGCGGCGGCAAGGGCGGCGGCGGCGAGGTCACCAGCACCCACACGACCTACACCTATACGGCCGCCTTTGCGCTTGGCCTCGGCGAGGGACCGTTCACCGCCATCCACGCCTTCTGGCGCGACAAGGATTTCGTCGCCGATGCCAGCAGCGTCTTCACCATCAAGCTCGGCACCTATCCGCAATCGGTGTGGAGCCACCTGAGCAGCAACCACCCGGCCGAAGCGGTGCCTTACCAGGGCGTGGCCTACGTGTGCGCCAGCGCCTACGACTTGGGCAGCAGCGATTACCTGCAGAACCACAGCTTCGAAGTGACCGGCCGCCTGCCCTACCAGGCGGGCTTCATTGACGACGCCAACCCGAAGGACATCCTCGCCGACCTGCTGGCCAATGCGAACTATGGCGTCGGCTTCCCGGCCGGCAAGCTGGGCGACTGGACGCAGTTCTCGGCTTACTGCGTGGCGAATGGCCTGTTCTTTTCGCCGGCCTACAGCGATCAGCAACAGGCCAGCGAGGCCGTCACCAAGCTGACCGCGCTGGCGAACACCGCGCCTTATTTCAGCGAGGGGCTGCTCAAATGCACGCCGCTCGGCGATGTGCAAATCACCGGCAACGCGGTCACATTCACGCCGAACGTCACGCCGTTGTACGACCTGACCGACGACGACTATCTCGACCAGGACGAACCTGTGCGCGTGATCCGCAACGCCAGCGCCGACGCCTACAACCAGGTGCAGGTCGAGTACGTCAATCGGCAGAACCAGTACAACGCCGAAATCGCCGAAGCGAAAGACCAGACGGCCATCGACACCTATGGTCTGCTGACCGCCGAGCCGGTGGCCGCGCACGAGATCGCGCGCACCGAAGTGGCGCGCGCCGTGGCGCAGATCAAGCTGCAGCGCGCCCTGTTCATCCGCAACGAATACGAATTCCGCCTCGGCTGGAAATACGCGCTGGTCGAACCGACCGATATCCTGACGCTGACCGATGCCAGCCTCGGCATGGACAAGGTGCCGGTGCGCGTGCTGACCGTCGAAGAAAGCGAAGACGGCGGCTTTCTGATGACCGCCGAAGACTTCCCCGCCGGCACCACGTCGGCGGCCACCTATGCCTCGCAGGACGGTGGCGGCTACACGCTCAACACCTACATCACGCCCGGCCCGGTGAATGCCCCGGCCATCTTCGAGCCGCCGAACAGCCTGACCGCGCCCGACCTCGAAGTCTGGGTGGCAGTGAGCGGCACGGTGCCCGAGTGGGGCGGCTGCGACGTGTGGGTCAGCGAAGACAATGCCACCTTCCGCAACATCGGCCGCGTCGTCAATCCGGCGCGCCACGGCACGCTGTCGTCGGCGCTGGCCACGGGCAGCGATCCCGACACCACCAACACGCTGGCGGTGAATCTGTCGCTGTGCCGCGGCGCGCTGGTGTCGGTGTCGCAGGCCGATGCCGACGATGGCAACAGCCTGCTGTGGGTCGATGGCGAACTGATCTCGTACCAGAACGCCACGCTGACCACGCAGTATCACTACAACCTCACCTATCTACGGCGCGGCAGGAATGGCACGGCCATCGGCGCGCATGCCAGCGGCACGCAGTTCGCGCGCCTCGATGAAGCCATCTTCAAATACGTGGTGCCGCGCGAGCTGATCGGCCGCCCGATCTGGCTCAAATTCACCAGCTTCAACATCTTCGGCAACGCCACGCAGCAGCTCGCCGACGTGACGGCCTACAGCTACACCATCCTCGGCAACCGCCCGGCCGGCCTGGCGTCGCTGTCGGGCACTGGCGGCATGTTCCTCAACCAGATCGGCTGGAGCTTTGCGCAGAATCAATACGACCGCGACTTCATTGAAATCTGGGGCGGCACCACCAACAACCGCGCCGCCGCCACGCTGCTCACCTCGCAAAAAGACCCGACCACGAGCTGGAAGCACCCCGGCCTTCCGGCGGCGCAGCAGTGGTTTTACTGGGGGCGCGTGGTCGATACCTCGGGCAACCAGTCCGACTTCTTCCCAACCAGCCCGACCAACGGCGTGCCGGCGACTACATCGTCGAACGCGGCGGAAATGCTCGACCTGCTGCAAGGCCAACTGACCCTGGCCGAAATGGCGCCCGAACTGGCCAACCCGATCGGCAACATGGCAACCAGCTATGTCATGGTCGCCGATGTCAACGGCAAGATCACCGGCATGCGCCTCGGCGCCGACGCGAGCGGCTCGACCAACATCGTCATGCTGGCCGACAAACTCACCTTCGTGCAGCCGGACGGCAGCGGCACGCCGCAGCCGGTGCTGACCGTAGGCACCATCAACGGCCAGCCCGCGCTCGGCTTCGCCGGGCATCTGCTCGCGGCGGATGGGTCGTTTTCCGGGCAGTTGCTGGCGGCGACAGGCACCTTCACCGGCGCGCTGAATGCAGCGAGCGGCACCTTCGCGGGCGCGCTGAGTGGCGCGACGGGGACGTTTTCCGGTGTGCTGTCGGCGGGGGTGTTGGATCATGCCGCGTTCGATTCCTATCAGTATGAATACGCTGCTGCAGGAGGATTCAATCTAACTATTCCGGCGCTTAAGGCTGGCTGGACGGCGATGAAGATGCGGATCACGCTGATCGGTGCCGGGGGTGGTGGCTGCGGTGGCTTCATGTCGACAGATGTCGGTACAACCTACTATTCGCGGCCGTATGGCGGCGGCGGTGCTGGTGGTGCAGGTAGCCGTGTTATTTACGACGGAATCAGTGCCACGCCTGGTCAGAATGTTTCAGTTACCGTGGGTGCCGGTGGAGCCGGTACGGCGGGTGCATATGCGGCGTCTTACACCGCAGTTTCGAATGCTGCAGGCGGTGGATCAACGCAAGTTGTTTATGGATCAACTTATTCCGTAACGGCGGGTACAGGCGGTGCGCGCAGCGAAAGCTATCGCCCAGCGGGGTGGAATGGTTTTGCAACGATTATTCATGGTGTTGGTGGCACTGCAGGTGGTGCAAGTGGTGGCGGCGCCGGTGGTGCCTCATATTCTGCTGTTGGTGGTGTTGCTGGTACCGCATCTGGAACGCTTAATGGGGGGAATGGTTCTCTCGGCAGCGGTGGTGGCGGCGGCGCTTGGGGAAATACATACACCATGGCGTCACCGCTTTACGGCAGCGGTGGAAACGGCGGCCCCGGCTACATCCTCATCGAGTTCTACGACCCGAACACCATCGTCATGAATTCCCGCTACAGCAACCTGATCACCTGGCTCGATACCACCGGCCATGGTGCCGTGCCGGCGAACGCGAGATGATGGCTATGACGCGCATTCTCGAAACCGCCCTCGACGTTTCGACCATGACCCTGCGTAAGCGCGTGGCTCCGGCTGGTGCGCTGACCGACGTGATGATGCTGTGCCGCGTGCCGGATATCGCAGCGGCGAACGATCCGGCCATCGATACGGCGATCATGGCCTACGACTGGTCCGGCGCGCTGGGGGTGTACGTACTTGACCTGGCAACGCAGGCCATCGCACCGCAAGGTATGCCGCCCAGCCAGTCTCACGTCTGGGACTGGACGACGCTGCAGTGGGTCGACAACCCGCCGCCGCCGCCCACGGCTGAAGAGATCGTGGCGCAAGTGACGGCCGCCGTGCAGTCGCACCTCGATGCCGAGGCGCGCACCCGCAGCTATGACGGCGTTCTGTCGTTGGCCAGCTACGCCGCCAGCACAAACCCGACATTCTCGGCCGAGGGTAACGCCGGTGTCGTCTGGCGCGATGCGGTGTGGGCGCACTGCTACCAGGTGCTCGCCGACGTACAGGCCGGCACCCGCCCGATCCCGACCGCCGCTGAACTGCTGGCCGAACTGCCGGCGATGGTGTGGCCATGAAGGCTTACCTCTGGAACATCATCATCTGGTTCGATCAGGGCATCAACGTCGTGTTTATGCGCGGCGACCCGGACGAAACCGTATCCAGCCGCGCCGCCAAAGCGCAGCGCAAGGGCCGCCGCTGGGGCTGCGTGCTGTGCCGCTTCATGGATTTGTTCGACAAAAACCACTGCGAAAAGAACATCGAACCCGACGAAGGAGAGCGCCTTGCCTGAAAAAGACCCCACAAATTTCGCCCTCGTCACCTACACATGGGTGATCCTGCTTTCGGCCTGGGGCGGCGCTGTCAGCTGGCTGCGCAAGCGCAATTCCGGTGACACGCGGCCATTCAACATCATGGAATTGATCGGCGAGCTGATGACCAGCGCCTTCGCCGGCATCCTCACCTTCTGGCTGTGCGAGCACACCGGCACGCCGCCGCTGGTCACCGCCGCGCTGGTCGGCATCAGCGGCCACATGGGCAGCCGCGCCATTTATATATTCGAGCGCTGGGCCGAGGCGCGCTTCGGCAAGGTAACGGACAAGACGCCATGACCCTAAGAAAACTCCAATCAGAATTCGCCATATTGTCGAGCGGCATTCCTGCAAAGGCCCGCGAGCTTGGCTATGAAGTGACCAATGGCGATGCCTATCGGGACCCGCGCGTATTCGGGAACCTTGGCGAAAGTAAGGGGTATGGACACCCGAAAAGCGCGCACAAGCTGCGCCTGGCGCGCGACTTCAATCTATTCAAGGATGGCAAGTACCGCGACGACACCGAGTCGCATCGCGCGCTTGGCGAGTGGTGGAAGCAGCAGCACCCGCTGGCGCGCTGGGGTGGTGATTTCAGGCGACCAGATGGAAACCACTATTCCTTCGAGTACGAAGGTGTGATGTGATCCCGCTGCCATCGCCCGCCATCCTGCGCGCCACTGCCATCGCCGTCGCGCTGGCGGTATCCGCCGCGGGCGGGTGGAAGATGCGCGGCTGGAAAGAAGACGCCGCCCGCCTCGATGCCGAGCGCACCACGCACGCCACCTATGTCGCCACCGTCGACGGCTGGGCGGCAGCCATGCAGGTTATCCACGGCCTGCGCGCCGCAGACCAGGAGCAGGCTGCCACCGATCGCACCGAATATCAAAGGAGACTCAAGCATGCGACACGACCGCAATCCGAACCGCTGGTGGTCTGTGGCCCCGGACTTGACGCCGGGCGAACTGCTGCTGGTGCTGTCCCTGTGCGCTTTAGTGCTGATTTTGTCGGGCTGTGGGACAGCGCCCTCGATATCGGCCTCCCCGCAACCCTACGCGCCAATCGAGATCACCGCCCCCGTCCCGCCGCCAGTCTATCTGCCGCCCGGTGACGTGACGCCCGAAGACCTGCTCGACAATCTCGCCATCAACGGCGAGATCGCCAACGACCTGCGCAGCCGCCTGCTGGCCATCCAGCGCTGGGCAAAAAGCATCTGGGCCGCGCCATGAATTCCCCCATCGGCATCTGCCACGGCTGGGCCTGCCCGCTGATGACCAAGTGCGCGAAGAGCGATTTCAATGCACCGCCCATCACCCCTGGCACCTGGACGCGCCACTATCAGGCCATCGTCATCGGCGACAACTGCCCGGAATTCACCCCACTGCCGCCCCATAAGCGGTGGAGTGATGGCCCCGAAGATCCCGTGTACTGACATGGCCGAGTGGGTGTTGATCATGATCAACGAAGACGACGCCTTCGGCGAGTCCCTGGCCCGCGCTGTCAAGCGCCTGCTGGTGGTGGCGTTTGCGGTTGGGTGCCTGGTCGGGGCTGGGGCTGTGTGGCTGGTGGCGGGCTGAAGTCACCACAGTTTTTCAGCGAGATTGGATCCGCGCAAATTGGCGTAGCGCATCAGCATGCGCGGGCTGCGATGGCCGGTGATCTTGGCAATCTCGAACTCCGATAGCGTTGTTTTCTCAAACAGGCGGCTAGTCGCCTCGTGGCGCAAGTCATGAAAGCGCAAGTCGCCGCAGCCGGCCGCATCGGCGATCCGCGCGAAGGCGCGCGATAGTCGGGATGTCGTGCGCCGCAGCGACGCCTCGGACGGGTCGCCATCCCACCAAGGGAACACCAGACCATTGCGCGCGTCTCCTCCGTATGGTTCAAGCGCCTTGACCGCCACGCTCGACAGCGGCACCTGGCGATTGTCGCCGTTCTTCGTCCTATCCAGAAAGATCGTGCGGCGTGGCAGATCGATCTGGTCAAGCGTCAGCGTGTAGCACTCCCGCAAGCGCATGGCGGTCTCAAGCGCCAGATCGAACAGCAGCAGCAGTTTGTCGCGCTCGGGCAAGGCAAAGGCCCGCTCCTTGCCTTCCGGCTTCTCGAAATCAAAGATGCGCCGGATGGCCGCTTCCTCGTCTACGCTCATGCGCCGATCGCGTGACTGATCCTCTCGCGCATCCTTGCCAATGGCCGCCAGCACCGCCGAATCGCCCGGCGTGTAACTGGCATACCCCTTCGGCAGCAAGCGCAGCGGGTTGCTCACCAACTCACCACGGCGCAACAGAAAGTCGAACATGCGCGCCATCGCCCCGACCTGGTGGCGGATCGTCGAAGGCGCAAGCTGCCCGACCTGCTTGGCCGACTTCACGAAACGCTCGCCCCATGCGTAATCGATCTGCGACAGCGCCACATTGCCGATGGACTTGCCCATCGAGATCAGCACGCGCTCATCCGAATCCGGCACAGATACCTTGACGCAATAACTGTCGATCGCCTCGCCAATTGTCACCGGCGCATCGGCGGCACGCGCGAACTCGGGCGGCACCTGCCCGGCATCAAGCAGCTTTTCAAGGCGCGCGATATAGGCGTCACCCTCGGCCTCATCCTTGAATCTCAAATACACCGGGCGCGGCAGCAGGCCCTGGCGCTTGATGCAGTATTCCCAGGCACCGGCCTTGCGCCTTTTCATCGCCATGACAAACTCGCGTACACGGACAATCCTCCATATTCCGGGTGGAATGCCACCTTTTGCGGGTGGCTTTTGCCACATTCTGCCCCGTTTCCCCACCTTTTAGCAAGCAAAACCGCAAAAGAAAAAGCCCGCAATACGCGGGCTTGTCTTTGATTTATCAGGGAATTATTTGGAGGCGCGACCCGGAATCGAACCGAGGTACACGGCTTTGCAGGCCGCTGCATAACCACTCTGCCATCGCGCCGCTGCCCATCGGCTGGAACTTCGGCCTGGGACTTTGAAGATAAAAGGGGGAAAGCATTGCTTTCCCCCAGTGTGCTGGAGCGGGAGAAGAGTCTCGAACTCTCGACCTATACCTTGGCAAGGTATCGCTCTACCAACTGAGCTACTCCCGCGAGAGGTGCGCATTGTACCGGCGCTTTGTTTGCTGTCAACCGACTGACGACAAATTTATTTTACTTATCACATTGGCAGCCTTGCCGCCGGGCCGCCCCAAGGCAAGGCGACACGCGGCGAAAGCCGCAGTCCGCGCCCAACCACGAACGGGGGCTCCCCGTGATAGACGAGCGCAGCGAGCTAAAAGTCACCTCCCCGCGAGGGGAGGCCGGGAGGGGCGGGCCTGGGTTACGCCTGCAGGGCGGCGGTGCGATGTGGCTGGATGGCCTGCAACAGTTGGTTGAAGACTTTCGGATTGCCGCCGACGATGTTGCCGGTATTGAGGTAGTCGCTTTCGCCGGCGAGGTCGCTGACCAGTCCGCCGGCTTCGATGATCAGCAGGGCGCCGGCCGCCATGTCCCAGGGGGCCAGGCCGAATTCCCAGAAGCCGTCGAGACGGCCGGCGGCAACATAGGCCAGATCGAGCGATGCGGCGCCCGGACGGCGCACGCCGGCGCAGCGGCGCGTCATGTCCTTGAAGATCGCCAGGTAAGCGTCGACGTGGTCGAACATGCGGTAGGGGAAGCCGGTGCCGAGCAGGGCCTCGTCGATTTTGGCGCGGTTGCTGACGCGGATTCTCTTGTCGTTGAGGAAAGCGCCTCCACCTTTGCTGGCAGTGAATAGTTCATTGCGGTTGGGGTCGAAGATGACAGCTTGCGTCAGCGCGCCCTTGTGGGCCAGCGCGATGGAAATGGCGTATTGCGGAAAGCCGTGGATGAAGTTGGTGGTGCCGTCGAGTGGGTCGATGATCCACTGATATTCGCTATCGGCGTCGGGCCGGGAGTCGCCTGACTCCTCGGCCAGAATGGCATGGCTGGGGTAGACTTCGCGCAAGGTTTCGATGATGGTGGCTTCGGCGGCGCGATCAACTTCGGTGACGAAGTCATTTTGCTGTTTGGTGTTGACCTTGATCTGGCTGATATCAAGGCTGGCGCGGTTGATGAGACTACCGGCGCGGCGCGCGGCCTTGATGGCGGTGTTGAGCATTGGATGCATGGCGGCAGTGGCAATCAGGGCGCTTGGCCCAAACGATAATGAATTTGAAAAGGCTTAATGCCTGGGTGGGCAGGCGAAATGCCGGAACTGGAAAATATGAATTCTAAACTGTCAGCACCTGCCGTGCCGGAATCCATGCGCCGCGTCCGCGTCGTGCTTTCCCACACGAGCCATCCGGGAAACATCGGCGCGGCGGCGCGGGCCATGCGGACGATGGGGTTTTCACGTCTGGTGCTGGTTAATCCGAAGATATTCCCCGATCCGCAGGCTATCGCGATGGCTGCTGGCGCAGATGATGTGCTGGCCGCTGCCCAAGTCTGCTCTACACTCCAGGAAGCCCTTGGCGGCACGGTTCTGGCGCTGGCCCTGACGGCGCGGCGGCGCGAACTGGCGACCGAGCCGTTGTGGGCGCGCGATGCTGCCGCCGAGCTTGCCGTCGTGGCTGCGCGGGATGTTGCTGAAGGTGGCGGCGAGATTGCCTTGGTGTTCGGCAACGAAACTTCCGGGCTGTCGAACGAGGAACTGTCGCAGTGCGGCCGCTGGGCGATGATCCCGGCCAACCCCGACTATTCGTCGCTGAACCTGGCTGCGGCGGTACAGGTGATCTGTTATGAACTGCGTCTGGCGCTGTGCGGCAGCTTGCCGGTGCCGACGATTGCCGGTGCTGGTGTGCCGGCAACGCATGAAGAGATTGAGGGACTGTTGAAGCATTTTGAAGCCTCGGCCGTCGACTCGGGTTTTCTCGACCCCGAACGGCCGGGACGCTTGATGTTGCGCTTGCGTCGCTTGTTTGCCAGAAGCGGCCTCGAAACAGAAGAGGTCAGCATTCTGCGTGGCTTGCTGGCCTCGTTTCGCCAGTCGACCGGCCGGCGACATAAGACGGCAGATTCCAAGGGCGAGGATTAAAGAATCCGAACCCCCCATAAAGCCTGATAAGTTGACCGACATTATCGGGAATTCTAGAATTCACCCATTCCTTATAGGGCTTTGACTGACCTCAATGTTTAACCGCCTGCGAGAAGATATTGCCTGCGTTTTTGAACGCGACCCCGCTGCCCGCTCCACCTGGGAGGTGCTGACCTGCTATCCGGGTTTTCACGCATTGACACTGCACAGGCTTGCGCATTGGTTGTGGGGCCATCGTTTGCGCTGGCTGGCGCGGCTGACTTCGCATGTCACTCGTTTTATCACCGGCATCGAAATCCATCCGGGCGCGACCATCGGCCGGCGCGTGTTCATCGACCATGGCATGGGTGTGGTGATTGGTGAAACGGCCGAGATCCGCGACGAGTGCACGCTGTATCACGGGGTGACGCTGGGTGGTACCTCCTGGAACAAGGGCAAGCGTCACCCAACGCTGGATACTGGTGTGGTGATCGGCGCCGGCGCCAAGATACTGGGGCCAATCACGGTGGGCGAGGGCGCCAAGGTCGGCTCGAATTCCGTAGTGGTCCGCGATGTGCCACCTGGTGCAACGGCGGTGGGCATCCCGGCACGGGTCATCCAGCCAGGTCAGGAACTGTTGCGTCAGGAAAAGGCCGAAAACCTCGGGTTTTCGGCTTATGCGGTCACGCGCAACGAAGACGACCCGCTGGCCATGGCGATTCACGGTCTCCTCGATCACGCCGTGGAAACCGATCGCCGCATCGAAACGCTGCTCAAGGTTATCGAGCGTGCTGGTGTGTCGGTCGAGGATGATGTCGCTACTGCAGACAAGTTCGATCCAAAATACTTATCCAAAATAGTTGACTAATTTGATCGGGAACTATATCTTGAAAGTATCGGTCGGAATGTAACTAGACCGACACATCATTCACAGCACTCCAACGAGACCAAACGCGAGGTACCCCCATGAGATTGACGACCAAAGGACGTTTTGCGGTAACCGCAATGATTGACATGGCGCTACGCCAGCACGGCGGGCCGGTGACTCTGGCCAGTATTGCCGAACGTCAGAAAATATCCCTGTCCTATCTTGAACAATTATTCGGCAAGCTGCGCCGCAACGAACTGGTAGCGAGCACGCGCGGTCCAGGGGGTGGTTACACTTTGGCCAAGCCCATGTCGAGTGTCTCCGTCGCTGCCATTATCAGTGCGGTCGATGAACCCCTCGATGCTACCGGCTGCGGCGGGATGGGCAATTGCCACGATGATAATCATCCCTGCATGACGCACAGCCTGTGGACCGGTCTCAATACGCGCATGTACGAATACCTGAGCTCGGTGAATCTTGAAGAGTTGGTGCTCCAGCAGCATGGCACGCCTTGCGCCGAAAATGCGGCCAATGTGCAGCAGAAGAATGGTTCTGCCCGTCAGCCGCGACGTATTTCGTTGATGGCTACCGCTTAAGGCCTCATTTTCTGTCATTGCCCATGTTTGCTCCAGCCTATCTCGACCATAACGCCACTACGCCAGTGGCGCCGCGGGTGCTTGAGGCGATGCTGCCATTTTTCGGGCAGCAGTACGGCAATGCGTCGAGTCGCCACGAGTATGGCCGGGCGGCCCGCCGGGCCATCGACACGGCGCGCCAGCGGGTGGCTTTTGCCGTCGGCGCCCACCCGACCGAGGTGGTGTTTACCAGTGGCGGGTCGGAGGCGAACAATCTGTTTATCAAGGGCGTTGCGGCCAATCTGCCGGCCGGCCTCGCCGCCATCTCGGCCATCGAGCACCCCTGCGTGCGCGAGCCCGCTAGGACTTTGCGGCGCCAGGGCTGGCAGTTGCGCGAGATTGCCGTTGATGTCGATTGCCGTATCGCCAGCGCCGACTTTGTGGCGGCACTGGCAGAAAAGCCCGCCGCAGTTTCCACGATTGTTTCAGTGATGTTTGCCAATAATGAAACCGGTGTGGTGCAGGATGTGGCGCGGCTGGCCACCATTGCGCAGGATTCCCGTGCCTGGTTTCACAGCGACGCGGTGCAGGCGCTGGGCAAGATTCCACTCGATTTCCGATCCCTGAACGCGGCGGGCGTGCATGCCCTGACGCTTTCCGCCCACAAGCTGGGTGGCCCCAAGGGGGCGGGCGCGCTGGTGGTCGATAAGCGCGTCGATCTGGCGCCTTTGATTGCCGGCGGCGGCCATGAGCGCGGCCTGCGTTCCGGCACCGAAAACGTTCCAGCCATCGTCGGTTTCGGCGTTGCGTGCGAGGAGGCAATCGTGCGGATGGCCGAAACTGCAGCAAGACTGCGGGGTTTGCGTGACGACTTGGAGCATGGTCTCGCCGCCCGGGGTGCCGTGATCTTTGCCAGCAATGCGGCGCGACTGCCCAATACGACTTATTTTTCATTGCCCGGGCTGGATGGCGAAACACTGGTGGCAAAGCTTGACCGTTCAGGTTATGCCGTTGCCAGCGGCGCGGCCTGTTCGTCGGCCAACCCGGAACCCTCGCATGTATTACTGGCCATGGGCATCGCGCCAGCGACGGCGCGTGGCGCCGTGCGCGTGAGCCTCGGGCCTGAAACCTCGGCGACGGAAATTGCCGGCTTCTTGCAGGCTTTGTCCGCCACCGTATCCGATTTGCAATCAATGGCCGCAATTTCCACTGCGGCCCACTGACCTGGAGTCCAAGAAAATGCTGAAATTGCCCATCTATCTCGACTACTCGGCAACGACCCCTGTCGATCCGCGCGTGGCCGCGAAGATGATTCCCTGGTTGACTGAACACTTCGGCAACCCGGCTTCGCGCTCGCATCCGTTTGGCTGGGAAGCTGACAAGGCCGTCGAGGACGCACGCGCTGAAGTCGCCAAGCTGGTGAATGCCGATCCGAAGGAAATTATCTTTACTTCGGGCGCGACTGAATCAAATAACCTCGCCATCAAAGGTGCGGCGCATTTTTATGCTGCAACCCGCGGCAAGCACATCGTCACGGTAGCCACCGAGCACAAGGCCGTGCTCGACACAGTCAAGGAGCTTGAGCGCCAGGGTTTCGAGGCGACCTATCTGGAGCCGCAGTCGGATGGCCTGATTACGCCAGAGCAGCTCAAGGCCGCCCTGCGCAAGGACACCGTGCTGGCTTCCGTGATGGCGGTGAACAACGAAATCGGCGTGATCCAGCCGATCGCCGAACTGGGCGAAATCTGCCGCGAGGCCGGCGTGATCTTTCACGTCGATGCTGCGCAAGCGACGGGCAAGATGCCGCTCGACCTGGCCGCGCTGAAAGTCGACCTGATGTCCTTCTCGGCGCATAAAACCTATGGCCCCAAGGGCATCGGCGCACTGTATGTGCGACGCAAGCCGCGCATCCGCCTTGAAGCGCAGATGCACGGTGGTGGTCATGAGCGCGGCATGCGCTCCGGCACGCTGGCGACGCACCAGATCATCGGCATGGGCGAGGCCTTCCGCCTGGCCCGCGAGGAAATGGCGATCGAGAACGAACGGATTCGCATGCTGCGCGATCGTCTGCTGAAGGGCTTGCAGGACATCGAGGAAACCTATGTCAACGGCCATATCGACAACCGCGTGCCGCATAACCTCAACGTCAGCTTCAACTTCGTCGAGGGCGAGTCGCTGATCATGGCGATCAAGGATATCGCGGTGTCTTCGGGTTCCGCCTGTACCTCGGCTTCGCTTGAACCCTCATATGTGTTGCGGGCGCTGGGCCGTTCCGACGAACTCGCCCACAGTTCAATCCGCTTTACCATCGGCCGCTTCACCACCGAAGAAGAGATCGATTTCACCATCAAGCTGCTGCACGACAAGCTGGGCAAGCTGCGCGAACTTTCGCCTTTGTGGGAAATGTTCAAGGACGGCGTGGACCTGGAATCTGTCCAGTGGGCCGCACATTAAAATCTGTAAATCTGATTCAAGGAAAACATCATGGCATATAGCGAAAAAGTTATCGACCACTACGAAAATCCCCGCAACGTTGGTTCCTTTGGCAAGGATGAGGCAGGTGTGGCGACTGGCATGGTCGGCGCGCCGGCCTGCGGCGACGTCATGAAGCTGCAGATCAAGGTTGGCAAGGATGGCGTCATCGAGGATGCCAAGTTCAAGACCTATGGTTGCGGTTCGGCGATTGCATCGAGCTCGCTGGTTACCGAGTGGGTCAAGGGCAAGACGCTTGATCAGGCGCTCGACATCAAGAACACCCATATCGCCAATGAGCTGGCGCTGCCGCCGGTGAAGATCCACTGTTCGATTCTCGCCGAGGATGCCATCAAGGCGGCGGTAGCCGACTACAAGAAAAAGCAGGCAGCGGCATGACTGCCTTCCCCCCGCCCCCCTTCCTCGGGCAGGGGGTGACGATTGTTCGCGGGCTTTGCCCGCTCCATGTTGTTGTCCGCTCCTTCTTGGGGCGGCCCTGCGAAGGAGCAAATTAAATGGGCGTCACATTATCCGAAGCTGCTGCCAAGCATGTCGCGGGCTTCATCGCCAAGCGTGGCAAGGGTATAGGCATTCGTCTCGGGGTGAAGACTTCCGGCTGTTCGGGCATGGCCTACAAGCTCGAATTTGCCGACAGTAGCGAGCCGGATGACATCATCTTCGACAGTCACGGACTCAAGGTGCTGATCGACCCGAAAAGCCTGCCCTATCTGGACGGCACGGAACTCGACTTCACGCGCGAGGGCTTGAACGAAGGCTTTAAATTCATCAATCCGAACGTCAAGGATGAGTGCGGCTGCGGCGAGAGCTTTCACGTTTGATGTCGAGCTTCGATTCTGAGGCCCTCCGGCAGGACTTCTTTAGCCTGTTCGGGTTGCCGCGTCAGCAGGGGCTCGATGTCGACCGGCTGGAACAGCTTTACCGGGACATTCAGGCCAAGGTGCATCCGGACAAGCACGCATATCTTTCCGACAGCGAGAAGCGCCTGGCGATGCAGTGGTCGACTCATGTCAATGAGGCCTACCAGACGCTCAAGGATCCGCTGAAGCGCGCGCGTTACCTGTTGAAACTGGCCGGCCATGATGTGCGGCTGGAAACCAACACGGCCATGCCGACCGAGTTCCTGGTCGAGCAAATGGAACTTCGCGAAGCGGTGATCGATGCTAGAGATGCTGGCGACGCGGACGCACTCGATGTTTTGCACCGGCGATTGAAAAAAGACATTCGCGCTGAATACACACTGCTGCAGCAAACATTCGATGCCAACATGCTCGAACGTGCTGGCGAACTGGTCAGGCAGCTGATGTTTCAGGAAAAGCTGATTCAGGAAGTCGATGACGCGCTGGAAGTGATCGAAAGATAAGAACAAAGATAAGAAACACGCCGGGCCGCCCAAAGTGTTTCTTGGCCTCCTGGGGGAGTTGTTTTTCACTACGGCCGCAACGAATTTCGTAGGGAGCAAATAAAAAGAATGGCACTACTGCAATTATCCGAGCCCGGACAATCGACCGCGCCGCACGAACATCGGCTGGCGGTCGGCATTGATCTGGGCACCACAAATTCGCTGGTCGCTACAGTCAGGAGCGGCATGGCTGTCGTGGTCAATGATGAGTTGGGACGCTCGCTGCTGCCTTCCGTGGTGCGCTACAGCGCTGCCGGGCCGATCGAGGTCGGCTTTAGCGCGCAGTCGCATCAATCAGCCGATCCAAAAAACACCATTGTTTCGGTGAAACGATTCATGGGGCGCGCTCTCAAGGATATCGCCCACATCGAATCGATGCCTTACGACTTCATCGAAGCCGAGGGCATGATCAAGCTGAAGACTGCACAGGGAGTGAAAAACCCGGTCGAGGTTTCGGCAGACATCCTCAAGGCCATGCGCGAACGCGCCGAACTTGCGCTGGGTGGTGCGCTTACCGGTGCGGTGATTACCGTGCCCGCCTATTTTGACGATGCGCAGCGCCAGGCCACCAAGGATGCTGCCCGGCTGGCCGGTTTGTCGGTGCTGCGTCTTTTGAACGAGCCGACCGCGGCGGCGATTGCCTATGGTCTGGACAATGCCGCGGAAGGTATCTACGCGGTTTACGATCTGGGCGGCGGCACCTTCGATATTTCGATCCTCAAACTGTCGAAAGGCGTGTTTCAAGTGTTGTCCACCGGCGGGGATTCCGCGCTGGGTGGCGACGACTTCGATCATCGCGTGTTCTGCTGGGTCGGCGAACAGGCCCAGCTTTCACCCGTCTCGCTGGGCGATGCACGCCTGCTGCAAATGCGTGCCCGCGAGGCCAAGGAATTTCTGACCCAGCATGGCGAGGCGCCGATTACCGCCAAGCTGTCGACGGGAGAATTCGTCGATCTGAAGCTGACATCTGAAATATTTGCGGAAATTACCCGCACGCTGGTACAAAAAACCCTTGGGCCGACGAAGAAGGCGTTGCGCGATGCCGGACTGACTCCCGAAGACATCAAGGGCGTGGTGATGGTCGGTGGTGCTACGCGCATGCCGCAGGTCCAGCACGCGGTCGAGGCATTCTTCGGCAAGGAGCCGCTGAACAATCTCGATCCGGACAAGGTGGTTGCGCTCGGCGCCGCGATCCAGGCCAACCTGCTCGCCGGCAATCGTGCTTCCGGCGACGACTGGCTGCTGCTCGATGTGATTCCGTTGTCGCTGGGCATCGAAACCATGGGTGGCCTGGTGGAGAAAATCATCCCGCGCAACTCAACGATTCCTGTCGCACGCGCACAGGAATTCACCACTTTCAAGGATGGTCAGACCGCGCTGGCCCTGCAAGTGGTGCAGGGCGAGCGCGAACTGGTCTCGGACTGCCGCTCGCTGGCACGTTTTGAACTGCGCGGCATTCCGCCGATGGTGGCCGGTGCGGCACGCATTCGCGTCACTTTTCAGGTGGATGCCGACGGGCTGCTGTCAGTCACCGCACGCGAGCAGACCACCGGTCATGAGGCCCGTGTCGAAGTGAAACCTTCCTACGGGTTGAATGATGACGAAGTCACTTCGATGCTCAAGGATGGTTATACGCACGCTTCGGACGATGCGTTCCGGCGCGCCCTGCGCGAGGCGCAGGTCGAGGCGCAGCGGCTGGTCGAGGCGGTGCAGTCGGCCCTGAAGGAAGATGCGCACCTGCTGTCCACACTCGAACGCGCCCATATCGACAGTTGTCTGAGCAAACTGCAGTCGGTGCTGCTCGGCGACGACCGGCGGGCCATTGACGCCGGGCTGGACGCACTCTCCAAAGGTACGGCAGAATTCGCGGCACGCCGCATGAATCAAGGCGTCCGGCGCGCACTGGCCGGACGGAAAGTTGACGAGGTAAATTTATGAACCCCATCCCCCCATCCCCCTTCCCGAGTAATGGGGTGACGATTGTTCGCGGGCGCTGCCCGCTCCATGTTTTGGCTGTCCCTCCTTGGGGCGGCCCGGCGGAGGAACTGTGACCCAAATTATTGTTTTGCCACACGTTGAACTGTGTCCGGAGGGCGCGGTAATCGAGGCGGCTCCCGGCACGTCCATTTGCGATGCCTTGCTCGAAAATGACATTGATATCGAGCATGCCTGCGAAAAGTCCTGTGCCTGCACCACCTGTCATGTGGTGATCCGCGAAGGCTTCGAAACACTTGAATCCGCAGAGGAAATCGAGGAAGATTTGCTCGACAAGGCGTGGGGGCTGGAACCGAACTCGCGGCTCTCCTGCCAGGCGCTGGTGACCGAAACGCCGCTGGTGGTGGAAATTCCAAAATACACGATCAACATGGCAAAGGAAGGACACTCGAAAAAATGAAGTGGACCGATAGCCTGGACATTGCAATAGAACTGGCCGAACGCCATCCGGAAGTGGACCCCACGGCGATCAACTTCGTCGACCTGATGCGCTGGGTGATGGCCTTGCCCGGCTTTGAGGAAAACCAGAGTCACTGTGGTGAGAAACAACTGGAAGCGATTCAGCAGGCCTGGATCGACGAGCTTGAATGAAGTTGCCGGCAGGCCTTGCTGATACGGGCCTCATTGACACCCACTGCCATCTGGATGCCGCCGAATTCGACGGCGACCGTGAGGCAATTGCTGCTGCTGCTGCCACTGCCGGCGTAACGACAATCGTGGTGCCGGCCATCGAGCGTGCCAACTTTGGCACGGTGGCGAGCATCTGTCGCGAGTTTGCCGGGTGTGTTCCCGCCTATGGCATCCATCCCCTGTTTGTGGGTCGTGCGCGTGAAGAAGACCTTGCCGCCCTCGATGACACCCTGCGCGAGAATCCTTGCGTTGCGGTTGGTGAAGTTGGTCTCGACAACTTTGTGCCGGATCGTGATGAGGCTTTACAGGAGCGCTATTTTCTTGCCCAACTCGAGATTGCCCGCCAGCACGAACTGCCGGTGCTGCTGCATGTGCGCCGGGCGATTGATCAAGTGCTGAAACACCTGCGCCGCATGCCCGTGCCGGGCGGTATCGCCCATGCCTTCAATGGCAGCCGCCAGCAGGCGGATGAATTTATCAAGCTCGGTTTCAAACTTGGTTTTGGCGGGGCGATGACCTACAGTGGTTCAAAACGCATCCGCACGTTGGCTGCCACACTGCCGCTCGACAGCATCGTGCTCGAAACCGATGCGCCGGATATTCCACCGCAATGGAAAGTCGGTGCCCGCAACACGCCGGCTGACCTATTGCCGATTGCCGAAACACTGGCACAATTACGCGGTCTGCCGCTGGCCGAGATCGCGGCGGCGACATGCGCCAATGCTCGCGCGGCGTTGCCGCGCCTCAAAGAATTTCAACACAACACAGAGAGAGGAAAACCATGAGCACTACAGTCACCCTGCACGGCACCCCATTCCGCGTCGATGGCACCCTTCCCGCCGTGGGCACGCAAGCGCCCGCACTCAACCTGACCAATGGCGAACTGGCCGATGTCACGCTTTCCAGTTATGCAGGAAAACGCAAGGTGCTGAATATTGTGCCGAGCCTCGATACACCGACCTGCGCGACCTCGACCCGCAAGTTCAACGAATCCGCCACGACCCTGAAAAACACCGTAGTGCTGGTCGTCTCGGGCGATCTGCCCTTCGCGGCTGGCCGTTTCTGCTCAGTCGAAGGGCTGAAGAACGTCGGGCACCTGTCGACCTTCCGTCACCCGGAGTTCATGAAAGCCTGGGGTGTCGCAATGGCTGAGGGCCCGCTGCATGGCCTGACAGCGCGCGCTGTCGTGGTCCTCGATGAAAAAGACCGCGTACTGTATAGCGATCTGGTGCCCGAGATCGGCAACGAACCTGACTATGCCGCGGCACTGAAAGTGCTGTAAGGGCCCGCCCCTCCCAGCCTCCCCTCACGGGGAGGTGACTGTGGCTCGCTACGCTCGACTATCACGCGGAGCGTTGTTGTTTGCGGTGGTGCGGATTACGGCTGGCGCCGCGTGCCGCTTTGCCTCATTGGTCAATAAGGGCGGCCCGGCGGCAAAGCTGCTGGATTTGTGGGCTTAATCGAGTACGTGCGAAACCAGCCCGTCGGCCAGCTTCGGTTCGAACCAGGTCGATTTGGGTGGCATCACCTGATTGCTGTCGGCGACGGCCATGAGTTGATCCATGCGCGTCGGATGGAGGGCGAAGGCGACCGCCATTTCGCCGGAATTGACGCGTCGTTCCAGTTCGCCCAAGCCGCGAATGCCGCCGACGAACTCGATGCGCTTGTCGCGGCGCAGGTCGGTGATGCCGAGCAGCGGACCCAGCAGATGGTCGGACAGCAGTGAGACATCAAGCCGCGCCACCGGATCGGCGGGAATCAGTTCGGCTTTTATGGTCAGTTTGTACCACTGGCCGGCCAGATACATGCCGAACTCGCCGGGCTGCGCGGGTTTGACCCGCTGCTTGCTTTCCTCGACCGTAAACGTCTCGCCGAGCCGTCCCACCAACGCCGACTTTTCCATGCCGTGCAGGTCTCTTACGACACGGTTGTAGTCGAGGATCATCATCTCGTGGTGCGGGAAAAGCACCGACAAGAAATAATCTGACGGCATTTCATGGTCTTCCTGGCGGCGGGCGGCGGCAACTCGCGCCGCGGCGGCGGAGCGGTGGTGGCCATCGGCGATGTACAGCGCCTCCATGCCGTCGAAACAGCGCGTGATGGCGTCGACGCGCTCGGCATCGTCCAGCACCCAGATCTGGTGGCGGATGCCGTCGTCGGCAGTAACGTCGGCGGCAGCCTTGCCCTGGGCGATGGCGTCGATCAGCGCATCCGCGGTGGCCGAAGCCGGATAGGCGAGCAGCACCGGCCCGGTCTGGGCATTGGTCGCCTCGATTTGCCGCACCCGGTCATCTTCCTTGTCGGGGCGGGTGAATTCATGCTTCTTGATGCGATTGTTGGAATAGCAGGCCACGGACGCTGTGGCGACCAATCCGGTCTGTACATGTGCGGTCTGCTCGTGTTTTCCCGCAGGGGTGTGCAGCGTCAGCCGATAAGCGTAGTAACACGGAGCGGAATCTCGCTTCAGTACTCCGGCGGCCAGCATCGCGTCGATGTTTTCGGCTGCCTTGGCATACACGGACGGGTCGTAGGGATTGATGTCAGCGGCCAGGTCGATTTCTGGCCGGGAGACGTGCAGGAACGACCAAGGCTTGCCCGCCGCGCGCAGGCGCGCTTCGTCGGTCGATAGTACGTCATAGGGCGGGGCGGCAACCTCGGCAGCGCGGCCGGGAGCGGGGCGCAGTCCGCGAAAGGGCTTAATCAGCGTGACCATCAGCCTATTTGGCCTGTCCGGCCCGTCCGGCCAGGGGGCCGCGCAGGGCATCGTGCGCTTCGCGGATCATCTTTTCCGTGGTGGGCCAATCGACGCAGGCATCGGTCACCGAGCAGCCGTATTTGAGCTTGGAAAGATCCGCGGGGATCGGCTGGTTGCCGGCTTCGATGTTGCTCTCGATCATCATGCCGACGATGGACTTGTTGCCGAGCCGGATCTGGTTAACCACGTCCAGCATCACCAGGGGTTGCAGTTCCGGCTTCTTGTAGCTGTTGGCGTGCGAGCAATCGACGACGATATTCTGTTGCAGCTTCGCCTTGGCCAGGGCGTTTTCTGCCAGTGCCACGCTCACCGTGTCGTAATTCGGCCGGTCGCCGCCGCCACGCAGCACCAGGTGGCCATAACGGTTGCCGCAGGTGCGCACCACCGACGAGCGGCCCTGCATGTTGATGCCGAGGAAGTTGTGCGGGCTGCTCGCCGAGATGATGGCGTTAAGCGCCGCTGTTAGCGAACCATCGGTGCCATTTTTGAAACCGACCGGTGTCGACAGGCCGGAGGCCATTTCACGATGGGTCTGTGATTCCGAGGTGCGTGCGCCAATGGCTGTCCAGGAAATCAGGTCGCCCATGTACTGGGGCGAGATCGGGTCGAGCGCCTCGGTGCCGGCGGGCAGGCCGAGTTCATTGACGGCAAGCAGGAATTCGCGTGCCTTCTGGATGCCTTCCTCGATCTTGAAGGAGTCGTCCATGTACGGATCGTTGATGAAGCCCTTCCAGCCGGTTGCCGTGCGCGGTTTCTCGAAATAGACGCGCATTACCAGCACCATGGTGCTGGCGACCTCGTCGGCGAGCACCTTCAAGCGCTTAGCGTAGTCGAGGCCGGCGACCGGGTCGTGGATCGAGCAGGGG
This sequence comes from Rhodocyclaceae bacterium, assembly GCA_013791905.1. Lineage (GTDB taxonomy): Bacteria > Pseudomonadota > Gammaproteobacteria > Burkholderiales > Rhodocyclaceae > Sulfuricystis. The sequence continues at coordinate 486,404 of VMSX01000030.1, read as the reverse complement.
CCGACGACGACAAACAGGCGGGCATCGCGGCGGTCGAGAATCGCTTCCAACGTGCGCCGTCCCGTCACCACCGACTTTGCCGCAGTTTCGGTAAGCGGCACGCGGGCATGGATTTCCTCCGGCGTGGGCATCGGGTCGAAGGAAGCAATATTGAGGTTTTCGGTTTGTTGCATATCGGGTGTGTGCCGCTGATGAATTTTGGAGGGGAGTGTTGATTTTATCCGCATGTATGCCCGATCAGCTTCGCTCAGGCGAGTTAATGTGAAAAACTCAGCGTTTGCGCCGGGCCAATCCCTCTCTCCCGACCTCTCTCCCAGAGGGAGAGAGGAGGCAGATAGCTTCCCTCTCCCGCTTGCGGGAGAGGGATTAAGGGAGAGGGCTGCCAAGCAAACGCGGCACGCGGCGCAGCCGTAATCCGCTCGTGTGCTGGAAAGGCCGCCCCGTGATATTCGAGCGATGCGAGCAGTAAAGAACCCCCCGCGAGGGGGTGAAGGGGGGCGGGCGTCTTTCATGATCGGGGGCGTAGCCTGCGCATCAGGAAAGTTTGTTGAATAATTCCTTGACCGCCAGCACGCGTTCCTTGAGCGTGGCGGTCGGTTTCTGCCAGCTCAGCTTGTCCGGCCCGGCCAGCTTGAAGGCGCGATTGGACTGGATGAGCTTGATGATGTTGGCGGGGTCGATCGGCGGCTGCGGGATGAACTGTAGCTGGATGATATTTGGCCCGGCATCGAGTTTGGCGATGCCGAGTGGATGGCCGAGCAGGCGCAGGCGGTGCGTTTCGATCAGTGCCTGGGTTTGTGGCGGCAGCTCGCCAAAACGGTCGATCAGTTCTTCCTGCATGGCGCGCAAGTCGTCTTCGGCGTCGCAGTTGGCCAGTCGCTTGTACAGCGTCAAACGCTCGTGCACGTCGGGACAATAGGCGTCGGGCAGCAGGGCGGGAGTGCGCAGGTTGATCTCGGCAGTGATGGCAAGCGGCTGGGTGAGGTCGGGGATTTCCTTGCCGTCCTTGAGGGCCCGCACTGCCGCATTGAGCATGTTGGTGTAGAGCGCGAAACCGATCTCGTGGATCTCGCCCGACTGACTTTCGCCCAGCACTTCGCCGGCGCCGCGGATTTCGAGGTCGTGCATGGCGAGAAAAAACCCGGAGCCGAGTTCTTCCATGGCCTGGATCGCGTCGAGCCGGCGCTGCGCCTGTGTCGTCGGTTTGGCATTTTCGTCGGTGAGCAGGTAGGCGTAGGCCTGGTGGTGGCTGCGGCCAACCCGACCGCGCAACTGGTGCAGTTGCGCAAGGCCGAACTTGTCGGCGCGGTTGATGATGATGGTATTGGCGTGCGGGTTGTCGATGCCGGTCTCGATGATCGTCGAACACAGCAGCAGATTGTGTTTCTGCTGGGTGAATTCGCGCATCACGCGTTCGAGTTCGCGCTCTGGCAACTGGCCGTGGCCGATGACGATGCGCGCCTCCGGCAGCAACTTGGCCAGTCGCTCCCGCATGTTCTCGATGGTGTCGACTTCGTTGTGCAGGAAATACACCTGGCCACCACGCTTGAATTCGCGCAAGGCGGCCTCGCGCACTTGGCCAGTCGACCAGCGGCTGACGAAGGTCTTGATCGCCAGGCGTTTCTGCGGCGGCGTGGCGATCACTGAAAAGTCGCGCAACCCCTCAAGGGACAGCCCCAGCGTGCGCGGGATCGGCGTTGCGGTCAGGGTCAGCACGTCGACCGAGGCGCGCAGTGCCTTGAGTGCCTCCTTCTGGCGCACGCCAAAGCGATGTTCCTCGTCGATGATGACCAGGCCAAGGCGTTCGAAATGCACGTCCTTTTGCAGCAGCCGGTGCGTGCCGATGAGGATGTCGATCTTGCCCTGGCCGAGCAGTTCGATGGCTGCTGCCTGCTCCTCTTTACTCTTGAAACGCGAGATTTCGGCGACCTTGACGGCGAAGCTGGCGAAACGGTCGGCGAAGTTCTGGTAATGCTGCTCGGCCAGCAGCGTGGTCGGACACAGCACGGCGACCTGCTTGCCATCGGCGATGGCGACGAAGGCGGCACGCATGGCGACTTCGGTCTTGCCGAAGCCGACATCGCCGCACACCAGCCGGTCCATCGGTTTGCCGGATTGCATGTCGGCGATTACGGCTTCGATGGCGGCTTGCTGGTCGGGTGTTTCCTCGAAGCCGAAACCTTCGGCGAAGGCTTCCAGATCCTGCTGTTTGAAGCTGAACTGGTGGCCCTCGCGCATGGCGCGCAGAGCGTAAAGATTAAGCAACTCGGCTGCCGTGTCGCGGACCTGTTCGGCAGCCTTTTTCTTCGCCTTGTCCCATTGGCCGGAACCGAGCGTGTGCAGTTGCACAGCCTCGGGATCGACGCCGCTGTAGCGCGAGATGACTTCAAGTTGCGCGACCGGCACATAGAGTTTTGTCTCGTTGGCATATTCGAGGTGCAGGAACTCGCTCATTTCGCCATCTTGGCCGGCGCCGTAGTCCAGATGCACCAGGCCGAGATAGCGGCCGATGCCATGGCTTTCATGCACGACGGGATCGCCGATTTTCAGTTCGGACAGATCGCGCAGCCAGCCTTCGAGGTTGGCGCGGCGGGCGTCGGAACGTTTGTGGCGCGGGCGGGCGGTGGCGGCGTAAAGCTCGTTTTCGGTGATTATGGCGAACTGAGCGGCAAGCTGCGCGGCCGGGAGGATGAAGCCGGCCGAGAGCGGCCCGGTGGCCAGCATCAGCCGCTCTCGGCCGTCGCGGAAAGCGGCAAAATCGGTGCAAGGCGTGGCGGGCAGCTCGTGCTCGCCAAGATATTCGTTCAGCGTTTCGCGCCGGCCGGGCGACTCGGCCAGCAGCAGCACACGGCCGGCAAAGCCGTCGAGAAAGTGCCGCAGCGCGGCCAACGGGTCGTCGGCCTTGCGGTTGACGGCGAGATTGGGCAAGGCTGCCGCCGTCTCCGTCAGGTTGAGCGATTCGGCTGACGCCGTCTCGCGGGCGCCGACTTTCTGTACGTACTGCGCAAAAGCATTGGCGGCAACAAAGAAATCCTCGTCGCGCAAAAACAGTTCGCTAGGCGGCAATATTGGCCGCGCGCGGTCGCCATCCAGCATCTTGTAGCGGCCCTGCGTGTCGGTCCAGAACTCGGTGAGCGCCGCGGGCACGTCACCATGCAGCAGCAGGGTGGTTTCCGTCGGCAGATAGTCGAACAGCGTGGCGGTTTTTTCGAAGAACAGCGGCAGGTAATACTCGATGCCAGCGGGCATGATGCCGTTGGAAACATCCTTGTACAGGCCGATGCGCGAGGCGTCGCCTTCGAAAGTGTCGCGAAACCGCTGGCGGAAAGTGGTGCGTCCCGCTTCGCCGGCCGGCATTTCGCGCGCCGGCAGCAGGCGGATTTCAGGCACCGGATAGAGCGTGCGCTGGCTATCGACATCGAAACTGCGCAGCGTCTCGATCTCGTCGTCGAAGAGCTCGATGCGATAGGGGAGCACGGTGCCCATCGGGAACAGATCGATGAGCCCGCCGCGCACGCTGTATTCGCCCGGCGCGACAACCTGCGTGACGTGCTGGTAGCCGGCCAGCGTCATCTGCGCGCGCAGCTTGTCGAGTTCCAGGCGGTCGCCCTTTTTCATGAAAAAGGTGTGGGCGGCCAGGAAGGCCGGTGGCGCCAGCCGAGTCACTGCCGTCGCTGCAGCAACCAGCAGCACATCGCAGTGGCCTTGCGTGACAGCAAACAGCGTGGCCAGCCGCTCGGAAATCAGGTCCTGGTGCGGTGAAAAGTGGTCGTAGGGCAGGGTTTCCCAGTCCGGCAGCAGATGCACGCGCAGGTCCGGCGCGAACCAGGCAATTTCTTCAGTGAGACGCTGCGCTTCGAGCGGGCTGGCCGTGATGACGGTGAGCAAGCGGCCGGCGCACGTTGTCCTGGCCAGTTGCACGATGGCCAGGGCGTCGGCAGAGGTGGCGAGTTCCGGAAGCGGGATGCGCTGGCCGGCTTTGGGTGGCGCGGGCAGTTGCAGGAAGGACGTCATGGAATGCAGGGTACTGATGGGATGTGAATTATACGCAGCGGCGACTGCGCGTTGCCGCTCCCGGTGACTGGCGGGCATTTACATTTGGTTTCGAAATGCATATTGCAAGTTGCGTTGGCGCGTCCTTCAATGAAAGCGGACCGACACAGCGTCGGAAATCTGAAGCAAGCAGAAAGGAAGGAAACAATCATGAAACTTCACCACATCACGATGATTGCCCTGCTGGGTGCAGTCGTTGCCGCGCCTACGCTGGCGCAGCAAGGCATGGGCATGGGGCCGGGCGGGGGTGGCCGGTTCGCCTTCGACCAGGACAATACGCGTGGTTGGGCGCTGATGACGCCTGAAGAGCGCATTGCCCATCGCGACACGATGCTGTCCGCCAAGACCTACGAGGAGTGTAAGGCCGCGCAGAACGAGCATCACGCAGCCATGGAAGCGCGGGCCAAGGAGAAGGGGCTCAAGTTGCCCGGGCCGCGTCAGAACGCCTGCGATCGCATGAAGGCGCGGGGCCTTTTCAAATAATTCTTGTCATTGCATGACCGGCGGGGGGCTTTGCCCCCTCAGCCGCTTGCGCTGAGCCAGTAGCCCACGACATAAGCGCTCGCCAGCAAGCCCAGCACCAGCGCGATGCCGACTTCAAGTGCGCGCTGTGGTAGGTGTTTTTGCAGCCGGGCGCCGGCATACATTCCCGCCGCGCCGCCCATCCCGAACAGGATGCCCAGCGCCCAATCGGGGCGTGTTGCCATGCCCGGTGGCGCGGGCATGAACTGGTAGAGCGCCACGCCGGCGACGGAGGTGACCAGCGTACCAAACAAGGTTGCGCCGGCCAGGCCGTGGATCGACATGCTGAAGATGGCCACCAGCACTGGCGCCATGATCGCGCCGCCGCCGATGCCGTAAGTACCGCCAACCACGCCGATGACCAGGGCGACCGAAAGAACCGGAACTGCCCGCCATTTGCGATCGGCAACCTCAACCACCTGTTTGCCGTTATTGTGTCTGTTCAGCAGCAGCTTAACCGCCAGCCCCAGCAAAACCAGACCGACAAAAAACTTGAAATCGCGTGGATCAGGCAGCCAATGCACGCGCAGCCACCAGCCCGCCAGCAGGCCCGGCAAGGTGCCGGCGGTGATCACCCAGGCGAGCGGCCAGTCCATGCGCTGTTCGTGGGCGTAGCGCCAGACGCCGGCGGGGATGGCAACCAGGTTGAAGACCAGATTGGTCGCCGATACCGATGGCGCGACATAGCCGAGCACGCTCATCTGGAATGGCAACAGCAGGAACGCGCCGGATATCCCGACCATCGAGGTGAACAGCGAAATGGCAAAAGCCACCAGCGGCGGCAGCCAGACGGGAACGACAACACCTGATACTTCAAATAACATGGCCGGCTTGATGCCAGGGGGGCTATCGAAGGGTGCAGTTTAATCCCGGTGAGGGTATTTTGACTGCGTGTAACCTCATGTAACAATCCACTGTCCTGTTACGTGTGGATACAACCGGCATGTGGTGAAGCGCATCCCGAGTGGTGAAATGGCGCCCGCTATGGCAGTGTCCGAAAAACAACCGGCAAGGAAAATCCCATGAGTCTGCTCAGCGCGGAAAAGCTCACCAAGACCTATCGCAGTGGCGATATCGATGTACCGGCGCTCAAGGGTGTCGATTTCAGCATCGACCCTGCCGCCTTTGTCGCCTTTGTCGGCCCGTCCGGCAGCGGCAAGAGCACGCTGCTCAACCTGATCGGCTGTCTCGACCATCCGACCAGCGGCACGCTCAAGGTGCTCGACACCGACATTGCCACGCTGGATCGCCGCGCTGCCGCGCACTTTCGCGGCGAGAACATCGGCTTCGTGTTCCAGGACTTCAATTTGATTCCCGTGCTGACGGTCTTCGAGAACGTCGAATACCCGCTGCGCATGGTGCAGCAGTGGCCGGCAGCCAAACGGCGCGCCCAGGTGCTGCGCCTGCTCGACGCCGTCGGCATGGCTGATCAGGCGCACAAACGGCCTGACCAAATTTCCGGCGGCCAGAAGCAGCGTGTTGCCGTTGCCCGGGCGCTGGTCAGCGATCCCAAACTGGTGCTGGCCGACGAGCCCACGGCCAACCTCGACAGCGAGACCGCCCACCGCGTTCTGGAACTGATGAAAAAGATGCGCGACGAATTCAGCACCACCTTCGTCTTTTCCACCCACGACGCGAGGATCATGGGAGAAGCGGAAACGATTTTCACGCTTGAGGACGGCCGGCTGCTGCCCGCCGCACACAAGGAGATTGCTCATGTTTGACATTCTTGGCATCGCCAGTCGCAATCTCCTGCGCTATGGCCGTCGCACGATGCTGACCCTGCTGCTGATCGTCATCGGCATGGTTGCGGTGCTGCTGTTCATCGCCGTCGCCGGTTCCTTCAAGTCCATGATGGTCGGCCAGATCACCGATTCGGTGTTGGGCCACGTCCAGCTGCATCGCAAGGGCTACGTCGCCTCCATCGACAGTCTGCCGCTCAACCTCAACATGCGGCCGAACATGCTCGCCAAAATCGAGGAAACGCTGGATGGCAATCCCGCCATCGCCGCCTGGTCGCCGCGCATCAAGTTCGGCGGCATGTTCAGCAACTTCGCTGAAACCACCAGCATCCGCATCAACGGCATCGACCCGGCGCGCGAAGCCGCCACCGTGCCGCTTTTGTCCGGCCGTCTGCAGGAGGGCGACAAAACCGCAGCGCTGGTCGAACGCGGCCAGATCGTCATTCCCTTGCTGCTGGCGCGCGGCATGAAGACCCAGCTGGGCGACACGGTCGTTGTCGTGGCTACCAACCGCGACGGCTCGGTGAATGGCAAAACTTTTGTCGTGCGCGGCATTCTCGAAAGCATTTCCGGTCCTGGCGGGCGCGATGGCTACATCCACATCGACGATGCGCGCGAGATATTGCGCATGACTGAAAATCAGGTGAGCGAGATCGTCGTGCGGCTGAAGGATTTTTCACAACTCGAGCGGGTCGGCGGCCAGATCAAGGCGGCGGTCGAGGGGCTGACCAACAAGGAAGGCAAGCCGGTGCTGGAGGTGCATGAGTGGACCCAGCTTTCGCCCTTTGCCAACATCGCGAAAATGATCGACCTGATGACGCTGTTCATCAAGATCGTGCTGGTTTCGATTGTGCTGGTTTCCGTGATGAACGTGATGATCATGGCCGTGTATGAGCGCATCCGCGAGATCGGCACGATTGCGGCCATCGGCACGCCGCCGTCGCGCATCCTTTCGCTGTTCCTCGCCGAGGGGCTGATGCTGGGCATTGCCGGCACGCTCGCCGGCATCGTCCTCAGCCTCGCGGGGATTTACGGCATCAATGTCTGGAAGCCGACTTTCGACTTCGGGATGCAGAAGGGTCTGGTGATGGCGCCGACCATCGCTGCCGGTGACGTGCTGATGATCGCCGGTCTGGTGGTCATCGTCGCCATCATCGCCAGCCTGCAGCCGGCCTGGAAGGCCTCGCGCATGGACCCGATTACCGCTTTACGTCATGTGTAAGCCAATATGAAAACAATTCTCGCCCTGCTGTGCTTTTTCGCCCTGCCCGCCGTCGCACTCGACGGTGGGGAGATCCTCAAAAAAGTGGACCGCAATCTCGAACCCGAGTCCTACGAGATGATGCGCAAGCTCATCAACGTGGAGCCGGACGGCAAGCGCAAGGAGTTCGTGCTGTATTCGGTGAAGAAGGGACGCGACAAGGTGGTGGCGCTGTTCCTGGCACCGCAAAGCGACAAGGGCCGCGCGACTTTGCGCCTGGACGACAACATGTGGCTCTACATCCCCGAGGTGGGCAAGCCGATCCGCATCACCAGCCTGCAATCGGTGACCGGCGGCGTCTTCAACAATGCCGACATCCTGCGCATCGACTACGCCGAGGAATACAACGTCGAGTCGGTCGAGGACGACCAGGGCCAGCATCTGCTCAAGCTCAAGGCCAAGACCGGCGAGGTGGCCTACGACCGCCTGAAGATGTGGGTGGACAAGAAAGCGCTCTTGCCCGTCACCATCGAGTGCTACGCTGCCAGCGGCATGCTGATCAAGACGCTGCGCTTCAAGGATGTCAAGGACTTCGGCGGCGGCATCAAGCGACCCGCGACACTCGAAACCGACAGCCCGCTGTACAAGGACTACAAGTCGGTGATGCTGTATGCGCAGATCAAGAAACGCAGCTTTGCCGACGAGGTGTTCACGCTCAACAACCTGCCGCGCGTCGAGGATCTGCGCAAATGAGGCGCAAATGAAGCGGATGCTGGTGCTGCTGGCCTGCCTGTTGGCCGGCGGTGTCCAGGCCGAAGAGTTCAAGTTCGATGCCGCCGAATTCGACAAGAAGCCTTTCGAATTTGGCGGTTATCTGGAGCTTAAGACTGAACGCGCCTGGCTCAACCACGATGGCGCGCTGTACAAGCTCAACTTCTACGACCGCGCAGCGAGCGATACGCTGGATCGCACCGCCGCGACGCTCAAGCTGGACGGCAAATTCACCCGCGATGATTTTGTCCTGCGCTTTCGCGCCGATGCCGAGGTACGCCGCGACGCGCTGACCAGCGAGCGCATCAACCGTTTCGACGAAGCCTATCTGTCCTGGAAACCCGACCCGGGTTTCACGCTCGATGTCGGCAAGCAGGCGCTCAAGTGGGGCAAGGGTTATGCCTGGAATCCCGTTGGTTTTGTCGAACGGCCGAAGGATGCCAACGATGTCGAACTGGCGCGCGAAGGTTTCACGATGCTTGCCGCTGACTTCATCCGCAACTTCGCTGGCGATCTGAAAACAGTTGCCTTCACACCCGTCATCCTGCCGGTCAGTTCACAGGTCAATGCCGATTTCGGCAAGCCCGACCACCTGAATGCCGCCGCCAAGCTTTATCTGCTCTATCGGGATACCGATATCGACTTCACCTGGCTGGGACGCGGCAGCCGCTCACCGCGTTTCGGCGTCGATTTCTCGCGCAACCTGAGCAGTGCGCTGGAGATTCACGGCGAATGGGCGAAGATCCGCGATTTCGATCTGCGCAGCGTAGCAGCGAGCGGCGCAGTCACCTCAGAGCGCCGCAATGTGACAAGCGCTCTGCTCGGTTTGCGTTATCTGACCGAACAGGATACGACCTACATCCTGGAGTATTACCGCAACGGCACCGGCTATAGCGAACATCAGACGCGGGATTATTATCAACTGATCGACAACGGCCTCGCCCAGTTTCAGGCCACCGGGAGCGATGCGTTGCTGAGCAAGGCGCGGCAACTCGGCCCAAGTTATGCCCGCGCCAACCCCGGCGAGCGTTACCTGTACCTGCGTGCGAGTCAGAAGGAACCCTTCGACATCGTCTATTTCACCCCTTCACTGACCATAATCACCAATCTAGATGATCGCAGCTACTCGCTGACGCCGGAACTGCTCTACACCGGCATCACGAATCTCGACCTACGCCTGCGCGCCAGCTGGCTGTCAGGCAAGGCGGGCAGCGAGTTCGGCGAAAAGCAGAACGCCCGCAAGCTGGAATTGATGGCCCGCTTCTATTTCTGAGTTGCCGGCGCAGTTCGGTAAAATCCGGCGGCAATGACACTTCTGCACTGCGGTTCCTTCCGCCTCTCCCTTGCGCGCCCCCTCATCATGGGCATCGTCAACCTGACGCCCGATTCGTTTTCTGGCGACGGGGTGGGTGACAGTGCCGCTGCCGGCATCGCGCATGCGGCGGCGCAGCGGGATGCCGGTGCGGACATGCTTGATCTGGGCGCGGAGTCGTCCCGTCCCGGTGCTGCGCCAGTGCCGGCCGAGGTCGAGATTGCCCGTTTGCTGCTGGTCCTGCACGCAGTGCGCGACTGGGGCCTGCCGATCTCGGTCGATACCGCCAAGCCGGAGGTGATGCGCGCGGCGATTGACGCCGGCGCCGCCATGATCAATGACATTTTGGCCCTGCAGGCGACCGGTGCGCTGGCGGTGGTCGCTGCCAGCGACGCGGCCGTGTGCTTGATGCACATGCAGGGCGAGCCGCGCACCATGCAAGCCAACCCGCAGTACGCCGACGTGACGGGGGAAGTACGTGATTTTCTTGCTGCACGGGTCGCGGCCTGCATGGCAGCCGGCATTCCACGCGAGCGGCTGCTGATCGATCCCGGTTTCGGCTTCGGCAAAACAGTCGATCACAACTACACTTTGTTGCGTGAACTGCCGCGTTTCAACGATCTGGGCGTGCCGATGCTGGCCGGCCTATCGCGCAAGTCGATGCTGGGTGCCGTGACCGGCCAGCCGAATGGCGTTGCGCGGATTCATGCCAGTGTGGCGGCGGCGGTATTGGCAGTAGAGCGGGGTGCGAAGATCGTGCGGGTGCATGATGTCGCGGCGACCAAGGATGCGTTGGCGGTGCTGTCAGCAACCGAACACGGAACGAAGGGAGAATAAGGGTGGCAAGAAAATATTTCGGTACTGACGGCGTACGCGGTCGTGTCGGCGAGATGCCGATCACCCCTGACTTCGCCTTGCGGTTGGGGTTTGCCGCAGGTGAAACGCTGGTGGATCACGCGCGGAAGCAGGGACACACCAAGGAAGGCGAACGTCCCGCCGTATTGATCGGCAAGGACACGCGGATTTCCGGTTACATGCTGGAAGCTGCGCTGGAAGCCGGCTTTGCCGCTGCCGGTGTCGATGTGATGCTGTGCGGCCCGCTGCCGACCCCTGCCGTGGCTTATCTCACGCGCGCCCTGCGGCTCGCCGCCGGGGTGGTGATCTCGGCCTCGCACAATCCTTTCGACGATAACGGCATCAAATTTTTCGGTGCTGGCGGCTTCAAACTGCCGGACGCAGTCGAAGAGGAAATCGAGGCGCGTCTGGCGCAGCCGATGGGCTGCCGCGAATCAGCCCAGTTGGGCAAGGCGCGGCGGGTGGACGATGCCGCCGGCCGCTACATCGAATTCTGCAAGAGCACCTTCCCGAACGATCTCGATTTGCGTGGCCTCAAGCTGGTGGTCGATTGCGCGCACGGCGCGGCCTATCACGTGGCGCCCAAGGTGTTTCACGAACTGGGTGCGGAGGTCGTGGCGGTGGCGGCTGCGCCGGACGGCCTCAACATCAATGCCGGTGTCGGTGCCACGGCGCCCATTCATTTGCAGGAGCAGGTTTTGCAGCATCGCGCCGATCTCGGCATCGCGCTCGACGGCGACGCCGACCGCCTGTTGGTCGTCGATGCCAGTGGTCGGCTGTTCGACGGCGACGAACTGCTTTACGTTATTGCCCGCCATCAAAAGTCGAAAGGTGCGTCAGGCGGGCTGGTCGGCACGCTGATGAGCAACCTCGGCTTCGAACAGGCGCTGGGCCGGCTGGGCGTTGGCTTCGCGCGCGCCAAGGTAGGCGACCGCTATGTGCTCGAACTGATGCAGGAAAAAGGCTGGACGCTCGGCGGCGAAAATTCCGGCCATGTCATTTGTCTGGATCGCCACACCACCGGAGACGGCATAGTGGCTGCCCTGCAGGTGCTGGCAGCACTGCGCGAGTGCAGCGAGACGCTGGCCGAGGCCTGCGCCGATCTGACCATGTTTCCGCAAAAGTTGATCAATGTGCGTACGGTGGCGGGCTTTGACTGGCGGGCGGACAAAGGCATTCGCGGTGCGGCCGAAGAGGCGGAACGCATCCTCAATGGGGCCGGGCGGGTGTTGCTGCGTCCTTCCGGCACCGAACCCCTGTTGCGGGTGATGGTCGAAGGCAGCGATGAAACACTGGTGCTGGCGCAGGCGGAAGCGATCGCCGCATCGGTACGTGTCGCCGCCGGGCAGGCGTGAAATGCCGTTCCAGCAGTTCCACGGGGATTTCCTGCGGTCAACCGATTTAATTACTGAAAAAAAGCGCTAAAACAAAAAGAGCCAAAACGGCAATGCCGTTTTGGCTCTTTTTAACTTGTGTCACCCCGGCGCAAGCCGGAATGACGAAGTTTTTTATTAAATCAGCAGCCGGCAGCCTTCTTGAAGGACTTGCTGGTGTTCTTGCCATCCTTCATGTAGCGGGCACGAATCTCGTCACCGGGGACGATCTGCTTGGCCTTGAACTTGTCCAGGGTCAGTTCGTCGGTGATGGTGATGGTGATGGCTTCCTTGGTCTTGCTGTCGGTGAGTTCAGCAACGGCGGACTTGCCATCGGCAGACATGGTGACCTTGTTCATCGGGCCGAGCATGCGGGCTTCGCCGGAAGCAGCGGCATTGCCGGCCAAGGTCAGGCTGGAGACAGCCAGAACGGCCGAGAAGAGGATTGCGGACAGTTTGCTTTTCATGTGTTACTCCTTGTAGTTGGTTCAAGAATTGTCGGCGAGCAGTATAACTTCTGCCCGCCGGATCAAATACTATGATCAGAACTTGACCTCAAAAGTTGCATAAATATCGGTAGCATTCTTCAGCGGCGTCGTGGTCATCATTTGACCATTAACGCTCGAGATGGCTACAGGTGCACCGACCCAGTTGTTGCTGCCGGTATATTTGAAGTCGTAATACTTCGCACCGAAGCGGAAAAAGGCGCTGCTGGCATAGGAAGAGATCGGCGTGCGATCCAGTTCCTGAATGACGTAAAGCTCATACACATCGCCGCGGGTACCGAACTTGGATGTCCACATATCGTCGGCAGCCGGTGCGAAGGTGATCCAGTTCTTCGAGCCCTTATTATACTCGAAGCCGATTTTGGTCTTCGATGGCAGGTCGTAGCGCATGCCCAAGGCGATGGCTTGGCCGGTCTTGTTGCTCGGCGCTTCCGGTGAGAAGAAGGCACCCGTCAGTAGACCCTGGAAGCCGAATTGTGCCGAAACGTTGTTGTTCGGCTTGGTGCGGGAAAGGCCCCAGTCGGCGAAAACATGCAGGTCGCCGGAACCGACATCCTTGAAGGTGCTCATGGCGCCGATGCCGAACCAGTCGATATCGCCAAGGTTGATGCTCGGGGCGGTGTTGCCGAAGTAGGTGTTGCTCATCACCGGCGCGTCGAAAATCTGCATGCCGCGGTTCCACTGCAGCCAGACGCGCAGCGGGGCGGTGTCGATCGGCACGACGGCGACGCCGAGCATGGTGGTGTCCTTGATCGAATTGCCAGAGCGGGTGAAGCCGCTGTCGAAGCCGACGCCATAGCAGACCTTGGCATAGGCGCCGGGCAGGTCGTCGAATTCCGGCGCATAGCCGAGGGTCATGCCGTCGAAGGCGTAATCGACCAGCAGCGCGGGCGTGCCGCCCTTGCCGGGGCGTGAATTGTTGGTGCGCAGGTTGCTCGGGGCGCCGCCGGTGGAGGGACGACGACCGACCGAGAACCACATGTCCTGATCGGCGATGTTGCTCCAGGTGGCATACACGCGGTCAACGTTGAGGCGGCTGTCTGAAGGCACATGGCTGACGGTGCCGTCGAAGACGCCGACGCGGTCGGCGAAGAAGGGCGCGGCGCCGGCGTTGCTGAGGGCTGCATCGCTCTGCGAGCCGAACACCTTGTACATCGCCAGACGGGCGTTGAAGCTGACATCCTGGGTCACCTTGGCGCCGAGATCGAGGCCAAAGCGGTTGGTGTAGAGCGCGGAGTTTTTGGGTTTATAGGCGGGTACGGAAACGGCATAAGGTCCAATGAGACCGTTAATGGCGGCCATGCCGCCGACACCCGCGATGAAGGCCTGTGCCTGATCATAGGTTTTGACGCCAGACATTCCTTGACTGAAACCCATTAGTTGGCCAAGTAATGGGTCAGTTGGATCAGCTATAAAGGCTGCCCATGCTGCATTTTGAGCATTGGCGAAAGTGGCGCTGACATCGGTAAAGGTCTTTGTCTCGCCCCGCAGTGAATCGACACGGAACTGATAATCACCACCGACGCTCAGCCACTTGCTCAGGGACTTGTCTTCCAGACGCTGGACCTTGCTCTTGAGATCGGCGACAGCGACGGTTTCCGACTTCGCGGCCAGGTTGTTGACCTTATCTTCGCTGGCCTTGACCTGGGCGCGCAGCGTCTCGATCTCGCGCGACAGGGCTTCGAGCTTCTTGAGCAGGTCGGCGTCAGCGGCGCTGGCGACCATCGGCAGGGCCAAACCTGCGATCAAGGTGACGAGCAATTTCTTCCTGAATGTCTGGTTCATGACTTCTCCTAAGGATTTACTGCGACATTGCAAACTTGTGTCCCGACGCCAGGCGTGAACGTTCCAAGGCTTTGAAATCACTGGGATCGGTGGTGGGTTTCAGCAGTTGCCCCGGCGCCTGCAAGGCGAATACGGATGCTGTAACTAATGGGATATACACAGCCGGGCAAATTACTCCCCTCAGGCGAGTAAGTGAATAAAAATATTCTAATATTGATATATATATAAATAATTCTATTCTCGATTTGAGAAAAGTCGGCGCTGGCGGGACGGCGCGGGTTTTCGGCCTGACGCCGGAAAAGGCTGGCTATATGGCGGGTTCAGCCGCAGAGGATGAGGCAGGCAGGGCTGCCTACCCGGGATTCATCCCCGATTCAGGGCAACATCGCGCCGCGGATCGCGAAGAAAAATAGTGCGCCGAGCAGTGCCGAGGCCGGCACGGTAATGATCCAGGCCGCCGCGATTTTCAACAATTGCGAGCGTTTGACCAGTTCGCCGCGATACACCTTGCGCAAGCCCTTGCGGTCCTTGGGCGAAAACAGTTCGGGGTTCGCGCGGGCTTTGGCTTCGCGCTTCAGTACTTCGAGCATGTTGCCCTTCTCGTGGATCGGCGCTTTGTCGAAGCGCCGCAGGAAGGCTTCGATGGCCGCCTGATCGCCCTCCGGATGGTGCGACTGGATTTCATCGATCATGCGTGCGTAGTTCGATTTGAGAAACTCGCGCAGGAAGCCGACACCAAATATTCCGCCGACGGCGATATGGGTCGAGCTGACCGGCAGGCCGAGCTGGCTGGCGATGATGACGGTGATGGTGGCCGCCATGGCAATGCAAAAGGCGCGAATCTGGTCCAGTTCGGTGATCTCGGAGCCGACGGTACGGATCAGCTTGGGGCCAAACAGGGCGAGTCCGATGGCGATGCCAATCGCGCCGACCATCATGACCCACAGGGGGATATGCGAGGATTTGCCGATGTTGGCGCCACCCAGCACGTCGGCGATTGCGGCAAGCGGACCGACCGCGTTGGCCACATCGTTGGCACCATGGGCGAAACTGAGCAAGGCGGCGGCAAAGATCAGCGGTACGGTGAACATCGTATTGACACGGGGTTTGTCATTGATCGCGGTGCTTTCGCCGCTGCGCGATTGACGCTCGACACGCGGTTTCACCAGTAGATAGACGATGATGGCCACCACCAGGCCGGTCAGTGAGGCAGTTGCAAAGCTGACTTTGAGCACTGCCTTGACACCTTTCAGCATCAGATAGGTAGTGAAACTCCAGGCCATGAAGGCCACCAGCAAGGGGACAACCCGCCGGGCGGCCGCCATCATGTCGCTCTGGTAGGTGACGCGGCGTTTGATGAGGTAAAGAAATGCGGCCGCAATGATGCCGCCCAGGACGGGCGAAATCACCCAACTGGCCGCGATGTAGCCCATCGTGCCCCAGTTGGCGATGCCCCAGCCACCGGCGGCGACGCCGGCACCCAGCACTCCGCCAACGATGGAATGGGTCGTCGAAACCGGCGCGCCGACGGCGGTAGCGATGTTCAGCCAGATCGCCCCGGCCAGCAACGCGGCCATCATCAGCCAGACAAAAACATCGGCATTGGCGACGCTGTCCTGGCTGATGATGCCGCCGCGGATCGTCTGCACCACGTCGCCGCCGGCGATCAGCGCTCCCGCCGCTTCGCAAATTGCCGCAATGAACAGGGCGCCGGTCATGGTCAGGGCGCGCGAGCCGACCGCCGGGCCGACGTTGTTGGCAACATCGTTGGCGCCGATGTTGATGGCCATGTAACCGCCGATAACGGTGGCCATGATCAACAGGAAACTGCCCCCGCCACGTGCCCAAGCGTAGAACATGACACCGATGATGAACAGCAGCGCCATGCCAAAGCGGAACATTTCGCGGCGCGCCTTGAGCGTGGCACGCTCGATATCGTTGATGTTGGTGATTTCCATGATCTATGGGAGCGAAAATTGGGCGGATTATCGCACCCTATCGTCGGGATGGTTATCGGTGGGGAGAATTCCGCGCCGCAAGCTGCTATCGGCATGTCACCGAGTTGTAATATTGAATTGGTAGGTTGCGTCCGCTTTCTGTTTCACGGCATCATCCGGGAAAACGGGTCTCACATCACTGTTGCACATGATTGACAGGTCATACTATGCACGCCAGATTGAACACCAGGTTGAAATTGGCTGGACTCGAAGAGCATCCGCTCCGCGAGCGGTTGAACAGCGAGTTTCACGCCCATTTACCGATTCCCCTGAGCAGCCCGCTGATCGTTTCGCATCTTGCCTTCAAACATGAAGGTTTGACGGAGCAGGTTGAACGCGACAATCTCGCGCGCTTGTGCCAGTCCAGCGTCTGTCAGTCGGTTGAAAGCTCGGATACGCACCTGGTGCTCGACGCCGGCAGTTTTCGCCTGCGCTGGGAGTTGCATACCGAGTTTTCGAGCTACACTTTTTCCCGGCCGCTGGTGGTCGGCGAGCCGTTCAACCCGGATTCAACGGCGCTGGAGGCCGTTGTGCCTTCGTTCCTGGCGGCGATCCCCGGACAGTTGATTGTCGCGACGCATGTCGAGCTGCGCTCGACGGCGGAGATGTCGCCGGAAGCGGTGATCGCCGGTTTTCCGCCGAGCGGGCATCAGATGGTGGCCGTTCAGGTGGGCGCGGGTGCAGCGTGGGTGTTTACGGACTTCATGTTCGACAACGGCTTTTCGCACTTTCTCGTGCTCGATGCCGCGCTGACACAACGCCAGGCGGGACGGGCGGTTCAGCGTTTGCTGGAAATCGAGACTTATCGGATGATGGCCTTGCTCGGTTTGCCGGTTGCCAAGGAGGTGGGCCGCTGGTTGGGTGGTGCTGAAAAGGAGTTGGCCGAGTTGATGGATCACATCGGCCAGGCGCGTTCGCCGGAGGACGAGCGCGCGGTGCTGGCCAGTCTTGCGAAGCTGGCCGCGGAAGTCGAACATTCGGTGGCGCGCACCACCTTTCGTTTTGCTGCCGCCCGCGCTTATCACAGTCTGGTCATGCAACGGATCGAGGATTTGCGTGAGTTGCGTATCCCGGGTTTTCCGACGCTCAACGAATTCATGCTGCGTCGTCTGTTGCCGGCGATGGATACCTGCGCGGCCATGGCACGGCGGCAGGACGACCTGTCAGGCCGCGTGGCGCGCAACAGTCAGTTGCTGCGCACCCGCGTCGATATCGAGATTGAAAGACAAAACCATGAGTTGCTGGCCCAGATGAACAATCGCGCCAAGCTGCAATTGCGTTTGCAGGAAACGGTCGAGGGCCTGTCGATCGTCGCCATCACCTACTACGGATCGCAGCTTGTGCATTACCTCGCCAAGGCGGGCCAGTATCTGCTTCCCGGCCTGTCGCCCGAGATTGCCACCGCCGTGTCGATTCCGCTGATTGCGTTCCTCGCACTGTTCGGCATCAGGCGCATGCGCCGGGCGCTCGCCGAGGATGCGGCTGCCAAGTAGGCGTTCTCAGCCGCGCACGAGGTGCCGTGCGTAGCGCGGGGTGAGGCGCGACATCGGCAGCAGCAGCGGCAGGTCGGCGGTATTGAAATCGGCGTTCCAGGCCGGCTCGCCGCAGACCCAGGCGCCAGCGCGCAGGTAGCCCTTGAGCAGCGGCGGTATGGCGGCGGCGCGGCCGGTGACCAAGCGTTCGAAGGGCAGGGGCTCGCGCGGGAAGACCCGGTACTCGAGCGGCGCGAGGTGCGCGTCGAGCAATTGCACGAACAGGTTGGCGGCGTTGTGACCGCCGTCGGCCATGCTGACCGAGGCGCAGCCGATCAGGGTGCGGTAGTCGTGGCGTGCCATGAACTCGGCCAGCTTGCTCCACAGCAGCGCGATCACCGTGCCATTGCGGTAGTCGGGGTGAATGCAGGAACGGCCGACCTCGACCATGCCATCCCGCAGGTAGCGCAGGCGGGTGAGATCAAATTCGCTTTCGCTGTAGTAGTTGCCGGCTCTGCTGGCGGCCTCGGGCGTCAGGATGCGGTAGGTGCCGACGACCCTGCCGGCTCCGGCGTTCGATGTGTCGCGGACAATCAGATGCTCGCAATGCCGATCGAAGCGGTCGGCATCGACGCCGGCGATGGGCGTTTGAATCCTGGCACCGAGTTCCTCGACAAAGACGCGGTAGCGCAGGCGCTGGGCTTCCTTGACCTCGTGCGCATTGAGCGCCAAGCTGATTGAATAGTTTTGATGGTGATGGATGTCGTGGGCTTGCCATTCCTGGGTGTGCAGCATGCTCTTCTCCTTGTCGTCTTGGGTTGTGGCGGCATTGTCGGAAGAGTCGGTTACATGAGTTTTGCAGAATGATTACGATGCTGTGAATTCGGGCTGTCGAGCAGCATTGCGTCCAGTGTCACGGCGCCCCATTCATTCTTGAGCCGGCTTGTGTCGCGGTGGCATCTTTCACAAAAGTGTCATTGTCGCGTCATCTGGCCGCCTGACACTACCCGCCATGGAGCGTCAGCCTTTACCGCCCCGCCGAGCGGCGTCCCGCCAGCGCCGACTTTTTCAGGAGTTTGCATGAAAATTGCTGTTCGACAAGCCACCCCAGACGACCTGCCGGCGGTACTTGGCCTCTATGCCCAACCTGACATGGATAGCGGTCAGACTCTGTCAATAGACAAAGCGCAGAAACTGCTGGCCGAGTTCGCCAGCTACCCGAACTACCGCCTGTTCGTCGCCTGCGACGAGGATGAGGGCGGCGCGGTGGTCGGCAGCTACGCCCTGCTGATCATGCATAACTTGGCGCACTGCGGCGCGGCGTCAGCCATTGCAGAAGACGTGGTAGTGGTTCCGAACCGGCAAGGTCAGGGTATCGGACGCCGGATGATGATCCATGCCATCGAGCAGGCACGTCTGGCAGGTTGCTACAAGCTGGCTCTGTCCTCCGACCGCAAGCGCCATGCGGCGCATGCCTTTTACGAGTCGCTCGGCTTTGCACGGCACGGCCTGAGTTTTTTGATTGAGCCTTGACGTGAGATCCCCTATGCACCCTCATCCCTTGCTGCGCATTCCCGGATGTTTGTGGCGTCTGCCGCCCGCCACCCGTTCGGGCGGCAAACAGCAGCGCATTAACGTCGCTGATTTCAGGAGCCTGGCATGAGCATCCACACTGTTTTTAAAAATGCCCGCATGGTACTGGGCGACGAGGTGGTTCACGGCGCATTGGCCGTGGCGCAGGGTCGCATCGCCGGCCTGACCAGCGGCAACAGCGCCGTCACCGCGCTTGATCTGGAGGGCGACTATCTGCTGCCTGGGCTGGTTGAAATACACACCGACAACTTCGAGCGCCACCTGATGCCGCGACCCAAGGTGCAGTGGGCGGAACTGCCGGCCCTGCTGGCACACGACGCCGAGATTGCGGCAGCGGGTATCACCACGGTATTCGACGCGCTGGGTGTCGGCGAAGCCGACACCGACAGCCTGCGCGGCAGCACCTGTGCCCAGGTTCTGTCCACCCTGGATACCTGCACCGCGCAAGGGCTGCTACGCGCCGACCACCACCTGCATGTGCGCTGCGAGCTGCCCGCGCCCAATACCATTGAACTGTTTGAGCCCTTCCTCGGGCACCCGCGCCTGTCGCTCATTTCGCTGATGGACCACACACCCGGCCAGCGCCAGTGGGAGGACATCGAGCAGGCGCGCATTTACTACACCGGCAAGAAGGGCTGGAGCCATGAGAAGTTCGAGCGCCAAGTGGCGCACTCGGGCGCGCTGCAAGCACAGTATGCGCAGCCGCACCGTAGCTATTTTGTGGACTACTGCCGCACGCACGGCATCGCACTGGCCAGCCACGACGACACCACGGTGGAGCACGTGGCGCAGGCCCATGCCGAAGGGGCCAGCGTGTCGGAATTTCCCACCACGGTAGCCGCCGCGCGGGCCGCGCACGGCCGTGGGCTGTCCACCGTGATGGGTGGGCCCAACGTGATGTGCGGCGGTTCGCATTCGGGCAACGTGGCCGCGGCCGAGCTTGCGCGTCTAGGGCTGCTGGATATCCTTTCGTCTGACTATGTCCCCAGCAGCCTGCTGGGTGCCGTCATGCGCCTGGTACGCGACGATCTACTGACGCTGCCGCAGGCCGTGACAACGGTCACGCGCACCCCGGCGCAGGCTACGGGTCTGCATGACCGCGGTGCGCTGGAGCAAGGCCTGCGCGCCGACCTGGTGCGGGTACGCATGGCTGAGCTGCCCGATGGCGCGCGTCAGGCCGTGGTGTGCTCGGTGTGGCGCGAAGGGCGGCGTGTGCTGTAAGACGCGCCGCCAGCCACCGTCGCCACGACGTACTGTCATCACGATGTCACATTGCGTTACCACACTGCGTTTTTTCTAGCCAACCTGAGAGAGCCAAACATGGAAACCGTGCTTCGCATCCAGCAACTCAACAAACATTTTCCCAACGGCAAGCATGCCCTGCGTGACGTCAACCTGAACGTGTTGCGCGGCGAAATGGTGGCCCTGATCGGCGCCTCGGGTTCTGGCAAATCCACCCTGCTACGCCATATAGCCGGGCTGGTGGTCGCTGATGGCGCCAGCGAGTCGCTGATTGAAGTTGATGGCTGCTGCGTGCAACGGGGCGGCCGCGTGAGCCGCGACATTCGCCGGGTGCGCGCCAACATCGGATTTGTGTTCCAGCAGTTCAATCTGGTGTCCCGCTTGCCGGTGTTGGTGAACGTGATGGTGGGCCTGCTGCACCGCACCCCTCGGTGGCGCGGTTGGCTGCGCCTGTTCACGCCACAGCAGCGCGCCCAAGCCGTGGATGCGCTGCAACGGGTGGGTATCGCCGAGTGCCATGCTCAGCGTGCCTCCACACTGTCGGGCGGACAGCAGCAACGCGCCGCGATTGCGCGCGCGCTGGTGCAGGGAGCCAAGGTGGTTCTGGCCGATGAGCCCATCGCCTCGCTGGACCCGGAATCCTCGCGCAAGGTAATGGAAATCCTGACGCGCATCAACCGCGAAGACCGCTGCACGGTCATTGTGTCGCTGCACCAGGTCGAGATGGCGCTGAAGTACTGCCCGCGCGTGGTGGCGCTGCACCAGGGGCAGGTGGTGTTTGATGGGCCTTCCACCACGCTCACGCCGGCGCTGTTGCGCGAGTTGTATGGCGTCCAGGTCGACGAAATCCTGCCCTCCCACACCCCCACACCCACACACGCGCCGCAGTCTGACGGCGTCCCCGTGCATATGCTGCCGCAGCCCGCGCTGGCGTCGTGGCGTGCAGCCGGTGCGTAAGTACTGGCGCTGAGTTTTCTTTTTTTCAACCTAACCTTTCTGGAGCAATCTCATGCTGAAAAAACTGTGTTTCGCCCTGGTTCTGAGCCTGGGTCTGAGTAGTGCCTTCGCGCAGGACATCAACTTCGGTATCATTTCGACCGAAACCACGCAAAACCTCAAGCAGGACTGGCAACCGCTGATCGATGACATGAGCCGCCAAACCGGCCTGAAAGTCACTGCCTTTTTTGCCCCTGACTACGCCGGCGTCATCGAGAGCATGCGCTTCAACAAGGTCCAAATCGGCTGGTTCGGCAACAAGTCCGCCATGGAAGCCGTGGATCGCGCCAGCGGCGAGGTGTTCGCGCAGATGGTCAATGCTGACGGTAGCCAAGGCTACTACTCGCACCTGATCGTGCATCGCGACAGTCCGATCAACACGCTGGATGACGTGCTGAAGAATGGCAAGAACCTGAGTTTCGGCAACGGCGACCCCAACTCAACCTCTGGCTTCCTGGTGCCGGGCTTCTACGTCTTCGCGCAAAACAAAATCGACGCCAAGTCTCACTTCAAGATCACGCGCAGCGCCAACCACGAAACCAATGCCCTGGCGGTGGCCAATAAACAGGTAGACGTGGCCACCAACAACAGCGAGAACCTGGGAAAAATCCAGCAGCGCCACCCGGAAAAGTTCAATGATATCAAGGTCGTGTGGACCTCGCCGCTGATCCCGCTTGACCCGCTGGTCATGCGCAAGGATTTGCCCGAGGCCACCAAGACCAAGATCAAGAACTTCTTTTTCAACTACGGCAAGGTCGACGCGCGCGAGAAGGACATCCTCATGAAGCTCTCCAAGCTCTCGGGTTTCAAGGAGTCGAGCAACCACCAGTTGATCCCGATCCGCCAGCTGGAATTGTTTAGCCAGCGCGGCAAGATCGCAGCCGATCCCGTGCTGAGCGAGTCTGACAAGAATATCCGCCTGGTCGAGCTCGACAAGAAGCTGGCCGCGCTGAACTGACCATCGACATTGCCCGCCGCCCGCGTATCGCCGGGCGTGCGGCGTTCCCTTGACGAGCCACTCACCGTTCCCTCATGCAAGCAACCCGTCCTTCCGCCGCCATCGCGCTGGCTGCGTCGACCGCGCCGAAGCGCAGCCTGACCTGGTATCTGTCATGGGCCATGCTGCTGCTCCTGCTGGCCGCCTCATGGAGAGGTGCCGACATGCGCCCATTCGACCTCTGGCGCGACTCCGGCAACATGGCCACCTACGCGGCCGATTTTTTTCCTCCCGACTTTACGCAGTGGCGACTGTACGCACATGAAATGGTCATCACCCTGCAAATCGCCCTGTGGGGCACGGTGCTGGCCGTGGTGACCGCCGTGCCGATGGCGCTGCTGGCCTCGGCCAACATCGTGCCATGGTGGGTGTACCAGCCAATACGCCGGTTTATGGACGGTTGCCGGGCGATCAACGAGATGGTTTTCGCCATGCTGTTTGTAGTGGCGGTCGGTCTGGGGCCGTTTGCCGGGGTGCTGGCGTTGTGGATTCACACCACGGGCGTGCTGGCCAAACTGTTTTCGGAAACCGTGGAGGCCATCGACCCGCAACCGGTGGAAGGCATTCGCTCCACCGGCGCCAGTGCCATGCACGAAATTGTGTACGGAGTCATCCCGCAGGTCATTCCGATGTGGATATCTTTCACGCTGTACCGCCTCGAATCGAACGTGCGTTCTGCCTCGGTTGTGGGCATGGTGGGGGCAGGCGGCATCGGCGTGGTGCTATGGGAAATCATCCGCGGCTTCCAGTACGCCGAAACCGGCGCGGTGATGCTGATCATCATCGTCACCGTCAGCGCCATCGACCTGCTGTCGGCGCACGTGCGCAAGCTTCTCGTTTAGAAAGCAAGAAGCTGGCGGTGTTCCGTCTGCTAGTGGAATTTTCATGACCTTCAATGTTCTTCTACTGTGCACCGGCAACTCCGCCCGCTCCATTCTCGCCGAGATGCTGTTCAATCATCTCGGCGCCGGGCGCCTCAAAGCATTTTCAGCAGGCAGTAAGCCGGCCGGACAGGTGAATCCCGTCGCGCTGGAAACACTGGCGAAGCACGGCGTGCCGTGTGAAGGTGTGCGCAACAAGTCCTGGGACGAGTTTGGTCCGCACGCCGTCCCGCCAGCGCCGACTTTTGATTTCATCATCACCGTCTGTGGCAATGCCGCCAACGCGACCTGTCCGGTCTGGCCCGGCCACCCGAGCACCGCCCACTGGGGCATCCCCGACCCGGCCCACGTTGAGCCCCTCGAAGCGCGGCGCGCAGCCTTCGAGGAAGCCTACCCGTCCCTGAAGCAGCGCATCACCGCATTCCTCGCGCTACCGCTGGAAAGCATGAGCCAGGATGAAGTGCTGGCGGCCGCGCGGCACATTCACGCAGGCGGTTGAATCATGTCGGCACAATGTGTAGTCACCGCCAAGGCTGCTGCCAGCGCACCGATGAGCGTGTTCGAGCGCTATCTGACGGTCTGGGTCTTTCTCTGCATCGTTGTCGGCATCGCGCTGGGGCAGTTCGTGCCGGCGCCATTTCAGGCGCTCGGCCGGATGGAGATGGCCCACGTCAATCTCCCGGTCGGCCTGCTGATCTGGGTGATGATCATCCCGATGCTGGTCAAGGTCGACTTTGGTGCGCTGCACGAGGCCAGGCAGCACCTGCGCGGCATCGGCGTCACGCTGTTCGTGAACTGGCTGGTCAAGCCTTTTTCAATGGCCTTCCTCGCCTGGCTGTTCATCCGTCAATGGTTTGCCCCTTACCTGCCGGCCGACCAACTCGACAGCTACATCGCCGGCCTGATTCTGCTCGCCGCCGCGCCCTGCACCGCGATGGTTTTCGTCTGGAGCCGGCTCACCAACGGCGATCCGCTATTTACCCTGTCGCAGGTGGCCTTGAACGATACCATCATGATTTTCGCCTTCGCCCCGCTGGTGGGACTGCTGCTCGGCATCTCGGCCATCGTCGTGCCCTGGGACACGCTGCTGACCTCGGTGGTGCTCTATATCGTCATCCCGCTTGCCCTGGCGCAACTGTGGCGCAAATCGCTGCTGGCCAGAGGGCAGGCTCACTTCGACGCTGCGATGGCGAAGATCGGCCCGTGGTCAATCGCGGCGCTGCTGGCCACACTCGTGCTGCTGTTCGCCTTCCAGGGCCGCGCCATCATCGAGCAACCGCTGGTGATCGCGCTGCTGGCCGTGCCCATTCTGATCCAGGTTTTCTTCAACTCGGGGTTGGCCTACTGGCTCAACCGCGCGGTCGGCGAGAAACACAATGTCGCCTGTCCATCGGCACTGATCGGCGCCTCCAACTTCTTCGAACTGGCGGTGGCGGTGGCGATCAGCCTGTTCGGTTTCGAGTCGGGAGCGGCACTGGCCACCGTGGTCGGCGTGCTGATCGAGGTGCCGGCGATGCTGCTGGTGGTCAAGGTAGTGAATGTCTCGAAGGGGTGG
Source organism: Rhodocyclaceae bacterium (assembly GCA_013791905.1). Lineage (GTDB taxonomy): Bacteria > Pseudomonadota > Gammaproteobacteria > Burkholderiales > Rhodocyclaceae > Sulfuricystis. The sequence continues at coordinate 461,551 of VMSX01000030.1, read as the reverse complement.
TACGAGCGTGGGTGAAATTACTGACCTGCCCGGTCTGCGGCCACCACCTCACTCGCGCAATCGCCGTCCCGCCAGCGCCGACTTTTGAGGTCAGTCGAAAAGTGTAGAGTCCAAACGGCTTAAGCGGCTATCTGATGAGCATAGCACTGCTGACTGAAAGCGATGGGCGATAGATAGCCAAGACACGCCTGCTTTCGGATGCGGTTGTAAAAGATTTCGATGTATTCAGTGATCTCACGTTTGGCCTGTTCGCGGTTGATGAAGCGTCGGTGATGAACCCATTCGGTCTTCAGCGAACCCCAGAAGCTCTCCATCGGCGCATTGTCCCAGCAGTTGCCTTCGCCTAGAGGCGCCTACTGTTGGTGCGGCTTATGGATGGCTGCATGCCGAATTGCTGAAGCATTCGCGGGTAGTCATGAGCACAGTACTGGTTGCCAACCATGATCGGAGTAGTGAATGAGCCCTTTCGCCGGTCGCTGCGTGGCGACGGCGCGAAACCGGGCCTGTGTCACCAGGGCGCACGTCATGTGCTCGGCCATGGCGTGCAGCCATGAACCGTATCGAAACACATTCGACCGGTCGAGAAGCCTAGATAAGTGAAATGACGATCTTGTTGTACTTGCGTGATGATTCAATGAGAAAAGTCGGCGCTGGCGGGACGGCGCCAGGGTCAGCCCAGCAGCAGTGTCGTCATTACGCCGGCGTGGTCGCTGGGCAGGATTCCTGTGGCCAGATCCGGTGCGTCGAGGACCAGCCTGGAATCACTGAACATCGGCCACTTCCTGTATTGGTCTGGCAACGCCAGGATGTGGTCGAGGTCGCTGCCTTGACCGTTGCTGCCGCGATGGGTGATTTTTGTCTTGCCCCCGCCGCTGGCATAGGCGTCGATAAGCTGCCACGGCGACGCGAGATAGGTGGACAACTCGGCTGACGACAATACGGCGTTGAAATCGCCGGTTATCAAGGCGGCAGCAAAGTCCGTCCCGAAATAGGGGTGGTGCAGCACGGTAGCCAGTTGTTCACGGCGCAGAGCGCTGCCGTCCGGCAAGTGCGACAGGTGTACATTGGCGATGATCAGCCTGGATGCGCCGACCTGAATGATCGCTAGTTGCGCCGAGCGGCCGCCATCCGCGGACGATGATGGCAAGGGCAGGGCGATATGCGCCGTGTATTCCCAGCGTGACAGCAGGGCCAGTCCGGAGTAGCTATCCGTCGATATCCCGTCCACGTTGCGTGGTTTGCGCCGCTCCGGAATGAAGGCGGAGGCCAGTCCCAGGTGCCGTCCCAGCCGCGCAGCGGTAACGATGGTGCCGTCAACCGTGGCAAATGACTCCTGAATCGCCACGATGTCGGGCTGTAGCGCCGCCAGTTGGCATTCGAGGGCGTCCATGCGTCGGTGGTAGTCACCGTCACACTTCCACGTGTTGATGGTGACCAGACGCAAGCGGCTGTGCTCAGGAAATGCGCTGGCCGTTCATCCACACCGTGAGGGGATGGGGAATGTGCGCGGTTTCGCGCACGCGCACCAGATCGGCGCGCAGTCCCGGTGCAATCTCGCCGCGGTCAGCCAGTTTGGCCATGCGTGCCGGGTTGCGCGAGACTGTCGCCACCGCCTGTGGCAGGCCCCAGCCGACCTGATCGCGCAGCAGGAAAGCTGCGAACAGTAAGCTGGCCGGCACATAGTCGGAAGATAGGGCGTCGAGCAGGTCAAGTCGCGCGAGGTCGGCGGCCGCGACATTGCCGGAATGCGAGCCGCCCCGCACGACATTGGGCGCCCCCATCATGATGCCGATGCCGTGCGCACGGGCAGCGCGAGCGGCTTCCTCCGTGGTGGGGAATTCGGCAATGGAAATTCCCTCGGCAACCGCTTCATGAACGTGTTCTGTCGTGGTGTCGTCGTGGCTGGCGACCGCGATGTTGCGCTGCCGCGCAATATCGAGAATCGCGCGACGGTTGGGAAGCGAATTCTGCTCCTGCAGAACCTTCAGTTCGGCGATCACTTCGTTGAGTTTTTCGTCGCTCCAGTGTGCGTGTTTCTGGGTATAGATGCGGTACTTGTCGATATTGGTCCACTGCCGCTGACCGGGGGTGTGATCCATGATCGACATCAATTGGAGCAGTGGCTCGTCGAGCATGGCTTCCAGTTCGTCGAGCACGTCGGGGGCGGCAATTTCGCAGCGCAGATGCAACAGATGCTCCGCCCGCATCAGGCGCGCTTCCCGTCCCTGGTGAATGGCCGCGGCGATCCCCTTGACCGGCAGTGACTGGGCGTTCTTGATTTCGACTTCTCCGATGCGAATCGAATCGAACACCGTGGTGATACCTGCAGCGGCGATCTGGGCGTCATGAATCAGCATCGCCGACAGCAAGGGCCACGCCACGCCGGGGCGCGGCATCAGGTGTTTTTCCAGGTTGTCGGTATGTAGTTCGACCAGGCCGGGAATCAGATAGTCGCCTTCGAGGTCGATAGCTGCGGAGATGGATGTACCGTTCCGGGATATATCGGCAATGAGGCCGTCCACAACATTCACGGTGCCTGTGAACTCTTCATCGGCGGTGATGATCACCGCATTGGTCAGGATGAGGCTCATGCGGGTATCTCCTGAGGCTGGGTGCTGACTGCGTGCAGGCGTGTTGCCAGCCGATCGCGGATTACTGTGTCGTGGAATATTCCGACAATGGCAGTACCGTTGCGGCGTGCCTCGTCAATGAGGTCGGCGACGCGCCCGGCATTGGCGACGTCCAGCGAGGCCGTCGGTTCGTCGAGCAGCAGGACGGGTTTTTTGGCGATCAGCCCGCGCGCGATGTTCACCCGTTGCTGCTCGCCGCCCGAGAAGGTGGCCGGCGGCAGATGCCACAGGTACTCCGGCAGGTGCAGGCGTGCCAGCAAGTTCGCCGCACGCGTGCGTGCGGCGGCTGCCTCGATGCCCAGTTCACGCAAAGGCTCGGCGACGACATCCAGCGTGGATACGCGTGGAATCACGCGCAGAAACTGGCTGACATAGCCGAGGCTGCGGAGGCGGACGGCAAGAATCTCGCGTGGCGCGGCACGGGCCAGGTCGACCCAGGCACCCTCATGGCGGATGCACACGGCGCCGGCGCTGGCCAGATAGTTGCCGTAAAGGCAGCGCAGCAACGTGCTCTTGCCAGCGCCGGAAGGTCCGGCCAATGCCACACATTCGCCGGCGGCGACGCTAAGATTGACATCGTCCAGCACCGGGATACGCGCCTCATTGCGGTTGTGCAGCACAAAGGCCTTGGTCAGTCCGCGCACGTCGATCAGGGTTTCCATGGACATTCTCCTAGACCTGCAATACCGAAGCCACCAGCAACTGGGTGTAGGGGTGCTGCGGGTCATCCAGCACCTGATCGGTCAATCCGGTTTCCACCACGCGTCCCTGGCGCATCACCAGCAGGCGGTGCGCCAGCAGGCGTGCCACCGCCAGATCATGGGTGACGATGACGGCGGCCAGTCCGAGGTCGGTGACCAGTTCGCGCAGCAGGTCGAGCAGACGCGCTTGCACCGAGACGTCCAGCCCGGCAGTGGGCTCGTCCATGAACACCAGGCGCGGCCGGGTGACCAGGTTGCGGGCAATCTGCAGACGCTGCTGCATGCCGCCGGAAAATCCTGTCGGCAGTTCGTCGATGCGTGCGGCGTCGAGTTCCACCCGCTGCAGCCAGTCGGTGGCGGTGTTGCGAATCTCGCCGTAGTGGCGGGCACCGACGGCCATCAGACGCTCACCGACATTGGCGCCGGCGCTGACATTCATGCGCAGGCCGTCGCGCGGGTTCTGCTCGACATAGCCCCAGTCGGTACGTAGCAGCCAGCGTTGCTCGGCTTCGGAAAGGTGAGCCAGATCGACGAGGCCGCGACCGGTGACCTGATACTCGATGCTGCCGGTATCGGAAGCGATGCGGGTCGACAGCAACTGGAGCAGCGTCGATTTGCCCGAACCGGATTCGCCAACCACCGCCAGTACTTCGCCGGCATGCAGTTCGAAGGAGACATCGGCACAGCCGATGTGCTCGCCATAGCGCTTGGATATTCCCTTGACACGCAGCAACGGACTCATGCCGCCTCCTCCTGCGTCGCCGGCACCGGACTTTGCGAACCGGTGTGGCCGGCCGCCTGGCGGGTCTTGCAATAGTCGGAATCGGAGCAGACGAACATGCGCCCGCCGGCGTCGTCGAGCACCACTTCGTCGAGGAAGCTGTCGGTGGCGCCGCACAGTGCGCATGGGTCATCCCAGCGCTGGACGCTGAAGGGATGATCCTCAAAGTCGAGACTTTCGACCCGCGTGTAGGGCGGGATGGCATACACGCGTTTTTCGCGGCCGGCGCCGAAGAGTTGCAGGGCCGGGCTCATGTGCAGCTTCGGGTTGTCGAACTTCGGAATCGGTGACGGCGCCATCAAATAGCGGCCATTGACCAAAACCGGGTAATCGTAGGTGCTGGCGATATGGCCGTAACGGGCAATGTCCTCATACAGCTTGACGTGCATCAGGCCGTAGTCGGCCAGCGCGTGCAGCTTGCGCGTCACCACCTCCTGCGGTTCCAGGCGACCCATGGGTTCCGGTAGTGGCACCTGGTAGACCATGATCTGATCTTCGCTGAGCGGTTTTTCCGGAATGCGGTGGCGTGTCTGGATGATTGTCGCGTCTTCGGTGCGCTCGGTGGTCGCTACCCCGGCGGTGCGCTCGAAAAAACGCCGGATGTTGACCGCGTTGGTGGTGTCGTCCGAGCCCTGGTCGATGACTTTCAGCACGTCATCGCGGCCGAGAATCGATGCAGTGACCTGAATGCCGCCGGTGCCCCAGCCGTAAGGCAACGGCATTTCGCGGCTGCCGAAAGGTACCTGATAGCCGGGAATGGCGACGGCTTTGAGCAGCGCGCGACGGATCATGCGCTTGGTCTGCTCATCGAGGTAGGCGAAGTTGTAGCCGGTTTGCGTTCTTTGCGAGCTCATACAGTCTCCTCCAGCGCCGTCTCGCCAGCGCCGACTTTTGCGCGCTTGGCGCGCATCTTGCGCAACAGTTCGAGTTCAGACTGGAAATCCACGTAGTGGGGCAGCTTGAGGTGCTGGACAAAACCGCTGGCCTCGACGTTGTCGGAATGCGAAAGGACAAACTCCTGTTGCTGGGCCGGCGACTTCATTTCCTCGCCAAGTTCACTGGCGCGGAGCGAGCGGTCCACCAGCGCCATGGCCATGGCTTTGCGCTCCGCTTCGCCAAAGGCCAAACCGTAACCTCTTGTGAACTGTGGCGGTACCGTGCGGGAGCCGGCAAACTGGTTGATCATCTGGCATTCGGTCAGCGTGATCTCGCCGATGCAGACCGCGAACCCCAACTCCTCGGGAATGATCTCCAGAGCAACGTCGCCCATGCGAATTTCGCCAGCGAAGGGATGGGAGTTGGCATAGCCGCGCTGGGTCGAGTAGCCCATGGCAAGCAGGAAACCTTCGTCGCCCCGTGCCAGATTTTGCAGGCGGGTCGCCCGGTCGGCAGGGAAACTCAAGGGCTCGCGCGAGAGGTCCGCAGGGGCTGGATCGCCGTGAGCGGGGAGTTCTGCCTCCATCAGCCCTTCGTGGCCAAGCAGGTCGGTGACGCGCGGCATGCTGTCAGGCAGCGGCTCGGCGGCCAGCGGCGGGATGGGGGCAGGCTGCATTTCAACCAGCGAAAAATCCAGCAGGCGCTGGGTATAGTCGTAAGTTGGCCCCAGCACCTGACCGCCCGGCAGGTCCTTGAAGGCCGCTGAGATGCGCCGTTGCAGTGCCATGCGCGAGGTGTCCACCGGCACGCTGTAGCCAAAGCGCGGCAGCGTGGTGCGATAGGCGCGCAGCAGGAAGATCGCCTCGATCTGGTCGCCGGCGGCCTGCTTCAGCGCCAGCGCGGCGAGATCTTCATCGTAGAGCGACCCTTCACTCATCACCCGCGCCACGGCCAGCCGTAGCTGCTCGCGGATTTGCAATGGCGTGATTTCGGGAATGCCAGCGTCGCCGCGACGGGCAGTGGCGAGCAATTCGTGGGAATTGAGGATGGCATTTTCGCCTCCCTTGACGGCTACATACATGACTGAACTCCCTCGGCAACGATTTCAACGCTGGTGCTGCGCGGCAATCCGAGGACGACATCACCGGCAACGAACAGCAGATCGACACCCAGTGGCGCCCGTGCCTGGTTGTCCTGCCAGGTACGCCAGAATCCGGCCGGTAGACCGTTGATCCCGACGTGCTGTTCCCTCGCTATGCCAGGTCCGGTGAGGCGCAAGCCGTCAGGCGCAAAACCCGCCACCTGCACAATCACTGTCGCCGAACGATCCGGATACTCGGGTACGCCCTGAGCAAAGGCGGCAAGCGGCGGCATCTCCAGCGGCCGGTCGATCACCGCAAAAACGGCATCCGCCGGCGTGACGGCCAGTGGTGCGCTACAGTGGAAACGCAGCCAGGCGGTTAATTCCTCCGTCGGTGATTGCAGCCACAGGGCGGTTTCATGGTCGATCAGGGTGAGCAGCACCGCGCCTGTCGCCGGATGCAGTGGGTCGGGTGTGGCGGGCAGGTTTGGGAGCCTGTAGGCAATGCCCGGACGGGACAAGGCCATCAATAGCTCACGGAAAATACCTTGGGCGTCATCGACCGGATCGCCCAGCCCCGGTAACAATGGACGCGCAGAAATTGTGGTGGTGTCCGGAGTGCTCATGCCTGCTCCCGCGCCATGGTGTAGAAATTGACACGAGTGGCGGCCGCCTGGCGGCTCTTGGTGAGCCGGGCGGCTTGTTGCCGCTCCGTCAGGGGCGTGATGACCGTGGCCAGCAGTTCAGCGCGGTAGTCATCTTTCTGCAGCAGCAAGTCAAAGATCGCCACCAGTTCGGCATGGCGCGCGTTGCCGCCGCGGACATAGCCGATGCCGATGCGTCCGTCTTCGTCCTGAACCGCGCAGCGGGTAACGCTGGCCTCCCCGAGATTGAACTGGGCGCCGGTGCCGCCAGCCCGCGCACGCACCATGAACAATCCTGTCTGCGGCTGCCGCAACCAGGTCAGAGAGGGGGGGGCGCATGCGGTCAGGGCATTTTCCAGCGCCTCGCAAGGTGCCATGGCCAGCACTGAGAGCCAGCCTTGGCGTGCCGTTGGTATTTCGGGAGTGTCGATGGTATTCATATGTTTATAGATGTCTATACAACTGGATGTATCGAAGCATATCCAGTTAAGATGTCGCCCGTCAAGCACCGGTCAGTGAATTATTTGTGACATCCCATCAGTGAAAGGTAGTCCAGCATGATTCAGCGTGGTTCAGGCGTCGCCGTTTGGTGGCAGATCGTTCAGAGCTTGGAAAAGGACATCGCGGATCAGGTCTACAAACCGGACGCACGGCTGCCCAGCGAGGCGGAACTGGCCGAGCGTTTCTCGGTTAACCGCCACACTATCCGTCGTGCCGTCTCTGAACTGGAAAAAAGCGGCTTGGTGCGTGTCGAGCAGGGACGCGGCATTTTCCTGCAGGAGTATGCCGTGCGCTATAGCGTGGGCAAGCGCACACGATTCTCCGAAAACCTGCGCCGTCAGCAGCTTACCGGCAGCATGCGGGTCGTTGGCAGCGAGGAGTTGCCCGCATCAGGCGGCATTGCCAAGGCATTGGGGGTGCGTGTCGGCACCAACTTGCTGAAGGTGGATACGCTGGGCGAGGTGGACGGTGCACCGATCAATTTCAGCAGCCATTATTTCCCCGCGAAACGATTTCCGGGGATCGCCGAGGCGGTGATCGAGACTGGCTCGATAACGCAGGCCCTGCACCGCTATGGCGTCGATGATTACGACCGGAAGGTGAGTTGCATCACGGCGCGACTCCCGGACGAGATGACGGCGAACCTGCTGAAACAGCCGCGCGCCCAGCCCGTGTTGCAGGTCGATGGGTTGAATACGGATCGGGACGGAAAACCCGTCGAGTATTGCATTTCACGCTTTGCCGGTGATGCAGTGCAACTGGTGGTTAACACCGACTGAGCACGCGGGAAGCCGGGTGCGAATCAGGGTGCGTACTTGGCAAGGAAACTGCGCAGATCGTTGAAGTCGGCCATGCGTTCGGCCAAGGTTTCGTGATCCCAATCCCACCATGCCGTGGCCTCGATGGCCGCAGCGATCGCCCTGGGAAAGCGCTGGCGGATCAGTTTGGCCGGGGCGCCGGCGACGATCGCATAGGCCGGCACGTCCTTGGTCACCACCGAATTGCTACCCACCACCGCGCCGTTGCCGATGCGGATGCCGGGCATGATCACCACCCCATGGCCGATCCAGGTGTCGTGTCCGATGCTCACGCGTTGCCGGCGGCGCCACGCGAAAAAATCCGCATCGTCAGTGTCTGCCATGCCGAACATGGCCCGACGGTAAGTGAAATGATGCAGGGTCGGCCGTTCCAGCGGATGAAAGCCGGGGTTGACGCGAACCATCGAGGCGATGTTGGCGAACTTGCCAACGTCCGTGGACTTCAGGTCGCAGTAGTGCTGAAGATAGGAGTAGTCATCCAGCATGCAGTCGTCGAGGCTCGATTGATCGCCCACTTGGGTATAACGCCCAAAATGGCAGTCGCGCACAATGGCGGAAGGCGACAGCGTGGGCGCTTCCCCGAGGCGGACGGCAGGCGGAAGGTTGTGGGCGGCGATGTGAAAGTGGCGCATGGCGGAGTCTCCTGATAAATTCCGCGTCCATGCTAGAAGGAAATCATTGCGCTGTCTAGACATCTACATAAAACTGTCACATAGGCCGCTTACACTCCGTTAATGCGTTATGCCGTGTATTTTTCCCCAGCCGCCAGCCACCCCCTGTGGGCGTTGGGTAACCGCTGGCTAGGGCGTGATCCTGACACGGGCGATGTCCTGATCCAGCCAGGTGTTCCCGGTTTCACTCCCGTAGAAGTTGCTACTTTCACCGCCGCGCCGCGCCGCTACGGGTTACATGCCACGCTCAAAGCGCCTTTCCGGCTTGCCGAGGTATGCAAAGAGTCGGATCTCGCGGGGCGCCTCACTGAATTTTCCTCTGCCCGTCAGTCATTTGATTTGCCGCTGCTGGAAGTGACGGTGCTGGATGGCTTCATTGCCTTGCAAATGCGTCAGCCCAGCGCCGAACTGCACGCCCTGGCAGACGCCTGCGTCACGGAGTTTGACGATTTTCGTGCGCCGCCGGATGCTGCCGAACTCGCCCGGCGTCGTCCGGAAACCCTTGGTGCCAAGGCGCGTATGCATATTGCAAACTGGGGATATCCCCATGTCTTTGAAGATTTCCGTTTTCACATCACGCTGTTTCAGGTTACGACGCCGGACCTGCGTGCCCGGCTGCTTCCCTGGCTGGTCGATCATTTCTCCAGCGCATTGCTGCAGCCATGTCGCGTCGATGGTCTGGCACTTTACGTGGAACCTTTTCCACAAGCGCCATTTCGCTTGGTACGACGCTTCCCCTTCGCCGGTAGTAGCGTTGCATGACCGGGTGCCTGATATTCGTTGTCGGCCCCTCCGGGGTGGGCAAGGACAGCTTGCTGGCCCATGCCCGGTCGTCCCTGGAAAATAATCAGGATTTTCGTTTTGTGCGTCGTCACATCACCCGACCGGCGACGGCGGGGGGTGAGGATCACCATGCCTTGAGTCGTGACGAGTTTGCAGACCGGCTTGCCGCCGAACGTTTCGCCTTGCATTGGGATAGCCACGGCCTGCGTTATGGCATTGACCGCGAGATTGATGCCTGGTTGCGCGCAGGTTACACGGTGGTGCTCAATGGTTCCCGGGAGCATCTGCCCGTGGCGCGCCAGTGCTATCCGGGCATGCGGGTAATCGCCATCACCGCCAGTCCGGCAGCACTCGCCCAGCGGCTGGCGCAGCGTCGCCGGGAAAGCACCGATGAAATCATTGCCCGTATCGCTCACCAGCCGCCCCTGCCGGAAGGATTGCCGGTCATTGAAATCAGCAACGACGACAGCCTGGTGGCTGCTGGCCATGCCTTAGTCGATGCTTTGCAAACGCATCGACAAGCCGTCACTGAAGGATAGGAAATATGAAAATAGGTTTTATCGGCCTGGGGCGCATGGGCTTCCCGATGGCACAGAACCTGCTCAAGGCAGGGTATCGGGTGACTGCGCACAATCGCAGCCAGGGGGCCGTCGAACGCCTGGTCGCCCTCGGCGCGACAGCGGCGGACACCCCGGCCGCAGCCATGGCTGCGGCAGATATTCTGGTGACCTGCGTGATGAGTCCGGCCGAAATCGAGCAAATCTATCTTGGCCCCCATGGTGTGCTGGCCGGTGCGCGCAGCGGCCAAACTTGTGTCGACACCAGCACCACGCATCCGGCCGTCAGCCTGAAAATCGCGGCTGCCCTGGCAGCGATAAATGTAGCCTTCCTGGATGCGCCGATCAGCGGCGGGCCGCGCGGTGCGGAAACGGGCACTCTGGCCGTCATGGTTGGCGGTGATGCGACAGTGCTGGAGCAACTTCGCCCAGTTTTGCAGGTCTTCGGCCGCAACATTTTCCACATGGGAGCGGTGGGCGCCGGCAATGCGGCCAAGCTGTGCAACCAGATCCTGACCGGCGCGGCCCATGTGCTGGTGGCGGAGGCCATGGTCATGGGAACACGAATGGGGCTTGATCCGCAGAGGCTGTTCGAAGTCCTGCAACTCAGTTCCGGCCAGTGCCGTGCGCTCGACCGTTCCGTGCCAGAAGCGATCCTGCCGCGAGACTTCACGGCGGCGTTCACCGTGGATGGCATCATCAAGGATCTCGACTGTGCATTGCAAATGGCCGGCGAGAACGGTGTGCGCCTGTTGTTGCCGGCACTCGCACGGCAGGTATATCAGGAGGCAGCAAGCCTGGGGCATGGCGGGGAGCACCTGGCCGCGGTGATTCGTGCCATGGAAACCATCGCCGGTATCGAGGTCGGCGGCAAACAGACATCCTCAGCAAAGCAGAAGCTCGCATGAACAAGCGCTATCTTACCGGCGCCCGCGTGGTGCTCCGCGACGCCGTGCTCGAAGACGCCACGCTGCTGATCGAAGACGACGTCATCGTCGCCATCAACCCCGCATCGGACAACGGTGCGCAAAGCATCGACCGGCGTGGCAAGACGCTGATCCCCGGCATGATCGACCTGCATTGCGACGCCCTGGAAAAGGAAGTCGAACCGCGCCCGAACGTACACTTTCCGCTCGACTTCGCCTGTGCCCAGGCCGACAAGCGCAATGCGGCTGCTTGTCGATGCCGGCTTGATGAATCTTGCGGAGCGCTTTGCATCGGGCGATTTTCCAGCGATTTTGCTGACCCACTTTCACCCCGACCATGTGCAGGGGCTGTTCCATTTGTGCTGGGGATTGGGGAAGCGGATTCCAACTTATTGCCCGCCGGATTCGGAAGGTTGCGCCGATCTGTACAAAAACCCGGGGCTGCTGGATTTCCGGCCGGTGCGGAAATTCGAAACTTTGCGCGAGGAGGCGGTAACCATCACGCCGGTGCCCCTGATCCACTCGAAAGTCACGCTGGGCTACTGTCTTGAACACCAGGGCGGCAGGATCGCCTATCTCACCGACACCGCCGGGCTGCCGCCCCGGACCGAGGCGTTCCTGCGCGACTGGCAGCCTGCGGCATTGGTGATCGATTGCTCCCCTTCGCCCCTGTCCGTCGCCTCGAAAAACCACAACGATCTTACCCTGGCCCTGGCGGTCATCGCGGCGGTCCGGCCGCAACGCGCCTGGCTGACCCATGTCGGTCATGAACTGGACGCCTGGCTGAAAGATAACGGGCGCTCGTTGCCGACGCAGGTATGCGTTGCCCGCGACGGCGACGTTATCGACCTTTCCTCCGGCATGCCGGCGCGGTAAGCACAGTGCTCGAACAAGCGTATCTGGCTATCGGCGGGTCGGTGGCGATGCATGTGACGTGGAACCTGCTGGTTCGATACCAGGGCGCCCAAACCCATATGCTGTGGTGGGCGTTGGCGCTTCATTGCGCGACGCTCGGCCTGTGGGGACTTTACGCGCTGGCGAGCGAGGCGATCTGGAGCCGGGAACTGCTGGTTTTTCTGCTGGTGTCGGCCAGCGGCAATACGCTCTACTTTCTTGCACTCAACCGCGCCTATGCGCACGCGCCGGTGGCGCTGGTTTACCCCCTCGTGCGTAGTTCGCCGCTGCTGATTGGATTGTGGAGCGTGCTGTTCTTCGGCGAATCCCTGGGTTTGTCCGCCTGGGGCGCGATGCTGATCAGCGTTGCGGGGCTCATGCTGCTGGCCGGCACGGCGTGGCGCAAGGACGGCTTCGCGGCCTTGCCGCTGGCGCTGGTTGCGGCGCTGGCGACCAGCGTCTATTCCCTGAGCGACAAGGCGGCGACGGCTTATCTGCCCACCTTCGGCAGCCTAGTCGGCTTCGTGACCGTCGGCTACACGGCTTCGTTCCTCGCGCTGACCCTGCAAATGCGCCTGAAGCACGGCGCGTGGCGGCCGCAACGCGCGCCCCGGCTGCCTTATCTGTTGATTGCGGGGGGCAGCATCGGCCTGGCCTACGCCCTGGTGATCCACGCCATGCGCGATCTGCCCGCCGCCGTGGTGGTGACCTTCACCAACGCTGGCATTGTCATTGCCGGCATCCTGTCTATTTCCCTGTTCCGCGAGCGCGCCCACTGGCGCATGCGGCTGGCGGGCATTGCAGTGATATGTCTCGGGCTGGCCCTGCTGGCGGTAACCAGGTGAATCTATTCCAATCAAGATCACCTTCGGTCATGCCATCGAGGATTCCGCAGGCCGTCGCTTCGCCTATCTGATCGCACTGTCGGCCACCGCCGCGATGGCCGACTCCACTTCGCGCGGCCGCGGGCGCGGCGATCGGGACGGTGGTTCTCTCGATGGCGCGATCACTGCTTGCGGCAGGTGCTGCGGCGCCGCTGCATGGTAGTGGATTAGCTCCATGCGGCCGTCAAGATGCTCGACGATGGCCGTGCAGCTGTCGACCCAGTCGCCGCAGTTGAGGTAGGTGATACCGTTGGCTTCGCGGATGGTCGCGCTGTGGATGTGGCCGCAGATCACGCCATCGACGCCGCGTTCGCGCGCGGCGCGGATCACCGAGTCCTCGAAGTCGAAAATGAAGCTCACCGCCGTCTTGACCTTGCGCTTGGCATAGCCGGCGAGCGACCAGTAGCCGGGACGGTTGAAGCGGCGCCGCAGCCACGACAGCCAGGCATTGATCCGCACCAGCCCGTTGTAGGCGATGTCGCCGAGCATCGCAACCCAGCGATGATGGCGCGTCACTTGGTCGAACTCGTCGCCGTGGATCAGCAAGTAACGTCGGCCGTCGGCGGCGGCGTGGATGTATTCGCCCACCACCTGGATGCCGCCGAAGTTCATGTCGAGGTATTCGCGCAGCGCCTCGTCGTGGTTGCCTGGGATGAGAAAGATCTTTTCGCCGTGGCGGGCGCGGCGCAGCAGCTTCTGCACCACGGTGTTCTGCGCCGCCGACCACTGGATGCCGCGGTTCATGACCCAGAAATCGATGATGTCGCCGACCAGGAACAGGTATTCGGCCTCGTGGTCGCGCAGGAAGTCGAGCAGGCGCTCGGCCTGGCAGCCACGCGTGCCGAGGTGGATGTCAGAGAGGAAGATGGCGCGGACTCTCCGGGTCATGGTTTCACTACGGCACGATGCCTCCTGCGTGAGTGAATCAGTGCAAGGTCTTCGAGAATGTCGGCGAAGGTGTCGTGAATCGCATCCCAGCCGAGGCGCGACACGCGCGCCGGGGCGCGCAGGCGCAGGCGGGCGAGCAGGCCTGCGTTGCCAGCGAGCGAAATGGCCGCGCCGATGAAACGCTGTTCGTCGCCGGGGGGTGCCAGTAGTCCGTTGCGGCCGTCGTCGATCAGATCAAGGGCGGCGGCGCTGGCGTAGGCGACGACACCGAGTCCGCTGGCCATGGCCTCGAGCGTGACGTTGCCGTAGGTCTCGGTGAGACTGGGGAGCAGGAAGATGTCGGCCGAGGCGTAGTGCGCGGCGAGATCCTCGCCGTGGCGCATGCCGGCAAAGATGTGCTCGGGGTGGCGTGCCGCCAGCGCTGACTTTTGCGGGCCGTCGCCAACAAACAACAGCCGGGAATTCGGGTACGCCCGGTGCAGCGCGTCGAAGGCAAAGACGGCGAGGTCCAGATTCTTTTCGGCCGCCAGTCGGCCGACCGTGGCGACGACCAGCGTGTTCGCGTCCGCGCCCCATTGCTGGCGCAACGCTGCGGAGCGGCGTTGCGGATTGAAGAGCTGGGTGTCGACGCCGCGCGCCATCACCTTCAAATTTTGAAAGTCGGCGCTGGTGAGACGGCGCACGATCTCCTGCGTCGGCACCAGCGTGACCTGGCTGCGGTTGTGGAAGTGGCGCAGGTAGCGCTCGATGCTGCCACGCATCCAGCCGATGCCGTAGTGGCCGCTGTAGGCGTCGAAATTGGTATGAAAGCTCGAGCTGATCGGCAGGTCGAGCCGCCGCGCCGCAGTCAGCGCCGACCAGCCCAGCGGTCCTTCGGTGGCGACATGGACGATGTCCGGCCGCTGTTCGCGCCAGGACTTGAGCAGCGCACCGTGCGCCGGCAGGCCAAAACGCAGGCCTGGGTAGCGCGGCAGCGGCAGGCTGCCTACCAGCATCTCGCGCAAGTCGGCCGTCATCGCCGGCTGTTCCCCACGTACCTGGCGCGGACGCACCAGGTGCAGGGTGTGGCCGCGCTGGCGCAGGCCATCGGCAAGTCGCCCCAGTGTCATGGCGACGCCGTTAACTTCGGGCGGGTAGGTCTCGGTGACAAGGGCGATGCGCATGATCACACATGCTGCGGGCGCCGTGCGACACGACGATGACGGCGAGGTTACAGTTACATTAATCCGGGCGCGGCGCGCCGCCGACGGGGGCGATGACGCGGTGCGCGTGGGCGGCGAGATGGCGGCGGGCGGCGGGCCGGCGGTTATTTGAGTTTCGGCAGGCGCAGCGCAGCGACTGCCTTCAGTTGCTCGGGTACCGCGCCGAGTAGCGCGGCGTGGCGCGGACCGTGCCAGCCGCCGATCAGCGCCACCGCCTCGCGCAGATCTGGGTTGGCACCGGCGCAGGCCATCAGTACCGTTCCGGCGTTGGCCAAGTCGCTGAGCTGGCCGAGCTTGTCCTGCAGCATTGCCAGTCGCTGCGCCGCCGTCGCGAAAGAACGCTTGGGCAGCAAGGGGCCGAAGAACTCGAGCGCGTAGCGCAGGCGCTTGATGGCGATGCGCAGGGCATGCAGCGAGGATGGATCGTCGATGCGGGCGAGTTCCGCCAGAAGATGTGTGCGCCCTTGCAGTTTGCGCAGGCGGCGCTGGGCGAAATCGAGCAGGGTGAGGGCGGGCTCGCCTGCCGCCGGTTCGGCCAGGGCCTTGCCGTGCAGCAGCGAAGCCGCCAGCAGCGGCAGGTGACCGTAGCCGGGGCGCGCGAGGAAGGCGACGGTCTCATTGCGCGTGGCATGGAGCCGGTCGGCGAGGATGCCGGCCAGCGCCAAGATGCGCGAGTCGGCGGCGAGCGCCGCGCTGACGGGGGCGACGATCTCGGCCAGCAGTACGTCGAAGTCGCGGGTGCGGCCGAGCGTGGCCATCAGCTCGCGCAGGGGTGGCGCCATTTGCGCGGCGAACTCCGTCGGCAGCACCGGTGCGAACATGCGCAGGGCCGCGAAGAGCCGCCTTGTCGCCACGCGCATCTGGTGCACATACTCGGGATCGTCGCCGAGCAGGGCGCCGGCGTGGTTGTGATGCAGGTGCGCCAAACAGTTGAGGGCGATGGTGCGGAAGGCGGCCAATGGGTGGTCGGCGGCGGCGATGGACGCGGCGGTGGCGCGCAGCGGCGCGGGGCGGGTGTCGCTGGCCAAGTGGTAACCGCGCGCGGCCTTGGACATGAGCGCGGGCGTCAGCGGAATGCGCGCGGCGAGAGCGAAGGCCACTGCGTAGAGCTGTGCCTTTGATCCGCTCACCAGCTTGATCTCGACCTCAGAGAGCGGCGTCCGCCGGCCGCGCGAGGCGATCCAGCCGTGGTCGAGTATTACCAGCAGCGTCGTGCCGTGTGCCGGCTCCAACTGCCAGATGGTGCGGCGGAAGCTGGTTTCGAACAGGGCGGTGAGGTCCTGCGCCACTCTGGGCTTTTCCAGCACGCGGCGCACGGCCGCGGCATCGATCGCGGAGAAGTCGAAGCGATTGGGATAGGGCACTTCCCATTCTGGCTGCGTGATGAGTGCGTCTACCGTGTCGGTATTGTGCTTGACCGTCTGCAACCATCCGGTGCCATGCTTGCGCAGGTGCAGGGTGATGCCCTGCTGGCGCAGCGTGAGTTGGCGCGTGTCGTAATAGATACTGAGCAGCGACTCGCGGCGGCGACTGGCGGCGCGCCGCAGCAGCGGGTGGCGCATGAACGGGGCTTGCGCTGCCTCGGGCAGGTCGAGCTTTAGGGTAGTCTGGATTGCCATGGAATGGCCCGGTTACTAAAATGGGATTGCGGTGATTGTATGTCGTCACCCCGCGGGAAATTATTACAGTGCGATTACAGCGTGGTCATAAAAAGTTGGCGCTGGCCGGACGCGCGGGCAGGGGACAGGTATCATGTTGCATTGCAACAATATCCTGAGTGAAGGATCCTGACCATGGATGAAAAATGGAAGGACGATGTCTATCGCAAGCGCGCCGAACTGGGGCGCTGGTTACACGAACCGATGGCGCGACTGGCCGGGCTGTGCACCGCCGTTTGGGGCGACCGTCAGCGCCTGAACGATCTGCTGGCCGTTGGTTGCAGTGGCATTCCCCGGGTTGTCTCGATCTATGCGCTCGATAGCGCCGGCGTGCAGATCAGCGACAACGTTGACGTCGAGCGCATCACCCCCGGCCATTTCGGCCGCGACCGCTCGCAGCGGCCTTATATGAGGGAACCGCTGCCACCTTGGGGTTTCCTGCTTTCCGACGCCTATGTCGGCCTGACGGGGCGGCCCTCGCTGACGGCGCTCCATGTCGTACGCGACGGCGAGCAGGCCATCGGCTTTCTCGGCGCCGACTTCGACCTGCGCGATCTGCCGGTCGCCGCCGCATTACGCGAGGAGTCGCGCGAGTGGCGACAGGTCAAGGGTGATCCGTCGATCCGCAGTGGCGTCTTTCTGCAGCAGCGGGTGGAGAGCCCGATGGATCGCGACATTGACCAGGCGCAGGCCATCCTCGAAGAACTCATCACCGAGCGTGGCATGTTCCAGGTGGTGATCCACTTCTCCAGCAGTCGCGCCACCGGCTGGTTCATCGACGACCCGTTTCGCTACCGCATTTTCGACCAGGAGGCGCTGGCCGATCCCGATGTCTGCCTGCTCTATCCGTCCCAGCGTTGGCCGGCGGATGCGCTGATCCAGCGGGAGAGCGTGAAGCCCATGCTCGCTGCCATGCGCGAACTGCGCCTTGCCGACCAGACCATCTACCTGCGCTCGGCGTCGATCAACATCTTCAACGGCATGGTCAGCCTCACCTTTTCCTGCGATGGCACGCACTACATGAGTTGCGACGAATTTCTCAATCGCCAGGGAAATTTCTGGTCGGCCATCGGTGGCCCTGCGTCCGGCTAGAAAGTCGGTGTGACCGAAGGAAATCCCCGTGGGACTGGCGGGACGAAGTGGCCCGTAGCGGGTATTGCGCCGGGCCGCACCAGGGCGAACCGCGCTGAACCGTGGGTCGCGGGAATGCCTTGAGGTTGGTGCTATTCATGCGCTTGCTGTACCAGCGAGCGATACAGGCGGGCGAGTTGGCGGGCGCGCACCGGCGCGGCCCATTCCAGTGCGTAGTTGCGCCCCTCGGCCGACAGCCTGTCGAGTCGCTCGCGATTGCCGACGAGTGTCGCCAGCCCATTGCCGAAGGCAACGGCGTCGTCCGGCGCGATGACAGCGCCGCGCTGGACGTCAAGTATGTCGCGTGTCCCCATCACGGCCAAAGCGAAGACGGGCAGGCCGGCGGCCATGGCTTCGAGCAGCACCAGGCCCTGTGTCTCGGTGCGCGAAGCGAAGGCAAAGACGTCGGCCGCTGCGTAGCAGTCTGGCAGTTCCTGAATGCGGTCAAGATAGCCGACGAAGCGGATGCTGTTACTCAGACCAGCGTGTTCGGACTGGCGGCGCAGGGCGGGCAGGGCGGGCCCCTCGCCAGCGACGATCAGCAGCAGGTCGGGCCGCTGGCGCACGGCGGCGGCCATGGCCTCGATGAGAAAGTCGATGCTTTTTTCGTGGGCGACGCGACCGACGAACAATGCCACCGGGCGGTCGGCGGCGATGCCGTGGCGGGAACGGAACAGCGCGCCGTTGCCGGAAGTGAAATTGCCCACCGGGATGCCGGTGGGCAGAACGTGCAGTGGCGCCTTCACGCCGTAGCCGCTCAGCGTCTCATGCATGGCGCGCGAAGGCACCACCACGGCGTCAAGCCCGTTGCACTGGCCGACGGCGATGCGTCGCGCCGCTGCCTTGAGCAACGGGCGTGGCAGCGCCGGCAGGTAATGGGCGATATATTCCTCGAAATGGGTGTGGTAAGTGGCCAGCACCGGTACATGGTGGCGGCGCGCGGTGCGCATGCCGGCGTAATGGGCGGCGAAGGGCGTCTGCACATGGACCAGGTCGATGCCTTCGGCGGCGAGGCGATGCGCGGTGTGATTGAGCAGCCGCCAGCGCATCAGCCGATCTTCGGGGTCGAAGGGCACGCGGCGGGAGGGTACGCGCCAAGTGGCCGGAGCGTCGTGGCGCTCGGGATAGTCGGGTGCGATCAGCCGCACCTGGATACCCTCGGCGGCGAGGTCGGCGCGAAAGGTCTCGATCGAGGTCGAGACACCGTTGATACGCGGAAAATATACATCCGAGATCATCAGGACGCGCAGGAAACGGGAGCGGTGGTTGGATGCAAGCATGGCGCTTACCATGCCTCCCGTTTGTTGCGCCACGATGACAGGCCGTTCGAAAGTGTCACGCTGGCGGCGACCATCATTACTGCACCGCAGCGAATTATTGCAGCCTGTCACAAAGGCGTAATAATTGCTGCCTAGACTGCTCTCGTTGCAGGAACCTTTCCCCCCAACTAAGGAGATAAGTCAATGAATATTCGTGTGAAAATGATTGCGACGCTAGTCGCTGCCGTGGGTGCCACTGCGGCTACCGGCGCTTATGCGCAAGCCCTGGTCAAGATCGACGGTTCCTCGACCGTGTTCCCGATCACCGAGGCGGTGGCCGAGGACTTCCAGAAGGCCAAGAAGGGTGCCGTGCGCGTCACCGTCGGCATCTCCGGCACCGGCGGCGGCTTCAAGAAGTTCTGTCGCGGCGAGACCGACGTCTCCAATGCCTCGCGCCCCATCGTCGAGAAGGAAATGGCCGCCTGCCGTGAGGCTGGCATCAAGTACATCGAGCTGCCCATCGCCTTCGACGCGCTGACCGTGGTGATGAATCCGAAGAACAGCTTCCTCAAGCAAATTACCGTCGCCGAGCTCAAGACGATGTGGGAGCCGGGCGCGCAGGGCAAGGTCACCAAGTGGAACCAGATCAATCCGGCCTGGCCCGACCAGAACCTGAAGCTCTACGGCCCCGGTGCCGATTCCGGCACCTTTGACTACTTCACCGAGGCTGTCGTCGGCAAATCCAAGTCCTCGCGCGGCGACTTCACCGCCTCGGAAGACGACAACGTGCTGGTGCAGGGTGTTTCGCGCGACGTCGGCGGGCTGGGCTACTTCGGCTTCGCCTATTATTTCGAGAACAAGGACAAGCTGAAGGCCGTGCCGGTGGTGAACAAGAAGGGCGTTGCCGTCACGCCTTCGCTCGAAGCGGTCATGGACGGTTCATACGAACCGCTGTCGCGCCCGATCTTCATCTACATCAGTGCCAAGTCGGCCGATAAGCCCGAGGTCAAGGAATTCATCGAGTACTACCTGAAGCACGGCGGCAAGCTGGCCAAGGAAGTCAAGTATGTACCGCTGACCGACGCCGACTACAAGCATGCGCTGGACAACTTCAGCAAGAAGAAGACCGGCACCGCCTTCGGCGGTCACGCCGAAATAGGCGTGAAAGTGGCCGACCTGCTCAAGCGCGATCCCAAGGAATAATTGATCCGAGATTGTAACTACTCAGCACACACCTGCCCGTCATTCCCGCGCAGGCGGGAATGACGGGGGTTTTGATGAGCATCTGAGTAGTTACTTTTTCACAACCGCTGATATCGCTTGCCGGCCGCGCATGAGTGGCCTTATTGTTCACCCCTTTTCGACCCGGATCATGAGCACCACCGTGACTGTACCCCCCGTCCCGCCTACCGCGAATGTCAGCGACCGCCTGCGCAAAAAGGCGTCGCGTCACATCAAGGAGCGTTTCATCGAGGCCCTGCTGTTCTGCGCCGCGCTGATTTCGGTATTCACGACGGCCGCGATCGTCTACATCCTGGTCAAGGAATCGTGGATTTTCTTCGAGGCGGTGCCGCTCTCGAGGTTTCTCTTCGACACCCAATGGACGCCGCTGTTCGACGACGCCCATTACGGCATCATGGTGCTGCTCTCGGGCACCATCACCAGTTCCGCCGTGGCGCTGGCCGTGGCGATCCCGCTGGGCACCATTATTGCCATCTATCTTTCCGAGTTCGCGCCCTTCAAGGTGCGCGAGATCGCCAAGCCGTTTCTTGAACTCCTGGGCGGCGTGCCGACCATCGTCTATGGCTACTTCGCCCTGGTCTTCCTGACACCACTGCTGCAGAAGATCTATCCCGAATTGCCGGGCTTCAACCTGCTGTCCGCCGGCTTGATCATGGGGGTGATGATCATTCCCTATGTCGCCTCGTTGTCCGAGGACGCCATGCGCGCGGTGCCGATGGCGCTGCGCGAGGGGTCCTACGCGATGGGTGCGACACGGCTGCAGACGGCGCTGCGCGTGGTGATGCCAGCGGCGACGTCGGGCATCGCCTCGGCCTACATCCTCGGCATTTCGCGCGCGGTCGGCGAGACCATGATTCTGGCGGTCGCCGCCGGCATGCAGCCGAACCTGACCTTCAATCCCACCGAGTCGGGCGCGACCATCACCTCCTACATCGTGCAGGTGGCGCTGGGCGACCTGCCGCACGGCTCCATCGGCTACCAGACGATTTTTGCCGCCGGCCTTTCGCTGCTGCTGCTGACGCTGATGTTCAACCTGCTTGGCCATTACCTGCGCAAGCGCTTCCGCGAGGTGTATTGATGAATAAACGCCCATCCCCCCCGCCCCCCCTTCACAGGGGGGTGACTGTGGTTCAGGCGCCACGCGCCTTCCGGTTTGCTGATTTCCCCTCCTCTTGGGGCGGCTTGGCGAGGACGGCATGACCCCACAGGATCTCCAGGCCATCCGCAACATCATCGCGCGCGCCAAGCGCTGGGACGCCTTCTTCGGCGTGCTCGGCATCCTTGCCCTGATGGTCGGTGTGCTGACTTTCATGACGCTGTTCGTCGACATGGCGATTCAGGGCATGGGCCGCATTGACGTCGGTTTCTTCACCAACTTCCCCTCGCGCCACGCGGGGCAGGCCGGCATCCTGTCGGCCTGGGTCGGTACGGTGCTGGTAATGATCGTCACCGGGCTGGCGGCCGTGCCCCTGGGCGTGGCAGCGGGCGTCTACCTTGAGGAGTACGCACCGAAGCACTGGGTGACCGACCTGATCGAGATCAACATCACCAATCTCGCCGGCGTGCCGTCCATCGTCTATGGCCTGCTGGCACTCGGCCTGTTCGTCTATCAGTTCGGTTTGGGCCAGAGCATTCTCTCGGCCGGTCTCACGCTGGCACTCTTGATTCTGCCGGTGGTGATCGTCGCCACGCGCGAGGCGATCCGCTCTATTCCGCAGATCATCCGCGAAGGCTCCTATGCTTGCGGCGCAACGAACTGGCAGACGGTGCGCGACCACATCCTGCCCTATTCCTCGGCTGGCATCCTCACCGGCGTCATTATCGGCATGGCCCGCGCCATCGGCGAGACCGCGCCCATCATCACCATCGGCGCGCTGACCTTCATCGCCTTTCTGCCGCCGCTGCCGTTTGCCGGCGAGCCACCGGCCGGCCTGTTCGACTGGCTGTTCGCGCCTTTCACGGTGATGCCGATCCAGATGTTCAACTGGACATCCCGCCCGGAGGCCGCCTTCCAGGCCAATGCCGCCGCCGCCGGCTTCATTCTGGTGCTGATGACGCTGGCCATGAACGGCGCGGCGATCTGGCTGCGCTATCGCCTGCGCAAGAACATTACGTGGTAACTAACTTTGAATGAGCACCCCCCACAATGAGTAACGAAACCACCCTCAATATCGAGCCCGATGCCAACGCGGCGATCAAGGCCGAATGCCGCAACTTCGGGTTCTATTACGGCGATTTTCAGGCGCTGAAAGACATCAACATGCCGCTCTACGACAAGAAGGTGACCGCCTTGATCGGCCCGTCCGGGTGCGGCAAGTCAACGCTGTTGCGTTCGTTCAATCGCATGCACGATCTTTACCCGGGAAATCGTTATCAGGGCGAGATCGTCATGCAACCGGATAACACCAACCTGTTGGCCAGGGAGGTTGATCCAATCGAGGTGCGCATGCGCATTTCGATGGTATTCCAGAAGCCCAATCCATTTCCCAAGTCGATTTTTGAGAACGTCGCCTACAGTTTGCGCGTGCGTGGCTTGACGAACAAAAGCGAGCTTGCGGATCGCGTCCAGCACTCGTTGAAGGGGGCGGCCCTGTGGGACGAGGTAAAGCACCGCCTGAACGATCTGGGCGCCAATCTTTCCGGAGGCCAGCAGCAGCGGTTGTGTATCGCCCGCGCCCTGGCCGCCGATCCTGAAATCATCCTCTTCGACGAACCGACTTCCGCCCTCGACCCGATCGCCACCGCAAGCATCGAGGAACTGATCACCGAGCTAAAGGAGAAGGTGACGATCCTGATCGTCACTCACAACATGCAGCAGGCGGCGCGCATTTCCGATTTCACCGCTTACATGTACATCGGTGAGCTTATCGAGTTCGGCGTGACCGACCAAGTCTTCATCAAGCCCAAGAACAAGCAGACCGAGGATTACATTACGGGTAGATTCGGTTGAGTTGTTTTGAGCTCACCATTGACAGTTAGCTACCGCTGCTAACGGCGTGCGCCAGGCTGGATGACTGGGCAATGAGTGGGTCGGCACAGCGCATTGACCGCGGCATGGTACGGTCGTTATAATCCCAAGCTTTTAGTTCTGGCATAACGCTGGCAAACGCTGGCATTGGCCTTCTCTGAAACCTCGTTTTCTGACACGATGGGCTGACAACATGCGCAAAAAATTCGTTGCCGGTAATTGGAAGATGCACGGCAGTCTGGCGACCAATTCCGCATTGCTACAGGAAGTGCGTAAGGGAGTGGCAGGCCTGGTTGCCGATGTGGCTGTTTGCGTACCTTACCCCTACCTGGATCAGGCGCGTGCTGCATTGGTTGGCAGCAATGTTGCTTGGGGTGCGCAGGATGTGTCCGAGCATGCGCAGGGCGCCTTTACCGGTGAAGTCAGCGCCGCAATGCTGGCGGATTTTGGTTGCCGGTATGTGATCGTTGGCCACTCCGAGCGGCGCAGCTACTATGGCGATACCGATGCGCTGGTAGCGGCCAAGTTCGAGGCGGCAATGAATTCCGGTCTAGTGCCAATTTTTTGTGTCGGCGAAACGCTCGATGAGCGTGAAAGCAACGTAACCGCCGCAGTGGTCACGCGTCAGCTGGATGCTGTGCTGGCGCGCTGCGGGGTTGCCGCTCTGGCTAAAGCCGTTGTCGCCTATGAGCCCGTGTGGGCCATCGGCACCGGTCGTACCGCCTCACCCGAGCAGGCGCAGGAGGTGCATGCCTTGATTCGTCATCGCGTGGCCCGCGACGATGCCGGTGTGGCAGCTGGTCTACGCATTCTTTATGGTGGCAGCATGAAGCCGGGCAATGCAAAAGAACTCATGGCGCAGCCGGATATCGACGGCGGCCTGATCGGTGGCGCGGCACTCGTGGCGACCGATTTCGCTGCTATCTGTGCTGCCACAGTCTAATAAAAAGGAATATTTATGGATGTGATATTTACGATAACCCTGACCGCGCACATTCTGGTCGGGTTGAGCGTCATCGGTTTGGTGCTGATGCAACATGGCAAGGGTGCCGACATGGGTGCTGCTTTTGGTGGCGGGGCTTCCGGCAGTCTGTTCGGTGCCACCGGCGCGGCAAACTTCCTGTCACGCGCCACAGCGGTTCTGGCAACGATCTTCTTCCTGACCAGTCTTGGTTTGGCCTACATGGCGAGCAAACAGCCGACAACTGTAGGTGGCAGCGTGATGGATGCAGCCGTACAAAAGGCGCCTCCGACAACTGCGCCTGCCGTTGTTCCTGTGCCAGCTCCGGATGGCTCGAAGTCCCAGGACATCCCAAAATAATCAGAACAATCGCAACTTTCGCCCAATCAAAATGAGTCCGCCACCACTAGCAGTTCGCGAAAAGCTGCGCGAAGAGCGCTTCGGCACCGTCTGGAAAGAGGATTTGCATGACGTGTTCGTCGATGTCGCGCCGTACTACGATCGTGCCAACTACTTTGCCAGCTTCGGTTTGTGGGGCTGGTTTCTGCGCAATTTCATGTCTCTCATCGAGTTGCGTCCCGGCCAGCGGGTGCTCGACGTTTGTGCCGGTACCAATGCCGTAGGCATCGCACTGCTTGGTCGTGAACCCAGCCTTGAGGTGCATGCCATTGATCGCAGCGCAGCGATGCAGGAGGTCGGACGGCAGCGGGCGCAGGCGCGCGGTCTGGAGATTCGCAGCAACATTGGCGATGTGCATGTGTTGCCTTTTCCTGACAATCATTTCGATGTGGTCACACTGCAATGGGCGTCGCGACACTTGCGGGTGCGCGATCTTTTCACCGAGATACGTCGTGTGCTGAAGCCTGGCGGTCGCTTCCATCACTGTGACATGCTGCGTCCCGGCAATCCTGTTGTCGAAAAGCTTTACTACGCCTATTTGCGCGGCAGTCTGGCGGTCACCGGGTTATTCTTCCGCAGCGGTTCGGCTGCCTGGGGCGTCAAGAAATACTTCATCGATGCGATTGAGTTGTTCTATTCGGCTGACGAGCTATCCCAGGTGTTGAGCGAACTGGGTTATCGCGACGTTGTTGCCAAGTCACTACTGGTCGGCATGATCGGGATGCATCGCGCCGTCAAACCCATGGCGAACGGCACGACTGAGTAGCCCGCTCCCGCAATTGCACTGAACACCCGGCAAGTTTTTGGCATGACGCCTGTAGATGCCTTGGTCGCTATCGACCGCAGGATCCTTGTGGCTTACAGTCGTCGTACTACCGATGCCTTGCGAGCGGTGCTGCCGTTGCGCATTGCGCTGCCGCGCATCGAGCCGTTTCTGGCCCAGAATGTTGCCAAGGAAGTACAAAAAGACGCACTGGTGATTCGTCGTGCAAACGAAGCGCTGCGGCAGGGGGTTGCGCCAAATGAAGCCATGTTGCGCCAGTTGTTTCAGGCTACTCGAGAGATCGACAGTGCGTTTCTGGCGCGGGTAAGGGGATTGCCTGTGAGTATCGTGATTCGCTATGAGGAGATCGAGCCAATTCGTGTTCGTCGGATTGGGCGACTGCTTGATGCGGCGTATGCCATTCTGGAACGCTGGCCGAAGGGTAAAAATGGCCGAAAGGCTTTGCAGGCGAGTTTTTCGCGTGCCGAACTTCAGCAATTGATTCACGACCTGATGCGATTGTATGCGCTCGAAACACAAGCTCTGAGCCGGTCGCTTCGCCTGCCGGCACTGCTGGTCCCATTGCGCGATGGCATTGCGCGTAACTTGTACCAAATCATGAATGATGTGGCGGGACGAATGGCGCGTGATCTGCTGGCCACCGTTTATCGTCACGAGCGGAACTGAAAGCGGTAATCAGCGCCGCAGGCGCTTTGCAAGGAACTACGCGGTTTGATGCGGCGATTACTATTTTTTTTGCACCGCACCACGCTACGTGCTTTATACTCGCGCCCTGAAATTTCGGTACGTCTGTTTAGTCAGTTGCCGGAGTGTGCCGGGCAGTGAATGACGGTTGAGTAGTACCGCAAGACAACGTCCGCCGACGTGGTGAAATTGGTAGACACGCTATCTTGAGGGGGTAGTGGCGAAAGCTGTGCGAGTTCGAGTCTCGCCGTCGGCACCAAGTATTTTGAGGTTCATTTTCGGAGTTGAGCAGCGCAGCCGCAGTAGCAACTACGGCGCAGCACAAATCACAAAAATGCTGGAAAATTATTTCCCGATTCTCATTTTCGTCATTGTTGCCTTGATCTTTGGTTGCGCGCCACTGATCATTGGCCGACTGGTTGGTCCCCATCGACCCGACCCGGAAAAGCTCTCGCCCTACGAGTGTGGCTTTGAGGCTTTCGAGGATGCCCGCATGAAATTCGATGCGCGCTATTACTTGATTGCCATCATTTTCATCATCTTCGATCTCGAAGTGGCTTTCTTGTTGCCTTGGGCTGCGATCTTCAAGGAGATTGCACTAACCCCGGAATTTGCCTTTTTCGGCTTTGGCTCCATGATGATTTTCATCGCCCTGTTGGTGGTCGCTGATATTTACGCTTGGGCCAAGGGCGCCCTCGACTGGGAGTGATCGGGTGAGTATTGAAGGTATTTTGCAGGAAGGCTTTGTCACCACTTCGCTCGACAAGCTCATCAACTGGACGCGCACCGGTTCTTTATGGCCGGTTACTTTCGGCCTCGCTTGTTGTGCCATCGAGATGATTCACTCGGGAGTGTCGCGCTACGACCTCGACCGCTTCGGCATCGTGTTTCGTCCCAGTCCCCGTCAAGCCGACGTAATGATTGTCGCCGGCACCTTGACCAACAAGATGGCGCCGGTCATGCGCAGAGTTTATGAGCAGATGGCCGAGCCGCGCTGGGTGATATCGATGGGATCCTGCGCCAATGGTGGTGGCTACTATCACTACTCATACTCGGTGGTCCGTGGCTGTGACCGCATCGTGCCGGTAGATATCTATGTGCCAGGCTGCCCGCCAACGGCTGAGGCGCTGCTCTACGGCATCATTCAGTTGCAAAACAAGATTACCCGTACCTGCACCATTGCTCGATGACAAGTTGCCCGATGATGAGCTACGCCAACCATTTTTTCGCATTTAACGTATGCCAATGAGCGCCAAACTGGACAGGCTTTGTCAGAACCTGCGGGATGCGCTCGGTGAGCGCATCGTGAGTCTCACTGTGGACCGTGGTGAAGTTGCCCTGGAAGTCGCCGCAGCAGAGTATCTGGCGGTGGCAACCACCTTGCGCGATCACCCCGATTTGTGTTTCGAGCAGGCCATGGATTTGTGCGGCGTCGATTACGCATCCTATGGCGCAGTGGTGTTCCCCGAGGCGGACCAGATTACCGCGCGGCGTTTTGCTGCCGTCTCACAACTATTGTCGTTGACGCACAATTGGCGGCTACGTTTGCGCGTGTTCGCGACAGACAACGATTTTCCGGTCATCGATTCATTGATGGATGTCTGGAATGGCATCAATTGGTTCGAGCGCGAAGCCTTCGACCTCTACGGCATCATGTTCAGCGGCCATAACGACTTGCGCCGCATCCTGACTGATTACGGTTTTGTCGGCCATCCCTTCCGCAAGGATTTCCCGATCTTTGGCTATGTCGAGATGCGCTACGACCCGGAGTTGCGCCGCGTGGTTTATCAGCCGGTGACCATCGAGCCGCGCGAAAATACGCCACGGATCGTGCGTGAGGAAAATTACGGCAAGGTGGGCGACCGTGGCTGAAATCAAGAACTATACGATCAACTTCGGACCGCAGCATCCGTCGGCGCACGGGGTGTTGCGCCTGGTGCTGGAGCTGGATGGCGAGGTCGTCGTCCGTGCCGATCCGCATATCGGTCTGCTCCATCGCGGCACTGAAAAGCTGATGGAGACGCGTACCTGGATTCAGTCGCTGCCCTACATGGACCGGCTCGACTATACGTCGATGCTGGTCAATGAACATCCCTTCGTCCTGGCGATCGAGCGTCTGCTCGGTGTTGAGGTGCCGATCCGCGCGCAATACATCCGCGTCATGTTCGCCGAGATCACCCGGATTCTGAATCACCTGCTGAGTATTGGCACCCACGCGCTGGACGTTGGTGCCATGGCGATGGTGCTGTATACCTTTCGCGAGCGTGAAGATATCTTCGACATGCTCGAAGCGGTTTCCGGCGCGCGCATGCATGGCGCCTATTTCCGTCCGGGTGGCGTGTATCGCGATCTGCCTGATCGCATGCCGAAATACGAGATCAACAAGTTCAAGAACGCGCAGACGGTCAAGGAACTCAATGCCGCGCGGGAAGGTTCGCTGCTCGACTTCATCGAGGATTTCACCACCCGTTTTCCGGTTTATTGCGACGAATACGAAACCCTGCTCACCGATAACCGCATCTGGAAGCAACGTTTGGTCGGCGTGGGTGTGGTATCTCCCGAGCGTGCCCTACAGCTCGGTTTCAGCGGTCCGATGCTGCGCGGTTCGGGTGTCGAATGGGATCTGCGCAAGAAGCAGCCATACGAGGTTTATGACCGTCTCGATTTCGATATCCCGGTTGGCGTCAAGGGAGACAGCTACGATCGCTATCTGGTGCGCATGGAAGAGATGCGCCAGGCCAACCGCATTATCCGGCAGTGCATTGCCTGGCTGCGGGCCAATCCAGGCCCGGTCATAACGGATAACCACAAGGTGGCGCCACCATCGCGCGAGAAGATGAAGGGCAGCATGGAAGAGCTGATCCATCATTTCAAGCTCTTTAGCGAGGGTATGCATGTGCCTCCCGGCGAAGTGTATGTCGGCACCGAGCACGCCAAGGGTGAATTTGGCGTTTACATGATTTCGGATGGCGCCAACAAGCCTTATCGCGTCAAGTTGCGTTCGGCAGCCTTCCAGCACTTGGCCGCCATGGACGAGTTATCCAAGGGACATATGCTGGCCGATGTCGTGACCCTCATCGGGACGATTGACGTTGTATTCGGCGATGTTGATAGATAAGAATATGTTGAGCGAAGCCACATTAAAGAAAATAGACCGCGAGGTCGCCAAGTATCCGGCTGACCAGAAGCAATCTGCCGTCATGGCAGCGTTGATCTTTGCCCAGGATGAAAAGGGCTGGCTGGCGAACGAGACCATTTCTTTGGTCGCCAAATACCTCGACATGCCCGAGATGGCGGTCTATGAGGTGGCGAGCTTCTACAACATGTACGACATGCAGCCGGTCGGCAAATACAAGCTCACCGTGTGCACCAATCTGCCTTGTGCCTTGTCGGGTGGTGTACATGCTGCTGAATACCTCAAGGGCAAGCTGGGCATCGACTTCAATGAAACCACCCCGGACGGCAAGTTCACCCTCAAGGAGGGTGAGTGCATGGGGGCGTGTGGCGATGCGCCGGTGATGCTGGTCAACAACAAGCACATGCGCTGCTTCATGGCGCCCGAAGAAATCGATCGCCTGCTGGAGGAGTGCAAATAATGGCCCTGCTGCAAGCAATCAACCCGTTACTTTCTGCCGGTTGGCAACGGGACGGACACGAATGGCGCCTTGAAAACGATAGCGGCTGGCGGCTCAAGGATTATGAGGCGCGCGGCGGTTATCAGTCACTGAAGAAAATTCTTGCCGCGAAGATGTCGCCCGACGATGTCATTGCCGAAGTCAAGAAGTCGGTGTTGCGCGGTCGCGGCGGGGCGGGCTTCCCGACCGGTCTCAAGTGGAGCTTCATGCCCAAGGGATCGCCGGAAAAGTACATCGTCTGCAATACCGATGAAGGAGAGCCAGGTACTTTCAAGGATCGCGACATTCAACGTTTCGACCCGCACGCTGTCATCGAGGGCATGATCATCGCTGCCCATGCGGTTGGAGCGGCACGCGGTTACAACTACATCCACGGCGAAATCTACGAGCTTTACCAGCGTTTCGAAGAAGCGCTGGACGAGGCGCGCGCCGCTGGCTATATCGGCCAAAACATTCTGGGTTCAGGTTTGAGCTTCGAGCTGTTCGCCCATCAAGGCTGGGGTGCCTACATTTGTGGCGAAGAAACCGGCTTGCTCGAGTCCATCGAGGGCAAGAAAGGCCAGCCGCGCTACAAGCCGCCGTTCCCAGCGAACGTTGGCCTCTATGGCAAACCCACCACGATCAACAACACCGAAACTTTTGCCTCGATCCCGTACATCCTAAGAGACGGTGGTGATGCCTTCCTCAATCTCGGCAAGCCCAATAATGGTGGTACCAAGCTCTTCTCGGTGTCCGGTCACGTGAATCGGCCGGGTAATTTCGAAGTGCCGATGGGTACGCCCTTTCCCAAGCTGCTCGAAATGGCTGGTGGCATGCGTGGCGGCCGCAAATTGAAGGCGGTGATTCCAGGCGGTTCGTCCGCCCCGGTGCTGCCCGCCGATATCATCATGGATTGCACGCTCGACTATGATTCGATTGCCAAGGCTGGCTCGATGTTTGGTTCCGGAGCGGTGATCGTGATGGACGAAACCGTCTGTATGGTTCAGGCGCTTGAGCGTCTGTCCTGGTTCTATTACGAAGAATCCTGTGGTCAATGTACGCCCTGTCGCGAGGGTACCGGCTGGCTGCACAAGGTGATACAGCGCATCGAGCACGGCCATGGCCGACCCGAGGATCTCGATCTGCTCAACGACGTCTCCAATAACATCATGGGGCGCACCATCTGTGCGCTCGGCGATGCGGCTGCCCTGCCGGTGTTGAGTTTTACCAAGCACTTCAAGAGCGAATTCGAGTATCACATCGAACACAAAAAATGCCTGGTACCGCGCGAAATCCAAAAAGCGGGCAGCATCTTCCACACCCGTTTGATGGCGGGGGCGACATGCTAGAGTTTGAACTTGACGGCAAGGCCATGCAGGTACCGGACGGCACTCTGGTGATTGAGGCCGCCCATCAGGCCGGCATCTATATCCCGCATTTCTGCTATCACAAAAAGCTGTCCATTGCGGCGAATTGCCGCATGTGCTTGGTGCAGGTCGAAAAAGCGCCAAAGCCGATGCCGGCCTGCGCCACGCCCGTCACCAACGGCATGAAGGTATTCACCCATTCCGATCTGGCGGTCAAAGCGCAAAAGAACGTGATGGAATTCCTGTTGATCAACCACCCGCTCGATTGCCCGATCTGCGATCAGGGCGGCGAATGCCAGTTGCAGGACTTGGCGGTAGGCTACGGCAGTTCTGGCTCGCGCTACCAGGAAAAGAAGCGCGTGGTGTCGGACAAGGATCTCGGCCCGCTGGTTAGCACCGACATGACACGGTGCATCAACTGCACGCGTTGCATCCGTTTTACCCAGGAAATTGCCGGCCTGATGGAACTAGGTCAGGCTTTCCGCGGCGACCGCGCAGAGGTCATGCCTTTCATCGAAAAGACGGTTGACTCAGAGCTTTCCGGCAACATCATCGACCTTTGTCCGGTAGGGGCACTGACCTCCAAGCCTTTCCGTTTTTCCGCCCGCACCTGGGAACTGGCGCGGCGCAAGTCGGTCAGTCCGCACGATGGTTTGGGCAGCAATCTCATCGTGCAGACCCAGCACAATCGCGTCATGCGCGTGCTGCCGCTAGAAAACGAACAGATCAACGAGTGCTGGCTTTCGGACAAGGAACGTTTTTCCTACGAAGGCCTGAATTCTCAGGGTGACAATGGGCGCCTGACCAAGCCGATGGTCAAGCAGGGCGGTCAGTGGCAGGAAGTCGACTGGAACGTCGCGCTTGACTACGCTGCCCATGCACTGCGTGATGTGGCCAAGAACCATGGTGCGGCGAGCATCGGTGCACTCGTGAGTCCACACGCCACGCTCGAAGAGATGGCGCTGTCTGCCAAGCTGATGCGTGGCATCGGCAGTGAGAACATTGATTTCCGTTTGCGTCAGTCTGATTTTTCGACCGACGGCAAGCGTCAGGGTGCGCCTTGGCTGGGCATGAAGGTCGCTGAAATCAGCGCGCTTGATCGCGTGCTGGTGGTTGGCAGTTTCCTGCGCAAGGACCACCCGTTGATCGCGCAGCGTTTGCGTCAGACGGCGAAGAAAGGTACGCAGGTCTCCCTCATCCACGCGGCCGATGATGACCTGTTGCTCAAGCTGTTCGCCAAGGCGATTGCTGCACCATCGCAATTGCCCACGCTACTTGCCGAAGTGGTCAAGGCGGTCGCTGAACTCAAGGGTGCGGCGACCGATCCGGCGCTGGCAAAAGTAGAAGCTGGTGATACGGCGAAGAAAATTGCCACCAGTCTTGTGTCCGGCAGCAATGTCGGGATCCTGCTGGGCAATTTTGCGCAGCAGCACCCGCAGGCCGCCACGCTCAACGCACTGACCCAGCAACTGGCCGGTTTGCTGGGCGCCAAATTCGGCTTCCTTGGCGAGGCTGCCAATAGTGTGGGCGGCTATGTCGCCGCTGCCGTGCCATTTGCCGCGGGCATGAATGCCGCTGCCATGCTGGCCACGCCGCGCAAGGTTTACCTGTTGCTCGGTGCCGAACCGGAACTCGATTGCGCCGATGGTGCGCTTGCATTGGCAGCGATGAAACAGGCCAGCAGCGTGATCATGCTGTCGCCATTCAAGTCGCAAGCTGCGCTGGATTACGCCGACGTGCTGTTGCCGGTTGCGCCCTTCAGCGAAACGTCTGGCACCTTTGTCAATACCGAAGGTCGCGTGCAGAGTTTTTATGCGGTGACCAAGCCAAGTGGCGAAGCCCGTCCGGCCTGGAAGGTGCTGCGCGTACTGGGCAACCTGCTTGAACTCGACGGCTTTGGCTATGAAAGCTCGGAACAGGTGCGCGACGAAGTGCTCGGCGGCAAGCCTGAATTTGTATCTGGCCTCAACAATAGCCTCGCTGGTGTCGCCATTGAGCTTGCGGCTGCGGCTGGTGTGGAGCGCATCGCCGATGTGCCGATCCACTTCGCCGACGCTTTGGCGCGGCGCGCGCCGGCCCTGCAGGCGACCGCCGATGCGGTGGCACCCACCGCACGGATGAGCGCCGCAATGCTGACAAAGCTCGGTGTAACGGCAGGTGAGCAGGTAAAAGTCGGCTCTGGCGGGATGAAATGCCCCGAAGCGGGTACGGCGATTCTGGTTGCCAAGCTGGATAGCGGGGTTCCTGACAGCTGTGTCCGCATTGCTGCGGCGCATGCCGCAACTGCCGGCCTTGGCGCAATGTTTGCAACCGTTACCGTGGAGCGTGCATGATGGAAGTTCAGCTCCTGCAATTCCTTCAGACACAATTGGGTTCGCAGTGGCTCTGGGTTGAGCCCGTCTGGCCGCTGGTCTGGGCCCTGATGCAGATCGTGGCGATCCTGGCTCCGCTGGTCGCGGCAGTGGCCTATCTGCCTTACTTCGAACGCAAGGTGATCGCCTATATGCATGTGCGTATCGGCCCCAATCGCGTCGGCCCTGCCGGCCTGTTGCAGCCGATCGCCGACGCGCTCAAACTGGTGTTCAAGGAAGTCATCATTCCGACCAAGGCCAGCAAGGCGCTGTATATCCTCGGCCCGATCCTGGGCTTGGCGCCAGCGTTGATCGCCTGGGCGGTAATTCCCTTCGATGCCGGCCTGGTATTGGCTGATATTGACGCCGGAGTGCTTTATCTGCTGGCGATCAGTTCCCTGGGGGTCTATGGCATCATTATCTCCGGCTGGGCCTCGAACTCGAAATATGCATTCCTCGGTGCCATGCGGGCGACGGCACAGATGATTTCATACGAAATTTCGATGGGCGTGGCTTTGATAGTGGTGCTGATGGTGTCGAACAGCCTCAATCTTTCCGCCATTGTTGCGGGGCAGGGCCAGGGGATGTTCGCCGACATGGGGCTGGGCTTCCTGTCGTGGAACTGGCTGCCGTTGCTGCCGATGTTCTTCGTGTTCCTGATTTCCGGTGTGGCAGAGACCAACCGCTCACCTTTTGATGTGGTGGAAGGTGAATCCGAGATCGTCGCCGGTCACATGGTTGAGTATTCGGGCATGGCCTTTGCGCTGTTCTTCCTCGCCGAATACGCCAACATGATTTTGATTTCGGCGGCGGTTTCCACCTTCTTCCTGGGTGGCTGGCTGTCTCCGGTGGGTTTCCTGCCGGATGGCATCTGGTGGCTGATGGCCAAGATTTCGGCAATTTTGTTCCTGTTCCTGTGGTTCCGTGCCACCTTCCCGCGCTATCGCTACGACCAGATCATGCGCCTGGGTTGGAAGGTATTCCTGCCGATGTGCTTCCTCTGGATCGTCGTCGTCGGCGTCTGGATGTTGTCGCCGCTCAACATCTGGAAATGAGAGAGGACGACACATAATCATGGGTGCCATGAAAGATTTCGTTAAGAGTTTTTTCCTCCTTGAGTTGTTCAAGGGCTTGACGGTGACCGGGCGCTACTTCTTCGCCCGCAAGATCACCATCCAGTACCCGGACGAGAAAACCCCGATGGGCTTTCGTTTCCGCGGCCTTCATGCCTTGCGGCGCTACCCCAATGGGGAGGAGCGCTGTATCTCCTGCAAACTGTGCGAGGCGGTGTGCCCGGCGTTGGCGATTACCATTGAGGGCACCGAGCGCGAGGATGCGAATGGGCAAAAATCACGCCGCACTACTCGCTACGACATCGATTTGACCAAGTGCATCTTCTGTGGTTTTTGCGAAGAGGCCTGTCCGGTCGACGCCATCGTCGAAACACATATTTTCGAGTACCACGGCGAAACGCGCGGCGATCTTCTCTATACCAAACAAATGCTGCTGGCCAACGGCGACCGCTACGAGTCGGAAATCGCCAAAAACCGCGCGTTGGACGCACCCTACAGGTAGCAGGTAGACAATGGAATTCAAGACCTTCGTCTTTTTTGTGCTTGCAACAATCATGTTGCTTGCCGCATTGCGCGTGATTACGGCCAGGAACCCTGTGCATGCTGTGCTGTTCCTCGTGCTGGCGTTTTTCTCGGCGGCCGGTCTGTGGCTGCTCTTGCAGGCCGAGTTTCTCGCTATCGTGTTGATCATGGTTTACGTCGGCGCCGTGATGGTGCTGTTCATGTTCGTGGTGATGCTGCTCGATATCGACATCGCACGCTTGCGTCATCGCTTCTGGAGTTATCTGCCGCTGGGAACGATGGTTGGCTTGTTGATCGTAGTGCAGATGGCGCTGGTGCTGAGCGGCAATTATTTCAGCGCCGAGGCTCTCCCCGGGCATTCGATGCCCGCCGACTACAGCAATACCAAGGAACTTGCGCGCCTGCTCTTCACCGAGTACTACTATCCGTTCGAAATTGCCGGAGTCATCCTCCTGGTCGGCATCATCGCGGCAGTCCTGCTGACGTTGCGCAAGCGTAAGGACACCAAATACCAGAAACCCTCCGAGCAGCTTGCCGTTAAACGCAATGACCGCATCCGCATGGTGAGTATGCCAGCGGAAAAAGATGAGCCGTCGGTAGATACGGCCGCTGCGGCGGCTACAGAAAAGCGGGAAGGTCAATAAGCCATGCTGTCACTCTCCCACTACCTGATTCTTTCGGCGATGCTTTTCTCCATCAGCATCGTTGGCATCTTTCTTAATCGCAAGAACCTGATCGTTCTTTTGATGGCCATTGAATTGATGCTCCTTTCGGTGAACATCAACTTCGTTGCCTTCTCACACTACCTCAACGATCCCGCCGGCCAGTTGATCGTATTTTTCATCATGGCCGTTGCGGCCGCCGAGGCCGCCATTGGTCTGGCGATTCTCGTGGCGCTGTTCCGCAGCATCTCGTCCATCCATGTCGATGATCTCGACAGCCTGAAGGGATAAGGCATGACTATAGCCTCCCACGCGCACATTCGTTCGCTGTCCCCCACAGGGGGATGTCTGTCCTCTTGGAGCGGTTCGGCGAGTACAGTATGAAGACCCTTTATCTCATCGTACCCCTCGCGCCACTGCTAGGCGCGATCATCGCCGGCTTCTTCGGCAAGCTGATTGGTCGTACAGGAGCCCATGTAGTCACCATTCTGGGTGTAAGTATTTCATTCCTCGTTTCGCTGGTCATTTTCAGGGATGTCAGTGCTGGAAATACATTCAATGGCGACTTGTATACCTGGCTGGAATCCGGTGGCCTCAGTCTCAAGATCGGATTCCTGATCGACCCGCTGACGGTCTTAATGATGCTGGTTGTCACCTTTGTCTCGCTGATGGTACATATCTACACCATCGGCTACATGGCCCACGACGAAGAGAATTGGCCGGCCGACAGCCGCGCTGGAACGCATAGCTACCAGCGCTTCTTCGCCTACATCTCGCTATTCACCTTTTCGATGCTGATGCTTGTCATGAGCAACAACTTCGTCCAGCTCTTCTTTGGTTGGGAAGCGGTTGGTCTGGTGTCCTACCTGCTGATCGGCTTCTGGTCCACCCGGCCGACGGCGATCTACGCCAACCTGAAGGCCTTTCTAGTCAACCGCGTTGGCGACTTCGGTTTCCTGCTGGCCATCGGCCTGATCGCCGCCTATGCGGGTAGCCTCGACTATGCAACGGTTTTTGCCCAGGCAAATGAACTGGCGACCATCACTGAAAGCACCACGGGCTGGCCCCTGATTACCGCGATCTGTATCGGCCTGTTCATCGGCGCGATGGGCAAGTCGGCGCAGTTTCCACTGCACGTCTGGTTGCCCGACTCGATGGAAGGCCCGACGCCGATCTCCGCGCTGATCCACGCCGCCACCATGGTGACGGCCGGCATTTTCATGGTCTCGCGCATGTCGCCGCTCTTCGAACTCTCCGATACCGCGTTGTCCTTCGTGATTGTCATCGGTGCCATCACGACGCTGTTCATGGCACTGATCGCCATCGTACAAACCGATATCAAGCGCGTGGTCGCCTACTCAACCCTGTCGCAGCTTGGCTACATGACCATGGCGCTGGGCGCTTCGGCCTATTCGGTTGCGATTTTCCATCTGATGACGCATGCCTTTTTCAAGGCGGTGCTG
This sequence comes from Rhodocyclaceae bacterium, assembly GCA_013791905.1. Lineage (GTDB taxonomy): Bacteria > Pseudomonadota > Gammaproteobacteria > Burkholderiales > Rhodocyclaceae > Sulfuricystis. Next base: position 424,576 of record VMSX01000030.1, on the reverse strand, counting down.
TTCCTCGGTGCCGGTTCGGTGATCATCGCCATGCACCATGTGCAGGATATGCGCAAGATGGGCGGCCTGCGCAAGTACCTGCCGATTACCTACGCGACGATGCTCATCGGCGCTATCGCCAATGCCGGTCTGCCGCCATTCGCCGGTTTTTTCTCCAAGGATTCGATCATCATTGCCGTGCAGATGTCTGAATTACCGGGCGCCAGCTTCGCCTATTTCTGCGCGCTCGCGGGGGTGTTTGTCGGTGGACTGTATTCCTTCCGTCTGGTTTTCTTCACATTCCACGGCAAAGAGCGATTCCGTGAAGTGGCGCACGGCGATAACCATGGCCATCATCATGTCCATGAGCCGCACGAGTCGCCGAAGGTCGTGACCGTTCCGCTGATCCTGCTGTCGATTCCAGCCATCGCTTCCGGCTGGCTGATTGGTTCCATCCTCTATGGCAGCTGGTTTGGTGAGGCGATCTTCGTCGCACCGGAACATGGCGCCATGGCGCAAATGAAGGCGGCTTTCAACGGCGTGTTTGGCATGATGGCCCACGGTGTGGTGACCCTGCCGTTCTGGCTGGCGCTCGCTGGAGCGGTGACGGCGTGGTTCCTGTATGTCAAACGTCCCGACCTGCCGGCGGTCATCAAACGGAAGTCGGGTGTGCTGGCGACAATTCTTGAAGAGAAGTACGGTTTCGACAAATTCAATGAGTGGTTCTTCGCCGGGGGCGCACGCGGTCTCGGTCGCGGTTTGTGGAAGGTCGGCGACCAGATGCTGATCGATGGCGTGGCGGTAAATGGTTCGGCGCGTCTGGTCAGCTGGTTCTCCAGTGTCGTGCGCCTGATCCAGTCCGGCCACATCTATCAATATGCGTTCTCCATGATCATCGGCGTCTTTGTGCTGCTGACCTTGTGGCTGAATAGAGCCTGACGAGATAATTGGACACAGTGCAGATGAGTTCGTATCTACTTAGTCTTGCTATCTGGGTGCCCATCCTGGGCGCGCTCATAGTATTCGCCGCCGGCGCGAACAAGAATCTGGCACGCTGGACGGCCCTTGGGGTTGCGCTGGCCGGATTTATCGTGACCGTGCCGTTGTATCTCGGCTTCGACATGACCGAGGCCGGCATGCAGTTCGTTGAACAACGTGCCTGGATTCCCCGCTTCAACATTGAATACCTGCTGGGCATCGACGGCATCTCGGTGCTCTTCATCCTGCTCAACAGCTTCATCACCATCATCGTCGTGATTGCCGGCTGGCAGGTGATCGAAGACAAGGTCGCGCAGTACCTGGGCGCCTTCCTCATCATGTCGGGACTGATGAACGGCATTTTCAGCGCGCTCGATGCGGTTTTGTTCTACGTCTTCTTCGAGGCTTCGCTGATCCCGATGTACATCATTATCGGCGTCTGGGGCGGGCAGAATCGCGTCTATGCGGCCTTCAAGTTCTTCCTCTACACGCTGCTTGGCTCGCTGCTGATGCTGATCGCGCTGATCTATCTGTTCCTCTCTTCGGGTGGCAGTTTCAACCTGCTTGAGTGGCACCAGTTGCGCATCGACATGATGCCGCAGATCCTGATCTTCCTCGCCTTCCTGGTTGCCTTTGCCGTCAAGGTGCCGATGTGGCCGGTGCATACCTGGTTGCCGGACGCCCATGTCGAAGCACCGACCGGTGGTTCGGTTGTGCTGGCGGCAATCATGCTGAAGCTCGGTGCCTATGGTTTCCTGCGGTTCTCCCTGCCCATCGCGCCGGATGCCAGCCAGTATCTGGCGCCGATGATGATTGGCCTGTCGTTGATTGCCGTCGTCTATATCGGCTTTGTTGCGCTGGTGCAAACCGACATGAAGAAGCTGATCGCCTATTCGTCGATCTCGCACATGGGCTTTGTCACCCTCGGATTCTTCATCTTCAACCAGATTGGCGTCGAGGGAGCCCTGGTGCAGATGATTTCCCACGGCTTCATCTCCGCCGCGATGTTCCTCTGTGTCGGCGTCATGTATGACCGCATGCACTCGCGCAACATCGCCGACTACGGTGGTGTGGTGAACACCATGCCGAAGTTTGCCGCGTTCTTCATGCTGTTTGCCATGGCCAATGCCGGTCTGCCCGCCACCTCCGGTTTTGTTGGCGAGTTCATGGTGATCCTTGGTGCCATCAAATTCAACTTCTGGGTCGGCTTTGCTGCGGCGACGACTTTGATTCTGGGCGCTGCCTATACCCTGTGGATGTACAAGCGCGTGGTCTTCGGTGAAGTGGCCAATAGTCATGTGGCCGAGCTCACCGACATCAACAACCGGGAATTCCTTTTCCTGGCCGTGCTGGCGTTCTGTGTGCTGGCCATGGGCATTTACCCCTATCCATTCACTGAAGTGATGCATGCTTCGGTGGACAACCTGCTCAAGCACGTGGCCGTGAGCAAGCTCTAGTTAACATTGGCGGCGAGACAAGAGAAGCGATGCTCAAGAATTTTGTAATGCCCGATTTCTACCCGGCCGCGCCGGAGATATTCCTGTTGACGATGGCCTGTGTCATCCTGATGGTGGATGTCTTCCTTGGCCGTTCCAAGCGCTGGATCACGTCTGCGTTGACCATAGTTACCCTGATTGGCTGCGCCCTCATCACCTACCTGACCATGGATGGACAGGTAGTGCTGACCTTCAACAACATGTTTGTCGACGATCTGCTTGCCGATTTCCTCAAATTGCTGGTTTATTTAGCAGTGATCGTTGTCGTGATCTACAGCCGGGATTATCTGGTGGCGCGCCAGCTTGACAAGGGGGAGTTCTACGTCCTGGTGCTGTTCGCCACATTGGGCATGATGGTGATGATCTCGGCGTCGCACTTTCTCACCCTCTACCTCGGTCTGGAACTGATGTCGCTGTCCCTGTATGCCCTGGTGGCCATCGACCGCAACAGTTCGCGCGCCACCGAGGCGGCGATGAAGTATTTCATACTTGGTTCGCTGGCCTCCGGTCTGCTGCTGTATGGCATGTCGATGGTCTATGGTGCGACCGGTACGCTGGAAATCGGCGGCGTGGCGCAGGCCCTGCATCTTGGGGTTGCCAACAAGACCGTGCTGGTATTCGGCCTGGTCTTCGTCGTCTCCGGCATCGCCTTCAAGTTGGGTGCCGTGCCCTTCCACATGTGGGTGCCCGACGTCTATCACGGCGCACCGACCCCGATCACGCTCCTGATCGCTTCGGCGCCGAAGCTGGCCGCCTTCGCCATGGCCATGCGCATTCTGGTATATGGCCTGTTTGAACTGGCCGAGCACTGGCAGTCGATGTTGATGATCATGGCCGTGCTTTCCATTGCGCTAGGTAACTTGGCGGCGATCGCCCAGACCAACATCAAGCGCATGTTGGCCTATTCGGCTATCGCCCACATGGGTTTCATGCTGCTCGCTCTGATGAGTGGCGTGGTCGGTCCCGACCGGCACTACGCCCTGAACGCCTACAGCTCGGCGATGTATTATGCTGTGGCCTATGTGATCATGTCGCTGGCTTCTTTTGGCATGGTCTTGCTGCTCTCGCGCGCCGGCTACGAAGCCGAGCACCTGGAAGATTTCAAGGGCCTGAACCAGCGCAGCCCGTGGTTTGCCGCCGTGATGATGGTAACCATGCTCTCGATGGCTGGAGTTCCCTTCTTCGTCGGCTTCTTTGCAAAATTCTCGGTGCTGATTGCCGCGATTGACGCCGGCTACATCGCTGTTGCCGTCTTCGCCGTGCTGTTCTCGCTGATCGGCGCTTTCTACTATCTGCGCGTTATCAAGTTGATGTATTTCGATGCGCCGGTTGATGCCGCGCCCATCGTCGCCAGCCTCGACATGCGTTTCATGCTGTCTCTCAATGGTATTGCGATAGCCCTGTTCGGCCTGTTCCCGAACGCGCTGATGTCGCTGTGTACCTACGCGCTGCTCCGTTCGCTGTAAGCTGAAACTCGGGCCAGCCCGCTTTTTGAGGGGCTAAAAACCTGCAACGCTCCTTAAGTTGCCGTTTTGCAGGCCGTTATTTTGCACATGCAAAATAACGGCCTGCAATTCGAAAACTATTCTCTCCGACAGCAGTTGGAAGCGCTGCTCCATGAAGCGCGGCAGAACGAAGACAAGATGCGCCGCTTCGATCAGCTTGAGCGCTGTCTGCTGAGTGCCCGTTCGCTGGACGAGTTGATGCGGGTGCTGCTGGCAGACTACCGCACGGCCTTCGATATCGAATTTGTCAGTCTCGCCCTGATCGACAGGGAATATGAGGCGGCCCGTATTCTCGAAACGAATACGGGCAGTGAGTCATTTGACGGTTTGCTGTTGCTCCAGACGGCTGAACTGATCGAGCCGCTCTACGTCAACGGGTGTTCAACCCATCTGTGTGCGTTCGATCCACAGCGTCACGGCCCCTTGTTCAAATCTTCCGCCGGCGCGATTGCGTCGGTGGCTCTGCTGCCGCTGATGCGTCAGGGGGAACTCATTGGCAGCCTGCAACTGGGTAGCGCTGCTGCCGAGCGTTATGACTCGGCCGCTGGCACCAATTTCCTGGATCGGCTGGCTGCTGTCGTTGCCGTTTGCCTTGAAAACGCGCTGACGCAGGAACGGCTGAAGCGGGCAGGGCTGACAGATAGTCTGACCGGTGTGGAAAATCGCCGTTACTTCGAGCATCGTTGCCTGGTCGAAATTGGCCAGGTACGGCGTCATCGTCAGCCGCTGGCCTGCATGTTTCTCGATATCGACAAGTTCAAGCGCATCAATGACACTTACGGCCATCAATGCGGCGATGACGTTTTGCGCGGCGTGGCTAGCGTCATTCAGGCGCAACTGCGCACGGGAGATACCATTGCCCGTTATGGCGGCGAAGAATTCGTTGCCCTGCTGCCGCAAACCTCCCCGCTGCACGCGCTGGAAATCGCCGAGCGGATTCGCTGTGCCGTGGCGGCGCATCCATTTCAGTCAAAATCCGGCCAAGCGGTGCCTGTCACCATCTCGATTGGCCTCGCCATGGCGTCGCAAGAGTCGATGGCAGACGATGCGCCTGCTCAAGCCGCCGAGTTGGTCGCCGCGGCTGACCGGGCCATGTATCAGGCCAAGCATGGTGGTCGCAACCGCGTGGTCAGCGATTCAGTTTTTCCGGTCAGGAAGGACCGTCAATCCGGGCAGGGCAGGGTAGCACTGTGGCTATCCAGTGTATTGCGCAATTTCCGCGGTGCATTGTCGCCAACCAGCTCTGAATAAAGCCTGTTTTTTGCCTTGCGGCGCACCTTCCGCATCCTGGCGCCGTTCCACCAGCGCCGACTTTTAGTTTCGGAGGCGTGCATGAGCGATAATCACGGCCCGTCCAACGTTTAACACCCCCAATGTCCATCCAGTGGTTCCCCGGTCACATGACCTCGGCGCGCAGAAAAGCTGCCGAGACCATGGCGCGCACCGACGTGGTGATCGAAGTGCTCGATGCCCGCCTGCCCGAGGCGAGCAGCAATCCGATGATCCGCGAACTGCGCCTGGCGCGCCAGCGGCCCTGTCTCAAACTGCTGAACAAGGCCGACCTTGCCGATCCCATAGTGACGCAGCAATGGCTCGACCACTACAGTCGCCAGCCGGGGGTGAAGGCTGTGGCGATTTCATGCAAGAAGCCGGGTGATGCCGCCCGGGTGCCGGCACTCTGCCAGCAACTGGCACCGCACCGCGACGACAACGTGAAGCCGCTGCGCATGATGATCATGGGCATTCCCAACGTTGGTAAGTCGACATTCATGAATGCCCTGCTGAAGCGGCGCATCGCGGCCGTCGGCGATGAGCCGGCCGTCACCAAGAGTCAGCAGAGTTTCGATCTCTCGCTGCGGCAGACCATCATCGATACGCCGGGTCTGATGTGGCCAAAAATAGAACACGATGAAGACGGTTTCATGCTCGCCGCTAGCCATGCCATCGGCCGCAATGCGGTGATTGATGCCGATGTGGCCATTTTCCTTGCCGGCATTCTGCTAGCGCGCTATCCGGCGCTGTTGGCAGCGCGCTATAAAGTGGATGTCGCTGCCATGGACGCCGTCGCTGTCGTCGAAACCGTTGCCCGCAAACGCGGTTGCATCATCAAGGGCCGTGGTGGCGAACTCGACCTGGAGAAGGCCGCAATGATTTTTTTGACCGACTACCGCAGCGGCGCGCTGGGCCGCGTCAGCCTCGAAACGCCCGAAACGCGAGCAGCGATGCTCGCTGCCGCCGTACCCGCTGCGGGGCATTTCATCCCGCCAGCGCCGACTTTGGACGACGAATGATGGAAGACCGCATCACCGAACTGGAAGTCAAGCTGGCCTTTGCCGAAGACCTGCTGGAAACGCTCAATCTCACCGTCTATCGCCAACAGGCGCAAATCGACCAGTTGCAGCAGGAACTGCGCGCGCTGCGCCAGCAGTTGTTGCAAGCGCAGCCGGCCGAACAGCGCAATCTGCTCGACGAAATCCCTCCGCATTACTGATTATTTGCTGCCGCCGAAGAGGGTGCCCAGCAGGCCGCCTTCTTCGCCATCCTTGCCGCCACCGCCCTTGCGCACCGGCGCGGCGGCGAAGATGCGTGAAGCAAGTCGTGCAAAGGGCAGCGATTGCATCCAGATCGTTCCTGGTCCGCGCAACACGGCGAAGAACAGACCCTCGCCCCCAAACAGCGCGGTCTTGATGCCACCGACGAATTCGATGTCGAAATGCACGTCCGCCGTGTAAGCCACCACGCAGCCGGTGTCGATGCGCAGAATCTCGCCGGGCTTGAGCACCCGCTCCAGCACCGTGCCGCCGGAGTGGGCGAAGGCCAGGCCGTCGCCTTCCAGTTTTTGCATGATGAAGCCTTCGCCGCCGAAGAAGCCGACACCCAGCTTGCGCTGAAACGCGATGCCGAGCGAGACGCCCTTAGCCGCGCAGAGGAAGGCATCCTTCTGGCAGATCATCGTGCCGCCGTGCTTGCCGAGATCGAAGGCAATGATCTTGCCGGCGTAGGGCGCGGCAAACGCCAGCTTGCGCTTGCCTTGGCCCTGGTTGACATAGACCGTGGTGAACAGCGACTCGCCAGTGACAAGACGCTTGCCGGCCCCCAGCAGCTTGCCGAACAGGCCGCCCTGATTCGCCGAGGCGTCGCCGAAGACCGTATCCATCTCGATGCCGTCTTCCATGTACATCAGGCTGCCCGCCTCACCGATCACCGCCTCGTCGGGATCGAGTTCGATTTCGACGAACTGCATGTCGTCGCCGTGCAGGGTGTAATCGATTTTGTCCATGGCCATGTTTGTTCGCCCCAGTGGATGAAACCTGAAGAATACCCGAGGCCTATTCACGATGCATCGTTACCAAGACTTCGGGAAAAGTCGGCGCTGGTAGGACGGCGTCGCGCCTGTAACCGAAACCACGATTGCGCGGCGCGCTGCCTTGGGGCATAGTGCCCGCCTTTCCTCATACCTGTCTCACTCATGCTGCCCGCCACTCAATTACGACTCAATCATCTGATCGCTGCCGAACTCGGTGTGCGTCCCGCGCAGGTGACTGCCGCCGTGCAGTTGCTCGACGAGGGCGCGACCGTGCCCTTCATCGCCCGTTACCGCAAGGAAGTGACGGAGAACCTCGATGACACGCAGTTGCGCACGCTGGAAGAGCGCCTAGGCTATCTGCGCGAACTTGAAGAGCGGCGCGCCACGGTGCTGGCCAGCATCGAGGAGCAGGGCAAACTCACGCCCGAACTGAAGAGTGAAATCGAGAATGCCGAGACCAAGCAGCGCCTCGAAGACCTCTACTTGCCCTACAAGCAGAAGCGCCGCACCAAGGCGCAGATCGCCCGTGAGGCCGGGCTGGAGCCACTGGCCGATGCGCTGTTCAATGACCCGACATTGCAGCCCGAAGCCGAAGCGGCGCGCTATGTGAATCTGGAAAAAGAGCCGCCCGAGAAGCATGTGCCCGACGTAAAGGCCGCGCTCGAAGGCGCACGGCAGATCCTGATGGAACGGTTTGCCGAGGATGCCGCACTGCTGGAAAAATTGCGCAACCATCTCAACGAACATGCGCTGATCGTGTCCACCGTAGTCACCGGGAAAGAGCAGGACGGCGCGAAATTCCGCGACTGGTTCGATTTCCGCGAGCCGCTCAAGTCGGTGCCTTCGCATCGGGCGCTGGCGATGTTCCGCGGCCGCAATGAAGACGTGCTGCGCGTGTCACTGAAGACCGAAGCCGAACTGCGCGATCCGCCCGAGCCTTCGCCGTGCATCGCCATGGTTGCCGGCCATGTCGGCATCCGGGAACAGGGTAGGGCGGCCGATGCCTGGCTGGCGGAAACCGCGCGCTGGGCCTGGCTGGTCAAGCTCTCGCTGCATCTCGAAACCGAGTTGATGGGGGCGCTGCGCGAACGTGCCGAGGCCGAAGCGATCCGCGTCTTTGCGCGCAATCTGCACGATCTGCTGCTCGCCGCGCCGGCCGGGCCGAAGACGGTGATCGGGCTCGATCCGGGCATCCGCACCGGCGTCAAGGCTGCCGTCGTCGATGCCACCGGCAAGCTGCTGGAAACCGCCACGCTTTATCCGCACGAACCGCGCCGTGACTGGGACGGCAGCCTGCATGCGCTGCAGCGCATGGCGCAAAAGCATGGTGCGGCACTGATCGCCATCGGCAACGGCACGGCCAGCCGTGAAACCGACAAGCTGGCGGGCGACCTGATGAAGCAGCATCCTGAACTGAAGCTGACCAAGATCGTCGTATCGGAAGCCGGCGCATCGGTGTATTCGGCTTCGGAACTGGCGGCACGCGAATTTCCCGATCTCGATGTCACCCTGCGCGGGGCCGTCTCGATCGCCCGCCGTCTGCAAGACCCACTGGCGGAACTGGTCAAGATCGACCCCAAGAGTATCGGCGTCGGCCAGTACCAGCACGATGTCAATCAAAGCAAGCTGGCGCGGAGCCTCGATGCCGTGGTCGAAGACTGCGTGAATTCGGTCGGCGTCGATGTGAATACCGCTTCGGCGGCGCTGCTGGCGCGCATCTCGGGTCTCAACGGCACACTTGCAGCGAACATCGTCAGCCACCGTGACAGCAACGGCGCCTTTGCCTCGCGTGCCGCGCTGATGAAAGTGCCGCGCCTCGGCGACAAGACCTTTGAACTTGCGGCGGGTTTCCTGCGCGTCAATGGCGGAGAAAATCCGCTTGATGCTTCATCTGTGCATCCGGAGGCCTACCCGGTGGTGGAGCGCATCCTCGCCGACATCAAAAAGGGCGTGCAGGAACTGATTGGCGACGGCCGCGCGGTGCGTGCCCTGCAAGCTGAAAAGTATACCGATGCGCGTTTCGGCCTGCCCACCGTGCAGGACATCCTCAAGGAACTCGAAAAACCTGGCCGCGACCCGCGCCCGGAATTCAAGGCAGCGTCATTCCGTGACGGCGTCGAGACACTCAAGGATCTTGAACCGGGCATGCAACTCGAAGGCGTGGTCACCAACGTCACCAACTTCGGTGCTTTTGTCGACATTGGCGTGCATCAGGACGGTCTGGTGCATATCTCGGCACTCGCGAATACCTTCGTCAAGGATCCGCACACCGTCGTCAAAGCTGGCGACGTGGTGAAGGTGAAAGTGCTGGAAGTCGATCTTCCCCGCAAGCGCATCGCGCTGACCATGCGCCTGACCGACGAGGCAGCACGCAAAACAAAAGTCGGCGCTGGCGGGACGGCGTCAGCCGACACGCCGCGTAAATCTGGGACGGCGCCAGCCACAGCACCGCGCCCCAGCCAACGCCAGCCCGAACCAACAGGCACAATGGCGGCCGCGTTTGCCAAACTGAAACGCTGAACCTGGACTAAACAAACTGCCGTCATTCGGACGGAAGCCGGAATCCAGGAGAGTCAAAATCCCTGGACCCCGGCCTGCGCCGGGGTGAGGAATCAATCAGTAGCTCAGCCGCCCCCGCCAAAGAAGCCGATGCCGATCAGCACCAGCAGGGTCAGGCCAATGGCGATCAGTGACAGGCCGAGGATCTTCGCGCCCAGTCGCATCGGCCGCGACGGCGCATCCACCAGATATTTGTCCAGTTCGCCCGCATCCACCAGCCGTTGATACTGGGCCGGATGCTCGTGGCGGAACTCTTCGAGCGATTGGGTACCAGTGAACATCACGATGTCCGGCGGCGGCATCTTCTCGGGGCGGAAGTGGTTGTTGAAGAAATGCACCGTGAAGAGGAACACGGCCGCCAGGAAGGCTTCTTCGCCATGCACGACGGTAGCGACGTTGAGCACCCAGCCGGGCAGATAGCTCGCGGTGACGTGGGGCAGGGCGAGCATTAGGCCACTGCCGCCAATGATGCTGACACCCCAGAACACGGCCCAGTAATCGAACTTCTCGAAGTAGGTCCAGCGGTCGAAGCGCGGTTTCGGGCCCTTGCCGAAGAACCACTTGAACATCCCCACCATGTCGTCGAGGTCCTTCCAGTTGGGCACCAGCGAGTCGGGGCCGAACCAGTGGAAGTCTTTGTCGCGCAGCAGGCGCTGCATCACATAGACGAAGTGGATGAAGAAGATGCTGACGAAGATGGCGGCGGCGATGCGATGGATCAGGGCCAGGTTGACGCTGCCCCCCACCATTTTGGCAACTCCTGGCGCCCAGGTGGCGCCCGAGAAGAGCACCGTGATGCCGGTCAGCACCAGCGTCATGGTGGTCAGGGCAAAGGCCAGATGGGCGACGCGCCAGCCAACAGTGAAGCGCTCGAAGTGCTTGTGTTCTTGCGGCAGGGCATCGGTGCGCACATGCGGCACGGTCTTTCCTTCCTGTCGATCTTTCCATTCGCGGTGATACCACAAGCCGGAATGCAGCCAGAAGAAGGCGAATACGCCGATCAGCAAGGCAATCATTGACTTCGTGGCGATCCACATTTGCGGATACCTGGCGAAATCATTGCTGTTGGCATGGGGCGCAAAGGAGACGAAACCGGCGGAGGCCAGCGGCCGTTTTTTGCCGTCATGGCACTGCTTGCAGGTCTTCAGGAGATTGTCGGGATGCACCTTGGAGGCAGGATCCTTCGCCCCCAGCACCGCGTGGCTGCCGTGGCAATCGTAACATTTTGCCGTGGCAACATAACCCAGCTTGGTGACCTTGCCGTGGTAGGTGTCACGGTATGACTTCAGGTTTTCCTTGTGACAGCCACCGCAATCCTCGTTGTTGAGTAACTTGAACGAGACCAGCGAACTGCTGGTGATTTCGTGGTTGGTGTGGCAACTTGTGCAGATGGCCGCCTTGGCGTTGTCCTTGTCGAGGACTTCGATGCCATGCACCGAAGCTGCAAACGTTTCGAGTTGCTCCTCGTGGCAGGTTCCGCACAGGGCGGGAACCTCCTTGCGCCATGCCGCGTATTGCGGACTCTGCTTGTCGGCCGGCACGTTGAAGGCATGCGTGTCGTGGCACTGGGTGCAGGTAGCCATGGGCACCGCCGGATTTTCCTTGTCCGGGCGGGCATGGAACGATTGCTGGTATGCCTCGATATTCCTCGCCACCACCTCCAGCCGCGACGACTTGGTGGCCGTGCCGGCCTGCTTCGCCTTGTCCCACAGGGTCTGATGGCACTGTGCGCAATCCAGCGCCTTGGTGGTGCCCTTGCGGTGCGGGCTGGTGTTGTCGGTGATGTCGGTGTGGCAGGCGACGCATTCCATTTTGGCATGGACGCTCTGGCCAAATTTGGCGGCGTGGACATCGCGCAGCCGGCGCTTCTCACCGTCTGAAGCCGTCGCCTCCAGCTTGCCTTGCTTGCCATCGTGGCAGCTCAGGCAGGTGGCGTTGTCGAGGGTGGCGGGGCTGGCTGGCACGGCCAGTGCCGCAGGGCTCGCCGTTACGGCGAACAGCACGCAGAAGCCGGTGATCAACCGGGTCGGCAGTGCCGATAGCAAAGTTGAACAGTAATGAATGATTGAGGTGGTTATGCGCATGGGGATACCTGCCGGACATAGAAAAAGGGCGGCTCGCGCCGCCCTGAATTTGATGCGATTGCCATTCTGGCTAGCGGGCAATCTTTTAGAACTTGTAGATGTAGCGCGCGCCAACGAAATTGACGATTTGCTTCGGGCTCGCTGTCACGACGGTGCCGTCGGTTGTGTTCCCCGTCACGCCAAAGCGGAAAGGCGCACCGTTGCTGAACGACCAGGTCCAGTCGTCAGTCTGCCAGCGCTCATGGATCATTTCGAAACGAAGGTTGGCGTGCTTGTCCATTGCGTAGTCGGCAAAGAGCTTCAGCCGGGTCATCTTGTTATGGATGTCTGCCAATGGTGTCAGTGTAGAAACTATAGGAACTGTCAGAGCCTGCGGATACTGGCTGACGCTCTTCATCCATTCCAGGTTTGCGCCAACCTGCAGTTTGGCGCTGGGTCGACCGCGCAAGCCAAAGCCGAACGAATCGCCAACTTCACGCAACTGAGCCTCTCTTGTCGGAATGGGCGCCGTGGTGGTCAGTGCGCCCAGATCTCTTGCCTTGGTATCGTCACGTGTATACCAGCCGGAGACCTGCCAGTTGTCGTTCACGGTGTAATTTGCGTCGATCGTATAAATGTCTGCGCTGCCATCTTTAAGACCATAAGGCCGATTCGAAGGGCCATATTTATCCTGTGCCTGATCAATCGCAAACTGGAACGACAGTCGCTCCGTCGGGGACCAGTCGAGCATTGCACGCCATTTTTCCCGTTTGCGATCGGAAATGTGTATCGGATTGATGGAGTCAGCTGTGGAGTTGTTGGTCAAGACGTAACCAGGGCCACGACGATCGCTGTTCAGATAAGCCAAAGACCCATTGATTGTGTCCGAAAGCGAACGACGCAGTTGCACACGATAAGTCGTTTCATCCAATTTGACGCGGTAGGGAACGAAAAGGGTGCCGAGAGTGGGTACGGAACGATCCTGATTGTTGATTTCAACGCCGCCTATGACATTGAACTGCTGTGGCAGGCGGTAGTTGGCTTCGAGTTTTCCGGACTTCTTGGTGTACGAGTGCGGGGTGTTATAGGCCGGGGAGGTAATAGTAATAAACTGCGCGATTGGCGTCTTGTCGCTGACGTCGTGATAGCGAAGGTTGGCTATCAGGGAGAGCTTGGGCAGTGGGCGCGAAGTAAGACCGACCTCAGCCAAGGTAGTATCAATCCGACCGTCCAGCCGCGACGGAGAACCTGCAAGGGGGGCGTTATACGGATCGATTGGCAGATTCTCATCCTGTGTTGCCTTGCCATAGGACAACTTGAACGTGCCGCGGGTCGTCGGGGTGAATGCGTAGCCGCTATTAAGGAAGAGTTGATGAGCCTGGTTGCCAAGCGGGAGCGATAGCGTTGTGGTAGTGCTAGCTGCTAGGCCATTGGTATAACCAGAAACCTGCGTGTTGGCGTTGCTGTACCAGCTGCCGTAATATCCGCCCGACATTTGCAATCGTTCGCCCACATAGTTGAGGGTCATCTCCAGTTGCCGGGTGGTGCTATCGATCGGCTCCACCATGAAGTAGGCATTGCTGCCCAATCCCCACTGACGCGTGCCTTCCTTCGTTTCATTCTTGAAGCTGACCTTGAAGTCGAGGTTGGGCATGATGTTCTTGTAAAGCCCCAGCTGAGCAAGTTCCCGCGTCGTGCCGAGGCTGACTTCCCTACTTGGCAAGAAGTTGCCTCCAGCGCCGCTGAGGACCTGGGTTGTTGTGCCAATACCTTGCAGGCCGGTTGTGAAGGTCAGCGGGTTGTCGCGCTGGATGCGACTGTAATCCAGGGAGACGCCAATATCGCCTTGGCGCAGCCACTCGGCACTGAGTTCGGGTGTCTCAAGCCCGAGGTTGCGGCCATCCAGCGAGAGCCAGGTGCCGGTCGTGTTGTCGCGCTTGACGAGGGTGAGGTCCAACAGGCCATAGGTCTTGCCATCACGCATCCCATCATAGATGCCTTGTTGATGGCGATTACCCGACCAGTTGCCGATACCGACGGAAATCGAACTCTCCGGTGTGGTGAGCCGGCTGACTTCTGCGGCAACGGCAGCCAATGCCGCTTTTTCGTCGTCGTCTGCGGCGGCCAGCGCCGTGCCGTAACTGGCTGCCAAAGCGGCGGCCAGCGCCGTCATCCTGAAACTCTGTTTCATATTATTGCTCATGATAGTTTTCCCCTTTGTCCCGATCAACGACGGAAACGTCCGGCGGTTATGTTGTTGATGGTGCTATTTCCCCCGTGGATGTTGGTGTGGCAGTTAAGGCAACCTCTGCCCACCGTGCCTGTCAGCGCCGAACTAGTCTGACCGGTCGCGGGCAGACCAGCTGCTTGCAGGCGATGGGAACCGGATGAATGGCACTCCTGACAAAGGAACGGTGACCTCGACTTGAGCAGATTGGGAACCGTCGTCCCGTGTGCGTTATGGCAAATGCCGCAGTCTTCCGCTACCGGCTGGTGGTTGTGCACGAATGGCCCGCGTTTTTCCATGTGGCAGGAGTAGCAGGTGTCATTGGTGCTGCTCTTCAAAAGTTGTTTGGGATTGTCGCCATGGACGTTGTGGCAGGAAGAGCAGGCCATCTTGCCTTCCGGCACCGGGTGATGCGAAGGTTTGTTGAACTGCGTGCGTTGTTCCTTGTGGCAGGTGTAGCACAGCTCGGTTTGTACTGCCTTGTCGCGCACGGTGTCGCCGGCGGGGTTGTGGATCTTGTGGCATGAGGTGCAGGCGACGTCGCGATTGGCGTGGGTGCTTGACTGCCAGCTGATGCGGTTACCGCCCTGGTGGCAGGTCAGGCAGGCCTTGTTGCGGTCAACCACCGGTGTATCGGTTTTCTTGCCTTGCTGACCGAAGAAAAAGTCCACCCGGTTGTCGGCAGGCACCTTGAGGAGCTGCCCCTCAAAAGTCAGGTCGGGCTTGGGGCGGTCCTTGAGCTTCTTGGAATTGACGACGTGCTCTTCGCTGAAGCCGTGACACGAAGTGCAGGTGGGGCCGCGACCATCAGCCTTGACGCCATGGCGCGTCTTGCCGATATGGAGCATGCGCGGATCGTCGGCTTCGTCGTGACAGGTCGTGCAGCGCGCATCGTCCTTCATGAACAGATCCTTTACCACCGGTTTCTGACTTGCCGGAGCCATCTGCGCGAAAGCCATCCCGGCCGCGCCAGCCAGCATGCACAGGAACATCACCTGCCGTAAGAATCTCATGATTGTTTCCCTCTCATTTGTAAATCTGTTGTGCAGAACCACGAAGGCCGCATTGGATTGCATTGCTATCGTTGGGGTTAAAGCAAGGCGCGTTCCATGCTTATATAAATCGAGCGTTGATGGGCAGGATTAGGATCGCTGTATGTCATCCGAATTGATTTCAATTTGTAACAATATGTTTGCAAATGCTTTATTTCAAAAGACAGGTTTTGCCCTGAGGTAGTGATAGGCACATTGAATTTGCTGCAATGAAACTGGATTGACCGACCATATGTTTCGAAATGGAAACGAGATCGGCTGTGATCCTGTATAAAGGTGTTTAACTAACTAAATATCAATGGCTTGCGATGTTTCCAATTAGAAACGACTGCTTTTGTGGTTTGTCACCGGGAAGAAACACGGGACTGCCGACGCGGAGCCTGAATGCCTTCGGCTGGGTGGTCCGTGTTCTGTTTTCGCTCTGGCTGCTGATTTTCTCCCTGGCCAGTCAGGCGGATTGGCACGAGGACCGGCCGGTGCGGATCGGCGTCAATGCAGCCGTTCTGAAACAGCACCCCGAAATCCTGCCTGAGTGGCAAAGCTATCTTTCATCCCGTCTGAAGCGGTCGGTGGTGTTCGTCCATCGCGACACCTATCGGGAGATGATCGATGTCATCAAGCAGCAGGAGGTCGACTTCGCCTGGCTATCCACTTTCCCTTATGCCTACATGGCCCAGCGCGGGCGGGTAAAACTTCTGGTAACCCCGGTTCCCCGCAACAGCAAGCAGGGTGGCGGCGGGTATTCTGCCTATTTGCTGGTGCCCGCTTCGGATACGGAAACCCGTTCGATTGAGGATCTCAGGGGCCGTATTTTTGCTTTTACCGACCCTTATTCGCTGACCGGATATCAGGTGGCGCGTTTCTGGTTGCGCCAGCTCGGCGAGCGCGATCCCAAACGGTTTTTTCGCAAGACGTTTTTTACCCACACCCATCGCAACACCATGACTGCCGTGGCAGATGGGCTGGCCGATGGCGGGATGGTGGATAGCTACGCGTGGGAAATGGCTGTCGCCAGCGAGCCAAAACTGGTCGAAGAAATACGTATCGTCACACGCTCGGTCGACTTCGGGTTTCCTCCGGTGGTGAGCGTTCCCAGAGTTCCTGCGAAAGAAGCGGCGGCGCTGCGCGATGTGTTGCTGGGCATGTCAAAAAATGATGAAGGGAGACGCTTGTTGCATGGGGTTGGCCTGACCGGATTCGAGACCGGCGATCCGCGCCGCTACAAGAACCTGTCGGCAATCCTGGAGACATCGGACAAGCCATGAAGCCGACGTTCAACCTCAGCTTGCGCTACAAGCTGCCGATCTGGGGGGCGCTCCTGATTACGATAACGACGCTGGCGATCAGTCTGGCGCTGACGACGGGAATCTACAGCCGGGTGCGCGAAAATATTGCCGTCAACGCATTGGTCGTCGCCAAGGCGGTCGAATCGTCGCTGCTTCCTGCCCTGGCGAATGACGATATCTGGATTGCTTACCAAAGTCTGGCCTGGTTGGCCGGCATCCGGCACTCCACTCACGTGGCGACAATCCATCCCCACAATTTGCTGGTGGTCGATGAAAATCAGCGCATTGTGGTGTCCACCCGGCCAAAGCAGTTCCGGATGTTTGCCGCACTCAATGAAATCGATCCGGAATACCGGCGCGTGGCTGCGCTGCTCCCTGACGCACCTTCTCCGGATTTGAAGGAAATCGATTTGCCGGATACCGAATATTTCTATTTTGTTCGGCGCCTCAGCCATGACGGGGCAACCTTGATCATCAGCTATCCACGTCAGGTGATGACCGACCGCTTCAACGTGATTGTCGTGCGCAGCGCCCTTACCGGACTGCTGGCCCTGCTTTTGCTGTTGCCATTGAGTTGGTATTGGGGGCGCAAGATTTCGCTGCCATTGGCCGATATTGCGGGCCGGATTCGCTCGCTCACTGGTGTCTCTGCGCCCAAGGCCGGTTCTGCAGCTCGCAGTCAACAGGATGAGGTTGCGCAGCTTGATGATGCCTATTGGTGGATGTTGAAGGAACTGGAAAGCAAGCAATTGCTGCAGGACCAAGTCGTGCGCTCGGAACGCCTCGCCGCAGTAGGCCAACTGACCGCAGGGGTTGCGCATGAGATCAATAATCCCTTGAGTGGCATGCTGACCGCCATCGACACCCTGAAAGAATATGGTCAGGGTGATTTTCGCACCATGAAAACCATTGGTCTGGTTGAGCGCGGTCTGTTGCAGATCAAGGAAATTGTCGGTGCTTTGCTGGTGCAGGCCAACGCCCAGGGGCGTTCGCTGGAGCGTGACGATATCGAGGACATTCGGGTATTGACCAAGCTGCAGGCAGACAAGAAACGTTTGGACTTTGCCGTGACGCACGAGATGCCGGCCAGTGTGCCGATTCCCGCCATTGCCGTGAGGCAGATCATGATCAACCTGCTGCTGAACGCCCTGCAGGCCGCACCCGAACGGGGCAGTGTGACACTGCGCGTGGCTGCCAACGATACCTCTCTGGAGATATTGGTCTGTAACAGTGGCGAGCCGATTCCGCCCGACCGTCTGCCGGGAATCTTTGAACCGTTTTTCTCGAAAAGCCGTGCGGGTCTTGGTTTGGGGCTGTGGGTCACTTACCAGATCGTCAGCCAATTGCAAGGTCGTATCCAGGTCGAACGCCAGGCAGAACTCACCTGTTTTTCCGTCAATCTGCCGATGGTGCCGCCACCATGACCCAAAACTTTGGCATCTGTTTGATCGAAGATGATGAAATTGTCGGCGAAGCCCTTTCCGATCGCTTCATGCTTGAGGGACTTCGCTGCGACTGGTTCAAGGACGGTAGCAGCGCCATCGCTGCGCTTCGTCAGCAGCGTTACGATGCAGTCGTCTGCGATATCCAGTTGCCGGATATCGATGGCGAAACCGTATTTGCCACCCTGAAGGACATGGCAGTCGATCTGCCGCCGTTTATTTTCACCACGGCCTACGGGTCCATCGACCGCGCCGTGAATCTGCTGAAGCAGGGTGCCTGCGACTTCCTGACCAAACCGCTCGATGTTCGCGTTCTGCTTGAACGCTTGGACAAACTGTTCGAACACGGCCAGCCGGCTGTCGGGCCGGGTCTTGGTCTAGGCGTTTCGCTGTCGATGCGCCATATCGAATCACTGCTGCCGCGGCTGGCGGCGCGCTCGGGGTCGATCCTCATTACCGGTGAATCCGGTGTCGGCAAGGAGGAAGTGTCCCGTGCCATCCATCGCTTGGCCGACCCTGAAAGTCAGCAGCCTTTCGTCGCCGTCAATTGCGGCGCGCTGACCGAAACATTGCTCGAAGCCGAATTGTTCGGTTATGTGAAGGGCGCTTATACCGGTGCCAGCCGCGACAAGAAAGGTTGTTTCGAACTGGCGCACGGTGGCACGCTGTTTCTTGACGAGATTGGCGAGATGTCGCCGGGGATGCAGGTCAAGCTGCTGCGGGTGCTGCAAGACAAGGAAATCATGCGCGTCGGTGGCGATGCGCCCATCCATGTCGATATTCGTTTGATTTGCGCGACCCATCAGGATTTGAAGCATCTGGTCGAGGTCGGGCGTTTCCGCGAAGACCTCTACTATCGGGTACATGTCGTCCATGTCCATGTTCCGCCCTTGCGCGAACGACGCGATGATATTTTGTGGCTGGCCCGCAAGTTCCTTGCCCAGAACGAAGCCACGCATCACGAGTCCTGCACCCTGACGTCTGAAGCCGAATGGGCTCTGCTCGACTACCCCTGGCCAGGCAATGTCCGCGAACTCAAGCATTGTCTCGAGCGGGCCTGCATTCTGCATGACACCACCCAGATGACACCGCAGATGCTGTTTGGCCAGGCTGAAACGCAAACCGATACGGCGGTTGCGGCGGCTGTGCTGGATAACAGCGGATCGCTCGGCGACTACCTGAACCAGTGCGAACGCAAATATCTCGAAAACCGTCTGATTGCCAACGCCTGGCGCATTGGCGAGACCGCAACTTCGCTAGGCATTGGCCGCAAGAGCCTCTGGGAAAAGATGAAAAAGCTGGAAATCGAGCCGCCCCGATAGCAGATCGCCGTCCGACCAGCGCCGACTTTTGCTGGCAGTCGGGGTGACTTGGCAATTTTAGACTGCAGCGTGCGTGGCATAAAAACTGAAGCCGATTTCTGCGCGGCGCTGGCCAGTCCAGCAGAAATCGGCTACAGTGCCGGCTCGTTTTTCTAACCATAACTCAGTGAGGTCACTATGAGCAGTAAGGGGCAGATGCTACAAGACCCTTTTCTCAACGCATTACGCCGCGAGCATATTCCGGTTTCAATCTATCTGGTCAACGGCATCAAGCTACAGGGGCAGGTAGAGTCTTTCGACCAATATGTCGTGTTGCTCAAGAATACCGTCACCCAGATGGTGTACAAGCACGCCATCTCAACCGTGGTTCCCGCCCGTCCGGTCAATATCAGCACAGAGCCAGAATCCGATTCCGAGTGATTTCTGTAGTAGGTCGGCGTCTGGCCAATGATTGAGCGGCCAGCTGCCGGCGAAAACGCCGTGCTGGTCCAGTTGGATTTCGGCGATGGTGACTTTGCCGAACGCCTGGAAGAATTTCGTCTTCTGGCGACCAGTGCCGGTGCGCGTCCGGTCGCCACGATTTACGGGCGGCGCGGTCGGCCTGACTCCGCCACCTTTGCTGGCAAAGGCAAGGTTGAAGAAATCATGTTGGCGGCTACTGCGGCAGGCGCCGACTTGGTGATGTTCAATCACGAACTGTCGCCGGCACAGCAACGCAACCTCGAGCGCGCCTGCGAACTGCGCGTGGTCGATCGCAGCAGTCTGATCCTTGATATTTTTGCCCTGCGGGCAAAAAGTCACGAAGGCAAGCTGCAAGTCGAGCTTGCTCAATTGGAGCACCTGATGACGCGCCTGGTGCGTGGCTGGACCCACCTTGAACGTCAAAAAGGTGGCATCGGCTTGCGCGGTCCTGGTGAAAAACAGCTGGAAACCGACCGTCGACTGTTAGGCAAACGGGTTGCCCTGCTGAAGGATCGCCTGAAGCAGCTGGAGCGCCAGCGCGGCGTGCGTCGCAAGGCGCGCAGTCGCAGTGAAGTGCTGTCGGTCTCGCTGGTGGGTTATACCAATGCTGGCAAAAGCACCCTTTTCAATGCGCTGACCAAGGCGGGTGCCTATGTGGCCAATCAGTTGTTCGCCACCCTGGATACGACTTCGCGTCGCCTGTATGTGCCGACCTGCGAGATGAGCGATGGTCGCTCGGGTTGTCAGATTGTGCTCTCCGATACGGTCGGTTTCATCCGCGATTTACCGCATGCATTAGTGGCGGCTTTTCACGCAACGCTTGAAGAGACCGCGCATGCCGATTTGCTGCTGCATGTGGTCGATGCCGCCAGTCCCGACCGTGAGCAACAGATGGCGGCCGTGGCGCGGGTTCTCGATGAAATCGGCGCTGCCGGCGTGCCGCAGATTGTGGTCATGAACAAGCTTGACCTGACCGGGCTTGCTCCCGGGTTGGAGCGGGGTGAGTGTGATAACATCGCCCGCGTTCGGGTAAGTGCCCGAACCGGTGCTGGCATCGACCTGTTGCGTGCAGCGCTGGCCGAGATGTCGCGTAAGCTGGCGGCTCCGATTGAACACGAAATATAATTAATCCAAGACGAAAACCATGATTACAGGCATTCTGATGTCTCTCAATGACCACGGCTGGGGCAACGATCCCAAACGTGGTGGTGGCCGCAATAACCAGGGCCCGCCCGATCTCGACGAACTCTGGCGCGATGTCAATCGCCGCCTGTCCGGCCTTTTCGGCAAGAAGCGCGGCGGCCCAAGTGGCCCAAGCAATTCTGGCGGCGGCGATGACGGTGGGGATGGCCCCCATATGCCGAACTTGACCCCCGGCCAGTTCGGCGGTGGTGTCAGTCTGCTGTTGGGTCTGGTTGCCGTGGTCTGGTTTGCCAGCGGCTTTTATATTGTCGATGCCAGTCAGCGCGGCGTGGAATTGACCTTTGGCAAATACAGCGCAACCACCGACCCCGGCCTGCGCTGGCGTTTGCCGTGGCCGATCCAGACCAACGAGGTCGTGAATCTGACCGGTGTGCGCACTGTCGAGATCGGTTATCGCGGCTCAGAAAAAAACAAGGTGCCAAAAGAGGCATTGATGCTGACCGATGACGAAAATATCGTCAGTGTGCAATTCGCCGTCCAGTATCTGCTCAAGGATCCCAAGGACTATATCTTCAAGAACCGCCATCCAGACGATGCGGTCATGCAAACCGCCGAGACCGCGATTCGCGAGGTGGTCGGCAAGAACCGCATGGACTTCGTGCTCTACGAGGGGCGCGACGTGATGGCCGCCAACACGCAGAAGTTGATGCAGGAAAACCTCGACCGCTATGAAACCGGCATCCAGATTCTTGCGGTGACCATGCAGAGCACGCAGCCGCCCGAACAGGTGCAGGCGGCCTTTGACGACGCCGTCAAGGCAGGTCAGGACAAGGAACGTCACAAAAACGAAGGCCAGGCCTACGCCAACGATGTGATTCCGCGCGCCCAGGGTGCGGCTTCGCGCCTGAAAGAAGAGGCGGATGGCTACAAGGCCCGTTTGACCGCCACCGCCGAGGGCGAGGCATCCCGCTTCTCCAAGCTCTATGCAGAATATGCCAAGGCGCCCGAAGTGACCCGCCAGCGCCTTTACCTCGAAACGATGCAGCAGCTATATGCCAATACCACCAAGGTGATGATCGATACCAAAGGCTCGGGTAACCTGCTTTATCTGCCGCTCGACAAATTGATGGCCACCGCCGGCGCTGCTGCGCCTCTTGTACACGAGGCCTCGACCGATCGTCCAGGTGCGCCGGCATCCGCCCAGGATAACCGTGATGTGCGTACCCGCGGTTCGATTGGCACGCGCGAACGGGGAGATCGCTGATGAAACGCCTACCTTTTATCGCAGCGCTGATGTTCGCCGTCTTCGTCACGGCCGGCTCAATGTTGTTTACCGTCGATCAGCGCCAATACGCGCTGGTTTTCCAGTTGGGCGAAATCAAGGAGGTCATCCAGGAGCCGGGCTTGTCGTTCAAGTGGCCGATGATCCAGAACGTGCGATTCTTCGACAAGCGCATCCTGACGCTGGATTCTGTCGAACCCGAACGCTTTCTCACTGCCGAGAAAAAGCCGGTGCTGGTCGATTCCTTTGTCAAGTGGCGGATTGCCGATGTGCGGCAGTATTACATTTCGGTTGGCGGCGACGAGTTGCTGGCACGTACGCGCCTGTCGCAAACGGTGAATGCCGGTTTGCGTGAAGAATTTGGTCGACGTACCATCCATGATGTGGTGTCCGGCGCGCGCGACAAAATCATGGCGGACGTGCAGAAAAAGGCGGACTCGGATGCGCGCTCGATCGGTGTAGAAATCGTTGACGTACGCCTGAAACGCGTCGATCTGCCGCCGGAGGTTTCCGAATCGGTCTATCGCCGCATGGAAACCGAACGTAAGCGCGTGGCCAACGAACTCCGTTCGCTGGGTGCTGCGGAGTCCGAGAAGATTCGCGCCGATGCCGACCGGCAGCGCGAGGTGATCGTCGCTGAAGCTTATCGCGATGCCCAGAAGGTCAAGGGCGAGGGCGATGCCAGGGCTGCCTCGATTTACGGCAAGGCTTTCGGCGAGAATCCTGAGTTCTATGCTTTCTATCGCAGCCTCGAAGCCTATCGCCAGAGCTTTGGCAACAAGAACGACCTTCTGGTCGTTGACCCGAGTGCCGATTTCTTCAAGTATTTGAAGAACAGTGGCAAGGGCGGTGGCAGCAAATAAGTCACAGAACGTTTCATGACCACTCTGCTGCTGGCACTGGCCCTGATGCTGGTGATCGAAGGCCTGCTGCCCTTTGTCGCACCGCGCATCTGGCGGGAGACCTTCCGTCGCGTCACCGAACTCGGCGACGGTCAGTTGCGTTTTATCGGATTGTCTTCAATCATCATTGGTCTGGTGATCTTGCTGTTGCTTGGATGAAGGTCAAATGACGCACACCTGGTTGCTTCCCGAGGCCATTGAGGATCTGCTGCCGGCAGAAGCCGCGCAGGTCGAACATCTGCGGCGTCATATGCTCGATGAGTTTGTCCGGCACGGCTACCAATTGGTCGCGCCGCCGATGCTGGAATTTGCCGATGCGCTGCTTGCCGAGAGCGGGCGCGATCTTGATTTGCGCAGCTTCAAGCTGGTTGACCAATTGTCCGGTCGGACGCTGGCGTTGCGTGCCGACATCACGCCGCAAGTTTCGCGCATCGATGCCCACCTGCTGAATCGTCGTGGCGTCACGCGACTGTGCTATTGCGGTAGTGTTCTGCATACGCGGCCGTCCAGTTTGCTGGCCTCGCGCGAGCCTTTGCAGATTGGTGCGGAGCTGTATGGCCATGCCGATATCGAGGCCGATCATGAAGTAATCCGCCTGCTGGCCCGTTCGTTGCAGCTAGCCGAACTACCGCCCAGCCGCATCGATTTGGGGCATGTTGGTATTTTCCGTGCACTGACCGCCGGGTTGAAGCTGGCACCGGGGCTTGATCAGCAGTTGTTTGAAGCCTTGCAGGCCAAGGATCTGCCCACCCTGCGCGAACTGACTGTTGATCTGCCCGCCACGGCGCGCGACGGACTGCTGACCTTGCCTACGCTGTATGGCGGCGTGGAAGTCCTGACCGGGGCTGCAGTTTGTCTGCCGGGACTTCCGGAAATATCCAGCGCCCTCGCTGACCTGTTGCGACTGGCGAACGAACTGGAGGACTTGCCACTCTCCTTTGACTTGGCCGATCTGCGGGGCTATCACTATCATAGCGGCGTGGTGTTCGCCGCCTACTGCGACGACAGTCCGACCGCGGTTGCGCTGGGCGGACGTTACGATTCAATTGGGGCACGTTATGGTCGCGCCCGCTCGGCAACGGGCTTTTCGCTTGACCTGCGTGCGCTGGCGCGCCTGTCATCACCGCAAACAGCGCCTGGAGCAATCCTTGCACCCTGGCCGGAAGATGCCGCGTGGCCAGAGGCCGCCAAGTTGCAGGATGAAATCGAGCGCCTGCGCGCGAGCGGAGAAGTTGTCATCGCTGCCTTGCCCGGACATTCAGGCAGCTGGCGCGAGGCAGGTTGCGACCGCCAACTGACACAGCGTAATGACAAGTGGATCATCGAACCTTTAGAGGAAAATTGATATGGCCAAGAACGTAGTCGTGATCGGCACACAGTGGGGTGACGAAGGCAAGGGCAAGGTCGTCGACCTGCTGACGGATCACGCTCAGGGCGTGGTGCGCTTCCAGGGTGGCCACAATGCCGGCCACACTTTGGTGATCGCTGGCAAGAAGACGGTACTGCACCTGGTACCCTCGGGCATCCTGCGCGACGGCGTGGTCTGCTACATAGGCAACGGCGTAGTGCTCTCTCCCGAAGCCCTGCTCAAGGAAATCGACGGATTGCAGGCGGCGGGTGTCGATGCCGAGTCGCGCCTGCGTATTTCCGAGGCCTGCCCGCTGATCCTGCCCTACCACCAGGCGCTGGATATCGCCCGCGAAGTCGCCAAGGGCGTCAACAAGATCGGCACCACCGGTCGTGGCATCGGCCCGGCCTACGAGGACAAGGTATCACGGCGCGGCCTGCGCGTGCAGGATCTGCTGCGGCCCAAGCGCTTCGCCGAAAAACTTGCCGAGATTCTCGACTATCATAACTTCGTGCTGAAGAACTACCTCGGTGCCGAGACGGTCGCCTTCCAGCAGACGCTGGAAGGCGCCATGGCCATCGCGCCACGCCTGACGAAGATGATCGCCGATGTGCCGCGCGCGCTTTACGATGCGCACAAGGCCGGCGCCAACCTGCTGTTCGAGGGCGCGCAAGGCACGCTGCTCGACATCGATCACGGCACCTTCCCCTATGTCACCTCGTCCAACTGCGTTGCCGGCGCAGCGGCGGCGGGTGCGGGCGTCGGTCCGGGCATGCTGCATTACATCCTCGGCATTACCAAGGCCTACACCACCCGCGTCGGCGGTGGCCCGTTCCCGACCGAACTCTACGATGCACTCGACAAGCAGGATCCGAACGGCAAGCACATGGCCACCAAGGGTCATGAATTTGGCGCCACCACCGGCCGTGCACGGCGTTGCGGCTGGTTCGATGCGGCGGCGATGAAACGTTCGATCCAGATCAACGGCGTGTCCGGCCTGTGTGTCACCAAACTCGATGTGCTCGATGGCATCGAGGAGATGAAAATCTGCGTCGGCTACAAGCTCGACGGCAACTTGACCGACATCCTGCCGGTGGGTGCCGACGATCTCGAACGTTGCGAGCCGGTTTATGAGTCGATGCCCGGCTGGCAGGACAGCACGGTTGGCGTCAAGACCCTCGATGGCTTGCCGGCGGCGGCGCGCGCCTACATCAAGCGTATGGAAGAGGTGTGCGAGGTTCCGGTCGATATGGTGTCAACCGGCCCCGATCGCGAAGAAACCATCATCCTGCGTCATCCCTTCAAGTAAGACGGGACATTCCGCTGCGCCGGCAAAAGTCGGCGCTGGCGGGACGGCGCCAATTGTTCTACTGTGTTGTTGTGGACGGCGTCAGCCCGTATCGGCCTATCGATGAAGGCGAGATCATTCATCAGGTAGAGGTCTGCAACATTCGCTTACGTTCTGCTGCCATGGCGTCATCAACAAGATACAGCCGTGCGTTCTAATGCACCTAATAGCAAGACGTGGAGCAGAGCGATGAAAACGAAATCGAACGGAACTACCGAGCGGGCTGAAGCCAGCAATACTTGGCGTTACCCGGTTGCAGAATCAATCAAGCGGATAGGGTTGGTACTGACGCTGATCGCGTTCGTCGCCGGAAACGCCTTGGCAGGGCCGCGAGGTTGGCCGCATCATCCCTATCCGCGCAGTTCTGTGCAACTCGGGGTGTATGTCGGTGTGCCATGGGGCTATCCGCCACCGGTTTACTGGCCTTACGTATATGCGCCACCTGTTGCGCCCGTGGTGGTGGTGCCCCCGCCGCCGGTCTATGTCGAGCAACCCAGAATGTCAGCGCCGATGCTGGAACCGGGGTACTGGTATTACTGCAACGAGGCACAGGCGTATTACCCCTATGTGAAGCAATGCCCGGGCGGGTGGCAACAGATTGCTCCGCAACCCGCACAGTGATGGAGTGAATCTTATGCGAACCAGACTTTTGCTTTCTTTGGCCACCTTGGCAGTACTTGCGGGCTGTGCCAGCGTGCCGACCGGTCCCAATGTAATGGCCCTGCCGGGTACCGGCGCAACTTTCGAGCAGTTTCGTGCCGATGATCTGATGTGCCGCGATTTTGCATATCAGCAGATCGGTGGCAAGGCCCGCGAACAGGCCGGTAGCAATGCCGCAATCGGCAGCGCGGCAGTGGGTACGGCCATCGGCGCCGTTGCCGGTGCTGCCATCGGCGGACAGCGCGGTGCCGGGGTGGGTGCCGGAACCGGACTGATCATCGGTAGTGCTTCGGGGGCAGAAGCCTCCCGGTCAGTAGCCTATGGCAGCCAACGCCAGTACGACATCGCCTATGTACAATGCATGTATGCCAAAGGCCATCGGGTACCGGTTAGCGCAAGCTATACCCCTGCGCGCGCACCTGCGGCATCTTCAACCATGCCGCCTCCGCCTCCGGCAGGGATGCCGCCCCCACCGCCCAATCAATAAACAGACTGTTTGCCGGTCAACTGGTGAGTTTGGGTGAATTTGGCATTGACCGCAAAACAGCAGATCAGTAGAATGCGCGCTCCTCGGGGTGTAGCGCAGCCCGGTAGCGCGCTTGCTTTGGGAGCAAGATGTCGAAGGTTCGAATCCTTTCACCCCGACCAGGCCTCTACATGTCCGACCTCGTGAGGCGACTTTAGACCGCCCGTAGCTCAACCGGATAGAGCACCGGCCTTCTAAGCCGGGGGTTGTGAGTTCGAGTCTCGCCGGGCGGACCAAGTTTTTCGGTAGCGCCGCAAGGCGTGCAGTGCAGTTAATAGTTTTAAAGGTGGTGGCTGTAGCTCAGTTGGTAGAGTCCTGGATTGTGATTCCAGTTGTCGTGGGTTCGAGCCCCATCAGCCACCCCAAAAAAACCCTTAAAAAACCGCCACTTAAGGCGGTTTTTTTTCGTCCGTACGGCTTGATACCCTGTGGATAAGTGGCTTTTACTGTTCCCGAGTGTTCCCGAATTGTTCCCATTTATCCCGGCTTGTCCCTCAATGACTGTTCCCGTTTTGTTCCTGCAACAGTTTTTTGAGGGGTTAACGGGCAGGTGCAGGCGACGTCAACTTGAGCAGGCTGGATGCGTTATCATGTCCTGGCCTGCCTTGTTTTGACACTTACATGCTCAAGATTTTTAACCTCATTTTTGAAACGCGTGGTGGTCGCATGGCTTTGTGGGCCTACGCGCTTTTCATGCTGTTCGCGCTCGCGTCATTAGCAGACGTGATGCCCGCGCAGGTTGTCGTGTTGGTTTTGGCGACAATAGTGCAGGTCGGCGTGTTGACATCGCTGAGGTCAATTTCAAGGCATCGCGGGCAGATCGCTGCACGCACACACGACTTTCTGCCGATCGCGATCCGCGCTGCTGACCTCGTCTTCACTCTTCTGACCTTGCCGGTGCGGTTCTTCGCCGCACCTGCTCGCGCCCGGCCACCAATTGCGCCAGGGCGCATTGGCCGCTTGCCGGCGGTCACTCTCTCCCCCCGCCTCCTGCCCGTCCCCTCTTTCGCCCGCGCTTGACACGCTGAGCGCCGGCACTGCCGGCAATTAGAAATCAAGCGCGGGGCAGTGGCTAGCGCCATCCCCGTGCTTTGCAGGGGAAAAATCATGGAATTGAATTCTTCAACGCTTGCAGTTCTGCAGGCTATTTATCCGGGCGCATTTCTGCTGGACACACAGCAGGTCGCGCAAATTTTGGGACTGAGCCCGAAAACTGTCAGAAATCTCGGTGGCAAATTTGCCGTTCCATCGATCAAAATAGGTGACAGCAGGCGCTACAAAATCATCGACGTCGCTGCCGTCATTGATACCGGGACGGTGCTTCCGCCGCAGGCGGCGCAACCACCCACGCAGCGCGGCAGGGGCAGGCCGCGCAAGGTGGCGGGGGGTGTGCAGTGAGCGCCGAATCGCGTCCTCACCCTCGTTTTCTGTGGACTGAGCAACGTGTCCAGTCATTGCCTTTGTCATTAAAAAGGTTGCTGGAATACGCGTGGACAGGCCCTGATGTAAATGGTGCTGGTGTTACTGTCTTTGAGCCCGGAGTTTGGCAGGCTCGCATTGGTGAAATCTCTATGGCGCTTGAGACAGGCTTGCAAATATTGGATAAGGCAGGGCATGTTGTTTATGACTCTGCCACTGGGGAAGTGTGGCCTCGACGCTGGTTTGCATTTCACAAATTTGTATCAGCACCAGCAAGGTCTGCTCTTGATGCAGGGCTGAGAAGGATTCAAAGCAGCTTGATTCGCTCTGCCGTCGTTGAGTCTGCATGTTCGTTTGGTGTTTCTGTGGATAACTTCAAGGTAAATGTTAGAAAACAACGAGGTAACCTACCAACACCAACCTCAACTTCAACTACAACCACCACCACCACCACCACCCGCGACCCGCCGCCGCTTTGGCGGGAGGCGGTGGAGGTGGAGATTGAAATTTCAGAAAAGCTAGGCAAGCCGGTTTTCAACCGTGACAAGTACTCAGAAAAGGTTTTAGAGACTTACAAGAAAGACGGTGGGCCGGGGCCGGGGGTGCTGAAGCAGCTTGAGGCGCGCAAGCGCGCTCAAGAGCGGCAGGCGCAGCCTCCTACCCCTGAGCCGGCCAGGACCGCCCCAGAGGTCGCCTCAGCCCATATTGAGGCCATAAAATTGAAGTACCGACCAACCCCCACAGCCGCAGCCGCAGCCGCAGCATAAAAAAAGGGAGGCCAAAGCAGCCTCCCCAACCTTCCTTCCAGTCAACCAAGCCTGCCGCGCAAGCGGCAGGCGTCCCGCCTACGGCGGGGATTATTGGATGAAAACAAACGGTTCACCATCACCAAGTAGGCGGCGACAATTAAGCTGTTCATCATATTCCAGAATGACGCCATCAATCTTTACATAAGCAATATCCGCTAGTTTGTCAGGTTCGCAAGCCAAGCATCTGAAAGCTTCAACATCAACCAAGCAGCTGTCCACCAGTTGACTCACTTCACCACAGTATTTCAGTTGGTTTTTGCAAACGGGACATATCTCAGCGTTCATTTCAATTCCTCTCTAAATTCAGTCGCGGTGATAGCCGTCGACGTGTATGCCCATGTCCTGCCCCTCATCATGTCTCAGCTCACGATTCAGAGAGTCTGTTTGTTTCTCAAGCCGCTGCTTGATTTCATCAAAAGCCGTGCCCTTGCCTCCAATCGTGTTTTGCCCAGCTGCACCTGTGCCTGTGCTGCCACCAGCTGCTGTTTTGAGTTTTTCTTGAAAATCCTGTTTTTCTTGAGGCGAAAACCGGCTTTTCCCACCATCCTGATTCTCTCCTCCCCCTGCTCCTGCTGTTGTCTTGCCCTTGTTTGCTGCTTTTCCATCCAATTCAACCGCGCCGCCCGGCGCGGCAGCCTGCGCAGCAGGCACGGTCGAGCCCGGCTTGATGAGACCGCTCGACAAGTCAGATTTTGTCGTTTCCTGCCCGCCCATACTCATTCCGTTCTTTTTAAGCCAGTCTGACATTGCCCCCCCTGCTGCTTTCGCTGCGCCAGCCCCGCCAGTCGCCTGATTCAAAGCCGCGCCGGCCGCCACTCCTGCCATGCCAGCGGCCACGCCAGCGGCAACCGATCCAGCCATGTCACCACTGCCCAAAGCGACGTTTCCTGAAGCCAGCGATGCCGCGATGCCATCAGCGTGATGCGTCAAAAACGCGAGAAGGACGAAGCTGAACATCGAGGCGAGGATCGGTGTCCAGATGTCGGCCACGGCACTGAACGACTCGCCGTCAATAAAGTTTGTGAACGATTCAGCCGCGATCTGGAGCGTTGTGACGATTGCAGCAAGTATGACGATGCGATATACCAGCCCGAGCAACATCTTAAACGGCGCGATTCCTTGATCGCGAAGCCCCTTCAAGCCGAGCATGGCCACACTCAGCGGCGCGACTGCAATGAACAACGTGACCTGAACTTTGACCAGAAAAACTTTTAGCGCGATGTAAGCGCAGCAGACGAGAATCACAATGCTTGTGAAAAATATCATCAGCGCCGTGATGAAGGCGAGGCCGGGGTTTAACGCCATCACCGCTATTGTGCCAGGGCTGGTTGCCGTGGCCTTGACAACAGCGATTGTGATTTTTCCGTAGCTCACGAGGCCGATTGACAGAATGTCCCACGAGTCGAAGCTGCCACCGGAAGCGCCAACCCATGACGCAGCTTGGCCGAGAAAAAAGTCGACGGTGCCCTGCATAAAATCGCCGATCTTCGTCCCGCCAGAGTCGCCAGGTTCCAGCAGATAAAGGCAGAAGGCCGCCCACAAAATCGACATCGAAAGCTTGCCGATGACTTTGTCGACGGTCGCATCGGTCCCAAGCATGGCTAGGCCATCGATGGTGAACTGCAGCACGAGAAAGACGAATAGGAGCTTGATCGCGATTACGAGCAAGTTGTTCGTAATCGCAACCGTCGACGCCTGAAGCGCCGTGCCGACCAAATCAGTCGGCGAATACGCGAGCGCACCACCAGCAACGGCGAGCAGGGCGAGGGCAAGCAGCATCTTTCTCATGTTCATGTTCCCTTCTTAAAACTGACCAGGCTTCTTTTCGCGCGGGGGTGGCAGTGGCTTGTTTTCGAACTGCCACAGCCGGGCGTTTATCTTGTCTATCTCTTCCTGTGACATCTTTCCGGCGGGCTCTTTACTGCATGCCGTTAGCATAACGGCGGCGAGCAGGGTGGCGGTGATGATCTTCATGGTCACTTCCTTTCTTTCTTTAGAATTGGCCCGGTTTCTTTGGGCGGGGGGTGGGGAGAGGTTTGTTTTCAAACTGCCACAGCCGGGCATTCATGTCATCGATCTTTTGCTCTTTTTGCGCCTGCGCGATCAGATGTTGATTCGTGGCCAGCTGCTGCGTAGCGATCAAATCGCGGAGCTTCATGCTTTCCTCGATCTGTTTTGCGTTAATGTTTCCAAGCGTTTTCAACGCAGCCAAGTTTCCCTGAGAACTTGAGACCTTTTTAGCAAGCCCATCCAATGCCGTTGCATCATCCGCAAACTGTTCGCGTTGCAACCCGGCATTCTGCATTGCAGATTTCAGTCCAGCATTACTGTTATCAGTCCATGCCCTGAACTTATCTGCATAATTCATAGCTTCCGTGTTGCTGAACATCCTTGCATGGTTCTCATCCACGCGCGCAACGCTCGATCCAATATCTTTGCCCATACTGTGCAGCTTCGCCATATTGTTTGCGATGCGCATCACGTCCGGCGATTGCACCCCCAAGGGATTTTCCATCAGGTTTGTCAGCATCGATTGCGTCTGAATCAACTGGGTTGAATATTGTTGAGCTTGAGTCGCGTACTGCATAACCAGTTGCACGTTGTTCAGGATCTGCGTGATTTCGGTCGCCCCCGCAATCCCACCACCGCCAGCCACGGCGGGGGTGGTCGCCAGCATCGCGGCGGCGAGCAGCCCGGCGAGGCGGTTCGGTTTCATCGTGTGCCACCAGCCTCGCGCCGCTCTTTACGTGCGCGAGCGACAAAGACCGCCACCAGCGAGATGGGCGCGATCAAGACAAGCAGGGGCGAATACCAGGCTGAAAAGCCGAAGGTGGCAACCACAAAAACAAAACTTACGACGGAAACCACTGCGATTGCAATCTGTTGCATTGCGGTCTTCGGATCCGGATCGAGTTGCATTTTGCATCTCCTTAAAGGTTGAGTTTTGCTGCAAAACCAATGCTTATGTCATTCGATACTGTGTTGCCTGTTCGTCTTCGTCTTCGCCGCCGCCGAACTCACTGCCGTGCAGCTCGATGAATGCCTGCCGCTGACGCTCAATAAGCAGCGTGCGACGACCTTCGCGCGAGCATGAGAGCAGTGCCCGGCGATCTTCAGCCGGCAGGCTGTAGCCTGCCGCAGCTGCCGCTGTTTTATGTCCCTGATGCTGCTGTTCCACAACTTGCATTTTTTCCCCCTCACAAATAACGCTGGACGATTGCCAGCAGAAGCGCGCCGGTGAGCGCGCCACCCAAAAAGAGGGCTGTCATCCACCCCGCGCCAGCGCGATCCATCACCGCGCTTGCCTCAGCTGCCGCTGCCTCAGCACATCCTGCTGCCGTGCGAGCAGACAACACCGCCGCTTCGCAGTTTTGTGAAAACTTTGCGCTGGCCGCGTCAGCTGAAGCCGCCGCCGCCTTCGTGGCCACCGCTGCCGTGGCTTCGATCTGCTCAACCACCGCAGAAAACACCGCGTCAACCAATGGCCCAGCTGCCCAGGTGCCAACTGCATTTTTAATCTTTGCTTCGGCTTCTTCTGTTTGCTGCTTCAGATGCCCAGCAAGGCTGGCCGAGTACTCTTTAAGCCGTTCAGCTTCACCACTCGATGCCTCGACAATTTTTGCCGCCACTCGATTCAGCGCCGCATCCACTTCCGACACCATCTCCGCCCTCGCTTTTTCGAGGGCAGAGATTCCCTGCTGCGTCAGCAGCAGCGGCAGGAAACCAGGATCATCGAGGTCCATCGAGTAGTGATGCGCAATCTGCATGAGCTTGACTTTGTCGACGTCAGGCATCGACTCAAGCAACTGCCGTAACTTGGGCGGGATGCGCTGCTGCGCGGCCGGCGTGTTCATGTTAGGCCTTGACGCCAATTCGAGTCTTGATCGTCTCAAGCCGCTCGTGGCAAGCCTTGCGCCAAAGCTGGACGTATTTCCTGTGATAGCGCGGCATGCGCTGATCGCCGCACGCCGCTTCAAACGTCAGATTGAACTCGTCGATAAGTGCCATGGCGCCAGAACGCAGGCGCGGCAGATCGAGTTCAATCCCGCCCACGTCGGCAAGAAACTTCTTGCCGCTGGACGGCTTGATGCTGCCGTCCTCGCTGCCGTTCCAGACGATCCAGTCTTCGCCACCTTCGGTGAACTGCTCGTTCCTGAAGACGATGTATTCACAGTCTGGGCCGCCCAGCTGGGTCATGCGCTTGACTGTCCGCATGGATGCGGCAAACGGGGTGATGGGATTCACAAAAACCGGCTTGTAGCCTTCACTCTTGATGTCATCCAAGAAACCAAAAGCATCTTGGGTTTGTTCCAACACCGTAAGGCCAGCTGCCGGGAAATCGCACAAGACCAACTCAGACCCGTGATCCAGTACTGTTGCAATCTTCTCTCGATCCGTTTTGCCGCCATGCAGCGCGAATGCCAAAACGCCATCGCCAGGCTTCTGGACGCCTGACAGCTTGCCGCTGTCGTCGCGCTTGCCGTAGAACTTCAGCAGCTGGCCAACCTCGCCGTCGCCGTCGACCAGCGTCGGCGCGACATCGTTTGCCGCATAAAAGTCGGCTAACAGGCGGGCAACAACGCTTTTACCAGAGCCGCCCTTGTCAGAGATTGTCATTACAAAGTGCTTCATGGAGTTACCTCACTTTTCGTCTGGGTCTTGAAATGCAGATCGCGGCGGTGAAGCTGCAACCTGCTGTGGTTGTGTGACTTTCTTATCCAACTTCCTTTCAGGAATGCGCTTTTCTTCAGTTGTCTTTGCGCTGCGGGTTTGCTTCTTTTCAAGTTGGTTTGCTGAAGACAGGTAGGCGCGAAGAGTCCCGATTGTTACGTTAATACCAGCGTTAGAAAGTGTTTCCGAAATCTGTTGATATGTATATCCATTAGCAATTCTGGAACGGATTAAATCAGCCATACCGACAATTACTTCTCGTGCCGACTTTAGTTGTTCTGCCGGCTTCTGCGGAAGCTGCTTAATTGCAGCAATAGCATTGCTTTCTGCCTTCGTGTCGTATTTTGTTGATGCCTTCTTATCGTTCATGATGTGCCTTTCATGCGTTAAAGAATAACACTGTATATGCAGTGTTGCAATAAATTTGTTTAGAAATATGTAACGATTTGTAAGTTGTTTGAATGTTACCAGTGTATTACCACTTGTATGTATTGTCATTTCACATGTGCTGCGCTACAGTTACACATATGCAGCGCTACGAGAGCCAAATCGAAGGACAGGGTAGGCAATGTCCTACCGCCACTCCGTGGCGGCTGGACACCGGCTGCACTCGTTCCTCGTTTTGCCTTTGCTTCCTGCTCAGGGCTACGCCCCGAGACCCCAACAACAACCCCGGTGCTGAACTGATATGAGCAATAGTGATCAACGCATTCTTACCCGTGCCCTGCGCCTGCGGTGCAGCCCGGCTGATGAGGCTGCCATCCGTGAGAAAGCCTGCGATGCTGGCGCGACGATTTCTGCATTCCTTCGTGCTGCTGCGCTGGGCCGTAAAACCAGATCGACTACAGACAGCCAAACCATTAACGAACTGCGCCGCATCGGCGGCATGCTCAAAGACCAATTCAACAAGTCTGGCGGTCAATATAGCCGTGAATCTGCTGCAACACTAACTGAAATAACACAAGCAATCAGCCGTATTGCTGGCAATGAGGGATTGATCAAATGATTGCCAAGGTGCCGGCAAAGCGCAACGATGGCAACAGCAGCTTCTCGACGCTTGGTAAATACCTCGTCAGCGAAAAGCTCGACAAGGAAACCGGCGAGATCGTCAGAGACGCGCGCGATGTGCACGTTGAGACTAACTGCCTATCGGTCAATACAGCTGCGGCTGAGATGCGAGCAGTTGCAGAGATGAATGGTCGCGTCAATGATCCCGTGTACCACGCTGTAATAAGTTGGCGTGAGGGCGAGCAACCGAACGATAAACAAATGATGGATGCCGCCAGGCAAGCGCAGGCAGCAATCGGCATGGACGGGCATCAGTTTGTCTACGCGATCCACCGCGAGACCGATAACCACCATGTACATATGATGGTTAATCGGGTACATCCTGATACGCACAAAGCTGTTTATCCAGATCGTGATTTTTACAAGCTGGACAAATGCATGCGCGAGGTCGAACTTGCGCAAGGCTGGCAACACGACCGGGGGCCGTATGCCGTGGTCGACGGCAAGATTGAGCGCACGAAGCGCGAGGCGGTAGCACCACCCCTGCCAACCAAAGCCCGCGACCTTGAAGCCGCAACCGGCTGTCAGTCACTCTTGAGCTATTCACAAGCTGCAAGCCCTGAACTAGTTGCCGCCGTTGATGCCGGCGACTGGCAGGCACTGCATGCCAGCTTGCGCAAGCATGGGCTTGAAATCCGTGAAGCTGGCCAAGGCTTCAAAATCTACGACATCGCAGACCCATCAGCAACACCAGTCAAAGCCTCAGACGTGGCGCCTGCGCTTGGCGGTGGGAAGCTCAAAAAGCGGCTTGGTGAGTTTCAGAAACCCCTGCGGATCGTCCTGGCCGAGAAGCCCGTGCGCACTTATAACCCCTACCGCGAAAAGCAGCAGGACGGCCGCGACGAACGCCGCGAAGCCCGTGCAGCTGCGCGGCTGGCCCTGCGCCAGCAGTTCGACACCGAGAAACGCCAGCAGCTTGTGCACCACAAAGAGCAGCGCGAGGCTGAGAAATTCGCACTGAGTGACCTTGCCATGCGCACACGCGCAGAGCGTGAGCGCATCAAGCTTCAGGGGCTACCTGCGGAAGATCGACGCGCCAGGCTGTCAGTGCTGGCCATGACTGCCGCAGCGGAGCGGGAGCGGATCAAGCGCACAGGCGTTGACCAGCGCGAGGCTGAGAAGGTCAAGGGATATCGCTCATGGTGCGGCGATCGTGCCACCCAGGGCAATCCTGCTGCGATTGCGCAGCTGAAAGGGTGGGAGTACCAGGAGAGCAGGCGGCGGCGAGCTGGCGAGCGTGAGGAAGAAGCGGCGGCAGCACGCGGCGCGATTCGTGCCGAGGTGCTGGCACACGACACGCCAGCAAAGCCGCTGGTGCTTGATGAGGTGGCATGGTCTGTCGACCGGCGCACGGGTGATGTTACCTACCGGCTGCGCGGGGTCGATGCGCTGCGCGACACCGGCCGGCAGGTTTCAGTGCTGCAGCCTACGGATGATCTGAGTATCGAGGCCGGCTTGCGGCTGGCCGCTCAAAAATTTGGATCGACGTTGACGTTGACGGGATCTACGGAGTTTCAGCAGCGCGCGGTGCGCGTGGCTGTTGAACAAGGGCTGGGGGTGCGCTTTGCAGACCCGGCAATTGAGGCTTACCGCTTACAAATACAGCAGCAGCGGGATGGCCAGCGTAATCAGAAGGAGATCGGAAATGCAAAACGAAGTGAATGGGATCATCGTCAAATTCAAAACCGGGACGGCAGAAGCAACGGTCGTGAAGGACGCTGAGCAGTTGGCTTGCGCTGGGTGCGCGGTTGCGATCTGGACTGTTGAGAAGAGGACGGATACAAATCCGTGTCTTGTGTGTTTTTGCGACCGGATGAAGCGATTTACTTGGGACGGCGCGGCCTGTGAGCGGTTTGTGGTTTATTGTTCTGCGCTTACTTCGGGTGCTGAGGGTGCGGATGACGCTGCTGCCGGGGTGGGCGTGATGGCGGGGCCGGTGCCGGTTGAATCGGTGGCGGGACGTGGACTTCCTGAGTTTCGGTGAACGTCAACTTCGGGCGGCCCGGCTTTACCGTCGGGCTGCTGCGGCGTTGCCCCGAGTCTGGGTCTCGGCCTTCGGGCTGTATCCCTGCCGCCTCCGCGCCTGTGGCGCTGCGCGTTCCTTGCCCTGCGCAGATCATGCTGCGCATCAACTGCTGCGCGCCGAAGGCTTGCAAAGGCTTGTACAGCGCCACACGCTGCGCGAGTGGCGAGAGGCTTGGCCCACAAAATGCGCGGGCCGCGCCGTGGTGTTGGAAACCGTTTCCGTGGTCGTTCCCCTTTCCTCGATTGCCCTTCGAAGCCGCCCATCGCTGCTCAGTCGCTCACGGGCAGCGGGCTTAGACCGCTCCCTGCGGTCGCTGCATCAACTCGCGCCAGCCGGCCAGCGATCCGGCATAAATGGCCTACGGCCACCGGCTGCGCCGGACTTTATTCCGTTCGCCGGACTGCCCCGGCTGTCACTCCTTGTTGCTCCAGCCCGAAACCCTGCCCGTGCCCTGCGGGGCGCTCCCTGCGCTGCGCTGTTCGAGGCGGCTCCGAAGGGCAGAACCATCGAGAAAAGGAGAACAGACATGACCACGAAAACCACCAACACCACCAACGACGCGGGCGTTCCCCCCGCACCCCCCGAGGCTCACCAAAGGGCAGGTGTCAGAATCGAGGATTTGAAGGCGCTCAGGGAGATGCTGAAAAATCCGGCACCGACGATTCGCAGGGCTGCGGCAGAGATGCTGGCGGGGTTGAGTTAGCGTTTTGAGTTTTTTAATAGCAGTCGGGATCGGGTGATCCCACCGGCCCAGGCGGAACCTGGTTCTTTCAGGAGAACAGCATGCAGACAGTTTTTGAAGGCAGCGTCATCCCCGTGAAGGTTGCGCTTATTCCACCGAGCAGCTCCCTGCCGCCGCGGCTCGGTGTCGTGATCTCTGATGGACTGAACGACCCGCTAGCGCGTTGGTTCGACCCTGCTTTAACAGTAGCTATTAGGCTTGCACAGGGCATCGCTGTCGAACTTGCGCGGAAGTATGACGGCGGGGAAATTGAATGGGCAGACATGGAGGAGGTTTTTTGATCGCGAACGAGGCAACACGAAATTCGGCACCAGCAACCAGCGTATCAATGAACACACGAGGCTCACTATGACCACACAAAATACAAATCCAGCGAATGATTTCGACATTGCAAGCTCGCGCGAATTGATGCGCGCATCACTTGCAGCGCTGCGCGCATCAAGGGAAGTCATTGATTCTGTCACCGACATTCATGCTTTTGGCATTGTCGCAGCAGGGCATGAGATCACGCGCACTTTGCTTAGAAATGGCGCGACAATGGAGCAGGCTAGGGCAGCGGGAATCGCTGGTGAACTGGCAGGAAGACATTACTCAGGCATGGTGATCGGCACTGTAACGGCGCTTGTCACGCAAGGCACAAAGCCTGATGAACTTTATCGTGAGTTGACATCTGTCGTTGGTCGAAAAGCGGGTGGTGAAATCGATCTTTGTATTGTCCATGTGCTAGAAGTTCCGACAATGGAGCACTTGCAGAATCACGGCGGTATAGGCTGGCATGGCGGAACGATCCACGAGCCATTTGATTTTGTACAACGCGAGCGGAAGAAGCAGCGAGATCGCGCCAGGCAGTTGCGGCGTGCGGCATAGCAGAGGAATAAAGAATGAGCTTTTTTGTTAGATGGCGGCATCGTGATCGAGGATCCGCAAGCGCGGAACATCATGGCGCGGCTGTCGATTCCGGTCGACGTGACAACTAAGACCACGGCGGCGGAGCCGCCGATCCTGGCCAAGAAAAGGCGGAGCGGCTAGGCCGGCAGGCGCATCACGGCGATAAGGATGCCGACGGCCACGGCGATGAATGCGCCGAGCTTAATCGTCAGCCGCATTTCCAGCGTGTCAAGGCGACTTTCTAGGCGAACAATGTCGCCTTTTGTCGCTAATGCTTCCGCGTTGGACGCGAAAGCCTCGGCCAGCGCTCGAGCCTCAGCTTCCGCTTGCGCGGCAGGGACGCCGGCAGCCTTGAGCGTGTCGGCGAATTTAAGGGTGTCAAAGGTGATGGAGGCCATGCTGTATTCTGTGATTAATCGCCGCGACAGTCAACCCAGCTTTCTCGCCATATCCTCCGCGCGCGGATGGTAATACCGGGCCAGCATTCGGGTGTCTTTGTGACCTGTCACGCGCATCAGCTCGTGCAGCTGCAAGCGCTCAGCAAGGCGGCTTGTCGCCTCGTGCCGCAGGTCGTGGAACGTCAGGTCGACCAGAAAATCCTCGCGCGGCTCACTCCCAGCCGCTTCGCAGTCCGCCAGGTGCAGACGTCTACCGCGTGCCACAGCGCGAGAAAATGACTGCTTGAGAGCGCTGGCCGTGGTCGGGAATACCTTGCCACGGCGTAGCCGCTTTACCTCACCGTCGCCCTTGAGCAGCGCCACAGCCGCCTTTGACAGCGGTACATCTCGAGTGGTGCCGTTCTTGGTCTCTGGCAAGTGGGCTACCTGCCGCTCAAGGTCGACGTGCTTCCAGTCCAGGGCGAGGATTTCTCCCTGCCGCATGGCGGTCTCGATAGCGAAGCGGGCGATTTTCGGTGTCCAGGTGTTGCGCCGGTCGCCATCCAGCGCTTTGACAGCATCGCCGGGATCATCCAGGGCGGCGAGCAGGTAACGTGTTTCGTCTGCCGAGAGGCGGCGCTCTCGGGCGTTGTCGACCTTGGGCTTGCTGATTTTCTTGACCGGGTTGTCGACTTCGATGGCCCACTCTTTCCGGGCGGTCTCGAAAAGGTGAGAGAGCAGCGCAAGGCTTTTCATGACAGTGGACGGCGCAAGGCCGCGCGCCAGTTCATCGTCACGGAACCGAGCGACCTCGGCACCGCGCACCGCTGCCAGCGACAGGCGTGCCAGCGGCAGGGCGAGCAGGGCGCGGATTCGATAGCCTTCGACCTCTGCACCCTTTTTGCGAGGCGTCACCTCTCGCTCGTAGCGTTCGAGGGCTTCTTTGAGAGTCGTCCGCTCGGCCTCGTCACGACTGACGAATACACCGCGATCCATTTCGGACTCGATCCCGCGCGCCCATGCATCGGCATCTGATTTTCTCTCGAATGTTCGCGATTGCTCCGGCTGGCCTTTCCGTCGAATGACAGCTTGCCACCAACCGGACTCCCGCTGCTTAAAAGTCGCCATCTATCAGCCCTCACTGTTCCCGTTTTGTTCCCGAAATTGGATTACAGCATACTACAACGCGCCAAGAACCGCATGGTTGACGTAAAAACGAGAGGCTAGAATTCTAGATTGTGATTCCAGTTGTCGTGGGTTCGAGCCCCATCAGCCACCCCAAAAAATACGCAAAATACCGCCACCTGGCGGTATTTTCATTTCCGCCTTCAAATCTGCACTGCGGCCAAGTGGTATATGGCTGACCTCAAGGTCCGCGCTCTGCCTTAGCTACCGCCTGTTTCACTGCGATGAAGCTGTCGGGGTTCACCGAGATGGAGTCGATGCCGGCCTCGACCAGAAAGGCGGCAAAATCCGGGTGATCGCTGGGCGCCTGTCCGCAGAGTCCTACCTTGCGGCCCAGCGCATGCACCCTTTGGATGACCTGGCGGATGAGCGTCTTGACCGCTTCGTCGCGCTCGTCAAACAATTCCGCAAGCCTGGCGGAGTCCCGATCCACGCCCAAGGTCAGCTGGGTCAGGTCGTTGCTGCCGATTGAAAATCCGTCGAAGCGCTCGGCGAAGGCTTCGGCAAGGATGATATTGGCGGGAATCTCGCACATGACATAAATTTCCAGCCCGCGTTCACCACGCGTCAGTCCGTACTCTGCCATCACGGCCAGTACCCGGTCGGCTTCCGTCGTGGTGCGACAGAACGGGATCATGACAATGACGTTGTCGAAACCCATCTCCTCGCGCAGCATCTTCACCGCACGGCATTCCAGTGCGAACCCTGCCTGGTAGTCCGGACTGTAATACCGACTGGCGCCACGCCAGCCGAGCATGGGGTTCTCTTCATCCGGTTCGAATGTCTGGCCACCGATCAGGCGGGCGTATTCGTTGCTCTTGAAGTCGCTCATGCGCAGGATGACCGGTTTGGGGTAACGTGAGGCCGCGATGCGGGCGATGCCGCGCGCCAGCGTATCAACGAAAAACGCCTGCTTGTCCGTCCAGCCACGCGTTAGTTCCTCGATTTTCGTCCGGGCCGTGGCGTCTTCCAGACTGTCCCAATTTACCAGGGCCATGGGATGAATCTTGATGAGGTTGTTGATGATGAATTCCATGCGCGCCAGTCCGACTCCGTCGGCGGGCAGGCGCCACCAGCGCAGGGCGGCCGCAGGATCGGCCAGAATCAGCATGACCTGGGTGCGGGTTGGCGGGATGTCGTCGAGGGAAAGATCCCTGGCTTCGAATTCCAGTATTCCCGCATAGACAAAGCCGGTATCCCCCTCGGCGCAGGAGACCGTGACTTCCTGGCCGTCCTCTAGCGCAGCAGTGGCATTGCCAGTGCCGATCACGGCTGGCAGGCCCAATTCGCGGCTGACGATGGCGGCGTGAGAGGTGCGCCCGCCGTGGTCGGTGACGATGGCGCCTGCCCGTTTCATGATGGGCACCCAGTCGGGGTCGGTCATGGCGGTGACCAGAATGCCACCCTCCGGGAAGTCGGCAGCTTGCCCCGGTTGATCCATCCGGCATACCTGGCCGGCTGCGATGGCATCGCCGACGGCGTTGCCGCTCACCAGCCGCTCGCCCGCGGCCTTCATGCGATAGGATTTGAGTGCGCCGGCCTGTACCCGCGACTGCACGGTTTCCGGCCGGGCCTGCACGATGAACAGCTCGCCGGTCTCGCCGTCCAGCGCCCATTCCATGTCCATGGGTCGCTGGTAATGCGCCTCGATCGCCACCGCC
Organism: Rhodocyclaceae bacterium; assembly: GCA_013791905.1. GTDB lineage: Bacteria > Pseudomonadota > Gammaproteobacteria > Burkholderiales > Rhodocyclaceae > Sulfuricystis. The sequence goes on along the minus strand of VMSX01000030.1, from coordinate 382,843 downwards.
CAGCGGGCCAGTTGCAGGATCTGCGCGTCGGACAGCACCAGCCGGGTACGTTCTGCTGCATCCGTTTCCACCAGTCGGGTCGGCTGGTCGCCACCCTCGGCATACACCAGCTTGTTGGCCTTGCCGCCGATCTGGCGTTCGATAATTGGACAACAGTCGGCTTTCTCCAATAGTGGCTTGAAAACCTGGTATTCGTCAGGGTCTACGCTGCCTTGCACCACCGTTTCGCCAAGCCCCCAGACCGCGTCGATCAGCACCACGTCGGGGAAACCGGTTTCGGTATCCAGGGAGAACATCACCCCGGCAGCGCCGCTGTCCGAGCGCACCATGCGCTGAACCCCGACGGACAGGGCGACGCGCATGTGATCGAAGCCGTGATTGTCGCGATAGGCGATGGCCCGGTCGGTAAACAGGGAGGCCAGGCAGCGCCGGCAGGCGTCGAGCAGGGCAGCTTCGCCGCGGATGTTGAGATAGCTCTCGTGCTGGCCGGCGAAACTGGCGTCGGGTAAGTCTTCGGCGGTGGCGCTGCTGCGCACCGCCACATCGGGTTCATCCCGGCCGATCTGTTTGGCCAGTTGGCGATAGGCGGCACGGATGGACTCGGCAATTTCATCAGGCCATGCCGCATCAAGAAACAACTGGCGGATCGCTGCGCCGGCTTCTTCCAGCGTCTTGCGCTGGATACGGTAATCCTCCAGCAGTTCCTTGATGGGCGCCGATAATTTGTTGTGCTCGAGAAAGTCGCGGTAAGCGCTGGCGGTGGTGGCAAAGCCCTCCGGCACATGAATGCCGGCGTCTCCCAGATGCTGGGTCATCTCGCCAAGGGACGCATTCTTCCCGCCCACCTGGGAAACGTCGTCGTTGCCCAGAGCGGCAAACGGGCGCGTGTGGATTTTTGCTTGTGACATGTCGAATCCCCTGGCAAGAGTTAGGATGATTTACCGACGGGCGGGCCCTGCCAGGGCCAGCGCCCCTCGATGCTGTGTTCCAGGGTGAAACTCAGGAAAGCGCGGATCAATACGATGACGGCCAGCACCGCCGCGCTCTCCAGGGTCTGCGTGAGCACCACGGTCTGGATGATGTCTCCCGCGATGAGGAATTCCAGGCCAAGGATGATGCCCTGCCCAAGCCGCCGCCGCATGGCGCTATAGGCTTCCTCAGCGCCCAAGTGTCGCCACTCGCGCAGAAACCCCATGCCCGCCACAACGCAACCGGCGAGGATGGTGAGCACGCCGATGGCTTCGAGGGTATACCCGGCAACGTTCACGACTTGCTTCAGGATTTCCATGCTTGTCTCCAAATAAACAAGATCACCGTCTGTTCATGGCTTGGGTCCTGGCCAATTCCAGGCAACGATGTCGGGCCGGTCCACGCCGTGCGCATAGGCATGGTTGCGGCAATCGATCTGCATGTCCCGGAGTCGCTCCTTGACGTGTGCCCCGGCCACCAGGAGGCCCGGCACGCGGTTGATGACATCGATGGCCAGGCTGAAGCGGTCGATTTCGTTTTGCATTGCCAGATCCAGTGGCGTGTTGATGTTGCCCTTCTCCTTGTAGCCGCGCACATGCAGGTTCTTGTGGTTGGTGCGCCGGTAGGCCAGGCGGTGAATCAGCCAGGGATAACCATGGAAGTTGAAGATGATCGGGCGGTCCACGGTAAACAGGCTGTCAAAGTCGCGATCGGCGAGCCCATGGGGGTGCTCGCTCGCGGGAGTCATGCGGAACAGGTCCACCACGTTGATGAAGCGGATCTTGAGTGCCGGGAAATTTTCCCGCAGCAGACCGACTGCCGCCAAAGCTTCCTGTGTTGGCACGTCGCCGCAACAGGCCATGACCACGTCGGGTTCTTCGCCAAAGTCGTTGCTGGCCCAGTCCCAGATACCGATGCCCTTGGTGCAGTGGCGCACGGCGGCGTCCATGTCCAGATACTGCAAGTGTGGCTGCTTGTCGCAGACAATGACATTGACGTCGTTGGTGCTCTTCAGGCAATGGTCTGCCACCGAGAGCAGGCAATTGGCGTCGGGCGGCAGGTAGATGCGGGTGACGGTCGGACTCTTGTTCACCACCAGGTCGAGGAAGCCTGGATCCTGATGAGTGAAGCCATTGTGGTCCTGGCGCCAGACGGTCGATGTGATCAGCAGGTTGAGGCTCGACACCGGCGCCCGCCAAGGAATGTCCTCGGCAATGTCCAGCCACTTGGCGTGCTGGTTGAACATCGAGTCGATGACGTGCACAAACGCCTCATAGGTCGAGAAGAAGCCATGCCGACCAGTGAGCAGATAGCCTTCCAGCCAGCCCTCCAGGGTGTGTTCCGAGAGCACCTCCATGACCCGTCCGTCCGCCGCCAGTTCGCCGCCGTCGGCATCCTCGGGCAGCATCCCCGCCAGCCAGGTCTTTTTGCTCGCCTCGTACACCGCGCTCAGGCGGTTGGAGGTGGTCTCGTCCGGCCCGAAGACGCGGAAGTTGTCAAGATTGCGGCGCAGGATGTCGCGCAGGAATTCGCCGAGGGGGAGGGTGTTGCCGACCCGGGTTTCGCCCGGCCGGACGACTGCGGTCGCATATTCCCGAAAGTCCGGCAGACGCAATGCCTTGCGCAACAGTCCGCCGTTAGCGTGGGGGTTTGCGCTCATGCGCCGGGTGCCACGCGGCGCCAGGGCCCGGAGTTCCGGGATCAGGCGGCCGGCTGCATCGAACAGTTCTTCCGGCCGGTAACTGCGCAGCCACTCCTCTAGCATCAAGCGTTTCTGTGGGTTGTCCCGCACATTGGAAATGGGCACCTGATGGGCACGCCAGGTGCCCTCCACCTTGTGGCCGTCCACTTCCTGCGGACCGGTCCAGCCCTTGGGGGTGCGCAGCACGATCATTGGCCAGCGTGGCCGAGAGGGCGTGCCACTGGCGCGAGCCCGACCTTGGATATCCTGGATCGTTGCGACACACTCCTCCAGCGTCGCGGCCATGGCTTGGTGCATGCTCATCGGCTCGTCGCCTTCGACGAAATGGGGCGTCCAGCCGTAGCCTTCGAAGAGGCTCTTCAGTTCTTCATGGGGGATGCGGGCGAGCAGCGTGGGGTTGTTGATCTTGTAGCCATTGAGGTTGAGGATGGGTAACACCGCACCGTCCCGCACGGGATTCAGGAACTTGTTGGAATGCCAGGCGGTGGCGAGCGGCCCGGTTTCCGCCTCGCCATCGCCTACCATCACCGCCACCAGCAGCTTCGGGTTGTCGAAGGCCGCGCCGAAGGCATGGGCGATCGAATAGCCCAGTTCGCCGCCTTCGTGGATGGAGCCCGGGGTTTCCGGCGTGCAATGGCTACCGATGCCACCGGGGAAGGAGAATTCCTTGAAGAAGAGCTGCATGCCGTCTTCATCCTCGCCCTTGTTGGGATAGACCTCCGAGTAAGTGCCTTCCAGATAGACCGGACCCAACACCCCGGGAGCACCGTGCCCGGGGCCGGCCAGGAAGATGGCATCGAGGTCGTGCTTGACGATCAGCCGGTTCAGGTGGGCATAGGTGAAGGAGAGGGCCGGACTGGCCCCCCAGTGTCCCAGCAGTCGTTGCTTGATGTGCTCAGGCTTGAGGGGTTGGCGCAACAAGGGGTTGTCCTGCAGGTAGATCATGCCTGCCGCCAGATAATTGCAGGCCCGCCACCAAGCGTCCAGATGCTCCAGTTCTTCAGTAGCGGGGGCGTGAGAGGTGCCGGTCGCATTGTTCATGCTGCCTTCCTTTCTGTTGAGGTGGAAATCTCGGCCTTGAGCGCAGTTGCTTCCTGCCTGTCGCTACCAACTCTAGGCCAAGGCTGGCAAGCTTGCCACGACGACGTGGCTCGATTCCGTACCTTATCGCTGCAGGGAAACTCCAGGCCGCTTTTTCAAAAGTCCTGGCGACAATTCAGTTCATACACTACCTTATAGTTGGTTAGCGTGAAGGAAAGGAAGCCGCCATGGCAACAATCCCCGAATTAGGAGACGTGGGTCAATCCATGTGGCTGGACAGTATCGACCGCCGGATGCTGGTCGGGGAGGGCCTGAAATCTTTCATCCGCATGGGCATCAGCGGGGTGACCAGCAATCCCACCATCTTCCAGCAGGCCATCGCGGCCAGCGCCGCCTATGATGATGCCATCCTGGAACTGTCGCGGACGAATCCCGACATGGATATCGAGACGATTTACGAGTGGCTCACGGTGCGCGACGTTCAGATGGCGGCAGACCTGTTGCGTCCGGTGCATGAGGAAAGTGGGGGACGGGATGGTTATGTGAGTCTCGAAGTCTCGCCGCGTCTGGCTCATGACACCGATGCCACGCTGCTGGCGGCCAGGCATCTCTGGCAGGTGGTGAACCGGCCCAACCTGATGATCAAGGTACCCGCCACCGTGGCCGGCTTGCCGGTTGTGGAGCAACTGATTGCCGAGGGGATCAACGTCAATGCGACCCTGCTGTTCTCGGTTGAACGCTACGTGGCGGTGGCAGAAGCCTATCTGCGTGGGCTGTCGAATTGCGCCAAGATCGACAGCGTTGCCTCGGTGGCTTCATTTTTCGTGAGCCGTATTGACAGCAAGGTCGACAAAATCCTGGAAACCATCGGCAAACCCGCTGCGCTGGCGTTGCGCGGACGCATTGCGATTGCGCTGGCCCGGCTTGCCTATGACCATTACAAGGCAGTGATGCCGTTTCGCCTTGCCGAGATTTCCGGCAAGCCCAGGCCGCAAAGACTGCTGTGGGCATCCACCGGCACCAAGAATCCGGCATATCCGGATATTCTCTATGTGGATAAGCTGATCGGCCCCGATACTGTCACCACGGTACCTCAGGAAACGCTAGAGGCCTTTGTCGACCATGGCACCATTCACTCTTCGCTGGAAGGCAAGCTCGATCGCGCCAGACTTGATCTGGAGACATTGAAGGGGCTGGGTGTGAGCATCGAGACCATCGTCGGAGAACTTGAAGAGGAGGGTGTGGCCAAGTTCGAGGCCTCCTACGTTGCCGCTTTGGCAACGCTGGAAGAGAAACGCTTGTTCATGAAGCAATCTCGCTGATGCGAGTCCCGAAATATCCGGGATATGGTTTCAGAGCGCCATCATTCACCACACTGCACAATTGAAAGGAGATCTGTATGAGCACGAAAGACGAATACATCCGCAAAATGCATTCCAGGCTGGACCAGTGGAGCAACGAAATCGATGCTCTGGCTGCCAAGGCGGATCAGGTCGGGGCAAAGACCCGTGCTGAATACCATGAGCAGATCGAGATTCTGCATGGCAAGCGCGACCATGCCAAGAAAAAAATGGAGGAGCTGCAGCAGTCTGCCGCAGGTGCTTGGGAAGACATGAAGGCGGGCGTCGAAATGGCCTGGGACGCAGTGGGCGAAGCGCTCGCTTCAGTCAGGTCCAGATTCAAATAGGGGGTGACCCGACAGGCAATCGAATCGATCAAAAAACCGCCCAAGTGGCGGTTTTTTTTCGAAACACAAGACTGCGGCTAACCGCCGAAAAAGTCCTTTACCTTGTCCAGCCAGCCTTGTGCCTTGGGGTTATGGGTGGCGGCGTTGCCTTGGCTCAGTTCTTCGAATTCGCGCAGCAGTTCCTTCTGCCGCTCGGTCAGACTCACGGGCGTTTCAACGACCACATGGCAAAGCAGGTCGCCTTGAGCGATCGAGCGAACGCCCTTGATGCCTTTGCCGCGCAGCCGGAAGACCTTGCCGGTCTGCGTCTCCGCCGGCACCTTGAGCCGCGCGACGCCGTCCAGCGTGGGGATTTCTATCTCGCCACCGAGTGCAGCGGCAGTGAAGCTGACCGGCATCTCGCAATGCAGGTCGTCATGATCGCGCTGGAAAACCTGGTGCGGCTTGATGTGGATCTGCACGTACAGGTCGCCGGGCGGGCCGCCATTGACGCCGTGCTCGCCCTCTCCGGACAGCCGAATGCGATCGCCCTCGTCGATGCCGGACGGAATCTTGACCGAGAGTGTCTTGTGTTGCTTGACACGACCGGAGCCGTGGCAGCTACCGCAGGGGTCGGCGACGTAACGGCCGGTGCCGTGGCATTTCGGGCAGGTTTGCTGGATGGAGAAGAAGCCTTGCTGCATGCGCACCTGGCCGTGGCCGCCGCAGGTCGGGCAGGTCTTGGGTTCGGTGCCTTTCTTGGCGCCGCTGCCGTGGCAGCTTTCGCATTCGGCCATGGTCGGAATGCGGATGCGTGTTTCGGTGCCGCGTGCGGCTTCTTCAAGGGTGATCTCGAGGTTGTAGCGCAGATCGGCGCCGCGATAGACGTTGGAACGCCCGCCGCCGCCAGCACGACCGCCGAAGATGTCGCCGAAGATGTCGGAGAAAGCATCGCCGAAGTTCCCATTGCCGCCCATGCCGCCCTGTTGGTCGACCCCGGCGTGACCAAACTGGTCGTAGGCCTGGCGTTTACTGGGCTCGGAAAGGATTTCGTAGGCTTCCTTGGCTTCCTTGAAATGATCTTCGGACTTTGGATTGTCCAGGTTGCGGTCGGGATGATGTTTCATCGCCAAACGACGATAGGCCTTTTTGATCTCTTCGTCGGATGCGTCGCGATTGACGCCGAGGACTTCGTAATAGTCGCGTTTTGCCATGACTGTCCTGATAAAACGGCAATGGGCCGGGGCTAGAAACTAGCCGGCGGCCCGCTACCGATGTGTTGCAGGTGAATTACTTCTTGTCTTTTACTTCGGTGAATTCGGCATCCACCACGTCCGGGTTGTCTTTCTTGGCTTCGCCACCTGGCGCGGTGCCCGCAGCGCCAGCCGCATCGGCCTGCTGTGTCTCGGCATAAATCTTCTCGCCGAGTTTCTGCGAAGCTTGGCCAAGCGCCTGCGTCTTGGCTTCGATGTCGGCCTTGTCGTTGCCCTTCATGGCCTCTTCGGCTTCCTTGATGGCGGCTTCGATCTTGGCCTTTTCATCGGCGTCGACCTTGTCGCCGTGCTCGGCCACTGCCTTCTTCACAGAGTGCACCATGGCATCGCACTGGTTGCGCGTATCGACCAGTTCGTGAGCCTTCTTGTCTTCTTCGGCGTGGGCCTCGGCATCCTGCACCATGCTCTGGATCTCTTCGTCGGAGAGGCCCGAGTTGGCCTTGATGGTGATCTTGCTCTCCTTGCCGGTGCCCTTGTCCTTCGCCGAAACGTGGAGAATTCCATTCGCATCGATGTCGAAGGTGACCTCGATCTGCGGCATGCCGCGTGGTGAGGGCGGGATGTCGGTGAGGTTGAACTGGCCCAGGCTCTTGTTGCCGGAGGACATTTCTCGCTCGCCCTGCAACACGTGGATGGTCACGGCGCTCTGGTTGTCGTCGGCGGTGGAGAAGGTCTGGCTGGTCTTGGTCGGAATCGTCGTGTTCTTCTTGATCAGCTTGGTCATCACGCCGCCCAGGGTCTCGATGCCGAGGGAAAGTGGTGTGACGTCAAGCAGCAGCACGTCCTTGACTTCGCCTTGCAGCACGCCGCCCTGAATGGCCGCGCCCACGGCGACGGCCTCGTCTGGGTTCACGTCGCGGCGCGGTTCCCGGCCGAACAGTTCCTTGACCTTGTCCTGCACCTTGGGCATGCGCGTCATGCCGCCAACCAGGATGACGTCGGCGATGTCCTCGATCTTGACGCCGGCATCCTTGATGGCCATGCGGCAGGGCGCGACAGTGCGCTCGATCAGTTCATCCACCAGCGACTCGAACTTGGCGCGGGTGATCTTCATCGCCAAGTGTTTCGGACCGGATGCATCTGCCGTGATGTAGGGCAGGTTGATCTCGGTCTGCTGGTTGGACGACAGTTCGATCTTGGCCTTTTCTGCAGATTCCTTCAGACGCTGAAGTGCCAGCACGTCTTTCTTGAGGTCGACGCCCTGTTCCTTCTTGAACTCGGTGACGATGTAATCAATGATGCGCTGGTCGAAGTCCTCGCCGCCGAGGAAAGTGTCGCCGTTGGTCGATAGCACCTCGAACTGGTGCTCGCCCTCGATCTCGGCGATGTCGATGATCGAGATGTCGAATGTACCGCCGCCGAGGTCGAACACGGCAATCTTGCGGTCGCCTTCCTGCTTGTCGAGGCCGAAGGAAATCGCCGCCGCGGTCGGTTCGTTGATGATGCGCTTGACATCGAGGCCGGCGATCTTGCCGGCATCCTTGGTGGCCTGGCGCTGGGAGTCGTTGAAATAGGCCGGCACGGTGATGACCGCTTCGGTGACTTCCTCGCCGAGATAGTCTTCGGCGGTTTTCTTCATCTTGCGCAGCACTTCGGCAGACACCTGCGGGGGAGCCATCTTCTGGCCGCGCGCCTCAACCCAGGCGTCGTTGTTATCAGCCTTGACGATCTTGAAGGGCATCAGGTCGATGTCCTTCTGCACTTCCTTCTCGTCGAAGCGGCGGCCGATCAGGCGCTTGACGGCGAACAGGGTGTTCTTCGCGTTGGTGACTGCCTGACGTTTGGCGGAAGCGCCGCACAGGATGTCGCCATCTTCGGTGTAAGCGACGATGGATGGCGTGGTGCGCGCACCTTCTGAATTCTCGATGACCTTGGGCTTGCCGCCTTCCATGATGGCGACGCAGCTGTTGGTGGTGCCCAAGTCGATGCCGATGATCTTGCCCATGTTTGATTTCCTTTAGTACTGAAATTCGTGGATAAAAACTTGTCTGCGCTGAATATGGGGTTATTGCCCCATGCTTCAAGCGGTGGATGTGGTTTAGTCCTTCGGCTTGGCGACAGTCACCAGTGCCGGACGCAGGATGCGCTCGTGCAGGGCATAGCCTTTCTGCAGCACACTGACCACCGTATTGGGTTCCTGCTCGGCATCCACCATGGCGATGGCCTGATGGAAGTGCGGGTCGAATTTCTCGCCGAGCGGGTTCAGTTCGGCCACGGCTGATTTTTCGAAGGCGGTATTGAGTTGCCGCAGAGTCAGCTCGACGCCGGCCCTGAGTGCTTCGGCCGTCTGGGTTTCGATGGCGAGCGCGGCTTCGAGGCTGTCCTTGACGGCCAAGAGTTCGCCGGCAAACTTTTCGGCGGCGAATTTGTGGGCCTTGGTGACGTCTTCCTGGGCGCGGCGGCGCAGGTTTTCGGTGTCGGCCTTGGCACGCAGCCAGGCGTCGTGGCTTTCGGCCGCCTTCAACTCGGCAGCCTTGAGCAACTCTGCTGGGCTAGGGGTGCTTTCGACGCCGGCAGCTTCAGATGAAGTCTCTGCGTTGGCGTCCTTGATTTCTGCTTCTTGTTCGGAAAGGGAGAGGTTTTTTGTTTCCTGCATGGGACGGCGTCCTTTATTACGTTAAACCATGCAGTGAATGAGGCCAATCCGCTAGTTTTTCAAGTGCGAAGTGGTGATTAATTCAAATTTTATCTGGTCGGATCGATAAGTACCCCTTGATTGAGTCGGGATTATTCCGTTTCTCCAAAATATTCAAGCAGAGAATACCCATGATGACATGTCGAATTACTTTACATCTGAGCACTTTATGAATTGGCAGAAACATCTGCTCAGTAATCGTTTCAACAGCGTGGCTTGAGTTTCCAAGGATAGGTCGCTTTTGGGTACGTATTTTGCATGTCAAGTACAGGAAGCATATCCCCGTGTCGTTTCTGGGTATACGGTTGATCAACTTAGACGGGAAGGAAGCTGAAATGAAAAAGAATATTTTCGCTGCGCTGTGCTTGATGTCAGCAATTTCTACCGCAGCGGTCGCTAACGTGACTGTAAATTCAAGCGTCGAATTTGATTTTTCAAATTTCGACTCTGCACCAGCGCCCTATTTCTACGGTTATTCCGGAAACAATTACGGATATCACTACAGTGTTGACACAAGCCCGGGTGGAGCTTGGACTTTGATGGAGACATTCCAACTTGACTCTATTACTTATCAAGATGAGCGCACCGGTGGTTACGGAGCTGTAAAGGGAATCTGGAGCAATACCACCGGATCCGGAGTGCTTTCTCTCGTGGGCGTTGATAACAATCCGGGCTTAATTGCAACGGCACTCTCTTTGGGCATGGGTAATCCCTTCCGTTTTCTCGGTCCTTTTGTGGAGCTCCCTGAGTTCAGTTACTCGTTTAACGTGAACGGTACTAAGCAATTCGAAAGCGAATTTATCGGTGCGGCTGTGCAACTCGAACTTGGTTACGTTTACTACGACGATGCTGCTGCTCGTTGGGTGGATGTCAGGATGTACTCGGACTATGGTGACTATGGTTACGGGTTCCGGGATAACTGGGTCTATCAGATATCCGACTCCGGTAACAGTAACTTGTCTTTCAGTGAAAGCGGAATAAGAACCTTCAACGGATTCTCGACGCTGGATCAGCAAGAGCGCTTCTGGTTCATCGAGTATGGCTTCAGTGCGGTTGGTCTTGCGGACAACGGCAACGATGGAGCCTCTGTGCCAGAGCCGGCGACGCTTGTGTTGCTGGGATTGGGCTTGGCAGGGCTTTACCTGGCGCGGCGGCGCGGATAATTTGTTGCCTGAATGATCATGGAGGGTGGCTCCCCTGTGGCCATCTGGTCATGGCGAAGTCACTTCGAATTTGCTGGGCTATTTCGATTTTGATGATCCACGTTTCAGATGAACCGTGGAATTGACTTCTTGCATACTGCCAGCCTTGCCAGTTACGGTGAGATGAAGTCCGCCAGCACTCATATTTTGTAGTACAAAGTACTTTAATAAATCAAATTAACAAAACTACACAAGTATTTGTTAATTAATAATAAATATAATTATTATGTTGGGATCTGAAGCAAATGGGCAATTGCCGCCGGCTCGTGTTTGGTCTGATAGGGCAGGACGCCGAGCAGCGGTGCGGGCAGCCGATCCACCAGCGCTGCGATGTTTTCGGCACGGCGGGACATCGCCGGATCGATGTTGTTGGCCACCCAGCCGGCGAGGGTCAGACCACGCTCCAGAATGGCGGCAGCAGTGAGCCGGGCGTGGTTGATGCAGCCGAGGCGCATACCGACCACCAGTATCACCGGCAGATTCAGATGGACAGCCAGATCGGCGGTGTCGAGGGTTTCGCCCAGCGGCACCAAAAAACCACCTGCGCCTTCGACCAGGGTGAAATCGGCCTGGGCAGAGAGTTTTTCGAAAGCAGCGCGAATCACCTCAAGGTCGATGGCCTGCCCGGTTTCGGCTGCGGCGATATGGGGGGCGATGGGCGAAGTGAAGCAGTAGGGATTGACGAGTTCCGGTGCCGCATCGAAGGAGCTAGCAGCAGTCAAGCGTTCGACATCCTCGTTGAGGCCCGTGTCGTCCGTACCGGCGGCGACCGGTTTCATGCCGACGGCCGTGCGGCCCTGTTGCCGTGCCGCATGGAGCAGGGCGCAGGTGACGAGGGTTTTGCCGACCTCGGTATCGGTGCCGGTGATGAAGAAGGCAGTGCCGGGGCGTAATGGGGTCATTTCAGTGCGGTGCATAGGATTACCTGGTAAGTCGCGGGCAGACCTGCATCCTCCCGCAGCGAATCATAGCGTGCCTCGATTTCCTGCCAGACCTGGCGACCGAATAGCCCTGGCCGGCGATTTGCGCCAACCTGATTCGCGCCGAGCGACTTCAGGGTGCGCAGCAAGGTTTTCAGATCGGGATGGTAGCGGCGGATGCTGCGGGTTTCCAGCATTAGATTGCGCAAGCCCGCAGCGGTGCAGGCCTCTGCCAGCAGCTGTTCCGGAGAAAATTCAAGCACATGGCGGTGCTGGTCGACACCGGCAAAGGCGTGGTGCAGTTCGGCCAGGGTGCCTGTGCCGAGACTGCTGACGGCGAGTACGCCTCTGGGCGCCAGCACGCGGGCGGCCTCGGCAATGACCCGCTGCGGGTTGCACCACTGGATCGACAGGCTCGACCAGTAGAGGTCGAAGGTATCTGCCGGCAGGGGCAACGCCTCAATGTCGGCGCAGATCCGCTCGCCTGTCGAACCGATCAACATTCCGTGAGCGAAGTCGGCGGCGACCAGACGCGCATCCGGCCACTGTGCGGCGAGCAGGCGCTGGCCGTAGCCGGTGCCGCAGCCGGCGTCGAGGATCGTGGTGGCCAAAGTCGGCGCTGGCCGCATCGATATGGCGGCGAGCAACAGATCGCAGACCTGCCGCTGCAGCCCCGCCACCGAGTCGTAGCTTACGGCAGCGCGGTCGAAGGACTGGCGAACTGCACGTTTCTGGACGCGTTCATTCATGGGCAAAGCGCCTCAACAGTTCCGCGCAGCGCTCCGGTTGCGCCAGAAAGGGCGCATGGGCCGTGTCGGGAAAGACTTCCAGCCGGGCAGCCGGCAGATGGTTCGTCAGCCACTCGGCCGCAGCCAGTGGCATCAGGGCATCGTGTGCGCCATGCAGCAGCAGGACTGGCTGGCGAATGCGTCCGACGTCCGCCCGCAAGTCGGTGTCGCGCAGGGTTTTCAGCCCGGCGGCCAGCGTGGCCTCAGTGGAATCGGTGGCCAGCAAAGCTGAAAGTTCGCGGGTCAGGCGGCGTGCCTGCGCGTCTCCCTGATTCAGCAGCGCGACAAAGCGCCGCAGTGCTATGTGAGGATCGGCGGCGACCGCTTTAGCGAATTCTTCCAGCAGGGCCGGTGGCTGGGCATGCGGCCAGTCGGGTGCCTGTATGAAGCGCGGCGTCGCGCCGATCAGGATCAGGCGGCCGATCCGCTCGGGTTGTGCCAGCGCCATTTGCATTGCGGTCAGCGCGCCGAGCGACCAGCCGCACACCACTGCGCCGGCAGGCAGGTCGTCGATGGCAGACTGGATTCGGAAGTCTTGTTCCAGCAAACGGGTGAGCGGCTGCCAGACATGGGAATCAAAGCCCCAGCCGGGCAACAAAACCAGATCTTTCATTGCGAGATTGCCGTGAGCGCGTCGAGCAGCTGGTCCACTTGCGCTTCGGTGTGCACGGCGGAGAGCGAAATGCGCAGCCGCGCCTGAGCTTCCGGCACCGTCGGCGGGCGGATCGCCGGTGCCCAGACGCCGCGCGCTTTCAAGGCTTCGGCAAGCGCAACGGTGGCGTGGTTTTCACCGATGACGAGCGGCTGGATCGGCGTGGTCGAGGGCAGTAGCCGCCAGCCAGTGCGGGCGCACAGCGGTGCCAGCCCCGCCCGCAGCCGGGCGATCAGCGCTTGCAGATGGGTGCGGCGATCATCTGCAGCTTCGATGAGTTTCAGGCTTTCCTGCAACACGGCGGCCAGCATGGGCGGTGCGGCGGTGGTGAAGATTGCCGTGCGCGCCTTTTGCGTAAGCCATTCGATGAGCTGGTTGTCGGCGGCGACAAAGGCGCCGGCGACTCCGGCGGCTTTGCCCAAAGTGCCCATGACGAGCAGCCGGCCAGTGGGTTTGAGGCCGCAATGAGCGAGAGCGCCGCGACCCTGCGGGCCGAGGACGCCGAAGCCGTGGGCGTCGTCCACCAGCAGCCAGGCGTCGTAACGTTCAGCCAGTGCCGCAAGTTCGGGCAGCGGCGCGATGTCGCCATCCATGCTGAAGACGCTGTCGGTAAGGATCAGCTTCTGGCCAGTGCTACAAGAAGCTAGCTGTTTTTCCAGCGCCGCCATGTCGGCGTGGGGATAACGGCGGCTGTTTGCTCCGGAAAGCCGCACGGCATCGATCAGCGAGGCATGGTTGAGACGGTCGGCGAAGATCGTGTCACCGCGCCCGACCAGCGCAGGCACCACGCCCAGGTTAGCCATGTAGCCGGTGGAAAAGAACAGCGCCCGCTCCGCGCCGACGAAGGTGGCAAGCTGCTCTGCCAGTTCCTGATGCGGCCGGAAATGGCCGCCGAGGAAATGCGAGGCGCCGGCGCCGACGCCCCAACGGCGGACCGCCGCGACGGCGGCTTCAATCAGCCGCGGATCGGCGGCCAGACCGAGATAGTCATTGCTGGCAAAGGTGAGCAGCGGCCGACCGTCGAGGATCATTTCCGGCCCGCAGCAAGAGTCGGCGCTGGCGGGACGGCGCAACAGGCCGGCCTCGGCCAGTGCTGCCAGTTCGGCGTCGAGATTCATCCCGATTGAATGGCGGCATCCAGCGCCGCGAGGGTGGCGCTGCACAGGTGCCGGGTTTCCGCCGCGTCGAGGATGTAGGGCGGCATCAGATAAACGGTGTTGCCGATCGGTCGCAGCAGCACTTCGCGCGCCAATGCAGCCTGGTAGAAACGTTTTGAAAAACCCGCGTCGGCGACCACATCGAATGCGAAGATCATGCCGCGCCGGCGATAGTGGCGAACGTTCGGGTGCTCGGCCAGTGGTGCCAGCAGTGCATCGATGCGGGCCCCCTGTGCTGTGTTGGCGTTGATCACGTCATCCGTCGCAAAGATGTCCAGACTCGCCAGCGCCGCCCGGCAGGCGAGCGGGTTGCCGGTGTAGGAATGCGAATGGAGGAAGCCGCGTGTCGTGGCGTCGTCGTAGAAGGCGGCGTAGATCGGGTCCGTCGTCAGCACGGCGGAGAGCGGCAGGTAGCCGCCGGAGATGCCCTTCGACAGGCAGAGAAGGTCGGGCGTGATGCCCGCCTGTTCGTGGGCAAAGAAACTGCCGGTGCGGCCGAAGCCGACGGCTATCTCGTCGCAGATCAGGTGCACTTCATACTGCTTGCATAGCGCACGGGCCAGTTGCAGGTATTCGGGGTCATGCATGGCCATGCCGGTGGCGCACTGCACCAGTGGCTCGATAATCAGGGCGGCTGTACGGTCATGATGAGCTGCCAGATGGGCCTCAAGTGCGGCAGCCGCACTGCGGGCGGCCTCGCTTGGAGTTGCCGCGTTGCGCGCATCGGGCGAGGGCAGCACCGTGGCGCCGCGCAGCAGCGGCCCGTAGGCTGCGCGGAACAGCGGAATGTCGGTGACCGCCAGTGCGCCGACGGTTTCGCCGTGATAGCCGCCGGCGAGGCAGAGGAAGTTCTGTTTATCCGGCCGGCCGCTGTTCTGCCAGAAGTGGAAGGACATCTTCAGCGCGATTTCGGTGGCCGAGGCGCCGTCGGAGGCATAGAAACAGTGGCCCAACGTGTTGCCGGTCAGTGCCGCAAGGCGCTCGGCCAGTTGCACCGCCGGTTCATGGGTGAAACCGGCGAGCATGACGTGTTCCAGCTGTTCAAGTTGCTCGCGCAAGGCGGCGTTGATGCGCGGGTTACAGTGGCCGAAGAGATTGACCCACCAGGAACTGATGCCGTCGAGCCAGCGCCGACCGTCGCTGCCATATAGCCAGGCGCCTTCCCCGCGCGTGATGGACAGAAGCGGCAGTTCGCCACTTTCATGATGCTTCATCTGGGTGCAGGGGTGCCAGACGGCGGCACGACTGCGCTGGAGGAGGGCGTCCGGCGTGGGGTCTGGCATGCCGGATTCAGTCGCGCGAACGCAGCCGGTTCAGGGCGATGTCGGCCAGTGCGGCAATCCAGTCAGGGCGTTCATTGAGGCAGGGGATGTAATGAAATTCCTTGCCGCCCTTGCCGAGGAAGGCGGCTTTGCATTCCAGCGCGATCTCTTCCAGCGTTTCAAGGCAGTCGGCGGCAAAGCCGGGACAGAGGATGTCGACGCGCTCGATGCCTTGTTTGGCCAGTTCTTCTAGTGTCGGCTGGGTGTAGGGCTGCAACCATTTGGCCGGACCGAAGCGCGACTGGAAGGTGACGAGCAGATGCCCCTCAGGCAAGCCCAGCCGGGTGGCGAGCAACTGGCCGGTGCGCTGGCATTCGTCGAAATAAGGATCGCCCAGTTCGATGGAACGCTGCGGCAGGCCGTGAAAACTGAGCAGCAACCGGGTGTTGTCCGTCGGCCGGCCATTAGCCTGCCAATGCTCGCGCACACTGGCGGCCAGCGCATCGAGGTAGCCCGGATGGTCGTGGTAGTCGCGGACGAAGCTGATCTCGGGCAGGTTGCGGGCGCGCTGCATCCAGCCGGCAACGACGTCCATCACGCTGGCGGTGGTCGAGGCAGCAAACTGCGGGTAGAGCGGCACGATCAGGATGCGCGTGGCGCCGGCGGCCTTGAGTGCGTCGAGTTTCGACTCGATGGACGGCTGGCCGTAGCGCATCGCGAAGTCGATCAGCAGTTCGTCCAGGCCCTGTTGCCCAAGCAGGCCTTTCAGCAGTTTGACCTGCCGTTCGGTATGCACCTTGAGCGGCGAACCTTCAGCCATCCAGATCGCCGCATATTTTTCGGCGGATTTTTTCGGCCGGGTGTTGAGGATGATGCCGTTGAGGATGAACCACCAGACCAGGCGCGGAATTTCAACGACGCGCGGATCCCAGAGAAATTCTCCGAGGTAGCGGCGCACCGCCGGGGCTGTCGGCGCCTCCGGCGTGCCGAGATTGACCAGCAATATCGCGGTGCGTGGTGCGGCGGCGGTGTCGATCTTGGGTTCGGGTCGGAAGCGGGGCATGGCCTGGTTGGCTTAGTGGGTGTTGAGTGCGGAAGAGAGCAGACGCGCGCTGATGTCGACGATCGGGATCACGCGCTCATAAGCCATGCGCGTCGGGCCGATGACGCCGATGGTGCCGACGACCTGGCCATCGACTTCGTAGGGGGCGGCGACCACACTGCATTCGTCGAGCGGCGCGATGCCCGATTCACCGCCGATGAAGACATGCACGCCCTCGGCGCGATTGGACAGGTCGAGCAGTTGCATCAGCCCGGTGCGCTGTTCGAACAGGTCGAACAGCTGGCGCAGGCGTGCCATGTTGGTCGACAGGTCGTTGGCATTGAGCAGGTTGCGCTCGCCGGAGATGACATATTGCGAAGCCGTTTCGGCGGTGACGGCGGCACCGGCATCGACGGCGGCGTTCATCAGTTCGGTCATGTCGCTGCGCAACTGCTGGAGTTCTTCCTTGAGCCGGTGGCGGATCTGCTGGAAATCGAGTCCGGCGAAATTCTGCGTCAGGTAGTTGGCGGCGGTCACCAGCTCGGATGGCGAGTAGGGCCGCTGGGTGAGCAGAATGCGGTTCTGCACCTCGCCGTTGGCGGTGACGATGATTAGCAGGATGCGCGTCTCGGTGAGACTGAGGAATTCGATCTGGCGGATGCGCGGCGCCTGGCGGTGCGGGGCGATCACCACGCCGGCAAAATGCGTGAGCTCGGAGATCAGGTGCGAGGCCTGGCTTAACACGCGTTGCGGCGCATCCGGATGGAGCGCGCCCTTGAGCTCGGAAATATGCTTGGGGTCGAGCGGCCGCACCGTCAGCAGGGTGTCGACAAATAGACGATAACCCAATGGCGTCGGCACGCGGCCGGCGGAGGTGTGCGGGCTGGTGATGAAGCCCATTTCCTCGAGGTCGGCCATGACGTTGCGGATGGTCGCCGGCGACAGTTCGAGGCCGGAGTATTTCGACAGCGTGCGCGAGCCGACCGGCTGGCCTTCGACGATGTAACGTTCGATCAGGGTTTTGAGCAGGGTTTTGGCGCGTGGGTCAAGCATGGAATGGATTGTAACGAACTGAATGGCCGGATTGCAGGTGGCCTTCGTGGTTAAATTCGTTCTTCGCAGCTTTGAGCCGTCCTGCCAGTCCCACGGGGATTTCCTTCGGTCAGTCGACTTTTGAAACCATGTCCCGCCAATTGAACGTCCACGCCCTTGGCCAGGTATTCACCCCTGCGGCGGTCGTCGAGCGCATGCTGGCCCTGCGGCAGCGGCGCGGACGCAGCCTTGACCCGGCCGCCGGCGACGGCGCCTTCTGCACGCGCATCAACGGCTGCGAGGCGATCGAGATCGATCCGACCGTTGCACCGGCGGGAGCCCAGGTGATGGATTTTTTCGCCTATCCCGTCAGCGAAAAATTCGACACGGTGATCGGCAATCCGCCCTATGTGCGCCAGCAGGACATTCCAGCGGAAACCCTGGGCCGGCTCGATAGCGCCTTGTTCGATGGGCGCAGCAACCTCTGCCTGTATTTCATCGAGAAGTCGATCCGCCACCTGCGGCGCGGCGGTGAACTGATCTTTATCGTGCCGCGCGAATTCACCAAGCTCACGGCGGCACGCAAGCTGAATACCTTCCTCTACGAGGCGGGCGACATCACCGATTTCATCGAACTGGGCGATACGCGCATCTTCGGTGCGCACAATCCGAATTGCGCGATTTTCCGTTTCGAGCGTGGCCGCCACACGCGCCGCCTCAACGATGGCCGCCATTTCGCGCTGGTGGATGGGCAGTTGATGTTCCTGCGCGGCGACTATCGCCTGCCGCTTTCTGAACTGTTCGAGGTGAAGGTCGGTGCGGTGTCGGGGGCCGACGAGATTTACGAACACCCGGAGGGCAACACCGAATTCGTCTGTTCGAAGACGGTGGATGACGGTTTGACGCGGCGCATGATCTTCGGCCAGTCTCCCCCGGCGCATCTGCTGGCGCATCTGGCGGCGCACAAGGAGCGGTTGCTGGGACGCCGGGTGCGGCCCTTCGATGAATCCAACTGGTGGCACTGGGGCCGGCTGCACCATGTCAGCACGTCGCCGCGTATTTATGTGAATGCCAAGACGCGGCGCTCCCGCCCTTTTTTCCTGCACGATTGTCCCAGCTATGATGGATCGGTGCTGGCGCTGTTTCCGAAAGTGGCGGGGATGGACCTGCAACTGGCGACCGACCTGCTCAATGATGCGGTGGATTGGGATGAGTTGGGTTTTGTTTGCGACGGCCGTCATCTGTTCTCCCAGCGCACGCTGCAAAACTGTCTGGTGCCACCCCAATTCGAAAAACTACTCAGGCCTGCGACATGAACCTTAGCCCTCATTTGCGGACGATTGCCCTGATCGGCAAGGATGGCAGCCCCGAGGCCACGGCGGCCCTGCAGGTACTCCTGGGGCATCTGCGTCATGTGAATGATGGCAGTTTGACGATATGGGTCAGGACGGAAAACGCGGCAACGATCGGGGCTCCGGAAATCGCAGCAAGTTTCGCGAAGATTGCCGAATGCGCCGATGTTGCGATTGTCGTCGGCGGCGACGGCACCCTGCTCAAGACAGCCCGGCATCTATCCGAGCATGATGTGCCGCTGGTCGGCGTCAATCAGGGTCGATTGGGCTTCATGACCGACATTTCACGTGCCGAGATGCTGGGCGCAATCGACCGGCTGCTGGCGGGCGAATTCACCGAAGACCGCCGTTTGCTGCTTGATGCGCAGGTGCTGCGGGCAGGTGAGCCGGTGTTTCAGACGCTCGCACTTAACGATGTGGTGGTGAATAAGGGCGATCTCGGTCGCCTGATCGAAATGGAAGTGCGCGTCAATGGAGAATTTCTCTATGTGCTGCGCGCCGACGGCATGATCGTCTCTACCCCGACGGGTTCGACGGCTTATGCGCTTTCAGCCAACGGGCCCATCCTGCACCCTGCCGTACCGGGCATCGCGCTGGTGCCGCTGTGCCCGCATTCACTGACTTACCACCCGATCACGATCGCCGATTCGAGTCGCGTCGACATGGTGCTGGTCACGCCGGGTGATGCCCGCGTCCACTTCGATGGTCAGAGCCATTTCGACATTGCCGCCGGCGACATCGTCCGTGTGGTACGTTCAAAGCATGTCGTCACCCTGCTGCATCCGCCCGGCTACAGCTATTTCGCCATGCTGCGCGAAAAGCTGAACTGGAGCGCCACTCCACGCCGCTGATCCATGCTGCTGCGCCTCGTCATCCGCGATTTCGTCATTGTCGACCGGCTCGAACTCGAGTTTGCTGACGGCTTCGGCGCGCTGACCGGCGAAACCGGCGCGGGAAAATCGATCCTGGTTGATGCCTTGTCGCTGGCGCTGGGCGAACGTGGCGATGGCAGCATGATCAGGAACGGTGCCGAAAAGGCCGAGGTTTCCGCCGAATTCGACGTGACGCCTGGCACGCCACTGGCCGACTGGCTGGCGGCCAACGATTTCGACACGGACACCTGCATCCTGCGCCGTATCGTCGATGCCGGCGGCCGGTCGCGGGCCTACCTCAACGGCGCGGCGGCAACGCTTGGCCAGTTGCGTGAAGCGGCGGATTTCCTGGCCGACATTCACGGGCAGCACGCGCACCACTCGCTGTTGCGTGCCGATGCCCAGCGTGTTTTGCTTGACGCGCATGCCGGGGTCCAGGCGCTGGTGCGGGACGTGTCTGCCGCTCACGCGGTCTGGCGCAAGGCGAACGCGGCGCGCCAGGCCGCCGAAAAAGATGTCGCGGCGACCACGCGCGAACGCGAACTGCTCGAATGGCAGGTCAAGGAGCTCGCCGCACTGGGCTTCGATGCACAGGAATGGCAGGAAACCGAACAGGAACAGCGTCGCCTCGCCCATGCCGCCAGCCTGCTCGAAGCCAGCGATGCCGCGCTGGCTGTCCTTGACGAAGGCCAGGGTGACGGTGCTGCTGCGCTCCCGGCCTTGCAGCATGCCAGCGTGCGGCTTGGCGAATTGACGGCCTACGACGCTGCGTTGACAGAAGCCGCTGAGCTTTTCGACGGTGCACTGATTCAGCTGCAAGAGTCGGCGCTGGCGCTACGGCGCTATCGCGAGCGGCTTGATCTCGATCCGGCACGACTGACCGAACTTGACGCCCGGATCGACGCCGTGACGCAGATGGCACGCAAGCATCGTACCGCGCCCGAGGAGCTGCCCGAGGTGCTCGCCGCGCTGGCGGCGCGTCTTGCCGAACTGACGCTCACCGCCGATCCCGCAGCACTGGCCGAGCGCGAGCAGCAAGCCGCGACAGCCTATAGGGCTTTGGCAAAGCGCCTCACGGCCGAGCGCAGCCGCGCCGCCAAAGCCCTGGGCAAGGCGGTCACTGCCGCCATGCAGGAACTGGCGATGGCCGGCGGCCACTTCGAGGTGGCTCTGACGCCGCTTGATGAAGGCGCTTCCTATGGACTCGAAGCCGTCGAATTCCTGGTCACCGCCAATCCCGGCCAGCCCTTGCGGCCGCTGGCCAAGGTGGCGTCGGGCGGCGAACTCTCGCGCATCGGTCTCGCCCTGCAGGTCATCGCCAGCCAGTCCCACGCGGTCGGCACGCTGATCTTCGACGAAGTCGATGTCGGCATCGGCGGCCGCGTCGCCGAAATCGTCGGCCAGATGCTCAAACAACTCGGCGTTGGCCGCCAGGTGTTGTGCGTCACTCATCTGGCGCAGGTTGCCGCACGCGCCGACTGGCAGTGGTCGATTGCGAAGGAAACCCGGAACGATAACGCGGGCGCGGCAACCGTCAGCCGCGTCACGCCGCTCGATGCGGAGGGTCGTGTCGAGGAGGTCGCCCGCATGCTGGGTGGCGTGAAAATTACCGACACCACACGCCAGCACGCGCGGGAGATGCTTGAAACATAGTCGCTATTGTTGACGTCGTGTCCGAGCAGCAGGACTAAACTGGCTTGGCGGGTTACCCAATATAGTAGTCGGCGTTGGCGGGACGAAGCGCCCCGAAGCGGGTACGAAATGCCCCGCATGGGGTACGCTGCTCATATAATCCGCTGCCTAGGGAGGTTCGACAGTCCATGCCGCATCTTGTCGGAGATCATATCGATGCTGTCCAGCAGCGCTGGCAGGCTTATCGCATTGACGGCTCATTTGATCATTTTGTCGAGTTCACCCTCTCCCTTAACAGTCTGGCAGAACAATTGAGCCGCCTCAGGCTGCCGGGTCTGGTGCGCCAGTGCGAGAGCCTGGAAAACGCGGCGCTGGCACTGTTCGGCGATCCATCCACGCATCCCCTCGCCGAGCAGAGTGTGATGGCGCTCGACCAGCGGGTCGGACCGCTGCTGGGTGCCATCCTCACCTCACGCCATGCCTCGATCGATGCCGAGAGGCGCATGAACGAAACGATCGCTTCCATCGGGACGCCGGAATGGGTCCGGCCGCGCACCGTGTGGATGGTGGTCGAACTGAACAATGGTTGGGCCAAAGGTCTGCGCGGGCAACTGTCGTTCTACGGTTTCCGGGTGGTCGAATCTGGCTGGGACGAGGAACTCCCCCATCGCGAACCGCCATTTGCCATCATCTTTGTGCCGAGCGATGAGCAGATGGACGATAAAAAACTGGCCTTGATCCAGCGGGCGCGCTCCTGTTGCCCTGCCACTCAGTTGTTTTACGTTGGTGTACCACGCGAACTCGACCTCATGGTCACGTTGATGCGCGCCGGCATCGATATCACTATTCAGCGCGAGGAGCAGGCCGCGAATCTGTTATCCAGGATTCTCGATTTCATCCAGACCCGCGAGCAGGAGAGCTTCAAGGTGCTGGTTGTCGAGGATTCACGGGTGGCGGTGGCGCAGATTCAGCGTGCGCTGAATCAAAATAGTATCCAGTGCGAAGTCATCACCGATCCAAGCGATTTGCTCTCTGCCCTCGATGCCTATCGCCCCGATCTGATTCTCATGGACATGTACATGCCGCACTGCAATGGTGTCGAGGCAACCCGGGTAGTGCGACAACTGCCCGCTTATCAGTCCATCCCCATTGTGTATTTGTCCAGTGAAACCGACATCGCTTTGCAGGTCGAGGCCCTGCGACTCGGTGGCGACCAGTTTCTTACCAAGCCATTCAATCCGGTGGTGCTGGCCGCCACCCTGAAAACCACGATCGAGCGTAACCGCGAAATGCAACGCTCCAGTCGTAACGATGGCCTCACCGGATTGCTGACGCACACCGCAGCAAAGGCCAGACTCGATGCCATGCTGGCCACATTGCCACATGGGGGCCAGTTGTGTGTTGCCATGCTGGATATCGACCATTTCAAATCGGTGAATGACTCCTTCGGTCATCCGGTGGGCGATCAGGTGATCCGCAGCCTCGCCTGGTTGCTCAAGGGACGTTTGCGTGGGAGCGACCTCATCGGTCGTTACGGTGGCGAGGAATTCGTTCTTGCCCTGACCGATGTGGGTCCGGATGAGGCATGGGTTGTCATTGATCGCATTCGCAGTGACTTCGCCAAGCTGCCGCATGCCCACGGCGAAGGTTCGTTGCGTGCCACGTTCAGTGCAGGCATTGCCTGCTTCCCCGAATATTGCACCTCGACCGAACTGATCCACATGGCCGATACTGCCCTGCTCGAGGCCAAGCGCAGCGGCCGCAATCGAGTCGAACGTGTCGACGATCTGTTATCCCGGAAACAACACACCGGCAGCCCGGCAGCGGGAGCCAATCTTGGTCTGTAGCGGGAGTTACCATTCAGAACATGACTGAGAGTGCTCTGATGATTTTGTAACTAATTGAAGCAATTGAGAAATTGTTCTGGCATTGCCCCCCTGGGTTATCATTGACCCAATTAATGAGCGGACATATCAATCCGACCATTCGCCAGAACAGGAAAACCCATGCAACTGATCGTAATCCTCAGCATCGTCGTGGCCATCGGCGGTGTTTCCTTCGCATTGCAAAACCAGATGACCGTCACGGTGTCATTTTTAATGTGGCGCTTCGATAGCAGCCTGGCCATGGTGATACTGGTTTCACTCGCGCTGGGTGCCTGCGTGGTGCTGTTGGCGTCGCTGCCCGCCCAGATCAGGAATCGCTTCGGTGCAGCGCGCTCACGCAAGCAGAGCGACAGCGCAGAAACCACCCGGCGTCAATTGCAGGAAAGAGTCACGGAACTGGAGAACCAGTTGGCAGCGCAACGCAAGCCGGCCGCCATGCAGCACCAGGATGAAAATCTCCCGGCGTCCAGCGCCGGCCCGACTCCCGGATCCTCTGGTTAAACCGATGAATACACTATCCTCGCAGGTTTGCGGACCTGCTCGCCGCCTATGGCAGTACTCGCTGACACTGCTGGCTGTACTGCTGCTGGTGGGCTGCGCCAGCCAGCCGCTCGTCTATCCGGATGTCGACCCGCCCGAAATAGCCGTTGTCGAACCGGTCAGGGTGGCTGGACGTCCGGTGATCGCCTTGGCGCTGGGCGGCGGCGCGGCGCGCGGCTTTGCCCACATCGGCGTCATCAAGGAACTTGCCGCCAGCGGCATCCACCCGGATATCGTGGTCGGTACCAGCGTCGGCAGCTTTGTCGGTGCCCTGTATGCCGGCGGTTACGACGCTCCTGCCCTTGAAAAGCTGGCGAGCGAGATGAAAGAAGAGGAGTTGCGCGACCTGATTTTCCCGGATCGTGGCTTCGTCAAGGGCGAGCGACTGCAGGATTTTGTCAATCAGAAACTCGGCAACCGCTCGATCGAAGACCTGCCGATTCGTTTCGCGGCGGTGGCGACCGATCTCGGCGACGGCTCGATGGCGGTATTTACTCGCGGCAATACCGGCATGGCGGTGCGCGCCTCCAGTTCGATTCCCGGCGTGTTCCAGCCGGTGCGCATCAACGGTCGCGAGTATATCGATGGCGGACTGGTCAGCCCCGTGCCGGTCAATGTGGCGCGCGCGCTCGGTGCCGATCTGGTGATTGCCGTGGATATCGCCAACCGTCCTGCGGAAAATGGGCAGCTGGCCACGACGGCCGGCATCGTCGGGCAGTCGCTCGACATCATGATGAACCATCTGGCACATCAGGAGCTGGAGTTGTCCGACATCAAGATCAGTCCGGATACCCGTGACCTGATCTCGACTGACTTCACCACCCGGCTTGACGCGATCGATGAAGGCATCCTGGCGGCACGTGGCGTGACGGGGCGTGTGCTCGACTGGTTGTCGCTAAGAAGCTTTGAACAGCTGGAGCGCGTGGTGGAACGACTGCAGGCCATCGAAGGAACCCGCTGGGGCCCTCCCATCCCGGCAAAATAGCGGGTCAGCAGCCGGCCGACGCTTCAGAGTTTGGTTTCGCGCCCCGCCCAGTAAGGATCGCGCATGTTGCGCTTGAGCGTCTTGCCGGCGGCATTGCGCGGGAATTCCGGCAGGATGACCGCTGCCTTGACGCGCTGATAACGGGCCGCAACACGCGCGTTGATCCAGTCGCGCAATTCGTCCGCCGTCACGCCAGCGCCGACTTTCAGCACCACTGCGGCCACGGGTGTCTCGCCCCATTTTTCATCAGGCACGCCGAACACCGCCACATCCGCTATCGCCGGGTGGCCGGCAGCGATTTCCTCGATGTCGCGCGGATAGACCTTGACGCCGCCGGAGTCGATCATGTCCTTTTTGCGGTCGACCAGGTACAGATAGCCTTCCTCATCGAGATAACCAATGTCGCCGCTATGAATCCAGCCATCGCGCAGGGTCTGCGCGGTGAGTTCCGGCTTGCCCCAGTAGCCCTGCATGACCAGCGGGCCGCGCCCGACGATTTCGCCCGCCTGGCCGACCGGCAGGTCGTTGCCGGTTTCATCGACGATACGCACTGCGCAGAACAACTGCGGGCAGCCGACCGAGCCGGCCTTGCGCACGGCAGCGGTCTTGTCGAGGATGGTGACGAAGCCCTCGGTGAGGCCGTAGAGTTCGTGAAAGCGTCCGGGCAGCAGGCGGTTGAGCTGGTCCTTGCGCGCCTGTGGCAATGGTGCGCCGAGCGACAGGATCATCTGCAGCGAATCCAGTTTGCCGGCAGCGAACTCAGGTGCATCGAGCAGGGCCGCGATCTGCGCCGGCACCACCATGATGTGGGTGACCTTTTCGCGGGCAATGGTGTCGAGCATCACCGCAGCGTCGAACTGGCGGTGCAGGATGTAGGTGGCGCCCAGATGAAACGCGGGCATCAGGGTGACGAAGGCGCCGTTGAAGACGATCGCACCGGTATGCAACACCACCGACTCGGGTGTCATACGCCAGGCCGGGCCGAGCGTCAGCGCATACATGGCGCGCACCCGATGGCTGTGCATGATGCCCTTGGGCAGGCCGGTGGTGCCCGAGGTGTACATGATGTTGAACAGGTCGTCCGCCGTGACGCCGGCGGCTGGTGGTGCGGTCTCCGCGGCGGCAGCGGCCAGCGCGGCATAGCTGCCCCAGCCGGGCAGGGTGGCGTCGATCAGCAGGATGCGGGATTGTTCGAGCGTGGCCCGCGGCAGTATCGCCGCGACGACAGGCAGCAGCGACTGCTGGGTGACCAGGCAAACCGCGCCGGCATCGTCGATCAGTCCTGCCAGGCCGGTGCCGGTGAGCAGCGGTGAGAGCGGCACGACGACCGCGCCGATCTTGGCGCAGCCCCAGTAAAGTTCCAGCAATTCCAGGGTATTGGGCAGAAATGTTGCCACGCGCTCGCCCTTGCCGATGCCGAGCGCCAGCAGCAGGTTGGCGGTCCGATTGCAGCGGGCATTGAAGGCGCGGTAGTCGAGCCGCTGCTCCGCAAAGACAACGGCGGTGGCATCCGGCCGGTAGCGGGCGTGATGGTCGAGCAGGGCGGTGAGTTCCACGCGGTGTCTCCGAGGTAGCGGCCTGTCAAATGGTTTTTTGAGCTACCAGCGCAACAGCCGCGGGCCGAACAAGATGCCGGCCGTGGTCGGAATCAGCATGCCGAGCAGATACCAGAAGCCGATGAACGGTGCGCCCATTTCCGGGCAGTGCAGGCTATAGACCATTGTGCCG
The DNA here is from genome assembly GCA_013791905.1 of Rhodocyclaceae bacterium. Lineage (GTDB taxonomy): Bacteria > Pseudomonadota > Gammaproteobacteria > Burkholderiales > Rhodocyclaceae > Sulfuricystis. The sequence goes on along the minus strand of VMSX01000030.1, from coordinate 356,506 downwards.
ACGGCGCCGGAAAGCAGCCCTGCAGCGGCACCGGCAAGACGCAGGCGCGTCGGGGCAAGCCCCTTCATCGCCCACACCACGGCGACAAATACCGGTGCGGATAACAGGGCGATCAGGAACGGGCAGGAATTCCAGGTGTCGCCAAAAAACATCGCGCTACGCTGTACCGGGGCGGCCTGGGTCAGCATCACCGCAGCCAGCAGCCAGATTGCCGCTACTGGTGCGAGCAGCGCGCCGGGCAGCCAGGCCAGGTGCAGCCCGGGCTTCGACAGGCGCAGGGAAATGAACAGGCTGGCCACGGCAAAGCTGGTGACAAAAACGATCTTGACCAGGAACATTGGCAGCAGTGTTGCTGCGGCAAGGTCAGGGCGCGGGCCGAGCAGGGCAAGCATCAACAGCGTTGCACCCAGGACGCCCCAGCCGATAGCAATGGCAAAGCGCCGCGCTGCCTGGTGCGGCTCTACTGCGCCGGCGCCGGTCGCCAGCAGGGTCACCCAATCGTCGGTTCTCATGTGTCGCTCCTGATAAGCGCGGCCATGGCTTTCAGACCGCGGTGGACGCCCACCTTGACCGCCGACTCCGACATGCCGGTGAGTCGGGCGGTTTCCGCTACCGACAGCCCTTCCAGCTTCATATGGACGATGGGCAAGCGCTGCCCATCGGGCAATTGCTCCAGCAGCTTGCTGAGGTCGCGGCGGGCGTCGCTGGCCGCTTCGGCATTTGCCGTGGACGCCAGTTCGAACTGGCTTGCGTCGTCGTCCAGCGAATCGGTCAGCAGGTCGCGCCGCTCACGCCGGCGCAGCAGATCGATGAGCTTGTATTTCGCAATCGCGTGAATCCATGCCGTCACCGGCTGCTTGGCGTCGTAGGTGTGGCGTTGGTTATGTATGGCCAGTAATGATTCCTGCACTAGATCCTCCACCTCGTCCGGCAAACTGGCGAGACGTTTCTGCAAAAAACTGCGTAGATGTGTACTCAGTTCTTGCAGAAACTCGTGGTAGGCCGGCTCATCGCCAGCCAGACCGCGTATCAGCAGTTTCCTGAAATGTTCCTCACCAGCGTTCAGCCGGTTCACATCTAGCATTCGTTGCCTCGGTGCCTTTGGTTACAGCGGTGCAGAAAACAATCGATAGTTTGGTGCCAATGGCGAATTGTGAACTAGCGTGTAACCATTCGCCAGCTTTCAGCGAATTGCTTATTAACTTGCTACGGCGTACCAAATACATTTTGCGCGGGTGCGCCGCCCGGCCAGTGCCGGAGCGTCATCTGCTTTTATTACGGAGGAAACTATGGATCGTCGTCGATCACTGAAATGGTTGTTGGGTTTGTCCGCGTTACCCATGGTCAGCGTCGGCTTGACGCGGGCGAAGGATCGTTCCGGACCCGTTGTGCAAAAGACCAAAGCCGAATGGGCTGCCTTGTTGCCGGCACCGGCGTATCAGGTGCTGTTCGAAGACGGTACGGAATATCCCGGCTCGAGCCCGTTGAACCAGGAAAAACGTGATGGCACTTTCGTCTGCGCTGCCTGTAATCAACCGCTGTTCGACAGCAGCCGGAAATATGAAAGCGGCACCGGCTGGCCAAGTTTTTGGGAGCCGTTGCCGGGCGGAGGCGTCGGTACCAAGACCGATTTCAAGTTGATTTATCCGCGTACCGAGTACCACTGCTCGCGTTGTGGCGGGCATCAGGGCCACATCTTCAATGACGGCCCGCAGCCGACCGGCAAACGCTATTGCAACAACGGGGTGGCGCTGAAATTCGTGCCACGTGCTGACAAGTTGCCGGAACTGCGGACATGAAAAACAAATTGAAATTGACCGGTCTGGCAACTGCTGCAGTGCTGTTGTTCGGCAGCATTGGCTATGTGGTGGGTGCGCAGCCTACAAAGGCTGCAGAGCCCATGAAGCCGGCTGCAGCGGCCACAGCAACGGCCATTCTCGCCGGCGGCTGTTTCTGGTGCGTGGAATCCGATTTCGACAAGTTGCCGGGCGTGATCGCGACGGAATCCGGTTATACCGCCGGCAGAACACGCAACCCCACCTACGAGCAGGTCAGTGCCGGCGGCACCGGCCATACCGAAGCGGTGCGCATCACCTATGACCCGACGAAGATCAGTTATCCGCAACTGATCGAATATTTTTGGCGGCATATCGATCCGACGGTGAAGGACCGCCAGTTCTGCGATGTCGGCACGCAGTATCGCAGTGGCATCTATTGGCAGAACGAGGACGAGCGCAAGATCGTCGAGGCAAGTCGCGACGCATTGCTGAAAAGCGGCAAGCTGCCGCGAATCCATACGGAAATCGCCGCAGCTTCGGCGTTTTATCCCGCCGAGGAATACCACCAGGACTACTACATCAAGAATCCGATTCGCTACAGCTACTATCGCAGCAGTTGTGGCCGCGATAACCGGGTCAAAGAAGTCTGGGGTGGCAAGTAAGTGATGCACCAGCAGCGAGCCCAAGGTCGTGGACTGCACTTGCAGGGAGCAAAACTTTCCCTGCTTGCGCTTGCACTGTCGGCCATATCGCTGTCAGCCGTCGCGGCCTGCGAGGTGCGCAGCGGGCCGCGGACGGCTGCGCTGGTCGAGTTGTACACCTCGGAAGGCTGCTCCAGTTGTCCGCCCGCCGACCAACAGCTCAGCCGCTTGCGGCAGGTGCTGGACCCGACCGCCGCGGTGGTGCCGCTTTCCCTGCATGTCGGTTATTGGGACTACATCGGCTGGAAAGATCCCTACGCGCTGGAAGCCTTCAGCACACGGCAAAGCTGGCTGGTAAGTACCAAGGGGCAGCGGACGGTCTATACGCCCCATTTCTTCGTCGCAGGCGCCGAAGCGCGCAACTGGCGCGGCGAACTGCGTGACACCGTGCGCCAAGTGAATGACTTGCCGGCAAAGGCGGATATCCATCTCCAGGCCGGCTTGACCACCCGTGGTGCGCTGACGGTCCAGGTCGAAGCGACAACCCGTGACGGCGCCGCGCCCGCCGCGCTCTATCTGGCCGTGACGGAAAGCGGCCTGGCGTCGAGCGTGACGCGGGGTGAAAACCGTGGGGCGAGGCTGGCGCACGATCATGTGGTGCGCGAATGGGTCGGACCGCTGCCCCTTGTCGCCGGAGCCACCAAAGTGCAGCGCGAGATTACCCTGCCTGCCGCATGGAATCGGGCGCGACTCGAAGTGGTGGCATTTGTGCAGGACGAACGCACGGGTAGCGTGCTGCAGGCGGTGAGCGCGCAGCACTGCACCGGGTCCTGATTTTTACAAAGTGAAGGAGACGCCATGACTGACAGCATGCCAACCATCCACCCCGCCTGGCTGCGCCTGACGCACTGGCTGAATGTGATTGCGGTGGTAATCCTCGTCATGAGTGGCTGGCGCATCTACAACGCTGCCCCCTTCTTTGACTTCAAGTTTGCCAGCGAGATTACGCTGGGTGGATGGCTTGGTGGCGCTATCCAATGGCACTTCGCGGCGATGTGGCTGCTCGCCGCCAATGGCCTGATCTACCTGCTGCTGAACGCCGGCACCGGGCGACTGTGGACGAAGTTCTTCCCGCTGTCGCCACGCGCCATCGTCACCGACCTGCGCACCGCGTTGCGCGGCCGGCTGTCGCACGATGACCCGCAGCAGTACAACAGCGTGCAGCGCCTCGCCTATTTGTTCGTGATGGTCGACTCCGTACTGTTGGTGCTGTCGGGCCTGGTGCTGTGGAAGTCGGTGCAGTTTCCCCTGCTGCGCGAACTGCTCGGCGACTATGAGACGGCACGGCGCGTGCATTTCTTCGCCATGGCCGCACTGGTCGGTTTCGTTGCAGTGCATCTGGCCATGGTCGCGCTGCTGCCACGCACTTTGCTGACCATGATTCGTGGCCGCTGAGGAGTTATTGTGATGATCAGAAAATCTCCAAAACTGGCAGGTGTCGACGCTGCAGCCGTCATCAAGGAAGCGTTGCAACGTATCGACGTGCCGTCCCGGCGCAAGTTCCTGCAAAGTTCGCTCACCCTGGGTGGTTTGTCGCTGCTGACAGGTTGTTCCCTGGTCGAAGCAGGCGGTATCGAGAAGGCGCTGATGAAAATATCGCGCTTCAACGACGCGGCGCAGGCCTGGCTGTTCGATCCCAGCCGATTGGCGCCCACCTATCCCGAATCGATGATCACGCGGCCGTTTCCGTTCAATGCCTATTACGGTGCAGACAAGATCCGGCAGGTCGATGCGGACAGCTACCGGCTCGAGGTCACCGGCCTGGTGGCCGACAAGCATGCCTGGACGCTGGACGAACTGCGGGCCTTGCCCCAGACCGACCAGGTCACGCGCCACATTTGCGTCGAAGGCTGGAGCGCCATCGGCAAGTGGGGCGGGGTGACCTTTTCCAGCTTCCTCGCCCGGATCGGCGCGGACACGAGCGCCAAGTACGTCGGCTTCAAGTGCGCCGACGACTATTACACCAGCATCGACATGCCCACCGCGCTGCATCCGCAAACGCAGCTGACCCTGAGCTATGACGGCGCGACGCTGCCGCCGAAGTATGGTTTTCCGATGAAGCTGCGCATGCCGACCAAGCTCGGCTACAAGAATCCGAAACACATCCAGGCAATTTTCGTTACCAACACCTACCCCGGCGGTTTTTGGGAAGACCAGGGGTACAACTGGTTCGGTGGCATCTGAACGTACGCAGACGCCCTGATGTAAAGGCCTCCCGGCCATTCGTTCACTTATAACAAGGAGTTCACAATGTTAAAAATTACCCCAGTCCTGCTTGCCGTCGCTTTCCTGTTTGCCGGCGGCAACGCCCTTGCAGACGACATGATGAAGAAAGACGCCATGGCCAAGGAAAGCATGGCCAAGGATGGCATGAAGAAGGAAACTATGGCCAAGGACGGCATGAAGAATGAAATCATGGCCAAGGACGGCATGAAGAAGGAAACCATGGCCAAGGACGGCATGAAAAAGGACAGCATGGCCAAGGATGAGATGAAAAAGTAAATTCCCGGCCCAATTGCCATGGGTAATCCAAGGGCGCAGACCGAACAGTCTGCGCCCTTGCTCATGCGTCGGACTGTCCAGCGCGCCTGCGCAGCTGGCCACGGCAAATCCCTGGTAGCGCCGACAGCGCAGTTGAAATGACATGTTGCTATTGATCCCATTTCCATTTCGGTACGCTCACGTCTATAAATCAAGGCGTATGGCGTTCCTGCTGATAGCCAGGCCGGAATGCGGGGTGTTTTTGGTGACTGGACCCCGCTCGATGAGCGGGGCTGGCTGTTCGCCGAGGACATCGACGCCGACGATCCCTGGCAATTCAAGAATATCCGGGTCGGCTGATGATCTAAAGGTCAAGGAAGCCGCATATGCCCGAACCGGAAGACCCGATTGGCGAGAACGGTCTGCCCAAGCGGTTGCTCGAACAGATCCGCGCTAGTGCGAATACCTAAAGGGCACGGTTGCTTCTCGGATTTGTTAGAATTGACGAACCAAGAGTTTCAAGCGCTTAAGCCATCCCTCAGGATGGCTTTTTGCTTTTCGGTGAGATCGGAACTACGCTTGTCCGGAGGTTGGTATAGGTTGGAACCCGAGGACCAACTGGAGTTTCAGAGCTATTTCATTGATTTGCCCTTAATGTTCACTTTTTTATACTATTTCTTATGACCTCTCAGCCTGCCCGTCTCCGTATCAAGTTCAGCGAAGTTGCCCTTGGCCAGCGTTTCTATGACCCAATCAGCCAGGAATACTTCGTGAAGCAGAGCGACAGTATGGCCGCCATGGTCACGGGCATTGGCGACGGCACTGTGCCGGATGAATTCGAGGCTGATGACGTTGTGGGCATTGACCAATAAGCCTGCCCGCAATGAAACCCGAGGACTTGGAATTGCTGGTCACGCGGGAAATGCCCTTTGGCAAGTACAAGGGGCGATTGATCGCCGATTTACCAGGTAACTACCTCAACTGGTTCGCCCGCGAAGGCTTTCCCCAGGGAGAGATTGGCAGGCTCCTGGCCTTGATGCATGAGATCGACCACAATGGGCTGATGGACATTCTGATTCCACTCCGGCAACGATCAAGTCATTGATGCCATCTCTCACACAGTTCACTCATAAAGGTCACTCGATGCGCCAGATTCACGATTTAGACGTAATTATTCTGATGGCCACCACCCTTGCATCGAAACGGCGGCCGGCGCAACTGGTCGAGATCGTGGCGGCTGCCGATCTGCTTCAAGGCACCATTCCTTTCGTTGAGAAATTGGGCGAAGCGATTCGGCGTCTCTCCGTCTTTGGCTTGATCAGTGCTACGGAAAACGGCTTCATGCTGACGCCGATTGCCCAGGAACTCATGGCAAAACAATCCAAAAAGGCCGATACGGAAGAACTCGTTATCACCATCAAGTCCGATCTCGCCGCCTATGACCCAAAGGATGATATCCCTCCCATCCTGTTGCCCGAGGCCGAGTTGAGTGCTGCCATCCTTGCGCATAAAGCATCAAGAAAAGCCCGCAGTCAAAACCTGCTGATGCCCAAACCCAAGATCGATCGTCACTTCAAGGTGGAAGGCCGCTGGCGGCGGGCCGCTGGCACCCGCCAAGGCTAAATTCTTGCGCCGGGGTGAATCGCCCCGGCTGCAGCAGACACATTCGAGCCGGTTGAAATGCTGCTGTCCGAACTGTACCGGAGACACGTCGCCAGCGTAATTATGGCTTTAATAATATCTTCACATGAGTTGGGTAGTCTTGGGCTCCTGTTAACTCGCTGAGACGCTTTCCGGCAGGCAGTAGGTCTTTGCTGTTTGTAGAACGTGCCATCCATGAAACCCAGACTACCAACCCGCGACGAACCCCAACGCCAGTTTACTTTCATCAGTGAAGGACGGCTGCAGGCGGCGCCGACGGTGCGCCATCTGTTGAAGTTCCTTGAACCTGTCAGTCCTGACGACTTCTGTCAGGTCGTTTTGGAGCGCTTTCTGGATGACACTGCGCTCTATGCGTTGCCGGTCGTCGATGCCGTCGCCAGGCCGCTCTTCTTGCTGGATCGCACGCGCTTCATCGAGTTTTTCAGCAAGCCTTACAGCCGGGAAATCTTCGGTCGCCGCAGTATCCTCGAACTGGTTGCCCATCCGGAGTATCAAAGCATCGAGCCCATCGTCGTCGAAGAAAACTGCAGAATCGAGGACGTGGCGCAGATGGTCATTGATGCCGGCATGCAACATATGGTCACCGGCTTCATGGTCACCAGCCAAGATAACTACCTTGGGGTTGCCAATGGCCGCGACCTGCTCAACATCATCACCCAGCGTACGCAGGCCGAACTCCATTTCCTTGCGCACTACGACAATCTGACCGGCCTTCCGAATCGCATGTTGCTGGGCGATCGCCTGGAGCATGCCTGCCGCGATGCTGAGCGCAATGGACTGTTGGTGGCGATACTGTTCATCGATGTCGACCGCTTCAAGCAGATCAACGATTCGCTCGGTCACTCTGCCGGCGATGCCGTGCTGCGCGCGGTTGCGGATCGCCTCAAGTCTTCGGCGCGGAGCGCCGACACGGTTGCTCGCTTGGGAGGCGACGAGTTCGCGATCCTCATGGAGGATATCGAAGATCCGGCCCACGTGGACATGGTGGCGCTGCGGGTGGTGAATGCGATGCGTGAACCGGTCGAATTGCTGGGACATTCCCTGGTCGTCACGGTCAGCGTCGGCAGCGCGACCTACCCCAGTGATGACGTCGATGTAAATGCCCTGCTGGCCAAGGCCGATGCCGCGATGTACGAGGTCAAGTCCAGCGGCCGCAACGGCTTTCGCAAGTTCTCGCCCGATACGACGATGTACAACCCGGCAAGCCTGTCGCTGGAGAATGAGTTGCGCCAGGCAATCGACCGCGACGAACTGGTGTTGCACTTTCAGCCCCAGGTCAAACTGGCAAACCAGAAGATATGCGGTGTCGAAGTCTTGGTGCGGTGGCAGCATCCGGTACGCGGCCTGGTGTCACCCGCGCACTTCATTCCGATTGCCGAAGAAAGCGGCCTGATCGTGCCCCTTGGGGAATGGGTGCTGAGGCATGCCCTCCGCCAGATGAAGGATTGGCAGGAACAAGGCCTGCCTCCATTGCGCATCTCGATCAATATCTCGGCGCTGCAATTTCAGCAACACAGTTTTCCCGAATTCCTGAGAGCGCAGCTTGCCGAATATGGAATCGACCCGCGCTTGGTCGAACTCGAATTGACGGAGAGCGTGCTGATGCAAAATGTCGACCATGTGCTGCAGATGCTGGAAGAGATCAAGATTTTGGGCGTCAGTCTGGCCATCGACGACTTCGGCACGGGTTTTTCGAGCCTGAGCTATTTACGTCGATTTCCGATCGACCGCTTGAAGATCGACCAGTCTTTCGTCCGTGACATCGAAAGGTTGCCGGCCAACGAGTCGATTGCTCGTGCCATAGTAGCTTTGGCCGAAAGCCTTTCGCTCGATATTGTCGCCGAGGGTATCGAAACGTCGTCAGAAAAGGCTGTGCTCGAGCAGATGCGTTGTATCGAGGGGCAGGGGTATCTTTTTTCCAGACCCCTTCCGGCCGAGGATTTCGTCGCCTGGCTTAACTCGCAGCGCGAGCACCACCCCATTGCAGTTCCGTGCAGCATTGCCATTCCCCACTTCGTGCTGGCGGCTCCGGCTTAGGCTGGCCTGGCAGTTGCCTTCCGCTGGTTCAGAAGGCACAACGCAAAGTAGCCAAGTCCGTCAGGCTTGCATGACACTATCGGCCATCCCGCTTGACCACCGGCGTTTGAAATGGGACGATCAAAACAGATGTTTCCCTCCAGACTGGAATTCAACGCATGGCTGGCAATCTCTTTTCAGGACTACCCGCACATACTGAAACCGCGGAACAGTTCGAGACGCTGCTCGCGAAGCCTGGCCTGAGGATCGAGCGGATTGTCTCGACGGGACAGGCCAGCCCGCCGGGGTTCTGGTATGAACAATCCGACGCCGAGTGGGTCTTGTTGCTGAAGGGCTCGGCCGGAATCCGCTACGCGGATGAAGCGGCAGTCAGGGCTTTGCAGCCGGGCGATTGGCTGCACATCGCGCCCCGCCGACGCCATCGTGTCGAATGGACCGCCAAGGACGAGGCAACCGTCTGGCTGGCCTTGCACTTCGCAGACGATTCCCCGCCGAATCAGGCGCCGTGACCGGCATGAACGCTCCCGATCCCTTTGCGTTAAGCCGCTTCATGGCGGCCCAAGAGGGCATCTACGCAGCAGTGCTGGCGGAGTTGCGCAATGGCCGGAAGCAAACCCACTGGATGTGGTTCGTCTTCCCGCAAATAGAAGGGCTCGGCAGCAGTCCGATGGCAAAACGCTATGCCATCAAGAGTCGTGAAGAGGCCAGGCAATACCTGCTGCATCCCGTCCTCGGGGCAAGGCTGCGTGAATGTGCCGCCGCCTTGCTTGAGCTGCAAGGCAGGTCCATCAGCGAAATCATGGGATTTCCCGACGATCTGAAACTGAAATCCTCTATGACGCTATTCGCTGTGCTGGAGGGGCCGGAATCGGTCTTTGTTCGCGTGCTGGATCGCTATTTCAATGGCGAGCAGGACGCGCAGACCCATCATTTGCTTGGGTGGATCGCCAAATAGGCTGAAGCGGTTACGGTGACGTGGCGGCAGGCCGATGCTGCCAGCGCAAGGCAACGGCAATCGCGTTACCATCCCGGTCATTCCCAACTACCTGTCCTGAAGATCATGGCTACCTCCCCTCTATGCCGTCTCGGTACCCCGTTGAGTCCCTCTGCAACCAAAGTCATGCTGCTCGGTGCCGGCGAACTCGGTAAGGAGGTCATCATTGCCCTGCAGCGCCTCGGGGTCGAAGTCGTCGCCGTCGATCGTTATCCGAATGCGCCTGGCATGCAGGTCGCGCATCGCTCGCATGTCATCGCAATGACTGATGCTGTTGCCTTGCGGGCCTTGATCGAGGCCGAACGGCCGCATCTGGTGGTGCCGGAGATCGAAGCCATCGCCACTGCCGTGCTGGCGGACATCGAGCGGGAGGGCATTGCCGAAGTGATTCCCACGGCACGCGCCGCCCAACTGACGATGAACCGGGAGGGGATTCGCCGCCTGGCTGCCGAAGAACTCGGGATCGCCACTTCGCGTTACGCATTTGCCAACTCGCAGGATGAACTTCAATCGGCCATCGACGCGGGCATCGGTTACCCCTGCGTGGTGAAGCCCGTCATGTCGTCTTCCGGCAAGGGACAGTCGGTTCTGCGCGGCGCAGCGGATGTCGAGACGGCCTGGCGCTATGCCCTGGAATCGGGCCGCGTCAAGGAAGCCCGCGTGATCGTCGAGGCCTTCGTCGATTTCGATTATGAAATTACGCTATTGACGGTCCGGGCGATCGGCGCCTCCGGCCAGGTCGAAACTTCCTTCTGCGAACCGATTGGCCATCTGCAGGTGGCTGGGGACTATGTCGAATCCTGGCAACCCCAGCCGATGTCGCCCATTGCCCTGGCAAGCGCACGTGAGGTTGCGGAAAAGGTCACCAGCGCACTGGGCGGACGTGGCATTTTTGGCGTTGAATTGTTCGTCAAGGGCGATGCCGTCTGGTTCTCGGAGGTCAGTCCGCGTCCGCACGATACCGGGCTAGTCACGCTCGCTTCGCAGCGACTTTCCGAGTTCGAACTCCATGCCCGGGCCATTCTCGGGCTGCCCGTCGATACCTCGCTGCGCCGCCCGGCGGCCTCGGCGGTCATTTATGGCGGATTGGCAGAGCAGGGCATCGCCTATGAGGGGATTGCCCATGCGCTGGAAGTGCCCGAATCTGACCTGCGCCTGTTCGGCAAACCCGAAAGCTTCGTCAAGCGCCGAATGGGCGTTGCGGTCGCGAATGCCGATACCACGGATGAGGCGCGGGTGCGTGCCAAGCTGGCCGCGGCACGGGTGAAGCCGGTGGCCGGTAATCCTCAACCCAGATAAGCTTTATTGCCGAGCAAGTCGGCAGCTTGCCAGCCCGTACTACAAGGAACTTACATGGAAACCCGTCTTCTCGGTAGCAGCAGTCTCGTCGTCACCCCGATCTGTCTTGGCACCATGACCTTTGGCGAACAGACGGCGGAGCCCGATGCCCATGCCCAACTCGATCTGGCCCGTGAGCGTGGCATCAACTTCATCGATACCGCCGAGCTGTATGCCGTACCCGCCCGTGCAGAAACCTACGGCGCCACCGAAACCATCGTTGGCAATTGGCTCAAGCGCCAGGATCGGGAACGCGTCATTGTGGCAACCAAGGTCGCCGGCCCCGCACGAACCATGCCCTGGATTCGCGGTGGTACGCTCAATTACACCCGCGCCAACCTCCGTGCCGCACTCGACGCTTCACTGCGCCGCCTGCAAACCGATTATGTCGATCTCTATCAATTGCACTGGCCGGATCGCAACCAGCCGATGTTCGGCGACTGGCAATATGATCCGGAGAATGAGCGGGACAGCATCCCCATCAAGGCGCAGCTTGAGGCGCTCGCCGAACTGGTGGCTGAAGGGAAAATCCGCGCCATCGGACTGTCCAACGAGCACCCCTGGGGCGTGATGGAGTTCGTGCGTCATGCCGAGGAATTCGGCCTGCCGCGCGTCGCCTCGATCCAGAATGCCTACAATCTGATCAACCGCACCTACGATGTTGGCCTTGCCGAGGTTTGCCATCGCGAGCGCGTCGGCCTGCTGGCCTACTCGCCACTGGCCTTTGGGCTCCTCACCGGGAAATATCTCGACAATCCCCGGGTCGCCGGGCGCTTTACCTCCTTCTCGAATTTCGGCCAGCGCTATGACAAGCCGGGGGTCGCCGCGGCCGTTGCCGCCTATTGCAGCCTGGCGCGCGAGCATGGCCTGACCCCCACGCAACTGGCCCTTGCCTTCATGCGTTCACGCTGGTGCGTTGCCAGCACCATCGTCGGGGCCTCCTCGGTCACACAGCTGGCGGAAGATCTTGATGCCTGCGAGATCAAGCTTGACGAGGAGGTGCTGACAGCAATCGACAGACTGTACCTGTTGCACGGCAATGCTGCGCCATGAAAGTAGGCTGCAAAGCGACAGATCGTGCAGCCCTGAAACGATCTTGTCGCAAACCTGACAATATTCTCCAATTAACGGCCTGATTCCCCCGGTTTTGCTGGGCGCGTAAATTGCTCATGCTCTTCTGGTAACGACATTTGTCGTATTTCATGGTGACGAAGGCATGCGGGAAGTCAGGGAAGAATGGATCAAGGGAATTGCCGATGGCACGGTGGTTCCTTATCTGGGGCCGGGCGTACTGGCCAATGTGCGCGCAGTGGCACAGTGGCAGATGGGCGGCCGATTCCGGCGGACAGCGACTCGCTGATCATTGCCATGAATGACGGCAAGCCGATGGCGCCCAAGCTGATGTGCGAGTTTCCGCACGCGGCGCTGTCTCTCCTCGGCAAGCTGCGCAACCGGATCGCCAATGCGGATGAATTCGGCAGGTTTGCCATGCAGCATTCACACTGCCCGACCGCACTTGAAGGCGGCCAACTCGGCACCCTGCCGCGCGGCAAGCTGTATGTCGAGCTTGACGCTGCCGCATTCGAGTTGGCGGCCAGCGCATTGTCGGCACCTGTCGAAACCACGCTGGGTCTGCATCTCTTGCGCTGCGACAGGATTCATCCCGCTGTCACTCCCTCGTTTCCCGAGGCGCGCGAGCGTATTCTCGACATCCTGAGCGCGGCGACACGCCTCTGGTTTAAAAGAGTGGATCAGGAGTCTATGAGCACCACGCATGACCGATCCCGCAAGCCTGCCGGCGCAAATCCGGGTGTCCGCTATCCCCGTGACAGCGCATGCCGGGCGCGACTATCGTGGCCGATGAACCTGCCTCTGCTCGGTGAGCACAGAGCAGGAATAATATGTGGTAGAATCTCGAATCGATATAGCAGTGTAAGAAGCAACCGTGCCAATTGTTTTATTTTGGCGTGCGGTCAGATGTTTCAAGTACTTAAGCCATCCATCGGGGTGGCTTTTTGACTTACTTGAATTCGCTGTATGTATTAGTTCGGGAACAGGCAGATAGTTTGAAATTGGCCTTTACCCATTTCGCAATAGTCGCCATGTTCGACCAGATTTGTATTTGCAATTCATGGTCGATGACCTTAACTCCGGAGTCCCCAAGATGCACTCAGTCCCCATCCTGCAATACCTCCGCAAGCACGGTCAGCGCATGGACGTTGAAATTGCCGAAGCTACCGGAATCCCGCTGACAAAAGTTCGCACTTCCTTGACGGACATGTCGGAGCGCGGAGAAATCTCTCGTTGCAGCGTTACTCGATTCAACGACGGCAAACCGGTTGAAGGCATACTCTGCCGGATTGCCGGGTCGATCCCGCCGGCAACGCCCGGTAGAAAGCCAGGCGCCAAAGCCTGAGCTTGTTCATTAGGTACATTTACATATGAGCACAGATACAGCCTACTGTTACCACTGCAGCAAGCATCATCCCATCGAGGAGATGCGCCAGCTCACTACCAAAACAGGAAAGCGTTGGCGCTGCATCAAGAGCATCGAGGCCACCAAGGCCGGTCGGGCGGCGCGTGACGCCTTTGGCAAGCGCGTTTCCGCCGACAACAAGGCAGACTGTCAGAGCAAGGCGCGGATTACGCTGAACGCCCAGATCGCCGCGAAGCCGTAAACCCGAGTCGAAGGAATAGTGCCACCATGAAAAGCCTGACCGTGCTGATTCGCGCCGAACTGGAAATCCCCGACGACTGGGAACTGGTGGAACACCCGTCAGGAATGCAGGTTCTCAAAATTGGCGATCAATTCGTCGATTTTGATATTGCACCCCTGACAACCCAATCGCTCGCCCCGGATGCGGAATGGTCGGATGCCGATATCGATATTGTCGGTGAGGTACTAGATACCGTTGTCGGTGTCGATGCAGAGCTGGAAATCCAGCCGCTCCAGTAATTGACTGTAGCGTCGGTGTTGGTTGCGCGGTCAACAATGACTGCGCAGCAGGCTTGGCGTTAATCGCCGACGCATCAAGACACTTGCCAGCTAGTCATCCCGCGCCAGTCGGATACCGGAAAACTGCCAGCAGGCGGGTGCCGGAAAGAAATTCCGGTAGCTGGCGCGCACATGGCCTTCCGGGGTTGCGCAGGAGCCGCCGCGCAACACATATTGATTGACCATGAATTTGCCGTTGTATTCGCCGACGGCACCCGACGGAGGACGAAATCCCGGGTAGGGCGCATAGCTGGATGAAGTCCATTCCCAGGCATCGCCGAACATTTGCGCAAGCCCATTCCCGCTTGCGGCGCGCGGATGGAACTCGCCGCTGTCGGCAAAATTGCCGCGCACCGGCAGGGCTGCGGCTGCATGTTCCCATTCCGCTTCGGTTGGCAGGCGCGCGTTGGCCCAGCGCGCATAGGCATCGGCCTCATAGTGTGAAACATGCACGAGGGGCTGTTGCGGGGCAAGCGGCAGCAGGCCGCCCAGGGTGAATTCACGCCAGCCGGCGCCATCCCGCTGCCAATACAGCGGCTGTTCCCGTCCCTGTGCCAACCGCCAGTCCCAGCCTTCGGCCAACCAGAGCACCGGATCGGCATAACCGCCGGCAGCGATGAAGGCGGCAAATTCGCCGTTGGTGACCAGTCGCGACGCCAGCCGATAGGCTTGCAGGTAGACACGATGGCGCGGCACCTCGTTGTCGTAGCTGAATCCGGCACCGTCATGGCCGATCTCGATCAGGCCGCCTGCGAAATCTTGCCAGCTCAGCGCCGCGACGGCACCGGAGTGCGTCACCGGATGGGCGTAGGCGGGGAACAGGGGATTGCACGAGAGCAGATGCTTGATGTCGGTCAGCAGCAGTTCCTGGTGTTGCTGTTCATGATGCAGGCCAAGTTCCACGATGCCGGCCAGCTTTGCATCGGCATTGCCGAGCAGTGCCAGCATGCGTCGATCCACGGCGGCGCGATAGGCCAGCACGACATCCAGCGCGGGGCGCGTCAGCAATCCGCGCTGCGGGCGCGGATGCTTTTCACCGACGCTGTTGTAGTAGGAGTTGAACAGCACGCGAAACGCCGGATCGAAGGGCTTGAAACCAGCCTCATGAGGTTCCAGCACAAAAGTTTCGAAAAACCACGTGGTATGCGCCAGATGCCATTTCGTCGGGCTGGCTTCGGACATCGACTGCACGCAGCAGTCTTCGGCGGAAAGCTGCGCCGCCAGTTCGACCGAGCGCGCGCGCACGGCGCGGTAGCTGTCGGCAAGTTCGGCTGGGTTCATCGCGGCTCCTTCAAGTCGGGAAGTTGTGCGGGGCGGGCAAGGATCACTGCGAACCATTGGCGTTCATCGGTCCACACCTCGGCTTGCGGAAAGCCGGCACGCGCCAGCAGGGCGACAAAATCCTCGCGCCGGTATTTGTGGCTGTGTTCGGTGTGAATGCGTTCACCGCGCGCAAAGCGGCGCTCGCCGCCGGGCCAGCGCACCAGCGTATCCGCCGCCGCTTCCAGATGCATCTCGATGCGCGACTCGGCGGCATTGAAAAACGCCCGATGCTGCCACTGGCGCAGATCGAAATCGCTGCCGATCAGCTGATTGATGTGACTCAGTATGTTGCGGTTGAAGGCGGCGGTGACATTGGCGGCATCGTTGTAGGCGGCTTCGAGCACGGCGACATCCTTGACCAGGTCAACGCCGATCAACAGGGCGCCGTCGTCATCCAGCAGATGCCGCACGCGCACCAGCAAATTCAGGGCATCGGGCGGCGCGAAGTTGCCGATCGACGAACCGGGATAAAACACCAGCCGCTGTGCGCGCGGGATGTCCGGCAGGACGATTTCCTGCGTCAGGTCGGCGGCGACGGCACGCACGTCGAGCGCGGGAAACGCCGCGCGCAATCCGGCGACGCCCTCATGCAGGAACTCGGCAGAAATATCGACGGCGATAAACCGCGCCGGTTCGATCAGTTCGCACAGTGCCCGGGCCTTCTCGCAACTGCCTGCACCCAGTTCGATCGCCGTCCTGCCAGCGCCGACTTTCCGTGCGATGTCAGCGCCATGCGTGGCCATTACCGCGCGCTCGGTGCGCGTCAGGTAATACTCGGGCAGTCGCGTGATGTCTTCAAACAGTGCCGACCCGCGTACATCGTAGAAATATTTGGGCGAGATGCGGGCATGGGGCTCAAGCAGTGCGGCAATAATCCGCCCGGTCGATCCGGCATTCAGTACGGTTTCTACTGCAGACATGACATTTACCCTCATATGCTGAGCGGTGGTCCTGGCAAGGATAACAGCCGGGCGTCATTCGGTCGGTGTCACTCCTTCACCTTGCCGCGGCCCGCCTTGATTGTGGCATGGCGGGTTTTGCTGTCGAGCCGCCGCGCGATCGCATTGCGGCCGGGCTTGGTGGGCCGGCGCTGCTTGGGCAGGACAGCGATGCTGTCGATCATCTCATGCAGGCGTCTTAACGCATCGGCGCGGTTGCCTTCGAGGCTGCGATACTGCTGCGCCTTGATAATGACGACACCGTCCTTGCTGATGCGTTGATCGCCGAGCTTGAGGAGCCGTTCACGCACCGCTTCCGGCAGCGAGGAGGCATTGATGTCGAAGCGCAGATGCACCGCATTCGATACCTTGTTGACGTTCTGTCCGCCCGCCCCCTGGGCGCGGATGGCCGTGATTTCAACTTCTTCGAAGGGGATGGTGTAGCGGTAATCCATGACAAGGAGATTACTTCAGGTTTCTTTCCCGCACGATGGGCGGCAGGTATTTCACCGAAAACCGCCAGCCTTCGGGGGTATCGCGCAAGACCAGGGTCTTCGAACTGGCGCCCGCTTCGAATTCGATCTCCGCGCCGGCAAGCTCCACCGCGCCAATCCCCTTGATGACGCATGCGCCCGGCAGCGTGGTAAATGCCGATTCGGCCGCGATCAGGACGAACTGCCCCTCTTTCGATTCGGAGCAGGAGATGCCCTTCAGCACCGTGCCGGGATCCTGCCGCCAGGCATCGCGCAAAGTCTCGAGCGCTTTGCTCAGTTCGGCGGTGAGCTTGATGGGGAGTACGACTTCACGCGACTTGGCATGGCTCATTCCGTGTTCCCTCGTTCCGTGTTCTTCATGTGTGGCGAAATGTCCGGAACGGTTTTTCCTTCACCGTCCGGGTGAAGATTCTTCAGCAGCGCCCGTGCGATTTCCTCCAGCACGGGTGTCAACGCGGCGCCGATGCGCTCACTGGAACAATCCGCATCGCGGAGTTTCCAGATGCTGGCCAGCCGCAGCTTTTCGTCAGCCACGGCTTTTGAGACAAGGGCGAACCAGAATGGCGGATGTTCCCGGTCCTGCCAAGCGCCGCGCCCACGCCCGTAATGGGCCACCGCGAGATAGCGCATCAATGCCGCGATCACCAGGCCATCGAGAAAGGCATCGTCCCAGCGCAGCGTGACTTCGGTGGTGCCGCGCACTTCGTTGATGCCCTGGGCCACGCCGGCGCCGCCCAGGGCACCCAGAACCGCGCCAATCAGCATCCCGGCGCCAAAGGTCATGCCGCCGGCCAGCAAATCGGCTTTGAGTCCGCCGAGTGCGCCGGACAGCACACCGAGTACCGCGGCGGCCTTGCCGGGATCCATGGGCGTCTTGCTGGCCGCCACGTCACTCAGGCGGGTGCGCACGACATCCGCGGCGCCGCCCTTGAGGTCATGGATGGAGATCAGCCGCTCGGTGCATTCGCGCAGTTCCTTTTCCAGCGGCTCGCCCATGCCGCGCACGGCGTCGGCCATTGCCTGCTTGGCTTCATCCTGCGAAAACCCGAGAAACTCGCCCAGCCGGGCCAGCAATGATTTGGTCGGCAGCGTGCTGCGATTGCATGCTGCCCGCGCAATCGGCTGGGCGAGCGCCGCCATGGCAGCGGAGAACTGTGCCAGGCGGCGCGTTTCCCAGACCTTGGCCAGCCCTTCGAAAGCGCTGCGCCGGTTTTCCGGGAGGGCGCGGCCAATTTCCGCGAACAATACGAATTCCTGTATCCAGCACCGCGTGAAGGCGTCCAGCGACTGCACGCTCTTTACCTGCGGCCACTGCTGCAGCGCAGTGCGCCAGCGGGCCACTTCGGCCTGTTCTTCAGCGGGCGGGCGGGGCTGCCCGGTCTGGTTGAGCAGCACGATCACGGGTTTGGCGGCCCATTCCAGCAAGGCGAGTTCGGGGGCCAGGTAGCCGGCATCCTCGGGCTGCTCTGACGCATTGACGAGATAGAGAATCACATCCGCCTGGTCGCGCACGTTGCGCACCGCCACCTGTGTCAGCCAGAAGGGGCGGTCCCGGTAACGGTCCCAGACCTCGGCGAGGAACCAGCCCACCGGATTCCCCTGCTGCTTGAGCCGGTTCAGGAGCCGCACGCTGTTGCCGAATCCCGGCGTATCCCAGAGCAGCAATACATCGCCTTCCGGGCTGTCGACCAGCGGGTAGGACGTGGCTTCGGTCGTCGTGTGCGTCTCGTCGCGGACTTCGCCCACATCGTGACCCAGCAGCGTCCGCGCCAGCGTCGTCTTGCCCACGTTGGTGTGGGCGATCAGGGACAGATTGATCGGTAGTTTGTCGTTCATGAAATCACCGTAGTCTCTTTTTCCTGTGAGGCAAATGCGGCGTCAATGTCCGTTTCAATCGCTTGCAGGTCAGGGGCAACAAGGTTGGCATGAATCACGGGCAAGCGGTGGGCGCCGAGCAGCTCATCCCAGGCTTTGCGGCGCTGGGCCTGCCGGCTTTCCTCAGCGGGCCAGCGCGCGAGGAAACCTGATGCATCGACAACAGCTATCAGGGTATGCCCGGCATGAAAGTACGTCTTGAAGGCGTCGACCAGCGGGCCGTGCACCTCTTCCTCTGGCGTCGCCGTGAGGTTGAACAGGGCGATGATCGGTCCTTGCCCGCTCGCGGCCATGCGCTGCAGGGCGCTGGCATCGTCGTCCCAGTGCAGGGGCGGTTCGATCACCAGTGCGGCGCTGCCACCGAACGCACGTGCCACGATTGATTCCAGCCCGGTCTGCGCCGCTTCCGGAATCGTGTAGCTGAACGGGACGACGCGCACGCGTACCGGCCCGCCACGAAAGCCGCGCAGCAGATGCTGAAAATAGGGCTCATTGAGCGACAGCGGAAACTGCCGGGCCAGTTGCCATTCGCGATAACCGGCGCGGGCTGCCAGCGCGATGCGCGGCAGCAGCACGATCAACAGGACACTGGCCGCAAACAGATGCAGCCAGGCAGCAGCATTCTCGCTGGCCGGCGCCTGTATCGAATGGAGGTGGGCCGCATCGGGCAGCGCGATGCCGGTCAACCAAGCACCGGGCGCCAGGATGACGGCGAGCAAAGCATGGACCGCCTGGGCATCGAGGAAAGTGCTTTCCCAGGTGGCCCGGAATTCAAGGGCGAGGCCGCGGGCATAGAGGCCGACAATCACGCCGAGCGCCAGCGCCGCCGCCGCCGCATGCAGGATGCGGCCAATCCTGGCGGCATGGAGTGGCATCGCCAGCGCGAGCCAGGCCTTGACGATCATGGCATTGCTGGCGAGCGCCACATTGGCATCAGAGCTCTGCGCAACAGGACGCAAAGCGCCGCGCCAGGGCACCAGACCCACCAGTCGCAAGACCAATTTTCTCAATGACCCCGGCGCAGCGGACTGGTTAGCACGGAAGAATGGGCTGATCAGCAATGCCAGATAAACGGCAAGGTTCCAGACCAGCAGGGCAAGCACGGGCGGTGCCAGCAGATCGACGCGATTGCTGCTGGTCATGCGGTCAATCATGAAGCCCAGCACAAACGCCACCAAGACAAACAGCCAGCCCTGCCAGGCCTGCCAGCGCATCCCGCGCAGCGCAGCCAGCAGCGCCCGGTTGCGCTCGTCAAGGCGTTCCACCACCAGGGCGGCACGCTTCGCCACAAAGACGTCGGCAGCGGCCTTTTCGCCAACCACCCCGGCAGCGGCGCGGCTGGCCCAACTGCGTTCGGCATCGGACCATACGGCCCGGGCCCGGTCCTGGGTTTCTATTGCACGAACGGCAATAACGTCGAGAGCGGCATGTTCATCCATTGTGATTGCGCATTCTACGTGTCTGCCAAGGCGCGTCCGGCATAATGCCGACGTTATGGCGATGAGCAATAGTTCAGGTGTCTGAAAGCAATGAACCTGAAATGCAATTGTCACGTCACAGTTCAATGTATCCCTTTGGTTTCCCCTTATGCCTAGCAGCCAGATCTCGCCGCGTCTGATTCTCGCTCCGATGGAGGGGCTGGCCGACGACGTTCTGCGCGATGTGCTCACGCGGGCCGGTGGTTACGACTGGTGCGTCACCGAATTCGTCCGGGTCAGCACCACGCTGTTGCCGCATTCGGCCTTTACGCGCATCAGCCCGGAACTCCTGAACTCGTCGCGCACCCGCGCCGGCACGCCGGTGCGCATCCAGTTTCTTGGCTCCGACCCCGAGCTGCTGGCGGCCAATGCGGCGCATGTGGCCAAATTGAATCCCGCCGGCATCGATCTCAACTTTGGCTGCCCCACGCCGCTGATCAATCGCAACCGGGGTGGCGCATCGCTGCTCAACGAACCCGAACTCCTGCGGCGCATTGCCACGACGGTGCGCGCGGCGATTCCAGTGGCTATCCCGCTCACGGCCAAGATGCGCCTCGGCATCAGCGACACCAGCAGGGCGCTCGATTGCGCACGCGCCCTCGAGGCCGGCGGCATCCAGGAACTCGTCGTTCATGCGCGCACCAAGGAGGATGGTTATCGCCCGCCCGCCCGCTGGCAGGCGGTTGCCGCGATCCAGGCCGCGTTGCGGATTCCGGTCATCGCCAACGGCGAGGTCTGGACCCTGGCCGACTATCACGCGATTCGCCAGGCCACCGGCTGTGCCGACGTCATGCTGGGACGTGGCGCGGTGGCCGATCCCCTGCTGGCGCGGCGCATCCGAGCCGGTGCGGCTGGCGATGCGCTTGCCGATTGGCACATGGTGAGTGGAATGATCGGCGATTTCTGGGCGCAGGTGCAGAACAAGGTGTTGCCGACCCAATCCCCCGGGCGCCTCAAGCAATGGCTGGGGCTCATGCGGCGGAGCTATCCCCAGGCCGACAAACTATTCCTCGCCTTGCGCGAGTTGCGCACGGCACAGGATGTCGGCCCCGTCCTGCAACAGCATCTTGCTGCGGCAGACGCCTGAACCGCTTGCAGCGCACAGGTTCAGGACACGACCGGCAATTGGCTCCAGCAGGAGGTGTAGCCCGGTGATACCCGCTCCCGCTTCATCTTCCAGCCTTTCTCGATGCCTTCCGCTGCCGAGCGCAGCGTTCCCCGGCCCCAGATGCCGTTGATCCGGTCCATCACCTGCATCAGCCGGGTGTTGTCTTTTGTTTGCGAAAAGAGATTCAACTGCGGTGTTGCGGCCGCACTCAGGTTCAGCAGGGCGACGCCGGCTTTCTGGTAGGCAAAGCCGGGGCGGTAGATGCGCTTGAGGCCCCAGAGTGCGGCGCGGGTCAGCCGCAGGGTGTCGTCGCTGGCCTCGGGCAGGGGAATGGTCAGGCCGCGCTGGTATTGCGGGCGATCCGTCTTGTGCGGGTTGGTGCGGATATACACCTGCACCATGCCGGCGAGCGACCCTTGTGATCTGAGCTTCTCCGCCGCAATGGCGATATAGCTGGCCACCGCCTCACCGAGTGCCTCGATGGCGTAGACATAAGCGCCGAAGGAACGCGAGGAGATGATCTGCTGCTTGTTCGGCGCGGCTTCTTCCAGTGTCATGCAGGCCATGCCGTTCAGTTCGGCAATCGTGCGTTCCAGCACCACGGAGAAGCGCGCCTTCATGGTCCGCGGGTCAGCCTGCCGCAAGGCTTCCACGCTGGTGATGCCCAACTCGCCCAGCTTGCGGGTCAACTGACGGCCAACGCCCCAGATTTCGCCGACGTCGATGCCGGAGAAAAGTTTTGCCTGCTCGGCTTCACTCAGGCGGGTGAAATCGCAGACCCCGTCATGTCCGGCCAGGTTCTTCTTGGCACAGTGGTTGGCCAGCTTGGCGAGCGTCTTGCTTGCGGCGATGCCGACGCAGACGGGAAGGCCGACCCAGCGTTTCACCCGCTGGCGAATCTGCTGCCCGTAGTCGATCAGGTCATGGTGCTGAAAGCCATCGAGGCCGAGGAAGCATTCGTCGATGCTGTAGATTTCCTGATCCGGCGAAAACTGCGCCAGCACCTGCATCATGCGGTTGCTCATGTCGGCGTAGAGCGCGTAGTTGCTGGAAAGGGCGACGATGCCGTGTTGCACGGCCAGCTCGCGCATCTGGAACCAGGGCGTACCCATCTTGACGCCGAGCGCCTTGACCTCGGCGCTGCGGGCCACGGCGCAGCCATCGTTGTTGGACAGCACCACGACGGGAACATTTTCCAGCTTCGGGTCGAACACCCGCTCGCAGGAAACGTAGAAGTTGTTGCCATCCACCAATGCAACAGGCATGGCTACACCTTATGGATGCTCCAGCGCACCACGCCCCAGATCGTCAGTTCCTGATCGCCGGAAACCAGGATGTCGCCATGACCGGCGCTGCCGGAACGCAGCAGCACGCCATCCTGCAGCAGGCAGAGCTGCTTGACGGTGAATGCGCCATCGACGACGGCAATCACGACGCTGCGGTCGGCGGGGTCGAGCGCCCGATCCACCACCAGCAGATCGCCATCGTGGATGCCGAAGCCGGTCATCGAATGGCCGGCCACCCGGACAAAGAAGGTGGCCTCGCGATGCTCGATCAGGTGTGCGTCGAGGCTCAGGCGTTCCTCGACGAAGTCGGCCGCGGGGGAGGGGAAGCCGGCCGGCACCGGGCGCGCCAGGACGGGGCAGCCGCGGGGAATCACGCCTTCTTCCGGAAACGCGGGGAAGCCGGTGCCGCGCCGAGGCAGTTGCCCCGGTTTGTGCAAGCAAGCCATGGTCAGCCCCGGTAACGCCGGACGAGGCCGGTGACGACGCCGTAGATTTCGAGTTCGCTCTGGGGCCGGATGATCGGGTAGGCGGGGTTGTGGGGCTTGAGGATGAAACGTCCGCGCTCCAGTCCCAACTCCTTGAGGGTGAATTCGTTGTCGACGATGGCGATGACGAAATCGCCGGCCCTAGCGGCCTTGGTGCGTTCAACGACAACGACGTCGCCCTCGTGGATGCCGGCATCGATCATTGAATCGCCCTTGACCGGCACCATGACGGTGCGGGAAGGCTGGCGCACGAGGTACTGGTCGACGAGGAAGGGTTCGCCGCCCATGCCGTCGATCATGTCTGGCGCGCCGGCACGCACGGCAACATCGGCCAGTGGGCGCTCGAAGAAGCGGGCGGCCGGCATCCAGGCGTCGTCGTCGGGCGTGCGTTCGAGAAAGCCGGCGCTTTCGAGGCGGGCGAGGAGCTTTTTGGCGGCCGTCTTTGAGGCAAAGCCCATCAGGGCGGCGATGCGTTGGTGGGACGGAATGCGCTTGGCTTCGACGTAGTAGTCGCGCAGACGGCTGAGGTAGTCGCTGTCGCGTGCGGTATCTGCGGGTGGCATGGGGAAACTCCGGTCAATGTGGTGTTCCAACGATCACCATCATAGTGATCGAATGAACACCCGTCAAGGACGTTTATTTGCTGCCCTTGTCCCGGCGATTCACTTTCGCATCAATCCTGATTTCCACCGGCCTGCGCCATGGTGGCGAGCAGTTCTTTCAGTTCGGCCACTTCGGCTTCCAGGTTCGCCACGCGCTGTTCCAGATGCGTGCTGGCTCCGGTCCGACTGACAGGAACTTCTTCCTGATGTTCGTCATCCGCCGCGCCGGCGACCTCCCCGCTGAACAGATGGGCGTGGCGCGACTCGCGCTTGCCGGGCTCTCGGGGCAACTGGACGACAAACGGGCCATCCTCCCGCTCTGCCAGGCTATGCAGGGCGGCATCGACCTCGCTCACGTCCTTGAGCGGGCACAGGCGGCTGGCGCGGCTGCGCAACTCGCCGGGTGTCTGCGGGCCGCGCAGCAGCAGTTCGCAGACGATGCCGAGTTCCTGCGGCGAGAACTTCAGGTTGCCGTATTCCGTATTGCAAAAGCGGTGCTGGTATTTGGTGACGCGGCTGCCATAGCCGGTCTGTGTGCTGACCAGGTATTTTTTGATGAGCTGGTCGGCGGTCTGCTGGACGGTGGCTTCGTCGAGATCCAGCACGGGATCGCGGTTGCTTTTCTGGTTGCAGGCGTTGGTCAGCGCGTTGAGGGACAGCGGATACTGCTCCGGCGTGGTGATTTCCTTTTCGATCAGGCAGCCGATGACACGGGCTTCATGGGGCGTCAATTCAATAGTCATGGTGTCTTCACAAGTGATGGTTCAGCGTCGCCATAGCCACGGCGGCACCGGATTCACGTCGGCCCAGAGCCCCAGCCGCCTGATCTTGGCATTGAATTCCGCCGCCGCGTAGGCCTCCCGTTCCTGCAGGGTCAGCTCATTCACGTATTGCTGGCGCTGCCACGCCATCCCCGACATGACCTGCACCAGCCCGGCATCGTGAATCTTGAGGCATTCGGGCATATTGCAGTTGGGATCGGCCACCATCACCCGGGCGATCAGCCGGCCCTGGGCGTCGCGTTTTGAGCCGATCACCTCCACGTTGCGGTTGAAGGTGATGGCGCTCAGGCTGGTGTGGGATTGCTTGCCGAAAGTCTGATATTTGTCGGGCGCATCGATGCCCGTCAGGCGGATGGGGTGCCGCTGCCGCGCGGCATCGGTGACGATCAGGGTGTCACCGTCGGTGACGGCGGTCACCAGGCCATCGAAGGCGTGGGCCAGCACAGGAAACAGCAGGAACAGCAGGATCGGCAGGAAGCGCATGCGGCAATGATACACAGTGGGGGTTTTCACTCCGTGCTGCGGCGAATGACAGCCTATATCTCCGCATAATATGCGGAGAATAACTTGCACATGCGGAGAATGTAGTTCACAATCTCCGCATGAATAGCGGTGATTACAAATACATCTGGCAGGCCAACGACTGGCCGAACTGGCGTTTTGATCTGGCAGCGCTGGCTGGGCCCATGGCCGAGGTCAGTCGCGCCCAGGGTTTGTTGATGGGGCGTCTGGCGGACGTGGGCATGGCGCTGCGCGATCAGGCCAGCTTGTCCGCACTTACCGAGGATGTGGTCAAGACCAGCGAGATCGAGGGCGAGACCCTGAATGTCGAATCCGTGCGATCGTCCATCGCCCGTCGTCTGGGTGTGGACATCGGCGCTTTGGCCCCGGTGGATCGTCACGTCGAAGGCGTGGTCGAGATGGTGATTGACGCCACCGCCAACAGCAACGCGCCGGTGACCAGGGAGCGCTTGTTTGGTTGGCACGCCGCGCTGTTTCCAACCGGCTACTCAGGTCTATCCAAGCTCAACGTCGCCACCTGGCGTGACGATGCCAGCGGCCCGATGCAGGTCGTATCTGGCCCCATCAGCCGCCAGCGTGTGCATTTCGAGGCACCGCCAGCAGATCGTCTAGAAGCGGAAACGGGCCGATTCCTCGATTGGGTCAACGGTACGCCAAACGAGCCGCTGCTGATCAAAGCAGGGCTTGGCCATCTGTGGCTCGTTACCTTGCACCCATTCGACGACGGCAATGGCCGTATCGCCCGTGCCATCGGCGATTTGCTGCTGGTGCGCGCAGACGGTAGCCCGCAACGCTTCTATAGCCTGTCGGCGCAGATCCAGCGCGAGCGCGAGGCCTACTACGACATCCTGGAGCGAACGCAGAAGCGGTCAATGGATGTCACGGAATGGCTGGCCTGGTTCCTTGATACTCTGCATCGCGCCGTCGATCAGGCGCAGATCACTCTCGACGCTGTGCTGACCAAAGTGCGCTTCTGGCAGCGCTGGGCCACGCTGCCGCTGAATGAGCGACAAGTGAAGTTGCTCAACAAGCTGCTTGATGGCTTCGAAGGCAAGCTCACCAGCAGCAAGTGGGCCGCTATCGCCAAGTGTTCCCCGGACACTGCGTTGCGTGACATCAACGATTTGCTGACGCGCGGTGTACTGCGGAAAACTGATGCGGGCGGGCGCAGTACCAGCTATGAACTGAATGCTCTGCCGGAGTAGTGTCGCCCTCGGGAATGACTTGGCTCATGCGCCGTGGTAGTTGCCCGCATTGGCAGAGGAAGACAATCCGCCTAAGTTGATCACGCCGCCAAGGCCAACTGTGGTTGGGTCAGCTCGATCGGCTTTCGTGCGACACGAGGCACACTGCCGAGTTGCTGGAGTGATTGAATAGTGGCCATAGTCCGCATAAATTCCCGTTCGGGAAATTTATACTATGTTTGTGAGGTTTCTACTTGTGGGGTTGACGCACATGGTCAGTCGGGGGTAGGCGTTCTTGCCTTGCATCGCCAGTCTCTCTAAGACATCGAGCTTCAAAGGTGAGCGCGATACACAGCGGGTTTATCTTATCCCTTCGCCCATCGTCGATAGTTGTGGCTCATAATCGGCCAGAGCGGCCAATGCCACATTGATGCTGACGCGCCACCTTTGCTGGACGAAACTGATCGCTGTTCCGCTGAGAGGTGACCGCTACGTGGTAACGGACGGCGGGATAGATCATCTCGCCGTCTCGCACCACAATCCCGCTTCAACAAGCCGGGATGGCTAGCGTTTTCAAAATTGCAGCTGCCACCACTCCAAGGTCACCGCCTTCAGTCCGTCGCGCTCCTGGTTGGCGCCATCCCAAGCGGCGAAGGCAATGGGTACCGTCTTGCGATTTTGCAGACTTGCGCCCTCATTCTTTTTTACCCGTAAAGGACGAGTGAGCACTACCGCCCATCCGCTATCGGTGCGAACCGATGCACTGCGCAATCCTTCGAAAGGTACAGCCATGGCGGTGCCGAAACCGCGTGCCATGAGGTTTTCTGTGCGGCCATCAGCACGCCAATGCCAGACATTTACCGGATTTTGTGCATCACCCATGAAGGATATAGTGGTCGCTTTCCCATTGACCGGGAACTGCACTGCCGCACCATCGACAAACTGTGCCGTGTCTTTTATTTCAGTATTGACGGTGGAATCGCTCCAAACCAGCTTGATGAATATGCGATCACCCGTTCGTACCGCCTGGGCGACAAGTTGGGTTGTGGCGGGGATACCGACGATGGACCCGTGCCCGGGGAAAGCGGGCTGCAAGTTGACTTGGGTTGCCGGCGCTTTTTTCCAGATTGCCGCATCGGGCATTGTGGCGTCCACGCCCGTCGTGGTCAGAACACGAATAGTCTTGGCCGCTGGTGCTGCCTGTACCGTGATGGCTGAGAATCCTGTCATCGCAGCGACTGTTCCGAATACGGCCAATTGTTTTATAAAGTTGCTTGTCTTCATGTGTGCCTCCCGATTCTTAGGATGCGCAGCCGAGTTGGCCGGTGTGGGTTTCCACCAGTTCGGCAAGAGCAGCCACGTACTGTGCATAAACGGTATCCGTTGCTTCCAGTTTGCGACGGAACTCCGGCAACCAAGCAGCGAGGTGCCTGGTGAGAAAATCCCGTGCCGCATGGCGTAAGGATTCCGTTTCACCACCTGCTTGCTGCGCTGTTTGTTCCTGCATACAAAGCCACGCCAAAAACTCCAACTCGGTTGTCAGATGATCGGGGTACTCCCGATCGGTCTCCGAGAGCTTCACGTCGAAGAACTCGTAAAAGCGCAGCAAGTCCTCGAAGATTCCTTCGCGCCCAAGATCTCCACGATGCATGCCCTCGAATAGCGGCACTGGAGGTTTATCGCGCCCAATCTCGAAGGCGGCCAGATACTCCGCTTCCAAGGCCTGTGCGCTGATCTCGGGATCGATGAGCCCGCGCTCGGTAAGAAGCTTCCAGCTCTCCGGATTTGGATAGGAGAAAAGCTGTGCCATCGTCAGGTAGGCACCAGCCAAGGTGCCCGCATTCACAGTAGGCTCGCTCATAGCCGATACCTGTCTTTATTCGTGTAGCCGATCAGAAGTTCGGTAAGCTCGGACGGTTGGGCCTGCCGACGCTTCTGCATCTCGCGTCCGAGGGTTTCCAGCGCCGGTTTGACATCAGGGCCAAACATGGCTTCCAGATCTGCCAGTGGAATTCGCGGCTTGTCACCCAAGCGGCCATCCTCTTCAAAAACAAGCGGCGTGGTATTCATTGGTGGCACGTAAAAAACGTTTGGTTGCGTTCCATATTCAGCATGCAACGGTAGCGCCACTTTCCACTGCTCGACCAGTTTGTAGATCGGCCCATCCTTGTCGTCGCGATAGCCCACGAAGCGAATCTTGCCAACGCATTGCGCGACGCAGGCCGGAGGAGTTCCCTTCTCGACCCGAGGGTAACAGCCGATGCATTTCTCGGATTTCTGGGTTTGCAAATTGAAATACACCTTGCCATAGGGACAGGCCTTGACACAGTAACGGTAGCCGCGGCAGCGTTCCTGGTCGATGACGACGAGACCGTCCTCGGGCCGCTTGTAGATTGCCTTGCTTGGACAGGCGGCGAGGCAGGCCGGGTTGGAACAATGGTTGCAGATGCGCGGCACGTAGAAGTAGTGATTGTTGGGGAACACTCCCTCGCCCTCGTCCTCGTCCCAGTTCGGACCCCAGGTGGGCTTCTCGTGAGGTACGACCTGGTTGCCTTTGCCTTGCAGCAACACCTCTTCGAGGTTGTATTCCCATGTGCCGCCATAATCCTCCCGCGGCGGAATCTTGCCGTCCGTCAGCAGTACCCCATCTTTGAAGCCACCGCCCTTTTTCTCCCAATTCTTTGGATAACCCTTGCCGGGATGGGTTTCCACGTTATTCCAGTACATGTACTCGCGCCCGCCACGATTGGTCCACAATTGCTTGCAGGCCATGGTGCACGTATGGCACCCGATGCACTTGTTCAGATCGAATACGTAGGCCAACTGTCTCATGATCGGTTCCTCAAGCTTTCTCGACGTCGACCGTCGTTTCGCAAAAAATGCGGTTTGGGTTGAAGCCGCCGGACGCATACTTGATGTGGCCGTAGCCGCCCACCAGTTCCAGGGGGTTGATCAACTCCGCCCCGATCATGTTGTAGTGGGTCATGTTTTTGTACAGGTACTGCTCCCAGCCGTGCTCGGAAAAGACCTGATCATCTGGTAAGGAGGGGGCCACCTTGGCCATGGCGAAGAACTCGCCCTGCCCATTGAATACCCGCACCTTGTCGCCATCCTTGATCCCTTTACTCGCCATCACTTTCGGGCTGAGGCAGACATCCGGTTCGCCGCGCTGATGGCGCAGCAGCCACGTCTCGTTGCGGCACCAGGAATGGATGCCCCAGCGGGTATGCGGCGAGTTGGCTTTGAAGGGGTACTTCTTCGGTCCCAGGTGACCACCGCCTTTCATCTGCGGCGTCGGCAGTGTCGCGCCGAAACGCTGGAACCATTCGTGGTCCACATAGAACTGCAAGCGGCCGGTGAGTGTGCCGTAGGGCTTCTTGTCGGTCACGTTCACCGTGAAGGGGCGGTAGGGTTTGTCCTTCGGAATCGACGAAGTCTTGCCAGCTGACGCGCTCACGGCGACGAAACCATTCTTCATTGCCTCTTCGTAACTGCCGGGCCCCAGCGCCTTGGATTTCTCCATGACAAAGCGCAAGGCTTTCTCATCCGTGTCGATCGCACCGTTCATGGTGAGTTCGTCATAGACGGTGTCGAAGTCGATGTGGCTCTTGATCTCCGGATCGTCCACCCGAGAAATGCCACGCGCCTTGGCCCGTTCCTGAATCTTCTTGCCAAGCGCCACGACTATTTGCCAATCGGTCTTGCGCTCATACATGGGCTTGATCGGCTGCCCGAATGCGTGGATGAAGCGCGTTACCGAGGTTTCCCGGATATCCAGTTTCTGTTGCTCTGGCGCTGCAGGTAACACGATGTCGGCATACATGCATCCCGAGTTCATTCGAAAATCCACGTTGACGAGCAGTTCGCAGCGCTTGAGGAAATTCTCGGCCAAATGTTGATAGCCGTTGGAGGTGGCGAAGATGTTGATGCCGGCGTTGATATAGACCACCGGATTCTTGATCGACTGCCACTTCGGCATCCAGCCCTTGGCTTCGGATTCCTTGCGCAAGGCCTCCATGTCGTCGACACCGAAGCCGAGCTGCGACTTCAACTGGGCATCGTCGTAGTAGGCCTTGGTGCGCCGGTACTGCTCGCCCCACACCCACTGCGCCAGCACCATGGAGACGCTGCGCCCGTTCTTGCCCTTCACTTGCTGCATTTCGGTGGACCCCTCCAGCCGCCAGCCTTCGTAGGTGGTGTCAATCGAGCCGGTGGTGCCGTGGTGGCCGATCAGGGTCAGGATGAGAATCTTCAGGCGGCCACACTGGAAGCCGTCCATGTGTTTCTGGTTGTTGTAGCCGTCGAGAATGCGCAGGGCCTTGCATTCCGCGATCCAGCCGGTGAGCTTGCGCACCACGGAAGGATGTATGCCGGTTTCGGACTGGGTAGCCTCGGGTGTGTAGGGAGCCATCTCTGTTTTCAGGCGCTCGAAAACCGTCGTCACCTTGATGCCCTCTGCTTCGAAGCTACCCTCCAGCGCCGGAGCGACAGCGCCGAGCTTCAGCGTCTTGTCCTTGCTGCCCATGCTGCCGGGCGCCGGCACCGCCTTGCCGGTTTTGGTGTCCCAGACGTAGAAAATCTCTACGCTACCGTCCGCCTTGAAGTCCTTCTCGCGCAGGAACTTGCCGTTGTCGACGCGCACCAGGAAAGGCAAGTCCGTCTGCTCTTTCAGGTAGTCGGCCTTGTAGTGCTTGCCGGCGAGCAACTGGTTGACAATTGCCGCGGCGAGGTAGGAGTCCGTACCCATTTTGACCGGCACGAACAGGTCGGCGTGCACCGAGGAAGGGTTGTAGTCCGCCGAGATGTTAACCAGGCGCGCCCCGTTGTAGCGCGCTTCCATCAGAAAGTGCGCATCGGGCTGGCGCGTGACGATGGGGTTCTTGTGCCACATCAGGATCAGGTCGGACGTGAACCAGTCGTCGAAGGTGGACACGGCGCGCGCCGGCATCCTCACCGTCTGAATGCCGGGATAAAGGTCGCCGGTCATAGAGGAGACATCGGGCTTGATCGCGCCCAGCAGGTTCGCCAAGCGCGTGTAGCCGTTGTTGCTGATGACCGCGAAGGGGCGCTTCGGAATGCAGATGTTGCCGGGGCCGTGCTTGAGCGTGGTATCGATCACCTTGTCGGCGATTTCGGTCAGCGCTTCGTCCCAGGAAATACGCTTCCACTTGCGCTCGCCGCGTTCCCCCACGCGCTTCAGCGGGTACTTGAGAAAGTCGGGCTGCTTAACCCATGAGCAATACACGGCACCCTTCGCGCAACCACGCGGATTCATGTCGGGAATGCCGGGCAGTTGCGGATATTCGCTGACCTGCTCGTCGCGCATCGGAATGCCGTTCTTGACGTATACCTTCCATGCACAACCTGCGACGCAACCGTTCGAGTGTGTAGTAAAGCCTACCGAATCCCACGTCCATTCCTTACGGTAGAGATCCTCCCAGCCACGATAGGGATACTCTTTGAGAGGATCGTAGTTAGGCTGAATCTTCGAGAATGCCGACACGCCGGTTGGAACAGTCATGCTGGCAAATACCGCACCTGACATCTGAAGAAATTTGCGGCGGCCGTTTTCGTCGTTTGGTTGTTTCATTCTGTACCTCACATGAATAGCCAGGGAATAAAAAGCAATATAGAAACCTTGCCTTTAATATGGCCATTCTAGGTACGAGAATTCTTGTTCACTTTGATGTACATCAACATTCGCACGAATTTACGAATGTGCGAATATCAGACTATTCTATTTCCCTAAGGAATACGGCTGGCAGGGAGGTGTCATTCAAGTGGCAGTCCTGCCGCAGCCCATTCCGCAACGCCATCGCCAATTTTTTCGGCACGATAGCCATGCTTTCGCAACAAATCGACAGCTTCGTTTGAAAACAGGCAAAACGGGCCCCGGCAGTAAGCAACTATCTCTTTATCCATGGGAAGTTCCGCAAGCCTCTGCTCTAATTCCTGCATGGGCATCGAGCGTGCGTGCGGTAAATGGCCGGCTTCGTACTCTGCTGCCGGACGAACATCCAAGACCAAAATATCACCATGCTGGGCTCTGTCGAGTAAACCTTGACGGGTTTCAGGTGTCAGTTTCTCGGGGGCGGCGGCTATTTTTTCCATAACCGCCTGCAATTCCAATCGATATTCAGCGGCGACCGAGTAAATGGATACCCACAGTCTGCTGACGTCAGCACCGCTTAGGCTATAAAAAGTGAACTTGCCTTCCCTTCGAGACTTGATCAGGCGAGATTCTTTGAGAACCTTGAGGTGCGAACTTGCCAGCTTGATGTTGATGTCGACATCTTTAGCCAATGTGTCGACCGTTTTCTCACCCTGCACAAGCACTTCAAGCAACTCGAGCCGTTTTGGGCTCGAAAGCGCCTTGCCTACAAAAGATACCTGTTCATACAGGAGGTCTTTTATTTTTCGCTTATGCATTGAATGAAAATCCCAAATGAGATGCGTGATTGGTAGTGAAATGGTATTAGACAGTATCTTGACTAATTTAGAAACTTCATTGCGTGGGGTTGTTTGGGTATGCGCAGGATCTTCGCTCTCGCGATCAACATCTTCCGAAACCCGCCGAAAACGACCATTCACAGGTCACGTAGAAGGGATATGCACGTCAAGCGAGGTGTCTCGCATAGTGCAAGTAAACGGCTCAAGTATCAGGTTTTTGGCGTAATGCTGCCGCTTACGGCGATGAAACTCCCCCACGGCAGGTTGTTGGGGGCGATTCTTTCCAACGCCTGTGCAAGCGTTCCGCCCCACGGCACAAATATCGCAGTAGCTACGGCTACGTCTTCAACGGGAAGATCGCTCAGCATGGCCGCAATGGCAGAGGGATTATGCCAGCGGGCGCCGGCGTAGCTGCCTGTGCTGCCGCGCTTGACGAGGTGGAGAAGGCTTGCGCGGTTGAGCAGGCCCAGGGCAAAGCGCCGGCGCGCCACACGGATAATTTCTTTCAGTGCCTTGAGCTCGTCTGCGACAAAACACAGGGCTGTCACCGAAATTGTGCAGTCGAAGCTGCGGTCGGCGAACGGCAAGGCCGTCATGTCAGCCACGACGCAGGGGAGCGGGGGGTGCATGCTGGCGTGTGCAAATGCAGCGACGGCAGGGTCGAGATCGAGACCCGCGACGAAATGGCCGTCGTGCGCAAAGCGCCGGCTGAAATAGCCGGTGCCGCAGCCGACGTCGAGGATGGTTTCGCCGGGACGGGGCGCCATTTGGTGGTACAGCAGTCGATATTCGGTTTCGCCGATCCAGCGCCCGCGTGACGTTCGGTACCAGGCATCGTAACTTGATGCGTTAGCCATCATGGCATGTTCAAACGACGACATCCCGGGCTGGAAGCCCTGTTGTCAGCGTATCGACAGCTTTTTCCAGGCATCGGCGAGAGCCGAACTTGCGTGGATAACATCTTGTTCGCTTGTGGCAAGCCCTACCGACAACCGCACGGCGCCGCGTGCCCGCGCGGCATTGCAACCCATGGCCGCGAGGACACCACTGACGGCATCGGCTTCGGAATGGCAGGCGGAGCCCACCGACGCGGCAATCTCATCGGCTACGGCAGCCAGCAACTCACGCCCGGAAACGCCGGGGAACGAGACATGCAGCGTATTCGGCAACCGATGATCGGGATGGCCATTGAGCATGAGCCCCGGCACTGCGCCAGCAAGGCGACGGTGCAGTTCGTCACGTACGCTCGCGAGATGCTGTGTCGCTCCTGGCAGACGCTCACGTGCCAGTCGCGCCGTCTCGCCAGCGCCGACTATCAGGGCGACGTTTTCTGTGCCGGGGCGTTGGCCGTGTTCCTGATCAGCGCCAAAGAGGATCGGCTTGAGCGGCGTGCCACGTCGCACGTAAAGCGCGCCGATCCCCTTGGGGCCATAAAACTTGTGGAACGCGAGCGTCAGCAAATCAATGCCGAGCGCATCGACATTGACGGATAACTTGCCGGCCGACTGGGCGGCATCGGTATGCACTAGTGTGCCGTTGGCCCGCGCCAGTGCGGCGATCTCGGTGAGCGGCTGTAGCGTGCCGACCTCGTTGTTGGCGTGCATCACGGATACCAGAGCCGTGTCGGGGCGCAGGACGGCAGCCAGGTCCTTTACTGCAACACGCCCGGCGCTATCGACCGGCAAGACGGTGACTTCCCAGCCCAGTTCCCGCAGATGCAGGGCCGGCTGCATCACCGCCGGATGCTCGATCGCACTGATGACCAGATGGCGTTTCTTGTCACCGAGCGCATGGTATGCACGGGCCACTCCGAGCAGCGCCAGATTGTTGGCCTCCGTGGCGCCGCCGGTAAAGACGATTTCCGCGTCGTCAGAACCGATCAGCGCGGCGACGTGGTTGCGGGCCTGCGCAACGGCCTGGCGAGCTTGCTGCCCATAGACATGGGAAGACGACGGGTTGCCAAAGTGTTGCTCCAGCCAGGGGCGAATGACGGCGGCCACTTCCGGTGCTACCGGCGTGGTCGCGTTGTAGTCGAGGTAAATGGGGAAATTCATGCCTTCGCCGGGCCGTCCCAAGAAGGCATGCGCCACCCTGTGGGGGCAGCGAACCGTTTTTGTGAGCGTGGGGGGCTATTCATATTCCAGTGCCTGGTTCAGATCGGCGATCAGATCGTCGGCATCTTCAAGGCCGATGGACAACCGCAACAGGGCGTCCGAAATGCCGCGTCGGGTGCGTTCCTCCGGTGTAAGGCCGTGGTGAGTCGTGGTACAGGGCTGGGTGACCAGGCTTTCGACGCCGCCCAGGCTGGGTGCCAGCGCAAACAGCTTGAGCCGGTCCGCGACGCGCGTGGCATCCTCGCCATTGCCTTTTACTTCTATGCTCAGCATGCCGCCGAAGCCAGCCATTTGCTTTTTCGCCAGGGCGTGGCCGGGGAAGTCGGGCAGACCGGGGTAGAGCACGCGGGCGATGCGCGGGTGCCGCATCATTGCTTCGGCGACTGCTTGTGCCGTGGCGTTCTGCTGGCGTACGCGCACCGGCAGGGTGCGGATGCTGCGTGCCAGTAGCGCGGCAATTTCCGGGGCGATTGTCGTACCGAGATTCTTGCGCCAGTTCCATACCGGCGCCAGCAATTCCGTCGATCCCATCAGAGCTCCGGCGGTGAGGTCCGAGTGCCCGCCGAGATATTTGGTGCAGGAGTGGATAACAAAATCCGCGCCGAGCGCCAATGGTGTCTGATTCACAGGCGAGGCAAAAGTGCTGTCGACCGCGACCAGAGCGCCGTTGGCATGAGACAGTTTGGCGATTGCATGGATGTCCAATATTTCCAAAGCCGGATTGGTCGGCGTCTCGAAGAACACCAGGCCGACACCTTGCGACATGACTTCGTCGAGACGGCTCATATCGCTGCCGAGCAGTAAATGTGTCGGGATACCCAGCAGTGGCAACTGGGTGGCAAGTAGTTCCAGTGTGCCGCCGTAAGCGTCGCCGAGGCAGACGATGCCCTTGCGCCCATGCGTGAGGAAAAGTGCTGTCTCGGCCGCCATGCCGGAACAAAAAGCCCATGCGGCTTCCGCGCCTTCTAGGCTCGCGAGCTTCTGCTCGATGCTGGCGACGGTTGGGTTGAGACCGTAGCGCGTGTAGAGACTGCCGGGTTTTCTGCCATCCACCACGTCGAGCAGGTCGGCGGTGGAATTGAATTTGAAGGTGGTCGTCGTGTAGGTTGGCGTGTGTGGCGAGCCATGGGCATCCTCAAGTTCTCCCGCATGGACACACCGGGTAGATAGGCCTGGTTTCATGGTGTTTTCCTTTCGATGAACGACGCAATCAGGAGGAGGGGAACTGGCCCCGTTTTATTGGACTAAATTTCCGTTGAGGTGGAGTCTTACTGTGTGGCGATTATCACGTTGCGACAATACTTCGGTCTTTGCATCGAACGTCTGTACTGAAAAAGTCGGCGCTGGCGGGACGGCAGTTCGAGGAAATTGACGCGTTTCCGGTCATCCGCGACCTTGCCGATGCGTGCGACCAGGTCATACAGGCGCTTTCGCATGCATACAATCTAAAGATCGTTAGAATGAAAGTCAATGAAAATGAGTCTGAGGCCCTTTGATTGAACTCTAGGGTAGAAAAAAAAGGCGCCTGATTCTTAGGACGTTATTCCGATGATCGTTCGTACAGGTGCCATCCCCCACTCTGCAACCCCTTCTGGCAGGTGAATCGCATCAAACCCCTGCTGTTTGAGTAGTTGCACAGCATCGACCGCCATCAGGCAATACGGCCCACGACAATAGGCAACGATTGTTTTCCCGTGCGGTAATTCGGCCAGGCGCGATTTCAGCTCTTCGATTGGCATTGACTGCGCATAGGGTAGGTGCGCCGCTTCATATTCCGATGTGGGACGTACATCGAGCACCACCACATCGCCCTTTTTGGCGAGTTTAACCAGCGACTCGCGATCTTGTGGCGAAAGTTCCTTCGGGTGGCTGGTCAATTGCGTCAGAGCCATTTTTAGTTCTACCAGGCGATCTTCAGCGAGAGAACGGATCGATATCCAGAATTCCACCACCGCACGATTGGCGATCCGGTATATGACATTCTTTCCTTGTTTATCGCTCTCTACCAGATTTGCCGAGCGCAGTACCCGTAGATGTGCGCTAGCCAATTTCATGCTGATGGAAGCATCGTGCGCCAGTCCCTCCACGGTTTTTTCGCCCTGACAGAGCAGTTCGATCAATTCCAGCCGTTTCGGGCTACTTGAGGCTTTGCCGATGCGGGCGACCTGTTCATACAGCAGATCCTTGATACGTCGTGATTTGTCCATGGACGAAATCTATGTGGCAAGTGCGATTCTGTCAATCAGACGCGGTGGTTCGGTAAATATCCATTGACAAGTTTATTGGGCAGCTCAATAATAATCTAACAATCGTTAGACTATTGGATCACAAGAGTGCCGGACGCAAGGCATTCCCCTTCGTGAAAAAGGGGTCATTGGCGTGTTTCGCAAGTTCGACGACTTGCAATTGATTATCAAGAACGGAGGAAAGTTAACATGGCAAATACATTATTCATTCTTAACGATGCACCCTACGGTACGGAACGCAGCTACAACGGTTTGCGCCTGGCGACTGCGCTGGCCAAACATGACGGCGAAACAGTTCGCGTGTTCCTTATTGGCGATGCTGCTGCCTGTGCCCGCACCGGGCAAAAAGTACCCGCAGGCTATTACAACGCCGGAGACATGTTGGGGATGGTTGCGCGCAAAAACGTCGAGATCGGTGTCTGTGGCACTTGCATGGATGCGCGTGGCCTGGATGAAGCCAGTCTGGTCAAGGGGGCGAAGCGCGGAACCATGGCGCAACTCACCGAGTGGACGATTGAGGCCGACAAGGTCCTGGTGTTCTAAGGAAACGCAACGATAAAAACCAGCGTTCATCTATCCAATGAGGGTCGCTGGCATCACCTTTACCGAAATTTAGGCCTCCACTGGATTGCCAGTATCACCAGTGATCTGCCGTTCGGTGAAACTCGCTGGATTATCGAGGTAGCCCGCAATGAAATTCACTCCTTTAAGATTTCAATCTGCATTGGCTTCTGGCGGTGTAGCGCTCATGCCATTTGTGTTGATGCAATTCACGTTTCCGCACGTTGAGAAACTGATCACCATCAATGATTTGCTTAACCGGTTCGATCCTGGGAGTCTATTTCTTGTAGCGGTAATGTTGCTGAGTACTTTGTTGCACTTCTTTCTGGTTATAAAGATTTCTCTGGAATTCGTTCAATGGTCACAAGACGGAGATCAGCTCAGCGAGTTTTTGTC
The DNA here is from genome assembly GCA_013791905.1 of Rhodocyclaceae bacterium. Lineage (GTDB taxonomy): Bacteria > Pseudomonadota > Gammaproteobacteria > Burkholderiales > Rhodocyclaceae > Sulfuricystis. The sequence goes on along the minus strand of VMSX01000030.1, from coordinate 318,676 downwards.
TGATGCTGGTTCGAATATTGGTATTTTTTCTCCCATCGTGGCACTGGGCATGACCGTTAATGTTTTGCTCGGCCCTGTTGCTTTCTTTTTTCCGGATTTCTCAAAAGATGTGCCGACTTTAGTGGGATATGGCATTTACCCCTTTGCCTTGCTATTTCTGGCACTTGTGACCATTTCAGTGTCTCTCGGCAAAACCTGGCTCTTCCGCGAGGGGAAAAGTGTCACCTTTACCTATAACTGGCTACTTGATGTCTTTGCCTGGGGCATGGTTGCGCTGGCCGGAGCGGGCATCACCATGGCGGCTACAGACGTTCAAGTCACCAAGGCTGCCAGTATTCTTACCTTGATTGCCATCAGCATTGGCCTATTCATTTACGGAATCAAAGGAACCTACCTTTTGGTATCACAGATGATGCACGGGGCAAGCATTGCTGAACCTCTGAAACCGGCGCATTTTATAGTCGTACCGATAAATTGCTTATTCGCCATCTCGATCTACAAGATTGCGGAATACACCAATAAGTCGCTCGGTATCGATATTTCCTCTCTCGCTTTCGCTTCGGTGGTGATCCTGTTTTCGCTTGCGATATTTTGGATTTTGCTTTGCTCGCTTGCCTTCAAGGATTGGTTTCGTCATCAATTCACCAAGCCGGATTTTTATCCGAGCCAGTGGGGCTTGGTTTGCGTCCTGGTCGGTATCGAAGTATTGGCGGTGTATAGCCACGTCAATTACTACCAATCGGTCTTTCTGCTCGGATTCTCGTACCTGAGCATTGTTTTGGCGGCTTCGATTTATACGTTTGTTTATTTGAAATTTATTGGTGTGATCAAACCTGAAAATGGCTAACCCCGAGTCTGGTTTGCCTTCGTCGTGCGCAGAATAAATATGAATTAATATCGCTCGCCAATCCACGCAACTTCAGTCAAAAAGCCGGGGTACGATCTCCCTGCCATAGCGATAACTGTGGCGGCAGATCTCGTCCTCGATGGCCAGCTCTCCCTGCTCGGCCAGTGCCGCTTCGATTTCGGCGCGGCCCATGCTTTTCAGCATTGCCAGCACCTTCTCCTCGTCGCGCGGGCAGTGGTAACGCACCGGGCGCGGGTCGAACAGGCGGATGTTTTCTTCCGGAAACAGAATCATCAGCAGCTTGGCGGGCGATTCCCGCAGCTCCGCCGGCTTGAGCGTGGCGGCCAGATGCATGAGGCGGTTCCAGCCATCCGGGTCCTTCGTGTCGGCATCCGGCAGTTTTTGCAGAAACAGGCCGCCGGCAAACTGGTCGTCGGCGGTGAGGAACAGCCACGCGGGTTGCTGCTCGGACTGGACGAGGTAATGTTCGAACACTGCTTTCAGGCTGTCGCCGACAAGTGGCACGACGCTCTGGTAAGGGTCGCCGCGGCCGGTTTGCAGCATGAGGGTCAACTGGCCGTCGCCGAGCAGTTCGGCAAAAGTCGGCGCTGGCGGGATGAAATGCCCCGCAGCGGGTACGGCGTCAGCCGGAGCGCCGCGTGATAGGTGGACGGCGTCAGCATGCCGTGCCGTTCCGCGCAGCTGCAGTTGCTCGTCGCAATCGACCAGCAGCAGCGATACCAGCCCATGCCCGCGCAACTGGCAGCCGAGCCGGCCGGGTGTCTTGAGGTTGCCGGCGATCAGCGTGGTGACCGCTGTTAGTTCGCCCAGTAGGGCCTGGACGGCCGGCGGATCGTCACGGCCGGCGCTCATCTCGTGCCAGGCGTTGCCGAGCGACACCATGGCGCCGCGGATATCCAAATCTTCAAACAGGAAACGACGGACACTATCCATCAGCATATCCCCCCCCGCAACGGGGTAAGCAGGGATGGGCAGCTTGCTGCCCAACTCGCAAAACGCCGCTGCGCGACGTTCTCCCCCCAGGGGGCGGAGAAACACTTGGGGCGGCCCGGCGTGTTTCTCATCGTACGAAGCTTTCAAACAGGGTCGGATCGAAACCGACCAGTAATTTCCCGTCAGGCGTTTCGATCAGTGGCCGGCGGATCACGCTCGGGTGCTCGACCATCGCTGCCACCGCCTGGCTCTGCGTGGAAACGGCTTGCTGCTCGGGGGTTAGCTTGCGCCAGGTGGAGCCTTTGGTGTTCAGCAGGGTTTTCCAGCCGGCGTTGCGGCACCACTCGACCAGCCGGTCACGCGGCACGCCCTGTTTCTTGTAATCGTGGAATTCATAGTCGATGTCGTGCGCCTGGCACCAGGTCAGGGCCTTCTTCACGCTATCGCAATTCTTGATGCCGTAGATGCGGATCATGCTGACGCTCCGTCGTGCTGCGAAATGGGCTCGAATCATAACAAACACGGCATAATGACGCGCCATGCATTCCCCCGTTCGTTCCCCCTCGCGCCACGCCGCCCAACAGCGGGCCGACGAGATTCGCAGCTTTCGCGCCGAGTTGCGGCGGCTCGAAGCGGATGGCGTGCTCGTGCTCGACGCCACGCAGCGTGATGCCGTCAAAGCGCACCATGAGCAACTGCTGGCCGGTTATGCCGGCGAATTCGACATCGATCGCGACACGCGCGCCAGGCAACTGTCGCTGGGCATGCGCGTCGCGTCCTTTCTCGGTGCGCTGGCCCTGGCGACCAGCGTGTTCCTGCTCTTCTATCAATTCTGGGGCTACTTCAACGAGACGGCGCAGGTCGCCATCCTGATCGGCAGCTCACTGGCCAGCCTCGTCCTCACGGTCTGGCTGCAGGGGCGCGACGCCAGCGGCTACTTCACCAAGCTGGCAGCACTGGTGGCGTTCGCCTGCTTCGTGCTCAACATCTCCATGCTCGGCCAGATCTGGAACATCACGCCCACCGACCGGGCATTGCTACCCTGGGCGGCGATGGCCTTCCTGCTGGCCTATGCCTGCGACTTGCGCCTGCTGCTGGCGGTCGGCATCTGCTGCATCATTGCCTGGGTGTCGGCGCGCGTCGGCGCCTGGGGCGGCATCTACTGGCTGCATGCCGGCGAGCGGCCGGAAAACTTCTTTCCCGTCGCGGCGCTATTGCTGGCGCTGCCGCAATTCATTCCGCATGCCCGTTTCAGCGGCTTCGAGTCGATCTACCGAGTCTTCGGCCTGCTGTGCATTTTCATTCCCATGTTGGTGCTCGGCCATTGGGGCCAAGGCAGCCATTTCGACCTCGATCCCGACCTGATCGAAGGCGGCTATCAACTGGCCGGTTTCATCGGCAGTGCGCTGGCGATTTGGCTGGGCGCCCGGCGCAACTGGACGGAAATGGTCAACACCGGGATCGTCTTCTTCATCATCTTCCTCTACACCAAGTTTTTCGACTGGTGGTGGCAGATCATGCCGAAGTACCTGTTCTTCCTGGTGCTCGGGCTGGCGGCGATCCTCATCCTGCTGGTGCTCAAGCGCCTGCGTGGCGCGCTGCGCCCGCACGTCGACGGGGAGGGCGCATGAAGACCTGGTCGCGCGGATGGACGCTGGCAGCCGGCATCGGGCTGATCCTGCTGACCAATGCGGTGGCGCTCGGCGGTGCCTGGTGGAACCGTGCGGGTGAGCCGGAGAGCCAGCTCCTCCTCACCGAACGGGAACTTGTGCTGCCCTATCGCGGCTACCGGATGGCCGAGAACAGCGGCCTGGCGCTGCGGCTCGCCTGGCGCGTCGCAGACGCCGATGGTAAATCGCAATATTCCAATTATGGCGGCGGTGGCGTGCCCGCGTGGCTCGATGCCGAACGCATGGCCGCACTGGGCTTCGAAACACGCGCCGACCCGGCCGGCCAGGAAACGCGGCGGCGCTATGAACGCCAGCAGCCGCGCGAAGTGCTGATCGTGCTGGAACTGGCCGGTCCGGACTGGCAGGCGGCACTGCAGCAGGCCGAAGAAAACGCCGCGCGCCACGCGGCAGCGGCCGCCGTCAACGCCGACAGCCAGGAATTCGCCAATCGCGCCAAACGCGCGCAGGAGGCATGGCAGCACGAAGAACTGTCGAGCAGCCGTCTTTTCGCCATCGACGCCGGTCGCGACCTCGCAACTCTGCGCGCCCGCTACCCTGACACCACACGTTTCATGATCATCAATGGCACGCTGCGGCCGCGTCTGCTGACCCGCGACAAGCAGCAACGGTTTGCCGGTTATATCGATGACGTATCCGCCAGTCGGATCAATGTGCCCTTCGCGCTGCGCCCGGTGCTGGAACAACTGCAGACACGGCCCCGCAATCAGGTCGAGGATGAGGAACCACGCTACGCCGCCACCCTCGCCATCGGCCAGCGGCAGGAGCCGTGGATCATGGCGGTGTCGGCACTAAAACCTGACCCTGCCGCCCGGACAACTCCTTGAGGCTCCCAGGCGGGTAAGAGTGGGCTGCAGGTCGAGCCCGGTATTCTCCTTCAGCGTTCTGGCGCGGGTTTCCAGGGCGTCGATATGGCAACGCACGGGAGTCTCCCCAGCCGCAAAAGCCACGACATTGCCACTGGCACAGGGCGGGAAGGGCAGTGTGCGGCCATCGAAGGCTTCACTGATGCGCTCCAGCGAGTCGCGCACCTTGCGCCGCAGGGTCAGCAAATTGACCACCATGAGGCCGGAAGGCGTCAGGCGGGCCTTGCAGTTGAGATAAAAAGGCAGGGAGTCGAGCATGCCGGTGCGGGCATCCGCGTCGAAGCCGTCGACGAGGATCAGGTCATAGCGCTTCTGGCTGGCGGCAACAAAGTCCGCACCATCGCCGATGACAACTTGCAGGCGTTCGCCCTCACCCTCGTCCGGCAACTTGAAATACTGGCGCGCCGTCGCGACCACGGCGGGTTCGATTTCCACCACGGTCAGTTTCGCGGCCGGCCGGTGGCGGTGCAGGAACTTGGTCAGCGAGGCGGTTCCCAGGCCGATCTGCAATACCGAGCGCGGCCAGCCGGCGGCGGGGCGCAGCAGCAATGCCGCCATCATCTCGCGGGTGTAGTCGAGCTCCAGGTTCCAGGGACGCGCCACGCGCATCGCGCCCTGAACCCAGATGGACCCGAAGTGCAGGTAACGCACCCCGGCGGATTCGCTGACCTGGATTTCCACGAGGCTCAGTTCAGCGTTCTTGACAGCATGACGCGGAACTCGCGCACCAGATCGCCGAACTGCGGCTGGGCGGCGAGCAGGTTGAACAGGGTCAGCATGGTCTTGCGGCCGGCCTCTTCATTCCAGCTGCGGTCGCGGCGGACGATTTCGATGAGCTGCTCGAATGCGCCACGATAGTCCTGCGCGACCGCCAGGGCGTTGGCCAGTTGCAGGCGGGCCTCCAGAGCGTCCGGCTTGTCCGCCACTTCGGCCTGCAAGGCGGCGACGTCGGCCCCGCCACCCGCCACGGCCAGTTGCAACTGCGCTTGCAGCGAGGCGACCCGCGCGGTGTCGCTCGCCCGGTCGGCGATGACGTCCAGCAATTCGCGTGCCTCATCGAGGGCATTGGCAGCCAGGCTCATCTCGACAAAATCAAGATAAGCGTTGTCGTTTTTCGGGTCGAGGTTGATCGCTTCGGCCATGATCTTGCGGGCGGCATCCAGGTCGCCGAGCGCGTAGGCCGCCAGCGCATCTTTCCTCAGCGGCTCGGCCGGCGAGGGCATCAGTCGGCCGAGAAACTCGCGAATCTGTGCCTCGGGCAGAGCACCGGTAAATTCATCGACCAGTTGGCCATCGACAAAGGCCTTCACGGCCGGAATGCCGCGCACCCCGTAACGTGCCGCGAGTTCCTGGTTTTCGTCCGAATTGACCTTGGCGAGGATGAACTGGCCGCCCAGTTCGGCCGCCAGTTTTTCGAGGATGGGCTTGAGGATGGTGCAGGGCTGGCACCAGGGCGCCCAGAAATCGACCAAGACCGGTGCCTGCTGTGAAGCGGCCAGCACTTTCTGGTCGAAATCGGCAACCGTGACGTCGTATGCGTGTTGTGACATTGATGACTCCATTGATTGATGCTGACAAGTATGGGCCCTGCCGCCCGGAATCAAGCGGCGGGTATAATTTTGGCCTAGCTGTTCCCCCTCATTTCCCCCCAATTCCAGACCCGACATGGCCGACATTCTCAAGCTTCGCGGCACCGCCGCCTTTTCCGCTTCCCGTCTTGCCCGTTTGGCCGAACTGGTCGGGGTTCCGCTGATCGCCGAACACTGGTATTTCATCGAGACCGCTGCACCTCTCGGCGACGTTGAACAAACACGACTCAAGGATCTGCTGGGAATTCCAGCTGAGTTGCCGCCCGCGCCCGCGGGGCAGTTGATGCTGGTGACGCCGCGCCTCGGCACGATTTCGCCGTGGGCCTCGAAGGCGACCGACATCGCGCACAACTGCGGCTTTGCCGCCGTCCATCGTATCGAGCGCGGCATTGCCTATCACTTCAACGGTGGAGAAAAGTCGGCGCTGGTGGGACGGCTCCACGACCGCATGACCGAATCGGTGCTCGCTTCCATCGACGCCGCAGATGCTTTATTCCACCATGTTGCCCCGCAACCGCTGACCGCCGTGGATGTCATTGCCGGCGGGCGCGCGGCACTGGTGCGCGCCAACGGCGAACTTGGGCTGGCCTTGTCGGAGGACGAGATCGACTATCTCGTCGAAAACTTCAGCAAGATCGGGCGCAACCCGACCGACGTCGAACTGATGATGTTCGCCCAGGCCAACTCCGAACACTGCCGCCACAAGATCTTCAACGCCTCGTGGACCATCGACGGCGTCGACCAGACGCAAACGCTGTTCGGCATGATCCGCGCGTCGCACCAGGCGCACCCGGAAGGCACGGTGGTGGCCTATTCCGACAACGCGTCCGTGATCGAGGGCGCACTGATCAAGCGCTTCAACGCACAGTCTGACGGCGGCTATGGCTATGTCGAAGACCTGACGCACATCCTCGCCAAGGTAGAAACCCACAATCACCCGACCGCCATTTCACCCTTTCCCGGCGCCGCCACCGGCTCGGGCGGCGAGATCCGCGACGAAGGCGCGACCGGGCGCGGTTCCAAGCCGAAGGCGGGGCTGTCCGGCTTTTCCGTCTCCGACCTGAAGATTCCGGGCTACGCACAACCCTGGGAATCCGCCTACGGCAAGCCCGACCGCATTGCCTCCGCGCTCGACATCATGATCGAAGGGCCGATTGGCGCAGCGGCCTTCAACAACGAATTCGGCCGGCCCAACCTGGCCGGTTATTTCCGCACCTTCGAGCAGGAATTCGACGGCGAGATGCGCGGCTATCACAAGCCGATCATGGTCGCCGGCGGCGTCGGCAACATTGCCGCGCGGCAATGTTTCAAGGAACATTTTCCGGCCGGCACCCTGCTGATCCAGCTCGGCGGCCCCGGCATGCTGATCGGTCTGGGCGGCGGCGCGGCATCCTCGATGGCCACCGGCACCAATGCCGCCGATCTCGACTTTGCCTCGGTGCAGCGCGGCAACCCCGAGATGCAACGCCGTGCGCAGGAAGTCATCGACCGCTGCTGGCAGATGAGTGACGACAATCCCATTCTCGCCATCCATGACGTCGGTGCCGGCGGCATATCGAATGCCATGCCGGAACTCGCCAACGATGCCGGCCGCGGCGCACGCTTCGACCTGCGCGCCGTGCCCAACGAGGAACCGGGCATGGCGCCGCGCGAAATCTGGTGTAACGAGTCGCAGGAACGCTATGTGCTGGCCATCGCCCCGCAACGGCTGGCCGAATTCGCGGCGCTGTGCGAGCGCGAGCGCTGCCCGCATGCCGTGATCGGCACGGCGACCGAGGAACGCCAGCTCGTCGTCGCGGACGATCATTTCGGCAACCTGCCCGTCGACATGCCGATGGAAGTGCTGCTCGGCAAGCCGCCGCGCGTGCATCGCAATGCCGCGCGCAAGACCGTCAGCATGCCGGCGCTCGACCTTGCGGCCATCGACATCAGGGAGGCGGCCTTGCGTGTGATGCGCTTGCCCGCCGTGGCATCGAAGAATTTCCTCATCACCATCGGCGACCGTTCGGTGGGCGGCATGACGGCGCGCGACCAGATGGTCGGGCCGTGGCAGACGCCGGTCGCCGATGTGGCCGTGACGGCGATGGGCTACGACACGAATCTCGGCGAGTGCTTTGCCATGGGCGAGCGCACGCCGCTGGCCCTGCTGAATGCCCCGGCTTCGGGACGCATGGCGGTCGGCGAGGCGCTGACCAACCTGGCCGCCGCCACGGTGGATGGCCTGGGCATGGTGAAGCTTTCGGCCAACTGGATGGCCGCTTCCGGCCATGGCGCGTCGGCCGCCGGACCCAGCACCGAAGACGCCGCGCTGTTCGACACCGTCAAGGCCGTCGGCCTCGAATTCTGTCCGGCGCTGGGCGTTTCGATCCCGGTCGGCAAGGATTCGCTGTCGATGCGCACAAAATGGGAAGAGGCCGGCCAGACCAAGATGGTCACCGCGCCGCTGTCGCTGATCGTCACCGCCTTTGCGCCCTGTGTCGACATCCGCCGGACGCTGACACCGCAACTGCAAGCCGATGCGGACGTCGGTCCCGGTCACGATAGCGAACTGATCCTGATCGACCTCGGCGCCGGCCAGAATCGCCTCGGCGGTTCGGCGCTGGCGCAGGTGTTCGGGCAGAGCGGCGATGTGCCGCCGGATGCCGATGCCGCGTTGCTCAAGGCTTTCTTCACCGCCATCCAGAGCCTGCGGCCGCAGATCCTCGCTTACCACGACCGTGCCGACGGCGGCCTGTTCGCCACGGTATGCGAAATGAGCTTCGCGGGCCATCAGGGTGTTTCGCTCAACCTCGACGCGCTCTGCTACGACCCGCAGATGAACGACGTCGATGGCATCGAGAAGAAACCCGAACTGCTCGGCGGCCGCATGCACGACCGCATGATCAAAGCGCTGTTCAATGAGGAACTCGGCGCGGTGATCCAGGTGCGTCGCGCCGACCGCGATGCCGTGCTGCAGACGCTGCGTGACGCGGGGCTGGGTGCCTGCACCCACGTCATCGGCACGCTCAACAATGCCGACGAGATCCGCATCTGGCGCAACGCAAAGTCGGCGCTGGCGGTACGGCGTGCCGAGCTGCAACGCGTCTGGAGCGAGGTGAGTTATCAGGTGGCCAGGCTGCGCGACGACCCGGTCTGCGCGCAGGAGGAGTTCGATGCCCTGCTCGATGCCGGCGATCCGGGTTTGTCATTGCAACTGACCTTCGACCCGAACGAGAACCCGGCTGCGGCATTCTCAATCGGCGGCAATCGGCCGCGCATGGCAATTCTCCGGGAACAGGGCGTCAATGGCGAGGTCGAGATGGCCGCCGCCTTCGACCGCGCCGGCTTCGCTTGCGTAGATGTCCACATGTCCGACCTGATGGCCGGCCGCGTGCAACTGGCCGATTTCAAGGGCCTCGCCGCCTGTGGCGGCTTTTCCTACGGCGACGTACTGGGCGCCGGGCAGGGCTGGGCCAAGTCCGTCCTCTTCCATCCCGAACTCAAGGACGCGTTCGCCGCCTTCTTCGCGCGTTCCGACACTTTCGCGCTGGGTGTCTGCAACGGTTGCCAGATGATGAGCAACCTGGCAACCATCATTCCCGGCGCAGGCTCATGGCCGACCTTTCATCGCAACCGCTCTGAACAGTTCGAAGCACGCTTTGCGATGGTGGAAATTCCCCCTTCACCGTCGATCTTCTTTGCCGGCATGGCCGGCTCCAAGCTGCCGGTGGTCGTGTCGCACGGCGAGGGACGTGCCGTGTTTGCCGCCCCAACCTGTCCTGACATCGCACTGCGCTACATCGACAATCGCGGCGCGGCGGCCACGACCTATCCGTTCAATCCCAACGGCTCCCCCGACGGCATCACCGGCGTGACCACGCCGGACGGCCGCTTCACCATCATGATGCCGCACCCCGAACGCGTCTTCCGCACGGCGCAGATGTCCTGGCATCCGACCGGGCTGGGTGAGGATTCGCCGTGGATGAGGATGTTCCGCAACGCGCGGATGTGGGTCGGCTAGCCGCGAATCGCTTGCCCGGGCCAAAGAGCGCGGGCGACTGAAGGATCGGCAGGCTGGGAAGACGTGGATACAGGGTTCATCCGCCACCGCTTCAATAGTGGTATCCGCATGCCGTGAATGACCGCCGCTAGGCATTCTGCGGAGTTCAATCGTGGCGTGCCCATAGGCCATCCAACCAGGTTGCCGACCATCTCAGTTCGACCCGTAACGGTCGCTGGGCTATTCATCTGACAAGGCCGCACTCACAGTCAATATTTGCATATTGTGGGAAACGGATATCATTGGTTTCCCTCCACACCTTGGCGAAGCAAGCGGTATCGTTACGATAGCCGAGACCCTGTGACCCAACATATCCAAGCAGTATTCGTCCTATCAGATAGGCACGCCTCTCCCATTCATGCGAAGAAAATCTAAACAGTATTTGATTAGTCTCTTTCTAATCTTGGGTGGTGTTGGCGGAATAATTTCTGGTGAAGCCTTTATTGCAGGATCCAGTCTGGCCATCATGGGAGTAATCGGTGGACTTTGGAGCTATGTAGATTCTGAAAGGCAAAGTGAAGAAGTTGCTGGACAGCTTGATACCTTCGCAACGCTCCTAAGTAGGGCTGGTCTTGGTAATCCATACATAGAAGCTATCAAGCATGAGATACATCAGAAAGGGACCTGCTCTGACCTTGAGAATCGGTTAGCCAAAGCAATTCAAGCGAACCCCAAGGATACTGAAGCCTTAGCACTTCTCGCTATTTCTCAAACTATGAGACTTTCTTTTATGGACTGGCAGTCCGAGTCAAATCCAAATCGACAATTACATAAAAGCATCGAACATGTAAGGCGGATTGCAAACAAAGGAGCAGCCCTCGCTCCTAAGAAGGCAGTATTTATTGATGCGTTGGGAATCCTCGCTGATATAGCAGGTGATCATGTGCGAGCCCGGAAATATTTCAGATTATCCTCAAGGCTTCGAGCAGACCCATATTGGCATCTCCTCATGGCCACCTCTTGGAGCCAGTCTGGAGAGCATGACCATTCACTTGCAGAAATGAGGACTGCAATTAAAGAGGGGGCCTGCGGTTGGTTGGTTGAATTCTATTTTGGTAGAGCTCTTGTTAACACAGGTGACTACAAGCAGGCTGTTTATCACCTTGAGCGAGCAAGGCAGACAAGAGGGATTAATTACCCTGAGGTACTTAGGTACTTGGGAGTGGCCTATCGTTTTCTCGGAAAGTCATGTAAAGCAGCGTGTCTAGATATGCGTCTTTCGATGATGTTGTTACCAATAGCAGCGAGAAGAAGTAGGAGGCATCTTATTGAAGGTATGTTAAATCTCCTGACCTGTGTCATTTCATTCGGGACAAAGTCCATTTGGAAATGTGTAAATCAATCTGGCTATTGGAGAAATATTTACCTCAGCACACTTGCAAAATGGTGGGGGCCAGATGAACCTGAGTCGACACTTGGGGTGAGGTTACTTCAAGAGGGGAAGTATTCCGGAGCAAAGGAGATGCTCAAGGCTGCCGTAGAGATTAATCCATATGATCAGTCAATATGGCATAACTACGCTGTTGCATTATCTTGTCTCAATGAAAATGATGCAGCGAAAGTAGCCTATGCAAAATGTATAGAAATCAACCCAACTACTGAAGTAGCATCGCATTCGCGTGAAAATATCGATAGCATTTCTAAAAGAAAACTTGGGGAAAAAATCCATTTACATTCTGTTGGCATCAGTAAAAAGTAAATTGCTTCGCGGTAAGGCCGAGCTTTTCAACAAACTAACAAAAATGCGTATAGCTAACCCAAGTTAACTATTTAAACGGCCATTGGGCTAATTTCGAGGCGTTCAAGCGAAGCCTTCAGGCTGTACGGTTGTGACCGGAAGTACCCTGTTGCCACCTCGACTGGAAACTGCCATGGATGAATCCAACCCTGTTTTGTGGCTCTGATGGAACGCAAAGCCGCTGCCGGGAGAGGGGTTCAGCTTGCCCGCAGGTAGTCGAGCCATTGCTCGAACAGCCGTCGGTCGGCTGCGCAGACGGCTGAGCGCGGCACGAGGTCCAGTTGCGCGGGGCGGCCGTCGAGGGTGTCGGCATGGCCGCCGGCCTCTGCGAGGATCAGGCTGCCGGCGGCATAGTCCCATAGGCTTTGGCGACCCTGCAGGTAAAGATGGAAGCGGCCCGCCGCCACCCAACACCAGTCGAGCGCCACCGAGCCGATCGAGCGCTGCGATGAGTAGGGTGGTGTCGCAGCGATGCGCGCGGCCAGCGCGGCGGGCAGGCGCTTGAAGTCGATGCAGGCCGTGGCCTTGGCGAGCGGGATGCCGGGCGCCGCGGCGCGCAGTGCTGCGCCGTTGAGCGTGGCGCCGTGGCCGCGCAGGGCGGCGAAGGATTCATCATGAATCGGGTCGAAAACGATGCCGGCTTCGATGCGGCCCTGGCGCATCAGTGCCAGCGAAACGGAAAACAGCGGGATGCCGGCGGCGAAGTTGCTGGTGCCGTCAAGTGGATCGAGAATCCACAGCCCGCTGTCTTCATCGCCAGGCGCTACGCCGGCCTCGACCAGCAGCCGTTGCTGTTCCGCCGCAGTCATTTCTTCGCCGAGCAAGGCGATCCCGGGGTGCCGTTCTGCCAGCGCCGACTTCAGGCGCGACTGCATCGCCAGGTCGGCTTCGGTCAACCAACTGCCGTCTGCCTTCTCGTGGCGTGTGGTGTGGCGAAAGCGCTCGAGCAATTCTTCGCGCGCCGCAGTGCGGACAACGGTTTCAAGGGCTGCAAGGTCGGCTGGGATCATGGCTGGCTGGTATGCAATGGAGATGGGATGAATATTGTATGAGCCGTCGAGCAGCAATGCATGGGTTTGTAGTTCGCGGGTGAACTCCCCAACAGAATTTAATGGCTGCGTCTGGCTGAACCGGGTTGGCTAGCCGGTGGAACTGTCCGGAGGCTTGCTGCTCCGCTCCGCATGGTGATCTGAGCGAGTTTGACTATCATGAAGCAGAGGACTTGCTAGCGAATAGCCGACGCGGGTTTTGCGACCATGAATTATCCCGGCATGAGCATTGCCCAACAGACGCCCGAGGTGGCGCTGGTCGCGTTGCGCAGCGGCACACAGGGCTTGTCTGCAGCTGAGGTACGCAGGCGTCTGAAGGAATTCGGTTTCAACCGGGTCGAGGCTGTTGCCCGGGAACCCCTGTGGCTGACGCTGCTGCGCGAATTCAGCCATTTCTTTGCCCTCATTCTCTGGCTGGCGGCAGGCTTGGCCTTTCTGGCGGCGCACTTCGAGCCAGGTCAGGGCATGGCTGAACTGGGCTTGGCCATCGTCGGCGTGATTGTCGTCAATGGCTGTTTTTCCTTCTGGCAGAGCTATCGTGCCGAACAGGCGCTGGCGGCGTTGCGCCAGTTGTTGCCGCAGCAGGTGCAGGTGCGGCGCGACGGACGCGCACTCGAAGTGCCGGCAACCGAACTGGTCCCCGGCGATCTGGTGCTGCTGGCCGAAGGCGTCAAGGTGCCGGCGGACTGCCGCCTGATCGAGAGTTGGGGGCTGCGCGTGAGCCTCGCCACGCTGACCGGCGAGTCGAAGCCCATGGTGCGCAGCGCCGAAGTTGTTGCCGATTCGACCGCGGACCCGCTGGCCGCGCGCAGCCTGGTGCTGGCCGGCACGCTGATTGTCGGGGGCGAATGCAGCGCTGTCGTTTACGCCACCGGCATGCACACCGAGTTCGGCCGCATTGCGCACCTGGCCCAGACTGCGGGTGAAGTCGAATCGCCCTTGCAGTGCGAGATCCGTCGCGTGTCGCGGCTGGTTGCCATGCTTGCGCTGGGTCTGGGCATCCTGTTCTTTGCCATCGGCCAAGCCATCGGCCTGCCGTTCTGGGTCAATTTCATGTTCGCCATCGGCATCATTGTTGCCAATGTGCCGGAGGGGCTGTTGCCGACGGTGACGCTCTCCCTGGCCTTGGCAACGCAGCGCATGGCCAAGCGTAATGCGCTGGTGCGTCATCTGCCGGCGGTCGAAACGCTCGGCAGCGCAACGGTCATCCTGACCGACAAGACCGGCACGCTGACGCAGAATCGCATGACGGTGCGCGAACTGTTCGTCGGTGGGCGACACCACCTCGCGGCGGACCGCTGGCCGCGCGCCGATGACCTGCGCTTGCGCGCCGTCGCCCGCTTCTGCCATGACCTCAAGTTTCCGGAGGGTGCAGAGGGGAGTTGCGTGCCCAGCGGCGACCCGATGGAAATTGCCCTGTGGCAATTCGCCGGGGCCATTCCCGAACTCGGCCCACGCGCGAGTGAAATTCCGTTTGACGCCGAACGGCAGCGCATGTCCGTCATCACGCGGGAAGCTGGGAGTGAGGGGTTTCTGTGGTGCAAGGGGGCGCCCGAGACCGTCTTGCCGTTGTGCGCGACCTGGCTCGATGGCGACAGCCTGCGGACTTTCGATGCGACAGCGCAGGAAGTCTTCCACCGTGCCCACGAAGACCTGACCCACCGTGGCCTGCGCGTGCTGGCGTTGGCCTGGAAGCCCATTGCTGCCGAAGCCGGTGAGCCAAGCGAAGATGGCCTGGAACTGTGCGGACTGGTCGGCCTCGAAGATCCGCCGCGTCCTGACGTGCATGGGGCAGTCGCACGCTGCCATGAAGCCGGCATTCGCGTCATCATGGTCACCGGCGACCACCCACACACGGCAGTGGCACTGGCGCGCGAAGTCGATGTGGTGCGTTCCCCTGACCCGGTGGTGATCACCGGCGAGCAAGTGCGGAAAATGGATGCAGCCCATCTGCAACTGGCGCTTGATGCACCGGAAATCCTCTTCGCGCGTGTCAGCGCCGAGCAGAAGATGCTCATCGTCCAGGCCCTGCAGCGCAAAGGCGAGATCGTCGCGGTAACCGGTGACGGCGTCAATGACGCACCGGCGCTGAAGACGGCGGACATCGGCATTGCCATGGGCTTGTCTGGCACCGATGTCGCGCGCGAGGCGGCCGACATCGTGCTGCTCGACGACCATTTCGCCACCATCGTCAATGCCATCGAGGAAGGCCGCGCGGTGTTCGAGAACATCCGCAAGTTCCTCACCTACATCCTGACCTCGAACATCCCGCAGATCGTTCCCTACCTGGCTTTCGTGCTGTTCCGCATTCCGCTGCCGCTCACCGTGATCCAGATCCTCGCGGTCGATCTGGGTACCGACATGCTGCCGGCACTGGCGCTGGGCGCCGAACGTCCGCACGCCGACGTGATGCACCGACCGCCGCGCCCGCGCCATGAGCGGCTGCTGTCATGGCCATTGCTGGCGCGTGCCTACCTGTTCCTCGGTCCGCTCGAGGCGCTGGGCGCGCTGGCGGCATTCTTCTTCGTCCTCGGTGCCAGCGGCTGGCAATATGGCCAGATACCTGTGATCGGCGATCCGCTATATCCGGCCTATCTTGCAGCGACGACCGCCTGCCTTGTCGCCATCGTGCTGGCGCAGATGGTCAATGTCTTCGTCTGCCGGCATCCGTTGCTGCCCGCCTGGCACTTTCCCTTGTTTGAGAATCGTTTGTTGCTGGCCGGACTCGCCGTCGAGGGCGGCCTGTTGCTGGCCATCGTTTACACCCCGTGGGGCAATCGCCTGTTCGGCACTGCGCCGCTATCAATCGATGTCTGGCTCTTCGCTTTGCCGTTTGTCCTGCTGCTGGGGGTGGCCGAAGAAACCCGCAAATGGTTGCGGCGGCGGATCGTGCAGCGTTGATTGAGTCGTCATCCCGGCGCCGGTGGTTTCTTTGTCGGCGGTGGAGAAGGCTTGGCCTTTTTGCTTTGCCGGGACGGTGGCTTCGGGTTGCCGAATTCCTGGTGCATCTTCGCCAGTTCGGCGAGTTGCACGGCAATCTGGTAATTGACCGAACCGGGGGGGATCTCGCCCTTGTCGTCGGGCTTTCCGGCGGGCAGGCCGGTCAGCAGTTCCATCGCGGCGTCGATGCTGTCGACCGCCCAGATCTGGAAACGTCCCGCGCGCACCGCTGCGACGACCTCCTCGCGCAGCATCAGATGGCAGACGTTGGTGGCGGGAATCACGACGCCCTGTTCGCCGGACAGGCCGCGCGCGGCGCAAATGTCGAAGAACCCCTCGATCTTCTCGTTGATGCCGCCGACTGCCTGCACCACGCCGAACTGATTGACCGAGCCGGTCACCGCCAGCGACTGCCGGATCGGGATGCCTGACAGGGCGGAGAGCAGGGCGGCCAGTTCGGCCAGCGAGGCGCTGTCGCCCTCGACGCCGCCGTAGGACTGCTCGAACACCAGGCTGGCCTTGAGCGAAAGCGGCACGGCCCAGCCAAAGCGGGCGGAGAGGAACGAGGACAGGATCAGCACGCCCTTGGAGTGAATCGGGCCGCCGAGTTCGACCTCGCGTTCGATGTCGATCACTTCGCCTTCGCCCATGCGCACTGTCGCGGTGATGCGCACCGGATGCGCGAAACTGCTTTCACCCAGCGGCACCACGGCCAGGCCGTTGATCTGCCCGATATGCAGTCCCGCCGAATCGATCAGCAGCTGCCCGCGCAGGATTTCTTCCTGATAGCGCTGGCGCAGGCGTTCGTGGCGGTGCCGATGGGCTTCCAGTGCTTTTTCGAGATGCTCGCGTTCGATGCAGGCGGCATTGGCCTGCGCCGCAAAGTGTTCGGCCTCGTGCATCAGGTTGTCGAGCGGCTGGGTCTGGGTGGTCAGACGCTGGGCATCGTTCGCCAGCCGGGCGGCATGTTCGATGAGCCGCGCCACGGCGGCGGCGGACAAGGGGCGCAAGCCGGCACGGCGGGCCAGCGTGGCGATCAGTCGCGCGTAGTGCGCGGTGTTTTCCGGGTTGCGCTCGATCTCGCTCGCCATGTCGGCATTGATCTTGAACAGCGCCGCGAAGTCTGGATCAAGCTCGGCAAGCAGAAAGTAGATAAGGCGCTCGCCGATCAGCACCACCTTGACATCGAGCGGCACCGGTTGCGGCTCCATCTGGGTGGTGCTGGACAGGCCGATCAGCTCGGCCAGCGATTCGATGCGGATCTCACCCGCCTTCAAAGTACGCTTGAGACCTTCCCAGGCATAGGGCTGGCTCAATACTTTCATGGCATCGAGGATCAGGAAGCCGCCATTGGCGCGGTGCAGGGCACCTGCCTTGATCAGCGTGAAGTTGCTGACCAGCGTGCCCATGTGCACCAGATGCTCGATGCGCCCGACCAGGTTCTGCAGGGTCGGGTGGTCTTCGTACACGACGGGGCGCTCGCCGGTCGCCGCGTTTTCCACCAGCAGGTTGACCCGGTAACGCTGGATCGAGATGGTGCCGGTATAGAAGGTGGTTTCCGCATCCTCGTCGCTCTTGGTCGATTCGCGCAGGGCTTCGCTGCTTTCGACGATGTCCTGCATGACCGCGTCGAGATAGGCGGTGACTTCGGGCAGGTCGGCATAGTCGGGGCGGAGCTCGTCGATCATGTGATCCACGGCGAGTTTGAGTGCATCCCGGCCGGCAGCCTTGAGTTTGTTTTGCGTTTCCCGCCGCCAGCGCGGAAATTCTTTCATCAACTGGTGCAGTTTTTCATGGAACTCTTCCATCACCCGGCCGAGTTCCTGCTGCCGGTCCTCCGGCAATTTCTCGAATTCCTCTGGCGAGAGCGTTTCCTCGCCGTCCTTCAGGGGCGAAAAGATGAAGCCATGCGGCGTGTGCAGCAGGGCGACGCCTTTCTCGCCGGAAGCCTGCCCCAGTTGGCGCATGGCCGCTTCTTCGCGATTTTTCTCTTCCTCCTGCAGGGATTCGATGTGTTGGCGATATTCGTCGCTGTCGAAGACCGCGCCGATGGTCGTGCCCAGTTCATCGACAAAACGCTCCATGGCGTCGTGTAGGCGGGTGCCACGGCCGCAAGGCAGCCGCAACAGGCGGGGTCGCGTTGCCGCGGCAAAGTTGTTGACGTAACACCAGTCTGCCGGCGCGGTGCCGCTCTTGCGCTCGGCTTCGAGCAATTGCTTGATGATGGCGTGCCGTCCACTGCCCGGGTCGCCCAGCACGAACAGGTTGTAGCCCTTGTGTTTGACATCAAGCCCGAGATGCAAGGCCTCAATGGCGCGTGGGTGGATTTGCGCTGCATCGAGATCGGGCAGGGCCGCGGTATCGGTGAAGTCGATGGCGGCCGGGTCGCACGGGGTGAACAGAACGTCCGGCGGCAAGGGAGTGTGTGTGAGCATGGCGTGACTGGTGTTTCGAAATCGTATTTTCCAAAGCTACCCGCGTTTTTTAACTCTGGCACAAGCTTCGACAATTTACACGCGGATTGCGTGACACTTTTCGATTGTGTTGCGATGTTCTATACAATAATGTATGCTCGTAATCCATACAAGGAGTATGACCATGCTACACGCACAAACCAAAGAAGCGGTTTCCGTTTCCATCAATATCCGCGCCAAGGCCAGGCAGCGAGATCTCATCGATCAGGCCGCGGATCGTCTGGGCCGTAGCCGGTCGGATTTCATGCTGGAAGCCGCCTGTCGCGAGGCGGAGGATGTTCTGCTCGACCAGGCATTCTTCACGGTTGATGCGGGCACCTTTGCCAAATTTCAGGCGCTGCTCGATCATCCCTTGCCGCCGACCGACAAACTGCGCCGCTTGCTCAAAACGAAAGCACCGTGGGAAAAATGACCACGTTGGATTTCATGCCGCCCGCGCCTATCGCGGCCGATCATGAACTGGCGAATTTCGATAGCGGCGAGTGGTCCCTGAATGAATGGCTCAAAAAACGCGCATTCAAGAACCATGCGTCTGGCGCTTCGCGCTGTTTCGTGTTGTGTGTCGGCGCGACCGTCATTGGCTACTACAGCCTGTCGGCCGGTGCGATCAGCCATGCGGCGGCACTCAAGGCGATGCGGCGCAACATGCCTGATCCGTTGCCAGTCCTGTTGCTCGGTCGGCTGGCTGTCGACAAACACCACCACAATCAGGGAATCGGGCAGGCTTTGCTGCGCGATGCCATGCTGCGGGCGGTCAATGTCGCTGGTGATGCCGGTGTTTTCGCCCTATTGGTTCATGCTATTTCCGACCAGGCCAGGCAGTTCTATCTTTCACGCGGCTTCGTGGAATCTCCTTTGCAGCCGATGACTCTGCTCATGACGATAGAAACGATTCGGTCAATTCTGGCCGAACCTGACTGACGGTACCCTCCTTCCCCATGGTTTCTGTTGTCCACTCCCTGCCCGATTCAGGTATCGATGAAGCTAGCCTGAGCCACCTTGCCGCCGGGCTTGCGGACGAAGGCGTCGACCGGCTGGTGGAGGCCATCGGCTATGCCCGCGAATTGTATGGCGAGTCGAAAATCGGTACTGGCGAGACGGCGTTCGGCCATGCGCTCGGCACGACACTGATTCTCGCTTCGCTTAATCTCGACATCGACAGCCGTCTGGCGGCGCTGCTGTTTGCCGCCCCCGACCATCTGAAGAATTCCCGTGAAACCATTGCCGCTCGTTGGGGCGTTGCGGTAGCCGATCTGGTCGATGGACTCCATCGCTTGAAACATCTTCGGCCACTGACGCTGGCCACCGCGCAGAGCGCCCAGGGCGTGCAGGCGCAGGCCGAGATCATGCGCAAGATGCTCATGGCGCTGGCCGCCGACATCCGCGTCGTGCTGGTGCGGCTGGCCTCGCGCACCCAGACGCTGCGCTGGTACGCCGACCACGACACGCCGGAGCGCGCCGACATCGCGCGCGAAAGCCAGCAGATCTATGCGCCGCTCGCCAACCGGCTCGGCGTCTGGCAGATCAAGTGGGAGATCGAGGACCTGTCGTTCCGTTTTGTCGATCCGGCGACCTACAAGCGCATCGCCAAAATGCTCGACGAAAAGCGCCTGGAGCGCGAGTCCTTTATCACCACGGCGATCGCGCAACTGAAGGAAGAACTGGCGAAATCGGGCGTTACCCACGCCGAAGTGCATGGCCGGCCCAAGCACATCTACAGCATCTGGAGCAAGATGCGCCAGAAGCATCTTGAGTTCGATCAGGTGTATGACGTTCGGGCACTGCGCATCATCCTCGACTCGGTGCGCGATTGCTACACGGCACTCGGCATCGTGCATGCCCTGTGGCAGCCGATCCATGGTGAGTTCGACGATTACATCTCCCACCCCAAAGGCAACCATTACCGCTCGCTGCATACCGCCGTGATGGACGAGGCGGGGCGGGCGCTCGAGGTGCAGATTCGCACCCAGGAGATGCACCAGCACGCCGAGATGGGTGTTGCCGCCCACTGGCGCTACAAGGAATCAGGCACGTCGGCCAAGGCCGATTCGGCGTATGACGACAAGATTGCCTGGCTGCGGCAGCTCTTGTCGTGGCGCGACGAGATCACCGACTCGGCGGTGTGGGTCGAGCAGTTCAAGCGTGCCGCGCTCGACGACACCATTTACGTGATGACGCCGCAGGGCCGCGTCATCGATCTCGCCAAGGGCGCGACGCCGATCGATTTCGCCTATCGCGTGCATACCGACTTGGGCCACCGCTGTCGCGGCGCGAAGGTCGACGGTCATCTGGTGCCGCTCAATACCCCGTTGCACAGCGGTCAGCAGGTCGAGATCACCGTCGCCAAGAGCGGCGGGCCGTCGCGCGACTGGCTGTCGGCGACGCAGGGCTATCTGGCGACCGCGCGCGCCCGCACGAAGGTCAAGGCCTGGTTTGCCGCCCAGCAGGAAGCGCAGATGCTGACGGAAGGGCGCGCCTTCGTGCTGCGTGAATTGCAGCGTGATGGGGCGTCGCAAGCCAATCACGAGGACCTGGCGCACAAGCTCGGTTTCAAGCATGCCAATGATTTGTTCCTTGCCGCTGCGCGCGGCGAGGTGGGCATGCGGGCGATTCAGGTTGCCTTGCGCGGCGAAACGGCACCGACCGAGCTCGAACCCGAGATCCAGACGCATGCCGCCAAGGCGGAGCCCGGCAGCAGCGGCCAGATTCTGGTAGTCGGCATGGACAAGTTGCTGACGCAACTGGGCAGCTGCTGCAAGCCAGTACCGCCCGATGTCATCGCCGGTTTTGTCACTCGTGGGCGAGGCGTTTCGGTGCATCGGATCGAATGTCCCAATTTCCGCAACATGGTCGCGCGCAATCCGGAACGGGTCATCGACGCGCAATGGGGCGGCAAGCACGAGAGCATTTATTCCTGCGATATTTACGTGGAAGCAACAGATCGTCAGGGTCTGCTGCGCGACATTTCCGATGTGCTGTCGAAGGAAAAAATAAATGTCACGGCAGTGAAGACGCAATCCAAGGTAGGCGTGGCGCGCATGGCGTTTACCGTCGAACTGGGCAGTTCTGCCCAGTTGCAGCGCATTCTTACCGTGTTGGGCGAAGTCCCCGGAGTTTCGAGCGTGCAGCGTGCATAGCAGTTCCCGGGTGCCGCTAATCGACACCATCAAAGCAGTTGCCGCGCAGTTGATTGTGCTGCATCACCTGGCCTGGTTCGGGCCGATGAGCGACGTTGCCGCGACCGCTTCGCCATTGCTGAGCGCAGGGCAGAGTTGGCTGGCCGAATATGGCCGGTACGCCGTTGCGGCATTCCTCGCTGTCGCTGGCTATCTTGCCGCCCAGAGCCTGTCGCCGCGGGGCTTGCCGCTCGACAGGTCGCCGTTTTCCTTGATCATCCAGCGCTATCTGCGGCTGGTGGGCCCCTATGCCGTTGCGCTGTTGCTGGCAATGGTCAGTGCGGCGCTGGCGCGGCAGTTGATGGTCCATGACTCGATCGGCGCAGCGCCCGACCTCGGGCAGTTCTTCGCTCATCTGTTCCTGTTGCATGACCTGCTCGATTTTGAGGCGCTGTCGGCGGGTGTTTGGTACATCGCCATAGATTTTCAACTGTATGCGCTGATGGTCGCGCTGATGTGGATTGCGGCACGGTTGCAGCGCCGTACCGCCAGTCCCACGGGGATTTCCTCCGGTCACGCCGACTTTGTCGGGCCGCTGCTGATTGCGATGGTCGCGTTCGCATCGCTGTTCTTCTTCAACCAGCGCGATGCCTGGGATGCCACCGCCCTGTACTTCTTCGGTGCCTATGCGCTGGGCGTCGGCAGCAGTTGGGCGGTACAGTCGGCGCGGCCCTACTGGTTCCTGTCGCTGGTTGCCTTGATCGGCATGGCGACGTTGATGTTCGATTTCCGTCCGCGCATCGCCGTGGCGCTAGTCGTCGCACTCACGCTGGGATTGGCCCATCTGCACATGCGGAGCAGCATGAATAATGGCAGCACGGTGCTGGCCAGCCTCAGCCGCACCTCCTACGCACTGTTTCTGGTGCATTTTCCGGTCTGCCTGCTGATCAACGCCGCTTTCCATCACCTGGCGCCGCACAACCCGATGCTGAATGCCCTGGGCATCGTGGTGGCCTGGGGCGCGAGCAATCTGGCGGCCATCCTGTTCTATCGCCATATCGAAGTCAGGCTGTCCGTGCTCTGGCAAAAACGCCCGAAGCCACGTCTGGGATTGCAGACGGTGAACTGACGACAGGAACTCAGCCCGCCGGGGCGGCAAGATCGGCTGGGGAGTTCAGGTTGGCGAAGGCCTTCGGGTCAGGGAACATGACTTCTATGGCGTCTTGTTCCTTGCACCACGTCGTGAGTTTGCGGCCACCGGCTGCAAGATAGGCATCAAGCCGTGGCAGCAATTCGCGGTGACAGAGCTGGAATGCCGGTTGCAGTCCGTCGGTCGTGGCCGCCACTGCCAGCAACGTGCCCGATCCCTGTTCTTCTGCTGCTGACAACAGGCGCGCAACCAGATCAGTCGGTAGATCTGGGCAGTCGCAGGGGCAGGTGACCAGCCAGGGCGTGGGGCAGGCGGCGAGTCCTGCCTGCAGACCAGCCAGCGGGCCCAGGCGCTCGTCCGTGGCATCGGGCAGCACCGCCGGGCCAAAGGCGCGATATTCATCGAGGTTGCGGTTGGCGCTGATCAGCAAGCCAGCGACCTGCGGCGTCAGGCGCGCCAGCACATGCGCCACCAGCGGACGCCCCTGAAATGTCAGCAGACCCTTGTCGGCGCCGCCCATGCGCCGGCCTTCGCCACCGGCGAGGATCAGCCCGGTGACAGTACCCCCACCCCCCAGCCCCCGCCCAGGCGGGGGTGACGGGTGTTCGCAGGCTGCGCCTGCTCCGGGTCGCTGGCTGTGGCTTCCTTGGGGCGGCCCGGCGTCAGCCACGGTCAGCCACCGATGTAGGACATCTCGATCTTCTGCAGATGCGGCGTTGCCGCCATGCGCAACTGCGAATAACGATCATCCCGCGCCTGCCAGATGCCGGCGATGGCGGCATCCAGTTCGGCATCGCTCTTGCCGGCGCGGATCAGGTCGCGCAGGTCGTGACCGGACTGGGCAAACAGGCAGGTATAGAGCTTGCCCTCGGTGGACAGCCGGATGCGCGTGCAGGTGTCGCAAAATGCCCGCGTCACAGACGAAATCACGCCGATCTCGCCGGCGCCATCCTTGTAGCGCCAGCGCTGGGCGACTTCGCCGGGATAGTTCGCGTCGATGGGTTCGAGCGGAAACTCGGTGTCGATGCGGCGCACCACCTCGGCAGACGGCACGACCTCGTCGAGCTTCCAGCCGTTGCTGCTGCCGACATCCATGTACTCGATGAAGCGCAGGATGTGGCCCGAGCCCCGGAAGTGGCTGGCCAGGGCCAGAATCTCGTGGTCGTTGACGCCGCGCTTGACCACCATGTTGACCTTGATCGGCCCGAGTCCGGCGGCAGCGGCGACCGCAATGCCATCCAGCACCTTGGCGACCGGAAAATCGACATCGTTCATGCGCTTGAAAATCGCATCGTCCAGCGCATCCAGGCTAACCGTGACGCGCTGGAGGCCGGCAGCGCGCAGCAGCGCCGACTTTTGCGGCAGCAGCGAACCATTGGTGGTCAGGGTGATTTCGAGGTCGGGAATCTCCGCCAGCATGCCGATCAGCTTGTCGATGCCATGCCGCAACATCGGCTCGCCACCGGTCAGGCGAACCTTCTTCACCCCACGGGCTGCGAAAACCCTTGCCACACGGGTAATTTCCTCGAAGGAGAGCAGGCCCTGACGCGGCAAAAACGGATAGTCGCGGCCAAACACCGTCTTCGGCATGCAATACACGCAGCGGAAGTTGCAGCGGTCGGTGACCGAGATACGCAGGTCGCGCACCGGGCGGCCGAGTTTGTCGAGAAGTGGAGGCAAAGAGTTCATGGCGCTATTATCCCGGAAACTTCATTTGACCTCCCGCCGGCCGATTTATTTTGCGCCGCGCGCCATGCACCGCAAGGAGCAAACGATTTATGAACAAATCGACTAAAAAAACTCCGCAATTCGCCAACGAGACCGAGGAGCGCGCTTTTTGGGAATCGCATGATTCGGCGGACTATCTCGATTGGTCGAAGGCGCAGCGTGTCGTTCTGCCGAACCTGAAACCCACGACCAAGACGATTTCGCTGCGTCTGCCCCAGCATCTGCTCGACTCGATCAAGGCAGCTGCCAATGCCCGCGATGTTCCCTACCAGTCCTTGATCAAGGTCTGGCTACAGGAGAAGTTGCACACTCGTTAAGCAAGCAGCGCGGATGTTCGCGCCGTACCTCATGCGGGGCATTTCATACCCGCTTCGGGGCACTCCGTCCCGCCAGCGCCGACTTTCGTGCAGAATGCCGTCATGATACCTGCACAGTTCATCGCCCGCTGGAAAGACAACCCGCTTTCCGAACGCGCCGGGGCGCAAGGACACTTCGACGACCTGTGCGATCTGCTCGGTGTCGATAAGCCGCGCGATTCGGGCAGCTACTGTTTCGAGCGCGGCGCCGGCAAGGCCAGCGGTGGTGACGGCTGGGCCGATGTCTGGAAGCGCGGCCATTTCGGCTGGGAAAACAAGCGGCCGGGACGCGACCTGCGAGCCGCGCTCAAGCAACTCACCGACTACGCGCTGGAACTGGAGAATCCGCCTCTGCTGGTGGTTAGCGACCGCGAACGCATCGAGATTCATACCGCCTTCACCGGCTATCCCGACCAGCCGCGCACCATCACTATCGCCGACATCGGCCAGCCGGAAAACCTGCAAATCCTGCGCTGGGTGTTCACCGATCCCGAGAAATTGCGGCCGGTCAAATCGCTTGCCGCCATCACCGAAGAGGCCGCCGGCAAATTCGGCGCACTGGCCGAAACCCTGCGCAAGCGCGGGCAGGAAGCGCCTCATTTTCCTCAACAGGTCGCGCACTTCCTCATCCAGTGCCTGTTCTGCATGTTCGCCGAGGACGAGAATCTGCTGCCGCGCGGCGTTTTCACCGGTTTGCTGACCAAGGCCGCCGCCGACCCGGCGCGTGCCACAAACCGGCTCACCGCCTTGTTCGTCGCCATGCAGAACGGTGGCGACTATGGCGACGAAACCATCGCCTGGTTCAATGGCGGGCTGTTCCAGACCATAGCCGTGCCGCCGCTAACCCGCGAGGACATCGCCGCCTTGCAGCATGCCGCCGAAATGGACTGGCGCAACATCGACCCTTCGATCTTCGGCACGCTGTTCGAGCGCGGCCTCAACCCCGCCAAGCGTTCCCAACTCGGTGCGCATTACACCGATCCGGCCACCATCATGCGTCTGATCGATCCGGTGATCGTGCGTCCGCTCACGCTGGAATGGCAGGCCGCCATGGCGGCAATCACCGCCAAGCTGAACAAGTCGAAGAAGCAGAACGACAAGGCCCACAAAGACGCCACCGCGATCTTCCAGCACCACCTCGAACGCCTGCGCAATTACCGCGTGCTCGACCCCGCCTGCGGCAGCGGCAATTTTCTTTATCTCGCGCTCAAGGCACTGAAAGACCTGGAACGTCGCGCCAACGTCGAAGCCGAAGCGCTTGGCCTGCATCGGCAGGTGAGCATCGAAGTCTCTCCCGTCAACGTGCTGGGCATCGAACTTGACCCCTACGCCGCCGAACTGGCCCGTGTCACCGTCTGGATTGGCGAGATTCAATGGATGCTGCGGAACGGCTACCCGGTTTCCGCCCAGCCGATCCTCAAACCACTCGACACCATCGAGAACCGCGACGCGCTGATAAAAGTCGGCGCTGGCGGGACGGCGCTTGAGGCCGAATGGCCGGAATGCGATGCGATTGTGGGCAATCCGCCGTTTCTCGGCGACAAAAAAATGCGCGGCGAACTCGGCGACGACTATGTGACGGCGCTGCGCAAGTGCTACGAAGGCCGCGTACCGGGCGGTGCCGATTTGGTGACCTACTGGTTCGAGAAAGCGCGAGCGCAGATTGAGGCGGGCGCGTGCAAGGGGGTGGGGCTGGTTGCGACCAACTCAATACGTCAGGCAACAAACCGTCGGGTATTGGAGCGAGTATTGCAGATTGCACCGATTTTCGAGGCGTGGGGCGACGAGCCGTGGGTCAATGACGGTGCAGATGTGCGAGTGTCGTTGGTCTGTTTTGGTGATGGCCAACAGGCTCGCCTTGACGGACAAGAAGTGGATGAGATTTTTTCCGATCTCAAGGCGAGCAGCGCGGAGCGCGCGCTGGTTGATGTGACGCAAGCCAAGCCGTTGTCGCCGAATCGTGGCTGGACGTATTTTGGAATATGTTTGGCGGGCGAATTCCGTATATCAGGTGATCTTGCCCGTGCGTGGCTCAGAATGCCGAATCCCAACGGCCTTCCCAACAGCGATGTGCTTCGACCAATTTTTAACGGTGCCGATGTCACGGCGCGGTTCGCCGACCGATGGGTGGTCGACTTTGGCCCGACGATGCTTGAGGAGGAGGCTGCTCTTTACGAAGCGCCGTTTGATTATGTGATGAAACACGTCAGACCTGTGCGGATTGGGAATCGCGAAAAAAGTCGCGCAGAGTTCTGGTGGAGACATGGAAGATCGCGACCGGAACTTCGCTCTAAGTTGCACAGTCTTTCGCGTTTCATTGTGACTGTTGAAACGGCGAAACATCGTGTTTTTGTCTGGCTGCCGGCCAGTGTTGCTGCCGAACATAAGCTCGTCGTGATTCCGCGCGAAGATGACGAAATGTTCGGTCTGCTATCGTCGCGTTTCCACGTTGTCTGGGCCATTGCCGCTGGAGGGAGGCTCGGCGTAGGCAACGACCCCGTCTATACGACTTCGAAATGTTTCGATCCGTACCCCTTTCCGAACGGAGGGAATATCGAGGCTATCTCAACCGCCGCTCACCACCTAAACGAACTCCGCGAAAACTGGCTCAACCCGCCGGAATGGACGGAACACATCCCCGAGATCGTCCCCGGTTACCCCGACCGCATCGTCGCCAGGACCGGTCACGAAGCCGATTTGAAAAAGCGCACGCTGACCAATCTCTACAATGTCCGCCCAGCCTGGCTCGATAACGCCCACAAGGCGCTCGACGCGGCCGTCGCCACCGCCTACGGCTGGAACGATTACACGCCGGCAATGTCGGACGAAGAAATTCTGCGCCGGCTTCTTGCTCTAAACTTGGCGCGTGCGGCCCCATCTACAGGAGAAAAACCGTGACCATCGCCGAACAAATCGCCCGCATTGCCGGCACCTTGCCCGAATCACTGGCAAGGGAAGCGCTCGATTTCGTCCGCTTCCTACAAGCACGCGAGCGCGGAGAATTCAACGATTGGCAGAACGCCCAAACAGTTTCACTCTCGCATGTGTGGGACAACGCCGACGACGAGGTCTGGAATGACGTTCCGCTCCGGTGACATCGTTCTGGTGCCTTTCCTTTCCCTTTCACGGATATGTCCGCCAGCAAGCGTCGCCCTGCATGATTGCGGCAGCTACGCCGTGATGGAACCGGTGCAGGCGCATTACCGGGCCGTCGAGGGGCAGTAGGGCCGTACCACATGCGGGGCACGCCGTCCCACCAGCGCCGACTTTTAAATCCAAGCCCCAGCAATGACCGACTGCGAAAACTCCTGTAGCTGCGCTGCCGCTGCCGCGACCGCGGAAGCGAGCACCCTGCGCTGGCTGCTTGGCATCAATGCGCTCATGTTCGTCGTGGAAATCGTGGCGGGCTGGCTGGCGCAATCGACCGGCCTGATCGCCGATTCGCTCGACATGTTCGCCGACGCGGCGGTCTATGGGCTGGCGCTCTACGCCGTCGGCCACGCCGGCCGGCAACTCGGCGCGGCCCGCTTGTCCGGCTGGCTGCAACTGCTGCTGGCGCTCAGTGCCCTGGGCGAGGTGCTGCGACGCTGGCTCTTGGGCAGTTCACCCGAACCACTGCCGATGATCGGCATCGCACTGCTGGCGCTGGTGGCCAACGTGGCCTGCTTGGCCCTGCTGGCAAAGCACCGCGAGGGCGGTGCGCACATGCGGGCGAGCTGGATCTTCTCGACCAACGACGTGCTCGCCAACCTCGGCGTGATCGTTGCCGGCATGCTGGTGGCCTGGAGCGGATCGAACATTCCCGACCTGGTGATCGGCCTGTTGATCGGCTTGCTGGTGCTCAACGGCGCGCGGCGCATCCTGCAACTGCGGGCTACGGCCTGACCAGCATCCGCTTCAGTTCCGGCACGCAGGAACCACAGGAAGTGCCGCACTGGAGCTTTTCCTGCAGGGTGGCCAAGTCGGCGCCGGCGGCGATTTCGCGGCGAATCGCCTCCTCCGGCACATCGAGGCAGTTGCAGATGATGTGGCGCGGCGCGGCGGCGGCGATGGGCGGCGTGGCGAGCGGGGCGAACAGCCAGCGGCGCAGCTCGTCTACGGCGACGCCGTCACGGATCGCGGTGCGCAGCCAGCCGCCGGCGGCGTCCTCGCCGGCGAGCAGCATGCCGGTCAGGCGGCCGTCCTGGATGCAGGCGCGTTTGACAATGCTTCTGGCCGGGTCCTGATAATTGAGGCAGGCGTCGGCCGGCAGGTCCAATGCATGGGCGAGCGTCTCGATACGTCCCGCCGCCAGCGGGTTTGCACAGGCGAGGCGCAGGGCGATGAGCGGGCGGTCGCGACCGTCCAGCGTCAGCGCGGCGTAGTCGAAATCGGCGAGCAGCGGTTCGAGGCGCGCGCGCCATTGCAGCACCTGTTCCTCGGCCTCCGCTGTATTGTCCGCCGCGCGCAGCATGAGCAGGCGCCAGGGCAGTTCGGCCGGCGCGATGCGCAGGGCGGCGTGCTTGAGCTCGGGCTGCTTCGAAATGGGGTCGCAGCTGGCGAGCGTCAGGGCATTGACACCGTCGTGCGAGAGGCTGCGCCGCCCCCAGTGCATGGCGAGAAAAACCTGTCCCGGCTTGACCTCCTCGCTGGCCGCCAGCGGCAGGACGATTTCGCCGCGCCGGCTCTTCACCCGCATCAATTGACCTTCCTGCCAGCCGCGGCGTTGCAGGTCGGACGCGTGGATTTGCAGGCGCGGTTCAGGTTCGTGGGCGTAGAGGCGCGGAATGCGGCCGGTGCGGCTCATGCCGTGCCACTGGTCGCGCAGCCGACCGGTGATGAGGCGGAAGGGATGGCGGGCGTCGGGACTCTCGGCGGTGAGGCCGGTGTCGATGGCAATGAACTGCGCGCGAAAGTCGGCGCTGGCGAAACGGCGATCTTCATAGAGCCGCGCTTTCCCGCTGGTTGCGCTGGCGGGGAAGGGCCACTGCTGCGGGCCGAACTCGTCAAGCGCCTTGTGCGACAAGCCACCGATGTCAAGGTCGCGGCCAACAGTAGTTTGGACGTGTTCGGCGTAGACATCGGCCGGTGAAGCGAAGGCGAAGAGTTTTTCCGCCGTCTCGCCAGTCCCACGGGGATTTCCTGCGGTCACGCCGACTTTTTCTCCCAGCTTGAGCGCGAAATCGCGGGCGATGCGCCAGTCGGCACGCGCCGCGCCCGGTGCGGGAATGGCGGCACGCACGCGCGAAATGCGGCGCTCGGAATTCGTCACCGTGCCGTCCTTCTCACCCCAGGTGGCGGCAGGCAGCAGCAGGTCGGCGAAGGCGGCGGTTTCGGTGTCGCCCCAGGCGTCCTGCACGACGACGAATTCTGCCTTGGTCAGGGCCGCGCGCACCTTGGCGAGGTCAGGCAGCGACTGGGCCGGGTTGGTGCAGGCGATCCACACCGCTTTGATCGAACCATCGGCGAGCGCATCGAAGAGTTCGACGGCGGTCTTGCCCGGTGTTTCGGGCAGCGCGGGGATGTTCCAGATCTTTGCGAGTTCGGCGCGGTCTGTTGCGGAACCCGGATTGCGGTGGCCGGGCAGCAGGTTCGCCATCGTGCCGGTTTCACGACCGCCCATGGCGTTGGGCTGGCCGGTCAGCGAGAACGGCCCCATCCCAGGTTTTCCAATTTTTCCGGTGGCAAGGTGCAGGTGGATCAACGCCGCGCCGTTCGCGGTGCCGTGGATCGACTGGTTGAGGCCCTGGCACCAGAAGGAAAGCGGCGCTTTCGCTTCGCCGAACCAGTGCGCGGCGGTGACGATTTCCTCGGCCTTCAGCCCGCAGGCGGCGGCCACCGCACCGGGCGTCAGTTCGGCCAGTTGCGTGCGCAACTCCTTGAATCCGCTGGTATGGTCCGCGATGAAGCGGTTGTCGGTGAGGCCTTCCCAGAGCAGCACGTGGAGCATGGCCGAATAGAGCAGGGCGTCGGAACCCGGCGCAATGGCCAGGTGCAGGTCGGCGCTGGCGGCGGTGTCGGTGCGGCGCGGATCAACGACAATAAGTTTCAGATCCGGATGCTTCTCGCGTGCCGCCTCGATGCGGCGGAAGACGACGGGGTGCGCGTAGGCGGTGTTCGAGCCGGCGATCAGCATCAGATCCGCGAGATCAATATCCTCGTAGGAACACGGCACGGCATCGGAACCGAGTGTCGCCTTGTAGGCGGCGACGGCCGAGGACATGCACAGCCGCGAGTTCGAGTCGATGTTGTTGGTGCCGACCAGCGCGCGCGCCAGCTTGTTGAAGACGTAGTAATCCTCGGTCAGCAACTGGCCGGAAACATAAAAGGCGACGGCATCGGGGCCGTGCTCTTCGATGATGCGCGCGAAGCGATCCGCCGCGACGTCGAGCGCGTAATCCCAGGAAGTCGGCGCTGGCAGGACGGCGCGGCTCTCGCGCAAGAGCGGCACGGTAGCGCGGCCGGTCTGCACGGCGGCCATGTGCAGGGTATTGCCCTTGGAACAGAGCTTGCCGAAGTTGGCCGGATGCTCCGGGTCGCCCCGGACGCCGACGATGTGCTCGCCAGCCGACTGGATGATCACGCCGCAGCCGACGCCGCAATAGCAGCAGACGCTCTTCGTTTCGGCAAGCTCCCTGTTCATTACAGTGAAATCCAGATCGTCTCGCCTTCTAGCTTGACGGCGAAGCTATGCGCGCAACCGACATCCGGCGCCATGGCCTCCCCGCTTTCGAGTTGGATCTTCCAGCTGTGCATCGGGCAGGTGACGACCTTGCCGGCGACTATGCCCTGCGACAGTTGCCCGCCCTTGTGCGGGCATTTGTCGTGCAGCGCGAAGATGTCGTCCTCGGCGGTGCGGAAGACCGCGATGTCGCCCTTGGGCGACTTGACGACGCGGCTGCCGAGGCGCGGGATGTCGTCCAGCGCGCAGAGTTTTTTCCAATCGTTCATGCGTTCACCTCCAGCACTTCATATTCGCGGCGTGCCGCCGGCTGGGCGACTGCGTTCGCCCAGGGGTCTTCGTAGTCCTGCAGCGAGTACAGCAGGCGCTCGTAAAGCTCGCCGCGCCGCGCCGCATCCGCGACGATGTTCTGCTTCACATAGTCGAGTCCGACTCGGGCGACGTAGTGGCAGGTACGTTCGAGATAGTAGGCTTCTTCGCGATATAGCTGAAGAAATGATCCTGAATATTCAAGTACTTCAGAATCATTATTAACCTTACACATGAACATGGCGACCTCGGTCTTGATGCCGCCGTTGCCGGCGACGTAGAGCTCGTAACCCGAGTCGACGCCGATCACGCCGACGTCCTTGATGCCGGCTTCGGCACAGTTGCGCGGGCAACCGCTGACCGCGAGTTTCACCTTGTGCGGCGCCCACATGCCGAACAGCATCTTCTCCAGCTTGACGCCCATGCTCAACGACAACTGGGTGCCGAAGCGGCAGTGCTCGGCGCCGACGCAGGTCTTCACGGTGCGGATCGACTTGCCGTAGGCGTGGCCGGACACCAGGCCGGCCTTGCCGAGGTCTTCCCAGACATTCGGCAGGTCGCTCTTCCTGATGCCCAGCAGGTCGATGCGCGCGCCGCCGGTCATCTTGACGGTCGGCACCTGGTATTTCTCGGCGACGTCGGCGATCACGCGCAACTCGTTCGGCGTGGTCAGGCCGCCCCACATGCGCGGCACGACCGAGAAGGTGCCGTCCCGCTGGATGTTGGCATGGGCGCGCTCGTTGATGAAACGGCTTTGCGGGTCGTCCTCGGCTTCTTTCGGCCAGGACGAGATCAGGTAATAGTTGAGCGCCGGGCGGCAAGTGGCGCAGCCGTTCGGCGTTTTCCAGCCCAGCGCACGCAGGGTGTCCGGGATGTTCAGCAGGTGCTGGTCGCGGATGGCGGCGCGCACCTCGCCATGAGTGTGATCCGTGCAGCCGCACACTGGCTTGTTCTTGCTGTCCGACGGCTGATAGGCACCGCCGACGGTCGAGGCAAGCAGTTGCTCGACGAGTCCGGTGCAGGAGCCGCAGCTCGACGACGCCTTGGTGTGCTTGCGCACATCTTCCACCGTAAACAGGCCATGGGTCTTGATCGCCTTGACGATATCGCCCTTGCAGACGCCGTTGCAGCCGCAGACTTCGGCACTGTCGGCCATCGCCGCCGCCTTGACCTGGCCGGCGTGGCCAACGTCGCCCACATGGTTCTGGCCAAACATCAGGTGATCGCGGATTTCGGCGATGCTCTGCTTGTTCTTCAGCAACTGGAAATACCAGGCACCGTCGGCGGTGTCGCCGTAGAGCACGGCACCCGCCAGATGATCGCCCTGGATGACCAGTTTCTTGTAGAGCCCGCCGGACGGATCGGACAGTACGATTTCTTCCGTCCCCTCGCCGCCCATGAAATTGCCGGCCGAAAATACGTCGATGCCGGTCACCTTGAGCTTGGTCGAGGTCACCGAACCGGCATAGCGGCCGATGCCCATTTGAGCAAGGTGGTTCGCGCAGACCTTGGCCTGCTCAAAGAGCGGCGCGACCAGACCGTAGGCGACGCCGCGATGTGCGACGCATTCGCCGACGGCGTAGATTTTCGGATCGTAGGTCTGCAGGGTGTCGTCGACGACGATGCCACGCTCACAACGGATGCCGGCCGACTCGGCCAGCGCGGTATTCGGGCGGATGCCGACGGCCATCACCACCAGGTCGGCAGGGATGCCAACGCCATCCTTGAACCGGATGGCGGCGACGCGACCGCTTTCCCCGGCGACCAGTTCCGCCGTCTGCTTGCCGAGCAGGAATTTCAGCCCCTTGGCTTCCAGCGAAGTCTGCAACAGGTCGGCGGCGGTCTTGTCGAGCTGGCGTTCCATGATCCAGTCGGCCAGATGCACGACGGTGACGTCCATGCCCCTGAGCTTGAGTCCATTGGCCGCTTCGAGACCGAGCAGCCCGGCGCCGATCACCACGGCGTGGCTGTGATGCTTGGCGGCCTCGATCATCGACTCGGTGTCGGCGATGTCCCTATATGCAATTACGCCCGGCAGGTCCTTGCCCGGCACCGGCAGGATGAAGGGCGAGGAGCCGGTGGCGAGCAGCAATCGGTCATATTCGGCTTCCGTGCCGTCCGCCGTGATCACCTTGCGTGCCTTGCGGTCGATTTTCGTCACCTGTTTGCCGGTGTGCAGGGTGATGTCGTTGTCGCGATACCAGTCCAGGTCGTTGAGGACGATGTCGGACAGCGTCATCTCGCCGGCCAGCACGGGCGAAAGCAGGATGCGGTTGTAGTTGGGATGCGGCTCGGCGCCGAACACGGTGATCTCGTAGAGATCGGGCGCGAGCTTGATCAGCTCTTCAAGCGTGCGGCAGCCGGCCATGCCGTTACCTACCATCACGAGTTTATGTTTTTTCATCGTTTGTCCTTTTGCAAACATTGGATAGGTATTCCCAGAGCAAGGGCTGTGCCACCCCTCGATTTCCCCAACAAGCGGGTTTTGTCATCGTTGTAGTGCCTCTTGCCGGTGCATCGGCAGCGCACACGCACCATCAAGGTGCCATTTGTCATGGAGATTGCCGCGAAACCGCGGAAATTCGTACATGGCACGACCATTGCGTATGGCTCTCCATTACCTTCAACCTGGAGCGCACGCATCATGGACAAAAAATCCTTTCTGGCATCCGGCCATACGCCGACCCTGCTGGCCGCATTTCTCTATTTCGACCTTGCCTTCATGGTGTGGGTGATCCTTGGCCCACTTGGCGTGCAAATCGCCGCTGATCTTGGCCTCTCGCATGCGCAGAAGGGCATGATGGTCGCCACCCCGGTGCTGGCCGGCGCCGTGCTGCGCATTTTTATGGGCCTGATGGTCGATCACCTGAAACCAAAATTGACCGGTGCGATCGGCCAGGTGATCGTCATGGTCGCGCTGTTCGTTGCCTGGCATTTCGGCATCCACAGCTATGAACAGACCTTGATCCTCGGTTTTTTCCTCGGCGTTGCCGGCGCGTCTTTCGCCGTGGCGTTGCCGCTCGCCTCGCGCTGGTATCCCCCGGAACATCAGGGCAAGGCTTTGGGCATCGCCGGCGCCGGCAACTCCGGCACGGCATTGGCCGCGCTGCTCGGCCCCGGCCTGGCGGCGGCCTATGGCTGGACCAATGTCTTCGGGCTGGCGCTGATCCCGCTGGCCATTGTCTTCGTCGCCTATCTGCTGATGGCCAAAGACGCGCCCGAATGCCCGCCACCGAAGCACCTCGCCGAATATCTGGTGATCCTTCGTGATAAGGATTCCTGGTGGTTCATGTTCTTTTATTCGGTCACTTTCGGCGGTTTCGTCGGACTCGCATCAAGCCTCACCATTTACTTCAACACCCAATACGGGCTGGACGCGAAGATGGCGGGCTATTTCACCGCCGCCTGCGTCTTTGCCGGTTCTCTGGTGCGACCAATCGGCGGTGCGCTGGCTGACCGGATCGGCGGCATCAAGTCGCTCTCGGTGGTCTATGTCGCCGCGGCGGTCTTTTTGGCCATCGTCAGCATCGGCCTGCCGGAGGCATGGATGGCCCTAGTGGTGTTCATGTTGGCGATGCTGGCGCTGGGCATGGGCAATGGATCGGTGTTCCAGTTGGTACCGCAGCGTTTTCGCAAGGAAATCGGCGTCATGACCGGCCTGGTAGGCATGGCCGGCGGTCTGGGCGGCTTCTATCTGGCATCTTCGCTCGGCTATTCAAAGCAGCTGACCGGCAGCTACATGGCGGGCTTCCTGATCTTTGCCGTGCTGGCGATGCTGGCCCTGGTCGGCTTGACTTCAGTCAAGCAGCGCTGGCGCACCACCTGGGGCTCGCCGCAATTGACGGCGGCCCGCATCTGATCGGGCAGGGCAGGGTAGCTTGCGTCATCCGGGTTACCCTGCCATCCACATGACCACAAGCAATTCGCTCATCGTCGATCTCGGCCACGTTTCGTTGCCCGGCCCGCGTCCGCGCAACGAGGACTATTGTGCCGCCGTCACGCCGGAAGGCGCCGAACTCGACAACAAGGGCCTGATCGCCGCCGTGGCGGATGGTGTCGGCGGCCATGCCAACGGTCGCGAAGCGGCGGAATATTGCGTGCGCAGCCTGTTGGCCGATTACTACGCGACCCCCGATACCTGGGGCGTGCCGCAGTCTCTCGACAAAGTGATCGTGTCGCTGAACCGCTGGCTCCATGCGCACAGCCGCCGTGCCAGGGAAACCGCGGGCATGGCGACGACACTCTCCGCCCTCGTGCTGCGCGGCCGGCGCTATGTCATTGCCCATGTCGGCGACACGCGCATTTACCGGTTGCGCAACGGTGAATTGCTGCAGCTCACCGGCGACCATGTCTGGGAACACCCCGAACTCAAGAACGTGCTCTCGCGGGCAGTCGGTCTCGACGAGAAACTTTCGGTCGACTACGCCGACGGCAACCTGGAGGAGGGCGACCTCTTCCTGATCGCCAGCGACGGGGTCTGGGGCACCCTGGGTGACGCAAAACTCGCCCGACTGCTGCAAGACAAGGGCACTGCGGAAGAGCTTGCCGCACGTATCGCCTTTGCTGCCACCGAAAACGGCGCACAGGACAACTGCACCGCGCTGGTGCTCCGCGTGAACTCCCTGCCGCGCGACAGCTTGCGCGATGCCGTCGCCCGCGTCGGTGCCTTGCCTTTGCCGCCACGGCTCAAGCCGGGCCAACTGCTCGATGAGCTTGAAGTAGTCGAAACCCTGCATGAATCGCGCGTCACGCTGCTCTATCGCGTGCGGGTACCCGATTCCGGGCAGTTTTACGTGCTCAAGACGCTGCGCGGAACCACAGACCCGGCCGATGCCGCCGCACTGGCGCACGAGGAATGGCTGGCACGCCGTATCGCCAGCGCCGACTTTCCACAGGTAGTGAACTGGCCGCAGCGCAGCCATCTTTACTATCTGATGAGCTGGCACGCCGGCGCGACGCTGGCACGCCACCTGGCCCAGGGGCGCCACTTCACCCCGACCGAAGCCGCCGATCTCGCCACGCGCACCCTCAAGGGACTGGCAACGCTGCATCGCCTCGCCATCATCCACCGCGACATCAAGCCGGATAACCTGCATCTCGGTGCCGATGGCCGGCTGCGCCTGCTCGATCTGGGCGTGGCCGCCGCCGATGGTCAGGACGCAGCAGAGATATTCAATGAAATCAACAATCCGGGCACACCAAGCTACATGGCGCCGGAACTGCTCAGCGGCGCAGCGGCAAACGAAGCGAGTGACCTGTACGCAGTCGGCGTCACGCTCTACCAACTGCTGACGCGCAAATATCCGTATGGCGAGGTCGAACCCTTCCAGCATCCGAAATTCGGCGACCCGGTGCCGCCGACGCGCTACCGCCCGGATATTCCCGAATGGCTTGAATCCGTGATCCTCAAGGGCGTGGCGCGTGATCCTGCCGCCCGATTCGAGACAGCCGAGGAATTCTTGCTGGCACTCGAACGTGGCGCCCAGCGTCCCTTGCGGGTTGCGCGGCGCACCCCCCTGATGCAGCGCGATCCGCAATTTGGCCTGAAGCTCCTGGCAGCGGGATCGCTGGTGCTGAACATCCTATTATTGGCCTTCCTGTTGATCCGTTGAGCGCAGGAAGCCGGGAACCGGCCGATCAGCTCAAAAGCCGTTCTTTTCCTCGATCAGGCAGCGCAGCATGGCCAGTTCGTCCGGCGTAACCGCGCCGTCGAAATCCTCTCCGCGAAAATGCCGCCGAAAGGCGGTCAGGGCGGCCTGCGGGTCGGTCATGTCGTAGCCGAAAGCCCGCAACAACAAGCCCGCATCGGCGGATTCGGCCGGCAGTGGAGACGGTGCCCGGCACCAGATGCCAAACCCGACCTCGGCCAGCCGTTGCCAGGGAAAATAGCGGCTCGGATCGACCTTGCGGCGCGGTGCCACATCGCCATGGCCGAGAAAATTCGGCGGCGGAATCTGATAGCGCGTCTGCAGTTCTTCCAGCAAAGCGAGCAGGGCGGTGATCTGGGCTTCCGGGAAGAGCTCCACGCCGTTGTTGTCCAGTTCGATGCCGAGCGATGCCGAGTTGAGGTCGGTGTTGCCGCCCCAGTACGACACGCCGGCATGCCAGGCCCGCCGCCGCTCATCCACCAGATGGTAAAGCGTGCCATCGCGGTCGATCAGGTAATGCGAACTCACCTTGCGGGCCGGGTCGGTCAGCGTGCGCAGCGCATCCGCCGCACGGTCGTTCGACGTCTGGTGCAGGATCACGTAGTTGGGCCGCCGCTCGTCATGGTTCGGCGACGGCACGACAATCGGCTGCCCGGGCGCACCGGTCGGCAACGGCGCGCAGGCGCTCAGCAGCGTGCAGGCGCATAACAGCAGCCACCTGAGCGGCAGCATCCGCCGCTCAATTAGCTGTAAGGCATTGATCAACATTTCCCTGAGGGTATCGAACCAGATTTGCATGATGACTATTCTGGCTTAATGTTGTCCATCTGTGCGCGCGTGAACCATGTAGGGTTTAATGTATTTGGTCCATTGAATTAAAGATCTGTCGCCATGAATCTCAGCTTGCGCACGTTCCTTATTGCCTCGACGCTTGTGGCATTGCTTCTGGTGGGCGCCTGCGGCCGTGAGCCAAAGCACTCTTCTTTGCCAGCAGGAAGCGTTGTTCTGGCGCTCGGCGACAGCGTGACCTTCGGCACCGGTGCTGCGCCCGGCGAGGATTACCCTACGCAACTGGCGTCCCTCACCGGATGGGCCATCCTGAACCAGGGTATTCCAGGGGACACTTCTGCCGGGTTGAAGGCGAGAGTCGAATCGGCGCTTGATGAAACGAAACCCGCGCTGGTGATCGTCGAAATTGGCGGCAACGACTTTCTGCGTCGCCAACCGGAATCTGAAACAAAAGAGAACGTGCGCGCCATCCTGAAACGCATCAAGCAGACGGGGATTCCTGTGGTGTTGGTGGCGACACCGAAGTTCTCCCCGCTTGGCGCCGCGTTCGGCCTGTTACCGGATTCCCCGATTTTCGCGGAACTTGCCGAAGAAGAGAAAGTTCCACTGGTACCGGCCATCTTCGCCAAGGTGCTCGCCGATGCCAACCTGAAATCAGATCAGATCCACCCGAACGCGACGGGTTACCGCAAGCTTGCCGAAGGCATTGCCGCCGATCTCGTCAATTACGGATTTGTCGCGAAGAAATGAGAGAGACATGAGTATCCAAACCATCCTGCGCATGGGCGATCCCCGCTTGCTGGAGATTGCCCGGCCTGTCGAAGACATCGCCGACCCGCAACTTAATGTCCTGATCCAGGACATGTTCGACACCATGGCAGCGGCGGATGGCGTCGGCCTGGCGGCACCGCAGATCGGCATCGGTTTGCAGGTGGTGATCTTCGGTTTCGAGAAAAGCGAACGCTATCCCGATGCCGAAGCTGTGCCGCAGACCATCCTGATCAATCCCGTCATCACACCGTTGTCGGACGAGGAGGATCTGGGATGGGAAGGGTGCCTGTCGGTTCCTGGCTTGCGCGGGGAGGTGCCGCGATACAAGCGCATCCGTTACCAGGGGATCGATCCGGCAGGCAAGCCGATTGACCGCACGGTTGAAGGTTTTCATGCCCGGGTGGTGCAGCATGAGTGCGACCACCTGATCGGGAAGCTGTACCCGACGCGGATGCGGGATTTCACCCGTTTTGGCTTTACCGATGTACTCTTCCCCGAGATAGCTCAAGGTACTTAGAGATTGATTTACCCGGTCGCAGCCTGCGAGGAAGCAATGGAAAACCCGTCACCCCCCATCGAAATCGAGACCAGTGCCAAACCGGAATTCGCGGTGATCTGGCTGCATGGCCTTGGCGCGGATGGCTCCGATTTTGTCCCCGTCGTGCCCGAATTGGGGCTGGGTGACGCGCCGGGTGTCCGTTTCGTCTTTCCTCACGCGCCCGAGATTCCGGTGACCTGCAACGGTGGCTATGTGATGCGGGCCTGGTACGACATCATTTCACTCGAACCTTCCAGCCGGCAGGTCGATGAAGCAGGCATCCTGCAATCCCGGGAAATGATCCGCACCCTGATTGAGCGCGAAAACCAGCGCGGAATTCCGAGTTACAGAATATTTCTCGCCGGCTTTTCGCAAGGCGGCGCCATCGCCTACACAGCGGCGCTGACGCATCCGGAGCCTTTGGCCGGCGTGATTGCCTTATCGACTTATCTGCCCAGCCAGCGATTGCTGAGCAAGGAAGCCGCCGAGGCCAATCGGGCTACACCGATCTTTGCCGCCCATGGCACCGAGGACGACGTGGTTTCCATCCAGCTTGGATTGCAAGCTAGAGGTTACTTGAAGCAGTGCGGCTACAAGCTTGAATGGCATGAATATCCCATGCCGCACGCCATCTGCCTCGAAGAAATCGAAGTCATCGGCGGATGGCTCCGGGCCAGAATGGGGGCGTGTTGAATTGAGCGACGTGCAACTGAGCCGGTCGTCCCTGCGGGAGACTGAACTGCCCGTCTATCCGGGCATCGCGCTTGCCGACGTGAACCTCGTTGCCTCCGACGAACAGGCTGACGCGGCGCTTATGGCTTTGCTGGGGGCCGAGGTGATCGGCTTCGACACCGAATCAAAACCGACCTTCCTGAAGGGGGAGGTATCGACCGGTCCCCATCTGGTCCAACTCGCCACGGAAACCCGGGCCTATCTCTTCCCCATATCCTGGACCTCAGGCCACGCCGTGCTGAAGACCATTCTTGAGTCACCCCTGGTCCAGAAAATCGGCTTTGGCCTGGGCAATGACCGCACAGTATTGCAGTCCCGCCTGGGGATCGATGTGCAAAACCTGATCGACATGGGCGAGGTTTTGCGCGGTCCCGGCCATCGCGGGACGGTTGGCGCCAAAGTGGCCGTGGCGCATTTCTTCGGGCAGAAACTCCAGAAGCACAAGCGCATCGGCACCAGCAACTGGGCCAGCCGGCGTTTGACCCCACAGCAACTGCTATACGCGGCAAACGATGCACAGGTGGCGCTGCTGGTTTATCGGGCCTGGCAGGAAACTCGGGAAAAACAGGTGGATACGCTTGATCCGCCATCCCAAGGCCTCGATTGAGTCCGCCGAGCATTGTTACCGATCCTCGCGGGTGTGCCACAGACGCAGTACGTAGATCGTCGATTCTTGTATTTCGTAGCGCATTTCATATTTGCCGACGAGAATCCGGCGTACCTCGCGTGGCTCGAACTCTTCCAGTTTTTCACCAATACGCGGATTGGCCAGCAGGCTGGCGGGCGCTGCCACAAGCGCTTGCACTGCGCGGGCAGCGGCGGGTTGGTTTACCGGCGCCAGGAATTCGTACAGACGCGCCAAATCCGACAAACCCTTACTGGTCCACTTCAGCGCCATCAACTGGTTAGCGGCAGTGGTTGTTCGGTACTGAGACTATCGGCCCACGCCTGTACGGCCTGATGGTCAATGACTCTTCCGGCATCCACGTCGGCCAATGCCTCGCCGGTTAACCGGGTGCGCTCTTCTTCTTGGTCTATCCAGGCAGCTAACGCTTGTTTGACGATCCAGCCGCGCGAACGGTCAAGGCGGACGGCCAAGCGATCGACTTTTTCGGCCAGCGATAGCGGCACATGTGCGGTGAAGACTTTGGTTTCTGCATGCCCCATGGAATTCTCCTATCAATGTTGGTCGCTATTCATCATAGTGATTAGGAGTGATTTAGACAAGAGTTGCCCGGGAAGAAATGCCATATCGCGGTTCGCATAATCTATATTATGTCAAATAGCCTGCGCGTTTGGCATACTAAAATAATTGACCTTGGCGTGTTTGTGTGTATGGAGAAGCGATTGACCTCAACCACACTCGCAAGGGTTGATTGGATCAAAGGCCCAAACCAATGCCGTTCAAAGATCCACGCCTAATGAAGGTTCGGTGGATTTGCGGGCAATGGCTTTGTAGCCATATTTTGTTTGAGATGCTTTAGCCAGCCAGGGCTCGGTGTGTTCGCTGGAATAATTGAAGTAAAGCCGGCTCGGTTTGCCATGTTTCAGGATCATGGCGACGCATTCGGGGTCGGGGTGATCGAAATAGTCACCATTGGTACTGATCAGATAGGCCGGGCTGCGAATCAGTCCGAGCATTTCCTTGCTTGTGTTGTTCTTGCTGCCATGGTGCGCGACTTTTACGGCGTCTACAGCCAGTTGGCTGACACCGCGTTCTGCGCATAGCCTCTGCAGGGAGGCATAAATTACGTCGGGGTGGGCATCTGCCAGAAACAGCACACTCTTGCCCCTGTATTCGGCCAGAAAAGCGATGCTGCTGCCATTCGGCGACGAATCATCTTCCATGAACTGGGCCTTGAGCAGTTCATCCATGCTCGGCGTTGCCCCCAACAAGCCCTCCTTCGGAACGAACTGCTTCTTCTTGGCAAGCGCCTTCCACGCCGCTTCAAGATCCCCGGGGTCAATTCCCGCCTTTTTCACGGCTTTTTCCCATGCCTTAGCCATCTTTTTAAGGCTTGTCGTGTCGGGAGACAGCAAGGTGAGCCTCATGCCACCGGGCAACTTGTGACAGGGCAGTTTGCCTTGGCCGCGCACCACCCACGGCGCACCGTCCGGATCCCAGGCACGCGGCGCCCGGCGCACCAGGAGCGCACTCAGGAACTCGCCCTGGAGTGCGCCCAACAAGCCATGGGCCTTTTTCATCTGCCGCCAGCCATTGAACCAGACCTGGCGGACCTTGAATGGCAAGGGTTTCTCGGCAAACAACCTGACCAACCCCTCAACGTGGTCAGCATCGACATGACTCAGCACAACCAGTTCGAGCACCTTGTCGCCCGGTGGCATGTCATCGACCCGTTGCTTGATGAATTCGAAGGTGCTGACGGGACCACCATCGATCAGGATGCGATTCACCTTGTCACCCACGCCATACTCGACCCAGAGGCAGTCGCCATGTCGCGCGGGCAGCAGATTGATGCGAAAGAAGGGTGATGGCATCGTGGGTCTCCTATTTCAAGCGCCAGTCGGCGTCGCCAAACGCGACCAGGCACATTGCCAGCATCAGGCTGTCAGCAACCGCATCACGCTTGACCTGCCTGAGCACTTCGCCAAAGCGTTCGGTCGAATTCTTGCTGGTAGCTACCAGTTGTTCGACTATCTTTGCGGCAACTTTTGCAGCATCCTCTCCGAGCACCGTCCCGACCGTACCCAGCACCAGTGCGGCATCAGCCTGGCGAAACACGGTTACGTGGCGGGTATAGGCTTCCGTGTCGGCGACATTGGCCGTGTCGCAGCCAAACAGGATCACCAGTGGGCCGTTGTCCGCCGGGCCCGCCTTGACATAAGTCTCATCGATAAAGGCGCTTTTCAAGGTCTTGCCGCTGATCTCAAGGCTGATGTGCGCCCCGCTCCCTGCCGTATGCGGCAGGGCCAGCAGCATCACCGGCCGTTTTTCATGGACGGCGGTAACCCACTGCTCCCACTTCTTGACCGCAACGACCTCGCCTCCCCAAACTGCCTTCATGGCCTTTTCCAGATCACCACGCGCAGCTGCGGGCACCTGCTTGCTGACCGCGAGCAGGCTCGGCCCCTGGAGCGGAAGGATGTCGCGCCCCTCGATCGGTTCGCTCCTGACGACTGCCGCCGCCTTGGAAATGTCATCATCCGTCTGTTCGATCTGGTGACGTTCGATCACCCTGCTCAAGCCCCAGAACCCGAGCGGACAGACGTGCGGAGCCGGGCTCTTGCTCGGCTTGCAACTGCTCGGGCAGTGTCCGGTCTTGAGTGCCTGCCGGGCGTTCTTGCAGACTGGCGCACCTTCCTTGGGCGGTGGATAGTCATACACGAACTCAAGGGGCACCGGTTCGTCCGGATGGGTGCTGACAATCTGCAAGTGTTCCGCATTGCGTAGCGCTTCCGCGGCGGAGGACTTGTATCTGAAGTTGAGCACCAGGTTGCGGAATACCCAATTGCCCTCCATTGCCAGGTTGCACAGCAACTCGGCATTTTCCTTGCTCATCAGCCCCTTCGCGTAATGCTGGGCATCGTTTGCCACGTCGTTCATCAGGCTGTTGATCGCGGCGAGCTGTGGTGCAACCTTGTCGAGGGTTGAAATATAGGCCCCATCCTTGCTGCCGGTGGTTGCGGCCGGCTTGTTGTCGGTTGTGTTGTTCAGCACCATGCAGGCATCGAAACGGCGACGGTCGTCCAGGGTGCCAAGGCTGCGGCGGATCTCCGATTCAACTCGAAAGCGTAGCGGCTCAGAATCAGTCACGTCAGCCAGTGCCGCCTCTGATTCATACACGCTTGATTTCAGCAGCGCGGTTTGCAAAATTCGCCCACGGTGGTAGATCGTCACGCGTCCGGCAAACCGGCCTGCCCGGCCAGGTACAAACAGCAACTGACACTTTGTGCTCATGCCCTCCCTGGGGAGGACCAGCTTGCCGGTCAGTGGTTCGTCCCATTGTCCGGGGTCGGCGAACATGACCTGCAGCGTATGGGAGTGTTTGGTTTTCCAGTCAAGCAGCGTGTCATCAAAGACTTCATCGGCGATGATCGCACCTGCGCCGCCG
This sequence comes from Rhodocyclaceae bacterium, assembly GCA_013791905.1. Classification (GTDB taxonomy): domain Bacteria; phylum Pseudomonadota; class Gammaproteobacteria; order Burkholderiales; family Rhodocyclaceae; genus Sulfuricystis. Next base: position 274,621 of record VMSX01000030.1, on the reverse strand, counting down.
GGACCGATAAACACATCGAGCCGATATCTTCGGCCGACAATGAAGCCGCGCAGCTCGGGTTCGGCATTGCCCTCAGCGAGCTTGAACAGGTCGCCCTGCAGAAAACGCGAGGGTTCGCTGCGGGCAGCATCACGCCGCGCACTGCGCTCGGCAGTGGCGATTTCGCGCAACCCGGTAGCGCCCCGGGATTCGGCCCCGAAAGGAATCTCCGCTGCACTTTTTACCAGTTCTTCGCCGAGGGCAGCCGGGGGCTTAGCCGAGGTCCAGCCAATGTTGGCACGCTGCAGCGCCTCGTCCGGCACCGCCATCCTGGCCATGAGAGGCATCTCCCGCAAGCTGCGACCCAGGTCGCGCGCGACCGTCGTCATTGCGGCTGCTTCGATCAGTCGAAAATCCACCAGATGGATCGACGACTCACGCGGAAATGCTTCTGCCAACGCCAGATCATAGGAGTGGTTGTGGGACAACTCCTCGATCAATTTATTGAAGCGTCCGCCAACCTCTTCCGGCAGGCAGGCGATCAGCGACAGGGCACCGGCCTGCGTTTCAGACAGCAGGGACTCCATATGGCTGCTCAACTCACGCCATACGACATCCACCGGTCCGATCAAAACGATATGGCCGGTGCGCACCTGGTGCGGCAAGCTCAGAAGACGTCGCAGGCTGTCACGCACCCCGCCCTGCATCACCAGGATTTCACTGCGCGCCGCTGCGCGGCTCAGCGGGATGACATCAGAAAGCGTATTCGCCGGCCAGACATCCGCCAGGCGATAAAGGTCAAGCCGGTCCACATCGTCCTCGAAGGCACCGATGCGCAGTGGCCATTGCCAACGCAAATCGGCCTGGGCAATGTATTTTTCGATGAATACGGACGTGGCCTGAGTTGCTGGGTGATTGAGGATGCGAACGATGGAAGCGATATCCGGGTCCCTGTCGAGATGCTCTGCGCTGATCAGGACCCGCTTATCGGGTGACGCGGCGATCTGCGTCAGCCACTTGTCACGCAATGATCCCAGATAGGACTGGGAGGGTTCATATTGAAAATGTTCCAGGCTGATGCGGAAATTATCGGGTGACCAGCCGATGAAATCCTCCGGGCCACGCGCGCCGGATACCCGATGGCTGATGAACATCCCCATGCCGGCAATGGTCTGGGTGTATTGCTCATCATCGAGGGCAAGGCCCCTATCGCCAATGAGTTGTCGATCAGCAGGTGTCAATAACGACATGTTGAGGACTCCTTGTTAGTGGCCAGGACCAGGTGATGTCCAGTGCGCGTTTACGCAGTCAGAAGTTCATTCGCATAAGTCTTCAAGCGATGATCCAGCAATGCTCCCGCATGACGGGTCAATACAGCCATCTCGGCAGGGCCGAGTTTCTTCAGGTTGGTACTGATGGCCGAGGCGAAGCTTGAGTCGCCCGGCTGACTCTCGCCGATCTGGCTATCAATCGAGAACCATAATGGCTTTGGCCCCTTGCCGGATAGGTGTGCAAGTTCCAGACGCTTGAACTGAAGGCCGCGCACCTGTTCCATCAGAATGTTGATGGATTCATACAAGACCGCAGTGCCGGATTCGGTTGGGCGATCGTTGTTTTCGAAGGGTTTACCACCGTCGCTGATCAGGGCGTAATCAAGTTCGTTGCGTTCCCGTAACAAGGGGTTCACCCCAAGGTTGTCATACACGCCCCCATCGGTAAGGGTCACATACTCACCTTCGGCGAATGCGTATTTATCGACGCCAATCCGCAATGGCGGAAACACCGGCGGGAATGCCGACGATGCTGCCACGGCCTTGCTGAGGGGAAAATCGTCTGCCGTCGTCACGCCGAGCTGATGTTCTCCCATCTCGGCCGGCTTGCCGCCGCCAGTAACAAAAAAAAACATGTTGCCGGTGGCAAGGTTGGTGGCGTTCAGATAGAGGCGCGGTCCATTGGCAAGCTGGCTTAATGTGATCCCCCCATATAGGTCCTTGTCGTAGCTGCTGGCCAATTTGTCCAAACGACTTTCGAAAGGATCGAGTAGTCCGCCGATGACGGACGAGACGGCAATGGATCTGGTGCGCAGATAGTTTTCAAGTCGGTCCAGCGTATCAGCCTTGCCCCAGTTCGCCGCCAGAAATGCGCCAGCGATACTGCCCCCGCTGACGCAGGTCAGCAAGTCAAGCTTCCATAACAGCCCCAGCGATTCCAGTTTGCGAAACACGCCCAAATGGAAGGCTGCCGCACGAAAACCGCCACCCGAGAGGGCAAGCCCGATTCTTTGACCTTTGCCATTGATCGATATGCTCATGAGTTTCTCCCCATTTGTTCGTCAAATGAAATAACGAATGCATCTTTTGAAGAAAGATCATTTCAAATGTATAGCATGATTTTTTGAGCGCACAGGCCCGCTAACACCATGACAGGACAATGGTTTTTAGGGTTCAGTGACCACATTGGCTGCAGATGAGGCGCGCATGCTCACCAAGGAATGGGGTTGCAGACGCCTGTTGCAGCAGGTACTGCTGACAGCGATGAGCGGCTTATGCAAAGCCTGCTGGCCCAAGTCCTGCTAGACCTGTTCTACGCTTTGCGCAATCTGGCCGATAAACTCACCCCGTGAGGATTCGGTGCAGGCATGACCGCCTGTCGATTTACATGTGTCGAGCCTGGTCGAGCGCGGCATTGTCGGCTGTTAGTTATCGCATGTAAGCGGTTTGTTCGACGAGTTCGATCAATTGATGACTATCACGCGCTCGCCCGCTCGCCAGTTGGCGGTGCTCGCATCCCTGATGCTGCGGCTCGATCCATCGGCCATGCGGATAAAGATTTGGGCGCCATTGCTCGAACCCGTCGGTAGCGCATGTGCGTCACGGCGCCCCGCCACGCTTGCGATGTCTGGACCTAATCCCTGCGTTGATGCGATGACGCCGCATTCCTTGCACCGCACTTTGGCCGGCTCACCGCCCTCCTCGTCAGCCGTTTTCAGCGACACCTGCGCGTCGACGGACATTGGCCGGAATTGGTTGTTTGCAGCGTTGACCGCCGTCACGCCTTGAGTACCGATCAGGATCACCACGACGATACCGATCAGCAGTTGCCGATGCCGGTATTCGGTGTTTTGCATTGTCATGTAGTCGAAGGTTCTCATCACGGCGCATCCTTGGTGGTTGTTGCGGTCTGGAGGGATTACTTCTGAATATTCATTGCAGACATATTTATCTGCTTTGCTGTCGATCCAAGCGGGTACTTGTCGGTCACAACAGGATCTACCGGAATTGAAACGCTGACCGTGCGCTGGCGCGCATAGCGCTGACTCGATTTTGATCGCGGTGATTTTGAATCGCCCCGGCCATCATTCGGCAGCACGGTGGTGCTTACCGTAATGACAAAACTCGGGTAATCCAGTATTGACGGAACAATTGTTTTATGGAACCATCGCTGTGAAACATTAATTTCATGCTGCTACCGGGAACCTGAACTTCTCCACCCGGTGGCCAGTCACCAAATTATTTCAGGGCGAGCCGAGTGCACGAGGTGGAACCGACAATTCAGGAATCGATCATGGCGGTGTACGATCGGTTGCCGCCGGGTGAGCAGAAGCTCGCCGACACGACCTTGTCCCGATTGAATGATCTCGCCAGCTATTCCGCCACCGAGCTGGCGCTTTCTGCCAAGGTGTCCAAGGCCACGGCGGTACGCTTCTTTCGCCGGATTGGTTATCAAAGCTTCGGCCAGGTTCGACGCCAGGCGCGTGCCGAGGCCCATCTGGCATCGCCGCTATATGCGCTGGCGGGAATAAATCCCAAGGAGCGCGCTACCGATGCCCTGTCGAAACATGTCGGTTCGGACATCCGGAACCTGACGGAAACCTTCCAGCGGCAGGATGCCCGGCAGTTCGAACGTGCCGTCAGCCTGCTGGCCGAAGCGCCGCGCGTACGTGTCATCGGCATGCGCAACGGGCAGTTTGTCGCCCAGCATGCGGCCTATCTGCTTGCCCAACTGCGGGATGATGTGGCCTCGATGCCCGGAGCATCGATGACGCTGGCTGAAGACCTGGCGTCGCTCGATAAAAGGGATGTGCTGGTGGTGGTGGATTTCCGCCGCCGCGCCGCCATGCTGCCGACCATTGTCAATGCCGCTCGCGGCCTGGGTGTCAATCTGGTGTTCATTTCCGGGCCGGGCATGTCCGCCCTCTCCCGCCCCGGCGACATCGCCTTGCAGTGCCTGACCGAGGGCGCCGCAGTATTTGATTCCTATGTGGCGGCCATCAGTATTGTTAACTACCTCGCCACTGCGGTCGCCAAGCAACTGGAAAAGCATAGCCGCAAGCGCCTCGAAGTCATCGAGGCCTTGCATGAGTCACTCGAAGATCTTCGCCCTTAATTTCCATTCATCCGTCGGACAAGGAAGCAATATGACAGAGCAGGTAGCAAATTCAAGCGCCAGGCGCCTCGGCGAGACCAGTGCGGCGCTCAGTGCCAGCTTGAATAAATGGGTCGAATGGCTGTGTGCCGCCATCATGGCGGCACTGGTCCTGGTCGTCGGCATCGGCATTTTCGGGCGTTATGTGATGGAGATCTTTTCGGTGACCTGGTCCGAGGAACTGGCCCGTTACCTGATGATCTGGGTGGCCTTGCTGGCCGTCTCAAGCGGCGTGGCGCGGCGCGAGCATGTGGCGGTCATCGTGGTGCTCGAGCGCATCCCGCACCATGCGCGGAAAATGATTCGTGCCGCCATCGACGGGCTGGCTTTCGCGTTCTTTGCCTTCCTGTGCTATTTCGGCATCGACATGACCCAGCAGGGGGCGACGCAGTACGCCACGATCTTCGAGATGACCATGTGGATACCCTTTGCCGCCGTGCCGGTTTCATCCGCGCTGGTCTGTGTGCAGCTGTTGCTCGCGGGGGTACGTGATTTCACGCTTATTGAGAATCCGGTAATGATTGTGGGAGAGACGAAATGATTTGGGTTCTCGCGGTATTTTTTGGCCTGCTGGTGGTCGGCGTGCCGATCGGCTACGTGCTGGGCATTGCCGGCGTGCTCGGCATCATCCAGATCGGTGGCACCGAGATGCTGGCAATGGCGCCACAGCGCTACTTTGCCGGCCTCGACCTGTACACTTTCCTGGCCATGCCGCTGTTCATCTTTGCCGGCGAGATCATGAACCGCGCCGGCATCACGATGCGGCTGGCCGAGTTTGCCGATGCTCTGGTCGGCCATCTGCGCGGCGGCATGGCGCATTCGTGCATGGTTTCATCCGTGCTGTTTGCCGGCATCAGTGGCGCCGCCGTGGCTGAAGCTGCCGCATTCGGCAACACGATGGTTCCGGCGATGCTGAAGAAGGGCTACAAGCGGCCGTTTGCCTGTGCCGTCGTGGTGGCCGGCTCGATCATCGGGCCGACGATTCCGCCGTCCAACCTGATGGTGATCTACGGTTCGATGATGGGCGTATCGATTGCCGGCCTGTTCGCCGCCGGCATCCTGCCTGGCTTGATCATGGGCCTGCTGTGCATGGCGGTCATCGCCGGCCTGGGGCGGCGCTTGAACCTGCCCAAGGGTGGTGAAAAGCCCAGCCTGCTGCGCGTCCTCAAGGCGTTCCGGCAAAGCCTGAGCGCATTAGTGATGCCGCTCATCATTCTCGGCGGCATCTTGGGTGGCTTCGTCACACCCACCGAGGCGGCGGCGATTGCCGTGTTCTATTCGCTGGGGCTGGGGCTGTTCGTCTACAAGTTGGTGAATGTGCGCGACCTGCTCGACATGCTGATCCGCACCTCGCGGGTGACCGGCGTGGTGTTCCTGATCATCGCCAGCGCATCGATCCTCAGCTGGTGGATGACCTACATGCAGCTGCCGCAAATGATCACGCAGATTTTCCTCGGCGTGTCCTCCGACCCATCGACCATCATCCTGATGATCCTGCTGCTGATTCTCGGCCTCGGCATGTTCATGGACATCAATGCCATCCTGATTGTCCTCGGACCGATCATCGGCGCCCTGGCGGTTTCCATCGGTATGGCGCCAATCCAGGCCGGCATCATGATCGTGCTTGCCCTCAATATCGGACTGATGACGCCGCCCGTCGGCGCCAGCCTGTTCGTCCTCAGTTCGATCACCGGCGAGCGAATAGAAAACATCACGGCAGCGATGTGGCCGTTCATTCTCGCCGAGATTGCCGTGCTGTTCCTCGTGGCGTACTGGCCCGCCATGACCCTGACCGTTCCCGCCCTGCTCGGCCTCTAGATAATTACCGTAGCACCCCTGCCCCACCCAACAGACGCACCCCAGCAACCCCAACCACTTTGGAGATCATTACCATGCGCAAATTGAAGTCAATCGCAATTGCTGCAATGCTCGGCCTTGCCGTCGGCATGATGCCCATCGCAGCCCATGCCCAAAAGGTCATCAAGCTCGCCCATCTGAACAAGAACGATCCGTTCGACAACAGCACCGGCGCGATGGCCACGGTGTTCAAGTCGCTGGTCGAGGCCGGCACCAACGGTTCCGTGACGGTGCAGATTTTTCCCGACGGGCAGTTGGGCAAGGACAATGAAGTCATCCAGCAGGTCAAGGCCGGTGTCGTGCAGTCCGCGATCTCCAGCGTGGGCGGCATTGCCACGGTCTACCCGATGATTGGCGTGCTCGACGTGCCCTTCTCCTACCCCAACATCGGCGTGACCTACGACGTGTTCGACGGCCCGTTCGGCAAGAGCCTGGCTGCCGATATCAGCAAGAAATCCGGCATCGACGTGCTCGGTTTCGGTGATTCGGGCGGCTTCTTCGCCTTCACCAACTCCAAAAATCCGATCAAGTCGCCGGACGACATGAAGGGCCTGAAGATCCGCACCATGGGTCTGGAATCGCACAAGGCCGTCGTCAGCAGCATGGGCGGACAGCCGGTGGCGATCAACTGGGCGGAGGTCTACACGTCATTGCAAACCGGCGTGGCTGACGGTCAGATGAACCCGATCCCGATCATCAAGTTCGCCAAGTTCGACGAAGTGCAGAAGTATCTGACCCTGACCAACCACCTGTTCACGCCTTACGTCTGGATCATGAACAAGCCCTTCTTCAACAGCCTTTCCGCTCAGGAAAAAGACGTGGTGAAAGCTGCTGCGCGCTCGGCCATTGTCGCCGGTCGTGGCATCAACCGCATCATCGAAGCTTCCGATCGCGGTCTGCCGGCACTCGCGCAGAAGATGCAGGTCTACACCCCGACGGCCGCTGAAATCGGCAAGTTCCGCGCGCTGGCACAGCCCGCCGTCAAGGCGCAGATCGCCAAGAGCTACGGCAAGGAAGGCGAGGCCCTGATGAACGAGTTCCTGGCCGCCATCGACAAGGCTGCCAAGAACTGAGACCTGAGCTGAAGCAAGCGGCTGCGGCTCGGGTGTCATAGCCCGGCGCCGTGGCCGCAGCAACAGAACCGAGGAATACACGATTGGATAAAAGTAATCAAAAATTACCGTCCGACAGCGACGGATTGCGCATTGACATCAAACGTCTGAGCGCCCGCCTGGAAAGCCTCGCCGCCATTGGCGCGATTCCCGGCGGCGGCGTGTGCCGCCTTGCCCTGAGCGAGGAAGATCGCGCCGGACGCGAGCAGGTCGTGCGCTGGATGAATGAACTGGGCCTGGCGGTGAGCATCGACGCGATCGGCAATGTCGTCGGCCTGCGTGCCGGCACGGAAGCCGGGTCGCCGGTGATGACCGGCTCGCACATCGATACCGTGCGCACCGGCGGTCGCTACGACGGCAACCTCGGCGTGCTGGCCGGACTCGAGGTCATCCAGACTTTGAACGATGCCGGCATCGTGACGCGCCGCCCACTGGCCGTCGCCTTCTTCACCAACGAGGAAGGCGCGCGCTTCAATCCCGACATGATGGGCAGCCTCGTCTATGTCGGCGGATTGCCGCTGGACACAGCATTGGCCACGATCGGTATCGACGGCGAGTCGGTCGGCGACTGCCTGCGAAAAGTCGGCTATGACGGGACGGCGCCTTGCGGTAAACCGCAGGTGCATGCCTACGTCGAACTGCATGTCGAACAAGGCCCGGTCCTCGATATCGAGGGCGTCACCATCGGCGCGGTGGAAGGCGTGCAGGGTATCTCCTGGACCGAATTCACCGCCAGCGGTGTGTCGAACCACGCCGGCACCACGCCGATGCGCCTGCGTCACGACGCGGGTTACGTCGCCTGTGCCATCGCCCACCGCGCCAGGGAGATTGCGCGCGAACTGGGTGGCGACCAGGTGGCGACCGTCGGCGCCATCACCCTGTCACCGAATCTGGTGAATGTCATCGCCAATCGCGCCGTATTCACCGTCGACCTACGCAACACCGACGAGGCGCTGCTGCAAGAGGCCGAACGCCACCTGCAGACTTTTGCAACCGAGGTTGCAGCCGCAGAAGGCGTGACGCTGACGCAGCGCACGCTGGCACGTTTCGCGCCGGTGGCCTTCGATCCTGCGGTCGTGAGCCTTGTTGAGGAAACCGCGCGCGGCCTCGGCCATACGGTGCGCCGCATGCCGAGCGGTGCCGGCCACGATGCGCAGATGCTCGCGCGCGTCTGTCCGGCAGGCATGGTCTTTGTACCCAGCGTTGGCGGCATCAGCCACAACGTGCAGGAATTCACCGCAGCCACGGATATCGAAGCCGGCGCCAACGTGCTGTTGCAGACACTATTGAAACTGGCCGCCTGAGCTTTACAAAAACTTGATGAGAGGGTTGGCATGACAAGAATCGTCAAAGTCGGGGCCGCGCAACTGGGCCCGATCCAGCGCAGCGACAGCCGCGCAAGCGTCGTCCAGCGTTTGCTGGAACTGCTGCGCGAAGCGCACGCCATGGCCTGCGATGTCGTGGTGTTTCCCGAACTGGCGCTCACCACTTTCTTTCCGCGCTGGTACATGGAGGATCAGGCCGAGATCGACAGCTTCTTCGAGCATGAGATGCCCGGCCCGGTGACACGGCCGCTGTTCGAAGAGGCTGCCAAACTGGGCATCGGCTTCTACCTTGGCTACGCGGAACTGACCGTCGAAGAAGGTAAAACGCGGCGCTTCAATACATCGATCCTTGTCGACAAGCAGGGCCGCATTGTCGGCAAGTACCGCAAGATCCACCTGCCCGGCCATGCCGAGCACGAGCCGTGGCGGCGCTTCCAGCATCTGGAAAAACGCTATTTCGAAACCGGCAACCTCGGTTTCAACGTCACGCGCGCCTATGGTGGCATCATCGGCATGTGCATCTGCAACGACCGGCGCTGGCCCGAGACCTATCGCGTCATGGGCCTGCAGGGCGTTGAGATGATCATGCTCGGCTACAACACGCCGGTGCACAATCCCCCCGCACCGGTGCATGACAACCTCTCGCACTTCCACAACCAGCTCGTCATGCAGTCCGGCGCCTACCAGAACGGCACCTGGGTCATCGGCGTGGCGAAGTCCGGTTGCGAGGAAGGCTGCGACATGATCGGCAACAGCCTGATCATCGCGCCGTCCGGCGAAACCATCGGCGCCTGCACCACGCTCGGCGACGAACTGGCCGTGGCACGCTGCGACCTGGATCTGTGCAATTCCTACAAGGAAAGCGTCTTCAACTTTGCCAGACACCGCGAACCGCAGCATTACAAGATGATCGTCGAACGCAAGGGCGTGATACTTCCCCCCGAGCAGGCGGAATGACCGGAGTCGCATCACTTGCCGATCCGAAGGTGAAACCATGAAATGGTTTTATCGTTGCCCCAGCTGCGATGCCCGCTACGACATCGTTCCGGGCCGCTACCTGTGTGACGCTTGTGCCACACGGCAGCAGGTCGACCGGCCGCTGGCGGGTGTGCTCGAAGTGGAATGGGAAGGTGATCCGGCCCCCGGAACGCTACCGTTACCAGTCGAAGCGGAATGGTTTCCGCCCATCCCCGTCGGCAACACGCCGCTGTGGGCACCCGTCCGTCTCCGCGCGGAATTCAGTGCCCCGAACCTGTGGCTGAAGGACGATACCTGCAATCCATCAGGATCATTCAAGGATCGCGCCTCGTTTCTGGTAGCCGCCTTCGCAAAAAAACATGGTGTACAGGAAATCGTCCTCGCCTCCACCGGCAATGCGGCATCGAGCATGGCGGCAGTGGGCGCCGCGGCCGGCCTGCACATCAAGGTCTTCCTGCCGGCGAGCGCACCCGTCGCCAAGCGCATTCAGGTCCTGCAGTACGGCGCCGAACTCGTTTCGGTGGACGGCAACTACGACAAAGCGTTTGATCTGTCGCTCGAATATTCGAATCGCACCGGCGCCCTGTCGCGCAATACGGCCTACAACCCCCTGACCATCGAAGGGAAGAAAACCGTTGCCTACGAAATCGTCGACGACCTGGTCAAGGCCGGGGCCAGCGCACCGGCGCACATCTTCGTGCCGGTCGGCGACGGCGTGATTATTGCGGGGGTGTACCGGGGCTTCGAAAACCTGCTCAAACTCGGCCGCATCGCCACCATACCGATCATCTGGGCTTGCCAGGCAGAAGGTTCAAGCGCCATCGCGCGGGCCCTCGCCCTCAGTCATGCCGGGAGCGACGACTTCGGCGCTCCGCAATCATCCAGCACGATAGCGGATTCAATTTCGGTGGATGTGCCGCGCAACGGGCTGCACGCCTTGAGCAAAATCAAGAAGTACGGCGGCAGGACAGTGGTGGTTTCCGACGCCGAGATTCTTGCCGCCCAGAAAACGCTCTCCTCCGGTTCGGGCCTGTTTGCCGAACCCTCTTCGAGCGCAGCGTTCGCCGGATGGCTCAAGGTGCGGGAAACGATCCCGGCCACGGACACTTGCGTATTACTCATCACCGGTTCCGGCCTGAAGGACATCAAAGCCGCCGCCCTGGGACTGGGATTGGAACAATGAAACGAAAAGGAAATTTACGATGATCGATCTGAAAATCAACGCCGCACAGCGGAAAAAGAACATTCAACGCTGCCGGGAAAAAGGCATCATCCTGCCCACCTATGCCCAGATGCGCGATCCGGCGAAGATTCCCGACGCCATCAAGAAAGAACTCGCAGGCGTCGGCTTGTGGGACGTGCATGTCAGGAACCTGTTTCGCATCAACTGGCATAACGCGCCGACTGAAAAAGGCGGCGGCTTCGGCGATGTCAATTTCGTCGAACTGCCGCGCGCACTGACGGGCACAAAAGCCAGGATCGTCGGCATTTCCGGCAAATGGTTCCCCACCGGCGCACACAAGGTCGGCCCGGCGATTTCCTGCCTGCTGCCGGAACTGGTGACCGGACGCTTCGATCCCACCACCAAAAAAGCGGTCTGGCCCAGCACCGGGAATTACTGTCGCGGTGGCGCGTACATTTCGCGCCTGTTGGCCTGCCCTTCCGTCGCCATCCTGCCCGAGGGCATGTCGAAGGAACGCTTTGCCTGGCTGCGCACCATGGCCGAGGAGGTCATCGCCACCCCCGGTTGCGAATCCAACGTCAAGGAAATCTTCGACAAGTGCATCGAACTCGAACGCACGCGCCCCGAAGCCGTCATCTTCAACCAGTTCGACCAATTGCCCAATTCGCTCTGGCACTACAACGTGACCGGGCCGGCCATGGAAGAAGTGTTCAAGCAGATTGCCCGGCCGGGCGATGTGGTCGCCGGTGCGGTGCTGTCCTCCGGCTCGGCCGGCACGATGGCGGCCGGCTCCTATTTGCGCGATACCTTCAACGGCGCAAAGGTTGCCGTGGCGGAAGCCCTGCAGTGCCCGACCATCCTGGAAAACGGCTTCGGCGATCACCGCATCGAAGGCATCGGCGACAAGCACATTCCCTGGGTACACAACCTGCGGGAAACCGATGCGGCCATCGGCGTCGATGACGAGTTGCCGATTCGCTTCATTCGCTTGTTCAATGAAACCGCCGGCCGCAAGATCCTGGCGGAAAACGGCGTAAGCAAGGAAGTTCTGGAAAAACTCGAGTGGCTGGGAATTTCCAGCGTCGGCAACATGATCGGCGCAATCAAGTTCGCCAAGTATTACGAACTCGGCGAAAACGACGTCGTATTCACGGTGTTCACGGACTCGATGGCGATGTACCAGAGCCGCCTGGCGGAACTCAACGCCGAGCGTGGCGCCTACGACCAGCGTCAGGCCGACCGCGATTTCGACCGGCTGTCCGGCATCTCGGTGGATCATGTGCTGGAGCTTTCACATGTCGACAGGCGCCGTGTGCACCAACTCAAATATTTCACCTGGGTCGAACAACTCGGCAAGACGGTTGAAGAACTGCGTGCCCAATGGGATGATCACCGGAATTACTGGGGCTGCCTGCGCACCCAGACGGCCGATCTGGACCAGATGATCGAGGACTTCAATGCGGAGGCGCGCCGCTGATCGACAGCCACGCCTTGCACCAGAAGCAAAACCCTGAGGAGCCGACGAATTGAAATCCCTCAAAGAGCTCTATCGGATTGGTCCTGGCCCCTCCAGTAGCCACACCATGGGCCCGCGCTTTGCCGCGGAGTCGTTTGCCGCTGCTTTGACAAATCCGGCGGCCCGCCTGCGGGTCACGCTCTACGGCAGCCTGGCCGCGACCGGACGCGGCCACCTGACCGACCGCGCCGTCAGCGATCCGTTTGCGCCGACGCCAGTCGAATTTATCTGGCTGCCGGAGCAAGCCCTGCCCCGCCACCCCAATGGCATGAAGATCGAGGCATTGGATGACTCAGGCAACGTATTTGCCTCCCGCATCGTGTATTCGGTGGGCGGCGGCGCCTTGCTGGATGAGGATGGCAAACCCGATGGCGGTGCAGATGTTTATCCCTATACCTGCATGGACGAAATCCTGGCGGAAACCGAGCGCGAAGGCCTGCTGATCTGGCAACTGGTCATCCAGCATGAAGGCGCGGACATCTGGCCGTATCTGGAAGAAATCTGGCTGGCCATGAAACGGGCCATCGAGGCCGGCCTGAACGCCGAAGGGAAGTTGCCCGGCTCGCTCAATGTTCCGCGCAAAGCGGCCGCCTACCATGCGCGGGCGCAAAGCATGGCGGGATATTTCGGACAGACCGCCCTGCAGTTCGCCTATGCGCTGGCTGTGTCGGAAGAAAACGCGGCGGGCGGCGAAGTCGTCACCGCGCCGACCTGCGGCGCCTGCGGCGTGTTGCCGGCCGTGCTGTTTTTCCTGCAACAGCAGTCAAAGTTTTCCGACGAAAAGATCTGCCGGGCATTGGCCACCGCCGGCATGATCGGCAATATCGTCAAGCGCAATGCCTCGATCTCGGGTGCCGAAGTCGGCTGCCAGGGCGAAGTCGGCACCGCCTGCGCCATGGCCGCCGCCGCTGCTGCGCAACTGCTTGGCGGCTCGGTGCGCCAGATTGAATACGCGGCGGAGATGGGCCTGGAGCATCATCTGGGACTGACCTGCGACCCAATCGGTGGATACGTGCAGATTCCCTGCATCGAACGCAACGCCGTCGGCGCGGTGCGCGCCGTCGATTGTGCGGCGTACGCGCTGCTCTCAGACGGCCATCACATCGTACCGTTCGACGAAGTGGTGCGCACCATGTGGGAAACCGGCTGCGACATGAAATCAAGTTACCGCGAAACCGCGCAGGGTGGATTGGCGAAAATCCACCTGCTGCGCAAACACGGGGCAATCAGCTATCCGGGCATGGGCAGCTGAAGGAAGACGCTGCCGCGCTCACCCCACCTTCGCCTACTTCAAGCAGCGGCCACCTCGTGATGCATCGTGCTGAGTATCGGATGCACGATCAACGACAAGCTGTCGCGTCCTTCCCAGTTGATGACATTGAGAAAGAGGTCGCAGGCAAACGTCCCATCGTCTCTGGACACGGCCTGAAACGGGTGGCTGACACGACACAGAAAGCGCAACCGCGGATTGGGTTGGCCATCGCGCATCAGTTCGGTTGCGTCCAGTTGGGGCAATAGCATCGAAATATGCCGCTGGAGCAGTTCTCTGCGGTGGTAACCGAAGAGTGCTTCGCAGCCGGGATTGCAATCGCAAATCATCCCATGCTCGTCCAGCAACAGCACCGGCGCTTCGCTAAAGTCACGGGCTGATTTGTGATGGTGCTCTGTTCTGGTCTTTCCTTTGGTGATAGCGTGTGTGGCATGCATGGTCAGCTCCCCTTCTGCTTGAATTCCGCTTCAGCCTGCAGCCAGTCGTCTAGTTCCTGACCGTAGGCGAAACCGCGTGATTCCGCCCGGTAATAGGCAGCCGTCGCGATGTGGGCAAACCCGTCATCAACGATATCCGCTGCGGTGATGGGGGTCATGTTGACGTTAGGCCCGGTCTTGCCGCTGGGCCTGCTTTTCGTCGTGGTCGATTGCATCCGTGTCTCCCATTTCAGATGGTTGCCAGAACACATGTGGCGCACCCAAAGGCAAACCACCGAATCACCCTGACCGTCAATACCAAGTAAATATGTACGGTCAGTGTTGTCAAATTACACACTGCTACAAACAAAGAAAATACGCACGGGCGCGTAAGGGGTGCCACTTACCTTGGATTGGTTATTGACGCAGGGGCATGGATGAATTACTTTGATCGTCGTTTATCCCCAAAAAACATCAGCTTGCCGGGCTGGAAAAGGTAACTGTGTTTCTTGGCCAGAGGAGACAGCCGAATCCGAAAGATGCCATGAACCTGAAAAGATCTTTTTCATCGATCTCCACGCGGCAACTGAGAGCCATGGCGGAAAAGCGGCTGGCCCGCGCCCCGCTGGAAGATCTATCGGCCTGGTCTACCGACCGCCTGCTGCACGAACTTCAGGTGCATCAGATCGAACTGGAGATGCAGAACGAGGCATTGCGTCAGTCCCAGCTGATTCTCGAAGAGTCCCGCGACCGCTATCTGGACCTCTACGAATTTGCCCCGGTCGGCTATCTCACCCTCACCGCCAGCGGACTGATCGGTGAAATCAATCTCACCGGCGCGGCGCTGCTCGGCGCAGAGCGCAAAAAACTGCTGCAGCGTCGCTTCGACCGCTACGTGGCGGCAGCGGATCTGAACGAATGGCAAAGAAGATTTGTCCATACGCTGCAGCATGGCGGACACTTAAATCACGAACTGCGTCTCCAGCGCGACGATGAGGCGATCATCAATGTCCGCCTGGACAGCCGCTTGATTCAATCGGGCGATGCCGCACCGACCCTGCGTGTCACGCTCACCGACATTACCGGACCCATGCAGGCTTTGGCCGAACTGCGTGCCGGTGAAGATCGCCTGCGCCTGGCAAAAACGGCGGCCGGCCTGGGCATTTTCGATCGCGACATTGCCAGCGGCAGGCTTGAATGGGATGAGCAGGCCCGCGAAATCTGGGGAGTTGGTCCCGACGAGAAGGTCGGCTACGACACATTCATGGCGGGCGTACACCCGGATGACCGTGCGGCCACCAGCGCCGCCATCGGGCGGGCGCTCGACCCCGGCGGCAGCGGCGCATTCCAGGCCGAATACCGCGTCGTCAGCCGTACCGACGGCAGCATTCGCGAGGTGGCGGCCAACGGCCAGGGCATCTTCGCAGACGGACGAGCCATCAGATTTGTCGGGACGCTGAGGGATATTTCCGCGCAGAAACACTTGGAGAAGGTGTTGCAGATGAACCGCAACGAGATGGATATTCTGGTCAATCACCAGGTTGCGGCGCAGACCGCCGCAGCGCTTGCGCACGAACTGAACCAGCCGCTGGTCGCGATTTCCGCCTACAGCGAAGCAGCACTGCGCATGCTGCGCTGCGGCAGCAAGAGGACGCCCGAAAAGCTGGCGCGTGCGCTCGAAGGCGCCATGGAACAAGCCCAGCGCGCCGGCCGGACCCTGCATCAACTGCTCGATTTTCTGCACAAGGGCGACGTGGCGCTGGCCCCCGTCGACCTCAACAGCTTGATATTGGAGGCCATCGCCGCCACCGAGGCGTGCGGTTATGGCGAATTCCGCCCGGTCGTGGATCTGGAGCCCGGCCTGCCACTCGTTCAGGCGAATCTTCTGCAGGTGAAGAAGGTGCTGATCAACCTGCTCTGCAATGGTGTCGAGGCCATGCGCAATACCGGTATGGCGACAACAGCCATCACGATCAGCGTGCATACCCATGCGGAGCGAAACATGGCGCAAGTTACCGTGCAGGACAGCGGCCCGGGCCTCTCGGAGGAAAGGCTTGCGCGCATTTTCGAACCATTTTTCACCACCAAGCACGAGGGCATCGGACTGGGGCTGACGATCAGTCGCGCCCTCATCGAGGCCCACGGCGGACAGCTCTGGGCCGAACTGTCACCCACTGCGGGTGCGCGGTTTCAT
Organism: Rhodocyclaceae bacterium; assembly: GCA_013791905.1. Taxonomy (GTDB): domain Bacteria; phylum Pseudomonadota; class Gammaproteobacteria; order Burkholderiales; family Rhodocyclaceae; genus Sulfuricystis. The sequence goes on along the minus strand of VMSX01000030.1, from coordinate 258,366 downwards.
TTCACCCTGCCCTTCGCCCCATGAACGCCCAAGCGAGGATTTTTGTGGTGGACGACGACCCCGCGGTGCGGGAATCGCTGTCGCTGCTGCTTGAGCAGGAAGATTTCCAGGTCGAAACCTATGACAGCGCGGCAGCCTTTCTGGCGGCTTGCCCGCCTGGACCACACAGTTGCGCCATCGTCGATATCCGCATGCCGGTCATGGATGGCATGCAGTTGCAGGCCGAATTGACGCGGCGCGGGATCCCGCTGCCGGTCATCTTCCTGACCGGCCACGGCGACATTCCGCTGAGCGTGCGCGCCATCAAGCTTGGCGCGTTCGATTTTCTGACCAAGCCGGTCAGCGGGGCGACGCTGCTGGAAAGCGTGCGCATGGCGCTGCTCGAAAGCGACCGGCTGAACCTGATTGCCGCGTCAAATCAATCGGCCGTGGAGCGCATCGCCAGCCTGACCGAGCGCGAACGCGAAGTGATGGCGCTGGCGGTCGCGGGCTTGTCCAATAAGGAAACCGCCAAGCGCCTAGGCATCAGCCACCGCACCGTGGAAATTCACCGGGCGCGGGTAATGCACAAAACGGGAGCGGAGTCCCTGGTCGACCTGGTCCGCATCGCCAAGGCGGGCGCAACGCAAGAGTAAAGCCCCGCTGCCGCTCGGTCAGCGCGGCCGGTTACCAGCGCCGGGAGGCATCATGGTTGCGCCGGATCTTCCCCTGCCTGCCTGCGCAGAAAAGCCTCGAACTCGTCGAGCGGCAGTGGCCGGCCGAACAGAAAGCCCTGAAAGGTTTCGCAATGGTGATCTTTGAGGAACCTCAACTGTTCCTCGGTTTCCACACCCCCGGCGATCACATCCAGGCCGAGACTGCGCGCCAGCGTGATGATGGTTTGGACGACGATCGCATCGTTGGGGCTTGCCGGCAAATTATGCACGAATGACAGATCGATCTTGAGCTGATCGAGCGGCAGTTGCGCCAGGTAGGACAGGGATGAGTGGCCGGTGCCGAAGTTATCCAGCGCACAACCGATGCCGAGCTCGCGCAAGGCCCGCATTTTTTCGAAGGTCTCGCCGATGTCGTGCAGCATCATGCCCTCGGTCAGTTCGATCTCGAGTCGGTTCGGATTCGCGCCGCTTTGCTGCAAAATCTCCCTGAGCTGCGCGACGAACTCTGGTTGGCGAAACTGGCGCGCGCTGACATTGACGGCCAGCCGCAAGCCGGCAGTCGTCGCAGCGGCGGACCACGCCTTGATCTGGTTGCAGGCAGCCGTCAGCACCCATTGGCCGATCGGCAGGATCAGGGCAGTTTCCTCGGCGAGCGGGATGAAGCTGGCGGGCGGCACCAGACCACGCTCGGGACTAGCCCAGCGCAGCAGCATCTCCGCGCCGATGACGCGGCCGCCGCTGTCGATCTGCGGCTGGTAATGAAGGCGCAGTTGCCCGTGTGGCATGGCCAGGCGCAAGTCGGCCTCCAGCGCACTATGCTCGTCGAGTGCAACCTGCATCGCCGGATCATAGAAGCGCAGGCAGTTGCGGCCGCTATGCTTGGCCTTGTACAGGGCCATATCGGCATGTTTATACAGAATGCTCACCGGATCCGCGTGGTTGAGAAACAGCGTGATGCCGATGCTCGTCGTGCCGCGAAACTCGCCCCCGACAAGCTCGCAGGACCGGGCGATCGCCGCACGGATTTTTTCGGCCGCCTGGTCGGCCTGGATGACCGCTTCCTGGGCGTCTTCGCTCAGTTCTTCCAGCATTACCACGAACTCGTCGCCGCCGAGGCGCGCCACGGTGTCGCCAGCGCGCACGCTGGCCTGGATGCGCTGCGCGATCTCGATCAGATACTCGTCGCCGACATCGTGGCCGCGCGTGTCGTTGAGTTCCTTGAAGTTGTCGAGGTCGAGCATCAGCAGTGCCCCGTGCTGGCCGCTGCGGCGGCTGCTCACCAATGCCTGGCCGATGCGGTCGTTGAGCAGGCGGCGGTTGGGCAACTGCGTCAAGGGATCGAAGTAGGCCATGCGATGGATCTCGGCCTCCGCTTCCTTGTTGCGGGCGAGATCGGCAATGATGCCAACATAGTGGCTGGCCGTGCCGTCCGGCCCGAGGACGGCGGAAAAGGTTAGCCATACGGCGTAAACTTTATCGTTCTTGTGCTGGATCCAGATTTCGCCCTGCCAGTGACCATCTTCCTGCAATGCCTGCCACAGTTGCTGGAAGAGCACCGCCCCCTGGCGTGCCGCACCGAGCATGGCGGGGGTTTTGCCGATGGCCTCGGCAGCCGCATAGCCGGTGCGCTGCGTGAAGGCCTGATTGACGCGCAGGATGCTCCCCTCGCTGTCGGTAATCATCATGCCGTCCTGGGTCTCGAAGGCGATGGCGGCGATGCGCAGTTGTTCTTCGGCCTGTTTCTGCTCGGTGATGTCGCTGAGGGTGATGCGTAATTGTTGCGCAATGCTGTCCGTGGCGTTACACAGCAAGTGACCATGAAAGAGCGTGCCATCGCGGCGCCTGAGCAGCAGATCGCAGGACTGCTTGCCGCCTTGCTGCAAAGCCAGTGCAAAATTACGCTGCCAGCGCTCCCGGTCGTGTGGTTCGACGTAGCTGGCAAAACGACGCTCCAGCAAGATCGCCCGCTCTTCCCGCAGCAGCGTTGCGCCGGTCAGGTTGACGGCGACGATCAGGCCATTGCGCGACAGGGTAAAGTAGCCGATCGGGGCAAACTCGTAGAGGTCGACATAGCGGTCGCGCGATTCCTCCAAGGCGAATTGCGCCTGCCGCAGCGACTCATTCTGCATTTCCAGTTCGATCTGATGCACCTGCAGTTCGTGCAGCAAATCTTCAGTGGAGCGAGTCTGGGCGGTTTCCAATCGTCTGGCAGCCAGCCGCCCTTCCGCATTTGTGCGTAACTGTGCAGAATTAGGAGGTGTGGCACGACTGCCCATCGATAAGCTCCTTGTTTGGCCACGATAAAAACCATTGAATATAAGAATAGGCTTGATTGCGGCCGAGCACCAGTTTTACTTGTTTTTCTGCGGTTTTACCTCTTCCATGGCCAGCAGGATCAGCGCGGCGCCATCGGTTGCACCGACGATGCGGCGGGCATTGAGCAGCAGATTGCAGCGGCCGATACGGGGAAAATCGTGCTCGATGGGAAAGTCATCGAAACTCTGGTCGTGCGGCAGAATGTCCTCGAGCAATTTGCGCAGATCGGCGTTGTCCCATTGCTGGTTGCCGAGTTCGATCAAGGGCTGGCCAATGGTTTCGTCCGGCTTGACCCGGAAGTACCGATAAAACATGCGGCTGGCGCTGACCACGCGCAGACCGGCATCCAGTACCACCAGGGGTTCGCGTATGGTGTCGATGATGCTTTCGGACAGCTGCCGGGCAGCCTGTTCCGCCCGCTTGGCCTTGTAGAGGTGGCTGATGTTGGTGAAGGTCAGCACCACGCCATCGATGACATCGTCGAGCGTGCGATAGGGCAGAATTTTCACCAGAAACCAGTTGCCGTCGGTGGTGCACACCTCATGTTCGCGCGGCACCAGGGAATCGAGCACACCCTGCGCATCCCTGGTCAGGTCGCCTTCTTGCAGGTCGGACTTGATGTCGGCAAGCGGCCGGCCGATGTCGGTGGCCACCAGGCGATAGATGCTTGTCGCATCGCGCGTGAAACGGCGGATGTGCAGGCGGCGATCGAGAAAGACCGTCCCGATGTTGGTGCTGTCGAGCAGGTTCTTCATGTCGTTTTGCATGCCCGCCAGTTGCTCGATCTTGGATTGCAGCTCGGCATTGACGGTGATCAGTTCCTCATTGACCGATTGCAGTTCCTCCTTGGAGGTTTCCAGTTCCTCGTTGGTCGACTGCAACTCCTCGTTGGTCGACTGCAATTCCTCATTGGTTGACTTGAGTTCCTCGTTGGAGGCCTGCTGCTCCTCGATGGTGGCCTGCAGGTTGTTGCGCGTATAGGCAAGTTCGCGTTCCAGTTCCTCGTTGCGGCGTGCCGCCGCCGAGCCGGCAGCGCTGCGCGGGCGTCCCGGCTTTGCCGGCGCGGTTTGCGGCAGCTCCTGAAAGCTCACCAGCAGCAGCTCCTGGCCGGCCTCCGACAGCGGGCGCACGGCGAGGCTGACGTTATGGATATCGCCGTCGATTTTCAGCGTTGCCTGCTGTCCGAGCACGGCCGCGTGACTGCTGACAACGGCATGCAAGGCGCTGCGCAGTTCCATTTGCAGCCCCTCGCGCGCCATGTCCACCACATTCAGCGTGGCCTGGCCGGGCGCGGGGCGCAGGTATTTGCCGGTTTCGCCGTGTACAAACAGGATGGTGCCCTTGACGTCGGTAACCACGGCAGCCGGGGCAAACGTCTGGAGCAGTGTGCGGCGGGCCAGCTCGGCAAAATCGGTTTCTTTCACTTTCTTGACGGTCTCCTCAAATCCCCGGCTACCCCCACTCCCGGTCCAGGCCAGGTCGCTGGCCATCACGGCATGCGTCGCGGTGGCGGAATGGACCGCCCGGTAGAACTTCCATTTGCGGTTGACCGGGGTGAACAGATCCGGGTGGCTGGCAATGCTCTCCGAGGGCGACAGGAACAGTACGCCACCCGGCTTCAGGGCATAGTGAAAACTGGGGATCAGGCGGTTTTGCAGTTCCGGTTCCAGATAGATCATCAGGTTGCGGCAGGCCAGCAGGTCGAGCCGGGTGAAGGGTGGATCCTTGATGACATTCTGGATGGCGAACACCACCATCTCGCGGATATCCTTTTTGACGCGATAACCGGCATCTTCCTTGATGAAGAAGCGCCGCAAGCGTTCCGGCGTCACGTCCGCAGCGATGTTGGGCGGATAGGAACCGGCCCGGGCAACGGCAATCGCGTCATCGTCGAGATCGGTGGCGTAGATCTGCACCTTGAACGCCTTTCGCTGCTCGTCCATGAACTCGCGCAGCAACATGGCGATGGAATAGGCCTCCTCGCCACTGGCACAGCCGGCCACCCAGACGCGCAAGACATATTCTTCGGGTTTATCGGCGAACAGTTGCGGCAGGATGTCCTGCCGCAGAACGTCGAAGGCATCCGGATCGCGAAAGAAGCTGGTGACGTTGATCAGCAGTTCCTTGAAGAGCGCCTGCACTTCCGCCGGATGCTCCTTCAGGTAACGCGCATAGACCTCGATGTCGTCCAGGTCGTGCTGCACCATGCGCCGTTCGATGCGCCGGCCGATGGTGCTCTGCTTGTAAAGCGAAAAATCATGCCCGGTGGCAGAGCGCAACAGCATCAGCAGCTTTTTCATGCCGCCGGCCGCCGCCGGTTCCGGATGAGCTGCCGCAGCCACCCGCGTCACCCGGTGCTCGGCAAGACCGCGCGCCCCGCTGAGGAGCACGGCCGACATCTTGTCCGCAGGCAGGCTGTGCGTGGCATAGCCGGAGTGGATGGCGCTGGCCGGCATGCCGTCATATTTCGCGGTGACCGGGTCCTGCACCAAGGTAATGCCCCCGGCGCCGAGAATCGCCCGCAGCCCCAGGGTGCCGTCGGTGCCGGTGCCGGAAAGGATGATGCCGATGGCCCGCTCACCCTGATCCTCGGCCAGCGAGCGCAGAAAGGAGTCAATCGGCATGCGCTGGCCGCGCGGCGACTCGGGAACCGACAACTGCAGGGTGCCGTGAAAGATGGCCATGTCGCGGTTGGGCGGAATGATGTGGACCTGGTTGGGCTGCACCACCATCTGATCTGCCACCTCGACGACCGGCATCACCGTGCTGCGTTGCAGAATGTCGGTGAGGATGCTGGCGTGGCCGGGGTCGAGGTGCGGCACCAGCACGAAGGCGAGGCCGCTGTCAGCGGGCATATTCTGGAACAGTTGCTCGAAAGCCTCCAACCCTCCGGCGGAGGCACCAATGCCGACAATCGGGAATCGGGCAGTCGCGGCATTCGCGGCATTCGCATCAGCAGCGGGAGCGGCGGCACCGGCGGACGTTGCCGGGGAACGCGGCTTCCTGGTTTTCTGCGCTGCTGGCTTCGTCTTCATTGCCCCTCCGCTGAGTGGGTTCGTGTGCTGTGGGGAATGCTGCCGGGGCTGCGTTTCAGAACATTCAAGTCTTCACAACGGCGATGCCCAGATCTTCCTGATAAGGCGGGCTTGCCATGTGGAAAGGAATCGGGCCATGCGGCTCACAGTGAATGAACTGGGCCACTACCGAGTCCTTGGAGGCCAGCAATTCCTCGGCCGTGCCTTCCGCTTCGACCACGCCGTTGTAAATCAGGTAGATGTAGTCGACGACCTTGAGCGATTCGGTGACGTCGTAGGTGACGATAATCGAGGTGCCGTTCAGTGCATCGTTCAGTTTGCGGATCAGCTGGGCGATGACGTTGAGCGAGATGGGGTCGAGACCGGCGAACGGTTCGTCGTACATCGTCAGCATCGGGTCAAGCGCAATTGCCCGGGCCAGGGCGACCCGGCGCGCCATGCCGCCGGACAGGTCGTTGGGCATCAGCTTGGTCGTGCCGCGCAGGCCGACTGCGTGGAGCTTCATCAACACCAGATCATGAATCAGCTCTTCCGACAGGTCGGTGAGTTCGCGCATCGGAAAGGCGATGTTTTCATACACCGACAGGTCGCTGAACAGGCCCCCGGCCTGGAACATCAGGCCCATATTTCTCCGCAATGCGAAAAGTTCATCGCGATCCAGTTTGTGGATCATCTGGCCAGCCACCTTGACGCTGCCGCGCGACGGACGCAGTTGCCCGCCGATCAGGCGCAGCAGCGTGCTCTTGCCGGAACCACCGATGCCGAGGATGGCCACCACCTTACCGCGCGGGATCTTCAGGTTGATGCCGTTGAAGATCTTCCGGTCGCCGTAGGAAAAGTGCAGATTTTCGATCTCGATGAGGTTTTCGGATTCGTGACGCATGCTTTTTGGTTGCTGACGCAAAGTGAATAAGGCCGGAGCGGGTCCAATGTGGGGATTCTACGGCGAGTTGGGCTGATTGCCGTGTGACAGGGCAAGATCGCTGCGCAATGCCGGGATCATTGCGGCAAGGCGTTCGAAGTCATCCGGGCGATCGACATCCCACAAGATCAGCGGTTCTGACCAGCGCCAGCCGAGTTCCACCAGACGCTGCCGGGTTTGCGCCATGACCTGTGCCGAGCCCCAATCAATGGCGTGGAACACCTGTGGCGCAGGCGTTTTCATGCCGATCAACACATAGCCGCCATCCTCGGCCGGCAGTACGACGGCGTCATGGTCGCGCAGGGATTGTGCGGCCAACCGCAGGTGCGCAGCCGTCATCGCCGGACAATCGGTGCCGATCACGAGGGTGCCCGTGGGGGTTGGTGATTCTTGCAGTGCCGCCAGCATGCGCAGCCCAAGATCGCCTGCCACTTGGTGGCGCACGCTTAGCTTGGCGAATGAATGGCAGATGGCAAAGTCCGGATGCTGCGGATCACCCTCGCACCACAGGCTGACCGGCCCGATGTCGGCGGCCAGCGCCATCTCCACGGTGCGCTGCAACAGCCAGCCTTGCAGGCGCGCTGCGCCTGCGGCGCCCAAGAGGGGAATCAGCCGCGTCTTGACCTGTCCGGGAATCGGCGCACGCGCCAGGATGGCGACGCCGACCTGCCCGGCGAGATCAGACTTTACGGGTGGCATAGCCATACTCGATTGCCAGTTGGTGCGGGTCGGCACCGAAAAAATAGCGCAGCCGCAGGCGCCACATCAGCAGGATCGTGCGCCAGACGCCCTGCGCTTCCCAGCGCCGCCCCGAGGTCGTCACCTTGGCCGTCAGACAGGCCGGACGCCCACTGTCGAGCAGTCGCCGCGACAGGGCGATGTCTTCCATCAGGGGCATTTCGGGAAAGCCGCCGATGGCACGAAATGCCTCCCGCGACACGAACATCGCCTGATCGCCGGTGGCGATGCCGCTCAGGCGCGAACGCCAGTTCATCATGGTGGCCACCATAGGCAGCCATCGGGAGTTCCCCGAGATGCGCACGTCGAAGCGACCCCACTGCCGCCCGGCATCAATGGCCTGCATGACCAGTTTGTCGGCCTCTGCGGGCAAGCGGGTGTCGGCGTGCAGGAACAGCAGAATAGTGCCGTGGGCTATGGCTGCGCCGGCATTCATCTGACTGGCACGGCCGCGCGCTGAACTGACCACCTGATCGGCGAATGGCGTGGCGAGTGCCACGCTGTGATCGGCACTGCCGCCATCGACGACAATGATTTCCGCGCCATTGGCGCGCAGCGGCGCCAGCGCCTGCAGGGCGGCGACAATGCCGGCAGCCTCGTTCAGCATCGGCACAATGATCGACAGCTTGATCGACAGGTTCGACGTCATGAAGGCGGGCAATCCGCGGCCCGCGCGACGAAGCGGAAATCGGCAAAGCCGGCGCGCGCCTCTTCGCCGGTATTGTCGGTGTCGGTGGCGATGGCGAGCCCGGTCAGCCGCAATGGCAGATGCCCGAAGGCGCGCAGAAAGTCGGCGCTGACGTCACGGCGTTCATCGACCCAGCGCCCCGCCTGGCCCGCGCCCGTGCGCAACACCAGCATGCGGGCGCGCTCGGTGTAGGTATTCGCCTGCCAGGTGCCGACCGGCTGGCGATTGTCCCAGACGTAGTTGATGGCGGCATCCGGCACCTGCCCGCCGTGCAGGGTGCGCGCCAGGCCGAGCGCGATGCGTGTGCCGAGGCCGAGCGTGTCAGGCGGCACATCGAAGCTCAGGTAGACGCGTGCGGCGTAGTCGTCGCCGCTCTTTTGCGTCATGTCGGCAGTTTTCAGCGGGGCATCGATGCGCCAGCGCCAGCACAGCACCGGTGTTTTCGCGAGGTCGACGCTCACGGGACGGGCAAACAGCGCCATGCTCTTCACCGCATGCGCCTCGACCGCCATGACGCCATCCCATTCACGCAACCGGTATTGGGTTGGCGGGATATTCTTGTTCAGTTGCTCGACTTGCCAGGGCGCGGGCAATGCCCCCTCCGTTGCAGTAAATTTGCCCACCCAGACTGGTTCGGCAAACACCTGAAGCGGCAGCAGCAGGCAGCAGGCCAGCAGTTTCTTGTTCATCTCCCCTACCCTCGCCGCCAGGCGTGAAAACGCGCCACCCAGGCCAGCAGTTGCTGCGGGGCATGGGCTTTCTTCCAGACGCCGGCGACATATTTGTTGGCCTCGGCCAGGGTCGGATAGATGTGGATCGTGCCGAGGATCTTGTTCAGCCCGATGCCGTGTTTCATCGCCAGCACATATTCCGCGAGCAGGTCGCCGGCATGTTCGCCGACAATGGTGACGCCGAGGATCTTGTCCTTGCCTGGCACGGTAAGCACCTTGATGAAGCCGTGCGCTTCGCTGTCGGCAATCGCCCGGTCGAGGTCGTCGATATCGTAGCGGCTCACCTCGTAGGGAATGTTCTTTTCCCTGGCTTCCTGCTCGTTGAGGCCGACGCGCGCCACTTCCGGCTCGACGAAGGTGGCCCACGGAATCACCGAATAGTCCGCCTTGAACTTCTTGAAGGGATCGAACAGCGCATTCACCGCCGCATACCAGGCCTGATGGGCGGCGGTGTGGGTGAACTGGTAGGGGCCGGCCACATCGCCGGCGGCGTAGATGTTCGGATAATTGGTTTGCAGGTATTCGTTGGTTTCCACCGTGCGCTCTGCCGGAATGCCGAGCTCTTCCAGCCCGTAGCCCTGCAGGTTGGCGATGCGCCCGACGGCGACCAGCACGGCGTCGAAAGGAATCCGCACGTCGTGACCTTCATGCTCGGCGATGAGGATTTTTTCGCCATCCGCCACCAGGAATTGCTTGGCTTTGTGGTTGACCAGTACGTCGATGCCCTCGTCCCGGAAGCGTCGTGTCACCATTTCTGAAACCTCGACATCCTCGCGGACCAGGATGCGCGGCGCCATTTCGACCTGGATGACCTTGCCCCCCGAACCCGCGCCGAGGCGGGCAAAGGCCTGCGTCAGTTCCGCCCCGATCGGCCCGCCACCCAGCACCACCAGCCGCCTGGGCAGTTCGCGCAGATCCCAGACCGTATCGGAGGTCAGGTAGCCGACTTCCTCGATGCCGGGAATCGGTGGCACGAAAGGCCGCGCGCCTGCCGCGATGACGATGCTGCGCGTGCTCAGGCGTTCGCTGGCGCCACTGTTGCGCGTCACCTCCACTTCCCAGGGCGTGACCATCTTCGCCGTGCCCTCGATCACCTCGACGCCGAGGCCGGTGTAGCGCTCGACCGAGTCATGCGGCGCCACCGCCCGCACCACCCGCTGCACACGTTCCATGACCTCGGCAAAGGAAAAGTCGGCGCTGGCGGAACGGCATCCCAGTTCCCTGGCGCGGCTAACATGCGAGAGGAACTTCGCCGAGCGGATCAGCGCCTTGGAGGGCACGCAGCCGGTGTTCAGGCAGTCGCCGCCCATCTGGTGCTTTTCGATCAGCGTCACCCTGGCCTTCACCGCGGCGGCAATGTAGGCCGTGACCAGCCCGGCACTACCGCCACCGATGACGACGAGGTTGCGGTCGAAGTGCTGCGGTTTCGTCCAGGGCGCGAAGACCTTGTTCTGGTGCACGATCTCGACGACTTTCTTCGCCACCAGGGGAAATATCCCCAGCAATACAAACGAGAAGAGCAGACCCGGCGAGACGATGCCGGACAGCGAGTCGATGTTCGCCAGCTGGGTGCCGGCATTCACATAGACCACCGTGCCGGCCAGCATGCCCAGCTGGCTCACCCAGTAGAAGGTGCGCGCTTTCATCGCCGTCAGACCGGACAGCAGATTGATCAGGAAGAAGGGAAACGCCGGCACCAGTCGCAAGGTGAATAAATAGAAGGCGCCCTCGCGCTGGATGCCGGCGTCGATGGCCTGCAGGCGTCGGCCGAATTTTGCCGTCACCCAGTCGCGCAGGAGAAAGCGCGCGACGAGGAATGCCAGCGTGGCGCCAATGCTGGAGGCGAAGGAGACGATCAGCGTGCCCCACCACAGGCCGAAGATGGCGCCGCCGGCCAGGGTCATCGGCACAGCACCGGGCAGGGACAAGGCCGTCACCACGACGTAAATCGCGAAGTAGGACGCCGACGCCAGCCACGGATGCGCAGCATGCCAGGCCGCGATGGCAGCCTGTTGCTCCTTGAACACGGCGAGGCTGAAATAGCGGCTAAGGTCGAAAATGAAATAAAGCGCGACGACAACGCCGATGATCAGCAAGAAGAGCAGTTTTCGCGATTTCACACTTTGTTCCTCGTGAACGGGAGCCGGCTTGATGTCGGCGCCTGATATTGCCGATTAGACGTTCTGCAGCGAAGAAACTTTCATTTTCAGGTATTTTGTAAGCAATTAGCGTTAATTTCGACTAAGTCTTGATAAGCGGAGAGACTGGGCCATGAACAGCACAAACGTATTGATCAATGGGAAAAACGTCCTGGTCGAATGGACGTCAGCCGCCGCGCGCGCCCTCGAGCAACGCGAGGCACCGCTCTTCGTCGAGCTGGAGCTGTATTTTTCCTGCCTGGTAAAGAAGTTCGTGCATTTCCGCGAAGACGCCCGCGGCCGGCCCAGCGCGGCGGCAACGGACAAGCTATTCATCTACTTCCGCCCAGTAACTTCTACCGCCTGCACCTTCGCGGTTGCCGACCAGCTCGGTCGCCAGCCGGAAATCGAAATCGATAGCGCCAATCTCCAGCGCGTCGCCCCCAAGCGGGTGAGCATCGATCATGTCAAAGGCGCATGGCGCGGCAGCTACAATTTCTAGAATACAAAAGTCGGCGTTGGTAGGACGGCGTATCGCCCTTCACGGCTTGCGCTGCGCCTCTTTCGACCATTCGCGCCGGTTGATGGCGTAGCCTTCGTCCCCGCCCCGGAACGGCAGCAGCAGCATGCCGGGCAGGCGCGTCACCTCGTGCGGATCGCTGTGCCCGTGGATGCCGATGGTCATGCCCACATGGCCGGCGCGGGGCTGATCCCGATAGGTGCCGAACAAACGATCCCACCAGGACAGGCTGAAGCCGAAATTGGAATTGGTTTCGTCGTCCTCGACCGAGTGATGCACCCGATGCATGTCTGGCGTGACGATGCACCAGCGCAAAGCCCGGTCCACCGCCGCCGGCAGGTGCAGGTTGCCGTGGTTAAACATCGCCGAGGCATTCAACAGCACTTCGAAGATCACCACGGCGACCACCGGCGGACCAAGCACGACGATGGTGGCGAACTTGATCAGCATCGACAGCACGATCTCGATGGGATGGAAACGCACCCCCGTCGTCAGGTCGAAATCCGGGTCGGCGTGGTGTACCCGATGCAATCGCCACAAAGCCGGTACCGCATGCACCATGACGTGCTGCAGCCAGATGACGAAGTCCAGGGCAATCACCGCCAGGGGCACGGCGATGGCATACGGCACCCGAAAATGGTTGAGCAGCCCCCAGCCGTTTTCCACACAGAAAGCCGCCACCCCGACCGCCGCCAACGGGAAGAGCAGCCGCAGCACGACGCTGTTGATGACCACCAACCCAAGGTTACTGGTCCAGCGCCAGGCCTTTGACACCGTCAGTACGCGCCGCGGTGCCACCAGCTCCCAGAGGCCGACCAGGGTCAGGACACCGAGAAAGAAGCCGATCCGGATGGCTAACTCGTTGGCCAGCATGAATTGTTCAAGGCTCATGGCCGGTTCCCCCTGCTTGCGCCCCGATCACTTCAATGGACGCTTGTTGTGGTGATTCAAGAGTCAGGCGTCGAAAGCACCGCCGCAACCACTGCCTTGCCCGGCCGTGCAGCCATAACAATGATCGGCCACCTGAATCGCGCGGCCGGAAAATTCATGATCGAGCAGGCTCGACAGATGGACTGGCTCGGCACCGCTGCCCAGCGACAGCTTCAACATCTGGTTGAAGTCGCAGTCATGCACATGACCCTGCCAGTCCACCGAGATCAGGGTTTTGCACATCACCCCAGGCAGATTGTCGTCGCGATGCGCCCCTTTGAGCAGGTGCATGTAGTCATGAAACTCGTTGCGCGACACCAATTGACTGCCGAAACGCTTGATTGGCATGTTCGCCAGCGCAAAGAGTTGATTGAAAACAATGCCGTAACGCGTTGCCAGCTGATCCTTGTAGGCCTCCTGCAGCTGCTGTTGATTGGGCGGCAGGCTCGGACCTTGCGGGTTATAGACCAGATTCAGGGTCCTGCCGCTATCCGGCAGACCGTAACCCAGGGCATTGAGCTTGCGCAAACCCCTCAAACTGGACTCGAACACGCCGGCCCCACGCTGACTATTGACGTTTTCCTCCAGATAACAAGGCAACGAGGCGACGATCTCGACAGCGTGCGTGGCGAGAAAAGCAGCGAGGTCTTCCTGCCCGGGTTCATTGAGGATGGTGAGATTGCAGCGATCCATGACGCGCAGGCCCTGAGCCCGTGCCGCTTGCACCAGGCGGCGGAAATGCGGGTTGAGTTCAGGAGCGCCCCCGGTCAGATCGAGTGTCGCGACATTTTGCCGGAGGGCGAAGCGCAGCAACAAATCGACGGTTTCCCCGTCCATCTCTTCGGTGCGCTTGGGACTGGCGGCAACATGGCAATGCAGGCACGACTGGTTGCAGCGATAGCCGAGATTGGCTTGCAGGATCTCTAGCCGCTCACGCCGCAAGGGTGGGAAGTCGGTATTGACCAGCAGTTCCCATGTATCGAGCACGCCTTTAACTCCTTGAATTTACTTACTTCGCCCCGGCCCGCACCAGAAATTCGGCGATATCGGTATGTCCCGCCTTTTTCGCCATGCTAAGCGCTGTCCCTTCAACTGGGTCCGCATGAGCAAGGTCGGCACCAGAGCCGACCAGCGCCCGCACGGTTTCGAGATGACCGTTCTTGGCGGCGAACATCAGCGCTGTCTGACCATTCGGCGCCAGCGCGTTGATGTCGGCACCGGCCGCCAGCAATAAGCTGATGATTGCGCTGCGATTTTCGAAAGCTGCGTAATGCAGGGCATTCCAGCCCGGGTGGCTGGGGTCGACCTTGCGATCAAGCATCAAGCGCACGATTTCGGTATGCCCACGCAGTGCGGCAATCATCAGGGCGGTGTCGCCGTGGCGGTTGCGGCGCTGGGCGTTGGCCCGGTTGTCGAGGAGGAATTTCACCAATTCGGGGTTGTTGCCCTGTGCGGCGATCATCAACAGGCTCATACCCTGGGTATCCGCGGTGTTCACATCCATGCCGCGCCGCAGCAAACCGACGACCGTAGGGGTGTCATTCTGGTTGGCAGCGTGCAGAATGTCTTCATAAACACCGGAAACAGCGGGTTGCATACTGGTCAGCATGGCGCTGACAAAGGCTATGGTGATGATTTTTTTCATTGCTTGGCCTGACTGAAGAGCCGGAAGAAGTTGTGGGTAGTTGTTTCGATGATGGTTTCCAGCGGAAGTTCGCGCAGGCGGGCAATCTCTTCCGCAACATGCAGCACATAGCCTGGCTGATTGAGTTTGCCGCGATAGGGCACCGGAGCCAGATAGGGGGAGTCGGTTTCCACCAGCAAGCGGTCCAGCGGCACGCTTTGCGCCACCGTCTTGATCTGGAGCGCGTTCTTGAAGGTCACAATGCCGGAAAACGAGATATGGAAACCGAGATCAAGCGCCTGGCGGGCGGTGTCCAGGTCTTCGGTAAAGCAGTGGAAGACACCGCCAACGCTATCGCCGCCCTCTTCCTTCAGCACCCGCAAGGTGTCGGCCGATGCCGCCCGCGTGTGAATGATCAATGGCTTGCCGCAGATTTTGGCAGCTTTGATATGGGTGCGAAATCGCTCGCGCTGCCATTCCAGATCACCGGTCAGCCGGTAATAATCGAGCCCGGTTTCGCCGATAGCGACCACTTTAGGGTCGGCTGCCAGCGCCACCAGGGTATCGACATCGGCCTCGCGCACCGGCTCTTCGTTATCGGTTTCGGTGTCGGGATGTACGCCGACGGCGGCAAACAGATTGGGCTGCGATTTGACGATGGCGAGCATGTCCGGAAAACGCTCCAGCGTCACGCCGGCACACAAGGCCCAGCCGACACGGTTTTCCTGCATGGTTTTCAGCAAACCGGGGATATTTCCCGCAAGTTCGGGGAAATCGAGATGGCAATGCGAGTCAACCAGTAAATTCATCCCGGATTATCCATTAACCCAAAAACACCGTCATTCCCGCGTAGGCGGGAATCCATAAGCGTGTCGCAACAGTTACCAGACCATGGATTCCCGCCTACGCGGGAATGACGAGGCCCTAATGAACAATTTTGGTTCATAACCCTAGCGGGCGGAAAGCCCGGACGCAAAGATCTTCAAGAAACAGTCGCGGATTGAGCGGATGGTTCGACCAGGCGCGCAATTGGAACACCTGTTGCTGTGCCTGAATCAGCACCGGCAGCGACAGACGTGCGGCGATGGCATCCAAGGTTTTGTTTTGTTGGGGGAAATAGCGCGGTGTGGCGGCAACGGCACATTGCCCGAGGTCGAAAAGCCACTTTTGTACCGTGTTGACCAGCTCTTCCATACTCAATGCGCCATCGGCTTTCACGAGATTTTCCCAACGATTGGCCTGGGCCAGCGCCTCCTGCGGTTTGAGCAGGTCGGCAACGACCGATTCCAGCGCTTTGAGGCGACCGGTTCTCGCCGCATCGGCGACCTCCAATGGTGCATAACCGAAGAATGGCAGCCATTTTGCGTGCTCGGCAAGCTGTCGTTCTGCTAACCAACGTTGTGATTGCTCGTCTGGCGGACGGCCAAACATGACCCGGCGCGAACGACTCAACAGCGTCGGCAACAGTCTGCGCCATCTGTGAGATATCATTATAAAATAGAATGATACAGATGGTTCTTCAAGTATTTTAAGAAGTGAATTCGCCGTGATCGGGTTCATTGCCTCGGCCGGATCGATGACGCAAACGCGCGCACCGCCACGGTGGCCGCTGATATGAAAGAACTCTTCGACCTCGCGTACCTGCTGGATGCGAATCTGCTTGCTGGCCTTCTTCTTGTCCGTTGAATCTCCCGCAGTCGCCGCATCGCCTGCCTCATCATCCTCAAGGGCGGCATCGGGTTGCAGCAAACGGTAATCGGGGTGCTGGCTGCTCGCCCACATCAGGCAGGAGGGGCAAACTCCGCAAGCCGGTTCGTGAGGCTGGCGCGGCTGCTCACAGAGCAGTCGCGCAGCCAGCGCGTCGGCGAGTTCGCGTTTGCCGACCCCGGCCGCACCGGCAAACAACAAGGCATGCGGCAGGCGCGTTTCGGCCCCCGTCAAGTCACGCCATATTTCAGAATTTAATATAATATCAGCCACTTGCAAGTATTTGTTCAAGTTGTTTCTGTATATGCTCAAGGGTCTGCCGGGCGTCGATGATGCGTATTCTTCCGGGGGTTTCAGCAGCCCGGGCCAGATAGGCGGCGCGCACGCGCTCGTGGAACTCGGTTTTTTCCTGCTCGAAACGATCCAGTTGCCGTTCCGCGCCGGCCATGCGTTGGGCCGCAATATCAATCGGCAGGTCGAACAGCAGCGTCAAATCCGGCTGCAGGTCGCCCTGCACCCAGGTTTCCAATTGGCCAAGTTTCTCGACCGACAAGCCGCGCCCGCCGCCCTGATAAGCAAAGCTTGCATCGGTAAACCGATCGCAGACCACCCATTCGCCGCGTTCGATGGCCGGTTTGATCACCCGTTCGAGGTGCTCACGACGGGCTGCGAACATCAGCAGCGCCTCGGTTTCGAGATGCATCGGTTCGTTCAGCAGCAAGGCGCGCAGTTTTTCCCCCAGCGGCGTGCCGCCGGGTTCGCGGGTTTGCACCACGACATGCCCACGGGCGCGCAGATGGTCGATCAGCCAGCTCAGATGGGTGCTTTTGCCTGCGCCATCGACGCCTTCGAGGGTGATGAACCTGCCTTTGCTCACTTGCCGCCCCTCTGGTATTTGTTAACGGCCCGATTATGCTCCTCAAGGTTGCGCGAGAAAACGCTGGCCCCTTCGCTCCCCTTGCCCTTGGCCACAAAGTAGTACAAATCGGTGGTCGGCGGATTCAGCGCAGCTTGAATCGAGGCCATGCCCGGCAGGGCAATCGGCGTGGGTGGCAAGCCGCCACGGGTATAGGTGTTGTAGGGGGTGTCGGCCAGCAGATCGCGTTTCCTCAGGTTGCCGTCGAAACTCGTACCTAGCCCGTAGATCACCGTCGGGTCAGTCTGCAGCAGCATGCCGATGCGCAGGCGATTGACGAACACCGAGGCCACCTTGCCCCGATCTGCGGGCGCGCCGGTTTCCTTTTCGACAATCGAGGCCATGATCAGGGCTTCCCGTGGGGACTTGTAAGGTACTGAAGGATCACGATTTTCCCACGCATCCGCGAGGCGCCGCTGCATGCCATGGTAAGCCCGCTGCAGGATCAGCAGATCCTTCGACTGACGGGCGAACAGGTAGGTGTCGGGAAAGAACAAGCCTTCCGGGTGGGACTCGTTCGCACCGATCAGGGCCAGGATTTCGGTGTCGGTCAGCCCGGCAGTGTCGTGGCGCAGGTCGGGATGCGCATCGAGTTGCGCACGCAGGTCGCGGAAAGTCTTGCCTTCGACGATGACCATCTTGGTCTGCGTCACGTCGCCGTAGGTCAGCTTTTGCAGCAGTTGCCACGCCGTTATCTGTTCACCATTGGCACCAACTTCGTAACTGCCCGCCTGGATGTTGCGATCCTTGCCCGCCAACCGACCCAGCAGGGCAAATTGCCAAGGGGGGATGCCAATGCCGGCAGCGGCCATCGCCTGTGCCGCACCCTTGAGGCCGAGTCTGGGGCGAATATCGAAATCGACGACGCCCTGGGGATTGAGTTTGAGCGGCACGGCCGCAAATGCAAACCATGCCATCCAGGCGGCAAAGCCTCCCGCAAGCAGGAAGCCGGCCCCGAGCAGCAGCAATAATCGTTTGAGATGACGTTTCATGGAAGGCGGCTATGATAGCCGCTGTTGCTGTTATTTCGAATTCACCGCAACGCAGAACAACAAGGACAATAGGAACCATGGCCATGAACCAGAACTGGCACGATTTTCTTGCCCAACAGGGCGCCCAGGACAATTGCGAGCATTTCGGCGACCTGCAGGCAGAATTGCAGGCCGCAGACCAAGCCACCGTGGTCGTGCCGCTTACCGACCAGGGCTTGATCGGCGTCAGCGGCGCGGATGCCGTCAGCTTCCTGCACAACCAGCTGACCAACGACATCACCCACATTCCCGCCGATGGCGCGCGCCTCGCCGGCTTGTGCACCGCCAAGGGCCGGATGATCGCCAGTTTCCTCGTCTGGCGCGAAGCGGACGATTACCTGCTGCAACTGTCGACCGACATCCTCCCGGGCATCCTGAAGAAACTCTCGATGTACATACTGCGCAGCAAGGTCAAGC
Organism: Rhodocyclaceae bacterium; assembly: GCA_013791905.1. Classification (GTDB taxonomy): domain Bacteria; phylum Pseudomonadota; class Gammaproteobacteria; order Burkholderiales; family Rhodocyclaceae; genus Sulfuricystis. The sequence goes on along the minus strand of VMSX01000030.1, from coordinate 239,997 downwards.
TTGCCGACCTGAACGATGAACGGGTCCTGATCGGCATCGCCGGCCCGCAGGCCGCAGCCATTGTCGCCAGCCTCGGCAGCCAGGCCGGCAGTGCCATGCAGACTATGGCCTTCGACGGCGGCACGGTGGTGCGCCTTGACGAGCGCCGCTTTGTCCTGGCGGTCAAGGCGGCAAACGCCACCGACATCTGGAAAAAAGTCGCCGCGCAGGCCCGGCCCGCCGGATTGACGGCCTGGCGGCTGGGCGAAATCGCCGCCGGCCAGCCGCGCATCGTCGCCGCCACGCAGGAAGCCTTCGTGCCGCAGATGGTCAATTATGAAGTTGAGGCCGTTGGCGGCGTCAGCTTCAAGAAGGGCTGCTATCCGGGGCAGGAAGTCGTCGCCCGCACCCATTACCTCGGCAAGGTCAAGCGTCGCATGTATCGCGCCAGCCTCGAATTGCCCTTCCCGCCCGGCACCGATGTCTATACCTCCGAAACCGGCGACCAGCATTGCGGTGCGGTGGTGTTGGCGGCACCTGCCCCCGCCGGCGGCTACGAATACCTGATCGTGGTGCAGTCTTCCGGCGCGGAGGGAGGCGAGGTGCATGTCGGCAAGCCGGATGGCCCGCGCATGAAGATTCTCGACCTGCCTTACAAAGTCGATTAGGGCCAAGCGGGGTGTGCCTGATACTGGTGGCGTGGCAGGCACATCCCGAATTCCCCTTTGTGCTGGCGGCCAACCGCGACGAGTTCTTTGCGCGCCGTAGCGCCAGCGCCGACTTTTGGACCGACCAGCCGCAGGTGCTTGCCGGCCGCGATCTGGAAGCCGGCGGCACCTGGCTCGGCATGACGCGCAGCGGCCGCTTCGCAGCGCTGACCAATTTCCGCGATCCGGGCAGCCACAAACCGCAGGCGCCGTCGCGGGGCAAACTAGTCGCCGACTTTCTGACTGGAAACTTGAGCAGCGACGCCTACCTCGATACGCTGAACCCCACCGACTACAACGGCTTCAACCTGCTGCTCGGCACTGTCGCCGGAGAGAATCGCCAGTTGGTCGCCTTCAGCAACGTCTCGAACCAGCGGCATTTACTCACGCCGGGCGTCTATGGCCTGTCAAACCATCTGCTCGACACGCCGTGGCCAAAAGTCGGCGCTGGCAAGACGGCGCTGGCCGCCGCGCTGACCGCCCTGCCCGACGAAAAGCCTCTGGCCGGACTGTTGCGGGATGATACGGTCCATCCCGACCAGTCCCTGCCGACCACCGGCGTCAGCCTGGAATGGGAACGGCTGCTTTCCGCCGCCTTCATCCACAGCCCCGACTACGGCACACGTTGTTCCACCATCATCAAGCTGGACGCCCAAAAAACGGCGAGCTTCGACGAGCAGACCTGGCTGCCCAGCGGCCAGGCCGGCACACGGCAGCGTTTCCGTTTCAGGCTGGAAACCCGATGAAGTACTGGCTGTTCCTGGCAATCTTCCTTGGCAGCGTGGCGCAGGCCCAAACCCAAAGCGTCGCCTGCCACATCACCTATGGCGGGGAAACCCGCGTGATCGAAGCCGCGCCGGTGGCCACGCCCTACAGCGTGCCGACCATGCAGGTGGGTTCCTATTTCCTGTTCCGGCTGGTGTTCGAGGCAGGCACCGCAATCAAGACCTATGTATATGGCGACCGCGACAGCGGTCCGGTACCCCTGCATCAGGCAACGTTCTCCTTGCCCGTGACCAATTCCAGTCGCCACGGCTTCAGCGGCCAGCATTTCGTCTATGAACCGGTGCGCGACGGCGAACTGCAGTACTGGTGCGAGTTGCGCCCATGACGCTGCGCGCGCTGTTCCTGATCTGCCTGTTCGCGGTCCTGCCCGTGCATGCCGAATCGGTGAAGCTGATTTTCGTCGGCGACATCATGCTCGACGACGGCCCCGGCCAGGCCATCGCCGCCGGCCGTGATCCGCTGGCGCCCTTTGCTGCCCTGCTCGCCGAAGCCGACTACCGCATCGGTAATCTCGAATGCCCCATAGCCACGGTCGGCCAGCCGATGGACAGCAAGATCTACAACTTCCGCGCCGATCCGCGCGTGCTGACCGTGCTCAAGGGCCGTTTCGACGCGCTGGCCGTTTCCAACAACCATTCCGGCGACTACGGCCAGGCGGCATTTCTGGAAACGCTCGACCACCTGAAGCAGACCGGCATCACCAGTTTCGGCGGCGGCCGCAACCAGACCGAGGCCCACGCGCCGCTGTGGATCGAGAAAAACGGCCTGCGTATCGCCGTGCTCGGCTACAACGAGTTCAAGCCGCGCAGCTTCGCGGCTGGCCCCCATTGGCCGGGCATCGCCTGGAGCGAGGACAGTCACGTGCTCGCCGACATCCGCGCGGCCCGCGCCGCCGGCGCCGACCTGGTGATCCCCTTCATGCACTGGGGCTGGGAGAACGAGCCGGCGCCGGACGCGCGCCAGCGCCACCTGGCGCGGCTGATGATCGATGCCGGTGCCGACGCGGTGGTCGGCGGTCATCCGCATGTCACGCAGGGCAGCGAGATTTATCGCGGCAAGCCGATCATCTACAGCCTGGGCAACTTTGTTTTCGACGGCTTTGACACACCAGCGGGAAAACTGGGCTGGCTGTTGCGGCTGGACGTGGATCGCAGCGGCGTGTTGTCATGGGATACGCGCGCGGCACAGATGGACGATGCAGGCATCCCCCACCCGGCGCCGGGCGCACAAACGCCCTGCGGCAAGGCCGGCGACAGCGTTCCCGGATTGTGCGTGAATCCCTGATACGGCGGTATTTCAGGCTGGCCGGAGCGTCTTGTGCATGCTGACATGCTCTATCCCGGCTTCCAGGAAAACCTCGCCCTCGACGACAAAACCAAACTGCGCATAGAACGGCGCAGCATGGGTTTGGGCGTTGAGCCGGACCATGCGTTTCCTGTTTTGGGCGGCAAGTTCGAGCAAGCTTTGTAACAAGGCAGTGCCGACGCCGCGACCACGCCAGTCCCGCAGGACCGCCATGCGACCGATATGGCCGTGGGGCAACAAGCGGCCGGTGCCAATCGGTTCGCCTTTGGGGCCAAAGGCGACGACATGGCGGCTCGTCGCATCGTATTCGTCCTGCTCGATCTCCAGTGGGACGCCCTGCTCCACCACGAACACGCGCTCGCGCAGCGGCATGGCGATCGCGCCGAGCGCTTTCCAGTCGCCCGTTTTGATACGAAACTCGACGATGTCGACCGGCGTGTAGGGCGGCACCCGGTCGAACAACGCGACGATGTCGGCGTTGTGCATGCGGATACAGCCGATCGAGCCGGGCGTTCCCAAAGGCACGCTATCCGGGCTGCCGTGGATGTAGATATAGCGGCGCATGGTGTCGACCTGGCCGCGCCGATTGAAGCCCGGTTCACAGCCCGACAGCCAGAGAATGCGCGTCAGGATCCAGTCGCGGCCGGGGTTGGCTGCCGCGAGTGCGGGCGTCCAGATTTCACCGGTCGGCCGGCGGCGCACGAACACTGTATTCGCCGTCGCACCAGCGCCGACTTTTGCGCGAATGAGGTGTTTGCCGCGCGGCGTGCAGAAACTGCCGCTTTGCTCCCCTGCGCCATTCGCCGCCGTCGAGACGGCGTAGCGTTTGAGCAGTGCGCCATTCGCGTCATGGAGTTCCAAGGTCTGCGCCGGAATGCTGATTCTGATGCGCATCAGGCCACCTCGGTTCTGGCGCGCCGGGCGGCAAAAAACCCCGACAGCAGCGCCCCGCACTCCGCGGCGCGCACCCCGCTGACGACCTCGGCATGATGATTGAGACGATCCTCGGCAAACAGATCCACCACGCTGCCCGCTGCCCCGGTCTTCGGATCGCGCGCGCCGTACACCACCCGTTCGATGCGCGCATGCATGATCGCGCCCGCGCACATCACACAGGGTTCCAGTGTCACATAGAGGGTGCAGCCGGGCAGCCGGTAATTGCCGAGCCGGGCTGCCGCATCGCGCAGCGCCATCACCTCGGCATGGGCGGTGGGATCGTGGCGGCCGATCGGCTGGTTGAAACCCCGCCCGACGACCGTGCCGTCCTGGACGATCACCGCACCGACCGGCACCTCGCCCAGCGTCGCCGCCTGGCGCGCCAGTTCCAGCGCCATGCCCATGAAATCGCTGTCGTCCATCGTACTGGCGGATCAGATTGAGCGGCGGATGCCCTCAGCAAGAATCGCCGGATCCTCGGCGCCGACAATGATCTGTTTACCTGCCAAGATGAAAGTAGGAATCATCGTGATGCCCATTTGCCGGGCTGCGCTTTCGCGCTGCCGAACGAGGTCGACATCACGATCCGACGCCAGATAAGCCGCTACCTCCTTGGCGTCGTAACCGCACTCGGCGGCAATCTTCACCAGTGTTTCGGGATCGCCCACCGCCTCGCCACGCTGGAATTGCGCGGCAAACAATCTTTCGATCAGTGCGTCGGCATTGCCCTTTGCCTGCGCCCAGTGCAGCAGGCGATGCGCCTTCAGCGTATTGGCGCGCAGGGCGATTTTCTCGAAGGCATAGTCGAGGCCATAAGCGCGGCCCGCTTCGCGCACGCGCTCGAACAACTCCTCGACCTTTTCGCGGCTACCGAATTTGTTTACGAGAAAAGGCAGATAGGGTTCGCCCTCGGGCGGTGTGTCCGGATTGAGGAAAAACGGCCGCCAAATGGTCTGGCAGGCAAAGTCGGGAATATCCCGCCGCACCATGGCAAGCGCCGTCTCCAGCCGGCGTTTGCCGATGAAGCACCAGGGACAAACGACGTCGGAAACAATCTCGATGGTAAGCATCAGGCGTTCTTCGTGACTTGGCCGCCTTGATCGAGCAGCTGCGCCTGTGCCGCGGCCAGGCGCGCGATCGGCACGCGTGGACCGGAGCAGGACACATACGTCAGTCCGATTGCATGGCAGAAAGCGATCGAGCCGGGGTGACCGCCATGCTCGCCGCAGATGCCGATCTTGAGATCGGGGTTGGTCTTGCGGCCTTCAGTCACGGCCAGCTTCATCAACTCGCCGACACCCTTCTGGTCAAGCACTTCGAAGGGGTTGTCGATGAGAATGCCCGCTTCGACGTAGCCCGGCAGGAACTTGTTCTCGGCATCCTCACGACTGAACGAGAAGGTAGCCTGCGACAGGTCGTTGGTACCGAAGGAGAAGAACTCCGCATCCTGCGCCATGCGCCCGGCACGCAGGCAGGCGCGCACCACTTCCAACATGCTGCCGAACTTGTAGCCGACATTGATGCCATGGGTGAGCTCGACCACCTTGTGGATGCGTTTGACATAGCTGTGGATGCGCACCAGCTCTTCCACCGTCGCCACCTGCGGCACCATGATCTCCGGATAGACCTCGATGCCTTCCTTGGCGCACAGCGCGGCGGCTTCGAGCACCGCCTGGATCTGCATCGAATAGATTTCGGGATAGGTGATGCCGAGCCGCACGCCGCGATGACCAAGCATCGGGTTGACCTCGGAGAGCGCGCGCACCTTCTTGAGCGTCTTCTCCTTTTTGGCGATGACATCCTCTTCGAGGTGATTGTCCTTGAACTCGGACATGCTGCGGCCAAGTTTGGAAAGGCCGTCGGCATATTGCATGTAGAGCCGCGGATTCAGCAGCTTGAGCGTTTCCGGCAGTTCCTCGAGTGCATTGAGGGAGTCACGCAGGTGGTGCAGGTGGGCGATTTCCAGTTCGAGTTGGGCGGCGGTGGGCAGAAACTCGTGCAACGGCGGATCGATCAGGCGCACGGTGACCGGCAGCCCGCGCATGGCCTTGAAAATGCCCTTGAAGTCGGAACGCTGGATTGGCAGGAGACGGTCGAGCGCGGCCTGGCGTTCTTCGCTGGACTCGGCGAGGATCATTTCCTGCACGATGGGCAGACGGTCGGTGGCGTTGAACATGCGCTCGGTGCGACATAGGCCGATGCCCATGGCACCAAACGCGCGCGCGCGGATGGCATCTTCCGGCGTGTCGGCGTTGGCCATCACCTTGAGGCGCGAGACCTGATCGGCCCACTTCAACAGGGTGGCCATATCCTGGTTGAATTCGGCCTGCACAGTCGGCACTTCGCCGGCATAAACGTTGCCGTTGCCGCCGTCGATGGTGATCACGTCGCCCTCGTGCAGCGTCGTGTCGCCGATGGTGGCGCAACGTTTCAGGTCGTCGATGTGGATGGCCTCGCAGCCTGACACACAGGGCTTGCCCATGCCGCGTGCAACCACCGCCGCGTGGGAAGTCTTGCCGCCGCGACTGGTGAGAATGCCCTGCGCATGGAAGAAGCCGTGAATGTCCTCGGGTTTGGTCTCTTCGCGCACCAGGATGATTTTTTCGCCCGCGAGGCCACGCGATTCAGCCGTGTCGGCGTCGAAGACGATCTTGCCGGAAGCAGCACCCGGCGAGGCCGACAGGCCGGTGGCGAGTGGTTTGCCCTTGAAATTGGGCGACAGTTGCGGCACTAGTAATTGTTCCAGCATGGCGGGATCGACGCGCAACAACGCCACCTCCTTGCTGATCAGGCCTTCCTTGAACATCTCGACCGAGGTGCGCACCAGCGCCTGGGCATTCATCTTGCCGTTGCGGGTTTGCAGGCAGTACAGAATGCCACGTTCGATGGTGAATTCGAAATCCTGCACTTCCTTGTAATGTTTTTCGAGACGATTATGTAATTCAAGCAACTGCCGGTAGATTTCCGGCATGTCCTGTTCCATCTCGGCGATGGCCCTCGGCGTACGAATGCCGGCCACGACGTCCTCGCCCTGGGCGTTGACGAGGTATTCGCCATAGATCATGTCCTCGCCGGTGCCAGGGTTGCGGGTGAAGCCGACGCCGGTGCCCGAGTCATTGCCCATGTTGCCGAACACCATGGTGCAGACACTGACGGCAGTGCCGTTGGCAACATCCTTGGTGATCCTGAATTGCTTGCGGTAGTCGACGGCTCGCTTGCCGTTCCAGGAGCGGAACACCGCACCGATGGCGATCTCGAGCTGCTTGAAGGGGTCTTCGGGGAAGGGCTTGCCGGTGTTGGCCTCGATGATTTTGGCAAACTGATCCGCCAGTTCTGCCAGGTGTTCGGCCTTGAGATCAACGTCCTGCGCCACGCCGACTTTTTTCTTCATGGCCGCCATGGCTTCGTCGAAATGCTTGTCCTCGACCCCCAGTGCGATCTTGCCGAACAGCTGGATGAAGCGGCGGTAGGCGTCGTAACCGAAACGCGGGTTGTCGGTCAACTTGATGATCGCCTGCAGCGTGGTCTTGTTGAGGCCCAGGTTGAGGATGGTGTCCATCATGCCCGGCATCGACATTGAGGAGCCGGAGCGCACCGACACCAGCAGCGGATTGTCACCGCCGCCGAAGGTTTTTCCGGTCTTCTGTTCGAGAGCCTTCATGTGGGCGAGGACTTCGTCCATCGCGCCCTCAGGCAGGGCGTCATGCTCCAGATAACTCAGGCAGGTATCGGTGGTGATCGTGAAGCCGGGCGGCACGTTCAGTCCGATCTGGGTCATCTCGCACAGATTCGCGCCCTTGCCGCCCAACAGCATCTTGTTCTTGCCATCGCCTTCTTCGAAGGCATAAACAAATTTGGTGTTTGCCATATCCAGGTCCCTTTTCATCTTGTGATGGTAGTTTTGTTTCGTCTGATTTTATACGAGACGACTGACATGCGCCGGTAAGACCGGGAGTATTATTGCGTGTCTTGCGGCCGAAGCCCGGCCTCCGCCGCCTACCTGCCAATCAGCCAACCTTACTGGAGTTCACATGAGCACTTCTCTTTTTGCCAACGTCGAAATGGCCCCGCGCGACCCGATCCTCGGTCTCAACGAAGCTTTCAATGCCGACAAGAATCCCGCCAAGGTGAACCTGGGCGTCGGCGTCTACTTCGGCGACGATGGCAAGATTCCGCTGCTGGCGGCCGTCAAGGCTGCCGAAAAGGCCCGCCTCGAAGCCCAGCCGCCGCGCGGCTACCAACCCATCGATGGCACGCCCGCCTACAACGGCGCAGTGCAAAACCTGATGTTCGGCAAGGACTCCGAACTGCTCGCCGCCGGCCGCGCCATCACCTGCCAGTGCCTGGGCGGCACCGGCGCGCTCAAGGTCGGCGCGGATTACCTCAAGCAACTGCTGCCGGGTTCGACCGTCTATATCAGCGACCCCAGCTGGGAAAACCATCGCGCCCTGTTCGAAAATGCCGGCTTTCCGGTCAAGGACTACGCCTACTATGACGCCGCCACGCGCGGTGTCGATTTCGCCGCCATGAAGGCCTCATTGGCCGCGATGCCGGCCAAGTCCATCGTCGTGCTGCATGCCTGCTGCCACAACCCGACCGGCGCTGACATCACTGCCGCCCAGTGGGCCGAGGTGGTTGCCGCCATCAAGGAGAAAAACCTCGTCGCCTTCATCGACATGGCCTACCAGGGTTTCGCCGACAGCATCCAGCAGGACGCCGCAGCACTTGACCTGTTCACCGCTTCCGGCCTGCAGTTCTTCGTTTCCAGCTCCTTCTCCAAGTCTTTCTCGCTCTACGGCGAGCGCGTCGGCGCGCTGACCATCGTCACCGCCAGCAAGGAAGAGTCGTCCCGCGTGCTGTCCCAGGTCAAGCGCGTGATCCGCACCAACTACTCCAACCCGCCCACCCACGGCGGCGCGGTGGTTGCCGCGGTACTGTCCAGCCCCGAACTGCGCCAGATGTGGGAAGACGAACTCGCCGGCATGCGCGACCGCATCCGCGTCATGCGCTCCAGCCTCGTCGAAAATCTTGCGGCCGCCGGCGCCAAGGACTTTTCCTTCATCAATGTCCAGCGCGGCATGTTCTCCTATACCGGCCTGACGGCTGCGCAGGTGGAAAAAATGCGCGCCGAATACGGCATCTACGCCGTCAGCACCGGCCGCATCTGCGTCGCTGCACTGAATACCAGGAATATCGAATACGTGGCGAAAGCCATCGCGGCGGTTATCAAGTAAATATCACCATCACTCGCCACTCCAGTCGTCTTTCCGTGCGATTGGAGTGTGCTAACATTCGCCGCCTCGATAAAGCATGAATTCAAGCCACAGTCGGCATCTTGGGTGGTTAGCTCAGCGGTAGAGCACTGCCTTCACACGGCAGGGGTCACTGGTTCAAACCCAGTACCACCCACCAAAATAAAATCAAACGGTTACAGCACTTCAAACGCCAGCAGCACGCTGGCGTTTTTATTTTCCCGGATCCGCTCTGACCATAGCGGCAGCCTGCTGCCGGCGACTTCTCGTGGCATATCAGAAGGACATGCGGTACGGCAGGTGCCCCGCCATCGCGGTCTGGTAGTCCAGCATCGCGCCCTCTTCGCGCGCCAGGTAGCGCGCCACCGCGTCGCGCAGGCGCGGATCGGCGATCCAGAAGGCGGACCAGGTCGGCACCGGCTCGAAGCCGCGGGCGAGCTTGTGCTCGCCCTGCGCACCGGGCTCGAAGCGCTGCAGGCCGTGGCCGATCGCGTATTCGATGCCCGCGTGGTAGCACAGCTCGAAATGCAGGCCGGGACAGTCGATCTCGGTGCCCCAGTGGCGACCGTAGAGCGCCGCGGCGTCGCGGTAGCAAATCGCCGAGGCCACGGGTTGTTCGGGCCGCGCTCTGTCGAACGCGCAGAACACCACCATCTGCCGACCCAGCGCGGCGCCGACGCTGCGGAAGAAATCGGCAGTGAACACGGCGTAGCCACCCAGCCGCTCGAAAGTACATTGGTAATGGCGGTGGATGACCGACCACTGCGCATCTTCGATCTCGTCGCCGTGGAGCACTTCGACACGCAATCCCGCATCGGCCACCGCGCGCCGCTCGCGCTTCAGCTTCTTGCGCTTCTCGGCCGTGAAGGTGCCCAGAAAATCGGTGAAATCGCGATAGCCGCGATTGAGCCAGTGGAACTGCACGCCGCGCCGCACCAGCAGCCCGGCCGCTTCAAGCATCGCGCGCTCGGGTTCGCGCACATACAGGCATTGCCAGTTGGAGGCGCCCGAAGCGACGGTGAGATCTCTGGCGGCGGCGATCAGTGCAGCAGCAACCTCGGAACCGCCATTGCCCGCCACCAGCAGGCGCGGTCCCGGTGACGGCGTGAAGGGCACGCCGGTGACGAATTTCGGAAAGTAACTCAGTCCGGCCTGCTGCCAGGCTGCTCCCCAGCTGTAATCCATCGCGAAATCGCCGTACCAGTGATGGCGTTCATACATGGGCAACAAGCCGGCGATCCGCCCTTCATCGGCGCGCAGCACAAGGTGCATCGGCTTCCAGCCCAGCGGGCCGCGTGCGGTGACGCATTGCTCGGCCGCGCCGAGGAACGCTCGGCTGACGAAGGGATCGCCGGCCGTGGCCAGCCCCTGCCAGTCGGCCTCGTCGAGGTCAAGCGCGCTCGTAAGAAGTGTGGCGTCAAGCATGTGCGGTGACGTTCCGGTGATGGGTGTTCATATAGGTATTATCGCGCCCAGAATCAAGGCGCAATAATGTTTTGTCATCGATACGGCATCATGGTCATGACGCAACCCGAACAATCAGCACGGGGGCATCGACCGCCTGCTCCGCGCAGTACGGCTACAGTAGCAGGTCACCCCATCCCTGAAAAAGTATGGTAGAAGAAACGGTCTAACAGGTCGGCGCGGAGTTCTCCGATGCGCGCATCGAACATTCGCTGAATTTCCGTTTGAACCTGACCCTTCATCCAGCAATCCGTGATGTCAGGCGCAGATCGTCACGCCAATCCTGCCACTCAGGACGGAGCACATATGCCGAATATTCAGACACTCATCAGTCGCTTGAGCGACCTTGATCTCCACCTGTTTCGCGAAGGCAGCCATAGCCGGCTTTACGAGCTCCTCGGCGCCCATCCCGAGGTACGCGATGGCGTCGCCGGCTGTCATTTCGCGCTATGGGCGCCGAATGCCCATGCCGTCTCCGTCATGGGCGAGTTCAACGACTGGCACCGCCATACTCACTGGCTGCGGCGCATCCATGCCGATGCCGGCATCTGGGAAGGTTTTGTGCCGGGTGCCAGCGTCGGGCAGCGCTACAAGTTCCACATCGAATCGAATGTGAATGGCTACAAGGTCGACAAGGCCGACCCCTTCGCCTTCACCAGTGAAGTCGCTCCGGCCACCGCTTCGATCATCGCCAGTCTGGATTACCAGTGGCACGACGAAAACTGGATGGGTAGGCGCAAGCAGGCGAATGCGCTCGACGCCCCGCATTCCGTCTACGAAGTCCACCTGGGCTCATGGCGCCGCTCGCCGGATAATCCCGATCAGATACTCGGCTATCGCGCTATCGCGCCTCAGCTCGCCGACTATTGCCTCGACATGGGTTTCACGCATGTCGAATTGCTGCCGGTGATGGAGCATCCGTTCTACGGCTCATGGGGCTACCAGGTCACCGGTTTTTTTGCCGCGACCTCGCGCTACGGTTCGCCACAGGATTTCATGTTCCTGATCGACCACCTGCATCAGCGCGGCATCGGCGTCATTCTCGACTGGGTGCCCTCGCACTTTCCGAACGACGAACATGGCCTGGCCTACTTCGACGGCACGGCGCTCTACGAGCATGCCGACCCGCGCCAGGGCTACCATCCGGAATGGAGCAGCCAGATCTTCAACTACGGACGCCACGAAGTGCGCGCCTTTCTGCTCTCCTCCGCGCTATTCTGGCTCGACAAATATCACATCGACGGCCTGCGCGTCGATGCCGTCGCTTCCATGCTGTATCTGGATTACGCCCGCAAGGCAGACGAATGGGTGCCCAACGAATACGGCGGCAAGGAAAACCTCGCCGCGATCCAGTTCCTGCGCCAGTTGAATGAAGCGGTGTATCGCGACTTTCCCGACACGCAGACCATCGCCGAGGAATCGACTTCCTGGCCGATGGTGTCGCGCCCCACCTGGCTCGGTGGCCTGGGATTCGGCATGAAATGGAACATGGGCTGGATGCACGACACGCTTGACTATTACGCCCAGGATCCCGTCCATCGCAAGCATCACCACGACCAGATCACCTTCAGCATCTGGTATGCCTTCCACGAGAACTTCATGCTGCCGATCTCGCACGACGAGGTGGTGCATGGCAAGGGCTCGCTGGTCGGCAAGCTGCCCGGCGACGCGTGGCAGCGCTTTGCCAACCTGCGCCTGCTGCTCGGTTACATGTGGGCGCACCCGGGTAAGAAGCTGCTGTTCATGGGCTGTGAATTTGGCCAGTCGCGTGAATGGAACCACGACACCAGCCTCGACTGGCACCTGCTGCAATATGCCCCGCATGCCGGCGTCCAAAGCTGGCTGCGCGACCTGAATGCCTGCTACAAAACGCACCCGGCCCTGTTCGGCCGCGACTTCAGCCAGGACGGCTTCGAGTGGATCGACTGCCACGACAGCGACGAGAGCGTCATCAGTTTTTTACGCAGGGGTCCGCAAGGCGAAACCCTGCTGGTCGTCATCAACGCCACGCCTGTGCTGCGCGAGAGCTATCGGGTGGGCGTGCCCATGGTGGCAGGTGGCGGATACTGGCGCGAATTGCTGAACAGCGACGCCGACTGCTATGGCGGCAGCGGTAAGGGCAATGGCGGCGGCGTGAATGCCGAGGCATACGCCCAGCATGGACGGCCCTGCTCCCTGCCGTTACGACTGCCGCCTCTGGGGGTACTGTTCCTCGAACCGGCGTAAATAAGCCCGCCCCCCTCGCGGGGGTTCCAGACGGATCGCTGCGCTCGTTTGTTACGGGGAGGGTTGTTCTAGGTTGTGGTACGGGTTGCGGCTGGCGCCGCGTGCCGCCTTGTGTGCGACAAAGTCGCATTCCGCTTTGCGGAACCAGCCTTCGGCTGTCCTGCGGCCTACGGCCTTGTCTTGGGGCGGCCCGGCGGTATCAGGCCGCCAACATTCTCCACAGCGTCTTGCCCTTGCTTTCCTTGTCGATCTCGGCCAGCACGCGTTCATGCTCGGCCAACTCGTCGGCAGTCGCGGCCAGCACGCGCACTGGCGGACGTTCGCCGGCCATCAGGGCGACCATTTCTGCCGAACCCATTTCCAGATCCATCATCAGGCTTTCCTGGCCGCGCGTCATCGCCAGATAGACCTCGGCCAGCAGCTCGGCGTCGAGCAAGGCGCCATGCAACTGCCGGCTTGAGTTATCAACCCCGAATTCGCTGCACAGCGCATCGAGGTTGTTCTTTTTACCGGGCCGCAATTCGCGCGCCATTTTGAGCGTATCGGTAATGCAATTGCAGCCGGACTTCAGCGGTTCCCGGTCGATCAATTCCAGTTCATTGTCGAGAAAGCCGACATCGAAGGGCGCGTTGTGAATGATGACTTCGGCATCGCACACAAATTCGAGCAACTCCTCGGCAACATCGGCAAATTTCGGCTTGTCGGCAAGAAACTCGTCGGTCAACCCATGCACGGCCTGAGCCCCCGCGCCAATGGCGCGCCCGGGATTCAGATAACAATGAAAATGCCGGCCGGTCAGCTTGCGGCTCACCATCTCGACACAAGCAATCTCGATGACCCGTTCACCCTGACGCCATTCGAGTCCGGTGGTTTCGGTGTCCAGCATGACCTGGCGAATAATGCTCATACATGTTCCTCGATGGCGCGGCGGGCCAATACATCGACGCGCTCGTTCTCCACATGTCCGGAATGGCCGCGCACCCACAGCCATTCGATTTTGTGGCCGACCGTGGCAGCGTCGAGCGCCTGCCAGAGGTCGACATTCTTCACGGGCTGGCGACCGGCGGTTTTCCAGCCGCGTTTTTTCCAGCCGTGGATCCACTCGCTGATGCCCTTTTGCACATATTGCGAATCGGTATGCACGCGTGCCGCCACTGGACGCTTGAGAGAACGCAGTGCCTCGATGACTGCCATCAGCTCCATGCGGTTGTTCGTGGTGGCCGGGTCATAGCCCGACAGTTCCTTCTCCTTGCCCCCCACCCGCAGCAAAGCCCCCCAGCCACCGGGGCCGGGATTGCCGCTGCACGCGCCATCGGTATAGATATCAACGGTATCGCTCATTGTTCTTTCGTTTTTTGTGTCAGCGGCTTGCGTGTCACCGCAGCCATGGCGCGGGCGGCCGCCATGCGCTCATGCCATTTCGGCATGATCAGCCGCATGCCTTGCTGGCGCTTGATCGCCTGGACAACATACACCCCGCCCGCAATTGGCCACCAGCGATCGCCGGCGGCATCCATGAAGCGCCAGCGCTTCAACCATTTTTCCTGACGCACCGGCGGGATATAACAACCGAAGGCGCCACTGCGGGTCTCGAAACCCAGCAAGGTGAACCAGTCACGCAGCCGTGGCACGCTGAGATAGCGTCCCTGCCAGGGCGGGCGACCGGCATGCCGGGCTATGGCGCGCCGCAGCCCCCAGAAGCTGTAGGGATTGAACCCGATCACCACCACGCTACCTTCCGGCACCAGTACCCGCTCCACTTCACGCAAAACCTGGTGTGGGTTGGCATTGAATTCGAGCACATGCGGCAGGACGATCAGGTCGATGCTGTTCGATGCAAAGGGTAGAAAGCGGGGATCGCTTTGCACCATTACACCACCCCGGTCGCAACAGAGCACATGGAATGGCATGCGATTGGCCCGCAGCATATTGAGATGCGGAAAACCAACCTGCACTGCATTGAAACCAAAAATATCCGCCAGCAGAATATCGAGCTTGCGTTGTTCCCACGCCAGCACATATTTTCCCAGGGGTGTTTCCAGCCATTCGGCAAAACCATTAATCGCCATTAGAATAAAGCTCCCCCCGAGAACGCCGCCGTGCGGCATTCCCCCCCCAAGGGGCCAAGAAATACTTGGGGCGGCCCGGCGTATTTCTTGAGATCACCATGCAAATCGAACCGATCAAAGCATTTGAAGACAACTACATCTGGGCCTTGCGCCAGGACGGCCAGCTTGTGGTCGTCGACCCGGGCGATGCGGCTCCGGTGCTGCGCTTCATCGAGCAAACCGGCGACCGCCTCTGTGCGATCCTGGTCACGCACCGGCATGGCGACCACATCGGCGGCATCGCCGAACTCGTCGCCCGTTATCCGGTGCCCGTGTTCGGCCCGACGCGGGAAGCCGGCGAAGTCGTCACCCATCCCCTGCGCGATGGCGCCACCATGCACATTCCGGGACTGGGCGAGGAATTCACGGTGATCGAGGTGCCGGGACATACGCTGGGTCATATTGCCTATTATCGCTTGGGGATCCTGTTCTGTGGCGATACCGTGTTCGGCGCCGGTTGTGGCCGCGTCTTCGAGGGCACGATGGCCCAGATGCAGTCATCGCTCGCCCGCCTGACGGCCCTGCCGCCTGAGACGCTGGTCTATTGCGCCCACGAATATACGCAATCCTGTCTGAACTTTGCGCACATGGTCGAACCGGACAACGCGACCATCGCCGCCCGCAGTGCGCAGGTCGCCCAACTGCGTGCCAGCGACCGGCCCTCCGTGCCCTCCACGCTCGCCGAAGAACTGGCCACGAATCCCTTCCTGCGCTGGCAATCCCCAGCCGTCATCGCCGCCGCCGCCGCACGTCTGGGCCATGCGCCGGCGAACGACGTCGCCACCTTCGGTGCAATCCGCCTGTGGCGGGACAGCCTTTAACCATTCATCAAGAGGAAACCCCATGAAAAATACCCTGCTGGCCACCCTACTCGCCACCGCCCTCTGCGCCGCCCAGGCCGCCCAGGCTGCTGACACTGTCAAAGTCGGCTTCCTCTCAACCTTGTCCGGCCCCGCCGCCGGTCTCGGCGTCGACATCCGCGACGGCTTTCAGCTGGCCATGCAGCATTTGAACGGCAAGCTGGGCGGGCTGCCGGCCGAAATCATCGTCGCCGACGATCAGCAGAATCCGAACACCGCCAAGCAGACCACCGAACGCTTCCTCAAGAAGGACAAGGTCGACTTCATGACCGGCATCATCTTCTCGAACATCCTGCTCACCGTTGCCAAGCCGGTCTTCGACAGCCAGACCTTTTACATTTCTGCCAATGCCGGCCCATCGGCACTCGCCGGCAAGGAATGCAACCCCTACTTCTTCAACGTTGCCTGGCAAAACGACAACGTGGCAGAAGCCATGGGCAAATGGGCCAGCGACGAGGGTTACAAGACTGTCGTCGCCATCGCCCCCAACTATCCGGCCGGCAAGGACTCCATCAACGGATTCAAGCGTTTCTTCAAGGGCAAAGTTGATGAAGAGATGTACACCAAGCTGGGCCAGCTCGACTATGCCGCCGAACTCGCGCAACTGCGTGCCGCCAAGCCCGATGCTGTGTTCTTCTTCCTGCCCGGCGGCATGGGCATCAACTTCATCAAGCAATTCGTCGCTGCCGGTTTGTCAAAAGACATGCGCCTGATCACTTCCGGATTTTCCGCCGACGAAGACACCATCCCGGCCGTCGGCGAGCCGATGCTCGGCCTGTTCAATTCATCCCACTGGGCGCACGACCTGAACAATGCCGCCAACAAGAAATTTGTCGCCGATTTCGAAAAAGAGTACAAGCGCCTGCCTTCGCTGTATGCCTCGCAGGGCTACGACGCCGCCATGCTGATGGACGCCGCGGTGCGCAACACCAAGGGCAAGCTCGAAGACAAGGCCGCCGTGCGCAAGGCCCTCGAAGCCGCAAAGTTCACCTCGGTGCGCGGCAAGTTCAAGTTCAACACCAACCACTTCCCGGTACAGGACTACTTCCTGCGCGTCGTGCGCAAGGACGAAAAAGGCCGCATTACCAACAAGCTGATGGGCACCATCTTCACCGATCACGCCGATGCCTATGTCGGCGAGTGCAAGATGCCGAACTGATGGTGTTTCGACTCTGACCTGAGCGGGCGCCGTCCAGCCAACGGTAGCCCGCTTTTTCTTGCGGCAATCCATCAGGGTGTTTGCATCGAAAAGGTGCATGCCAGGCACCATTCAGGTGCTTGATAGATGATCGGGCGCGATATTGGTGCGCCGGGTCATTGATTCGACACAATAACCCGGCAGGAACGCTTGTTGCTTCATTGTCCCGGATTCACAACTCTGGGGCACCCAATGGACAACTTCAAAACTTCCGCCGACGTGCTGTTCATCCTGCTCGGCGCCATCATGATCCTGGCGATGCATGCCGGCTTCGCCTTCCTTGAACTCGGCACGGTCCGGCGCAAGAACCAGGTCAATGCGCTGGTCAAGATCCTTTCCGACTTTGCGGTCTCGACGCTGGCCTATTTCTTCATCGGCTACGGCATCGCCTACGGGGTGCACTTCTTTGTCGGTGCCGAGGAACTGACGCAGAAGAGCGGCTACGAACTGACCAAGTTTTTCTTCCTGCTGACTTTTGCCGCGGCGATTCCCGCCATTGTCTCGGGCGGCATCGCCGAGCGCGCACGCTTCGGGCCGCAACTGGTGGCCACATTCCTGCTGGTCGGCTTTCTCTATCCGTTCTTCGAGGGCATCGCCTGGAACCAGGCTTACGGCATTCAGGGCTGGCTCAATGCCACCTTCGGTGCAGAGTTCCACGACTTTGCCGGCTCGGTGGTGGTGCATGCGGTGGGCGGCTGGGTCGGCTTGGCGGCCGTGCTGCTGCTCGGTGCGCGGCGTGGTCGCTATCACAAGGATGGCCGCATCGCCGGCGCGCACCCGCCGTCCTCGATTCCCTTCCTCGCATTGGGCGCATGGATCCTCATCGTCGGCTGGTTCGGCTTCAATGTCATGAGTGCACAAACGCTCGAAAAAGTCTCCGGTCTGGTCGCCATGAACTCCTTGCTGGCCATGGCCGGCGGCACCTTGGTGGCTCTGGCCTTGGGCAGGAACGACCCGGGCTTCGCCCACAACGGACCGCTGGCCGGACTGGTCGCCATCTGCGCCGGCTCCGACCTGATGCACCCGCTCGGTGCGCTCCTCACCGGCGGCATAGCCGGCGGCCTGTTCGTCGTGATGTTCACCCTGAGCCAGAACCGCTGGAAAATCGACGATGTGCTTGGCGTCTGGCCGCTGCATGGCCTGTGCGGCGCCTGGGGCGGCATCGCCGCCGGCATCTTCGGGCTGAAGGAACTGGGTGGCATGGGCGGCGTCACCTTCATGAGCCAGCTCGCCGGCACCCTGCTCGGCGTGTCCATCGCCTTTGTCGGCGGCCTGGCCGTCTATGGCGCGGTCAAGCTGGCTGTCGGCATCCGCCTCGACCCCGAAGACGAATTCAACGGCGCCGACCTCGCCATCCACAAGATCTCGGCCAGCGCCGAGCGTGAAACGCTCTGGTAAGTCGTCCCGGCGCAGGCAGCCGCCGTCCCGCCAGCGCCGACTTTCGGGGTGGGGTAGAACAATCTGCCGGGAAATTGTGGCGCGATACTCATTTATCGCGCCACACAATGGCGCGTATTTTGACAAAACGCGCCAATACAGTTAGTCTTTTGGCGCGAATAACCAGTTACGCGCCAAAAGAAGGTGCCACATGCCAAAAAAACTCCCCGAGGATTTGCACGCAAGAATAGAAGCCGAGATTGCCCAACATCCGGATGGAGTCGGCATCGACGATCTGCATACCGTTTTGGCCGATATCGTCAGCCGCCGCACCCTGCAGCGGCGCCTGGCTAACTTGGTCGGGCACCAGAGAATTCAAGTCAAGGGCGAAGGGAAAGCAATCCGATATCTGTTTGCGCCCGTCTTGGTTAGGGGGGGCAATTCTGTCCAGATCAACACCGTAAGTGCGGGCAGCTTCGAAATATATGTGCCCACTTCACCCGAGGGTGCGGAAATCAAGGCCTACGTCAGCCAACCCATCCAAGGCCGCAAGCCGGTGGGCTATGACCGAAATTTTCTGGCAGCGTATCGCCCCAACGCGTCCAGCTACCTATCCCCGGAAATTCGCGATCACCTGCACAACATCGGGCGCTCTCCCGACGGTGAGCGTCCGGCCGGCACCTATGCGCGCGACATCCTGGGGCGACTGCTGATCGATCTGTCCTGGGCATCGAGCCAGCTCGAAGGCAACACCTATACCCGCCTCGATACGCAAAACCTGATCGAGAGAGGTCAGGCCGCCGCAGGGAAGGATCGCCGCGAAGCGCAGATGATCTTGAACCACAAGGCGGCCATCGAGTTGCTGGTGAACGAGACCGAGGACATCGGCTTCAACACCTTCACCTTCCACAACCTGCACGCGCTGCTGTCGGAAAACCTGCTCGCCGACCCGAGCGAGAGCGGGAGGCTTCGCAGTCGCATTGTCGAGGTCAGCGGCACGGTGTTTCACCCTCTGGGCATCCCGCAGCAGATCGACGCCTATTTCCGCATGATCCTGGAAAAGGCCGGCGCGATCGAAGACCCCTTCGAGCAAGCCTTTTTCATCATGGTCCATATCCCCTACTTGCAACCGTTCGTCGACGTGAACAAGCGGGTATCCCGGCTGGGCGCCAACATCCCGCTCATCCGGCACAACCTTTGCCCACTGTCCTTCATCGATGTACCCGAACGGGCTTATGTGGAAGGCACACTGGGCGTGTACGAGATGAAACAAGTCGATCTCCTGCGCGATGTGTTCGTGTGGGCCTACGAGCGCTCCTGCCAACGCTACATGGCCATTCGCGAAACCGTCGCCGAGCCCGACCCCGTGCGCCTGCGCTACCGCGAAGCACTGATTGCCGTGGTGGCTGAGATCGTGCGCGGCCAGCAGCCTTCCGGCGAAGCGGCCGTGCGCGCCGTGGCAGCGGCGCTGGTGCCATCAGAGGACCTGGATAAAATCATCGAATTGGCCCTGGACGACCTGCGGAATCTACATGAAGGCAACGTCACCCGTTACCGGTTGCGACTGTCTGAGTACCGCACGTGGCAACCGCTGCAACAGGCTGAGAAGTCAGAGGGGGGCAAGAATAATTAAGGCTCAGACTGAACTGACCTGGGCAGGACGGACCGAATCAGATTGAATAGGCGAAATAACGCTGGAGGCGCCCGGCTTCATGCTGTACGCGGGCTGTCGGCCAACTGCCGCCGCTCGATGATTCCGGATAGCTGACATCCGGACGACTGCTGTACCTCGGCACCTGCCAGAAGACCAATTAACACAACTCGGCCATAGCTGTCGCTCGATCATTTACAGCGAATTGTCCGGTACGCGCCACCTTGCGGCCGCCTGCCAGAACGCTGGCGTGGAACCCCCTTGAACTTGTTTGTAGTGGAAGCCAGGCGGCGCTATTAAGCCTTTCCAGTGAGCTTGAGGGGCAACAAAGCGAAAACGTTGCGACGTAGCCGCGCTGGCCCTAATTGCGTACAACTGTATCTATTTGTATTTATGACATACCTCGTGATTCGACGGTTGCATCCCGCATATGCGGCTTGACATTACCGCGTTACCGGTGTAAAAGTACATCTATGACGTTTTTAAAGGAAAAAGACATGGATATCACCGCTAATGTTCACACGAGGCCTTGGCAGACGCTCACAGAGATATTTGAGGTTCTCAAGCTTAGACGCGACGCCTACTTGAACGGGTGCCTGCCGGCGGAAATCGATGCGATCGAATTGTTGCCCGCCAGTGACGCAGAAGGGGCAAAGCATGCGCGTGCGCTAGCCAACCTTGGAGGCGAAAGCACACGTGTGACGCTATCGCTGGACGACGCGACAGCCGAGCGTCTTAGCAGGGTTTGCGCCGAAAGGAACATCCCGCGAAATGCCTTCTTCGACGCGTTCATCTGGTTCCTGTGCGTGCGCCTGATCGAACCGGCGTTGATCATCGCCAATCCAAGAACGTCCCTAGGTCTTTCGCGCGAAGAGACCGAAAAGACCATCCGATCCGTCTTGGGGGTTGACCAGTTCGAGATCGATGGCGCGCTCGACCCGGACTATTACCGACAACTGATTTGGACCAAGGAACGCTTGAAACAGGAACGTGCCCATTGGGAACAGATCAAACGGGGCGCGAGGGCGGAGCCATGAACACGCGTCACGCTAATACTCGATCACAGCAGCGCGGGATACCGCCGCTCGTCAGTCAGTGGTTGGACCAGTACGGCCGCGAAGAGTATGACGGACGAGGAGCAGTGCGCCTCTACTTCGACAAACACAGTATCCGTTCGATGGAGCGGGACCTAGGTCGCGAACCTGTCCGCCGCATGGAGTCGTACTTCCGCTGTTTCAAGATTGTCAGCACCTGCGATGGCGCCACTGTCACCGTAGGCCATCGCCATTACCACGTACGGAGGAAATGATGAACGCCCATTTCAAACCTGTAGGTACTGATTGGAACGGTTTTCTCACGCGAATTGAGCAGACGGATTCGCAGATTCGTGCACTCGAAACGCTCGTGGAGGATAAACGCAGCCAGATGTATTCGGACCTTGCGATTCTGGACAGGCACACCCGTCCCATTCCAAGACCCCTCGCGCTGATAGTGAGCAACGCACAAAAGGTACGCCACCCCGTTCGCTCGGCTCACGGCCAGCGCGCGCTGATCTACAAGGAAACACGCTACCCGTGTCGTCACTACAAGGATTGGTTCATCCGCCTTTGCCGACAAGTGCGCGAAGACTATCCGAGCCAATGGGGCGCGGCCGTTGCTAGTCTGAACTCGGGTTGCAATGCGACGCTGCGCGTCGCCCAATCGCGCGAGGCTTTGCTGCCCAATCTCTCTGCGGATTTGCTGCGTGCGGCAACCGAGTCCATCGGAGGCGGCTGGTATGTCAGCAAACAAAGTCTGAGCAAGAAGAAGATAGAGACCCTGATCAAAATGCTCTGCGCTTGTGTCAAACTCCAGTGCGGTGCCGATGTCATTCTCGTCGATTCGAAAGGCTGAGAGACCGTGTTCTCCATTACATCGCCTCGGCCTTGCGGGTCGGCAACGCGATCGTTGCACGCTTCCTCAACGGTCCTAGTGCTCGCATTCCTTGCTATCGTTGTCCAGCTTCGCGACACGGCACATGCGGACACCTCGATCAATGCATTCAATGAAGCTCGAAGATACACGGCAGAGGTCAGAACTAGCGTCCCAAGTGCGCTTGCCTTCGAGAACGACGACCCTAGCACGTTTCCAGGAGCCGGTTTCCTGGTGTGCAAGGACCGGCCGGAGACTCGGTAGGAACATCCCGGGAACATGGAGCCCGCGCGCAATTTCCGCGAAGTATGGCCGGGGCACCTGAACGGCTTCGTCGATTCCCTGGACCGGCTGGGATCCTGTTCACGAATGCGTGCGCACCATAGACAGAGCTTTTGGGGAGCGCCAGTCGTGTCAGCAGTGGGTTCGGCATTGGACGCCGGAATCTACTTTTCGGTGGGCGATCTCATTTCCGCACCCGGCGAGGGATTGCCAGACCATCTGACGCATGTTCCGCGCGAACAGCAATCGGATTTCCTGTGCGCCCTTTGCTACGTAATATTGATCGATCAGGTCATGTACTCACACTTTCGACCCGACTACGCAGCATTCCAGGCCATGACCCGCTATCCAAAAATGGACAGGTCTATCGGATGGGCACGAACCATGATGATGGCGAACCCTTACGAAGCGTTCGGGCCCAATGTGCTTGCGTCCCGCAGCATCAATCACGTCACAACCTTGGAACGATTTGAGCTATGGGCATCGTTTGTCGTCCGCGATCTCGCGGAATTCTTCTCCACAAACCAACTGGGGGCGGCAACCTGGGGCAATGTCCGGGAGGCAATGCTCCACGATTTCGACTGCATCGCCGGCGAATTCGGAGGGGTGATCGGGTACCAGTTGCTGCGTGCCGTGCCATTCGTAGAAGAGTAACTGAGTAAGACCGGCAAGCACTTGGCCTCGATTCTCGTGGCCGTCTCAAAAACGCCTTATGGAGGTATCACCATGGGTTTCTTGCAGGGGTTGGCCTACAAGCTTGTTGGAAACGTATATCTGTTGAAAGACGGAAACGAGACGGGGGAGTGTTGGACACTCTGGACCGATGACGTTCTCCGTCACGACGGCGTGCTTTTTGAGTCGAAGATCCGTATACGGAAGGACGTTGCGAAAATCAACTCGATTCCATACGATCGGGCTGTCGATAGGTGGGGTGATGCGCGACTTCAAGCGCTTTCCAGCGTAATGTCTAAGGAAGAGATGGCGCTGATTGTCGGGATGTTTGCCTTGCCGATCATTGGCGTCCCGCTATACATGGCAAGGAAGAAGGCGCTTACTGAGAAATCTGATGCCCTGCGGCGCGAAATGGAGGAGCCCGAGAATCCCAAGACCATGCAGTGGCTGACGATGCAGCTATGCGATGGCACGCACTTTCTCGCCGTTGCTGAAGCAGAAATTGCGGCGAACCTCCTACGTACAGTCAATGTCCGGTCGGAAGCCTATAGCGGTCGGGACGGCCCGTCGGCTGGGTAGTCTGTTAAGGCCGAGGACTTGTCCGTGAGTTTTCGGATGGAACGACTGCAGCAATCAGATACCTGCCGTAGAACCTTGAATCCACCGAATGACGGCAGTGGGTCGTTTCCCGCCCGTTACTACTACACGATTGAGAGAACGTAACTTGCCAAGGCATCGTTCTTTGCCATTCCATTTTGTCCGCGATGGATTTCCCGATTGCAAGTTGGATAAATTGCACCAATGGCGAAAAATTGCGGCCACCTGCTCGGGTGTGAGCAAAGGGTGCTATTCGCTCGGGAGGATTTCATGCGCTCTTGAAAGAGTGGCCTGCCGGTGGCCTACACAAAACCAATCACCAGAAAACGACAAGGCCCGCAGCGCTGCGGGCCTTGTTTTTGTTTGGCTCCTCGACCTGGACTCGAACCAGGGACCTGCGGATTAACAGTCCGACGCTCTACCAACTGAGCTATCGAGGAATGATGAGGCGCGAATGATATGGACTTCTCCAGGACGCGTCAACGTCCAGCGTCCATTTCAACGCCCGGCGTTGGGAAAGAACAGCTGTTCGCCGTCGATTTTGTAGTCGGCAATCATTTTCTGGCCGGCGGCAGACACCAGCCAGTCGATGAATTTCTGACTGTCGGCCTGCTTGACGTGCGGATGTCTGACGGGATTGACCAGGATCACGCCGTATTGATTGAACAGCCGCGTGTCGCCTTGGACGACGATGCCCAGTTCGCCGCGGTTCTTGAAGGCCAGCCAGGTGCCGCGGTCGGCCAGGAGATAGGCGTTCATCGAGGCGGCGGTATTGAGCGCCGACCCCATGCCGGAGCCGGTATCACGGTACCAGGGACCTTTTTTTGCTTCCAGGTCGACGCCGGCGGCTTTCCAGTAGCGCAGTTCGGCGGCGTGGGTGCCGCTCTTGTCGCCGCGCGAGACAAAGGGCGACCGTGCCGTCTCGATGCGCCGCAGGCCTTCAAGGATGTCCTTGCCGATTGCTTTGGCCGGGTCTGTCTTGGGACCGATCAGCACGAAGTCGTTGTACATCACGCCCTGACGACTGACGCCGTAACCTTCGGCGATGAATTTTTCTTCCGCCGCCTGGTCATGGACGAAGACCACATCGGCATCGCCGCGCCGGGCCATGTCCAGCGCCTGGCCAGTGCCGAGGGCGACGACCCGCACTTTGATACCGGACGCCTTGGTGAAGGCTGGTAACAGATGGCCGAATAGCCCCGACTGCTCAGTCGAGGTCGTGGAAGCGACGGTGATGAAGCGCTCCTGCGCCTGCGTTCCGGTCGCCACCAGCAATAAAGTCGTGCAGCAGACGGCCAGAAATGTGCGAAGACGTGTCATGGGGTTTCCTCCTCAAGAAAACGTTGCGCGGCCACATGGCGCGGCCGGGTGAAAAATTCTTCGACGGGGCTCTGCTCGACCACCCGGCCACTGTCGATGAAAAGCACCTCCTCGGCGATGCGTCGTGCCTGGCCGAGATTATGGGTCGTCATCACAATGCGGGTGCCGGATGCAGCAATCTCACGGATGATGCGCTCGACCTCGCGGCTGCTGGCAGGGTCGAGGCTGGCGGTGGGTTCGTCGAGAAACAGCACTTGCGGTTCCAGCGCCCAGGCGCGTGCCAGCGCCACGCGTTGTTGTTCGCCGCCGGACAGGCGGCGGGCGGGACGCTCGGCAATCGCTGGCAGCCCCACACGCTCCAGCGCCGCCATGGCCCGCTGCCGTCGCTCAGGCGTCTTGATCCCGCGCAGCTTGAGCCCGTATTCGACATTGGCCAAAGCGGTGGTGCGCAGCATCACCGGGCGCTGAAACACCATGCCCTGCGTCAGCGGGGCGGGCCAGTGTTGCGCACCTGCGCTGGGACGCAGCAGCCCATGCATCAGGCGCAGCAAGGTGCTCTTGCCGGCGCCATTGGGGCCGAGAATCGCCGTTCTGCCAGCGCCGACTTTCAGGCTGACGTCATTGATGATGCAGACGCCGTTCTCGGTCAGCCCGAGCCGATCGAGCACCAGCCACGCCATTCCTATCCCCATCGCTTTTCCGCCCATTGGCGCAGCATGAAGGCTGCTGTATTCACCGCCAGTACCACGGCGATCAGGATCAGCCCGAGGGCCAGCGCCAGCGGCAGATCGCCCTTGCTCGTTTCGAGTGCGATGGTGGTGGTCATGACGCGGGTGACGCCATCGATGTTGCCGCCGACAATCATCACCGCCCCGACTTCGGCAATGGCCCGCCCGAAGCCTGCCAGCCCCGCAGTGGTGAGCGAAAAGCGGCCATCCCAGAGCAGCGTCATGGCGGCGCGCAGCCGGCTCGCGCCGAGGCTGCGCAACTGTTCCCGATATTCGCGCCAGGCATCCTCGATCACCTGCCGCGCCAGTGCGGCGACAATGGGCACAATCAATATGGTCTGCGCGATGATCATGGCGGCCGGGGTGAACAGCAAACCGAACTGTCCCAGCGGGCCGGCACGGGACAGCAGCAGATAGACCAGCAGGCCGACCACCACTGGTGGCAGGCCCATCAGCCCGTTGAACAACACGATCAGCGTATGCCGCCCGGGAAAGCGGCCGACCGCCAGCAGCGCGCCGAGCGGCATGCCGATCAGGCAGGCGAGCAGCGTGGCGGTGAGGCTGACCTGCAGGCTCAGCGTGACGATGGAGGCCAACCGCGCATCACCGGTCGCAACCAGTTCCCCGGCCAGCACTAGGCTCGTGGTGATTTCTCCCATGTCAGCCGCCGCCCCGGTGCATGGCTCGATCCATGTGCGCCAGCATGGCTTGCTGCTCGGCCGGGGTGCCGGCAGTAAAACGGATATTGACCTGGAGGTTGGGCAGCCGTAACGAAGCGATGACGCGCGGCGCCTTGGGCGTGAGCAATATTTCCATCGCCGCCGGGCCAGCGGCGACGCGCAGCATGCCGTCATTTTCGGTGACGCAACCCGGAAAAGCCAGCAGCAGCCCGTGGCGGAACTCCCCCGGATGAGCCGACACTTCCCGTTCCAGACTGGCCGCCGTGTCCGGACTGACCGTTCCCGGCCCCAGATTCCCTTTCTGCATGATGGTCAAATTAATGTTTCGTTATGTTGCAGCTCATTGCGGATTTGCTTAATAATGACACATGTGGAATTTAAGCCAGCGACAAATTCCAGCATCGCCAGACCGGGCGAACAGATCTTAACCAAGAACAATCAAGTGACTGGAGGGTCGAAAATGCAAAAATCGTTGCACATAGACGCAAACAAATGCACCGGCTGTCTGCAGTGCGAAATGGCGTGCTCCTACGAAAATTATGGCGTATTCAACATCGCCAAGTCGCGCATCAAGATTTTCAACTTCGAGCATGCGGGCCGCATGGTGCCGTACACCTGTACCCAGTGCGCGGAAGCGTGGTGCATGAATGCCTGCCCGGTCGATGCCATCCGCGTCGATGCCGCCACGGGCGCCAAGGTCGTCAATGAAGCCAACTGCGTCGGCTGCAAGGTCTGCACCATCGCCTGCCCGTTCGGCACGGTGAATTACGTCGCCGAGACCGGCAAGGTTCAGAAGTGCGACCTCTGCGGCGGCGATCCAGCCTGCGCCACGGCCTGCCCGACCGGTGCCATTACCTATGTCGATGCCGACTGGACGGGACTCGACAAAATGCGCGCCTGGGCCGGCAAGACAGACAACGCCACGCGCGCCAGCGCCTGACCTCGACATAGGAGAAGACACCATGGCATGGACCCGCAAGATTCTGCGCGTTGATCTGAACAACGGCACCTGCAAATCCGAACCCCTCAACATGGAGTGGGCACAGCAATATCTCGGCCAGCGCGGTCTGGCCACCAAGTATTTCATCAGCGAAGTCGATCCCAAGGTCGATCCGCTTTCGCCGGACAACAAGCTGATCATGACCACCGGCCCGCTGACCGGCACGCCGGCCTCGACCGGCGGGCGCTATTCGGTCATCACCAAGGGCGCACTGACCGGCGCGATCGCCTGCTCCAACTCCGGCGGCTATTTTGGCGCCGAGCTGAAGTTCGCCGGCTGGGACATGATCATTTTCGAGGGCAAGAGCGCGAAGCCGGTTTACCTCGCAATCGAGAACGACAAGGCCGAACTGAAGGATGCCGCCCACCTGTGGGGCAAGACGGTCTGGCAGACCGAAGAGATCATCAAGAAAAGCCATCAGGACCCGCAAACCCGCGTCTGCAGCATCGGCCGCGCCGGCGAGAACGGCGTGATGTACGCCTGCATCGTCAATGACCTGCATCGGGCCGCGGGCCGTTCCGGCGTCGGAACCGTGATGGGCTCGAAGAACCTCAAGGCGGTCGCCGTGCGCGGCACCCAGGGCGTGAGCATCATGAAGGACGCCAAGGCCTTCATGAGCGCCGCCACCGCCGCCAAGAAAGTTCTGGCCGAAAACGCCGTCACCGGCCAGGGGCTGCCGACCTATGGCACCCAGGTGCTGATGAACGTCATCAACGAAATGGGCGCCCTGCCCACGCGCAACCACCGCGAC
The DNA here is from genome assembly GCA_013791905.1 of Rhodocyclaceae bacterium. Classification (GTDB taxonomy): domain Bacteria; phylum Pseudomonadota; class Gammaproteobacteria; order Burkholderiales; family Rhodocyclaceae; genus Sulfuricystis. The sequence continues at coordinate 212,207 of VMSX01000030.1, read as the reverse complement.
TCGCAGTTCGAGGATGCGCGCAAGATTTCGGCCGAGGCAATGATCGAGAAACGCCCCAGCGATGGCAAGAGCCATCTTGTCACCAATGCGGCCTGCTTCGGCTGCACGATCGCCTGCGGCCGCATATCGAGGATCGACGAGACGCACTTCAGCGTCGTTAACAAGCCCGAGTACTGGGGTGCGTCCGGCGGCCTGGAATACGAAGCGGCCTGGGCGCTTGGCGCCGCCAACGGCGTGGGCGACCTGGAAGCCCTGCAGTATGCCAACCTGATCTGCAACGAGGACGGCTTCGACCCGATTTCCTTTGGCGCCACCGTCGGCGCGGCCATGGAACTCTATGAGTTGGGCATTCTTACCGAGAAGATAATTGGCATGGAGGCGCCCTTCGGTTCGGCCAAGGCGCTGTGCGATCTGGCGCAGATGACCGCGCGCGGCGAAGGTTTCGGCAAGGAACTCGGATTGGGCTCGGCACGCTTGTGCGAAAAGTACGGCAAGCCGGAACTCTCGATGGGCGTGAAGAAACAGGAATTCCCCGCCTACGATTCGCGCGGCATTCAGGGCATGGGCCTGGCTTATGCGACCTCCAACCGCGGCGCCTGCCACCTGCGCGGCTACACCGTGGCGTCCGAGGTGCTGGGCATTCCGGTCAAGACCGACCCGCTCGTCACCGAAGGCAAGGCCGACCTGGTCAAGGCCTTCCAGGACGCCACTGCGGTGTTCGACTCGGCCGGGGTCTGCATCTTCACCACCTTCGCCTGGACCCTGGCTGATCTGCAACCGCAACTCGCTGCCGCCTGCGAGGGCGACTGGACCATGGAAAAGCTCGCCGCAATGGGCGAGCGCATCTGGAACATGGAGCGCCAGTTCAACAACGCTGCGGGCTTCACCGCCAAGGATGACGATCTGCCACCCCGCCTCAAGACTGAACCGGTCAAAACCGGCCCGGCCAAGGGTCTGGTGAGCGGCATCGACAAGATGCTTCCAGAGTATTACCAGGCACGCGGCTGGGATGCCAACGGCGTTCCCAGCAAGGAAACGCTCAAGCGCCTCGGCTTGTAATCCTGCTACCGCGAAGCAAGGGGCCGGCCATGCCGGTTCCTTGCCCGCATAAGGAGCCGCAATGAAACACATCATCATCGGCAACGGCCCGACGGGCCTGATTGCCGCCGAAACCTTGCGCCGGCTGCAACCCGACGCTGAAATCGCATTGATTGGCGACGAGAAGGAACCGCCGTATTCGCGCATGGCCATTCCCTATTTCCTGCAAGGGCACATTAGCGATGCCGGCACCCATCTGCGCAAGGCGCACGATCATTACGTGCGGCACAAGATCCACCTGATCCAGGGCCGCGTGACGAAGCTTGATGCGCAGGCGAAACAGGTCGAGTTCGCGGACGGCGAACGGCTGCCCTACGACAAGTTGCTGATCGCCACCGGTTCGCAGCCGATCCGGCCGCCCGTGCCGGGCATCGACCTGCCCAATGTGCATACCTGCTGGACCATCGAGGATGCCCGCGCGATTGCCGACAAGGCGCAACCGGGCAGCCGCGTGCTGCAACTCGGCGCCGGTTTCATCGGCTGCATCATCATGGAGGCGCTTGCCGCCCGGGGCGTCAAGCTCACCGTGGTGGAAATGGGCGACCGTATGGTGCCGCGCATGATGACCGCCAAGGCCGGCGCCATGATCAAGCGCTGGGTCGAGCAAAAAGGTGTTGCCGTGCATGTCAATGCAGCAGTCAGCTCGATCACGGAAAAAGATGGCGCACTGGCCGTGCAACTGAACAACGGCACTGCCATTGCCGCCGACCTGGTGATCTGTGCCGCCGGGGTCAAGCCGGCCATCGATTTTCTTGCCGAGAGCGGCATCGCCATGGAACGCGGCATCCGCGTCGACACGGCCATGCGCAGCAACCTGCCCGACGTCTTTGCCGCAGGCGATGTCACCGAGGCGCCCGGATTCCATTCCGGCCAACCCCAACTCAATGCGATACAGCCGAATGCCGCCGAGCAGGCGCAAATTGCCGCCAAGAACATGGCCGGCAACAACGCCGTTTCGCAGGGCAGCCTGGCGATCAACGTCCTTGACACCCTGGGCCTGATTTCCACCTCGTTCGGCCAATGGTCGGGCGTGGCACAGGCAGCCGGCGGCACGACTGCCGAACTGCTCGATGAGGAACGGTTTCGCTACCTGTCGCTGCAGTTCGAAGATGACGTGCTGATCGGCGCGACCAGCATCGGCTGGACCGATCACGTCGGTGCCCTGCGCGGCCTGATCCAGACCCGGGCGCGGCTCGGCGCCTGGCATGAGCGGTTGCTGGATGATCCCACCGACTTCATGGCGGCCTATCTGGCGACCGCACAGCAGGCGGCATGAGCCGTACTCGGTGACAGCGGTGCAAGTCACGCTCAAGCTCTTTGCCACGCTGCAGGACTATCTGCCTTTGGAAGCAAAGAAAACCAACGCCCTGGCGCTCGAACTGGAGGCGGGCACCACCGTTCAGCAGGTGATCGAGCGCTTTGGCCTGCCGCAAAAGCTGTGTCATCTGGTGCTGATCGACGGCGCTTTCATCCCCCCTGCGGCGCGCGCGACGCGGGCACTGCAAGCAGGGGAAACCCTGGCCATCTGGCCACCCATCGCTGGGGGGTAGACTGGCGGGCACGCTGCCGTCACCCGCCAACCCACTTCAAGAAACACCATGACCTCCCTGCTCAAGACCTTTTCCTGCACCGACGATTACGACCCCGATTCCCTCCCGGTAGAGCGTGCCCGCCAACTGATCCTCGATACGCTGCAGCCGGTTGCCGGACATGAACGGCTGCCCGTGCATCAGGCGCTGGACCGGGTACTGGTGGAGGATGTCATTGCGCCGTTCAATGTGCCGGCGCATGACAACTCCGCCATGGACGGCTGGGCAGTGCGCCATGCCGATCTTGCCGTCAGCGGCGAGACACGCCTGAAGAACATCGGCACCGCCTTTGCCGGCCGCCCCTGCACGGCAAAAGTCGGCGCTGGCGAGACGGCGCGCATCATGACAGGCGCCGCGCTGCCCGAGGGCGTCGATAGCGTGGTCGTGCAGGAAGTCGTACGCGTCGACGGCGATGCAGTCATCATCCCGCCCGGCCAGCGTCTTGAACAACACATCCGTCGTGCCGGCGAAGATCTTCAGGCTGGCAAACCGGCCCTCTCTGCCGGCAAGCAACTGCGGCCGGCAGAGCTTGGCATCATCGCCTCACTGGGACTGGCCGAAGTTTCGCTGCGCCGCCGCGTGCGTGTCGCACTGTTCTCGACCGGTGACGAACTCTGTTCTGTCGGCACGCCGCTGCTCTCCGGCGCGGTGTATGACAGCAACCGCTATACCCTGTGGGGCATGCTCACCCGACTGGGCTGCGACGTCATTGACATGGGCGTAGTCAGGGACGATCCGGCCGCGCTCGAAGCGGCCTTCCGGGAAGCTGCTGGTTGTGCCGACGCCATCATCACCAGTGGCGGCGTTTCCGTCGGCGAGGCCGATTTCATCAAGCAATTGATGGCACAACTGGGCGAGGTCGCGTTCTGGAAGATCGCCATGAAACCCGGCCGGCCGATGGCTTTCGGCCGCATCCAGCCCGGCGGGGAGAACGATGCCGGCGCCTGGCTCTTCGGCCTGCCCGGCAACCCGGTGGCGGTGATGGTCACCTTCTACCAGTTTGTCCGCCCCGCCATCCTCAAGCTTGCGGGCGTCAATCCCGTGCCGCCCTTCCCGAGCTTTCCGGCACGCTGTGTCGATGCCATGAAAAAAGGTCGCGGCCGCACCGAATTCCAGCGTGGCGTGCTGTTCCAGGAAAATGGCGAATGGTGCGTGCGGCCGACCGGCACACAAGGCTCGGGCATCCTCAGTTCGATGGCCCGTGCCGACTGCTTCATCGTGCTCGAACCCGAGCGCGAGAAAGTCGGCGCTGGCGAGACGGTGCAGGTGCAACTGATGAGCGGTCTGGTTTAAGTTTCCGTCTGATTTTCCCCATCATATTTTTGGTACTGCTTCATGACCCATCTGTTTGAACCGCTGAAACTGCGCGATGTCGTCCTCCACAACCGCATTGGCATTCCGCCCATGTGCCAGTACTCGGCGCATGACGGCATGGCGTCCGACTGGCATTTCGTCCATTACGGCAGCCGTGCCGTTGGCGGCGCGGCGCTGATGATCGTCGAGGCGACCGGCGTCGTGCCGGAAGGCCGCATCAGTCCCGGAGATCTGGGCCTGTGGAATGATGAGCAGATCGAACCGCTGGCGCGGATCGTCCGTTTTTCGCAGCAACAGGGTTGTGTGGCGGCTATCCAGCTGGCGCACGCCGGCCGCAAGGCCAGTACCGGGCTGGGTTGGCAAGCAGCCGGGACACTGGGCGAAAGCGACGGCGGCTGGACGGTGGTCGCACCCTCGCCGCTTTCCTTTGGCGATGCTTATGCCGTGCCGCACGCGCTCGACCAGGCCGAAATCCCCCGAATTATTGCCGCCTTTGCCGATGCCGCGCGCCGCGCCCATGCAGCCGGTTTCCAAGTGGCGGAAGTCCATGCCGCACACGGCTATCTGCTACATCAGTTTCTCTCGCCGCTGTCCAACCAGCGCACCGATGCCTACGGCGGCAGCTTCGAGAACCGCACCCGCCTGGTGCGCGAAGTGGTTGCGGCAGTTCGGGCCGAATGGCCGGACCATCTGCCCTTGCTGATTCGGCTGTCGGCCACCGACTGGATCGAGGGCGGCTGGAATGCCGCGGAAACCGTTGAACTGTGCCGCGTGCTCAAGGGACTCGGTGTCGACCTGATCGACGTGTCGACGGCCGGACTGCTGCCGACCGCGAAGATCCCGGTCGGCACCGGCTTCCAGACCGAGTTTGCCGCGCAGGTTCGCCGCGAGGCCAACATTCCCACCGCGGCGGTCGGCCTGATCACCGCGCCGGAACAGGCCGATCACATCGTTCGTTCCGGCCAGGCCGACCTGGTGCTGCTCGGCCGTGAAATCCTGCGCAACCCCTACTGGCCGCTTGCAGCATCCCAGGCACTGGGGCAGGCCACAGCTTGGCCACCACAGTATTTGCGTGCTGCACCGGCGGGGTCACCCGGCCGGCCGGCCTGACCTGCTTGGTCAGGAGCCTCCGCTGACCTCCTGGTCAGCGGAGGCCGGGGTTTCGCCCATCAGTTCCAGAACTGTAGACAATCCCACGACGAGGCCTTGCAGCGTGGCCACGGGAACCCGCTGCAAGGTCTGACGCAGCCGCCCCCGCATCGGGCCGGGAATCTTGCCGACCAGGTCGACGCCCTGGTCGGTGAGGAACAGACGCACCACACGCGAATCGCTATCCAGCCGCTCACGGCGGACCAGCCCGCGTGTTTCGAGCTTGTCGAGGAGGTTGCTGGCGGTCGAGGGCTGGATGTGCAGTGCCTTGGCCAATGCAGTGACACGCAACCCGGGCTCTGCTGAAATCTGCCATAAGGCCCACAACTGCGAACCGCTCAAGCCGAAGCTGCCGTCAATGCTCTGCATGCCGGTCTGCACCGTGCGCACCAGCTGCAGCAACTTGCTGAACGCCTCGTCCGGGATATCCTGTTTCATTCGCGCGCCGCTGGCCAGATCGCCGCTGGCCGCCTTGCGCGGCGCCTTTTCGCTGCCATACTTACTTTCACTTGTCATTGCTTTGATCCTCTGCAGGCTTGCCAGTGTATTATATTTGTGCAATAATGTTTTGCCTAATAATATTACACAGTCAAGTGCATTCTTGGCTCATTGCCTCAACACAGAGACTAGGGTGGACATGGCCGTATTCGATCATATTTCTTCTGTTTTTCAACAGCTTACGCCGGCTATGGCATCGGGACTGCGGATTGTCCTGATCCTCGCTCTGGCGTGGGTGGGTGTGGTTTTCTCCCACAAGCTGATAATCAGCTTTCGCATTTACGTTTCGCGCAACCTCGCAGACGCCGAAGAGGTCAAGCGGATTGCCACGCTGGGCCGGGTGTTCCGCTATACCGCTTCGGTCGTCATATCCCTCCTCACCGGCATCCTGATCCTCGGCGAACTGGGCATTTCCGTGGCGCCGCTGCTGGGCGCCGCCGGGGTGGTCGGCGTGGCGGTCGGCTTCGGTGCGCAGAGCCTGATCAAGGACTACTTCACCGGATTTTTCATCCTGCTCGAAAATCAGATGCGTCAGGGCGACGTGATCCAGGCGGGCGGCAAGGCCGGTGTGGTCGAGGAAATCACCTTGCGCTACGTCCGGATGCGCGATTACGACGGCAATGTCCATTTTGTCCCCAACGGCAGCATTACCACGGTCACCAACATGACGCGCGGCTTCGCTTTTGCGGTGGTGGATGTGGGTGTGGCGTACCGTGAAAACGTCGATCAGGCACTGGCAGTCATGCGCCGCGTTGGCGATGAGCTGCGCGCTGATCCAGTCTTCGGCGTCAAGATCATTGAGGACATCGAAATGGTCGGTGTCGAGAAGTGGGCCGATTCGGCGGTGATCCTGCGCTGCCGTTTCAAAGTGATGCCGATCGAGCAATGGAATGTGCGCCGCGAATACCTCAAACGCCTGAAGGCAGCCTTCGACGCCGCCGGCATCGAAATTCCGTTCCCGCACCTCACCCTCTATGCCGGGCAGGCCAAGGATGGCGCTGCCCCACCGTTCCCCCTGAAACTTGCCGGTAGCGCCAACGCATTCGCCGACAAACTCGAATAACCCGCCACGGAGATCCCCATGATAAAGACCGCCACGCAACAGACAGACGGCCAGCAAGTCACCCCCAACCCGCTAAGCGAACACGACATATTCCTCTTCAAGGAAGGCACCCATGCCCGGCTTGCCGAAAAACTGGGCGCCCACCTCATTCACCGCGACGGCCAGCAGGGCGTGCATTTCGCCGTCTGGGCGCCGAATGCCGCCGCAGTAACGGTGATCGGCGATTTCAATGGCTGGGACAAGGCCTCCCAGCCATTGAAAGCACGCGCGGATGGCTCCGGTGTCTGGGAAGGCTTCGTGCCGGAGATCGGCAACGGCGAGTGCTACAAGTATCACATCACCTCGCGCGAGGGAAACCACCAGGTTGACAAGGCCGATCCCTGTGGCCTGTTCAGCGAACTGCCGCCACGCACAGGTTCGCGCGTCTGGGATCTGGCGTACACCTGGAATGATGCAGAATGGATGGCGCGGCGCAAGGCCGCCAACGCGCTCGATGCGCCGATGTCGATATATGAAGTGCATCTGGGCTCATGGCGCCGGGTGCCCGAAGAAGACAATCGGTCCCTCAGCTACCGGGAAATCGCCCCGCTTCTGGCGGACCATGTGCGCGAACTGGGCTTCACGCACGTCGAGCTGATGCCCGTCACGGAACATCCGTTCTTCGGCTCCTGGGGTTACCAGACGACGGGATACTTTGCCCCGACTTCGCGCCAGGGCACGCCGCAGGATTTCATGGCCCTGGTCGACCATCTGCATCAGGCCGGCATCGGCGTGATTCTCGACTGGGTCCCATCGCACTTTCCCAGCGACGAACACGGGCTAGCCTACTTTGACGGCACCCACCTGTATGAGCACGCCGACCCGCGCCAGGGTTTCCATCCCGAGTGGAAAAGCGCCATCTTCAACTATGGCCGCAACGAAGTGCGCGCCTTCCTGATATCCAGTGCCCTGTTCTGGCTCGACAAGTACCATATCGACGGGCTGCGCGTCGACGGCGTTGCCTCGATGCTCTACCTCGACTACGGTCGCAAGGAAGGTGAATGGATTCCCAATGAACATGGCGGGCGCGAAAACCTTGCCGCCATGCAGTTCCTGCGCACTCTCAACGAGGCAGTCTATCGCGACCATCCCGACACGCTGACGATCGCCGAGGAATCCACCGCCTGGCCGATGGTCTCGCGCCCGACCTATGCCGGCGGGCTGGGCTTCGGCATGAAATGGAACATGGGCTGGATGCACGACACCTTGAAATACTACCAGCTGGATCCGGTGTTCCGCAAGTTCAACCACGACAAACTCACTTTCAGCATCTGGTATGCCTTCACTGAAAACTTCGTCCTGCCGTTGTCGCACGACGAGGTGGTGCACGGCAAGGGCTCGCTGATCGGCAAGATGCCGGGCGACGAATGGCAGCAGTTTGCCAACCTGCGCCTGCTCTACGGGCACATGTGGGCGCATCCCGGCAAGAACCTCTTGTTCATGGGCGGGGAGTTCGGGCAGCGCCGCGAATGGCAGCACGATGAAAGCTTGGAATGGCATGTCCTGGAATACCCGCTGCACGCCGGCCTGCAACGCTGGATGAGCGACCTGAACCGCTGCTACCGCAATGAACCCGCGCTTTACGAGAAGGATTTTTCCGGCGACGGCTTCAGCTGGGTAGATTTCCGCGACTGGGAAGAAAGCGTGATCACCTTCATGCGGCATGGCCACCGACCCGAGGACAGCGTGCTGGTTGTTTGCAACTTCACGCCGGTGGTTCGACATAACTACATCGTCGGCGTCTCACGCGGTGGTTACTGGCAGGAGATCCTCAACAGCGACGTCAGCCTGTACGGCGGCAGCGGCATCGGCAATCTGGGCGGCGTTGAAGCCTCACCGGTTGCGGCGCAAGGACACTATCATTCCCTTTCGCTCATCCTGCCACCCTTGAGCGTGATGTATCTGAAACCGGCTGCCGGAAACGGAGGAACGCCATAATGACAGACACGCTTTCCCGCACCAGCCGTTCCCGCGCCATGATCGAACGGGTCCGCCCCGAGGTCGATGGCGGCAGTTTCCCGATCAAACGCACCGAAGGCGAGGAAGTCATTGTCGAGGCAGATGTCTTTACCGACGGCCATGACCAGTTGCGCTGCCTGTTGCTGCATCGGCCAGCCGGCACGCCAGCCTGGGAAGAAGTCGCCATGGTGCCGCTCGGCAACGATCGCTGGCAGGGTCACTTCAACGTCACGACGCTGGGCCGGCATGGCTACACCGTCATCGCCTGGGTGGATCGTTTCCTCACCTGGCGCCACGATCTGGCCCGCCGGCAGGAGCCAGCCGACATCAGCGTCGCCTTGCTGGTCGGCATCACACTGATCAAAGCCACGGCGCAACGCACCGACGGCGCTACCGCACTGGCACTCAAAGACTGGGCAGCCAAACTGCAGGCCGCTACGCCGGAAGCCGGACGTCTATTGGCGCAGAACGAAAGCCTGGCCGCGCTCATGGCCGCACATGCGGAACGGCTTTTCGTCACCGAATACCACCGCGTGCTGGAAGTCACCGTCGACCCGATACGCGGTCGCTTCTCTGCCTGGTATGAGCTGTTCCCCCGCTCCTGCTCCACGGATGAAGCGACCCACGGCAACTTTGCCGGCGTCATCGAACGACTGCCCGACATTGCCGCCATGGGCTTCGACGTGCTCTACCTGCCACCGATTCATCCCATCGGCCGCGCCTTTCGCAAGGGACCCAACAACAGCCTCACCGCCGGACCGGACGACCATGGCAGTCCATGGGCGATTGGTGCAAGCGAAGGCGGTCACCACGACATTCATCCCCAACTCGGCAGCGCCGCAGATTTTCGCCGGCTGGTCAAGGAATCCCGCGCGCAGGGCATGGAAGTCGCCCTGGACATCGCCTTCCAGTGCTCGCCTGACCATCCCTATGTGAAGCAGCACCCCGAATGGTTCCGCCATCGTCCCGACGGCAGCATCCAGTATGCCGAGAACCCGCCGAAGAAATACCAGGACATCTACCCTTTCGATTTCGAGTGCGAAGACTGGCAGGCGCTGTGGAACGAATTGAAGGATGTGGTCGATCACTGGATCGGCGAGGGTGTGCGCATTTTTCGCGTGGACAACCCCCATACCAAACCCTTCCCCTTCTGGGAGTGGCTGATCGGTGCCATCAAGGCCGAACACCCGGAAATCATCTTCCTCGCCGAGGCGTTTACCCGGCCGAGAATCATGCACCGGCTGGCAAAACTCGGCTTCACGCAGTCCTACACCTATTTCACCTGGCGGAATACGCAGCAGGAACTGATGGAGTACTTCACCGAACTCGCCCGTCACGATTCGCGCGAGTATTTCCGGCCCAACCTCTGGCCCAACACCCCGGACATCCTGCCCGAGTTTCTGCAATATGGCGGTCGCCCCGCTTTTCTGCTGCGCGTGGCACTGGCGGCAACGCTGGGCGCCAGCTACGGCATCTACGGCCCGGCCTACGAGTTGATGGAGCATGAGCCACGCGATCCGGGTGGCGAGGAATACCTCGATTCGGAGAAATATCAGTTGCGCCACTGGGATATCGACCGGCCCGACAGCCTGCGCGGTTTCATCACGCGCCTCAACCGCATCCGCCGCGAAAACCCGGCCCTGCAATCGGACTGGAACCTGCGCTTTCACACCATCGACAACCCCCTCATGCTTTGCTACAGCAAGACAACCGAGGACGACACCCTGGTCATGGTTGCCAACCTGGACCCGCATAACGTCCAGGCCGGCTGGATCGAACTGCCGCTGGACAAGCTGGGTGTTCCGGCTGATGCGCCCTATCAGGCGCACGATTTGCTCTCGGGCGCCCGCTTCCTCTGGCAGGGAGAACGCAATTTTGTCCGTCTCGACCCGCAATCCTCGCCGGTGCATATCCTGCGCTTGCGGCGCCGCCTGCGCAGCGAACGCGACTTCGACTATTTCCTTTAAGCAAGGCGCATGATGCATATTCAGACTGACACGGCCCTCGGCACCGCGACGGCGATAGCCGCCGACCTGGAAGGCGACACCCTCTGGTACAAGGATGCGGTCATTTATGAACTGCACATCAAGGCCTATGCCGACGGCAACGGCGACGGCATCGGCGATTTTCGCGGCCTGACCGAGCGACTCGATCATGTCCAGTCGCTCGGCGTCAATACCATCTGGCTGCTGCCCTTCTACCCTTCGCCGCAGCGCGACGACGGCTACGACGTAGCGGATTACGAGAACGTGCATCCGTCATACGGCACGCTCGACGACTTCCGTGCCTTCGTCAATGAAGCGCACCGGCGCAAGCTGCGCGTCATCACCGAACTGGTGGTCAACCATACCTCGGACCAGCACCCCTGGTTCCAGGCCGCGCGCAGCGCGCCGAAGGATTCGCCGGAGCGCAACTTCTATGTCTGGAGCGACGACCCGAAGAAATATTCCGGTACGCGCATTATTTTCACCGACACGGAGAAATCCAACTGGACCTGGGACGAGGTCGCGCAGCAGTATTTCTGGCACCGCTTTTTCAGCCACCAGCCCGACTTGAACTTTGACAATCCGGCGGTACTGCAGGCGGTCTTGAACACCATGGAGTTCTGGCTGGAAATGGGCGTGGATGGTTTTCGGCTCGATGCAATTCCCTACCTGATCGAGCGCGACGGCACCAGCAACGAAAATCTGCGCGAGACCCACGATGTCATCAAGGAGATACGCCGCCGCCTGGAAGCGAAATATCCAGGTCGCCTATTGCTGGCCGAGGCCAACATGTGGCCCGAAGACGTGCACGAGTATTTCGGCGACGGTGATGAATGCCAGATGGCCTACCACTTTCCCCTCATGCCGCGCCTGTATATGGCCATCGCCCAGGAAGATCGCCATCCGGTGGTGGAGATCCTCGCCCAGACACCGGACATTCCGGCGAACTGCCAGTGGGCGGTGTTTCTGCGCAATCACGACGAGTTGACGCTGGAAATGGTGACCAGCAAAGAACGCGATTACATGTACAACATGTATGCCGCCGAGTCACGCGCGCGAATCAATATCGGCATTCGCCGCCGGCTCGCTCCGTTGCTCGAAAACAATCCCGACCGCATCAAGCTGATGAACAGCATGCTGCTCTCCATGCTTGGCACGCCGGTGCTGTACTACGGCGACGAAATAGGCATGGGCGACAACATTTTTCTCGGCGACCGCGATGGCGTACGCACCCCGATGCAATGGAGCACGGACCGCAATGGCGGCTTTTCCCGTGCCGACCCGCAGCGCCTTTACCTGCCGCCGATACAAGACCCGATCTATGGCTTCGAGGCGGTCAATGTCGAGGCGCAAGCGCGCGAACCTTCGTCGCTGCTGTCCTGGACCCGGCATCTGCTGGCGATTCGCGCAACCACACAAGCCTTCGGGCGCGGCAGCGTGACCATGATGCACCCGGGCAACCGCAAGATCCTGGCCTATCTGCGCGAGTATCAGGGCGAAGTCATCCTCTGCGTCGCCAACGTCAGTCGAGTGGCCCAATCCGTGGAGCTCGATCTGGGCGCCTACAAGGGGCGCGTTCCAGTCGAAATGACCGGGCGCAGCGCCTTTCCGCCGATTGGCAAAGAGCCCTATTTCCTGACCCTGATGGCCTATGGTTTTTTCTGGTTCCGGCTTTCGTTGGACACCGAGCCACCGGAATGGCATACCGACCGCACCCCGGTCGAAGATCTGGCCGTGGTGGTGCTGTTCGATGAATGGAACAGCTTCTTTCGCAACCGTGTCGTGCCCTGGCGCATCGCCATGGCGGAAAAGACCCGCGCCCAACTGGAAAGTCAGATCCTGCCGCGCTTCCTGTTGAGGCAACGCTGGTACGCCGCAAAAACCGAGCCGCTGCAGCACGCGGCAATTGCCGAATACGCCATGCTGCAGGCCGGCGAGACACAATGGCTCATGGCGCTGGTGGATATCCACGGGGCTGCCAAACCGGCGCGCTATTTCGTCCCGCTGGCGCTCTCGCTTGAGGAATCGGAAAGCGAAAGAACACATGCGCTTTCCGCCGTGGCGATCGCCAAGGTGCGCCAGCAGGCCAATACCGGCGTGCTGGCCGACGCCATGGCCGACGAGGATTTTTGTCGCGCCATGGTCAATGCCATCGGCGCGAAGCGTGAGCTGAAAGCGGAAGGCGGCACACTGCGCTTTTCACCAAGCGACTCCTTCGTCAAGATTGTCGGTGACACCCTCAAGAATGCGACGCCCCTGACGCGGCTGACCGCCAGCAGCAACTCGGTCAGTCTGCTGGGCGACCGGCTCTTCCTCAAGGCTTACCGCCACCTGCACGACGGCATCAGCCCCGAACTCGAGATGGGACGATTCCTCACCGATGCGGTCGGTTTCAAGCACTGTGTGCCGGTCGCGGGCAGCGTCGACTTCCACGCGGCAAACGGTGCGATATATACCCTGGCATTGCTGCAAGAACAGGTGACCAACCAGGGTGACGCGTGGAGCCATACGGTTGGCCAGTTCGCCCGCCTGCTGGATTCCAGCGGCGCCATTGGCGACGAAACCCACGATGATGCCGGGCCACTGGTCGAGCGCATGCAGGTGCTGGCACGCCGGATTGCCCAACTTCATATCGCCCTGGCGCGCCCCACCGGCGATCCGGCATTCGATCCCGAGCCGATTCAGCCCCTTGATCTGACGAGTTGGGTCGCCGCCGTGGAAGACGAGTGCCGTGGCACGCTGGAGACAATGACGCAACGCGCCGCGGCCTGGGAAAAACCGCTGGCCGAACTGGGGGCGCGGATTGTCGAGGCGCTTCCCGCGCTGGTCACGGCCATCAATCGGGCCGCACATTCGCCGCCCCCCGGTGTGAAGACGCGCCTGCATGGCGATCTTCACCTCGGTCAGGTGCTGATTTGCCATGATGATTTCCTGCTGATTGATTTCGAAGGCGAGCCAAAGCGCACGCTTGCAGAGCGCCGCGCCAAGCACAGTGCATTGCGCGATGTCGCTGGCATGCTGCGCTCGTTCGACTATGCCCGCCACGCCGCTTTGCACCAGAGTGCTGCAACCGGAGCCGACTTCGAGCGGCTGGCGATCTCGGCGCGCCAATGGGAACGCAGCATGCGCGAAGGCTTCCTGCAAACCTACGGTCAGGTTGCCGTGGATGGCGGCCTGTATGCCGACGCTGCGGAATTCGCGGCGGCGAAAAGCCTCATTGACCTGTTCGAGCTGGAGAAGGCCTTTTACGAACTGCGTTACGAAATGGACAATCGACCCGACTGGATCGGCGTTCCCCTCGTGGGAATTGCCGCGCTGGCCGGCGTCTCATCGCAAGCCAAGGGAGATCTGCCATGAATGAAATCAACGTCCTGCTGGAACCTGTGCAAGCGTTTTTGAATCAAGTCGGTAGCTACATGCCACGCCTGGCGATCGCCATCGGCGTACTGATTGTCGGCTGGTTGCTGGCCAAACTTGTTCGCTACAGCACCGTCAAGGCCTTGCGCGCGCTCAATTTCAACGTACTGACCGAACGCGCCGGCATCGACGGGTTTTTGCAGCAGGGTGGCACCGAACGTGACACCACCGAGTTGGTCGGCTGGATCGCTTATGCAATCGCGCTGCTGCTTTCCCTGATCATTGCCTTCAACAGTCTGGGCCTGACGCAGGTCACCGATCTGCTGAGCAAGTTGCTGCTGTTCGCGCCCAAGCTTCTGGTGGCTTTGCTGGTCATCGTGTTCGGCAGCTACTTCGCGCGCTTCGTCGGCACCACGGTACAGAGTTATTGCCGCAGCGCCGCCATCAGTGATGGCGAGTTGCTCGGACGCGTGGCGCGCTACGCGGTGCTGACATTCGTCCTGTTGCTGGCGATCGATCATCTGGATATCAGCGGCGGCCTGATTCAGCAGACTTTCCTGATCCTGCTGGCCGGTCTGGTATTCGCCGCCGCGCTGGCCTTCGGCCTCGGCGCCCGCCGTCACGCGGCAACCCTGCTCGACCGCTGGTTTCCGCAAGACCGTGCCGATCGCAAGCCCTGACAGCGAAAATCGAGGCCGCAATGCAGAACATGTATACACCGGATCAAACTCGCGATCCTCCGCCGCGCACAGCACGCATCGACGCCGCGCGCGCCCCTGACCCTATCCGGAGTCGACCGTGATGCCCAGTACCGACAAAAAACAGCAAAATGGCGCGTCCGGGGCCGGCACGGACTGGGGAAACGATCCGCTCTGGTACAAGGACGCCATCATTTATGAATTGCATGTCAAGGCCTTCTTCGATAGCGACGGCAACGGCATGGGCGACTTCAAAGGCCTCACCGACAAACTCGACTATCTGCAGGATCTCGGCGTCAATACCCTCTGGCTGCTGCCTTTCTACCCGTCTCCCTTCAAAGATGACGGCTACGACATCGCCGACTATCGCAACGTACATCCGGACTACGGCACGCGTGCCGACGTGCGCAACTTCATCCGCGAGGCACACCGTCGCGGCCTGCGCGTCATTACCGAACTGGTCATCAACCACACTTCGGATCAGCATCCGTGGTTTCAGGCAGCGCGGCGTGCGCCGCCTGGCTCGAAGAAGCGTAATTTCTATGTCTGGAGCGATACTGACAAAAAGTTTCCGGAAACCCGCATCATCTTCACCGACAGCGAAAAATCGAACTGGGCCTGGGACGAGGTCGCCCAAGCCTATTACTGGCACCGTTTCTTTTCTCATCAGCCCGACCTGAACCACAACAATCCAGAAGTCGTGAAGGCGGTAATCCGCGTCATGCGCTTCTGGCTCG
Source organism: Rhodocyclaceae bacterium (assembly GCA_013791905.1). Lineage (GTDB taxonomy): Bacteria > Pseudomonadota > Gammaproteobacteria > Burkholderiales > Rhodocyclaceae > Sulfuricystis. The sequence continues at coordinate 196,721 of VMSX01000030.1, read as the reverse complement.
ACCTGGGTGTCGACGGCCTGCGCCTCGATGCCATTCCCTATCTGTGCGTGGCTGACGGCACCAGCAACGAGAACCTGCCTGAGACACACGCGGTCATCAGGCAGATGCGTGCAGTGATCGATGCCCGCTACAAGAATCGCATGCTGCTGGCGGAAGCCAACCAGTGGCCGGAAGACGTACGCGAATATTTCGGCGACGGCGACGAATGCCACGTCGCCTACAACTTCCCGTTGATGCCGCGCATGTTCATGGCCGTGGCCCAGGAGGATCGCCATCCGATCGTCGACATCCTGCGCCAGACGCCGGACATCCCGGAAAGCTGCCAGTGGGCGATATTCCTGCGCAACCACGACGAACTGACCCTGGAAATGGTCACCAGCCGGGAACGCGACTACATGTACCAGATGTATGCCGGCGACCCGCGCATGCGCGTCAATGTCGGCATCCGCCGCCGTCTGGCACCGTTGATGGACAACAACCGCGAGAAGGTCGAGTTGCTCACCTTCATGCTGATGACCATGCCGGGATCGCCGATCCTCTACTACGGCGACGAAATCGGCATGGGCGACAACATCTATCTGGGCGACCGCAACGGGGTGCGTACCCCGATGCAGTGGAGCCCCGATCGCAACGCCGGCTTTTCCAAGGCCGACCCCCAGCGGCTCTACCTGCCGCCCAACATGGACCCGATCTACGGCTATGAAGCAATCAACGTCGAGGCCCAGTCACGCAATCCCTCATCATTGCTGAACTGGACCAAGCGCCTGATCGCCGTGCGGAAGAATTACAAGGCCTTCGGACGCGGCAGTATCAAGTTTCTCGAACCCGGCAATCGCAAGATCCTCGCCTATGTGCGCGAGTGGGAGAAAGAGATCATTCTTTGCGTGGTGAATCTGTCACGCACGGCACAGCCGGTGGAACTCGATCTCTCTTCCTTCAAGGGCCGCGTGCCGGTCGAACTGCTCGGACGCGCAGCCTTCCCGCCCATCGGTGACCTGCCCTATCTGCTGACGCTCAAGGGTTACGGCACCTACAGTTTCCGCCTGGCCACCGATGCCGAAGTGCCTTACTGGCATGAGGAGCGCCTGGTACGCTCCGAGTTGCCGGTGCTGGTCCTTACCGAAGGCTGGCTCACTTTCTCGGGTGGACGGGCCAATGCCTCCACCGTCCGCCGCGCCATCACCGCCACCACCCAGGACAAGTTCCAGCAAAAGGTGCTGGCGCCCTATCTAGCCACGAAACGCTGGTTCGCCGCCAAAGGGCATGCCATCACCCACATTGAAATTCTGGAACAGGATGAGTGGAATACTACCGAGGGTAGCTGGCTGATGACCATCATCGAGGTGCATTGCGCCGACCTGCCGCCGCAGACCTATTTCCTGCCGCTGGCCATCTGCTGGGATGAAGAAATCAGCGAGGAAAGGCTGCAGACGCTGGCGCCCTGGACGCTGGCAAGGGTCAGGCAAAAGGAACGTACCGGCCTGCTTTACGGCGCCTTTGGCGATGATCGTTTCTGCCGGGCGCTGGTCGATGGGATCGGCAAGAACATCGACATTCCGTTGGGCAAGGGACAAGTCAAATTCACTTCCTGCAAAGCATTCGAGGCACTGGCTGACGGCATCGAAGCCCCGGTGCACCACCCGGCGCTGGAACAAAGCAACACCGCCGTTTATTTCGGCAACCAGCTGTTCCTCAAGGGCTATCGCCGCCTCCAGCCTGGTGCCAATCCCGAGGTGGAAGTGGGCCGCTTCCTCACCGAAGAGTCACCCTTCAAGCACATCGTGCCCGTGGCCGGGTCCGTGGAGTTCCACCGCCAGGACGGGCAAACGCTGACGATGGCGCTGCTCCAAGCCTACGTGGAAAATCAGGGATCGCTCTGGAACTTTGCCGTGGATTACCTCGACCGCTTCCTGGCCGAGCAGATGGCCGAATCGCCTCCCCATCCTGAGGAAAAGGAAAACAGCCAGCATGGCTACTTCCTCACCTTGATGAAATTGCTCGGTCGCCGTACCGCAGAGTTGCATCAGGCCTTCTGCCGCACCACGGGCAACCTCGCCTTCGAACCGGAGCCGATCACCCCGGAGGATGTCGCGGCCTGGTCGGTGCAACTGCAAGCCGAGGCGATTGCCACGCTCGACAAACTCGAACGCCGCCGCAACGATCTGCCAACGGACTTGCGCAGCGCCAGCAGCCGGCTTCTTTCGCTGCGCCCTGCCGTCCTCGACCGGATTTCACCTGCGGCCCTGAAAGGGATTGCCGCTGCCAAGATGCGCTATCACGGCGACTACCATCTCGGCCAGGTATTGCTGGTGGATAACGATTTCATCATCACCGACTTCGAAGGCGAACCGGCCCGGCCACTGGATGAACGGCGGCAGAAGCATTCGCCGTTGCGCGACATCGCCGGCATGCTGCGGTCGTTCAGCTATGTTGCAGCAGTGGCCACCAATCGCGCTACCACCGAGCGTCCCGCCGACCGTCACCGTTTCGGCCCGCTGGTGCAAGCCTGGGAGCACAAGACGAACGAGGCATTCCTCAATGGTTATCGCGAAGCCATTCAGGGCTGTGCCGCCTGGCCGGACGACCCCGCCATGGCCGAGAAACTGATCGAATTTTTCATCATCGATAAGGCGCTCTATGAGTTACGCTACGAAATGGACAACCGGCCCGACTGGCTATCCATCCCGCTCTTCAGTCTGCTGAGAGTACTTGATCATCATGAGAAAATGATTTAACAAAAAGGAGGAATAGCATGAAAGTGCTAGCGATGGTACTGGCAGGCGGTCAGGGATCCCGCCTGCATCCACTGACGGCGGAACGATCCAAACCGGCCGTACCTTTTGGCAGCCGTTACCGGGTCGCCGATTTCGTCCTCAGCAATCTGGTGAATTCGGAGATACGCGGCATCTACCTGCTGGTGCAGTACAAGTCACAGTCATTGATCGAGCATGTCAACAAGGCCTGGGGGCACATCAGCTCATTTCCCGGTCAGTTCGTCACCATCGTGCCGCCCCAGATGCGTGAAGGCGCGGAATGGTTTCAGGGTACCTCCGACGCCGTCTTCCAGAACATCAACCTGATCGAGCGTCATGCCCCCGACATGGTCGCCGTGTTTGGCGCCGATCACATCTACCGCATGGACGTGCGGCAGATGATCGACTTCCACCGCCAGAACTCGGCACAGGTATCGGTAGCGGCGATTCCAGTACCGCTGGACCAAGCCTCGGCTTTCGGCATCATTGACACCGACAAGCAGGGCCGCATTCGCGGCTTTCTGGAGAAGCCGGAAATCCCGCCGCCCATGCCTAACGACCCGAACCAGGCTTTCGGTTCCATGGGCAACTATCTGTTCGACACCGATGTCCTTCTGGATGCCTTACGCGAGGCGAAAGCACGCGATGAACACGACTTCGGGCGACATATCCTGCCGCGTCTCATCCATACGCATCAGGTTTTCGCCTACAACTTCGCCGACAACCGCATTCCGGGCATCTCCGCTTATGAAGATCAGGCCTACTGGCGTGACGTTGGCACCCTTGACGCCTATTACGCCGCCCACCACGATGTAATGGGCGCCCAACCCCGCTTCGATCTCTTCAACCCGCAGTGGTTCATCAATTCCAGCAATTACCAGGGCCCATCGCCGCGTATCGCCTCGGGTGTAATCGAGAATAGCGTGATCGGCGCCGGCTCGCTGGTCAAGGGTGCACGCATCCGTAACTCCATCCTGCGCCGTGAGGTGATCGTGGAAGAGGATGTTGAAATCGATGACTGCATCATCATGGACTACACCGTAATCCGTCGCGGCACACGCCTCAAGCGCGTCATCGTCGACCGCTGCAACGAAATCGTGGCGAACAGCCAAATCGGCTTCGATGCGGCGGCAGATCGCGCTCGCTATACGGTCAGTGAAGGCGGCGTGGTCGTGGTACCCAAAGGACCCGACGTGCCAGACGTGACACGCTACCGCATATAGAAAGACCTACACACCATGAATCATCCCATCAGTGCTGTCTGGCCCGGCACACCCTTTCCCCGCGGCGCCAGCTGGGATGGCGAAGGCGTCAATTTCGCCATCTTTTCCGAGCATGCGGAGCGCGTCGAGCTCTGCCTGTTCGATCCGACCGGGCGGCGCGAAGTGCAGCGCATCGAATTGCGCGAGCAAACCGACCTGATCTGGCATTGCTATCTGCCCGAAGCGCGTCCCGGCCTGCTTTACGGCTATCGGGTGCACGGCCCTTACGACCCGGCCCGTGGTCACCGCTTCAACCCCAACAAGCTGCTGATCGAACCCTATGCCAAGGACATCGTCGGCCAGGTGCGCTGGAGCGATGCCCATTTCGGTTACCGCATCGGCCACCGCAATGAAGATCTGTCCTTCGACCGCCGCGACAACGCCGCCGGCATGCCGAAGTGCCGCGTCATCGATCCGGCGTTCACCTGGGGCGAGGACCGGGCGCCCAACGTTCCATGGTCCGACATGGTGGTGTACGAACTGCACGTGCGTGGCTTCACCATCAACCATCCCGAGGTTCCGCCGCCACTGCGCGGCACCTATGCCGGACTGGCCACCGCACCGGTGATCAACCACCTCAAGCGACTGGGCGTCACCTCGGTGGAACTGATGCCGGTGCACGCCTTCATCAATGATCGCCATCTTATCGAGCGCGGCCTCACCAACTACTGGGGCTACAACTCCATCGGCTTCTTTGCCCCCGATCAACGCTTCAGTTCCAGCGGGGTGGTGAGCGAGTTCAAGACCATGGTCAAGACCTTCCACTCTAATGGCATCGAGGTCATCCTCGACGTGGTCTACAACCACACCGCCGAAGGTAACCAGCTTGGCCCGTCGCTCTGCTTCCGTGGCGTAGACAACGCTGCCTACTACCGGCTGGTCGGCGACAACCAGCGCTATTACATGGACTACACGGGCTGCGGCAATACACTCAACCTGCAACAGCCGCGCGTGCTACAGATGATCATGGATTCGCTGCGCTACTGGGTGCTGGAAATGCACGTCGATGGCTTCCGTTTCGATCTGGCATCGGCGCTGGCGCGCGAACTGCATGAGGTCGACCGTCTCGGCGCCTTCTTCGACATTCTGCTGCAGGATCCCGTGCTCTCCCAAGTCAAGCTGATCGCCGAACCCTGGGATCTCGGCGAAGGTGGCTATCAGGTCGGCAACTTTCCTGCCGGCTGGGGGGAATGGAACGACCGCTACCGCGACACTATGCGCGCCTACTGGAAGGGCGACGGTGGCCTGATCGGCGACTTTGCCTGCCGGCTTACCGGCTCCAGCGACTTCTACGAGCACAGCGGCCGCAAACCCTACGCCAGCGTGAACTTCATCACCGCCCATGACGGCTTCACACTGCACGACCTGGTGAGTTACAACGACAAGCATAACGAGGCCAACGGCGAGGACAACCGCGATGGCACCGACAACAATCATTCGTGGAACTGCGGCGCCGAAGGCACGACCGAGGATGCCGACATCAACACCCTGCGCGCCCGCCAGAAACGCAACCTGCTGGCCACCCTGTTTTTCTCCCAGGGGGTGCCCATGCTGGTGGCCGGTGACGAGATGGGCCGTACCCAGCAGGGCAACAACAACGCCTATTGCCAGGACAACGCGATCAGCTGGGTGAACTGGGATCTATCGACAGACGACCAGGAGTTCCTGGCCTTCGTGCAACGCCTGATCGGCCTGCGGCGCGAGCATCCTGTATTTCGCCGCCGCAACTTTTTTCAGGGTCGCGCCATCCGTGGTTCGGACGTCAAGGACATTCACTGGTTCAAGCCCGATGGCAACGAGATGAGTGACGACGAATGGGCGCATGATTTCGCCCGCTGCCTTGGCGTCTTTCTGAGCGGCGAAGCCATGGAAGAGCGCGACCAGCGCGGCAACGCCATTCACGATGACAATTTTCTGTTGCTTTTCAATAGTCACCACGAAGCCATTGATTTTCGACTGCCGATACTGTGCGAGGGCTGCGCGTGGCAAAGCCTGCTCGACACCCATCTCACCGGCGGCCTCGAACCGGACGGTTATTTCCAGGGTGGCGACACCTATCCGCTTGAAAGCCGTTCGCTCGCCCTGTTGATCCAAAGGAAGAAATCATGAAACGCCGCCACACCATGCCCTTTGGCGCCGAACTGCTCGACAGTGGCGGTGTCTGCTTCCGTCTCTGGGCGCCTGGCGTCGCTACTGTCGCACTGCAACTCGATGAGCAGCAGGACTTGCCGATGGCGGCCGTCGGTGGCGGCAGATACGAACTAACGGTACCGACAGCGTGTGCCGGCAGCCGCTACCGGTTTCGGCTCCCTGATGGATTGCTGGTGCCCGACCCGGCCTCGCGCCGCAATCCCGAAGACATCCATGGCCCGTCGGAGGTCGTCGACCCGACTGCCTTCGACTGGCCCGATAACAACTGGCGCGGCCGCCCCTGGGAAGAGGCAGTGATTTATGAATTGCATGTCGGCAGCTTCACGCAGGCCGGAAATTTCGCCGGGGTCGAGGAACGGCTCGATTATCTCGTCGACCTCGGCGTGACCGCGCTGGAAATCATGCCCGTGGCGGACTTTCCCGGTCGCCATAACTGGGGTTATGACGGCGTGCTGCCTTTCGCGCCGGACACCGCCTACGGCCGTCCGGAAGACTTCAAGCGCCTGATCGCCGCCGCCCACGCGCGTGGTCTGATGGTGCTGCTCGACGTGGTCTACAACCACTTCGGGCCCGAGGGCAACTATCTGCATGCCTATGCGCCGGACTTCTTCAACCCGCGCCATGCGACGCCCTGGGGCGCGGCCATCAACTTCGACGGCCCCGGCGCGCGCACGGTGCGCGATTTCTTCATCCACAATGCTCTCTACTGGCTTGAGGAGTATCACCTCGACGGTCTGCGTCTGGATGCCATCCACGCCATCTGCGACGACAGCTCGCCCGACATCGTCGAAGAGCTCGGGGCCGCCGTGCGCAACGGACCCGGCCGCGAGCGCCAGGTACACATCGTGCTGGAAAACGACCGCAACGCAGCCCATTATCTGGCTCGCGACGAAAGTCGGCGCTGGCGGGACGGCACCGCGCAATGGAATGACGATATCCACCACACTTTCCACGTGCTCGCCAGCGGCGAAATCGACGGTTATTACGCCGACTATGCGGCCGCCCCCGCACACCAGCTGGGCCGCTGCCTGACTGAGGGCTTTGCCTTCCAGAACGACCCTTCCCCCTTTCGCAACGGCGAACTGCGGGGCGAATCGAGCAAACACCTGCCCCCCACAGCCTTTATCAACTTTTTGCAGACCCACGACCAGATCGGCAACCGCGCCTTTGGCGAACGGCTCTGTCACCTCGCCACGCCGGCTGCAATGGAGGCTGTCACGGCGGTGTTGCTGCTCGCGCCACAGACCCCCATGTTGTTTATGGGTGAAGAATTCGCCGCAGAGCAGCCCTTCCTGTTCTTCTGCGACTTCGGCCCGGAACTCGCCCGCGCCGTGACCGAAGGCCGGCGGCGCGAGTTCGCACAGTTCACGCGCTTCGCCAATCCTGCCGCGCGAGAGCGCATTCCCGATCCCAACGCCGTCGCCACTTTTGCCACCTGCGTTCTCGACTGGAATGCCATCGAAAAAGAGCCCCACCGATCCGTGCTGACGTTGCACCGGCAGCTGCTCGCCTTGCGCCGGCAGTGGATCGTTCCGCGCCTGGCCGGCATGGATAACGGGCAACCAAAGCTGGAGATGCTGGCGGAGCGCGCGCTGGCCGTGCACTGGCACTTCGGCGACGGCAGCCGGCTGTCGCTCTGCGCCAATCTGGGGAACAGCGCCGCGACTGCCGCGCCCGCATCCGGTACCAGGCTCTTCGCCACCGCCAACCTTGATGATGCCGCCTTGGCCAGCGGGCAACGCCCTCCCTGGTCGGCAAGCTGGTACCTGCAGGCGGTGAAAACCTCATGACGCGTCCTGCCCGAAGCAGTTCAGACGCACTGGTGCAACTCGCCGCCCACTGCGGCATCGCCACCGAGTATCGCGACATCTGGAACAAGCGTCACGCCACCACCGACGCCACCCGACGCGCGTTGCTGGCGGCCATGCACTTTCCGACTGAAGCCGACCCGGCCACGTTACTGCGCGAGATGGAGCAACGTGAATGGCGGCGGCCGCTGCCACCGGTCATGGTATTGCGTGTCGACGCGACCCCGGCCATTCCGCTCACATTGTCCGCAGCACTGATACAGCAACGGTATCGCTGGATACTGACGCGAGAGGACGGCACGACGACAACGGAAGAATTCTTTCCCGCCGATCTGCTGCGCATACAAGACCAGCGTCTGGATGGTGTCGAGTTCCAGCGCATGGAACTGAAGCTGCCGCCATTCACTACGCCCGGTTACTATCGCGTTGAAGTCGAACAACCAGGACATGAGGTCCAGCCGCAGGCGGCCATGACGCTCATCATCGCGCCGCGAACTTGCTACCAGCCCGCAGCCATATCGGGTGAAAACCGCGCTTGGGGCCCGTCGGTGCAACTCTACGGACTGCGCTCGCAACGCAACTGGGGCATCGGCGATTTCGGCGATCTGCGCACGCTGGTGGACCTGACGGCAGAGAGTGGCGGCGGCGTGGTCGGCGTCAATCCCCTGCATGCCCTCTTCCCCGACGACCCCGGGCGGATCAGCCCCTACAGCCCATCGAACCGCTGCTTCGTCAACTTTCTTTACCTTGATGTGGAGGCCGTGCCGGAATTTTCCGAGTGCGGCACGGCGCGCGATCTGGTCGCCTCCGAGCGTTTTCAGGCGCGGCTGCGACGGTTGCGTGCCAGCGAACTGGTTAGCTATCCGGAGGTAGCGGGCGCCAAGCGCGAGGTACTCGCCCTGCTCCATCACCATTTTCGCGATCACCACCTCGTTAACGACAGCGATCGCGCGCGTGCCTTCCGACGGTTTCGCGAGGAAGGTGGCGAAGCCCTGGAACGCCACGCGCGCTTCGAGGCCCTGCAAGCGCACTTTCGGCGCGAAAATCCGGGTGTCTGGGGCTGGCCGGCCTGGCCGGAGGAATATCGACAGCCCGAGGCCCCCGCGGTGGCGGCGTTCGCGACTGAACATGCCGCTGCCGTCGAATTCTTCGCCTGGCTGCAGTGGCTGGCCGACGAGCAGCTTGCCACAGTAGGTCTGCAATCCTGGCGCCACGGCCTGGGGGTGGGCCTCTATCAGGACATGGCGCTGGGGATGCATCCGGGTGGCTCTGAAGCCTGGTCTTGGCAGAATGCCTTTGCTGCGGGCGCTTACGCCGGTGCGCCACCCGATGACGTCAATCCCTTCGGCCAGGACTGGGGACTGCCGCCCTTCGTGCCACATCATTTGCGTGAAGCAGCCTACGCCCCCTTCATCGCCGTGATGCGCGCCAATATGCGTCACTGCGGCGCACTGCGCATCGATCACGCCATGGCGCTCACCCGCGTATTCTGGGTACCCGCCGGGCTGTCGCCGGAACAGGGCACCTACGTCGCCTACCCACTCGATGACCTGCTCGGCATCCTCGCGCTGGAGAGCCAGCGCAACCACTGCCTGGTGATCGGCGAAGATTTGGGCACAGTGCCAGCGGGCTTCAGAACCCGCCTGATCGAGACCGGAATTCTTTCCTATCGGCCCTTCCTGTTCGAACGTACAACCGATGGCAGCTTCAAGCCGCCAGCCGATTATCCGCAGCAGGCGTTGGTGGCCGTCAGTACCCACGATCTGCCAACTTTGCGCGGCTTCTGGAAGGGCGACGACCTCGATACCCGCGCCAGCCTGCAACTGTTTCCCTCTACGGAACAGCGTGACCAGCGCGTGATGGAACGTGCCCAGGATCGCGCCCGCTTCCTGATGGCGCTGGAGCGTGAGGGTCTGCTGCCGGCGGGCGTGGGCGTCCATCCGGTTTCCATGCCCGACATTACACTGCCCTTCGTGGTCGCCATCCACACCTATCTGGCGCGGACGCCGGCGCAGCTTCTGTTAGTGCAACCCGAGGACATCCTCGGCATCGTCGAGCAGACCAACCTGCCTGGTAGCCGCGACGACCAGCATGCCAACTGGCGGCGGCGTCTGCCCCTGGATCTCGAAGATTGGCGGAACGACAGCCGCTTCACCACGGTAGGCGAGGCACTACGCCGTGAGCGTGGTAGCGCGGTAGCGCCCCACGACGAAGAACCGCCGGCACCCCGGCTGGCCGTCATCCCGCGCGCCACCTACCGGCTCCAGTTCAATAACGAGTTTACCTTCGCCCAGGCGACGACACTCGCGCCCTATCTCGCCGACCTGGGCGTCAGCCACTGCTACGCCTCGCCCTATCTCAAGGCACGCGCGGGCAGTGGCCACGGCTACGACATCGTTGACCATGCTGCCCTCAACCCCGAAATCGGCTCGCCACAGGACTACGATAATTTCGTCGCAGCGCTCAAGGCCCATGATCTGGGTCAAATCCTCGACGTCGTGCCCAATCACATGGGCATCATGGGCGCTGACAACGCGTGGTGGCTGGACGTGCTGGAGAATGGTCCGGCTTCTGCCTGGGGCAACTTCTTCGACATTGACTGGGAGCCGCTCAACCCGATCCTCAGGGGCAAAGTACTGCTGCCCCTGCTGGGTGACCATTACGGCACCGTGCTCAACCGTGGCGAATTCCGTCTGGAATATGACGCCGCACACGGTGAATTCAGCATTTTCTATTATCAGCACCGGCTGCCGGTGGACCCGGCCAGCTATCCACATATCGTCGGCCACCACAGCGAACATCTGGCCATCACCCTCGGCGAAAATGACGAGCGCTACATCGAATTGCAGACCCTGCTCACCGCCTTCGGCCACCTGCCGGCACGCACCGACACGAACGCGGCGCGCATGGGCGAACGCCAGCGCGACAAGGAGGTGCACAAACGTCACCTCGCAGCGTTGAGCGAGTCCTGTGCCGACATTGCCCATCACATCACCGAAAATCTGACGGAATTCAACGGCCAGCCCGGCAACGAATCCAGCTTCGACCTGCTGCACGAATTGATTCAACAGCAAGGTTACCGCCTCGCCTTCTGGCGCGTCGCCTCCGACGAGATCAACTACCGGCGTTTTTTCGACATCAACGACCTGGCCGCCCTGCGCATGGACGAACCGGCGGTATTCGAAGCCACCCACCGTTTCGTCCTCGATCTGCTGGCCCAGGGCAAGATCGAGGGACTGCGCATCGACCATCCCGACGGGCTCTACGATCCGGGCCGCTACTTCCGGCGCCTGCAGGAAGTTGCCGGTGGCAAACCGCTCGCCGCGGACGATCCGCTCCCGCTCTATCTTGTCATCGAAAAGATCCTCGCCGAGCACGAACGCCTGCCCGACGACTGGCCCATCCACGGCGCCACCGGCTACCGCTTTGCCAACCTGGCCAACAACCTGTTCGTCGATACTGCCGCCGAACGGCGCATGACCCGCATCTACCACGACTTCAGCGGCGCGGCAGACGACTTCGATACGCTCGCCTACGAAGCCAAGAAGCTGATCATGCGCACAGCATTGTCCAGCGAGCTGAATGTGCTGGCGACGCGTCTGGCGCGGATCGCCACCGCCAGTCGCGACACCTGCGACTTCACCCTCAACGGGCTGCGCGATGCCCTGGTGGAAGTGGTGGCCTGTTTCCCTGTCTATCGCAGTTATGTCGCTCACGGTCAGCTTTCCGCCGACGACCGCCGCCACATTGCCTGGGCCGTGGCCGTCGCCAAGAAGCGCAGTCCGGCCGCCGATACCGGCATCCATGACTTCCTGCAGGATGTACTGACCACCGACATCGCCCGTGGCCGCAGCGCCTCGTTCCGCGAGCGGGTGCAGGCCTTCGCCATGAAATTCCAGCAGTTTTCCTCCCCGGTGATGGCCAAGGGCGTGGAGGACACTGCTTTCTATCGCTACCACCGCCTGACCTCGCTGAACGATGTCGGCGGCGAGCCGCGGCGCTTCGGCATTTCTGTGGCAGCCTTTCACGCCGCCACGCGCGCGCGCGCCGCGCGCTGGCCACACAACCTGCTGGCCACCTCCACGCATGACAGCAAACGCTCCGAGGATGTCCGCGCCCGCATCAACGTTCTTTCCGAGATGCCTGCGGCGTGGAAACTGATGTTGCGCCGCTGGAGCCGCTGGAGCCGCAGCCGCAAGCGCGTCGTCGATGGCGTCGAAGCGCCCTCCCGCAATGACGAGTATCTGCTGTACCAGACCCTCCTTGGTACCTGGCCGCTCATGCTGCCCGACGAGGCGGCGCTGGCCGACTACCGCGCGCGCATCGAGGCCTACATGATCAAGGCCCTGCGCGAGGGCAAGGAGCACAGCAGCTGGGTTAATGTGAATACGGAGTACGAGGCCGCCATGAGCAGCTTCGTCCAGGCGCTGTTGGCGCCCGGCGAGAAGAACCTGTTTCTGGCCGACTTCGTGCCCATTGCGCAACCCATCGCCCGCCACGGGCTGATCAACAGCCTCGCCCAGGCTCTGGTCAAACTCGTCTCGCCTGGCGTGCCGGACATTTATCAAGGCTGCGAGCTATGGCAGTTCAACCTGGTCGACCCGGATAACCGCCGGCCGATCGACTTCGTCCGTCGCAATGAATTGCTTGCCGAGGTGAAGGCACTGGTCGACGCGCCACCCGCGCAGTGGCCGCAACGCCTGCAGCCGCTGGTGACAAACATGGCGGATGGTCGCATCAAGCTGTACACCCACTGGCAGAGCCTGTCCCTGCGTGCACGCTGGCCGGAAGTATTCCGTGACGGTGACTATCTGCCCCTGACGGTAAGTGGTGCGGGGGCTATGCATGCCTGTGCCTTCGCCCGACGCCACGCCGGGCGCACTCTGATTGCGCTCGTGCCGCGCCTGCCGGCCCGACTGCTGGGTGACCATCATGCCCTGCCCCTCGGGGCAGAGGTTTGGGGCGACACGGCTATCGAACTGCCGGATGATCTCGCCGAACTCGAATGGGATAATGCCCTGACAGGCGAACACCACCCGGCATCCCGCAATCTGGCATTGGGTCAGCTGCTGAACTGTTTTCCGGTGGCCCTGCTGGTGGCGGAGAACCATGCATGATGGCGACGGCGGGCGCTGCGCTGATCGAGGAATGTACGCGACGCTCCCTTGCCCTGCTCCACGAAAACCTCGGCCCCCATGGCTTTCTGGCAGCGCGGTCAAGCGAAAAGGCCGTGGCGCGCGGCTACGACCGGGTGTTTGGTCGGGACGGTGCGCTGTGCGCCATTGCCGCCGCGCGTAGCGGCGATCCGGTGCTGATCCGCGGCGCCCGGCGCACGCTGGTTTCCTTGGCGACGCACCAGGCCGCCAATGGCCAGATCCCCAAGTTTGTCGAGCCCGCTGCGGAACGTGGCGACTTCTGGTACCTCGGCTGCATCGATGCCACGCTCTGGTGGCTGATTGCCATCAAACTGGTCGATCAGGCGACCGGTGGCAATTCCGCATATCGTCATCGCGCGCGTGTCCGGCGCGCTTTGGCCTGGTTGGCCTGCCAGGAACACCCGCTGATCCACCTGCTGCAACAGAACGAAGCCAGCGACTGGGCCGACATCATGCCGCGTTCGGGCTTCGTGCTGTACACCAACGCCCTCTGGCTTTACGTGAAAAAGCTCTATCGCCTGCCGGGTTTCACGCTAACCAAACAACATGCCAACTGGTTGTTCCTGCCCGGCAGCCACTTGCCGGACTATCGGCGGCTGCGTCTGCTGATCCATTACGCAAGCCGCCGCACCGCCAACCGTGAGCTTTACCTGAGTTTCGCCAATCTTTCCTTCTGGGGCGAGGAAGGGGACGTGCTGGGCAATCTGCTCGCCATCTTGATGGGCCTGAGCGACGACCACCGCCAGCGGCGAATACTGAACACCATCGCCGCACAGCCTACCACCCATCCCGGTCTATCCGTACTGACCCCGATCCAACCGGACAGCCGTCAGTGGCGCCCCTACATGGAGCGGCACCGTCAGAACCTGCCGCACCGTTATCATAACGGTGGCGTGTGGCCGATGATCGGGGGGTTCTGGGTGTTGGCATTGGCAGCGGCGGGGAGAAAAGCCCTTGCGGCCAGCGAACTCGAACGCCTGGCCCAGGCCAACGCCGCCGGCGACTGGCGGTTTACCGAATGGTTTAACGGTGAGCGCGGCACGCACGATGGCATGGCCGGACAGACTTGGAATGCCGCAGTTTTTCTGCTGGCCCGTGCCGGATTGGAAAAGAAGGTTTTTTGACGAATGGACATGACGACACGCTTGGAAAAACTGAAACGATCGCTACAGACACCGGCATTGAAGCGCTTCCGCCACCGCTTTCTCTCGCCGCGGCTGTGGTTGCGGGGAATGGTGTTCTGGGGTGGATCGATCGGTGTCGGACTGGCTGCGGTGCTGTTCGCCCTCGGCGCCGAGAAAGCCGAGCACTATCACCGCCTGCTGCTGGGACTTTCCCCCTACCTGCCACTGCTCATCACACCGCTGGGTCTGGCCGGAGTCACCTGGGTAACGCGGCGCTACTTTGTTGGCTCGCAGGGCAGCGGCATTCCCCAGACCATCGCCGCGCTCGACAGTGCACAGATCCGCGACCGGGTACTGTCCCTGCGCATCGCCTTCGGCAAGATCATGCTCACACTGGTGGGGCTGAGTTGCGGCGCCTCGGTCGGCCGCGAGGGCCCGACGGTACAGGTCGGCGCCGCCATCATGCACTCCCTGGGACGCCTGGTGCGCTTCTCGCGGGTGCAATCGGCTAATGGGCTGATCCTCGCTGGCGGTGCAGCCGGAGTCGCCGCCGCCTTCAACACGCCGCTGGCCGGCATCGTCTTTGCCATAGAGGAAATGAGCCGGTCCTCGTTTCAGCACCGCACCAACGGCACCATCCTCACTGGCGTTATCCTGGCCGGCATCACCTCCATGGCCATCCTCGGCAATCACCCCTACTTCGGCCAAACCTCCGCATCCCTGCCGTTTGACCAAGCCTGGATCGCCGTAGTGCTGTGCGGCGGCGCCTGTGGACTACTCGGAGGATTGTTCGCCCGCCTGCTCATCGCCATGTCTCGCGGCCTGCCCGGACGCCCAGGCGAACTGGCCCGCGCGCATCCGGTGGCGTTCGCCGCAGCATGTGGTTTTGTCCTGGCCTTGATCGGCCTGATTTCAGGCAGCACCGTTTACGGCACCGGCTACACCGAAGCCCGGCACATCCTCGAAGCCAGCGAGCAGTTGCCCGCGGAGTATGGCGTCCTGAAATTCCTCGCCACCCTGGTCTCCTACGCCAGCGGCATTCCAGGCGGCATCTTTGCGCCTTCGCTAGCCGTTGGGGCGGGCTTCGGCCTCAATCTCGCCGAGATCATGCCCTACGCCCCGGTCGGCGCCGTGGTGCTGCTGGCGATGGTCGCTTACTTTGCCGGTGTGGTGCAAGCGCCCATCACCGCTTTCGTCATCGTCATGGAGATGACCGACAACCACGACATGGTGATGCCCCTGATGGCCACTGCGCTGATCGCCACCGCCGTCTCGCGACTGGTCTGCCCGCGTCCGCTCTATCGCACCCTGGCGGAGCGTTTCCTGACTGCCAGCCCACCACCGCCGGCCAAAGGCCCGACACCCGAGAAAAAGGCTCCCTGACTGCGCTTACCCGAATAACTTTTTCAAGGCACAACCAATGACATCTGGCCCCAGAGAAATTGTTACCCCGTTCCGGCCGATCCCCCTCGAAGTACCGGAGGGCATGACCCGCAACGAGTTTTTCAACAGTACGGAAAACCTGGAAGACCTTGCACAGAACAACGGCCTGTTGCAGAACCCCGAAGGCCTGCTGCTGTACCGCAAGGCGCTGGGCCACAGCAACGAGTTCGATTGCTCGATCATCTACAACACCGCGCGGAGCATTCTCGATCCGCTCGGCCGGCCGGTGCGGCGCACGCAAGTGCCGGACGCGACGAAGAACGTCTGGAACCGCATGAACCAGATCATCATCGAGTTCATGCTGGAACGCTATCCCGATCCCGCTGCAGCCCTGGTGCTGGCAGGCGAAGCCAGCCTCGATGCCACCTGGCCGCTCACCTCGCCCGGCGTGCCCAGCATCCGCATGCTGCACAACCACTTCATGGTGTTCGACCAGGCTGCGATGCGTGCCGCACCGCTGGCCGATCCCGACAATCCGAACCTAACCGACGGTGGCCAGCATTCACTGTTTCAGGCTTATTTGCGGGAAACCCACCGGGCATTTTTCGACGAACTGGACTTGCGGATTCTCAAGCCCAGCGAATCCGGCACCTGCCGTCTCGCCCTCACTGGTTATCCGCACGGCTTGCCCAGTTGGGAAATCGTCGGCGGTGGCGCAGCACTCAAGGAAGTCCGTTTCTGGCAGGAATACGACACCATCCTGAAAGGCTTCATCGATTTCTACCGCACCTTCTTTACCCAAGTGTCGACGCGCAATGCACCGTTGCCACAAAACGTCTACTTCCCCGAACTGGTCGAGGCCAGGCTGCTGTTCAACAACGACTTCCTGAAGACCGCGAAGATGGTGCGCGACCGTTGCATCACCGATGCCAAATATGCCAATTCGATTCGCTGGCAGCCTGCTTTCAAGCAACTGATCTACCGCAACGACGAGGGCCGTCTGATTGTCACCATCAGCCAGAATTCGATTGGCAATGCGATCACGGAACTGCTGGGAGTGGTCGTCAAACGCGTTCCCGACGCGACCGCCTATGAAAAGGCCGAGCCGGCGCTGATCGAGAAACTGCTGGAAGTGCGCCGCCGCCTGATCGAGGCAGACCTGGGCAGCGGCATCGCCACCCCCTACTGGAACGCAGCGGGAGTGGCGTAACAGACTATCTAATCAGGCCTCAGCCGCCGCTGCGTCGTCGTTGGGTGCGGCGCCCGGCTTGTTGTCGTCGTCGACCGGCGGCTTGAAGGGCGTGGCAACCGGCTTGGGCGGACGCGGCGGCTTGCCTTCCATGATGTCGTTGATCTGGTCTGCGTCGATGGTTTCCAGCTCAAGCAGCGCGGCCGTCATGGCTTCTACCTTGTCGCGGTTTTCTTCCAACAGACGGCGCGCCAGGCCATATTGCTCGTCGATGATGCGGCGAATCTCCGCATCGACCGTCTGCAACGAAGCCTCCGACATGTTCTTGTGCGTGGTGACCGAACGGCCAAGGAATACTTCGCCCTCCTCTTCGCCATACACCATCGGTCCAAGCTTGTCGGACATGCCCCACTGCGTCACCATGCGGCGGGCCAGATCGGTGGCACGCTGAAAGTCGTTGGAAGCGCCGGTGGTCATCTGATGCATGAACAATTCTTCGGCAATACGCCCGCCGAACAGCACGGTGATGGTATTCAGCAGCCGTTCGCGATCCTGGCTGTAGCGGTCCTCGGTCGGCAGTTGCATGGTCACGCCCAGCGCACGGCCACGCGGAATGATCGTCACCTTGTGCACCGGATCGGTCTTGGGCAGCAGCCTGGCGACGACAGCATGGCCGGACTCATGGTAAGCGGTGTTCCTGCGCTCTTCCTCGGGCATGACCATCGAACGGCGCTCGGCGCCCATCATGATCTTGTCCTTGGCGCGCTCGAAATCGTCCATGTCCACCAGGCGCTTGTTCGCCCGGGCGGCAAACAACGCCGCCTCATTGACCAGGTTGGCCAGATCGGCGCCGGAGAAGCCGGGGCAGCCGCGCGCCAGTATGGAAGCATCGACATCGGGTGCCAGCGGCACCTTGCGCATATGCACTTTCAAAATCTGTTCGCGGCCGCGAATGTCCGGCAGCGGCACGACGACCTGGCGGTCGAAGCGGCCCGGCCGCAACAACGCGGGATCGAGCACATCGGGACGGTTGGTTGCGGCGATCACGATGACGCCGACGCTGGCCTCGAAGCCATCCATCTCGACCAGCAACGCATTCAGCGTCTGTTCGCGCTCGTCGTTGCCACCACCCAAGCCGGCACCGCGCTGGCGGCCAACGGCGTCGATCTCGTCGATGAAGATGATGCAGGGCGCGGACTTCTTGGCCTGCTCGAACATGTCGCGCACGCGCGCCGCGCCGACACCAACAAACATCTCGACGAAGTCGGAGCCGGAAATCGAGTAGAACGGCACCTTGGCCTCGCCGGCAATGGCGCGCGCCAACAATGTCTTGCCGGTGCCGGGGCTACCGACCATCAGCGCACCGCGTGGAATACGGCCGCCGAGCTTCTGGAACTTGGTGGGGTCACGCAGAAAATCGACAAACTCGGACACCTCTTCCTTCGCTTCATCGCAGCCCGCGACATCGGCGAAGGTCACCTGATTGGTGTTTTCGTCCATCATGCGCGCTTTGCTCTTGCCGAACGAGAACGCCCCCCCCTTGCCACCACCTTGCATCTGGCGCATGAAGAAAATCCACACGCCGATCAGGAGCAGCATCGGGAACCACGACACAAAGATGCTCGTCAGGAAGGACTGTTCCTCTTCTGGCTTGGCGACGACCTTGACGTTGTATTTGAGCAGATCGGAGACCATCCAGAGGTCGGGCGGCGCGTAGGAGGTGATTTTCTTGCCATCCAGCGTGGTTGCCTCAAGCGTCCGTCCCTGAATCAGGACCTTGGCAACGCGACCCTCCCGTACTTCGTCGAGAAATGCCGAGTACTCCAAGGTGTTCTGCGGCGGTTGACGGGTATTGAACTGGTTGAACACAGTCATCAACACAACGCCGACCACCAGCCAGATGGCCATGCTCCTAAGAAAATTATTGTTCAAACCGATACCTCACTCACTTTATACCTCGCCCCGGACGGGGTAACCAGGTGCTCATTCTATGGTGCTTCTACTTAGGTCGCAAATCACAACCACCCTTGGAGCAAACTACTTTTTCTGCTTGGCCAGCAAATACAATTCCGCACTACGATCCTTTGACGCCGCCGGTTTGCGGGTCGTCAGGGTTGCGAAACCTTCCCGCAAGGCCTTGCGCAATTCCATGAACCCCGCACCCTGAAATACTTTGACCAGCAAGGCGCCGCCAGGTTTCAGGTGATCACGCGCAAAATCCAGCGTCAATTCGGCCAGCAGCATAACTTGCGCGCCATCGGTTGCCGCGATACCCGTCATATTGGGTGCCATGTCCGACAAAACAAGGTCAACTTGCCGTCCTGCCAGCGCCGACTTTAGCTGTTCCAGCACGCTTTCCTCGCGAAAGTCGCCCTGGATGAAATCCACGCCTGCCAACGGATCCATTTCAAGCAGGTCAAGCGCAATCATGCGCCCACCTGGCTGGATGCGCTTGACGGCGTACTGACTCCAGCTACCCGGCGTTGCGCCCAGATCAACGACCGTCATGCCGGGCTTCAACAGATGGTCCTTTTCGTCGATCTCTTGGAGCTTGAACACCGCCCGCGAGCGCCAGCCTTCCTTCTTGGCCTGCTGGACATAGGGGTCGTTGACGTGCTGCTGCATCCACACCTTGCTCTTTTTTTGCTGCTTCGTTGACCAGCTCACAGGTAGAATCCGTACATGATTGAATTAACTCTTATTGAGCGCCGCGCCCTGCGCGCCACCGCCCACCATCTCCAGCCCGTCGTCGCCATCAGCCAGCATGGTCTCACAGCCGCCGTGCTGAAGGAAATCGATGTGTCCCTGAAAGCGCACGAACTCATCAAAGTGAAGCTGCACGGCATCGAACGGGATGCGCGCGACACCCTGCTGGCTACTCTCTGTGCCGATCTGCAATGTGCACCGGTACAGCATATCGGCAATATCTTCGTGCTGTGGCGCAAGAATCCGGAGAAAGAGGCCGCCACCGCGCCAAAACCGCGCCGCAAGCCGGTACCGCGCACGAAAAAGCAGGCTGCCGCCGCGCTCGAAAAGCCGCGCCGCTCCCGCTCCCGCTAGTCAGACGGCGGGCGCATCGTGCCCGCTGTCGCCGAAAACCATTTGCTTCACCCGCTGCAGTTCGTCGCGCGCCGCCGCCGCCTGTTCGAACTCCAGATTTTTCGCGTGATCCTGCATGGCTTTTTCCAGCCGCTTGATCTCGCGCGCCAGCGCCTTCTCGCTCATCGCCTCGTAGCGCGCCGCTTCCTGGGCCACCTTGAGTTCGCGGTTGATGGCCTCGGCATCGTAGACTCCGTCGATGATGTCCTTGATGCGTTTCTTCACGCCCTTGGGCGTGATGCCGTGCTCAACGTTGTATTGCAGTTGTTTTTCACGGCGGCGTTCGGTCTCGGCGATCGCGCGTTGCATCGAGGCGGTGATCTTGTCACCGTACAAAATCGCGGCACCATTGATGTGACGTGCGGCACGGCCGATGGTCTGGATCAGCGCGCGTTCCGAACGTAAAAAACCCTCCTTGTCGGCATCGAGAATCGCCACCAGCGACACTTCTGGAATATCCAGCCCCTCGCGCAGCAGGTTGATGCCGACCAGCACGTCGAACATGCCCAGCCGCAGGTCGCGGATGATCTCGACCCGCTCGACGGTATCGATATCCGAGTGCAGATAGCGCACCTTGATGCCGTTGTCGGCGAGAAACTCGGTCAGTTGCTCGGACAGGCGTTTGGTCAGCGTGGTGACCAGGACGCGTTCCTCTACCGCCACGCGCCGCTTGATTTCGGCGAGCAGGTCATCCACCTGCGTCGCAGCCGGCCGCACTTCCAGCTGCGGATCGACCAGGCCGGTTGGCCGCACCAGTTGCTCGACGACCTGGCCCTGGTGTTCATGTTCGTAGTTGGCCGGCGTCGCCGAGACAAACACCGTCTGCGGCATCAGCCGCTCGAATTCATCGAACTTGAGCGGCCGGTTGTCGAGCGCCGAGGGCAGGCGAAAACCGTAGTTGACCAGGTTTTCCTTGCGCGAACGGTCGCCCTTGTACATGCCGCCGACCTGCGAAATCGTCACATGTGACTCGTCGATGAACATGATCGCGTCCGGCGGCAGGTAGTCGTAAAGCGTCGGTGGCGGTTCACCCGGCTGGCGGCCCGACAGGTGCCGCGAATAGTTCTCGATGCCCTTGCAGAAACCCAGCTGGGCGAGCATTTCGAGGTCGAAGCGGGTGCGCTGCTCGATGCGCTGACATTCCACCAGCTTCTGTTCCTGCTGGAAAAACTCGATGCGGTCGCGGAGTTCCTGCTTGATCTTCTCGACGGCCTGCAAGACGGTGGCGCGCGGCGTGACATAGTGGCTCGACGGGAACACCGTGAAGCGTCCCAGCCGCTGCTTGGTATGCCCGGTGAGCGGATCGAACAGCGTCAGCGTCTCGACCTCGTCGTCGAACAGGCTGACGCGCAGGGCACTTTCGGCGTTTTCCGCCGGGAAAATGTCGATCACGTCGCCGCGCACGCGAAATGCGCCACGATGGAAATCCACCTCGTTGCGTTCGTACTGCATTTCGGACAGCCGCCGGATGATCTCGCGCTGGCCGATCTTTTCGCCCTCGCGCAGGTGCAGGATCATGGCGTGGTAATCGACCGGATCGCCTATGCCGTAGATCGCCGACACGCTGCAGACGATCACCACATCGCGCCGTTCGAGCAGGCTTTTTGTCGCAGAGAGGCGCATCTGCTCGATGTGCTCGTTAATCGACGAGTCCTTCTCGATGAACATGTCGCGCGAAGGAACGTAAGCCTCAGGCTGGTAGTAGTCGTAATAGGAAACGAAATACTCGACGGCGTTTTCCGGGAAAAACTCGCGGAATTCCGAATAAAGCTGGGCCGCCAGCGTCTTGTTGTGCGCCAGCACCATGGCGGGACGCCCCAGCCGCGCGATGACGTTAGCCATCGTGTAGGTCTTGCCCGAACCGGTCACGCCCAGCAGGGTCTGAAACGAGAGGCCATCCCTGATGCCTTCCGTCAGCAGGTGCACCGCCTGCGGCTGGTCTCCGGCGAGCGGAAACGGCTGGTGCAGGCGAAACGGACTGCCGGGGAAGGTCGCTATACTGTTTTCTGAAGATTCAGGCATCGTGTGATGATAACGTTCAATGGGATATTCAATGGCCAATCAAACAAAAGTCGGCGCTGGCGGGACGGCGTCAGTCCGACCCGCCGCCAACATAGGGACGGCGTCTTCCGCTGACAAACTCGACAAAATCGTCGCCGAGGCACGGCGCGCCGCCGAAAAACGTGATCAGGGGTACCGCGAACAGGCGCTGAAGATCTACCCTTGGGTCTGCGGTCGTTGCGCGCGCACTTTCACCAACGCCAACCTGCGCGAACTCACCGTGCACCACCGCGACCACAACCACGACAACAACCCGCCCAACGGCAGTAACTGGGAATTGCTGTGCCTCTATTGCCACGACAACGAGCATCAGCGACTGCTCGAAGCCAGCGGCGGCATTGCCGAGATCGGCAACAAGAATGGCAGCGCCACACATTCCCCATTCGCCGACCTGAAGGCG
Source organism: Rhodocyclaceae bacterium (assembly GCA_013791905.1). GTDB lineage: Bacteria > Pseudomonadota > Gammaproteobacteria > Burkholderiales > Rhodocyclaceae > Sulfuricystis. Next base: position 174,335 of record VMSX01000030.1, on the reverse strand, counting down.
CGGCTGGGGAAAAAACCATAGTCACAAACTGCCCCTGCGGGCGCCCGCTACCCTACGCTTCCTGTTGCGGCCTATGGCATGCCGGCGCGTCCGCCCCCGATGCCGAAAGCCTGATGCGCTCGCGCTACAGCGCCTATGTGCTGGGGCTGGAGGACTATCTGCTTGCCACCTGGCATGCCACGACGCGACCGGCAGACTTGCAGCTTGCCACTACGCCGCCGACCCAATGGCTCGGGCTCACGGTCAAGCGGCATGACAGCACCGGTACTGAAACGGCAGTCGTCGAGTTCATCGCCCGCCACAAGATGGGTGGCCGTGCCGAGCGCCTGCATGAGATCAGCCGCTTCGTGCGTGAAGGCGGGCGCTGGTATTACCTGAACGCTGATGGGTAGCTAAAAGTCGGGGCTGGCGTTACGGCGCAAACAGGTATCCTTCGTCCCTTTGCTCAGGAAAGAATCGCTCATGTGGTTTCGTAACTTGCGTGTTTACCGTCTTCAGCGAAAGCTGGATATTGATCTGGCCCAGCTTGACGAGCAATTGTCCCGCCGCCCACTCGCGCGTTGCGGCAGCTTTGAAATGGCCAGCCGGGGTTGGGTGTTTCCGCGTCAGGAAGGCGCGTTCGCGCATGCCGTCAATCGGCAGTGGCTCATCGCCCTCGGCGTCGAACAAAAACTGCTGCCCGCCGCGGTCGTCCGGCAAACCGCCCAGGAACGCGCCGCCCTGATCGAGTCTGAACAGAGCCGCAAGGTGGGTCGCAAGGAAATGCGCGACATCGCCGAACGCGTGACCGAAGAACTTTTGCCCAAGGCGTTCTCGCAGCGCCGCACCACCTGGGGCTGGCTCGATCCGCTGCATGGCTGGCTGGTGGTTGATGCCGGCTCCGATGCGCGGGCCGACGAGTTCATGGAGATGCTGCTCTCCACCCTCGACAACATCGCGCCGCGCCCACTGCAAACCCAGGTTTCACCGCAAACCGCCATGACCGACTGGCTGGCCAGCAACGAAGCACCCGCCAGCTTCACCATCGACAGCGACCTGGAACTGCGTTCCGCCAGCGAGTCGCAGGCCGTCATCCGCTATGTGCATCACGCGCTGGCCGGGCCGGAAATTGCCGGCCACATCACTGACGGCAAAATCGCCACGAAACTCGGCATGACCTGGAACGACCGGATTTCCTTCGTCCTCACCGACAAGCTGCATCTCAAGCGTCTGGCCTTCCTCGACCTCCTCAAGGAGCAGGCCGAATCGACCGACAACGCCGAAGAACAGTTCGATGCCGATTTCGCCCTGATGTCCGGCGAACTGGCCCACCTGCTCAATGACCTGCTGATCGCGCTGGGCGGCGAGATGAAAGTCGAATAGCCGCCGTCCCCGTGCTGGCGGCGCGACGGCTCACGCCGTCGCACCAGCGCCGACTTTCAGGTCAGTTGCACAATCTGATTCAACACGCCGCACACCTCGGCAAAACATGCGTCCGGCAGCCGCTTCATGGGATGTGCGGCAGCGGAGCGCACACGCCAGTCAAAGGATTTCGGCTGATGGCAAAGAACGAAACTGGTCTTGCCTGTTTTCTTGCCCCCAGCCGGGCCTGAAGCTACGGCGAACGGATTGTCGGCGTTATATTCCGCAGTGGTCATGGGCAGGCCAATCACGAGTGAGGTACGCTCGTTGAAACCGCGCGGCGACAGCACAAGAAAAGGATGACGGTCGCGCATCTCCCGCCCCGCCTGCGGGTTGCAGTCGATCCAGATAATGTCCTGCCGCTCGGGTACCCAGCTCTTTCCGGATTTTGCAGCTACCACCGCTCGGCTCCGATGGCCTCGGCCGCCATCACTTCGCCACCGTGACGCAAGGGATCAAAGCGGGCCAGCCGCTGCTCGAGCGTCAGTGGTACGTCCTGCAGCGGGGTGATTACGACGCGCCCCTGCTCCACCGCTACCCGCACACGCTGGTCGGCATGCAGGTGCGCTTCACGCGCCACGGCAGCCGGTAGCCGCACGCCCAGATTGTTGCCCCAATGCTTGATGTCGAGAATGGCTTCGGCCATGGTCGTGCCTTTCAATGTTTATACAGTGTATAAACTTTACCGACATCACCCGAGATAGTCAATCGCTCAATACGCCTGCAAGTCGGCCCCGCCCACTTCGAGCGAATGGCGCCAGAACTGGTCATCGCGGTCGAACAGGCGGTAGGTGCCGCGCGGCCCCCAGGAACCGGCCTGGTAGGTATTGATGAACTCGCGCTCCATCGACCAGACCTTCAGCACCGGGTCGACCACGCGCCACGCCCATTCCACCTCGTCGTAGCGCAGGAACAGCGAGTGGTCGCCGAGCATGGTATCGAGCAGCAGCCCCTCGTAGGCGTCGTATTCCTCCTCGCTGGCCTTGCGGTAGGTGGCGTCGAGGCTGATGGTGCGGGTCTGCAGTTCCAGCCCCGGCACCTTCACCTGCAGTTCCATCTTCATGCAGTCATTGGGCTGGATGCCGAGCATGATCCAGTTCGGCCGTGAATGGTCGTGGCGGGTGTGGCGCAGCAGATCCTGCGGCGGATTCTTGAAGCGGATGCAGATCGCCGAGCTGCCCTCGGCCATGCGCTTGCCGGTGCGCAGGTAGAAAGGTACGCCCGACCAGCGCCAGTTGTCGACGAACAGTTTCAGCGCGGCATAGGTTTCGGTAGTGCTGTCCGGCGCCACGCCCGGCTCTTCGAGATAGCCGGGCACCGTCTTGCCGTCAATGGTGCCGCTGGCGTACTGGCCGCGAAAGGCATGGGCATGCACGGCGTTCTGGGTGATCGGGCGGATCGCCTTCAGCACTTTGACCTTCTCGTCGCGCAGATGCTCGGCCGCCATCGATACCGGCGGCTCCATCGCCACCAGCGCCATCAGTTGCAGCAGGTGGCTCTGGATCATGTCGCGCAACGCTCCCGCCCCTTCGTAATAGTCGGCGCGCCCTTCAGTGCCCAGCGTCTCGGAGTGGGTGATCTGCACGTGGTCGATGTAATGCCGGTTCCATAAGGGTTCGAGCATGATGTTGGCGAAGCGGAACACCATGACGTTCTGCACCGTGCCCTTACCCAGATAATGGTCGATGCGGTAGATCTGCGGCTCGTTGAGGTGCTTGTAAAGACTCTGCTGCAGCGTCTGCGCGGAAAGCAGGTCGTAGCCGAAGGGCTTTTCGATCACCACGCGGCGCCAGCCGTTCTTCTGCTTGAGCAGGCCGACATTGCCCAGCTTTTCGATGATGTTGGGAAACATGGAGGGGCGCACCGCCATGTAGAACACCGCGTTGGGGGGGAAGTCCGGATTCTCGTCGAGCGACTGGCGCAAGCGTTCGTAAGCGCCATCGTCGCCCGGCGGATTGGCATGGTAGTACAGCCGTGCCCGGAAGCGTTCGAACACCGCCGCCTCGTAACCCTGCGGAAAGCGGGCGTCGAGCATCGCGGCGACATCGTCGAGCCATTTCTCGTGGCTGCGTTCCTCAATGCTGACGGCGAGGATCAGCATCTTTGCCGGCAGACGACCCGCCAGTTCAAGACGAAACAGCGCGGGAATCAGCTTGAGCCGCGCCAGATTGCCGCCGGCGCCGAAAATGACCAGCGTGCAGGGGTCAATGGTTTTCATGACATGCCTCCGCAGGGCTGCCCCATGGGGGCAGCGCGCCGGATTTGCGTGCTGTGGAGGCTCATTTGTTTTCTCCGGCTTTCTTCATCGCATGCCCGCCAAAGGCATTGCGCATCAGCGAAAGCAAGCGGTAGCTGTAGCCTTTTTTATCCTGGCTGGCAAAGCGCATCTGCAGTGCCATGGTCAGCACCGGCGCGGGAATGCCTTGCTCGATCGCGTCGATCACCGTCCAGCGGCCTTCACCGGAGTCGGAAACGAAGGGCGCAATGTCGGCCAGTTCCTGGTCATTTTTGAGCCCTTCTGCAGTCAGGTCGAGCAGCCAGCTTCTGACCACCGAACTATGACGCCACAACTCGGTGACCTGCGCCAAATCGAAATTGAACTCCTGCTTGCCCTTGAGCAGGTCGAGCCCTTCGGCCAGCGCCTGCATCATGCCGTACTCGATGCCGTTATGGATCATCTTGGAATAATGGCCCGCACCCACCGGCCCGACGTGCGCCCAGCCGCGGTCCGGCGCTGGCGCCAGCGCCTTGAGGATGGGCTCCACCACCTCCGCCACCTCGGGGGTTGCGCCGACCATCAGGCAGTAGCCGTTTTCCAGTCCCCACACGCCACCCGAAGTGCCGGCGTCCATGAAGCCGATGCCCTGCTCGGCCAGCATGGCACCGCGCCGCTGGCCATCCCGGTAATTCGAGTTGCCGCCATCGACGACGATATCGCCTGTCGCCAGCTTCGACACCAGTTCGCGCAACTGGTCCTCGGTCGCCGCGCCGCTCGGCAGCATCAGCCAGACGATCTTTGGCGCCGGCGGCGCTTCAAGCTTGGCCACCGCATCGATCACCGATGCCGCAGCGATCATGCCCGTCTCCTCGGCCAGCGCGCCGACGGTTTTGGCGTCGCGATCGAAACCGACCACCTCGATACCGGCACGCCGCAACCGCCGCACCATGTTGCCGCCCATCTTGCCCAAACCGATCATTGCCATACGCATGATGTTTCCTCCCATCGAATTGAAGTTGTATGCTAACGGTCATGGGGCTGGCACCACCACAAATCATGAAAGTTTCGCGCCATGCCCGCACCCTCTCCCCCAACCCCTCTCCCATCAAGGGAGAGGGGAGCGGTGTGAGCCGCTCCTCGTCTTTCACGTTAACGGCCATGCAAACAAGACAATCCTGCCGCTGGCATGTCCTTGCCACTACTGACGCGCTGGAACAAGACGCGACAGCCCGTATCCTGCTCGCCGCGCAACAGGCCATTGCCCGCGCTGGCGCTTTCCATCTGGTGCTGGCCGGCGGCAGCACGCCGCGCCGCATCTATCGGGCGCTGGCGCAGTCCGCGGCTGACTGGGCAAACTGGCATGTCTGGTTCGGCGACGAGCGCTGCCTGCCGCCACAGGACCCGGAACGCAACAGCCGCATGGCGGCAGACGCCTGGCTCGACCAGGTGCCGATTCCGCCGGTGCAGATCCATCCGATTCCCGCCGAGCTGGGCGCTGTCGCTGCCGCGAACGTCTATGCGCAAATACTGGCCGGCCTCGGCGACTTCGACCTGGTGCTGCTCGGGCTCGGCGAGGACGGCCACACCGCCAGCCTGTTCCCGGGCCATGACTGGGGCACCGACGCTACTGCGCCGGCTGTGTTGGCGGTGTTCGACGCACCCAAGCCGCCGATGGAGCGCGTTTCGCTCTCCGCCCGCCGCCTGGCCGCTGCCCGCCAGGTGCTCTTTATCGTCAGCGGCGCCGGCAAGCAGCCTGCCGTGGCGGACTGGCGCGCCGGTGCGACGATCCCCGCCGCCGCCATCACGCCAGAGGACGGCGTCGACATCCTGCTCGACTTCCCTTTGCCGGAAATCTAGCACCGACTACAACTCCACCGGCGTCGGCGTCACCCGCCAGATATCGCGGCAATATTCGGCGATGGTGCGGTCCGAAGAGAACTTACCCATGCGCGCGACATTGAGGATCGACATGCGCGTCCAGCCGACCGGGTCGCGATAAGCCGCGCTGACCTGCTCCTGACAGGCGATATAGGCAGCATAGTCGGCAAGCAACAGATAGGGATCATGCTGCAGCAGGTTGTCGATCAGCGGCTGAAACACGCCGCGGTCGCCGTGCGAAAACAGGCCGCTGCCGATCAGGTCGATGACGCCCTTGAGTTCCGGATTGCCGTTGTAAATGTCCCGCGGCCGGTAGCCATCAGCCAGCGTGCGCTCCACCTCCTCGGCAGTGAGGCCGAAGAGGAAGAAATTGTCGGCGCCAACCTCTTCGCGAATTTCGACATTGGCCCCATCGAGCGTGCCGATGGTGAGTGCACCGTTCATCGAGAACTTCATGTTGCCGGTGCCCGATGCCTCCTTGCCGGCGGTCGAAATTTGCTGCGACAGATCTGCGGCCGGGTAGAGCCCATGCCCCAGCTTGACGCTGAAATTGGGCAGGAACACCACCTTCAGCCGGCCGGCAACATCGGGGTCTCGATTCACCACCTCGCCCACCGCGATAATCAGTTGGATCATCAACTTGGCCATCGCGTAACCCGGAGCCGATTTACCACCGAAGATGAAAGTGCGCGGCACGATATCCGCAGCCGGATTGAGCTTGATGCGGTTGTAGAGAGTGATGATGTGCAGCACATTAAGGTGCTGGCGCTTGTATTCATGAATGCGTTTGGCCTGCACGTCATAGAGACTGGCCGGATCGACCTGCACGTTGCAACGTTTAGCGATGGTTGCGGCCATGCGCAGCTTGCACTCGCGCTTGATCTGCCGCCAGCGTTCCTGGAACGCCGGATCGTCGGCATAGCCTTCCAGCGCCCGCAGCTTCAACAGGTCATTTTCCCAGTCGGAACCGATGGTTTCGGTCAGCAGGCTGGCCAGACCGGGGTTGCTGAGCATCATGAAGCGGCGCGGCGTGACGCCATTGGTCTTGTTCTGGAATTTCTCCGGCCACATCTCGTAAAAATCGCGCAGCACGGTTTCCTTGAGCAGGCGACTGTGCAATTCGGCGACGCCGTTGATGGCGAAGCTGCCGGCGCAGGCCAGATGCGCCATGCGCACATGGCGCGGGCCACTTTCGTCGATGATCGAGAGTCGTTCCACGCGACTGCTGTCGAACGGAAAATGCAGGCGCACATCGTCGAGGAAGTGCGCGTTGATTTCATAAATGATTTCCAGATGGCGCGGCAGCAGGTTCTCGAACAGGGCGATCGACCATTTTTCCAGCGCCTCGGGCAGCAGGGTGTGATTGGTATAGGCAAAGGTATGACGCGTCACGTTCCATGCCACATCCCAGTCCAGTCCTTCCTTGTCGATCAGCAGGCGCATCAGTTCCGCCACCGCGATGGCCGGATGCGTGTCATTGAGCTGCACGCTGAATTTCTTGTGGAAGTCCTCGATCGGCAGACCGGTGCTGCGATGGATGCGCAACATGTCCTGCAACGAACAGGTGACAAAGAAATGCTGCTGCAGGAGACGCAGGCGCTTGCCGATTTCCGGCTCGTCGTTGGGGTAAAGCACCTTGCTGATGGTTTCCGAGCGCACCTCGCGCGTCACCGCGCCATAGTAGTCACCGCGATTGAAGGCATGGAAATCAAAGCCCTCGGCGGCCTCGGCGCTCCACAGGCGCAACAGATTCACCGTGCTGACACCGTGCCCGAGGATGGGCGTGTCGATGGCCACGCCGAGAAAGGTCTCGCCAGGTACCCAGCGCACGCGGAAGCGGTCATGCTCATCGACATACTGTTCGGTGTGACCACCGAGCTTCACCTCATAGGCGACATTGGGCCGCCGCACTTCCCAGGGATTCCCGTAACGCAACCAGTTGTCAGTGGTCTCGACCTGCTTGCCGTCGCGGATGGCCTGGGTGAAGATGCCGAACTCGTAACGGATGCCATAGCTGATCGCGGAAATCTGCAGCGTCGCCAGCGAATCCATGAAACAGGCGGCGAGGCGACCGAGGCCGCCATTGCCCAGCCCCGGCTCTTCTTCATGCTCGATCAGTTCATCCAGATCGACGCCGAGCCCGGCCAGCGCACGGCGGGTGGGCTCTTCGATGCCGAGATTGAGCAGGTTATTGCCGAGAAATGGGCCCGGCAGATATTCGGCCGAGAGATAGCAGACCGTGCGCGGATTGACCTGTTGGTAGGTGCGGATCGTGCTGACCCAGCGGTGCAACAAACGGTCACGCACTGTGTAGGCCAGCGCCTTGTACATATCATCGGGCGCGGCTACTTCAAGGAAGCGCCCCTGAACATAGAAAAGATTGTCAAGGAATGCCAGGCGGATGCACTCCTCGGAGAGTCCGGTGCGGATGCTTTCGTTACCGGCATCCTGTACGCGTTTGAGCTTGGCCATGCGTTTCCCTTTCAGTCAAGAAAGGACATTCTGCACGATCCATCCCTGCATGCAAAATCGGCGCAACAAAAAAACCGGCGCCGTTCTGCCAGCGCCGACTTTCGGAATGGCTGCACAATCAATCCAACTTGGATTGTTGCTTACTTTGAACCCGATGCCACCAACTGCTGCTCAAGCAGATCGGTGGTCATGATGCCCGGCTTTACCAAGCCGTCTTCGAAAATCAACGTGGGGGTTATGTTGACGCGGCGATCTTTCGCCATTGCGGCGATTTTGGTCAGTGCGGCGGTGTCGCATTTCTTCTCTGCGGTCGGCGACACGTTGCGCAGCATCGTGTCGTCCCAAGCCTTGAGACGGTCGGACGAGCACCAGATGGCGCGATTCTTCTCTTCGGAACCGTTCAGCAGTGAGAGCGGAAAGATGTAGGTGGTCAGGTTGTTCAAATTGACCATTTCCTTTTCCAGTCGCTTGCAAAAGGAGCAGTTCGGATCGGCAAAGACGACCACTTTCCGGCTGCCATTGCCCTTGACGCGCTTGAGCGCAAGATCGAGGGGCAAGGTATTCAGATTGACCGCAAACAGCGCCTTTTCCCTTAATTCGGTAAGGTTTTGCATGGTGCGCAGGTCAATCACACTGCCGCTAATCATGTAGCTCAGTTTCTCGTCCGCGTACACCAGCTGGTCATCGAAGACCACTTCGTACAAGCCGAAATAAGGCGTCTTGGTGACACTGACGAGTTTTTGGTACGGGAATCTCTTTTGCATCGCGGCGCTGATGCCGGCCTCATTGGCCAGGGCCGTACCGGCGATGAAGATAGCCAGCAAGGCAAGACCAGAGAATGGTTTCATCATTTTCATTTGATGTTCAGCGCCTCGCGGGAAATCTTGTCCAGCAGCATCTCGACTTCCTTGAGCGCGGCCTTGGAAGCGGGGCTGCCACTCGGGCTGGACGGGGGACGATAGGCGATATACACCTTCTTGGGTTCGGCCGCGGTGCTGTAGAGGAGGATGGTGTAGGGGCAGAACGCGATGTTGTGCGGATCGGCCTCCATGGTCTTGCGCGAGAGTACCGCGCTGCAGAACGAAAACGTCTGGGCCTGGTCGTCACCAAAGATTTTCTTGGTGGTGCCGAGGTCCTTGCCGGTGCGATCGAGCATCTGGCCGACGTGCGAGTTCTGGTCGATGACAAAGCCGCGACTGCTGATGGCATTCATCAGGTCGTCGCGCGCATATTCATATTTCTGCTCCGCCGAGTAGCGCACCACCGGGGCGGGTTCTGCGGCGCCAGCCAGTTGTGCAAATGGGGCGAGCAGTGTGATGGCAAGTAACGGAAGGAGAGTCTGTCTGGTCATGGTTGATTGCTCCTGCAGTGTGTGGGTTGGGGATGGTCGGGGAAAAGCTTGTTTGTCATGCTTCACGCATCATTAACGAGGTCTGGATTTTCATGGTGATGGCAGAGCCGGCGACGATGGAGACAAACGCCAGGAGGGATCCCAGCGAGAGGGTGGATACCCCGGTGACGCCCTGCCCGATGGTGCAGCCCATGGCGGTGACGCCGCCAAAGCCCATCAGCACGCCGCCGCCGATGTGGTTGATCATGTCCTGGGACGAAGTAAAGTATTCCCAGCGGAATGACTTGGAAATCAGCGCATACAGGAACGAGCCGAGGCCCACGCCGAAGATGGTGGCGACGCCGAAGGTGATGATGTTCGAGGTGTCGGTCCAGTAGCCGAAATATTCCAGCGTGTAGGCGGTCGGGGCGACGAACGACATCGATTCGGCGAGGCGGGTGTTGGTGCCGAAATAGGTCATCTCCAGCGTATCCGGATTTTCCGCCAGGCCGATGTGGCCCGTCAGATACCAGCCGCCGACCACGATCAGGCCGATGACCAGGCCAGCCAGCTTGTTGTCCAGTTCCTGGCGGAATTCCCGGTCCTTGAAAACGAAAATCAGGATGGCCAGGACAATGGCGCCGGTTACTGCCAGTTGCATGGTTTGCATGCCGCCGCCACCGGACAGCAGCGCGGGCAGGGTCTGGCCGTGATCGAAATGCAGCGAAACGCTGGGCGCCTGCAGCACATTGACGCGGAATGCGCCAAGGATGCCCTTCAGCGTCGCGATGGCAGCAAAGCCCATGAAGATGAACACGACCAGGGATTTCAGGTTGCCACCGCCGATGCGCACCAGGGTTTTATTGCCGCAACCCGAAGCGAGTGTCATGCCAACGCCAAAACACAGTCCGCCCACGATAAAGGCCAGCCAGGGAAAACTGCTGCCGGTATAGATGGTTTTCGCCAGATCGATCTGGCCGAAATATGCCAGCGCATTGGTGCCGAGCATGGCGATGGCAATTGCCAGCAGCCAGGCGCGCATGCGCCCCCAGTGCCCCATGTTGACGACATCCGAGACGGCCCCCATGGTGCAGAAACTGGTTTTATTGGCGATGAAGCCAAAGACGATGCCGAGGGCGAAGCCCCACCCGACGACAATTGTTGTGAGGCTTGAGTCAGCGATGATTTATCTCCTTATTCCCATGATCGATGCGCCGGCACCCGGCTCAGGCAATGCCATCGTTGCCTTTGATGCCGATCAGTTTCGGCAGGTTGAGCTTGCGCGGTGAGATGACCTTCTTGTCACGCAGGTAGCTGGCCACGACGTCCCAGATCGGTTCGCCGGTTGCACCTTCGGCCACTGGCGCCCAGCCGGCCACCTTGTAGGTCTTGTTGGGGTCAAGCGGCTTGCCTTTGAGCATCATGTTGTTGATGCGCTTGCCCATGCCCTGCTGCAGATCGCAGGTATAGCTGATGCCGCCGACCCGCACCATGTCGCCGCCCTGCTGCTTGTAGGGATCGGGGTTGAACAGGTTGTCGCAGACATCTTCCATGATGTCCTTTATGGTTGCGCCGGTCATTTCGTTCAGGGTGGTCTGCGGGTAGGTGATCGCGGTCTGGTCCATCAGGTGTTCCAGCGTGATGGTTTGACCCGGCAACAGCGAAGTGCCCCAGCGGAAGCCCGGGGAGAATGCCGCGTCCGCGCCCTTCACTTCCATCATGGCGTCGAGGATCAACTGATCGAAGGTGCCGTTGAAGTTGCCGCGGCGGTACAGCGTGCCTTCGGTGATAGCGAGTTTTTCTGCCAATTTGGCCTCGTAGGGCGCACGCACCTTCTTGATCAGCGCCGCCATGTCGGCATCCGGCTCGATCAGGTTGGCGAATACCGGCATCAGTTTGTACTTGAAGCCGGCAACCTTGCCGCCCTTGACGTCCAGATCCAGCACGCCGAGGAACTTGCCGTTGGAGCCGGCATTGGTTACCAGCGTCTGGCCACCCGGATTCTTGACTATCGAGGGTGCGGGTATGCCGTCGTGGGTATGGCCGCCCATGATGGCGTCGATGCCGCTCACCCGGCTGGCCATTTTCAGGTCCACATCCATGCCGTTGTGCGACAGCACCACGACAACCTGCGCACCCTTGGCACGCGCGGTGTTGACGACCTCCTGCATGTGGTCATCCTGGATGCCGAAACTCCAGTCGGGAATCATGTGGCGCGGATTGGCGATCGGCGTATAGGGAAAGGCCTGGCCGATGATGGCGACCGGGATGCCCTGGATCTGCTTGATCACATAGTGCGGGAACACCGGGTCGCCGAAATCGTTGGTCTTGATGTTCTGCGCAACGAAATCAAGTTTGCCCTTGAAATCGTTGTCGATGATTTGTTGCACACGCTCCGCGCCCAGGGTGAATTCCCAATGGCCGGTCATCACATCGACACCGAGCAACTTGCAGGCGTCTACCATGTCCTGCCCCTTGGTCCACAGGGCAGTGGCCGAGCCCTGCCAGGTATCGCCGCCATCGAGCAGCAGGGCACCCGGACGGCTGGCGCGGATTTTCTTGACCAGTGTCGACAGATGAGCGAAGCCGCCGACCTTGCCATAGGTGCGCGCGGCCTTGTCGAAGTCGAGATAGGTGAAAGCATGCGCCTCGACACTACCGGGACGGATACCAAAGGATTTCAGAAGCTTTTCGCCCACCAGATGCGGCGGACGGTTCAGGCTGTCGCCGAGGCCGATATTGACGTTCGGCTCACGGAAGTAAATCGGTTGCAACTGCGCATGGCAATCGGTGAAATGCATCAACGAAACATTGCCGAAAGCCGGCAGGTCGTAAAAATTCCCGGCATTGCCCTGCGACAAGGCTTGCCGGCTGTTCAAGGCAAAACCGGCGGCAGAAGCCACCGCCAGGATTTGCATGAATTCGCGACGGTTCATGGACATGTGAGAGCACCCTGTGCGATCAAAAACTGCCCCATTACGGGTATGCATCAGGCAAAGGGACGCGCCCTTTGCCTGACTTTTCTTGCATCTGCGGTTTTAGTTGGGCGACTTCAATGCCGGATTCCCGGCACGCTGATCTTCTGTCCGTTATTGAGGACGGAAAGCGTCAGCTCGATGTCGCCATACTCGGGAGAGCCGGGCGGAAGTTCGTTGGCGCGAACCGACACGTTGCACCACTGGAAGCGCTTGTTGATGTCCCAGATTTCCGAACGGCTGGTACGCCATGTGGGGAAGTGGTCCATCTGGCCACGGAACTCGCCCAGCCACTGGCCACGGATCCATTTATTGCCACCCTTCTCGGCGGTATGGCAATCAACGCAGGCCAGATTCAATTGCCCGAGTTTGGTGTTGAGCAATTTCGTACCGCGCTTGATGGCCAGTTTGTGATCTTTTGACTTGGCATCGACATTCATCGGCTCGCCATTAGTCAGAAAACGCAGGTAAACGGACAGGGCAAGATTCTCATCGCTTTGCATCAGGAAATCGTCACCGGTGGTGGCGCGTGCATGGCGGGTGATAAATTCCTCAACCCCGATCACCTTGCGCAGGCACGATTCGTACTTCGGCATGCCTGCCGCCCAGCTCTTGAACATCCGCTCCGGCTCGGCATGGCAGGTAGTGCAGGATTGCTTGTTTGGACCTTCCCTGGAATACAGCTCCTTGCCCTTCTCCATTGCCGCCATCGCTTCATTGACAAAGGGGTCGAGGTTATCCCGCGTCTCTTCCGGAACTGGCCGGGTGGTGGGATTTTCCAGGTTGTCCTTGAACACGGAATGCGTTTTCTGCGTTTTGAGGAACGCCACGATGTCCTTGATTTCCTCAACACTGAACAGCTTGTGCGCACCCCACGGTGGCATCACCGTGTTGGGATTTGTCTTGCGCGGATCGAAGATGTAATTGAAGATGTATTCGTCGCTGCGGCCCCAGATGGCGTGAGCTGAAAGGTCGAGGCCGACGTTGCCGGGCAATGAGGGTATCGGATTGCCCATGACGTGGCAGGCCAGGCAACTGCCACCACGCGAACGGTCAAAGGCCAGCTTTTCGCCTTTCTTGGGATCACCCTCGATGGAACCCTTGATCTTGATGGTTTTGCCGATGGGCGACGGGACAATCTTCTGTAGCGTGGAGAATTCGCTCCAACTGGTTTCCGGCCAGCCCTTGTAGCGCTCCCAGGGACCGGCGTAAGCGGGATTCTTCAGTTCCAGCTGGGCCGCTTTTTTCCCCTTGCCAGATTCACTGGCTGAAGCCGGCGCAGCAAATGAAAAGCAAACTGCAAGAACAAACAGCATAAGTTGCGAATTATTCATTTTCATAACTTTCCCCTAGATCGATTGCATGTTGCAGGCAGTCTTGAGCCGAAGCGCAAAGGCATTCCCATCAAGACACCTGCCTCATCTGGGATTCATTTCGTCCCGAACGCCGGTGCAGACAAAGCATCCGGACCGACTGACACGAATCGATGTTTATCGTGCGGCTACGGCTACCTCGCCGCTGAACTTCGTGCCCAAATTATCAACAGCGTTGACGACAATCTTGTCGCCGACCTTGGCGCCCTTTACCTTGAACCCGATAAACGGGTTTCTGGAAATAGCGATACCCCACTGCGCATCCAGCACGGTCTTGCCATTCAATGTAGCCACCACCTGATCGATGAAGTGCGGCGGGATAAGTTTTCCTGTCTTTGGATCCTTGCGCGCACCGGTTTCCATGATGTGGTTCATCCGCACCTTCACGTCGGTGATGTCGCCCTGTAGCGTCGCACGCATTTTCATTTCTTCAGCCATGTTCGTCTCCTCGTCAATTCTTTATTTGGTGAATTCCCGGACCAGTCCAGGGTGATCAGCCGCCGCAGCCGCCGATGGTGACCTTGACTTCCTTGCTCACGGTGTAAGCCTTGCCTCCGGCCCTGACCGCGACGCGGACCTGGGAGGTCTGGCCCATTTTGACGAAGGTGTAGATGTATGGCTCGGCGCCATTGGAAATCTCGAAATCAGCCGCCAGCGGGGTGATGTTCTTCTCGACAAAAATGGCGATGGATGTGGTTCCGGGGATGTTGCTGGTCACTTCAACCGGTACAGACGCACCGTTTTCCGCGATATCCGGCACCGTGATCACGATGTCCTTGCTTTCCGTGGCTCCGCCGTAATTAGCGTTTTTCATGGCGTCGGCAATGTTGTTCGATGTGAAGGCAAGCTTGTTCCATGTTGCCGCCATGACTTCGCCAGACTTGAGCAAGCCTGCCCCGATGGCAACCATTACCGCACCGGCCATGCCGGAACTCTTCAAAAATGTTCTACGCAACTGATTCATTTCGAACCTCTCAAACTTGGGTTAATTGAAGTACCTCGGTATGCCTACGGCAACCAAGTTGATATTTTTTTATTTTGTCTCTGTTACAGGGCGGTATTCCGCAACAGCAGTCTGGCTGTAAAGACCATCTCGCTCTAGCGGCATATAGCCATTGCTACCCGATGCTGCCAAACATAACCATGAGAAAGCTATGGTTTTATGTCAATCATTAATTTTGTCGATACTTTTTTATGAATGATGACGCAGCCTAACTCATGGTTTTTGCAGGTTGCAAGTATTATTTGTGCATAATTAGTTACTAATATTCTTATCATAGACAACCCCCTGACTACCTTGATGTCTCTTATGGCATAACCCCCAACTGCCGGGTTTCATTGCTTTAATTCATACATCATCGTCAATGTCCCTTCACACAAAGTCGTTTTATTGGTGGCAAGGGGAATCACATCCCCTAAGCCACAAACAAGGCCATTAATCCAGTGGTTTGTTTTATATAGGTTTTGCTAATGCAATTCCATTCTGGTTTTCACCATATCGTTTTAATCGAGCTCTTTGGCACGGACTGACGGAAGCCACCATATGCAGCTCGGCATGCAACTCATTCATGCATACTGGATCATGCGTGTTGCATTGTTTGTTAACTCCCGGAGCCGCATCACGATTTACTTGAGGACGCGCTGCGATGCAGCTAATGAGAATCATTTGCTGCATCGCAATACGCAGAACAGCACCAGATTGCTCATGTTTATGCTGATTGGTTTTCCCTGCCAGCTTAGGCACTTTGCTCGACATTCCCGCACAGCGGACATGTTTAACCAGCCGGGTAAGCCCTGCTTTCAGGATGGTTGTAATACGCTGCCGACAATAGTAGCGTTCAGTCGGCGACAAAATAATCAGGCGTAGCCGACGCCATTAATTCTGACAGAGGAGAAAACATGAGCAAGCTTGGAAACTGGGTAGTCGCATTGATTGCAACAAGCGCATTGGTCCTGGGTGGTTGTTCTTCGATGGGCGATCTGACCAATAACGTACACCCAGACAAGGTGGTCTACCACGTCAATGATTCATCCCATGCGATTGCGACCTTGCGCAATGTCGGCAACCATCTGGACGTCAATCCGCAGGCGCAGATCATTGTGGTGACCCACGCGCTGGGCGTTGACTTTCTGATGGATGGCGCCAAGGACAAGAATGGGAATCCCTACAACCCATTGGTCGAGAACCTGACGGAACGCGGGGTCACCTTCGATGTCTGCGAAATCACGCTCAAGAACCGCAGCATGGATCGCAAGTCGTTCCTCCCAGAGGCCAAGTTCGTTCCGTCCGGCGTCGCTGAAATCGCCAAACTGCAGGGGCGGGGAGGTTTTGCCTACCTCAAGCCCTGATGCCTAGGCTTCTGGTGCGGAAGGACTAAGTAAAACACTCGGCCAGGCATTGAGCAAGAAAACACCCTGGCCGAGTAAAGCAAACCACTGACACATCGCCGCAATGCCCCGCAGGGTGGTTCTCACCCCTCAGCGATGCGCTGCTTGATGTGGGCCAGAGCTTCTTCCACCTGATCAACGAGGATCAGGCACAGATCACCAGTTTGCAGTTTTGCCAATGCCGAATCGATAGCGAGAAATTCACCGCGAATTTCCTCGATGACTGTGGCACGGGAAGCTTTGGCCAAGCCATCGCGCAGCAGTTTCAGCACCTCGCCATCGGCGCGACCGCGCTGACAGGCATCCTCATAAAGAATGACGCCGTCAAAAGCTTCGCCAAGTATTTCTGTCTGGTTACGGATGTCCTCATCGCGCCGGTCGCCAGCGCCGCTGATTACCACCCAGCGTTGCTTGGCCGGCAGGGCTGAAACGGCCTGTGTCAGCGCCGCAATTGCATCGGGGTTATGGCCATAGTCGGCAACCAGGGTCGCGCCCCGATAGTCAAAAACATTAAAACGACCGGGGGCGGTGCTGATATCGCTGACAAAGGTCGCCAAACCGAGGCGAATGGTATTCCAGTCCAGTCCCAGCGCCCAGGCCGCGCCAATGGCGGCCATGGCATTTTCGACCTGGAAGCCGATGCTGCCATTGCGCGTCAGCGGAATACCGGACAATTCGATCCGCTCGACCAGCGCCCCCTCGGCAGCGACCAGCGCGTCTCCATCGCGGTAGAGCGCACGCTTGCCTTCGGCCCGGTGCGTCATCATGACCGGATGATGCGGATCGGTTGCGAAGAAAATGGTTTTACCGGGACAAACCTTGGCCATGCGCGCAACATGCGGGTCGGCCGCGTTGAGCACGGCGTAACCTTGCGGACTGACATTCTGGACGATGACACGCTTGACCACCGCGATGTCATCAACCGTGGTGATGTAGTTGAGACCGAGATGATCGCCCTTGCCGATATTGGTGACCACCGCGACATCACAGCGATCAAAGCCCAGACCTTCGCGCAATAGGCCGCCACGCGCGGTTTCCAGGACCGCCGCGTCGACTTCCGGGTGCAACAGGACATTCCGTGCGCTCTTTGGCCCGCTGCAATCACCAGTGTCGATGCGCAGACCGTGGACATACACGCCGTCCGTTGCGGTGATGCCCAAACGCTTGCCGGTCTGGGCAATCAGGTGAGCAATCAGGCGCACCGTGGTGGTCTTGCCATTGGTGCCGGTCACGGCGACGATTGGAATGCGTCCGTCATCACCAGACGGAAACATCGTGTCGATGACTGCCGCACCGACATCGCGCCCCTTGCCGTATGAGGGGGTCAGATGCATGCGCAGGCCGGGCGCGGCATTTGCCTCGACGATGCCGCCGCCCTGGTCTTCAAGCGAGCGGCTGACATTTTCGCAGACAAAGTCGACACCGCAGATATCCAGCCCGATCATCTTGGCTGCCGTCACGGCACACGCCGCAACGTCCGGGTGCACATCGTCGGTGACGTCGGTTGCCGATCCGCCGGTCGATAAATTGGCATTGTTGCGCAGGACGACACGCGCCCCCTTCGGCGGCGTTGACTCGGCGGAATAGCCCTGCACCGCCAGACAGGCGCGGGCAATATCGTCGAAGCGGATTTTTGTCAATGAGGTCGCATGGCCAACGCCACGGCGCGGGTCGCTATTGACGATGTCGACCAGCTCGCGCACCGTATGCTGACCATCGCCGATGACGTGGGGCGGGTCGCGCCGCGCTGCCGCGACCAGTTTGTCGCCGACGACCAGCAGGCGGAAGTCGTGACCGGTGATGAAGCGCTCGACCATGACATCGTCGCGCACGGCCTCGGCCGCCACAAAAGCGATTTCAATCTGATCGCGGCTCGAGATATTCACGGTGATGCCTTTGCCCTGATTGCCATCGCGCGGTTTCACCACTACCGGCAAGCCAATTTCATTGGCGACTTGCCAGGCTTCGGCGGCATTCCGGACGATACGGCCAATCGGCACCGGTACTCCGGCAGCATGCAGCAACTGCTTGGTCAGGTCCTTGTCCTGAGCTATGGATTCGGCAATGGCCGAGGTGCTGTCGATTTCGGCGGCCTGAATGCGGCGCTGCTTGCTGCCCCAGCCCATTTGCACCAGGCTGCCGGTGGTCAGACGGCGACACGGGATGCCGCGCGCCAGGGCGGCATTGACAATGGAACCGGTGGACGGCCCGAGGCGCTCGTCTTCGTCGAGTTCGCGCAACTCGGCGAGTGCCGCATCGATGTCAAAGGGGGTGTCGTTTTCGGCAGAACGGCAAAGTTCCTCGGCTAGGGCAAATGCCCGGCGGCCGACGGCTTCTTCGGTGTATTCGACCACCACCTGATACAGATTGGGCTCGATGGTCGGCGCGCTGCGGCTGAAGGTTACCGGACAACCGGCCTGCGCCTGCAGGTTGAGAGCGGCGAACTGGATGGCATGCGCAACCGAAATGTCGCCTTCATAACCGATCGGGCGCATTGCACCGATGTGGGGAAAGCGCGCACGAATGCGTGCCTCGAATCCCGGCAGGCGGCTCAAGGCATTTTCGTTTTCTTCACAGAGCACCAGCGCCTGAATCGCAGTGTGCCGGCTCCAGAGGTTCGGGCCGCGCAGGGCCCGGATGCGTGAAATTTCCATATGGGTGGCGTGAGTTAGTTAGTCGCGGCGCTATCGCCAAAAGAATGGCCGGGAAAATGGTAGGTTTCGATGCCGGTGCGCAATATCTCGGGAGGCAGGCCAAGCGCCCAGCCAGCGCCGATGGCGCCGAGAATGCCCGCCAGATGACTGGCAGATTCATTGAGCAGCGGCACGGCGGCCAGGTCAATCAAGGGTGCTTCCTGCGGACCGACGGCCAGCAGAATGCGCCCGTCGCGCACCACCAGGGCTCGACCGCCCTTGCTGCGATGTTCGATGATGATGGGCAGGGCTGCATCGGAGCCAAACAGGATCACCTCGCCGTCGGACAGCTCAGCCATCGAAGCCACCGTCGGATCGTCGGCATTCAGGACGGCAACGCCGCCCGGCAGCACCACATCGATCTGGGTGCGGAATACCTTGAACAGCAATTCGGCGGAGTCGATACCATGTTCAGGCAACAGGGCAGCATTGTCGATGGCAGTGATGACGCCGACCTGACAACGGTCATAGGCGAGTCCTTCACTGACCATGACGTGCGAGGGATTCTCTATCACAACGGCATCGACGGTGCGGTTGATCAGCAAGCGCTGTCCCGCCTCCCATTGCGTGCAGTCGCCGGCTTGTACCTTGCGGTTGCCGAGAAAGAGCCCGGCTGCACAGGCCAGCCCGGTGCGCCGGCCATCGAGTTGCAGCAGGCGCGCGACGATCTGTGCGACGGCCGTGGTGTCGCGGCTGCCAGTGATGCCGATGACCGGAATGCGGCCGTTGTCGCCACTCGGAAAGAGATGATCGGCAATCGCTTCGCCGACCGGCCGCGGCTGGCCCTGCGCCGGCTTGAGGTGCATCAACAGGCCGGGGCCGGCATTCACCTCGACAATGGCACCACCCTGTTCGGCGAGCGGACGTGAAATGTCCTCAGCCACCAGATCGATGCCGGCGATGTCCAGCCCGACGATGCGCGCAGCGAGGCAGGCCGTGCGTACCACATCGGGATGCACCAGGTCGGTGACGTCGATGGCGCAGTTGCCATTCTGCTGGATCAGTATCTGCTGGCCTACCGCCGGCACCGCATCGCCATCCATCTTCTGGCGTTTGAGCAACTGCAGAATCAGCGGTTCATTCTCAAGAACAATCGTCTCGAGCGGAAATTCCTCGGCTGCGCCACGGCGCGGGTCGGTATTGAGTTGACTGTCGATCAGGGCGCGTACCGTCGCCTTGCCGTCTCCCGTAATGAAGATGCTCTCGCCGCGCGTCGCCGCTACCAGCTTGTTATTCACAATCAGTAGGCGGTGTTCCTCGCCGCGCACAAAACGCTCGACCATCACCCCGCCACCTTCGGCATCGGCAATCGGGAAGGCCGCCTCGACTTCGGCCTGGCTCATCAGTTCGAGTGAGACGCCACGGCCATGATTGGCGTTGTCGGGCTTGACGACCACCGGCAGACCGATTTCCTGGGCGGCCTCCCATGCATCGGCCGGGCTGTCGACCATGCGGCCTTCAGGCACCGGCACACCACAGGGCGCGAGCAGCGATTTGGTCAGGTCCTTGTCGCTGGCGACGCTTTCGGCAATGGCGCTGGTGCGGTCGGTTTCGGCCGTCCAGATGCGGCGACTTTTCGAGCCGTAACCGAGTTGCACCAGGTTGCCGTCATTGAGGCGAATATGCGGAATGCGCCGCGACTTGTCGCCGGCCGCATCGACGATGCAGGCCGTACTCGGGCCAAGCATCAGGCGGTCGGCCATTTCATGCAGTTGCTTGATGGTGCCGGCAACGTCGAACGGGCGGTCTTCAATGGCCGCCATCACCAGGTTACGTGCCGCGTAAAGCGCCGTGCGGGTGACCTCTTCGTGCCAGGCACGCACGACCACCTTGTAATGACCCGTCTGCGTCATGCTGCGGGCGCGACCGAAGCCACCGGACAGGCCTGCCAAGTTTTGCAATTCGAGGGTGACGTGTTCGAGGATATGCGCCGGCCAGGTGCCTTCTTCAAGGCGTCTGACAAAACCGCCCGGCTCGCCATAGCTGCACCGATGTGTTTGCAGCGTCGGCAGCCAGGTCGTCAGCCGCTGGTTGAAGCCAGGCAAGGTGTTGGAAGGGGATTCTTCCAGTTCGCCGATGTCGACCCAGGCCTCGATCACCGGCCGATAGGTCCACATGTTGGGACCGCGCAAATGCACGATCTTGAGGAATTCAATGGATTTCATTTTGTTATGTTGTTGAGACTGTCTGGACAAGTTGCTGCAACCACGTCAACGCAACATCGCGCCGCAGGCTGACGCCCCCAGCAAAAATAAAAGTCGGCGCTGGCGGGACGGCAAGCCTTAAAATCGCCATTGCCTGCACGTTTTCAGCTTTTCTTTTACGGCCTGACACCCGCGCACGCAGGCACCAGCCTTTATTAATTTCTCGTTTTACTCCGTGATTGAACCCGATACTTTACCCGAAGCTTGGCAGAGCGAGTTGCGGGCCTGCCTGGCGCCGGACGAGCAACTGATCGCCTGGCTGGAACTCGACCTCGACGATCATCTCGACTTTCGTCCCGGCCTCGTCGCGCTGACCGACCGACGCCTGATTGCCACCGGAGAGAACGACACTTCCTGGAAAACCTGGCGGCTGACGGCCGGGTTGAAGCTGGCCCACCACGACCACGCCGGTGTTGGCACGCTGGAACTTGAGGATGAACAGGGTCGCCTGGCGCTGTGGCGTTACACCCTTGGCCACAGCCCCGCGGCACTGCGCTTCGAGCGCGAATTCGTGCGCCAGCGCGACAGCGTGGCGAGCGGCCAGCCGCCCCTGCCCGCCCCCGCCGCCATCTGCCCGATTTGCCAGATGCAGTTGCAACCTGACGAGGAGGATTGCCCCAACTGCTTCCGCGAATTGCATACTCCGCCCTCGACGTGGACGCTGCTGCGCATCTGGCGCTTCGCCAAACCCTATCAGGGACAACTCATCGCCGGTTTTCTGCTGACGCTCGCCGCCACCGCAGCCACGCTGGTGCCGCCCTACCTCACCATGCCGCTGATGGACGACGTACTGATTCCCTATCAGAACGGCACGCCCATCGATCCCAACAAGGTGGCCTGGCTGCTCGGCGGCCTGCTGGGTTCGGCCCTGCTGGCCTGGGCGCTGAACTGGGCGCGTACCTACATACTGGCGCTGGTATCAGAACGCATCGGCGCCGACCTGCGCACCACGACGTATGAGCATTTATTGAAGCTCAGCCACGAATACTTCGGCGGCAAGCGCACCGGCGACCTGCTCGCGCGCATCGGCTCGGAAACCGACCGCATCAACGTCTTTCTGTCATTGCACCTGCTCGACTTTGCCACCGACGTATTGATGATCGTGATGACCTCGGCCATCCTGTTCTCGATCAACCCCTGGCTCGCCCTGGTAACACTGACACCGCTGCCGATCATCGCCTGGATGATCCATCTGGTGCGCGACAAGCTGCGCACCGGTTTCGAACAGATCGACCGCGTCTGGGCCGAAGTCACCAGCGTGCTGGCCGACACCATTCCCGGCGTTCGCGTCGTCAAGGCCTTCGCACAGGAAGCCCGCGAGGCGCAGCGTTTCCGCGAAGCCAACAAACGCAATCTGGAAGTCAATGACCGCCTGAACCGCATCTGGTCGCTGTTCGCCCCCACCGTCGGCCTGCTCACCGAAATTGGCATTCTCGTCGTCTGGGCCTTCGGTATCTGGCTGGTGTCAAAGGACCAGATCACCGTGGGTGTGCTCATTGCCTTCCTTGCCTACATCAGCCGCTTTTACACCCGGCTTGATTCGATGAGCCGAATCATCTCCGTGACACAAAAGGCTGCCGCTGGCGCCAAGCGGATTTTCGACATTCTCGATCATGTGTCGAGCGTCCCCGAGCCAGTCAATCCGGTTACCCTGCCGCCGCTCAAGGGTGGCATCGATATCGACAAGGTGAGCTTCCGCTATGGCAACCGCGCCGTCCTGCACGAGATTGAACTGGCGATTGCGCCGGGTGAAATGATTGGCCTGGTCGGCCACAGCGGTTCGGGCAAGAGTACGCTGGTCAATCTGATCTGCCGCTTCTACGATGTCACCGAAGGCGCCATCAGGGTCGAGGGCACCGATCTACGCAGCGTAGCGATCGCCGATTACCGCCGCAATATCGGCCTGGTGCTGCAGGAACCTTTCCTGTTCTTCGGCACCATCGCCGAGAACATCGCCTACGGCAAGCCCGACGCCACCCGGGCAGAGATTGTCGCCTCCGCCCGTGCCGCCCATGCCCATGAGTTCATCCTGCGCCAGCCGCACGGTTACGATTCACTGGTTGGCGAACGCGGCCAGTCGCTGTCGGGCGGCGAGCGCCAGCGCATCTCGATCGCCCGCGCGCTGCTGATCGATCCGCGCATCCTGATTCTTGACGAGGCCACCTCGGCGGTCGATACAGAAACAGAATTCGAGATCCAGAGCGCACTCAACAACCTGATCCGCGGCCGCACGACAATCGCCATCGCCCACCGCCTGTCTACCTTGCGCCGCGCCGATCGCCTGGTGGTGATGGATCGTGGCAGAATCGTCGAGATCGGCAACCACGAAACCCTGATGGCCAGTGAGGGCGCCTACTGGCGACTGTATCAGGCGCAAACCAAGCAACTCGACGCACCGCCGGCACTGGGCGAGAACGGCTCTTCCCCATGAAGCCCACCGCCAGCCCATTCGCATTGACGCGCAACGGCTTCGGCCGCCTCGTCCTGACCGACGCCGAGGGCCTCGCACATGAAGGCATCGTGCCGGTGCGCGCCTTCGGCATCACCGCACCCGACTATGGCATCTCGCTGATGTCGGCTGACGGCAAGGAACTGCAATGGCTCGAAACCCTTGACGTCCTGCCGGCAGACATCCGCAGCCTGATCGTCGCCGAACTCGCCCAGCGCGAATTCGTTCCTGAAATTCGTCGCATTGTTTCAGTATCGAGCTATGCCACACCCAGCACCTGGCAGGTCGACACCGATCGCGGGACAACCGCGCTGATCCTTAAGAGCGAGGACGATATTCGCCGGCTGCGCGGTAGGGATAATGCCGGCGCACTTATGATCGCCGACAGCCAGGGCATCCATTTCCTGATTCGTGATCGCCTGGCGCTGGATGCGCACAGCCAGAAAATTCTCAAGCGTTTTCTATGAGTGCCCCGTTAATCAATTCCGTCTGGCCCGGCGTTCCTTATCCGCGGGGCGCCACCTGGGATGGCGAAGGGGTGAATTTCGCCCTGTTTTCCGAACATGCCGAGAAGGTCGAGCTTTGCCTGTTCGACCCCAGTGGGCAGCACGAGGTACAGCGCATCCAGTTGTGCGAACAGACCGACCTGGTCTGGCATTGTTATCTGCCTGAGGCACGGCCCGGCCTGCTCTACGGCTATCGGGTGCATGGCCCCTATGACCCGCAGCACGGACACCGTTTCAACCCGCACAAGCTGCTGATCGATCCCTACGCCAAGGACATCGTCGGCCCGCTCAACTGGAGCGATACCCACTTCGGCTATCGCCACGGCCATCCGGCGGGCGACCTATCGCTCGATCGCCGCGATAGCGCCCCCGGCATGCCCAAGTGCCGGGTAACCGACCCGGCGTTTTCCTGGGGTGGCGACCGTGCGCCGAACATTCCCTGGCACGAGATGGTGATCTACGAACTGCATGTGGGCGGGTTCACAAAGAATCATCCTGACGTTCCCCCAGCTTTGCGTGGCACCTATGCCGGCTTGGGCAGCGCACCGGTCATCGAGCACCTGCAACGCCTCGGCATCACTTCGGTGGAACTGATGCCGACCCATGCCTTTATCGACGACCGTTATCTGGTCGATCAGGGGCGGCGTAATTTCTGGGGTTACAACTCCATTGGTTTTTTCGCCCCCGACCAGCGCTACTCTGCCAGCGGCTCGACCAAGGAATTCAAGACCATGGTCAAGACCCTGCATTCGGCTGGCATCGAGGTCATCCTCGATGTGGTGTACAACCACACCGCCGAGGGCAACCATCACGGACCGACACTCAGCTTCAGGGGCATCGACAATGCCGCCTATTACCGCCTGACCCCCGGCAAGCTGCACCACTACACGGATTACACCGGCTGCGGCAATACGCTCAATCTCCAGCATCCCTGTGTCCTCCAGCTCATCATGGACTCACTGCGCTACTGGGTGCAGGAAATGCACGTCGATGGTTTCCGTTTCGACCTGGCCTCGGCGCTGGCGCGCGAGTTGCACGAGGTCGACCGGCTGGGCGCGTTCTTCGACATCCTGCACCAGGACCCCGTGCTATCGCAGGTCAAGCTGATTGCCGAGCCCTGGGATCTGGGCGAAGGCGGTTATCAGGTCGGCAATTTCCCGGTCGGCTGGGCCGAGTGGAACGACCAATATCGCGACTGCATGCGCGCCTACTGGCGTGGCGATGGCGGCCTGATCGGCGAGTTCGCCCGGCGCCTGACCGGATCAAGCGATCTCTACGCCCACAACGGTCGCCGCCCGCATGCCAGCATCAATTACGTTACGGCGCATGACGGCTTCACGCTGCATGATCTGGTCAGCTACAACAACAAGCACAACCAGGCCAACGGCGAGAACAACCGTGACGGCAGCGACCGAAATCTTTCCTGGAACTGTGGCGTCGAAGGCGCGACCGACGATCCGGAAATTAATGCGCTGCGCGCTCGCCTGAAACGCAACCTGCTGGCCACCCTGTTCCTTTCGCAGGGCGTGCCGATGCTGCTGGCCGGCGACGAAATGGGTCGGACCCAGCAGGGCAACAACAATGCCTACTGTCAGGACAACGAAGTCAGCTGGGTAGACTGGTCGTTGAGCGATGCTGACCATGAATTGCTGGAATTTGTCGCGCGGCTGATCCTCCTGCGCCGCACCCATCCGGTGTTTCACCGGCGCAACTTCTTCCAGGGCCAGCCGATTCGCGGCGACGACGGCAGAAGCATCAAGGACATCCACTGGATCAAGCCCGATGGCAGCGAGATGAGCGACCATGAATGGGAGCACGACTTCGCGCGCAGCCTGGGCGTCTATCTGTCGGGTGAGTTGCTCGGTGAGGTCGATCAGCGCGGCCGGGCGGTCCATGATGATAATTTCATCCTGCTGTTCAACGCCCACCACGAGCGGATCGATTTCCGCTTGCCAAGGCTGGGCAGCGGCTACGTCTGGCAATCCCTGCTCGACACCCACTTCCATGCCGGCTTGCGTGTCGACGGCAACTTCAGCGGTGACGACACCTATCCGCTTGAAGGTCGTACACTTGCCCTGATGCGCCAGCAAGAATTGGCACCCCCTACAGAAAACCAACAGCAAGCATGACTGATTACCTGAAAATCCTCGCCAACCGCTGCGGCATTGCCGATGCGTATCACGACATCTGGGGCGGCCAGCACTTGACGTCGACCTACACCCAGCAGGCGCTCCTCGCGGCGATGCACTTCGACCCCAAAGCGGTAGCCGATGCTCCCACTACGCTCCTGCGCGAACTGGATGCCGCCGAGTGGCAGCACCCCCTGCCACCGGTCAGCGTGGTACGCAGGGGTGCGGCCATCAGCATTCCACTGGTGCTGCCGGCAAAGGACTGCGCGCAAGGGTGGAACTGGACAGTCATCCAGGAAACGGGCGAGTCCTCTGCGGCGCAATTCACCCCCGCCACTCTGCCCCGTCTAGCTGCACAGGGCAACTTGCTGCGCTGTCAGCTCGAACTTCCGCCTATTGCGGAACCGGGCTATCACCGCTTGCACGTGACATCGATGGATGAGTTGATCAGCCTGACCATGCCGCTCATCGTCGTCCCGCAGCAGTGTCATCAGCCAGCGGCCATCCGCGCGGGCGGCCGCATCTGGGGACTGACACTGCAACTGTATGGCGTGCGTTCGCGCCGCAACTGGGGCATTGGCGATTTCACCGACCTTGGAGATTTGCTCGCACTCACGGCCGCCGCCGGCGGTGACCTGGTCGGCGTCAATCCCCTGCACGCCCTGTTTCCCGACAACCCAGCGCACATCAGCCCCTACAGCCCGTCGCAGCGCGGCTTTGTCAATGTGCTCTATCTCGATGTCGAGGCCGTGCCTGAATTTTCCACCTGCGCCGAGGCACAGCGCCGTCTCGCCAGCGCCGACTTTCAAAAACGCCTGCAGGACTTGCGCAAAACCGAACTGGTTGACTACGTTGCCGTGGCGCGCGCCAAGTTCGAGATTTTGGAAATCCTCTTCGTGCATTTTCTTGCCAAAACCGATGAGCGTACGGCCGCATTTGCAGCCTGGCGGATCGCGCAGGGCGGGGAACTCGAACGCCATGCGCGTTTTGCCGCCCTGCAGGCTCACTTTCGCGCTGCCGACGAAAACATCTGGGGCTGGCCAGCATGGCCGCAAGCTTATCGCACCCCGGAGTCACCGGCGGTTGACGCATTTGCCGCTGACCACGCTACGGCGGTCAGCTACCACGCCTGGCTGCAATGGCTGGCCGACGCACAGCTTGCCGCCGCTGCCGCGCGTGCACAGCAATGCGGCATGTCAGTCGGCCTGTATCAAGATCTCGCGGTCGGCGCCAACCCGAGTGGCGCCGAAGTTTGGAACTGGCAGGCGGTGTTTGCCGCCGCTGCCCATGCCGGCGCACCGCCCGACGAAATCAATCTGATGGGCCAGGACTGGGGACTGCCGCCGTTCGTCCCCCACCGCCTGCGGGCAGCAGCCTATGTCCCCCTGATCGACATCCTGCGCGCCAACATGAAGCATGCCGGCGCACTGCGCATCGACCATGTGATGGGACTAACGCGCATGTTCTGGGTGCCGGCCAATATTCCCGCCACCGAAGGCACTTATGTGAACTACCCCTTCGAGGACATCCTCGGCATCGTCGCGCTGGAAAGCCAGCGCAACCAGTGCCTGGTGATCGGCGAAGACCTCGGCACCGTGCCCGAGGGCTTCCGGCCACGCCTGGCCGAATGCGGCGTGCTTTCCTACCATCCGCTGATGTTCGAGCGCTACCCGGATGGCAATTTCCGCTTGCCGGCAGATATGCCGCAACAGGCACTGGTGGCTGCCGGTACGCACGACCTGCCCACCTTGCGCGGTTTCTGGCAGGGCGAAGACCTGGATATCCGCGCCACCCTGCAGCTCTTTCCCAGTGAAGAACTCCGCCAGCGCCTGGTTACCGAACGCGATTGGGATCGCGATCGGCTGCTCTGGGCGCTCGAACAGGAACACCTGCTGCCTGCGGGCGTAAGCAAGGTGGCGGCGGAGATGCCGGAACTCTCCGCCGAAACCGTCCTGGCGATCCATGCCTATCTGGCACGCTCGCCAGCGCAGATCATGGTGGTGCAGCCCGAAGATTTCCTTGGCGTGCTGGAACAACCCAACCTGCCGGGAACGCTCGAAGACCAGCACCCCAACTGGCAACGCAAGTTGCCGCTGCCCATCGAGGGTTGGCCCTCCCTGGCCAGCTACAATGCACTCGTGATGGCAGTCAATGCCGCACGCAAAGCAAAATAAACCACATGAAATTTGACATCAACGCCTTCCGCGCCTGGCCACACAAGAAAATCACCCTGCTCGGCATGTCGGGCGTCGGCAAGACCTGGCTGTCGTCACTGCTGCGCCGGCACGACTGGTTTCACTATTCGGCCGACTATCGCATCGGCAAGCGTTATCTCGACGAACCCATCCTCGACCTCATCAAGCAGCAGGCCATGCAGGTTGCCTTTTTGCGCGACCTGTTGCGGCGTGACTGGATCGACATCAAGAACAACATCAAGGTGGACGACCTCGGCCCGGTGCTGTCCTTCGTCGGCAAACTGGGTGACCCGGCGCAGGGCGGCATTCCCTTCACGGAGTTCAGCCGGCGCCAGGCGATGTACCGTGAGGGCGAGATCGCTGCCATGCGCGACGTGCCCGAGTTCCTCAGGAAGGCTCAGGACATTTACGGTTACGCCCATTTCGTGAACGATGTCGGCGGCAGCCTCTGCGAACTTGAAGAACCGGCGGTCATCGACCTGCTGGTCGAACACACGCTGATCCTCTATATCCAGGTCACCACGGCGGAAGAGGAGACTGAACTGATTCGCCGCGCCCAGTCCGATCCCAAGCCGATGTATTTCCGTCCGGCTTTCCTTGCCGAGTATCTGCCGAAATACCTCGCCGCGCGAAAGCTGGTCGACATCGATTCCGCCGACCCGGACGATTTCTCGCGCTGGGTATTCCCCCACCTGTTTCATGCGCGCATTCCGCGCTACGAAGCGATTGCCCGGCCGCATGGCTATACCGTTACCTCAGCCGAGGTCGCGCAGGTCAGGGACGAAAAGGATTTTCTGCTGCTGCTGGAAACCGCAATCAGCCGTTGAGAATCACTTCCAGGCGGCAATGAATTCCCGCCAGTGCGGCATATCCAGAGCACCGATGTGCTCGCGCAGCACCGCCACTTCGGCATCGTGCGCCGCCGCAGTCAAGTTGCCGCGCATCTTCTGGAAACGCAAATAGACAAGGTAGGTATTGACCACATCGGTCTCGCAGTAGTCGCGGATGGTGTCGATCTTGCCATCCAGCCAGGCACCCCATACCGCACCGCCATCCATGCCCAGCTTGCCCGGCAAGCCCATCAGTTTCACCAACTGGTCGAGCGGTGCATTGGCGCGTGGCTGGTACATCGCCAGCAGGTCCATCAGGTCGAGGTGGCGCGTGTGGTAGCGACTGATGTAGTTGTTCCACTTGAAATCGCGATCATCCTCGCCGAGATCCCAGTAGCGGGCAGCCGTCACGCCGTGGATCAGGCCACGATAGTGCAGCACCGGCAGATCGAAGCCACCGCCATTCCACGACACCAGATTGGGCGTGTATTTGGCAATCCCTTCGAAGAAACGCTGGATGATTTCGCCTTCCCCGGATTTCGGCTCGGCCAGCGACCAGACGCGAAAACCCTCGTCGTTGCGCATGGCACAGGAAATGACGACGACCCGCTGCAGATGCAGTGGCAGGAAATCGCTGCCGTTCTTCGCCCGTTGTTTCTGGAAGGCAAACTCGGCAACCTCGGCATCGACCAGCGTATCCGGCAGTTCATGTAAACGCCGCAAACCCGCGATGTCGGGAATCGTTTCGATGTCGAAGACCAGAACCGGAATCACGCGGGGAATACTCCCGTGGATAAATATCGGTCACCGCGGTCGCAGACGATGCTGACGATCACGGCATTCTCGACCTCGGCGGCAATCCGCAAGGCCACCACCAGCGCGCCGCCGGAGGAGATGCCGGCAAAGATGCCCTCTTCCGTCGCCAGTCGCCGCGTCATCTCTTCGGCGTCCTTCTGGCCAACCGACTCAAGCCGGTCGACGCGCGAGAAGTCGCAAATCTTCGGCAGGTACTCGGCCGGCCATTTACGGATGCCGGGAATCTGTGCGCCAGACTCAGGCTGGCAACCGACGATCTGGATCGCCGGATTGATTTCCTTGAAGTAGCGCGAGCAGCCCATGATCGTGCCGGTGGTGCCCATGCTGGAAATGAAGTGGGTCACCCGACCCTCGGTATCGCGCCAGATTTCGGGTCCGGTGCCCTCGTAGTGGGCGCGCGGATTGTCCGGATTGGCAAACTGGTCAAGCACGACACCCTTGCCTTCACGCGCCATCTGGTCAGCCAGGTCACGCGCGCCTTCCATGCTGCCGGCCTTTGACGTCAGCACCAGTTCGGCGCCATAGGCCTTCATGCTCTGGCGCCGTTCGATGCTCTGATTTTCGGGCATCACCAGCACCATCTTGTAGCCGCGCATGGCCGCCACCATTGCCAGCGCAATGCCGGTATTGCCCGAGGTCGCTTCGATCAGGGTATCGCCCGGCTTGATATCGCCGCGCTCCTCGGCGCGCCGGATCATTGACAGGGCCGGTCGATCCTTGACCGAGCCGGCCGGATTGTTGCCTTCGAGCTTGGCGAAAATTACATTGTTGCGCCGGCTGTTGTCATTACCCGGCAAGCGCTGCAAGCGCACCAATGGTGTGTTGCCAACAAAATCGTCGAGAGTATTGGGGTTCACTTGGATAAATGTTCCACATAGTTCATCACGCCCTGCTCCACCGTGGCAAACGTATCGCCATAACCGGCCGCCCGCAATGCGGAAATATCCGCTTGTGTAAAACTTTGATATTTGCCTTTCAGCGCCTCGGGAAAATCGACATACTCGATGATGCCCTGCTCGATCATTTCTTGCAGTGAAAGCTTGGCCTTGCCTTCCAGCGTCCGGCAGGCATTCACGGTAGACGTGGCGATGTCATTGAAGGGTTGCGCCCGGCCGGTGCCAAGATTGAAGATGCCGGATTTTCTTGGATGATCAAGAAAATACAGGTTGACCTTGACCACGTCATCAACATAGACGAAATCGCGGCTCTGCTCGCCATTGGCATAACCATCGCAGCCCTCGAAAAGCTTGACCTTGCCGGTGGCCTGATACTGATTGAAGTGGTGGAAGGCCACTGAAGCCATGCGCCCCTTGTGCTGCTCGCGCGGGCCATAGACATTGAAATAGCGGAAGCCGACCACCTGCGAATCGGTGCAGTTCGCGTTGGGGCCGATGCGGCGGCGCACGATCTGGTCGAAGAGAAACTTCGAATAACCGTAGACGTTGAGCGGCCCCTCGTGTTCGCGCGACTCCTGGAAGATGCGGCCTCCGCCATAGACCGAGGCGCTGGAGGCATACAGATAGGGCACTTCGTGGTCAAGGCAGAAATCCAGCAGGGCAAGGGAGTAGCGGTAATTGTTCTCCATCATGTAATGGCCGTCGGTTTCCATGGTGTCGGAGCACGCGCCCTCATGGAAAATCGCCTCAACCGCGCCATCGAACTGTCCGCCATGCACCATGTCGCTGAACTCATGCTTGTCGAGATAATCGGCAATCTCGCAATCGACCAGGTTCTTGAACTTGTCGGCCTTTTTGAGATTATCGACGGCGATGACATTGTTGATGCCGCGCTCGTTGAGTGCCTTGA
Source organism: Rhodocyclaceae bacterium (assembly GCA_013791905.1). Taxonomy (GTDB): domain Bacteria; phylum Pseudomonadota; class Gammaproteobacteria; order Burkholderiales; family Rhodocyclaceae; genus Sulfuricystis. Next base: position 142,672 of record VMSX01000030.1, on the reverse strand, counting down.
CGATGTTGGCACCGATAAAACCGCAGGCGCCGGTAACGATGTAGTACGAGCCCATTTTCCGTGTCCTTCCTCTCAGATCATTCCGCCAGTTCAGCCAGCGAACAGGTCGCTGTGCCAAGCTTGCCGACCACCACACTCGCCGCCCGGTTGGCCCAGCGCATGCCGTCAGACATCGACTGGCCGCTCGCCAGCATAACGGCCAGCGTGGCAATAACGGTATCACCAGCACCACTGACATCATAAACCTCGCGCGCCTGCGCCGGTTCGTGAACAACCCCGGCATCGGAGAACAGGCTCATGCCTTCTTCCGAACGGGTCAGTAGCAGTGCTTGCAGCCCCAGTTCGGCACGCAACTTGCCGATGCGGGCAGTCAAATCCGCTTCATCCCGCCAACGCCCCACCACTTCGCGCAATTCGGCGCGATTGGGTGTGATGATGCTGGCCCCGGCGTAACGCGCGTAATCATCGCCCTTGGGATCGACGAGCACGAGTTTGCCGTGCTCCCGCGCCAGCCGGATCATCTCGGCGATATGCGTGAGTCCGCCCTTGCCATAGTCGGACAGAATGACCAGGTCACAGTCCACCAGCCGCTGCCGGAATTCCGCCAGCTTGGTCTGCAGTACCTCATGCGTCGGGGCATTTTCAAAATCGATACGCAGCAATTGCTGCTGCCGTCCCAGTACGCGCAGCTTGACGGTAGTATTCAGTTGGGCATCTTCATGCAGGCTGGCGTCGATGGCTGACTCCGCCAATAGCCGGGCCAGCGTCTGACCGGCCTCATCCTTGCCGACCACGGAAAGCAGCACTGCCCTGGCGCCAAGCGCCGTTATATTGCGCGCCACGTTTGCCGCACCGCCAGGCCGATCCTCGCGCTTCTCGACCTTGACCACGGGTACCGGTGCCTCGGGTGAAATTCGCGAAACATCACCAAACCAATAGCGATCTAGCATGACATCGCCAACAATAAGAATGCGCGCCTTCTGGGTGTCAGGAAGTTTCATCTCTGGTTGATCAGGGGATCAAATTGCTAAGGGTTCAGGTCAAACTCTTCGGTGCGCTTGGGCGGGAAGGTTTCCCATCCGCCACAAGCGGGACAGCGCCAGTGAAACTGGCGTGCCTTGAAGCCGCAATCGTCACAGCGATAACGCGCCACGCGCCGCGTATGATTGTGAATGAGGTTCTTGACCAGTTCAAGTTCAGCACGTTTTTCAGGCGGCGCCAGCAGGACCTGGGCTTCCAGCAACTTGTCCAGTCCCAGCAGAGTCGGATTGCGGCGCATTTCATCACGTACCAGCACATAAGCCACTTCGGGACCGCTGGCGACCAGTTCGGCCTGGTACACCGCATCAAGCATATCGATAGATGGATGGCGTTCAAGATAGCCGCGTAACAGTTCAGTACCGGCAGCCTCACGACCGAGTTCACGATACGCACTTGCCATTTTCTCGGCAGCCAGAGCGAGAAAGACCGGATTTTGCTGCTCGATACGCTGCCAGGTAGCAATCGCCGTCTCCACATTACGCGGCGAGCCGGCTGACGCCGCCCCGCCAGCGCCGACTTTCATTTCCAGTTCGCCAAGCATCAGGGTTGCGCGCACGCACTTGCGATTGGCCAGCAGCGCAGCGTCCAAACGCTGACGCGCCGCTTCGATCCGGCCATTGAGCAAATCGGAATTCGCCAACTCGCAGTTGAATTCGGCTATTTCTTTCTGCCACAAATGTTCGGCATGGCCCGGCATCTGCTCGGCAATGGCGATGGCCTTGCCCCATTCCTTTTCCTGCTGGTAGATTTCGAGCAGGTTGCGCAAAGCTTCTTCGTCGCGCAAGGTGCCGCGCAGTTTGACAAATATTTCTTCAGCACGGTCGAGCAAGCCGGCCTTCAAATAGTCCTGTCCCAATTCGGAAAGAGCATGCAGACGCTGTTCCTCGGTCAATTGACTCTGCGAGGCATCGCGGTCGATCAGGTGTTTATGTACCCGGATGGCACGGTCAGTTTCACCGCGACGCCGGAACAGGCTGCCCAGCGCGAAGTGCAACTCGATTGTTTCAGGGTCGATCTTGGCAGCCTCAAGGAAGGCCTCGATAGCCTTGTCGGGCTGCTCGTTGAGCAAAAAGTTCAGCCCGGTGAAATACGAACGGGGCAGTGCACGCGATTCGCGTAGCAGTTGATTGATGTCGATGCGTGCGGCAAGCCAGCCCAACACGAAAAATACCGGCAAGGCCAGAAACCACCACAGTTCGATTTCCACGCTTAAATGCCTATCGTTGACTGGCTTGGCTGGTCGATATTATGCGTCGGCGTATCTGGCGCCGGGGACTTTTCCCGTTCGGCCAATTGACGTTTAAGCGTACTAATATTACGGCGCTGGCGGATCAGTTGCGGTAGTAGCGCCAGCAAACCCAGCACGACCCCTATCGTCAGCGCACCCAGCAACGCCAAAGACAGAGGCGTCTGCCAGCTTGCATCAAAAAAGAAGCGCAGCTCGACGTCGCCACTATTCTTGATGGCCAGCCCCAGCAGGATGACGAAGAGGATTCCACGCAGGAGCCAGATCAATGCACTCATCGATAGAAGCGGCTACTTGACGAACTGGTCAACTCGCTCACGCAGTTCCTTGCCAGCCTTGAAATGCGGCACATATTTGGCTGGCACCTGGACCTTGTCACCCGATTTTGGATTACGGCCAGTGCGGGGTGGCCGATAATTCAGCGAGAAACTGCCGAAGCCGCGAATCTCGATGCGATCACTCTTGACCAGAGCCTCGGTCATCGCATCGAGAATCATCTTCACGGACAGATCGGCATCCTTCGCCACCAGTTGCGGAAAGCGCTCCGCCAGACGAGCGATCAACTCTGACTTGGTCATGACGGGAATGACGCCTCTGCCGGGCCGCCCCAAAGAGGCGGCGAGTCAATAATATGGAAGCCGCAACACGGCTGAACACCCGTCCCCCCCCTTCTTCGGGAAGGGGGGCTGGGGGGGGAGGGGGCCACAGCCATCGCGCCTGATTACTGCTGATTCAACTTGGCCTTCAACAAGGCACCAAGATTGGTGGTGCCCGTCGCGGCAGAAGCGGAATCCGTTGCCAGTTTCTGCATTGCCTCGCTTTGCTCGGCCTGATCCTTGGCTTTTATCGAGAGGTTGATCGAACGTGTCTTGCGATCCACGTTAATGATCAACGCCTCGACTGCCTCGCCCAGTTTCAAATGCTGGCTGAGATCTTCGATACGGTCACGCGAAAACTCGGAAACACGCAGATAGCCTTCGATATCGCCACCCAGATCAATCACCGCACCCCGTGCATCGACACTCTTGACCGTGCCATTGATCAGACTGTTCTTGTCATGGGTCGCGATAAAACTGGTGAAAGGATCGCCATCAAGTTGCTTCACGCCCAGTGAAATACGCTCTTTCTCGACATCGATGGACAACACCATCGCCTCGACTTCGTCGCCCTTCTTGTAGTTCTGCTTGGCTTCCTCGCCAGTTGCCGACCAGGAGAGGTCCGACAAGTGCACCAGACCGTCGATACCGCCGGGCAGACCGATGAAGATACCGAAGTCGGTGATCGATTTGATGGCGCCACGCACCTTGTCGCCTTTCTTGTGATTGGCGGCAAAATCATCCCACGGATTCGGCTGGCACTGTTTCATGCCCAGGCTGATACGGCGACGATCTTCGTCGATTTCGAGAATCATCACTTCGACTTCATCGCCCAGCTGAACGACTTTGGACGGATGGATGTTCTTGTTGGTCCAGTCCATCTCGGAGACGTGCACCAGGCCTTCAATGCCCTGCTCGATCTCGACGAAAGAACCGTAGTCGGTCAGGTTGGTCACCTTGCCGAAGAGGCGGGTACCGGACGGGTAACGGCGCGCGATGCCCACCCACGGATCTTCGCCAAGCTGCTTCATGCCGAGGCTGACGCGATTCTTTTCCTGGTCGAATTTGAGCACTTTCGCCATGACTTCGTCACCAACGTTGAGCACCTCGGAAGGATGCCGCACGCGGCGCCAGGCCAGGTCGGTAATGTGCAACAGGCCATCGATGCCACCGAGGTCGACGAAAGCGCCGTATTCGGTGATGTTCTTGACGATACCCTTGACAATAGTGCCTTCCTGCAGGTTTTCGAGCAGCTTCTGGCGCTCTTCGCCCATATTGGCCTCAAGCACAGCACGACGCGATACCACAACGTTGTTACGCTTGCGATCAAGCTTGATGACCTTGAATTCGAATTCCTTGCCTTCAAAAGGCGTGGTGTCCTTGACCGGACGCGTATCGACCAGCGAACCGGGCAGGAAGGCGCGGATGCCGTTGACCATGACGGTCAGGCCGCCCTTCACCTTGCCGGTGATCACACCCTTGACAAGGATCTCGTCGGTCATCGCCTTGTCGAGATCGTTCCAGGCGGCGATGCGCTTGGCCTTGTCGCGGGACAGACGGGTTTCACCGTAGCCATCTTCGAGCATCTCGATGGCGACCAGGACAAAATCGCCAGGGGTGGCTTCGACTTCGCCGCGATCATTCTTGAATTCGTCGATCGCGATAAAGGACTCGGATTTCAGACCCGCATTGACGACCACGAAATTCTGATCGATGCGGACAACTTCAGCCGTGATGACTTCACCGGCGCGCATTTCCTGGCGCGAGAGGCTTTCCTCAAAAAGAGCGGCAAAGGATTCTTCTGGATTCACGGCGACAGCAGTAGCGGACATAGTTTTTTCCAAATAACCGCCGATCGGACTGGCGGGCTAGTTACACAAAATCATGCGAATGTGCATGACAGCTCATTTCACCTGCGATTTCACTTCAAAAGCAGCTTCCGGCGGACAATACCCATCACGGCAGCCACTGCTCCATCTATACCTAACGGCGTAGTATCAACCAGCTCGGCATCGTCGCATTGCCTGAGGGGAGCGACACTGCGCGCAGCATCGCGCGCATCACGTTCCTGCAGGTCCTGCAAAAGGGCGTGCATATTAGCAGGCATTCCCTTGTCGATCAACTGCTTATAACGTCTTTCTGCACGCGCTGCGGCCGAGGCAGTCAAAAACACCTTGACCTGCGCCTCCGGGAAGATCACCGACCCCATGTCGCGGCCATCAGCCACCAGTCCAGGAAAGCGCCGATAGGCACGCTGGCGGGCAAACAGGGCGGAACGCACCGCCGGCAGTGCCGCCACTTTCGAAGCACCGACACCGATTTCCTCAGCCCGGATGGCTGCGGTCACATCGTCACCGGCCAACAATATCTGCTCGCCGGCAAAGCTGGCCGCCAACTGGGTAGCCACGCCCGCCACGGCCATTTCATCCTCCAACGCCACGCCGGCACGCAATGCCGCCAGGGCGGTCAGGCGATAAAGCGCGCCACTGTCGAGAAAATGGAAACCCAGCTCTGCGGCAACCCGTTGTGCCACGGTTCCCTTGCCGGAAGCCGAAGGGCCGTCGATGGCGATAACCGGCGCGGCAATTTCACCGAAAGCATCGAAATAGTGCGGAAAGGTCTTGGCGACACAACCTGGATCGTTGATCCGCACCGGCACGCCACCCAGCGCCACCAGCGCAAAGCACATCGCCACGCGATGATCGTCGTAGGTGTCGATCGCCACGCCCGGCGCAATAGTCGAAACTGGCGAGACGACGAGATAATCCGCCCCCTCCTCCACCGTCGCACCGAGTTTGCGTAACTCCGTCGCCATGGCGGTAATGCGGTCGGTTTCCTTGACGCGCCAGGAGGCAATGTTACGCAGCACGCAAGGCCCGTCGGCGAACAGTGCCGCCACCGCCAGCGTCATCGCCGCGTCGGGGATGTGATTCAGGTCGAGATCGAAGGCCTTGAGTTTTCCAGTTGCGGGCGCGCGCGCCTCAATGAAGTTGTCGCCCCAGGTAATCTGTGCCCCCATCGTTTCCAGCGCATCGGCAAAGCGCACATCGCCCTGGATGCTTTGCCGGCCGACGCCTTCCACGCGCACCGGACCGCCGCCAATCACTCCAGCCGCCAGAAAATAGGATGCGCCCGACGCATCGCCCTCGACATGCACGACACCCGGGCTGCGATACGCCTGCCCGCCGGCAATCGTAAAGCGTTGCCAACCCGCGCGTTCTACCGTGACGCCAAAACGGGCCATCAGGTTGAGCGTGATCTCGATGTAGGGCTTCGAAATCAGTTCCGTCGTCATTTCAATGACTGCCGTCTTGCCGGTTAGCGGCAAAGCCATCAACAAGGCGGTAAGAAACTGTGACGAAACATCGCCACGCACGCGGATCGGCGCATCGAGTTTTACGTCGGCTGGAAATATCTCCAGCGGAGGATAACCATCGTTACCCGTGTAGCGTACGTCGCAACCAATCTGGCGCAAGCCATCGACCAGATCGCCAATCGGCCGCTCATGCATGCGCGGCACACCGCTGATCCGGTAGTGACCACCGGACAGCGCGAGCGTGGCCGTCAGCGGCCGGATCGCCGTGCCGGCATTGCCCATGAAAAGGTCGGCGTCCTTGCCGGGGAAGACACCCGCGCAGCCGGTGATGCGATAGGCATTTTTACCCGGTGTGGCAGCTGAGGCCGTAACACCAACGCCGACTTTCCGCAGCGCAGCCAGCATGACCTTCGTGTCATCCGAATCGAGCAGGTCGCGGATTTCGGTCTCGCCATCGGCCAATGCAGCCAACAGCAGCATGCGGTTGGAAATGCTCTTCGAGCCCGGCAGCCGAATGGTGCCGGAAGCCCGCGTCAAGGCTGGCAGGTCGAAGTGATCCATCATGCGGCGTTTTCCAATGCGTCGAGCCAGGCATCCCGCCGCGTGCGCGCCACGTCAAACATCTCCTCGAGGCCGGCACTGTCGGCACTGGCCAGCAGCACGCGTGTCTTCATCAGTTCCATCATGTAGGCATCGAGCTCCTTGAGCAGGGCATTGCGGTTGGCCAGGCAAATGTCCCGCCACATTTCAGGATGGCTGCTGGCAATGCGGGTGAAATCGCGAAAGCCGCTGGCCGCAAAGCCAAACAATTGGTCGGCGTTGTCGCGCGTCGCCAGGTCATGCACCAGCGCGAAGGCCAGCAGGTGCGGCAAGTGGCTCACGGCGGCGAACACGCGATCGTGCTCGGCGGGCGCAAGTTCAGACACTTTCGCGCCGCAGATTTCCCAGACGGTGCGCACCGCCCGCACCGCTTCCGGTGCATTTTCCGGCAGCGGCGTCAGCACCACGCGCTTGTCGAGATAAAGGTTGGCGCGAGCCGCCGCGACCCCACTCTTTTCCGCGCCGGCAATCGGATGGCCGGGCACGAACTGGCCGATTTTTGATGGAAAATGAGCGCCGAAAGCCGCGCGCGCGGCGGCGACCACATCGGCCTTGGTACTGCCGCCATCGGTTACGAGGGTGTGCGCTTCGAGATGCGGCGCCATGGCCGCCATGACCGGCGCCATCTGGCCGACCGGCATGCCGAGCAGAACGAGATCGGCACCCGTGAGCGCGCTCGCCCAGTCGGTGGCGATTGCATCGATCACGCCGAGTTGCAGTGCCTGTTCCAGTGGTGCGCGCGTTCTTCCCATGCCGACAATCTGGACCTTCTGCCGCTCATTGGCAACTGAGGCCAGCGCCGACTTTATGGCTAAGGCAAACGAACCTCCGATCAGGCCAACGCCGCAGACAACGACTTTGCTGGTCATTACAGTGATGTTTCCAGCGCTTCGAGAAACCGCGCATTCTCGGTTTCGAGACCGATGGTTACCCGCAGGTGATTCGGCAGGCCATAACCACCAATCGGGCGAACAATCACGCCCTGCTTGAGCAGTTTCAGATTGACAGCAGCACCGTCGCTGACGGCAAAGGTGACAAAGTTGCCGTGCGAGGGAATGTGCTCAAGGCCGAGCCGCTTCAGGCCTGCGACGATTTGTTCCATGCCGCGCCGGTTGAGCTGGTAGGACTCGGCGACGAACAGATGGTCGTCGAGCGCCGCGCGGGCAGCCACCAGCGCCAAATTGTTCAGGTTGAAGGGCTGGCGCACGCGGTTCAACAGGTCGGCGAGTTCTGCCGACGCAACAGCAAAACCAACCCGCAGGCCGGCCAGACCATGGATTTTCGAGAAGGTGCGGGTGATGATCAGGTTGGGAAAATCCTTCAACCAAGCGACGCTGTCGACACGCTCGGCCGGCGGCAGGTAGTCGTTGTAGGCCTCATCCAGGACAACAGCCACATCGCCTGGCACCGACTCCAGGAAGGCGCGAACATCTGGGTAGGGCAGGAAATTCCCGGTTGGATTGTTCGGGTTGGCGATCCACACCAGGCGCGTGTCCGGCCGGATGGCAGCACGCATCGCCGTCAGGTCATGGCCGTAATGTTTGGCCGGGGCAACGACACATTCGGCGCCCGTGGACAGTGTCGCGAGAGGATAGACGGCAAAGGCGTGTTGCGAGAACACCGCCGAGCGTCCCGGTGACAGAAACACCCGCGCCGCCAGGTCGAGCACATCGTTCGAGCCATTGCCGAGCACAACCTGATTTTGCCCAACGCCCAACCGTTCGGCCAGGGCACGGATCAATTCAAACTGATCCGGGTAGCGCTCCAGTCCATCCAGTGCGGCAGTCACCGCAGCACGCGCCTTGGGACTCATGCCCAGCGGATTTTCGTTGGAGGCGAGCTTGACGATACGCTCCACCGGTAGCCCCATCTCGCGGGCCAGTTCAGTGATCGGTTTGCCCGGCACGTACGGCGAAATGCCCTTCACATACAATAATGCTTGTGCGCTGATACTCATGCCGACCTCGGGTTTTAATTGGAATTAATTGCTGGCGCGCGGGTAGGAACCGAGTTCCTTGAGGAAGCCGACGCAGCCGCGCAGATCGTCCAGGGCGGCGGCAAGCTTGGCATCCTGCCGGTGCCCTTCGATGTCGATGAAGAACACATATTCCCAGCGGCTGTTGCCGAAACCACGCGCCGGCCGCGACTCGAAACGGCTCATGGAGACCTCATGCCGCTTGAGCGGCGTCAGCAGGTCATGCACCGCGCCCGGCTTGTTCTGGGCGGAACAGACAAATGAGGTCTTGTCCTGCCCGTTGCCGGAAGGACCGGCATCATGGCCGGCCAGGGCAATGAAACGCGTGGTGTTGTTGGGATCGTCCTCGATATTGGCGGCAAGGATGTTCAGCTCATACAGACGCGCCGCCGCTTCGCCGGCAATGGCGCAGGCCTCCGGGTCCTGCGCCGCCATGCGCGCCGCTTCGGCGTTGCTGGCGACCGGCACGCGGGCGACATGCGCCAAATTGCGGTTCAGCCATTCATGGCACTGCGCCAGCGACTGGGCGTGCGAATAAAGCCGTTTCACACCGCTCAACTCCGTGGCGCGGGCCATCAGGTTCTGGTGAATGCGCAGATTGACTTCGCCACAGATCATCAGGGGCGAGGTGAGCATCAGGTCCAGCGTGCGACCGACCGAGCCTTCGGTCGAGTTTTCCACCGGCACCACGCCATAGTCGGCCTGACCGGATTCGACGGCGCGGAAGACGTCGTCGATGGTCAGGAAAGGCGTGAAGGTCGGCGCCGAGCCAAAATGCTTTTTCGCTGCGGATTCGGTGAAGGTACCGGCTGGCCCGAAATAGGCGATTCGCAAGGGCTGCTCAAGCGCCAGGCAGGCCGACATGACCTCGCGGAAAATCGTTCGTACCGCTGCTTCCGGCAAGGGGCCGGGATTGGTCTCGGCTATGCGCTTGAGTACCTGCGCCTCGCGTTCGGGACGGTAGATGTTGCCATGCTTGATCGTGCCGACGCGGTGCGCCAGTCGCGCCCGCTCCGACAGCAGGCGCAACACCTCGTTGTCGATGTGATCGATACCGTCACGCAGTTTGCCCAGTTCTTCTTCACTGCTAGCCATGTTTGCGCTCGAACTCCTTCAGGTAGCCAACCAGAGCCTGCACGCCCTCCAGCGGCATGGCGTTGTATATCGAGGCGCGCATGCCGCCCACCGATTTGTGCCCCTTCAGTTGCAGCAGTCCGGCATCCTTGGCCCCGGCGAGGAAAGCCTCGTTGAGTGATTCGTCCTTGAGGAAGAATGGCACGTTCATGCGCGAGCGGAAAGGCTTTTCTACCCGAGTTGTGTAGAACTCGCTGGCATCGAGACAACCGTAAAGCAGCTCGGCCTTGGCAATATTGCGCGCCTCGATGACCGCTAGCCCGCCCTGCCGCTTCAGCCACTGGAACACCAGACCCGCGATATAAATGCCGTAGGTCGGTGGCGTGTTGTACATCGAGCCATTCGCCGCCACGGTCTTGAACTCGAAGGCCGAGGGACAAAACGGCAATGCCCGGTCGAGCAGGTCGTCGCGCACAATGACCAGCGTGAGGCCCGCCGGACCGATGTTCTTCTGCGCGCCACCAAAAATCAGGCCATAGCGCGAAACATCGATGGGCCGCGACATGATGTGGGACGACATGTCGGCGACCAGCGGCAGATCAGGGCGACCTAGCGCCGCCAGATCAGGCAACTCATGAAACTCGACGCCGTCGATGGTCTCGTTGGTGCAGATGAACAGATAGGCTGGGTCGGCGGATAACTGGAAAGTCGGCGCCCCCGAGACGGCATCAGCCGGCTCGGTCGTAAACTTGGGGACGGCGAGGTATGGACCGGTCGGCGACCCGGCGGCCAGATGGGGTGCGCAATATTTCTGCGCCTCCTTGAATGACTTCGCCGACCAAGTACCGGTGACCACATAGTCGGCAGTTTTCCTGTCGTCCAGCAGGTTCATCGGAATGATCGCGTTTTCGGCAATCGCCCCGCCCTGCATGAAGAGAATCTTGTAGTTGTCCGGAACCGCCAGCAACTCGCGCAGATCCGCCTCGGCCTGGGCGGCGATGCTGGTGAACTCCTTGCCGCGATGGCTCATTTCCATCACCGACATGCCCGCGCCATGCCAATCGAGCATTTCCTCGGCGGCCTGCCGCAGAACCTCCTCAGGCAGAGCGGCAGGGCCGGCGCTGAAATTGAAGGGGCGTGCCATATGCTTACTCTTCTTCGTCCGTTTCGATCACAACTTCGTCTGTTTCGATCACGAGTTCAATGCCAGCCAGCTTGGTACCGTCGTCCAGATTGATGAGTCGGACGCCCTGCGCCGAGCGCCCGGTTTCGCGGACCTGCGTAACCTTGCTGCGAATCAGCACGCCACCGGTGGATATCAGCATCACCTCGTCGGTTTCCTGCACCAGCACCGCCCCGACCACTGCACCGTTGCGCTCGGAAGTGCTGATCGCAATCATGCCCTTGGTGCCGCGGCCATGCTTCGTGTAATCGGTGATTGGCGTGCGCTTGCCATAGCCGTTTTCCGTCGCGGTCAGCACGTTCAGGCTTTCATCCTTGGCGACCAGCATGCAGATCACGGCCTGACCGTCTTCCATCATCATGCCGCGCACCCCGCGGGCAGTACGACCCATCGGCCGGACGTCGCTTTCGGCAAAACGCACTGCCTTGCCGGCATCGGAGAACAGCATCACGTCGAAGCTGCCGTCGGTAATCGCCACGCCGATCAAGTAATCGCCCTCGTCGAGATTCACGGCGATGATGCCGGCCTTGCGCGGGTTGGAGAAATCTGACAGCGGCGTCTTCTTGACCGTGCCCATCGCGGTCGACATGAAGACATAGTGGCTTTCGTCAAAAGTCGGCGTTGGCAGGACGGCGGTAATTTTTTCGTTCTCTTCCAGCGGGAAGAGATTGACGATCGGCTTGCCCCGGCTGGTACGGGTGCCTTCCGGCACCTCGTAAACCTTGAGCCAATACACCCGTCCGCGATTCGAGAAGCACAGGATGTAATCGTGGGTGTTGGCGATGAACAACTGATCGACAAAATCGTCGTCCTTGATGTCGGCCGCCTTCTTGCCGCGCCCGCCATGGCGCTGCGTACGGTAATCCTCGAGACGCTGGCGCTTGATGTAACCAGTATGCGAGAGCGTCACCACCATGTCTTCGCGTGCAATCAGGTCTTCGAGGTTGATGTCTGCCGTTTGCAGGATGATCTCGGAGCGCCGCGGGTCGCCAAACTGCGCCTTGATGGCGGTGAGTTCGTCGACGATGATCTGGGTGATCCGTTCGGGACGCGCGAGGATATCGAGCAGATCGGCGATCTGTGCCATGACCTCCTTGTACTCGGCGACGATCTTGCCCTGCTCCAGCCCGGTCAGGCGCTGCAAGCGCAGTTCGAGAATTGCCTGTGCCTGCACGTCCGACAGCAAATATCCGCGCCGCGACAGGCCGAACTCTGCTGCCAGGCCTTCCGGCCGCGACGCCTCGGCGGCGGCACGCAACAGCATTTCCTCGACCAACTCAGAGCGCCAGGTGCGCGCCATCAGATCGCGCTTGGCATCCGCCGGCGTCGGTGCCGCCTTGATCAGCGCAATGATTTCGTCGACGTTGGACAGCGCCACCGCCAGACCTTCGAGGATGTGGCCGCGATCGCGCGCCTTCCGCAATTCAAAAGCCGTACGCCGTGTCACCACTTCGCGACGGTGCGACAGGAAACATTCCAGCAGTTGCTTGAGGTTCAGCAATTGCGGGCGACCATCGACCAGCGCCACCATGTTCATGCCGAAAGTGTCCTGCAACTGCGTCTGCTTGTAGAGGTTATTGAGCACCACCTCGGGCACTTCGCCGCGCTTGAGCTCGATCACCAGGCGCATGCCAGACTTGTCCGACTCATCCTGAATGTGGGCGATACCTTCGATTTTCTTTTCGTGGACCAGTTCGGCAATTTTTTCCTGCAGGGTCTTCTTGTTGACCTGATAGGGCAACTCGTCAACGATGATGGCCTGTTTGCCGCTTCTCGCCAGCTCTTCGAAATGGGTGCGCGCACGCATGATGACCCGGCCGCGGCCGGTCAAATAGCCATCACGCACACCGGAAATGCCGTAAATAAGTCCGGCCGTCGGAAAGTCCGGTGCCGGAATGATCTTGATCAGTTCTTCGATGTCGATGGACGGGTCATCGAGCTGGGCCAGACAAGCGTCGATCACCTCACCCAGATTGTGAGGCGGGATGTTGGTCGCCATGCCAACGGCAATACCGGCACTGCCATTGATCAGCAGATTCGGGATGCGCGCCGGCATGACCAGCGGTTCATGCTCCGCGCCGTCGTAGTTCGGCCCGAAGTCAACCGTCTCCTTGTCGATGTCGGCCAACAGTTCGTGGCCAATGCGCGCCATGCGAATTTCCGTATACCGCATGGCCGCCGCATTGTCGCCATCCACCGAGCCGAAGTTGCCCTGGCCATCGACCAGCATGTAACGCAGGGAGAAGTGCTGCGCCATGCGAACGATCGTGTCATAGACCGCCGTGTCGCCATGCGGGTGATACTTACCGATGACGTCACCGACGATACGGGCAGACTTCTTGTAAGCCTTGTTCCAATCGTTGTTCAGTTCGTGCATGGCGAACAACACCCGGCGATGCACGGGTTTCAGGCCATCGCGAGCGTCGGGGAGCGCCCGCCCGACAATCACGCTCATGGCGTAATCGAGGTAGGAATGGCGCATCTCCTCCTCGAGGCTGATCGGCAGGGTTTCTTTGGCGAAGGATGGGGTCATGTAGGTAGCCGCCCCCGCGAAAAGGGCTCAATCCAAAACCGGCAATCTTAACATGCCTGACCGGTTGAACCATACCCGCCCGTCAAGTGTCCATTTGCGCTAACGTGCGGCTGGTACGTTACTTTTTCAAAGCCAAATGGTCACCACCGCCGATCACTCAGCCACAGCAAAACAACAGGTCGATCAAATCATTGACGCACGCTGGATCATTCCCATAGAACCAGCTAATGTGGTTCTCGAAAATCACAGCCTGATCATTCAGGGGGATCGCATCCTTGACCTACTGCCAACCGCCGAGGCAGCACTGCGCTATGTCGGCAAACGACATTTCCGGCTGACCGGGCATGTATTGCTACCCGGCCTGATTAATTTGCACACACATGCAGCGATGAGCCTGTTGCGCGGCTACGCCGACGACATGCCCCTGATGCGCTGGCTGCAGGAACGCATCTGGCCAGCGGAAAGCCGCAATATTTCAGCCGATTTTGTGCACGACGGCACGCGGCTGGCCTGCTGGGAAATGCTGAGAGGCGGGATCACCTGCTTCAACGATATGTACTTCTTCCCGCAGGCAGCCGCCGATGCTGCCCTATCAGCCGGTATGCGCGCCGCCCTGGGCATCACTGTCTTTGAATTCCCCAGTGCGTATGGCAGTGGCGCCGATGATTACCTCAGAACAGGTCTGGCAATCCGGGAAACCCTGCTGGACGAGCCCCTGATTTCATTTTGCCTGGCGCCACACGCGCCATACACCGTCGCCGACAACAGCTTCGAACACGTCGCCCTCCTCGCCGATCAGCTTGACCTCCCGGTTCACATCCATCTCCATGAAACCCGTAATGAGATCGAAGAAAGCCTGAAGGAACATGGCGTGCGGCCACTGGAACGGTTGCGCCGTCTTGGTCTGCTTGGGCCGGGGCTGATCGCTGTGCATGCCGTTCATCTCGATGCAGATGAGATTGACCTGTTGGCCACCCACGGTTGCCATGTCGCGCATTGTCCGACCTCAAACATGAAATTGGCCAGTGGTATTGCCCCGGTGAATGCCTTGCTTAAACAGGGCGTCGGCGTCGGACTCGGCAGCGATGGAGCTGCCAGCAACAACCGGCTTGATATTTTCCAGGAAATGCGCCACGCCGCCTTGCTGGCCAAAGTGGCAAATCAGGATGCAAGCAGCCTGCCTGCTCACCAGGCGTTGAGGATGGCAACTATCGATGGCGCACGGGCGCTGGGACTGGATGAGAAAATCGGCTCCCTGAAGATTGGCAAGGCGGCCGACCTTGTGGCAGTAAGGCTTGACAGCTGGGATTTGCAACCGTGTTACTGCCCCGCATCCCATCTGGTTTATGCAGCCGGGCGGGAGCAAGTAAGCCACGTCTGGGTTGCCGGAACGTTGCGGATAGAAGACAAACACCCCGTTGATCTCGACATCGATGTATTGCTAATGAATACAAAGATGTGGCAAAATACGCTGATAAACTAAAATTAGCCTATGGGCATTCGACGATTCCGATGGCTGATGCGTTAAGTCGTCTTGTAAATTCTCCGATTGGCCATACTTCATCTCTCCATATTCCCCTCCAACATCACATCCGAAGAAAAGGAAGACAAACATGATGAAACTCATCTCCAAAAATATCCTGCTCGCCGCTACGCTGGCGTGTATCGGCGTTGCTGCCCAAGCTCAGACACCGGGCATCGACATGAAGGGTAACGTTGGCTACGTCATCGACGCGCGCGGCAATGTCGCCAAGAGCGGTACCGGCCTGTGCTGGCGTACCGGTTACTGGACCCCCGCCATGGCCATCGCCGAGTGCGATCCTGATCTGGTCAAGAAAGAAGCCCCGATGGCCGCGCCCGCCGCCGCGCCCGCTCCGGCACCCGCCGCTGCACCGAAGCCCGCCGCCCAGAAAGTTACTCTGGCCGCCGATGCTCTCTTCGACTTCGACAAGGCTGTGCTGCGCGCCGAAGGCAAGAGCAAGCTGGGCAAGCTCGCCGATGACATCAAGGGTATCAAGCTGGAAGTCATCATCGCCGTTGGCCACGCCGACCGCATTGGCAAGGACACTTACAACCAGAAACTTTCCGAGCGCCGTGCTGCTGCGGTCAAGGATTACCTGGTCGGCAAGGGCGTCGAAGCCAACCGCGTCTACGCTGAAGGCAAGGGCGAGAAGCAGCCTGTTACTGGCGACAAGTGCGGCAAGAGCGACGTCAAGTCCAAGAAGCTGATTGAGTGCCTGCAGCCTGACCGTCGCGTCGAAATCGAAGTGATCGGCACGAAATAAACAAGCCGTAACCTCAGCCTCGCTGAAAAGCCCTGCACTGCAGGGCTTTTCACTTTCTGGAATACGTTATGAACACAAGCACCAACGTCGACCCGCAAGAAGTCGCCAAATTCAGCGAACTGGCACACCGCTGGTGGGATCCGACCTCAGAATTCAAACCCTTGCACGACATCAATCCCCTGCGCCTGGGCTGGATTGATCGTTGCGTAGGACTGGCCGGCAAGCGAGTGCTGGACGTCGGTTGTGGCGGCGGACTGCTGACCGAAGGCATGGCCGGATGCGGGGCCAGCGTAACCGGCATTGATCTATCCGAAAAAGCGCTCGGTGTCGCCCGCCTCCATTTGCTCGAAAGCGGCCACAACGTCGACTATCGACTCGTCGCGGCTGAAACACTCGCTGCGGAAGCTCCCGCCAGCTTTGATGCCGTCACTTGCCTCGAAATGCTGGAGCATGTCCCCGATCCGGCCAGCACCATAGCCGCCTGCGCTGCTCTGGTAAAGCCAGGTGGCCAGGTATTCTTCTCCACCATCAACCGTAACCCCAAGGCTTATCTATTTGCAGTAATTGGTGCAGAGTACATTCTCAACCTGCTACCCAAGGGTACTCACGACTACGCCAAATTCCTGCGCCCGGCTGAACTGGCCCGCTTTTCCCGGCAAGCCGGCCTTGACGTAACCGAAGTCCTTGGCATGAGTTACAACCCGCTCACCCGGACCTACCGGCTTGGCAATGACACCAGCGTCAATTACCTGATGCGCACCGAACGTACCGGCTGAGCGATTGCTTAGTCTTCAATGCGCCGTGGCACTTTCACGGCGCCGATGACCCAACAATGCCGGCAGTGCCAGCAACACCAGTAACGCCACCATCAAGCCCAACGGCCAGACAATCGGATGATTCCAGCGATCGCGCAAAGTCTGCCTTAACTTTGCATCGACGCGCTGATATTTCATGGTGTTGTTGCCCACCTTGCTTGGCTTGCGGTTCAGCAACCAAACATGATGCAGACTGTAATCCAGGGGATGGAAGCCCCAAACCCATGGAGTATCTCCCTGCAGAATCACCATCATGCGATTAATCAACGCTTGCCGCCGGGGACTATTTTCCAGCGCCCGCATCTGCTCGAATAAACGGTCATATTCCGCATTGGCATAGTTGGCAGCGTTCTCGCCGTTGTGCTTGACCTTGCCCTGCGGACCATAGAGCAGAAACAGGAAGTTCTCCGGATCAGGATAGTCGGCATTCCAACCCAGGTAGAACAATTGCACCGCGCCCTTGCGGACCTTTTCCTGAAAACGGTTGTAGTCGGTACTCCGCACGACGAGCTGGACATCGATCTTCTGGAATTGTTTGTTCAACCAGTCGATACGCGTCTTCGCACCCACGCCGGTGGCTGTGGTATCAAGATGAATGACCAGCGGCTCACCCGTTTTGGCATGTCGACCAGCCGGCCATCCGGCAGCAGCGAGCAGTTGCCGTGCCTGCGCAACTGATTTGCGGCGCGGACCATCCGTCGTCCAGTCATACATCACAGGATTGACGCCGTCCCTGCCACTTCGATAACCAAAGATGCCAGGGGGGATCGGGCCTTGTGCGGCAATTCCGCGCCCATTCTGAAAGATTGAAATGAATTCTTCCTGATCAATGGCAATGGCAATCGCCTGCCGCAGCTTTTGTGCCTGCTCGGAACTACCGCCAACTAGCGGATCAAGCATGTTGAACCCCATGTAAAAACTTGTCGTCGCCACCGACGTCGCCAAGCGAATGCCCTGTGCCCGCATCTCGGCCGTCAGTGAAACCTCACCCCCCGAACCAACCTGAATAGCCTGATCGAAAGAATCCGATGATATTCCAGATGCATCATAATAGCCCTGCAGAAATTTGTTCCAGTAGGGAATCTGCTCTTTCTCACGCGTGAAGATAACCTTGTCGATAAACGGCAAGGACTTGCCGCAATCATCGAGTAACCCGCTCTGCCGGTCCTCGGGTTCCCCATCGCAGGGATATGATTCGCCACGGAAGTGCGGATTCCTTTCCAGCACCATGCGGGCATTCGGATTGTTTTCAGTCAACATGTAGGGGCCCGTGCCGATCGGATACCAGTCGAGAGTCAGATTCTTTTCTGCCATGCCTGGCTGACTATGAAACTTGTCGGCCTCCCATGGCATCGGGGCAAAGAAGGGCATGGTCAGCCAGTAAAGAAATTGTGGATATTTCCCTCTGATGCGAATGCGATAGCTGTAACGGTCGAGCACCGCAACGCCAACCAGTTCTTCTGCACGCAAATCCAGCCACCCGTCAGCCCTGTCACGCCGCGCATTGGCAGCCGAGGTCAGCGCCGACTTTTGCAGATTTTTCGCCAGATCGCCCAAGCCAACTATGTATTCGCTCATCAGTCCCAGAATCGGTGAATGTAGCCTCGGATGAGCCAGTCGCTTAATTCCATAGACATAGTCCGCCGCCGTCAGCTCACGCGTATCACGCAGCGGAAAATCACTCAGCACATACTTTTCAGCCAACGCGGCGGGGGTGAGCTCATGATAGACATAGACACCCTCCGCAGTGCGCGCAAAAGCCGGATGCGGCTGAAAGCGGATGCCCGGCTTGATATCGATTACATAATCGGTAAACGCAATGCGTGCCGCTTCGGCTGATTGCGGCAGGCGCTTCCCGGCAGCATCAAGATAACGCGGTTGCGGAACGGCTGCGGCGGTAGCCGCTATCAACTCGTAGGGACGCCGCAGGTAGTGGTACTGCAAGGGCGGTTCATAGATTTGCGCCGTAAAGGTGATTTCGTCGGAGCTATACGATTGCACCGGATCGAGGTGTTTGGGGCGATCGGTAAATGCTGAATAGAGAACATTGCGCCCGCGCTCGGCCGCCGGATAAGGATCGTTCCAGGCCGTTTCGCATCCCATGAGCAACGTGAGCAGAAGCAAAATCGATAAACGGTGCATGGCGGCAAGTGTAATGGAATCACAGCTATAATTGACAGCTCGCATCGGAAGGATACAGGGAGAAAATAGATGGCCCCCACGCTCACTTTTTTTGCTGCCCCCACGGGGGACATTGCCTCCTTCGGGACGGCCCTTCAGGAGGCATGACCATGGGTTTTCTTGCCGGCAAACGGATTCTTCTCACCGGCCTGTTGTCCAGTCGATCCATCGCTTATGGCATCGCCAAGGCTTGTCATCGCGAAGGCGCACAGCTTGCGTTTACCTATCAGAACGAGCGCTTTCTCGACCGCATCACCAAGTTTGCCCAGGAATTCGATAGCAAACTGACTTTCCCACTGGATGTCAGTGATGACGCCCAGATTGAAGCAGTTTTTACCGGTCTGGCCAATCATTGGGATGGTCTTGAAGGTTTGGTGCATTCCATCGCCTTCGCCCCGGGCGAAGCGATCGAAGGGGATTTCCTCGATGGCATCAGCCGGGAGCGATTTCGCATCGCCCACGACATTTCCTCATACAGCTATCCGGCGCTGGCCAAGGCGGCGCGACCCTTGCTACTCAAGGGCAACAACCCAGCATTGCTGGCGCTGACATATCTTGGCGCAGAACGCACCCTGCCCAACTACAACACCATGGGCCTGGCAAAAGCCAGTCTTGAAGCGGCAACCCGCTATCTCGCTTTTTGTCTTGGCCCGCAGGGTATCCGCGCCAACGCTATTTCGGCTGGCCCGATCAAGACGCTGGCAGCCTCGGGCATCGGCAACTTCGGAAAATTGCTGGCTTACAACGCTCACCACGCCCCGCTGCGCCGCAACGTCACCATCGAGGAAGTCGGCAACGCCGCCGCCTTCCTGCTCTCCGATCTGGCCAGCGGCATCACCGCCGAAATCATGTACGTCGATGGCGGACTCAACACCACGGCACTCGGCAACGCCGACCCGTTGCCCGGTTAATTACATCGCTGAGCCTGTGCCTACCTGAAAGCCGGCACCGGGCTTGTGTACGAACAAGGGCGCGATTAATCGCGCCCTTGTTCGTACAACCAACCGAAAAGACTTACCGCTCCTTTGACTCAAGCAGCTTCTGGTTGATTGTCACTTCGTGCCGCGCCTTCAGCGTCTCGATCCACGCCATCAACTCCTGCTCAGCCACGGTCTGTTCATAGTTTTGACGCAAGGCGCGCGCCACAGGCGGTTCGGAACCTGGCGCGGCATATTTCTTCACCGCACCGATGCGGTAGAGCGCAAACCCGCCCCCCTGCATTTCGGCACCGGCATAGGCCGGAATCTTGGCAACATCGACTCTGAACACCGCACGAACTGCGGCAGTGGACATCTGGGGCGCATTGGCGCGCGAAACGCTACGGCTGGCACCCCAAGTCACTACGACATTTTCGCCTTTTTGCAAGCGGGCGAGTTTGTCTGCACCATCCTTGGCAGCAAGCTTAGCCGCCTCCAGACGCACCAGAATTTTCTCGATAGAAGGCTGTAATGATTCGAGCGACGGTAATGATGCCGGCATGTGCTCGATCACGCGCGCCGCGACCAGCGTATTGGGAGCCACCTCGACAGCTTCGGTATTACGCTTGTTCTTCAGTACATCGTCTGAAAACAGGGCGGCCATCAGCTTGGCATTGGTGAATGGCGGTATGGCGGCACCATCCTTCACAAACCAGTCGCTCTGCTGCGGGTCAAGTTTGAATTTCTCGATTACCGGCTTGAGGCTATCCGACTGCTCATACACCATGTTGGTAAAACTCTCGGCTGCTTCGGTGTACTTCCTTGCCGCCACCTGGCGTTTGAGTTCAGCAGTGATACCAGCCCTGACTTCCTCAAGAGCCTGAACCCGCTCGGCACGCACCCCAGTAAGCTTGATGATGTGAAAACCGAAATCAGAACGAACCAACTCGGAGATCTGGTTTTCCTTGAGCGCGAATGCAGCATCCTCAAAGGGTTTCACCATCATGCCACGGCTGAACCAGTCAAGGTCCCCCCCTTTGGCAGCCGAACCCGGATCCTGTGAGTTTAGTCTGGCAAGTTTTTCGAAGTCACCCGGAGATTTCTTCAATTGTTCCAGTAGCCCCGCGGCCCTGGTCTGGGCGGCCTGGGCATCGGCACCGGTTGCAGTGATCAGAATGTGACTGGCGCGCCGCGTTTCCGGCTGCTTGTTACGGTCCGCCTGCGTCGTATAGGCCTTTCTGACTTCTTCTTCAGTAACAATTGCCTGATTCGCAAATTGCTCCTGACTAAGCACGACGAATTCGACCCTGACTTGTTCCGGTATTTCAAATTGCTTGCGGTTGAGTTCGTAATAATTCTTGACGGCATCTTTGTCAATCTTTACCTGCCCGGCATACTGCTCGGGGCGCAGCATCACCTCGGCAATTTCACGCTCTTCAAGTTGCGTACCAAGCCAGCGCTCGGCGGTGGAACGACCCGTCAACGCCGCTTCGGTAACGGCGGCCATCGCCTGCTGCATGAGAAGATCCTGACGCAAGCGCGCCTCGAACATCTCTTTGCTCATGTTTTGCGATGCCACCAGCGCCGCGTAGCGCTCCTTGGAGAATTTGCCATCCTCCTGCAACTGCGGCACTGTGGCAATGAACTCCACCAACTGTGCATCACTCACACTCAGCTTGGAATTAACCGCATTCAAGGTCAGCAAGCGCTGGTTGATCAAGGTATCGAGAACCGCACTACGAATTTCCGGGCTATCCAGCATCGCCGGATTGGTGTTGCCCAGCATCGGCCGCAACCGTTCCTGCTGCTCGCGCAATGCCTGCTGAAATTCAGTAATGACAATTGGCGTCCCGCCCACTGTCGCAATGTCACCTGAGCCGCTGGTACGCACATAGGAGTCAACGCCCCAAAGCGCAAATGGCAATATGATGATTGCGAGGACTATCTTGATGAATCGTTTGCTGTTGCGAACGTACTCGAACATGACCTGGCTTTCAAAGTGGAAAAGGCGAACCGCAGTTCACCTTTTGATGATTCATTCACGGGCCGGTTTATGAGGTTTTTGGTGGGTGCTGACGGGTTCGAACCGCCGACATTCGCCTTGTAAGGGCGACGCTCTACCAACTGAGCTAAGCACCCTCACAAACCGGCACGGCAAGGCACAGCCGCAAGGTTGCGGATTCTACCAAAGCATTCGCCCGCTTGCGCTCCTTAATGCTTGAGCAACCCCGAAGAATGTGGCTTGTCTTCAGTCGCGGGTAAAGCGGCAGCTTGTGCGTCAGCAACAGGCACCGGGGCATCGGGCAAAGGCTCGGGCATGCGCTCCAGCGCAAGTTCAAGCACCTTGTCGATCCACCTCACTGGCAAAATCTCGATGCGATTCTTGATTGCGTCCGAGATTTCAGCGAGATCCTTGACGTTTTCCTCCGGAATCAGCGCCAGGCGAATCCCGCCCCTGACGGCCGCAAGCAGCTTCTCCTTAAGTCCACCAATCGGCAACACCTCGCCACGCAACGTGATTTCGCCGGTCATGGCGATATCGGAGCGCACCGGGATTCCCGTCAGCACGGAAACAATCGCGGTACAGATCGCGATGCCGGCGGATGGGCCATCCTTCGGCGTCGCACCTTCGGGCAGGTGGACGTGCAGATCGTTCTTTTGATAGAAGTCATCGGCAATGCCCAACTGCTTGGCGCGGCGGCGCACCACGGTCAGCGCGGCCTGGATCGACTCCTGCATCACCTCGCCGAGCTTGCCGGTGGTCATGGTCTTGCCCTTGCCTGGCACGGCGACGGATTCGATGGTCAGCAACTCGCCGCCCACCTCGGTCCACGCCAGCCCGGTGACCTGGCCGACCTGATTTTCCTTTTCGGCCATGCCAAAGGTGAAGCGCTGCACACCCAGATATTTATCGAGGTTCTTGGCGTTGACGATGATCTTGCTCTTGCGCTTGCGCATCACCAACGCCTTGATGACCTTGCGGCAGATCTTGGAAATCTCGCGCTCGAGCGCACGCACACCCGCTTCCCGCGTGTAATAACGCACGATGTCGCGGATGGCATCTTCGGTCACCGACAATTCATCGCGCTTGACGCCGTTGTTCTTCAACTGCTTCGGCAGCAGGTAGCGCTGGGCGATATTGACTTTCTCGTCCTCGGTGTAACCCGCCAGCCGAATCACTTCGAGACGGTCAAGCAAGGCAGAGGGGATGTTAAGCGAGTTGGCAGTAGCGACGAACATCACATCCGAAAGGTCGAAATCCACCTCGATGTAATGATCCTGGAAGGTATGGTTCTGTTCGGGGTCGAGCACTTCCAGCAAGGCTGAAGAAGGGTCGCCACGGAAGTCCATGCCAATCTTGTCGACTTCGTCGAGCAGGAACAGCGGGTTCTTGACGCCGACCTTGCTCATGTTCTGCAGGATCTTGCCCGGCATCGAACCGATGTAAGTGCGGCGATGGCCACGAATCTCGGCTTCGTCGCGCATGCCACCCAGCGCCATGCGCACGAACTGACGGTTGGTTGCCTTGGCAATCGACTGACCGAGTGAAGTCTTGCCGACGCCGGGAGGTCCGACGAGGCAGAGAATCGGCGCCTTGATCTTGTCTACGCGCTGCTGCACGGCAAGATATTCGACAATGCGTTCCTTGACCTTTTCCAGACCATAGTGATCCCGGTCGAGGATTTTTTCGGCCGCAGACAGGTCTTTGGAAATGCGTGATTTTTTCTTCCACGGCAACGCGATCAGCGTGTCGATGTAATTGCGCACCACCGTCGCTTCCGCTGACATCGGCGACATCAGCTTGAGTTTCTTCATCTCGGAGTTGGCTTTGGTCAAGGCTTCCTTGCTCATGCCGGCCGACTTGATCTTCTTCTCCATTTCCTCGATGTCGGCGCCCTCTTCGCCCTCGCCGAGTTCCTTCTGAATGGCCTTCACCTGTTCGTTGAGGTAATACTCGCGCTGACTCTTTTCCATCTGGCGCTTGACGCGGCCACGGATGCGCTTTTCGACCTGAAGGATATCGAGTTCGGTTTCAAGCTGCCCCAACAACTTATCAAGGCGCTCATCCACACCCAGCATTTCGAGGATTTCCTGCTTGAGCTCGAGTTTCATCGGCAGGTGCGCGGCAATGGTGTCTGCCAGGCGCCCCGCCTCTTCGATTCCGGCCAGCGAAGTGAGGATTTCCGGCGGGATTTTCTTGTTCAACTTCACGTACTGGTCGAACTGCGCCAGAATGGTCCGCCGCATTGCTTCAATCTCGTGGCTGCCGCGGTCGTTGAGCGCAACAGGCGTCACTTCGGCAACAAACATCGTCTTGCGATCTTCGACACGCTCGATGTGCGCCCGATAAGCACCTTCGACCAGCACCTTGACGGTACCGTCGGGCAGCTTGAGCATCTGTAAAATATTGGCCACACAGCCAATGTCATACAAGTCAGCAGGATCGGGTTCATCCTTGGCAGCCGATTTTTGCGCTACCAGCAGGATATTCTTGCCTGCCTCCATGGCAGACTCAAGTGCCTTGATCGACTTGGGACGGCCGACAAAAAGCGGAATGACCATGTGCGGAAACACCACGACATCCCGCAAGGGAAGTAATGGTAAAAGATTGTTTTCTTTAGTTAGTTCGAGTTCGTCAGACATGGACGCTTCCTCTCTTGATTAGCCATTTACTGCACATGGGGGCAGCGGCAAGGGATTCAAGCCGCAGCCAGGCAGCGGCGGATGAATCACAAACTAGGCTAGCTCCGGCTTAGTTTGAGCCGGATACCTTGGGCTGATCAGCGTAGATCAGCAGCGGCTGACTGCCCGATTCGATCATGTTCTCGTCAATCACCACTTTAGTCACGTTCGCCAAGCTGGGCAACTCGAACATGGTGTCGAGCAACACATTTTCCATGATCGAACGCAGGCCGCGTGCTCCAGTCTTGCGCTTGACGGCCTTTTTGGCAATTGCCTGCAATGCCGAAGGGCGCACTTCGAGTTCGACCCCTTCCATCGCAAAAAGTTTGTGGTATTGCTTGAGCAACGCGTTCTTGGGTTCGACAAGAATCTGCATCAGCGCTGCCTCATCCAGTTCGGTAAGATTCGCCACGACGGGCAGCCGTCCGATCAGTTCGGGAATCAAGCCATACTTGACGAGATCGTCAGGCTCGACATGCGCCAGGGTTTCGCTGACGCTGACGTTCTCCTTGCTCTTGACTTGGGCGCCAAAGCCAATGCCGGACTTTTCAGAGCGACTCTGGATGATCTTGTCCATGCCGTCGAAAGCGCCACCACAGATGAACAGGATGTTTGCGGTATCGACCTGGATGAAATCCTGATTCGGGTGCTTGCGCCCGCCTTGCGGCGGCACGGCGGCAATCGTGCCCTCGATCAGCTTGAGCAAGGCCTGTTGCACGCCCTCGCCGGACACATCGCGGGTAATCGAACGGTTTTCGCTGCGCCGTGAAATCTTGTCGATCTCGTCGATGTAGATGATGCCCTGCTCGGCTTTTGCGGCCTCGTAGTCGCACTTTTGCAGCAACTTGGCAATGATGTTTTCGACATCCTCTCCCACATAACCGGCCTCGGTCAGCGTCGTTGCGTCGGCGATGACAAAGGGAACGTTCAGCATGCGCGCCAGGGTCTGTGCCAGCAAGGTCTTACCGCAGCCGGTCGGGCCGATCAGGAGGATATTGCTCTTGGAGAGTTCGACGTCATCCTTTCCCTTGGATGCGCTACGCAACCGCTTGTAGTGATTGTAGACGGCCACGGCGAGAATTTTCTTCGCTTGCCCCTGGCCAATCACATACTGATCGAGCTGATCGCGAATTTCACCAGGAATCGGCAGGTCGCGTGCCGCCGGCTTGCCGGCTTCTTCGGGGGCGGCCTCGTCACTGATGATGTCGTTGCACAGGTCGATGCATTCATCGCAGATGAACACCGACGGGCCGGCGATCAGCTTCTTGACCTCATGCTGGCTCTTGCCACAGAAGGAGCAATAGAGCAGCTTTTCGGGACCGGCTTTTTTATCTGCCATCGTTATTGATCCTTTGCCTCACCACGGCTGGAAAGCACCTTGTCGGCCAGACCGAATTCGACTGCACCCTCCGCCGACAGGAAATTGTCGCGATCGGTGTCGCGCTCGATACGCTCGATCGGCTGGCCGGTATGCTTGGCCAGCATTTGATTCAAGCGCTGCTTGAGGTACAAGATTTCCTTGGCGTGAATTTCGATATCCGATGCCTGCCCCTGGAAACCGCCCATCGGCTGATGGATCATCATGCGTGAATTCGGCAGGCAGTAGCGCTTGCCGGCCGCGCCCGCTGCCAGCAGAAAGGCGCCCATCGAGGCCGCCTGGCCGATGCAGAGCGTCGACACGTCAGGCTTGATGAACTGCATGGTGTCGTAGATCGCCAACCCCGCCGTTACCGCGCCGCCGGGCGAGTTGATGTAGAGATACACCTCCTTGTCCGGATTTTCCGATTCAAGGAACAGCAACTGGGCGACGATCAAATTGGCTGTCACGTCATTCACGGGACCCACCAGAAAAATCACCCGCTCCTTTAGCAGCCGCGAGTAGATATCGTAAGCGCGCTCGCCGCGGCCGCTGGTTTCGATCACCATCGGCACCATACCCAGCGCTTGCGGCTCGGTCATGGCCTGCAGTTCAGACATCTGTGCCACTAAATTTGTCATGGTCGTTTGGGTGTGGGGAAAGCTCCCCTTCATCATGCCGCATTACCCATCAATTCGTCAAAGGCAACGGCCTTGTCAGACACTTGGGCATTTGCCAGTACCCATTCGACCACATTGTTCTCCATCGCCAAAGCCTCGGCCTCGGCCAAACGCTGGGGCTGGCTGTAATACCAGCGCACCACCTCTTGGGGATCCTCGAAGGTAGCGGCAAAATCATCGACCACCGCACGCACATCGGCGGGCTGGACGTGCAGGTCCTTTTCCTTGACCAGTTCAGCGACAATCAGCCCCAGACGCACGCGCTTGGCGGCCTGCTCGGTAAACCAGCTGGCTTCGACAGGTATATTTTTCATCTGCGCGCCACGACTTTCGAGGTCTTGGCGAGCCTTGTCGGCCATTTGCTGCGCCTCGACGTCAGCCATCGCCGTCGGCACATCGATCGGATTGGTTTCGAGCAGGGCATTCATCGCCTGCTCCTTGATGCGGGCGCGCAAACGCTTGGCCACTTCGCGTTCAAGATTGGCGCGCACTTCAGCGCGCATCTTGTCGGTATCGCCATCGGCAATACCCAGCGCACGGGCAAAATCGGCATCAACGGCCGGCAGTTGTGGCGCTTCGACAGCTTTCACCTTGACGGTGAATTGCACGGTGTTGCCCGCCAGATCGATAGCGTGGTAATCCTTGGGGAAGGTGGCGTCAAAGACCTTCTCCTGGCCAACCGTCACCCCTTCCAGCGCAGCCTCGAAATCCGGCACCATCATGCCGCCACCCACAGCGACGGCGTAATCTGTCGCCGAACCGCCATCGAAGGCCTCGCCATTGCGGCGGCCGGTAAAGTCGATCACTAACCGGTCCCCCTTCGCAGAAGCGCGCTCGGCGGCAGCGTAAGTCGTGCGCTGCTTGCGCAAGACATCGATGGTCTTGTCGACCTCGGCATCGCCGATTGTCAGCAGCGGCTTTTCGATTGAGCGACCTGAGACATCGGCAATCTTGAATTCCGGAAAAACTTCGAATATTGCTGTAAAGGCCATCTGGTCCTTATCGCTAGCCTCCTTGGGCTCAATGCGCGGCTGACCGGCCACACGCAGATTCTGTTCACGCACCGCCACGCCAAAGGCTTTTTCGATGGCGGCGCCGAGGGCTTCGGAGCGGGCCTGGCCGCCATACATTTGAGCGACCATCTTCATCGGCACCTTGCCGGGACGGAAACCCACCATCTTGGTCGTCTTGGCAATCTTCTTGAGCTGCTGCTCCACCTCCCGTTCGATCTCGGTCATCGCCACGGTCATATCGATGCGGCGCTCCAACGGATTGGGCGTTGCTACCTCAGTTGTCGTTGTCTGAGTGGTGGTGTCCTGAGTCGTTTCCATGAAGAATCCTTGAATGAAGCCTAAGTGAATTAAGGAAAAGTAATGCCAATTTGGTGCGAAGGGCGGGACTCGAACCCGCACAGGTTGCCCCGCTGGAACCTAAATCCAGTGCGTCTACCAATTCCGCCACCCTCGCGCAACAAAAGATTTTACCGGAATCACACCTATACTGGCGCCCGATGGCCGTCGATCACTATGAGAATTTCCCCGTTGCTTCGCTCTTGCTGCCGGCCAGGCTCCGTCCGGCCGTCGCCGCGATCTATGTTTTTGCCCGTTCTGCGGACGATTTTGCCGATGAGGGCGACCTGCCTGCCGCAGAGCGGCTGCGCCTGCTGAACGACTATCGGAGCGAACTTGAACGCATTGAACAAGGTGCGACGACCGATCACCCCGTTTTTCTGCGCCTCCGCCCCCATATCGAGAAACATCAGCTGCCCCTCGCACTGTTTCGCGACCTGCTCGACGCCTTTGCCCAGGACGTGGTGAAAACCCGCTATGCCAACTTCTATGAATTGATGGACTATTGCCGCCGCTCCGCCAACCCGGTCGGCCGCCTGCTGCTGCACTTGTTCGGCGCCGCCACCCCCGACAACCTGCGCCGCTCGGACGCGATCTGCTCGGCGCTGCAACTCGTCAACCACTGGCAGGATGTCGGCGTCGATGCGAGCAAGCCCGTACCGCGCATCTACCTGCCGCAAGACGACATGGCACGCTTCAATGTCACTGAAGAGAGTGTTTTGCGCCGTGTCACCATCGCCGACTTTCGCACCCTGCTACGCTTCCAGGTCGACCGCGCCCGTGCGCTGATGAACTCCGGCGCGCGCCTCGGCCATGACCTGCCCGGCCGCATCGGGCTCGAAATCCGCACCATCGTGGCGGGCGGCCTGCGCATCCTCGACAAGATCGAAGCGGTCGACTATGACGTATTCAACCGCCGACCAGTGCTGGGCGCCTTCGACTGGCCACGCATCCTGATCGGCGCACTACGCCCATGAACCCTGACGACTACTGCACCCAGAAAGCCCGCGCCAGCGGCTCGAGCTTCACCGTCAGCTTCCGTTTCCTCGAACCCCGGCGGCGCCAGGCCATCACCGCGCTTTACGCGTTCTGCCGCGAAGTCGACGACGTCGTCGATGAATGTCGCGAACCCGCCATCGCCCGCGTCAAACTTGACTGGTGGCGTGCCGAACTGGCCACCTTGGGCGATGACGCGACCAGCCAGCCCAGCCACCCGGTCATCCAGGCGCTGGCCAGCGCCCGCGAACACTTCGACCTGCCGGTGGAACAACTCGGTGAAATCATCGACGGCATGCAGATGGACCTCGAACAGACGCGTTATGCCGACTTCAAGGCCCTGCAACTGTATTGCCACCGCGTCGCCGGCGTGGTCGGCCTGCTCTCGGCCGAAATCTTCGGCTATAGCGATCGCCACACCCTGAAATATGCGCACACCCTCGGGCTGGCGTTTCAACTCACCAACATCATCCGCGATGTCGGCGAAGATGCCCGCCGCGACCGCATCTATCTGCCGCAAGATGAACTGGAGCGCTTCGGCGTCAGCGAGCGTGACATCCTGCAAAGCCGGCACAGCCCGGAATTTCAGGCCCTGATGCAATTCCAGGCCGAACGCGCACGCGAACATTACGCGCGCGCCCTCGCCCAACTGCCCGCCGTCGACCGCAAGACACAACGCGCCGGACTGATGATGGCCGCCATCTACCAGACGCTGCTCGACGAAATCGCGAGTGACGGCTTTCTGGTGCTCGACCGTCGCACTTCGCTGCCGCCCGCACGCAAGCTGTGGCTGGCCGTCAAAACATGGCTGGCAACGTAAATGAGCGTGTAGCCGCGCGGGTGGCAGTGGTGGGCGCCGGCTACGCCGGCCTCGCCGCTGCCGTTGAACTGGCCGGCGCCGGAATCAAGGTCGACGTCTTCGAAGCCTCGCGAACCCTCGGCGGACGCGCGCGCGCGGTCGAAATTAAGGATGAACTCGGCGGCCTGACCGTCGACAACGGCGCGCACATCCTTGTCGGCGCCTACCGCGAGACATTGCGGCTGATGGCAAAAGTCGGCGCTGGCGGGATGAAATGCCCCGTAGCGGGTACGGCGTCAGCCGGCACGCCGCGTAAACTGGGGACGGCGTTGCGACGCGAATCGCTGCACCTTGAATTCCCTGGTCAAGTCAGGATCGCCGCGCCGCGCCTGCCCGCACCTCTACATCTGGCTTGGGCCCTGCTTTCTGCGCAAGGGCTTTCGTTCAAGGACAAACTCGCCGCCATCCGCTTCATGCGTACCCAACAGGCACGCAATTTTCGGCTAGCCGCGGACATGACAGCGGCCGAATTGTTCGCGGACCAACCCGCGCGCGTGCGCCGCTACCTGTGGGAGCCGCTCTGCCTCGCCGCGCTCAACACGCCGGTCGGCATTGCCTCGGCGCAAGTGTTTCTGAACGTCCTGCGCGACAGCCTTGCCGCCGACCGTGCCGCCTCGGACCTGCTGCTGCCCGCCACTGACTTCTCCAGCCTGTTTCCCGAACCGGCGGCACGCTATCTGGAAGAACACGGCAGTCGCGTGCTGCGCTCGACCCGCATTACCGAAGTAGAAAAAGTCGGCGTGACCGAAGGAAATCCCCTTTTAGGGACTGGCTGGACGGCGTCCGGACTCGATGAAACGCATGGCCCTTACGATCACCTCATTCTGGCCACCGCGCCCTACCATCTGCCGCAACTACTGGCGCCGCACCCCGAATTCGCCGCGCTCTGCCGGCAAATTGAACTCATGCACTGGCAGCCCATCGTCACCGCCTACCTCGCCTACCCGCCAGCGGTGCGCCTGCCCTTTGCCATGGTCGGCAGCGAGGGCGGCCACGCCCAGTGGCTGTTCGACCGTGGCGCGCTGTGCGGACAGCATGGCCTCATCGCGGCAGTCATCAGCGGCGACGGCCCGCACCAGGCGCTCGACCACACTGCGCTGGCAGCCGCCATCCATGACGAAATCGCTGGCCTGCTGCCGGATCTGCCCGCCCCACAACACAGTTGGGTCATCGAGGAAAAGCGTGCCACCTTTGCCTGCACGCCCGACATGCAACGCCCGCCCACCGCCACGTCCTGCGCCAATGTCTGGCTCGCCGGCGATTATGTAGCAGGGGACTATCCGGCCACACTGGAGGGCGCAATTAGGAGCGGCGTCGCCGCCGCGCGCGCGGTTCTCCGCGAAATGCCCTGATCTGGTGCGGACTCCGGGCGACACTCGCCTCGCCATCCTGTTTTTTTGACTAAGCTGGGGCTGTGAGTAGTATTAATACTCAAGGTGGGGGAGTAATGAAAATTATCGGAAGACTTTGACCGATTGCCTCTCCTGCCTGTTTGCTTGTGACAGTCACCGCCACGTGCATCGCCCACTACCTGCTGTTGCCTGCGATTTTGGTGGCTTTCCTGAAATTTTGATTTTTGCAGTCATCTCAAAAACATGACGCTAAACAAATACCTGACACGCCTGATCTGGCTATGCTTACTGCCACTGATCCTGCTGGCGTCCTATCTGGCCATCCATAGCGTCCGCACCACCCAGTCCGAACGCGACCTGGCGGCCGCCAACCTCACGAAAAATTTTGCCTCCGCCATCGACCAGCGACTGGAGAGACACATAGTCAGCCTGCATGCGCTGGCCGGGTCGCCTTTGGCGGACGATGCTGCACGCCGGCAGGAACTCTACCGGGAAGCACAAGCCTTTCAACAGAGTTTTGGCAGCCATGTCATCCTCGCCGACCCATCGATGCAAATGCTGTTCAACACGCGCGAGCCCTTCGGCACCCCGCTGCCCATACTGCCGCGACCCAAGGGTTACGCTGCGGCACCCGCCGCGTTGAACACGGGCACACCCGCGGTAGGCGATATCGTCTTCGGTCCGGTTGCCAGGGAACCGCTGGTCGCCATCGCCGTGCCGGGCAAGCGCGAAGGCAAGACGGCGTTTCTCCTGCTCGCCACCCTTGAGACCCGCCACTTTCAGGCGCACATCGACCGGGTGGCGCTACCTGCGGGCTGGTCGCTCGCCCTGCTCGACGGCAACGGCGAGACGATTGCCCGGAGTGGACCGCCGGGATTCGATTCAGCTACCGACGTCGATGACGGCGCACGTTTTGCCGTCAGGTCGACGCTGTCGCCATGGACGGTGATGCTCGAGATTCCGCGCGACATCTATCGCGCGCCACTGGTCGCGGCAATTGGAACGCTGGCGCTGCTCATCCTCGGCGCCACTCTGGCCGGAGTTTTCGGTGGCATGCAGGCGAGCCGGCGGCTTGGAAAATCGGTAGCGTCGCTGACAGAGACGCTTGCACCTGGCGACGCGCCCCCGCGCATCGCCGAAATTGCCGCGGCACGCCGAGTGCTCGACGAAACCGCTGAACAACGCGCGGCAGTCGAAGCGGAACTGTGCGAGAGCGCTGCCCGCTACCGAACCCTGCTCGACCACCTGCCGCAGAACGTCTGGCAGAAGGATCGCGCTTCGGTCTATGTCACCTGCAACGCGACTTACGCCCAGGCTCTCGGCATCGCGGCGGCGGATCTGCCAGGCAAGACGGACCATGATTTTTATCCCGCCGATTTGGCGGAACAATACCGCGCCGACGACCGGCGCATCATTGACAGCGGCGTGACTGAAGCGCAAGAAGAGCGATGGCTGTCCGGAGGCAAAGAACATATCGTCCGCGCCACGAAAGTACCCCTGCGCGACGATCAGGGCACGATCTTCGGCACCTTGGGCATTGCCGAGGACATCACCGAGCACAAGCGGAATGCCGAGGAACTCGACCGTTACCGCCATCATCTGGAAGAACTGGTCGAGCAACGCACGCTTGAATTGACCGAGGCGCGCAAGCTGGCCGAGGCGGCCAACCAGGCCAAGAGCACCTTCCTCGCCAACATGAGCCACGAGATTCGCACACCGATGAACGCCATCATCGGCCTCACCCACCTGATGAAGCGCGCCGGGGCCACGCCCGAGCAGACCGAGCGGTTGGCCAAGATCGGCAGCGCCGGCCACCACCTGCTGTCCATCATCAACGACATCCTAGACCTTTCCAAGATCGAGGCCGGCCGGCTGCAACTGGAAAGCACCGACTTTCATCTTTCCGCCATCCTCGACAATATCCACTCCCTGATCGGCACACAGGCGGCGGCGAAGGGACTGCGCATCGAGGTGGACCCCGACGCCGTGCCGGTCTGGCTGCGCGGCGACCCCACCCGGCTGCGCCAGGCCCTGCTCAATTTCGCCGGCAATGCCGTCAAGTTCACCGAGCAGGGCACGGTCAGCCTGCGCGCCAAACTGCTGGAAGACAGCGGCGACAAATTGCTGGTGCGCCTCGAAGTGCAGGACAGCGGCATCGGCATCGCCGCCGACAAGTTGCCCCATCTGTTCCAGGCCTTCGAGCAGGCGGATGCCTCGACCACGCGAAAATATGGCGGCACCGGCCTCGGGCTGGCTATCACCCGCCGGCTGGCAACACTGATGGGCGGCGAGGTCGGCGTGGACAGCACCCCCGGCCAAGGCAGCACCTTCTGGCTGACCGCCCGGCTGCAGCGGGGTCACGGCGCGATGTCGAGTGCAGCGGCCACGGAAGAAACAGACGCCGAAACGAAACTACGCCTGCGCCACGGCGGCGCGCGCCTGTTGCTGGCCGAGGACAATGCCATCAACCGCGAGGTGGCGCTGGAACTGCTGCACGGTGTCGGGTTGGCCGTGGATACTGCCGAAGACGGCCGTGTGGCGGTTGCCAAGGCGGGGGCAAACACCTATGACCTGATCCTGATGGATATCCAGATGCCGGACATGGACGGCCTTGAGGCGACCCGCGCCATCCGCGCCCTGCCGGGCTGGGAAACAAAACCCATCCTGGCCATGACGGCCAATGCCTTCGACGAGGACCACCGCGCCTGCGAGGCCGCCGGCATGGATGACTTCGTCGCCAAGCCGGTGGAACCGGCCGCGCTGTTCGCCGCGCTGCTCAAGTGGCTGCCGCGCGACGCGGCTGGCTCTTCTGCCGCCGTCCCCATCAACACGGCGGGAGCGGCTGCCGCCGTCCCGCCAGCGCCGACTTTATCAACGCCAGCCTCAGCAGTGGCTTTGGCCGCGCAACTCGCCGCGCTGCCCGACCTGGAAGCAGCCACCGGGCTGAAGCTCTTGCGTGGCAATGCGGAACGTTATGCCGAGCTGCTGTTGCTGTTGATCGATCTCCATGCAAACGATGTCCCCGCGCTGCGCGCCTTTCTGGCGTCCGGCGATCTGGATCAGGCTCGGCAGTTGGCCCATACGCTCAAAGGCGTGGCCGGCACGCTTGCCGCAGTGCGCCTCCAGGCGCGCGCGGCGGAAGTGGAATTCGCCATCCGCGCCGGACAACCGGCGGAAGAAATTGCAACGTTCATCGACAAGCTTGAGGCTGCGCAGAACGAACTCGCCACCGCCGTGCGGACGTTGCAACTAACGAACGCTATGCCAAGCGTCCCGCCGCCAGGCGGATGATCCGCCCGCAACGGCCCGCCAGCGACTCGTCGTGGGTCACGAGAATCAGTGTCGTGCCCTGCTCCGCATTCATCTCGAACATCAGGTCGATCACCTGCTGGCCGGTGGCGGCATCGAGGTTGCCGGTCGGTTCGTCGGCCAGCAGCAGGCGCGGGCTCACCGCGAAGGCGCGGGCCAAGGCCACGCGCTGTTGCTCGCCGCCGGACAAATGTTTGGGGTAATGGCCAAGGCGATCCGCCAAGCCGACGCGCGCCAGCATGGCCTCGGCGATGCTTCTGGGGTCTGGCGCAAACTGACTGCCCAGCAGTTCCAGCGGCAGCATGACGTTTTCGAGCGCAGTCAGCGCCGCGAGCAGATGAAACGACTGGAAGACAAAGCCCAGTTCGCGACCGCGCAGGGCGGCACGGCCGTCTTCGTCGAGCCCGGCCAGATCCTGGCCGGCCAGTTGCACCCTTCCGCGCGTCGGCAGGTCTAGCCCGGCGAGTAAGCCAAGCAGGGTAGACTTGCCGGAACCTGACGCACCAACGACGGCAACGGCCTCGCCGGCCTGCACGTTGAAATCGATCTCGTGCAGAATCGTCAGTATGCGGTCGCCACCGGTGGCATTGGTGCCACTGATAACGTCCTTGCCCAGCCCTTCAACCTGCAACACCATTTCAGTCATGACCCGATTATCCACCCTCTTATTTCTGTTGTTGCTTGGCATGCGCAGCGTTTTCGCTGCCGACACCGTACTGGTGTTTGGCGACAGCCTGTCCGCCGGCTACGGCATTGCGGTGAACCAAAGCTGGCCGGCCTTGCTGGCAGAACGGCTGCAGCGGGAAAAACTGCCCTACCAGCTGGTGAATGCCAGCATCAGCGGCGAAACCACGGCGGGTGGCCGCACCCGTCTGCCCGCCGTGCTGGAACGCCATCATCCAGCAGTCGTCATTCTGGCCTTGGGCGCCAACGACGGTCTGCGCGGCCTGCCGCTGGCCGAGTCGCGCGCCAATCTGGCGCAGATGGTGCGCGCCGCCAAGGCGACTGGCGCGCGCATCTTGCTGGTGGGCATGCGTCTGCCGCCCAACTATGGGCCAAGTTACACGCAGGGCTTTGCCGCGCTGTTCAGCACAGTGGCCAAGCAGGAGAAGACTGCGCTGCTGCCCTTCCTGCTCGAACCGATTGCGCTGGACGATACCGCCTACCAGGCCGACCGGCTGCACCCGACTGCCGCCGCGCAGCCGAAGATTCTCGATCACGTCTGGAACAGCCTCAAACCGCTGCTCAAACCACGTTAAGCAGCGGTTCGCCGGCCTGCAGTACGCCGATCACCGCCGCCGGGGCAAAGCCATCGGCATGGAAAGCCGCCAGCACCGCGGCGACACTTTCCGGCGCACAGGCCACCAGCAGTCCGCCGCTGGTCTGCGGATCGGTCATCACCTTCTGCTGCCATTCTTCCAGTGCCGGCGCGAGTTGCACCGACGGACCATAGCTCGACCAGTTGCGGCTCGACGCCCCGGTGGCAATGCCGGCACGCACATGCGTGACGGCTTCTTCGATCAGGGGCAGGCGGTCGAATTCCACCTGCGCCGCCAGGTGCGAGCCTCTGCACATTTCGAGCAGATGCCCGGCCAGACCAAAGCCGGTCACATCCGTCACCGCGCGGACGCCGGGCATTTTGGCGAGATGCGGACCGACCGTATTCAGCTTCGTCGTCCAGCGCAACATCTCGGCATAGCCCGCTTCGGTAAGCAGTCCCTTTTTCAGTGCTCCCGACAAAATGCCGATGCCGAGCGGCTTGCCGAGGATCAGCACGTCACCGTCCTTGGCTCCGGCATTTTTCTTGAGATGCGCCGGATGCACGATGCCGATGCCGACCAGGCCATAGATCGGTTCCAGCACATCGATGGAATGGCCGCCGGCAATGGGAATGCCCGCTGCCGCACAGACAGATTCGCCGCCGGCGAGGATCTGCCGGATCACCTCTTCCGGCAGCTTGTCGAGCGGCATGCCGACGATGGCCAGCGCGAAGATCGGCGTGCCGCCCATGGCATACACGTCGGACAGCGCGTTGGTGGCGGCGATGCGACCGAAGTCGAAGGGATCATCGACGATCGGTGTGAAGAAATCGGTGGTGGCCACCACCGCCTGCGTGTCGTTGAAGCGATACACCGCCGCATCGTCGGCGGTTTCGACGCCGACCAGCAGATCGGCGGGCAGCGTCCTGAGCGGGGATTCGGCGAGCAGGCGGGAGAGGACGGCCGGCGCAATTTTGCAGCCGCAGCCGCCGCCGTGAGAAAATTCGGTCAATCTGATCTTTTTCATGATGGAAATGTCTGAACGGCTTACTAAAGGGGTGGCAACGGTAGCACAACTCGGCGAATTCGATGCCATCCTCGACGCACGTTCGCCGGGCGAGTTCGCCGAGGATCACCTGCCCGGCGCCACCAGTTGCCCGGTGTTGTCGGATGAGCAGCGCGTCCGCGTCGGCACGCTCTACAAACAGGTGTCGGCGTTCGAGGCGAAGAAGGTCGGCGCGGCGCTGGTCGCCCGCAATATCGCCGACCACATCGAGCAGCGCTTTCTCGACAAACCCAAGAGTTGGCGGCCGCTGGTCTATTGCTGGCGCGGCGGCAAGCGCTCTGGAGCTTTCGTCCATATTCTGCGTGAGATCGGCTGGGATGCCCATCGGCTCGATGGCGGCTACAAGGCCTGGCGCCGCCATGTGGTGGCCGAGCTGGCCGAACTACCACAGCGCTTCGTCTTCAAGGTCATTTCCGGCCCCACCGGCAGCGCCAAGAGCCGCATCCTCGAAGCCCTGGCGCGTCAGGGCGCTCAAGTGCTGCACCTCGAAGAACTCGCCGCGCACAAGGGCTCGGTGCTCGGCCGTCTGCCCGATGCAGCGCAACCGGCGCAAAAGATGTTCGAGTCGAAATTATTCGCGGCACTCTCCGGCTTTGATGCGCCCCGCCCTGTTTATGTCGAAGCGGAAAGCCGCCGCATCGGCGTGCTGCAGGTGCCCGACGCCGTGATCGCCGCCATCCGCAGCGCCGCCTGCCTGCGCGTCGAGGCACGCCGTCCCGCCAGAGCCGACTTTCTGTTGCGCGACTACGATTACTTCATTGCCCGGCCGACCTGGCTGATCGAACAACTCAGCCACCTGCACGGCCTGCAAAGCAA
This sequence comes from Rhodocyclaceae bacterium, assembly GCA_013791905.1. Lineage (GTDB taxonomy): Bacteria > Pseudomonadota > Gammaproteobacteria > Burkholderiales > Rhodocyclaceae > Sulfuricystis. The sequence goes on along the minus strand of VMSX01000030.1, from coordinate 105,184 downwards.
CGAAACCCTGGCCCGCTGGACGGCCCTGATCGAAGCAGGAGAATTTCGCGCCCTCGTCGAGGAACTGCTCGAGCAGCATTACGACCCGCTCTACCAGCGTTCGCAGGAAAGAAATTATCGCGACTACGGCGATGCTGCTGTGTTTGTCGCCGATGACCTCAGCCCAGCGGCGATTGAAGCTATCGCCACGCGAATCCTTGCTGGTTAAGGGATCCTCAGCACACTGCCGCGCCGCGCGACAATGCGCTGAATGACCGCAGGACGCGGTTCAGCGACCTCGCCCTGTTCGAAAGCCAGCACCCGCAGGCGATTCCTCACCAGATCGAGCAATTCGCCCGAGCGCAGCAGAAAGGCCGGATTGCTCGGCTTGCCGAACCGTTCGTTGCCAACCATGAAGGTTTCGTAGATCAGCAGGCCGCCTTCATTCAGGCAGCCGAACAAATTGGGCAGCAGCGACCGGTGCAGGTAGTTGCTCACCACGATGGTATCGAAACCGCGTCCGTAATACGGCCAGGAACCACCTTCGAGATCGGCGCAGCACGTCTGGATGCCATCGATCCCGGCCAGCGCGGCGAGCGCATCCACATCGCGATCCACCGCCTCGACCTGATGCCCCATACCGGCCAGCAAGCGGGCATGACGTCCGCTGCCGCAGGCGAGATCGAGCACCATGCTCCCCGCCGGAATCAGCGGGGCGAAACGGACGATCCAAGGGGATGGTTCGAGTAATGAAGTGTGTTCGGACATGTGGGTGCACCGTCCTGCCAGTCCCGAAAAGGGGATTCCCTTCGGTCACGCCGATTTATTGTGGTGGTGCCAGCAAGGCCATCTGCGCATCGTCGAGATAGCACCATGCGCCCTCCGCCAGACCCAGATTTTCCAGTGTCAGCCCGCCGATTGCCGAGCGGTGCAACGCCACGCAGTGGTTGCCGGCAGCAACGAGCATGCGCCTGACCTGATGATATTTGCCCTGGTCGAGGATGATTTCAATCTGGTGGGTATCCAATTGGCGCGCCTGTGCCGCCAGCGGCGCGGGTTCATCGGCCAGTTTCACGCCGGCCGAGAGTTGCGCCACGAGTTCCGGCGTCACCGGGTCCTGCGTCATCGCAACGTAGGTTTTCGTCACATGGCGCTTGGGTGACGATTGAGCGTGAATGAAGACGCCATCGTCGGAAAGCAGCAGCAGGCCCGTCGTGTCGTGGTCGAGCCGACCGACGGGTTGCACGTCGCGCAGGGTGAATTGATCCGGCAGGAGACTCAGCACGCCGCGATGAACCGCCGGCCGCCGCGAGCATTCGACGCCAGCGGGCTTGTTGAGGGCGATATAAACGTGTTCGCGGTAATGCCAAGTGTCACCGTCGACCGTGAAGTCGAGGTCGGCGGTATCCGGCATCATTTGATAATCCGTCACGACCTCGTCAGCAATGCTTACCGCGCCGTGAAGAATCAGGTTGCGACATTCCCGGCGCGTGCCGAAGCCTTGCGTTTGCAGAATTTTGTCGAGTGTCAGCTTCTTCATACTGCCGCGAGCGCCTGCTCCAGGTCGGCCTTGAGATCGTCGATATGTTCGAGGCCAATCGACAGCCGCACCATGTCTTCCGACACGCCGGCCTTGGCCAGTTCGGCGGGGGACAGTTGCCGATGAGTGGTCGAAGCCGGGTGGCAGGCGAGACTCTTGGCGTCGCCGATATTGACGAGGCGGGTGATCAGCTTCAACGCATCCTGGAAGCGGGCGCCGCCAGCACCGCCATCCTGAACGCCGAAGGTGAGGATGCCCGAGGCACGGCCGCCCATGTACTTCTGCGCCAACGCGTGTTCGCGATGGTCGGGCAGGCCGGCGTAATTGACCCAGCCGACCTTCGGGTGGGTTTTGAGATATTGCGCCACGGCCTGCGTGTTTTCGCAGATGCGGTCCATGCGCACCGCCAGGGTCTCGATGCCCTGCAGGATCAGGAAACTGTTGAAGGGCGAAATCGCCGCACCCATGTTGCGCAGCGGCACCACGCGCGCCCGGCCGATGTAGGCGGCGGGACCGAGCGCTTCGGTGTACACGACGCCGTGGTAGGAAACGTCGGGCGTATTGAGGCGCTTGAAGCGTTCCTGGTGATCGGCCCAAGGGAACTTGCCGGAATCGACAATGACGCCGCCGATGCTGGTGCCGTGGCCGCCCAGATACTTGGTCAGCGAATGCACGACGATGTCGGCGCCATGCTCGAAGGGGCGGCACAGATAGGGTGTCGGCACGGTATTGTCGACAATCAGCGGCACTCCGGCGGCGTGGGCCACCTCGGCCAATGCTGCGAGGTCGATGATGTTGCCGAGCGGGTTGCCGACCGACTCGCAATAGATCGCCTTGGTGCGCGCATCGATGAGCGGTTTGAAGCTGGCGGGGTCGCGATAGTCGGCGAAGCGCGTCTCGATGCCATATTGCGGCAGGGTGTGGGCGAACAGGTTGTAGGTGCCGCCGTATAGCGTGCCGACCGAAACGATGTTGTCGCCGGCCTCGGCGATGGTCTGGATGGCATAAGTGATCGCCGCCTGGCCCGAAGCCACCCCCAGCGCACCGACCCCGCCTTCCAGCGCGGCCATGCGCTTTTCGAGCACGTCGGTGGTCGGATTCATGATGCGTGTGTAGATGTAGCCCTGCACCTTGAGGTCGAACAGGTCGGCACCATGCTGGGTATCATCGAAAGCGTACGAGGTGGTCTGATAAATCGGCACCGCCACGGCTTTGGTGGTGGGATCGGGGCTGTAGCCGCCATGGACTGCCAGGGTTTCGATTTTCATTGATGGCCTCTGCGTATTTTGTTGATGTGGTTGATAAATTGCGCGATTGAATTCATTATATAGATCAATCAAACGGCAGGAGACCCACCATGCAAATCGCGAACGATATCATCGAACTGATCGGCCACACGCCGCTGGTTCGCCTCAACCGCATGAATGCCGACAACAGCGCGACGATCGCGCTGAAGCTCGAATTCTTCAACCCGGCGGGGAGCGTCAAGGACCGCATCGCCATGGCGATGATCGATGCCGCCGAGAAGGCCGGCAAGATCAAGCCCGACACCATCATTCTGGAGCCGACCTCGGGCAACACCGGCATCGGCCTGGCGATGGTCTGCGCGGCGCGCGGCTACCAGGCCACCTTCGTCATGCCCGAAACCATGAGCCGCGAGCGCAAACTACTGCTCAAGGCCTATGGCGCCGAACTGATCCTCACGCCCGGACCGGAGGGCATGCCCGGCGCGATCAAGAAAGCCGAGGAACTGGCGGCGGCCGACGCGCGCTACTTCATCCCGCAGCAGTTCGAAAACCCGGCAAACCCGGACATCCACAGGAAGACCACCGCCGAGGAAATCTGGCGCGACACCGATGGTCAGGTCGACATCTTCATTTCCGGCGTGGGCACCGGCGGCACAATCACCGGCGTCGGTGAAGTGCTGAAGGCCAAAAAGCAGGTCAAGATCATCGCCGTCGAGCCCGATGCCAGCCCGGTGCTGTCGGGTGGTCAGCGCGGCCCGCATCCGATCCAGGGCATCGGCGCCGGATTCGTGCCCGCCATCCTCAATACCAAGATCTACGACGAGACCATCCGCGTGAAGAACGACGACGCGCTGACCACCGCGCGCCGCATGGCGACCGAGGAAGGCCTGCTGGTCGGCATCTCCTCCGGCGCGGCAGTATGGGCCGCGCTCGAAGTCGCCAAGCGCCCGGAGAGCGCGGGCAAGCTGATCGTCGTCATCATTCCGTCGTTTGGCGAACGTTATCTCTCGACAGTGCTCTACCAGCATCTTGAAGTCTAAGCCCCGCCCCCTCCCATCCTCCCCCTCACGGGGGAGGTGACTGTTGCTCGCTGCGCTCGTCTATCACGCGGAGCTTTGTTCTGGTAGCGGTGCGGTTTGCGGCTGGCGCCGCGTGCCGCCTTGCCTTGGGGCGGCCCGGCGGCAAGGCTACAGTTGGGGAGGGTTAAATCAGAAAAGTCGGCGCTGGCTGGACGGCGTTTGTTTGCCGAATAGAGTTGAGATGTCGCGTGCTACCATGCCGCGCCCGCCATGCCTGCCAAACCTGATCTCGAACGCCTCTTCGCTGCCGATGGACCGCTCGCGCGGGCCATTGAAGGTTACCGCCTGCGCGATCAGCAGGTCGATATGGCACGCCGGGTTCTCGCCGCCATCGAAGCCAACGATCTGCTGATCGCCGAAGCGGGTACCGGCACGGGCAAGACCTTTGCCTACCTGGCGCCCGCGCTATTGTCCGGTGGCAAGGTGATCATTTCCACCGGCACCAAGACCCTGCAGGACCAGCTCTTCAACCGCGACCTGCCGACCGTGCGGAAAGCGCTGGGCGTGCCGGCGACAGTGGCGCTGTTGAAGGGGCGTTCGAATTACGTCTGCCCGTATCACCTCGAACGGTCGCTGGCCGGCGGGCGACTCAATTCACGCGCCGAAGTCATCCACCTGAATGCCATCGCCCGCTTCGCCAAAGCGACGGCGACCGGCGACAAGGCCGAGTGCCGCGACGTGCCGGACGATTCCGGCGCCTGGCCGCTGGCCACCTCGACACGCGACAACTGCCTCGGCCAGGAATGCGCCTACGTCAAGGAATGCTTTGTGGTGGCCGCCCGCCGCGAGGCGCTGGCCGCCGATGTGGTGGTGGTGAATCACCATCTGTTTTTCGCCGATGTCATGCTCAAGGACGACGGCATGGGCGAACTGCTGCCGGCCTGCAATACCGTCATCTTCGACGAGGCCCACCAGTTGCCCGAGGTCGCCGGCCTGTTTTTCGGCGAGGCCATCGGCACCGGCCAGCTGCTCGATCTGGCGCGCGACGTGAAGCTGGAAGGCATCGCCGCCGCCAAGGACTACACGCCGCTGCAGGACGCCGCGCGCGCGCTGGAAAAAGCCACCAAGGATCTGCGCCTGGCATTCAAGCACGAAGGCATGCGGCTGTCGTTCGCCCAGTGGCAAACGCACGAGGCGGCGGTAGCGGCGCTGGCGGAATTGCAAGGCACGCTGGACGAGTTGAACAAGCATATCGAAAGCCAGGCCGGACGTTCCGAAGGCCTCGCCAACTGCCTGCGCCGCTGTGGTGAAACCATTTTTCAACTGCGACACTGGCAGACACAGAAAGTCGGCGCTGGCGGAACGGCGACTACAAGTGATGTAGAAGAGATTTACGTGCGCTGGGTCGAGGTCGGCACCTATGCAGTGACCCTGAATCTCACGCCGCTGTCAGTGGCCAACATCTTTCGCCGCCAACTGGAAGGCCATCCGCGCGCCTGGATATTCACCTCGGCGACGCTCGCGGTCGGCAGCGATTTCAGCCATTACCAGCAGGCGCTGGGCTTGAGCGAGGCGACGACGGGCCGCTGGGACAGTCCCTTCGACTACCCGGCGAACGCCTTGCTGTATTGCCCGCAGGGCTTGCCCGAGCCGAACCATCCCGATTATTCGGAAGCGGTGGTCGAAGCCGCCTGGCCGGTCATTCGCGCGTCGAGCGCAGCGCGCGGCGGCGCCTTCGTGCTGTGCACCTCGCTGCGCGCCATGCGCCGCATCCACGAGTTGCTGGCCACCCGGATTGCCGCGGCCGGCGCCGAGATGCCGCTGCTGCTGCAGGGCGAATGCTCGAAGTCGGAACTGCTCGACCGCTTCCGCCAACTAGGCAATGCCGTGCTGGTGGCCAGCCAGAGTTTCTGGGAAGGCGTCGATGTCCGTGGCGCGGCGCTTTCGCTGGTGGTGATCGACAAGCTGCCGTTCGCCCCGCCGGACGATCCGGTGCTGGCGGCACGCATCGACAGCCTGAAACAGCAGGGCCGCAATGCGTTTTTCGAGGTACAGTTGCCGCGTGCCGTCATCAGCATGAAACAGGGCGCCGGGCGCCTGATCCGCGACGAAGTCGACCGCGGCGTGCTGATGGTGTGCGACCCGCGGCTGATCGGCAAATCCTATGGCCGCCGCATCTGGCAGTCCTTGCCACCGATGCGACGCAGCCGGGAACTGGCCGATGTCGAAGCTTTTTTTGAGGCGGAGCTTGTTTGATGACCCAATGCCGCACCCTGGCTGAAAGCTTGAACACCGGCTGCATCTGCCAATCGCTGGATCGCGCTGCCTTGCGCAGCGCGCTCGAACACGAGGCCCCCGATTTCTGGGACACTGTGATCGCCCCACGGCCACACATGTTTTCGGACGTGACCGTGTTTGTCGGCGCGCACGACCTCGCCCGCATGGCAGCTGTCATCGCCGCCATCGAACAGGTGACGGCACTGCCGGCCTATCGCCAGCACATCGGCATCGCGAATTCCGCTTTCCCGGAACCCCGGGCGCAAAGCGTGTTTTTCGGCTATGACTTTCACATGAGCGCCGCCGGCCCGCAACTCATCGAGATCAACACCAATGCCGGCGGCGGGCTGCTCAACGCCATCCTCGCCCACGCCCAGCGCAGTTGTTGCCCGGAAGCCGCCGCCAGCAAGATTGTGCTGCCAGGCGAACTGGCCCGCCACGATCCGGCGGAAATGTTCATCGAGATGTTCCGCAACGAATGGCGGCTGGAACGCGGCGACACGCCCCTGACCACCATCGCCATCGTCGACGACGATCCGGCCGGCCAGTACCTGCAACCCGAGTTCGAACTGTTCCGCCGCCTGTTCGCCCGCCACGGCCTGCAGGCGCTGATCTGCGACCCGCGCGAGTTGATGCTCTGTCATGGCGGACTATGGCTGTCATGCGACCACGGAGAAACCCGCGTCGACCTGGTCTACAACCGCCTGACCGATTTCGACCTCACCGAGAATGCCCACGCCGTCCTGCGCGAAGCCATCCTGCGCGGCGTCGCCGTTGTCACCCCGCACCCCTTCGCCCACGCCCTGTACGCCGACAAGCGCAACCTCTGCGCGCTGACCGACGCCGCCCTGCTCGAAAGCTGGGGCGTCGCTGCCGAATCGCGTGCACTGTTGTTGTCCGCCATACCGCGCACCGAGTTGGTCACACTTGAGCGTGCCGATGATTTCTGGGCGAGACGCAAGCAACTGTTCTTCAAACCCGCGACGGGTTACGCCTCGAAAGCCGCCTATCGCGGCGACAAGATCACCAAGCGCGTGTTCGACGAGGTGCTGCAGGGCGTCTATGTTGCACAAGCCTTGGCGCCTCCCTCGCTGCGCAAGGTGGAGGTCGCCGGGGAAATGACCGAGCTCAAGGTCGACCTGCGCAACTTCGTCTACAGTGGCGCAGTCCAACTCGTATCCGCCCGCCTCTGGCAAGGCCAGACAGCCAATCTGCGGACCCCCGGCGGGGGTTTCGCCCCGGTCCTTGGAGTAACAGCATCTTGAAGACTTTCGGTTTTGCCGGTTATTCCGGCGCTGGGAAAACCACGCTGATCGAACAATTGATCCCGCGCTTCAAGGCGCGTGGCCTGTCGGTTTCGCTGATCAAGCACACCCATCACAATTTCGATGTCGACCATCCGGGCAAGGATTCCTACCGCCATCGCGCCGCCGGTGCCGGCGAGGTGCTGCTGACCTGCGATACGCGCTGGGTGCTGATGCACGAACTGCAGGGCCAGCCCGAACCTTCCCTGCAGGATCAACTGGGCGTGCTGTCGCCCTGCGACTTGGTGCTGGTCGAAGGATTCAAGCAGACCACCATCCCCAAGCTGGAAGTGCATCGCCCGGCGCATGGCAAACCACCGATCTGGCCGGATAATCCGAGCGTCATAGTGGTGGCGACCGATGCCGCAGTTGGCCAGCTCGTTGATTGCCCTCTGCCCCAGCTCGACCTCAACGACGTTGATGCCATCGCCACATTCATTCTCAAGCATCTGGAAATGCCATGCTGACTTACGAACAAGCACTTGAGCAACTGCTGGCGGCCGCCGTGCCGGTGAACACAATCGAGACGGTCGGACTGAGCGAGGCGCGCGGGCGCATTCTCGCCGAGGCGCAAATCTCGACCATCGCCGTACCGCCGCTCGATAACAGCGCGATGGATGGCTACGCAGTGCGCTGCGCCGATGTCACCACCACGGGCGTCAGCCTGCCTATCGAGCAGCGCATCCCGGCGGGCAAAGTCGGCCATGCCCTGCTGCCCGGCACGGCAGCGCGCATTTTCACCGGCGCGCCGATTCCGGCGGGTGCGGATGCCGTAGTGATTCAGGAGCACTGCATTCTCGACGACCAGGGCCGGGTCGTCATCAATCAAGTACCGACACCCAGCAACCATATCCGGCGCGCCGGGGAAGACATCGCGCCGGGTGCGGAAGTCCTGCCCGCCGGCGCGCAGCTGGGGGCGGCCGAACTCGGCGTGGCGGCCTCAGTCGGCTTGGCACAATTGCCGGTGCGGCGGCGCATGCGGGTTGCCCTGCTGTCGACCGGCGACGAACTGGCCGAACCGGGAGAGCCGTTGCCGTCGGGCGCCATCTACAACTCCAACCGCCCCACCTTGCATGCACTGCTGGAAGGCCTGGGCTGCGTGGTCACGGATCTCGGCCGGATTCCCGACAATCTGGCTGCAACGCGCCAGGCTTTGCAAACCACGGCGCCGGACCATGACCTGATCCTGTCGACCGGCGGCGTCTCGGTCGGCGAGGAAGATCACGTCAAGGCTGCCGTCGAGGCTGAAGGCGAACTGGCGCTTTGGAAGATCGGCATCAAGCCGGGCAAACCTCTTGCATTTGGCAAAATCGGTATTGGCAGCACGGCGTTCATTGGTCTGCCGGGCAATCCGGTCTCCGGCTTCGTCACCTTCATGATGCTGGTGCGGCCGTATATTCTCAGGTGCATGGGCGCGCAGCGCTGTCAGCCCGTGGAACATCAGCTGGTGTCGGCGTCCGACTGGGTGCGGCCCGATATCCGGCGCGAATTCCTGCGCGCGCGCATCACCGCGGACGGCCGCGCCGAGTTGCACCCCAATCAGGGTTCCGGCGTGCTGACCTCCTGCGTCTGGGCCGACGGCCTGATCGATAATCCGCCGCGCAAGTCGTTCCAGGCCGGCGATACCGTACGCTTTCTCTCCTTTGCTGATTTGCTATAGTCCAGCCATGAACCTGAAAATCCTCTATTTCGCCAGCATCAGCGAAGCGATTGGCATAACTGCCGAAAATTTCGCCCCCCCGCCGGAGGTTACGACCGTCGGCGGCTTGCGCGATGCTCTCGCCAGGCAACATCCCGCGCTGCTGAAGACAAAGAATCTGCGCGCCGCCGTGAATCGGAAAGTATGTGGCATGGACGCGGACATTGCCGACGGTGACGAGATCGCCTTCTTCCCCCCGGTCACCGGTGGATAGTTAATGGCCCCCCACGCTCGCAATAAACAGCTCGCTGCCCCCCATGAAATCACCCGAAGCGGTGACGGGGGGCGCATGCCCTCTTGGGGCGGCCCTGCGAGGGCATGAAAGAGGTTAGCGTCCAGGTTGCCGATTTTGATGTCGGCACCGAGATCGCCGCGCTAAGCGCCGCAGATCCCATGGCGGGCGCGGTCGCCAGCTTCGTCGGCCTGGTTCGCGCCGACAAACTGGCTGAGCAAAAAGCCGGCTCTGGCGAGACGGCGTCACAGCCGGAGCGCCCCGCCGCAGTAACGGCGATGACGCTGGAACACTACCCCGGCATGACCGAACAGGCGCTGGCCGACATCGTGGCTGCTGCGCAAAAACGCTGGGAACTGCGCACGGTGCGCGTCATCCATCGCGTCGGCCGCCTGCTACCAGGCGAACGCATCGTCTTTGTCGGGGTTTCCTCCGCGCATCGCGGCGACGCCTTCGCCGCCTGCGAATTCATCATGGACTATCTCAAGACCCAGGCACCGTTCTGGAAAAAGGAAGAGACCCCGGAGGGGGGCCGCTGGGTCGATGCGCGCACGACAGACGACCTCGCTGCAAAACGCTGGCAACCGGATTAACGCAGCGACCTTTGTGAAGGCCTAACGGTAAAGGAATAACAGTACAGTCCTGCCGCCGGGCCGCCCCAAGGTAGGACGGCACGCGGCGAAGCCGCAACCCGCTCCCGACAGGAACAAAACCACCCCGTAACAAGCGAGCGCAGCGAGGAACTTCACCCCCTCACATGGGAGGGGGCGGGGGAAGGAATCTTACTTCTTCTTTGCAGCGCTTTTCGGCGCAACGCCGGGCATGCCGCCGAAGGCTGCGGCCGACGCTTGGGCAATCTGCTCGAAAGCGCTGTTGGCCGTCGCCATGGACTGCTGCATGACTTCCATGATGTTCGTATTTTGCCCGGGCATGGACTTGAAAAAACCCTGGAAGGCGTCGACCATTTCCTGGTTGCCGGACGCCAGTTGCTCGGTGAGCATGCGGGTAAATTCCGCACGGGCATCATTGCCGATTTCGGCAACTTTCTGCGCCGCCACCATCATCTGCTGGGCGGTTTCCTGCGCGTACTGGGTGCGCAGTTGCATAAGCTGCTGCGGATCCTTGGCACTCGTCAGGTTACGGGCATTCTCTACGCCCTGCTGGAACATTTCGCGTGCCAATTCATTCTGCAGCGTCATCACGCGTTGTGAATTCTCGATGGACATCTGCGCCAGCCGCATGGCGGCTTCCATATTCCTGCGATTGAGATCGCTGAAGTTTTCGCTTTTCCCGGCCATGATCCGCTCCTTATTGGTGAGTCAGAGATAGATTCAATTTAGCACGGCCGGCTGACTTTTATCTGACTGGAATCAAGAATTCAGGATTTTGGGGCGTTTACCCGCCGGCAGGTGCCATGAACATGGCCTCCAGTCCCATCAGCTCGTTGCCAAAAATGCGTGCATCCATGAGCACCGGGGCAGTGTGCATGATCGGGCGAAAGCCCATATGGGCCAGAATGTCGCGTTCCAGGTCGATGCCGGGGGCTATCTCGGTCAGTTCCAGACCTTCCGGCCCGAGGCAAAACACGCAGCGTTCGGTAATGTAAAGCGCCGGCTGCTCGCGCTTGAGGGCTTCGCTGCCGCTGAAAGCACGAATCTCGACCTCATCGACGAATTTTTGCGTGTGCCCTTCCTGCAATATACGCAAGCAGCCGTCCTCGATGGCGACTTTCAGGCCGCCGGCGGTGAAGGTGCCGAGGAACACCACCTTGTGGGCGTTTTGCGAAATGTTGATGAAGCCGCCCGCCCCCGCCATCCGCTTGCCAAACTTGATGACGTTGAGGTTGCCGGCGCGATCGGCCTGCGCCAGACCGAGAAAGGCGATATCCAGCCCGCCGCCGTCGTAAAAATCGAACTGGCTGGGCTGGTCGATGATTGCCTCGGTATTGGTGGCGGCGCCAAAGTTGAGGCCGCCGGCCGGGATGCCGCCGACCACGCCGGGCTCGGCCGTCATGGTCATCTGGTCGAGCACGCCCTCCTCGGTAGCGACGGACGCGACCCCTTCGGGGATGCCGATGCCCAGATTCACTACAGCATGCGCAGTCAGTTCCAGCGCCGCGCGGCGGGCGATGATCTTGCGCTCGTCCATCGGTAATACAGGAATAGTCGAGAGCGGCACCCTGATTTCGCCGGAAAAGGCCGGGCTGTACTGCTCGATGAAGGTCTGCATGTGGTATTCGGGTTTCTCGGCCACGACCACGCAGTCCACCAGGATTCCGGGAATTTTCACTTGGCGGGGCGGCAGCGAACCGCTGGCGGCGACCCGCTCGACCTGGACGATGACGATACCGCCCGAGTTGTGTGCGGCCATGGCAATGGCCAGGGCTTCGAGAGTCAATGCCTCTTTTTCCATGGTGACGTTGCCGTCCGGGTCGGCCGTGGTGCCGCGGATGATGCCGACATGGATCGGGAAGGCCTTGTAGAAGAGCCATTCCTTGCCATCGATTTCCATCAGCCGCACCAAGTCTTCGGTGGTGCGCGGGTTGAGCTTGCCACCGCCAAACCGTGGGTCGACGAAGGTCCCCAAGCCGACATGCGTCAGTGTGCCGGGCTTGCCGGCGGCAATATCACGAAACATGTGAGAGATGACGCCCTGCGGCAGATTCCAGCCTTCGATGCGGTTTTCGACCGCCAGTACCTGGACGCGCGGCACCAGTCCCCAATGGCCGCCGATGACGCGCTTGATCAGTCCTTCATAGCCCAGATGGTTGAGTCCACGGTCCTTGCCGTCGCCCTGCCCGGCGGCATAGACGAGGGTGAGGTTGCGCGGGCGACCGCTGGGTTGCGGTGGCAGATCGCGGGTTTCGAGAAATAGTTCCTCCAGCGTGACCGCAATCTGTTCGGGAAAGCCGATGCCAACAAATCCGCCCGTCGCAACCGTATCGCCGTCACGGATCAACTCCACAGCCGTGCGCGCACTAACGACCTTGCCGCTTGCCTTGCCGCGCAGGGCCGCCAGCACCGGATGGATTGTTCTGGTTGCCATTCCCCCCCCTTTTTTGTTGGTGCGTATTATGCCCCGGTCGTCTAGAGTTGAAAACGACCATCTAGTCCCAACGTTGGCAGTAACGTTATTCGGGAGGCAATCATGCGCTTCGACAAATTCACCACCAAGTTCCAGCAGGCAGTGAGCGACGCTCAAAGCCTGGCCGTCGGTCACGACAACCAGATCATCGAGCCGCAGCATCTGCTGCTGGCCCTGCTCAACCAGGAGGATGGCGGCACCACGTCGCTCCTGGCGAAGGCCGGCGTCAATGTTGCACCGCTGCGGCGGGCGCTGGATGCGGCCATCGACCGCCTGCCGCAGGTGTCAGGCCACGGCGGCGAGGTATCCATCGGCCGCGACCTGTCCAACCTGCTCAACCTCACCGACAAGGAAGCGCAGCAGGCTGGCGACCAGTTCATCGCCTCGGAAATGTTCCTGCTGGCGCTGGCTGGTGACAAAGGCGAGACCGGGCGCATGTTCAAGGAAGCGGGCGGCGTTCGCCGCGCACTGGAAGATGCGATTAAGTCGGTACGTGGCGGCCAGAACGTCGGCAGCCAGGAAGCGGAAGGCAGCCGTGAGGCACTCAAAAAGTACTGTCTCGATCTCACCGAGCGTGCCCGGCAGGGCAAGCTTGACCCGGTGATTGGCCGCGACGACGAAATTCGCCGCACCATTCAGATCCTGCAGCGCCGCACCAAGAACAACCCGGTGCTGATCGGCGAGCCGGGTGTCGGCAAGACGGCCATCGTCGAAGGTCTGGCGCAGCGCATCATCAATGGCGAGGTGCCGGAATCCTTGAAAGGGAAACGCGTCCTGGTACTCGACATGGCCTCACTGCTGGCCGGCGCAAAATATCGCGGCGAGTTCGAGGAGCGCCTCAAGGCCGTGCTCAAGGAAGTGGCGCAGGACGAAGGTCGCATCATCGTCTTCATCGACGAACTGCATACGATGGTGGGCGCCGGCAAGGCGGAGGGCGCCATCGATGCCGGCAACATGCTCAAGCCCGCACTGGCGCGCGGCGAGATGCACTGCATCGGCGCCACCACGCTCAACGAATACCGCAAGTACGTCGAGAAGGATGCCGCACTGGAGCGCCGCTTCCAGAAGGTGTTGGTCGATGAGCCGTCAGTCGAGGCGACCATCGCCATCCTGCGCGGCCTGCAGGAGAAATACGAGATCCACCACGGGGTGGATATCACCGACCCGGCCATCGTCGCGGCCGCTGAATTGAGCCACCGCTACATCACCGACCGCTTCCTGCCCGACAAGGCCATCGACCTGATCGACGAGGCGGCCGCCCGCATCAAGATGGAAATCGACTCGAAGCCCGAATCGATGGACCGGCTCGACCGCCGCATCATCCAGTTGAAAATTGAACGCGAAGCGGTGCGCAAGGAAAAGGACGAGGCCTCGAAGAAACGCTTCGAACTGATCGAGAGCGAGATCGCCAAACTATCCAAGGAATACTCGGACCTCGAAGAAATCTGGAAGGCCGAAAAGGCGCAGGTGCAGGGCACCCAGCACGTCAAGGAAGAGATCGAGAAACTGCGCGGCGAGATCGCCGATCTGCAGCGTCAAGGGGCTTTCGACAAGTTGGCTGAGTTGCAATACGGCAAGCTGCCGCAGCTTGAGGCGCAATTGAAGGTCGCGGAGAAAGTCGGCGCTGGTGGGACGGCGAACAAGCTGTTGCGCACCCAGGTCGGCGCGGAAGAAATTGCCGAGGTCGTCTCGCGCGCCACCGGCATTCCGGTCAGCAAGATGATGCAGGGCGAGCGCGAAAAGCTACTCGGCATGGAAGAAAAACTGCACCGGCGCGTCGTCGGTCAGGACGAGGCCGTGCGTCTCGTCGCCGATGCCATCCGCCGTTCGCGCGCCGGCTTGTCGGACGAGAGCCGTCCGTATGGTTCCTTCCTGTTCCTCGGCCCGACGGGCGTGGGCAAGACCGAGCTGTGCAAGACGCTAGCCGAGTTCCTCTTCGACAGTGAAGATCACCTGATCCGCATCGACATGAGCGAGTTCATGGAGAAGCATTCGGTCGCGCGCCTGATCGGTGCTCCGCCGGGCTACGTCGGTTACGAAGAAGGCGGCTACCTGACCGAACTGGTGCGGCGCAAGCCTTACAGCGTAATACTCTTTGACGAGGTCGAGAAGGCGCATCCGGATGTCTTCAACGTGCTGCTCCAGGTGCTCGACGACGGCCGCATGACCGATGGCCAGGGCCGCACCGTCGACTTCAAGAACACCGTGATCGTGATGACCTCCAACCTTGGCAGCCAGATGATCCAGCAGATGTCGGGCGATGATTACCAGATCATCAAGCTCGCCGTGATGGGCGAGGTGAAAACGCATTTCCGTCCGGAGTTCGTGAACCGCATCGACGAGATCGTGGTGTTCCATGCGCTTGACGAGCAGCACATCGCCGGCATCGCCAAGATCCAGCTGCAGTATCTGGAAAAGCGTCTGGCGCGACTGGAGATGTCCATCGAAATCAGCGCCGCCGCCCTCGCCGACATTGCCAGTGCCGGCTTCGACCCGGTGTTCGGCGCCCGTCCGCTCAAACGGGCGATTCAGGAGCGCATCGAAAACCCGCTGTCCCGGCTGATCCTCGAAGGAAAGCTCGCGCCGAAAGATCGTATCAAGGTAGATGTCAGCAAGGGGCATCTGACGTTCAACAAGGCTTGAAATGGCTTGGGCTTCGGTTTAGTATAACGTCTGTTATAACATCAATCGGAGTCTGCCATGCACGTCCTCAAACTGACCCAGATCGGCAACTCGATCGGCGTCATCCTGCCCAAGGAAGTCCTCGCCAATCTGAAGCTGGAGAAAGGCGAATCACTCTTTCTGACCGAAACCCCGGACGGGTATGTGGTCACGCCAAACGACCCAGCATTTGAGCAACAGATGAGCGAAGCGCAACGCATCATGAAGAAGCGCCGCGCCGCCTTACGCGAGCTGGCCAAATGAGCCCACCCCGCAAACATTCGCTGCGCTCGGTTCTCCCCTCAAGGGGCCAAGAAACACTTGGGACGGCCCGGCGTGTTTCTTGAGAGCCGCTGGGTATGGATTCAACGGAATGTGATCATTGCCGCCCACAGCGCACAATTGGCCGAGCATGGCGGAGCTGCGGGAACCCGCGACGCCGGCTTGCTTGATTCCGCGTTGGCCCGGGCTGAGAACCTTGCTGCCTATGACGATCCCGATGTCGCCGCACTCGCTGCAACATATGGATTCGGCATCGTCCGCAACCATCCCTTCGTCGATGGCAACAAGCGTACTGCGCTAATTGCGACTGAACTGTTTCTGGCGCTTAACGGCTACGACCTGGTTGCAGGAGATGCCGAGTGCGTCGTCACCATGCTGGACCTCGCCGCCGGCGAACTTCCGGAAGCCGAATTCGCCGCTTGGCTACGCACGCACATAGAACCGCGCGCCGCTTAGTACGCCTTCAACCGCCCAGCGCAACGTGGCGCGGGCAGGTGACGAGATGGTCGTTCACCATGCCGGTCGCCTGCATGTGCGAATAAATTACCGTCGGGCCGACGAAGCGGAAGCCACGCTGCTTGAGTTCCTTGGCCAGTGCGACGGCAACGGGCGTATGGACGGGCACTTCGTCGAGTCGCTGCCAGCGATTGATGACCGGGGCGTTGTCGACGAACTGCCAGAACAGCGCATCAAGACTTGAGCCAGCGTCGTAAAGCGCCAGCGTGGCGCGGGCATTGTTAATTGCGGCAGATATTTTCAGGCGGTTTCTGACGATGCCGGCATCGCCGAGCAGGCGCGCCAAGTCTGTCTCGCCGTAGCGGGCAATCTTCTGCACGTCGAAGCCATCAAAGGTACGCCGATAGTTCTCGCGTTTCTTCAGGATGGTGATCCACGATAGTCCGGCCTGCGCGCCTTCGAGGATGAGGAACTCAAACAGCGTGCGCTCGTCATGGCAGGGCACGCCCCACTCATTGTCGTGATAGGCGACATAGAGCGGATCAACGCCACACCAGGCGCAACGCGCCGTCTTGTCAGCGCCGACTTTTGTAATTTCACCGCTTGGCTCAGTCACGGCGCCGGGCCGCCCCAAGCCGTGAGGACACGCGCCTCAGGCGCAAGCCGCACCACCGTCGCAACGGAGTCGCCCATAATATTCGAGCGCAGTGAACCACAGCCACCCCCTTCCCGGGGAAGGGGGGCGGGGGGATGGTTCAATTAAGCACCAGCACGCCGCGCTTGAGGCCGGGGTCTTCGGGATGCGGCGAGAGCACGAAGCCGAGGCCGGAAACAAACTTGATCATGCGGCGGTTTTCAGCGAGGAAATCGCCGTTCATGAACTTGATGCCGCGCGAACGGGCCGTATCGATGATCACGCCCATCAACCGGCGCGCCAGTCCCTTGCCCTGCCAGTCATCGGCGACGACCACGGCAAATTCGCAGGATTCGCCATCGGGGTTCATGGCATAACGCGCCACGCCGACTTCAATCTGACATCCATCCACCTCGGTCAAGGCGACGAAAGCCATTTCGCGGTCGTAGTCGATCTGCGTCAGACGCACCAACTGGGCCTGTGACAGTTCGCGCAGGGTGTTCATGAAACGGAAATACTTGGTTTCTGCCGACAGGTTCTTGACGAAGTCCTGTTCCAGGTCGCCATCTTCCGGACTGATCGGACGAATCACGACAGTGCGGCCGTCCTTGGCCTGGTATTCCGTGACCAGGTGCGACGGGTAGGGGTGGATCACCATGTGATCGTAGCGCCCGGCAGTCAGCGACAGATTGTCGATGACGACGCGGGCATCGACGGCGACCGCGCCATTCTCATCGACGATCAGCGGATTGATGTCCAGTTCCTGAATCCAGGGCAATTCGCAGACCATCTCGGAAACACGCAGCAGCACGGCTTCCAGCGCCTCCATGCTGACCGGCGGCATGTTGCGGAATTCGCCGAGCCGTGCCGAGGTGCGGGTGGACGCCAGCATATCGGCAACCAGAAAACGGTTGAGCGGTGGCAGGGCAACTGCACGATCCTTGCCGCTGGCCACGATACCCGCCCCGCCGGGGCCAAAGATGACGGTCGGACCGAAAATCGGATCCTTCGTCATGCCGACCATCAGTTCGCGACCATTGGCCTTCTGGATCATCGGCTCGATGGCGATGCCATGAATGACCGCATCGGGCCGATTCTTCTTCACCTCGTCGATGATCTGGTTGTAGGCATCGCGTACGGCGACCAGCGCATTGAGATTGAGGCGCACACCGCCCGAATCCAGTTTATGGGTGATTTGCGGCGAATCGATCTTCATCACCACCGGCAGGCCCATTTCCTCGGCCAGCACCATGGCTTCGGAAGGCGAGCGCGCCACCACCGTCTGGGCAATGGGAATGCGGAAGGCCGCCAGCAGGGCCTTCGATTCCATTTCGTTGAGCGACTTGCGGCCTTCGGCCAGGGCGGATTCGATCACCAGGCGCGCCGATTCCAGGCGTGGCGGCGTGTGATCGGAAATCGATGCCGGCGCCTGCATCAGCAATTGCTGGTTGCGGTAGTAGTTGGAAATGTGCGAGAACAGTTCGACGGCAGGATCCGTCGTCCGGAAGGTGGGAATGCCGGCCCCCTGGAACAGCAGACGTGCCTCACGCACCTGCTCTTCACCCATCCAGCAGGTCACCAGCGGCTTGTCGGTCTTTTTCGCCACCTCAATGACGGCACGGGCAGTCTGCGTCGGATCGGCCAGCGCCTGCGGTGCGAGGATCGCCAGCACACCATCGACCCCGTCATCTTCGAGACAGGCGGTGATCGTGCTGGCATAACGCGCCGGATCGGCATCGCCAACCAGGTCAATCGGATTGGCTTTCGACCAGGTCGGTGGCAAGGCTTCATTCAGGCGTTTGAGGGTGGCTTCAGACATCGCGGCCAATGGAATGCCGATGTCGGCAGCATGGTCAGCCGCCATCACGCCGAGACCACCGCCGTTGGTGACGATCATCAGGCGATTGCCGCGCGGACGGAAATGCGAGAACAGGGCCTGGGCGGCGGCGAACATCTGGCCGACATTGCCCAGCCGCACCACGCCGGCACGCCGCAATGCCGCATCGAAGACGTCGTCGGAGCCGAGCAAGGCACCGCTATGCGACAGCGCGGCCTGCTTGCCGGCGGGGTTGCGCCCGCCCTTGATCAGCAGCACCGGCTTGCAACGCGCTGCTGCGCGCAGCGCACTCATGAAGCGCCGCGCGTTCTTGATGCCCTCGATGTAAAGAAAAATGTTTTCGGTGCGGGAGTCGGCGACCATGTAGTCGAGCACTTCGCCAAAGTCCACATCGCTCTCGGCACCCAGCGAAACGACGTTGGAAAACCCGACATTATTGGGCTGCGCCCAGTCGAGAATCGCCGTGCAGAGCGCACCGGACTGGGAGATCAGGCCGACCGTGCCGGGGTTGGCGCTGCTGTGCGCGAAGGTGACGTTCACGCAACTGCCGGGGCGAATCAAGCCGAGGCTGTTGGGGCCAAGCAGACGCACATTGTGGCGGCGCGCACTTTCCAGCATGGAGCGAAACAAACTGGCGCCGCGTGGACCCATTTCGGCAAAACCACCGGAAATGATGATGGCGTTGCGCGTGCCGGCGCGACCGCAGGTATCTATTATGGCCGGCACCGTTTCAGCCTTGGTACAGATCACCGCCAAATCGAGCCGCTGGGGGATATCCTCGACCGAAGCGTAGGCCCGTTGACCGAAAACCTTGTCATGGCCCGGGTTGACCAGAAAAAGCCGCCCCGGAAAGGCACCATCGATGATATTGCGCACCATGATGCTGCCAATTGACCCCGGCGTCTCGGAAGCGCCGATGATGGCGATCGATTTCGGCTCGAAGAGAGAGGTCAGATAATGCTGTTCGTAGTTCATTGGTTTGCCGCAATATCTTATGGACTTGCGGTGATGCTGCGATGCAGCATAGGATACTCATCAACTTGATGTTTCGCAACAGTTCTCGGCATAGCCACCTGCCTACTGATATAACAATAGACACATTCGCAACAGGAACCAACATGGAAGAAAAACACGGCATCCGGCCCGGCCAATCCCTTGAACTGCTCAAGGAACTGCATATCCTGACCCGCGACGGCCGGATGAACCAGGACAGCCGGCGCAAACTGAAGCAGGTTTATCACCTCTACCGCTTTATCGAGCCGCTGTTGCTGGAGCGGCAGCAGGCTTCACCCGACATTCAACTGGTGGATGTGGGTGCCGGCAAGTCCTATCTCGGCTTCATTCTCTACGACCTGTTTTTCAAGCAGCTCGGCAGTGGGTCGCATATTTACGGCATTGAAACTCGGCATGAACTGGTTGAAAAGTCCCGGGCACTGGCGAAGCGGCTGGCTTTCGCCGGCATGTCGTTCCTCGACGCCAGCGTGGCGGAGGCACTAACGACAACCGAACTGCCGGCCAGAATCGACATCGTCACCGCCCTGCATGCCTGCGACACGGCCACCGACGACGCGATCCGTTTTGCCCTCACTCGCCAAGCCGAATTCATCGTGCTGGCGCCTTGCTGCCAGGCCGAACTGGCTGCCATACTGAGAAAAAACAAGGGCAAGGCGCTGGCCAACCCGCTGGCGGAACTCTGGCGCCACCCGCTGCACACACGGGAATTCGGCAGCCAGGTCACCAACGTGCTGCGCTGCCTGCAGCTTGAGGCGCATGGCTACCAGGTCAATGTCACCGAACTGGTGGGCTGGGAACACTCGATGAAGAACGAGCTCATCATCGCCCGCCGCCACAACCAGTCCGGGAAACACCGCGCCGTACGCCTGGACGAGTTGCTCCGCCTGCTGGGACTGGAGGAAATGCGTCAGCGCTTCTTTACGCCGACGTTCTGATTCGATCAGAGATATCTGGCTTTGATCGCCAGTGACCCCGCCTGCATCCGTTTATACTGAGTGACACCGCACATTCGTCGGTGCTTTAGAGGAGTATCGCCATGGGCAAGGCACAGCAACCCAACAAGGAAGCAAAGAAGCAACCCACCAAGACCCCCAAGGAAAAAAAGGCCGCAAAACAGAACAAGAAAAACGCTTCTGCCGTCACGCCCATGGTTCCCCGCTAAAGCGGTTAGCCGGGCGCTCTGAACTTCCTGCAACGCCGAGAGGATGCCTCGTCAGCTGGCATCCTCCGGTGCCGAAAAGCACATCCCAGACGGATTATCCAGCCGCAGCTTGCGCAGCACAGGGTTGGCGTTGCTGGTTTCCGAAAATGTCTTGGTCGCTTGCATCGAATGCTTCGCTAGCGAAAAAACAGCTGTTTTTTTGACCCGGCTGACCATCACCCTACCCTGACTGAGTAGTTTTTTTTCTTTGGTTATAGACAAAACTTTTCATATCCCGCATGGGGTGGGGAAGGAACCCTGATTGACGTCAAGTCAACCCCCCTGAATCGGTAGTTTTGTTGCGATGCAACAATCACAATGGGGTGGATTTACCCGCGAAAACGCCTCAACAGACTGATTTTTTGTGTCCTTTTTGGGCCGCGAAACCTACTAGATGTAGTGGTATAAATCAGACCAGCTACTAGATTTATTCATAACTTGTTGTTTTAACTGTGAGTAAAAATTTTTTACTTCACTCTATCAGGAGGTGTGGCTATGCTTCGTTGCTGTCGCGTCTCCAATACACAACTCAACTAGCGGGCCCAATCATATGACCATGGATCACACCACCGTCGACACTGAGCAAGACTTTCAAGATGAATACACGGGGCAACTGGGTCTGCCCCTGCCACAGGAAATCTCCGGCGAAGTACTACTCGAGAAGTACGCCAAGGGCAATGAACGGGATGTGCACGACGTGCGTGCCCGCGTCGCCCGCGCCCTGGCCGCCGTCGAGACCGAGGAGAAACAGGCCTGGTGGGAACCCCACTTCCTCGATGCCCAGGAAAACGGCTTCGTCCCGGCCGGCCGCATCAATTCGGCTGCCGGCACCGACCTGTGCGCCACCCTGATCAACTGTTTCGTACAACCCGTTGGCGATTCGATCTCCGAGATCGTCGATGATCGCCCCGGCATCTATACCGCCCTCTCGCAATCCGCCGAAACCATGCGCCGCGGCGGTGGCGTCGGCTACGATTTTTCCAGCATCCGACCGAGCGGCGCCCATGTCAAGGGTACGCAGTCGCGCGCCTCCGGCCCCGTCTCCTACATGCGTGTCTTCGACCGCTCCTGCGAAACGGTCGAGTCGGCCGGCTCGCGCCGGGGGGCGCAGATGGGCGTGCTGCGTTGCGACCATCCGGATATCGAGCGCTTCATCCACGCCAAGGACCAGGGCGACCTGTCGAACTTCAATATCTCGATCGGCGTCACTGATGCCTTCATGGCGGCGGTGGAAGCCGGCGGCGACATCGAACTGGTGCATCGTGCCGAACCCTGCGCCGACATCAAGAGCAAGGGCGCCTACCAGCGCGACGACGGGCTCTGGGTGTATCGCAAGATTCCCGCCTGCGAGTTGTGGAACCAGGTGATGCGCTCGACCTACGACCACGCCGAGCCGGGCATCCTGTTCATCGACCGCATGAACAAGGACAACAACCTCAACTACTGCGAAACCATCGAGGCCACCAACCCCTGTGCCGAACAGCCGCTGCCGCCCTATGGCTGCTGCTGCCTCGGCTCGATCAACCTCACCAAGTTCGTCAATCATCCCTTCGAGGAAACCGCCGATTTCGATTACGCCGCCTTCGGCCGGGTCATCGACATTTCGGTGCGCATGCTCGACAACGTGCTCGACGCCACCCACTGGCCCCTGCCCCAGCAACAGGCGGAAGCCGCGGCGAAGCGCCGCGTCGGCCTGGGCTTCACCGGCCTCGGCGACGCACTGATCATGCTCGGGCAACGTTACGACACCGCCGAAACCCGCAGCACCGCCGCCAAGATTTCCGAATACATGCGCGATCGCGCCTATTTGGCATCGGTGGAACTCGCCAAGGAGCGTGGCGCCTTCCCGCTCTTCAACGCCGACCTCTATCTCTCCGGCGGCAATTTCGCCTCGCGCCTGCCGCAGAACATCAAGGACCAGATCCGCAAGCACGGCATCCGCAACTCGCACCTGCTGTCAATCGCGCCGACCGGCACGATTTCGCTGGCCTTCGCCGACAACGCCTCGAACGGCATCGAGCCACCCTTCTCCTGGACCTACACGCGCAAGAAGCGCATGTCCGACGGCACCTTCAAGGAATATGCCGTGGAGGACTACGCCTGGCGGCTTTACAAGCACCAGGGTGGCGATGTCGGCAAGCTGCCGGACTATTTCGTCACCGCCCTCGAAATTTCTGCCCAGGCGCACAAGGACATGGTGGCGGCGGTTGCCCCCTTCATCGACACCGCCATTTCCAAGACGGTGAATGTGCCCGAGGATTATCCCTATGCGGAATTCGAGGACCTCTACCTGTCGGCATGGAAAGCCGGACTGAAGGGCCTGGCCACCTACCGGCCGAACAAGGTGCTGGGCAGCGTGCTGTCGACCACCCCGACCACCCCGGCCAACCAGACCCACCCCCAGAAGCAGCCACAGGACGTCACCATCGACTGCGCCAACCGCCGGCTGTCGATCGGTTCGCTGCCCGCCCCGGTGCTGTCGTCGCTGCGCTGGCCCGGCCGGCCGCGCCTGACCGACGGCAACGCGGCCTGGACCTACATGATCGAGACCCCGCATGGCGAGTTCGCCCTGTTCGTCGGGCAGATCGAAAATGACAAGCGCCAGTCCGTTCCCTTCGAAGTCTGGGTGAATGGCACCGAACAGCCACGCGGTCTCGGCGCCGTCGCCAAGACGCTGTCGATGGACATGCGCGCCAATGATCCGGCCTGGCTCAAGTTGAAGCTCGACGTACTGGCCGCCACCGTCGGCGAAGAAGCCTTCGAGATGCCGATGCCGCCGCATGGCGAACACAAGCTGATGCCGGGCGCCATCGCGGCAATGGCACAGGTGATCCGCTATCGCTGCGAGCAGCTCGGGGCGCTGGACAACGACAGCGCCACACCGGTGCTCGATTGCATGTTCAGCCGCGACGAGCCGAAGACCGGCACCGACGGCACGCTGTCGTGGACGGTGGATATCGTCAACCCCGCCTCGCGCGAAGACTTCGTGCTCGGCCTGAAGGAAATCACCCTGCCCGACGGCGTCACCCGCCCCTATTCGTGCTGGCTCTCCGGCAACTACCCGCGGGCGCTCGACGGCCTCACCAAGCTGCTGTCGCTCGACATGCGCGTCATGGACCCGGCCTGGATCGGCATGAAGCTGCGCAAGCTGCTCAACTACTCGGAGCCGCTCGGCGATTTCATGGCCTTCATCCCGGGGACGCGCCGCCAGCAGAACTGGCCATCGACGGTCGCCTACATCGCGCGACTCATCATGCACCGCTACGCCATGCTCGGCCTGCTCGATGAAAACGGCTATCCGACGCGCGACATGGGCATCCTCGAAACCCCGCGCGAAAAGGGCCAGGTCAGAGTCACCCAAGGATCGCTCTGCACCGAATGCGGCAACATGACGGTCATCAAAAAAGACGGCTGCGATTTTTGCACCGCTTGCGGGGCGGTTGGCAGTTGCGGGTAGGCCAGACAGTCCCGGCAGGTGCCTCCATTTTTCCGGATTCTGTCTGCCAGGCCTGTGGCGCCTGTTGCGTCGCTTATCGCGTCACCCTGCCCCGCGTCGAACTCGATAGCGCGCCCGGCGGTTGGGTGCCTGCCGCCATGACCGAGCCCTACACCGCGACGACCGCCTGCATGCGCGAACATCCCGACCTGCCGGGGCGCTGCATCGCCCTTGAAGGCGCAGTCGGCGTGGCAGTGAGCTGTGCCATCTACCCGCAGCGGCCCAGCGCCTGCAGCGAATTTGCGCCACTCACCGCTTTCGGCTGTGGCGACGAAGCCTGCGATGAAGCCCGCAGACGCCACGGTCTACCTCCGCTGGGCGGGCTATAATCGCGCCGCATTTCGCATTCGTGAGTATTACGGAGGTGTGGCAGAGCGGTTGAATGCACCGGTCTTGAAAACCGGCAACGTCGCAAGGCGTTCGTGAGTTCGAATCTCACCACCTCCGCCAGGAGAAATAATGGCCCCCCACGCTCGCAACATCGACTCGCTGCCCCCACAGGGGGGCGCGTGTCCCCTTGGGGGCGGCCCTACGGAGGCACGATCATGAGCCATAAACATCTGCATCTGTTGCGCAGTCTGTTTCAGGAACCTGTCAGCGCCAATATCCACTGGAGGGAGATCGAGTCGCTGTTGAATCATCTCGGCGCATCGGTCGAACCGGTGCATGGCGCGCGGTTTCGCGTGCTGCTCAACCACCACGAATACTTCCTGCACCATCCACACCAGGGCAGCGTCTTCAACCGGCAGGACATCAAGCACCTGCGGGAATTCCTCACCCATGCCGGCATCAGCGTATCGGCGTACGAAGCGGAAAGAGCCCGCCCCTCCCATCCTCCCCTCACGGGGAGGTGACTGTTGCTCGCTACGCTCGACTATCACGGGGAGCCCCCGGTCGAGCTTGGGCGCGGTTTGCGGCTGGCGCCGCGTGACGTCTCGCCTTGGGGCGGCCCGGCGGCGAGACTGCTGCAATAAACTGAAATCCGCTACCGCACTGTCGAAGTCGCCAACGGTTCGCGCAATCGGGCAAAATCGCGGGGCGCGACATATTGCAGCACTTCCTTGCCCTTGGCGTCGAGTTGCAACTCAAGCCCCAGGTCGGGGTAGAGAAAATGTTCCTTGTGCTCGCTGCTGCGCAGTCGTTCGCCCGGCACGCCAAAGCGTTGCAGCACCACTTCTTCGTCAAGGTTCGCCGCCGGAATGAAAGCAATCGCGATGATAGTTGCCCGGTCCGCCTGCAGCAGGTCGTCAGCACCGAGCTCGACCCGCCGCGCCGCACTCTGCATGTAATCAACCTTGCGCGCCCGCGCGATCATCTGTTCGCGCTGCGCGAGCGAAGTATCCAGCGTCAGGACCATCTTGCCCTTCACGGCGCCGGCGTGAATGCTCTCGTAATAGGCCTCGAGCGAACCGGTCTCGCCCGGCGCCACGATCAGGGCAACCTGCACGTCACCGCCCAGTTGTTGGCGGGCATCTGCCAGCGTGCTGCGGCCTAGCGTCAGGCCGAACACGCGCGACCCGCCATCGGGCAGGCGTTCGATTTGCCAGGGTAGGGTTACAGGGTTCGCGTCCGGGCGCTTGCCCGGCCCGGAGGGCAGCAGCATGGGCAAGGCCAGCAAGGCCAGCAGCAAGGCGATGAAAAGTGCGATTGATTTCAAGCAGTCTCCAGACAAAGTCGGCGCAAGCTGCATATCATAGGGCCATGCTGCCTGCTCTGCGTCGCAATCTATCCAACCGTTTCACCGCCTGGGCACTGCGCGTGCGGCCACCCGAAGCGGTGCCCGTCGTCCTCTCGCAGCGCCGCGTCTATGTCTTGCCGAGTCGGGCCGGCCTGTTGTATGGCGTGTCGCTGATCGTCATGCTGATCGGCGCGATCAATTACAACCTGAGCCTCGGCTACGGTCTGGTCTTCCTGCTTGCCGGCCTGGGGGTCGCCACGATCCTGCATACCTTTCGGAACCAGGCCGGACTCTCCATCACCGTCGGCGCCGCCCTGCCGGTATTTGCCGGCGACACCGCGCGCTTTCCGCTGATCCTGCACAATCCGGACCCGCGGCCACGCCATCTGCTGCGCTTGTTCCTGCCCGGACAGGCGGTCATGGCGATGACCGTGCCACCGGGCGGCAGCGCACGGGTGCTGCTGCCGCAGCCCGCCACGCATCGCGGCTGGCTCGCCATGCCGCACGTCACCATTGAAACGCTCTGGCCACTGGGTTTGATCCGCGCCTGGAGCTATGCCGTGCCTGCCCTGACCTGCCTGGTTTATCCGCAACCGGCCAGCGCCGTCCCGCCAGCGCCGACTTTCAGTGGCATCGAAGGCGGGCTCCTGCCCGGTGACAGCGGCGATGAGGATTTTGCCGGCCTCAAGCGTCACCAGCCCAGCGACCCGCCCCACCACGTCGCCTGGAAAGCCGTCGCGCGACAAGGTCCGGAGGCGCCATTGCAAACCAAGCAGTTCACCGGCACGGCTGCACAGGCGCTCTGGCTCGACTGGGACATGCTGCCGCAGCGCATGGATGTCGAAACACGTCTGTCGGTATTGACGCGCTGGGTACTCGACACCGAAGCCGCCGGAGTGTCCTGGGGCCTGCGTTTGCCTGGTGGCAATATCCCCCAGGCGCATGGCCCGGAGCACACCCACGCCTGCCTCAAGGCGCTCGCGCTCTATGAAAATTAGACCCGCCCTCCCCCAGCCCCTCCCTCTCGGGAGAGGTGACTGTTGCTCGCTGCGCTCGTCTGTTACGGGACGTCCACATTCAAGCTTGGGTGCGGATTGCGGCTGGCGCCGCGTGCCGCCTTGCCTTGGGGCGGCCCGGCGGCAAGGCTCCGAAAGCAATGTCTAAGGTACCCACTCACCCGCTCACCCCGGCGCAGACCTGGTGGCTGCTGGCGACGGGGCTGGCGGCTTACGCGCCGCTGGTGCCGCAAGTGCCGTTATGGCTCGCCGCCGTGGCCGGCGCGGCATTCATCTGGCGTGCCGCGCTGGCCTGGTGGCGCCAGCCGCTGCCGACGCGCTGGGTGCTGATCTTTGTCAGCCTCGCCGGCACGGCGGGCGTGCTGATGGAATACCGCACGCTGTTCGGCCAGCGCGCCGGCGTGGCGCTGCTGCTGATTTTTCTCGCGCTGAAGCAACTCGAGGCGCGGGCGCCGCGCGACGGGCTGGCCGTGGTGCTGCTCGCCTATTTCCTGACACTCACGCAGTTTTTCGAGAATCAGTCGATCCTGGTGGCGTTCACCATGATCGGCACCCTGCTCATCGCCACTGCGGCGCTCGCCAGCCTGACCGATGCGCAGGCACGCGCGACCAGCCTGCTCCGCCTTGCCGGGCTGCTGCTGGTACAGGCCATGCCCTTCATGCTGGTCCTGTTCGTCCTGTTTCCGCGCATCTCCGGCCCACTGTGGGGCTTGCCCAGCGACGCTCATAGCGGCCTGACCGGGTTGTCGGACAACATGTCGCCCGGCGCGATCAACAACCTGATCCAGTCCGACGCCATCGCCTTTCGCGCCAAGTTCGACGGCCCGGTGCCGCCCAAGCAGGAACTTTACTGGCGCGGCCCGGTGCTGGCTCGTCTGGAAGGCCGCAACTGGCAAGCAGGCATCCAGTCGATGGACCAGCGGCTGTTTTATCAGCCACGCAGTGAAGGCACTGTCTATGCCTATGCTGTCACGCTGGAGCCGCACAACAAACCCTGGCTGTTCGCGCTTGAATTTCCTACCGCCCTGCCCGCCGACACCGGCAATGTCAATGTTATGGGCACTTCGGACTTCCAGCTCCGTGCTAAAAAACCGGTGCGCGAGCGCATCCGCTACGAACTCCATTCGCAACCGACCGTGCGCTACCCGCCTGAAAATCGTCTGGTACTGGCCGAGGCGCTGGCCCTGCCGGCCACGGACAATCCGCGCACGCTGGCCCTCGGCGCAAGCTGGCTGGCAGCGGGCGACAGCGACCGGCAGCGACTGCAACGCGCCATCGAATTCATGCGTGCGCAGCGCTTTATCTATACGCTGCAGCCGCCCCTGATGAGCCTGCATGTCGCCGACGAATTCCTGTTCGACTACAAGCGCGGTTTTTGCGAGCACTTCGCCGCCTCGTTTGTCGTGCTGATGCGCGCCGCCGGCGTGCCGGCACGCGTTGTCACCGGTTACCAGGGTGGTGAACGCAACCCTGTCGATGACACCTGGGTGATCCGCCAGACTGACGCCCACGCTTGGGCCGAGGTCTGGCTGGACGGTCAGGGCTGGCTGCGTGTCGATCCCACTGCCGTCAGCGCGCCGGCGCGCATCGAACAGAATCTTGCCGCCGCCGTGCCGGCTGGCGAGCCGCTGCCCTGGCTGGCTGGCAGCGGCCTCGACTGGCTGCGCGAAGCGCGCTTTCGCTGGTGGGCGGTCAGCAATGCCTGGAACCAGTGGGTGCTCGGCTACAACCCGGAGCGGCAGCGCGACTTTCTCAAACGGCTGGGCATGGCTGCGCCGGACTGGCGCAGCATGACGGCAACGCTCGCCCTCCTCTCCGGCATCATGCTGCTGGTGCTGGCCGGCTGGATGCTCTATCGCCGGCCACGTCTCGATCCCGTAGAACGGCAATGGCGCAAGCTGTCGCGCCGACTGGCGCGACGTGGCCTCGCCCGGCACAGTTGGGAAGGCCCGCAGGAGTATGCCCGGCGGGTTGCTGCCGCACTACCTGAAACCGCAGCGGACATGCAGGCAATTGCTGCGCTGTATGCCAGCTTGCGTTACGATGCCCCATCCCCACTGACCATTGATGATTTACGCCGCCGAGTGGCGGCCTTCAAGCCATGACACGATTTTCTCTGCTGCTTTGCTGCCTGCTTCTGTCTCCCGTCTCCCATGCCGCCCCGGCCAACAATTACGCCCAGCGCGATGATGTTCAAGCTTTCATCGCCGCCATGCAGGCTCGTCACGGTATGGATGCCGAGCGACTCACCGCGCTGTTCGAGAAAACCCGGCCAATCGCCTCGGTCCTGAAAGCCATCGCGCCCCCTGCCGATCCGGGCATCCGCTCATGGAAGAACTATCGCCAGCGCTTCATCGAACCGCGCCGCATCGCCGCCGGGCTCGACTTCTGGCGCAAGCATCAGGCCACGCTCGCCAAGGCGCAGGCGTTATCCGGTGTTCCTGCAGAAATCATCGTCGCCATCATCGGCATCGAAACCTTTTACGGCAAACATCTGGGCCGTTACGACAGCTTCGCCGCGCTGGCCACGCTAGCCTTCGATTACCCTCCGCGCGCCGACCTGTTTCGCCGCGAACTCGAAGCACTGTTGCTGTTGGCGCAGGATGAGGGCCGCGCGCCCGACAGCTATCGCGGCTCCTATGCCGGCGCGATCGGCCTGCCGCAGTTCCTGCCTTCCAGCATTCGCGCCTACGCCGTCGACTTCGACAGGAATGGGCGGATCGATCTGGTCGGCAGCACGGCCGACGCCATCGGCAGCGCCGCCAATTTTCTGAAGGAACACGGCTGGGAGGAAGGCGGGCCGATCGCGTTAAAAGTCGGTGTGACCGAAGGAAATCCCCGTGGGACTGGCGGGGCGGCGTCCCAACCCCTCATTACCGAAGGCATCCTGCCCAAGCGCCGCCCGGCGGAAATGGCCGGTTTCGGTGTGGACATCCCAGACGCTGCTCCCGATGCCCCCGCCGCACTGATCGATCTGGTCACACCCGCCGCGCCAATGGAATACTGGCTCGGTTATCAGAATTTCTATGTCATCACACGTTACAACCGCAGCAGCTTTTACGCAATGACGGTGTTTCAATTCGCCCAGACCCTGAAAGAACGACGCCTTGGTTATACTGCGACGTCAGGTTCCCCATGAGGCTTTCAGTAAGCGCAACGCGTGACCGAAACAACTCTCCTGATCGTCGATGACGAACCCGCCAACCTGGCAGTTCTGGCGTGGGTGCTCCGCCCTCATTACCGCGTGCGCGCCGCCAGCTCCGGTGAACAGGCGCTGCGGGCAATATCGACTCCGCCCCGGCCTGATTTGATCCTGCTCGATGTGATGATGCCCGGCATGGATGGTCATGCTGTCCTGTCCCAACTGCGCGCCGATCCGGCCACCCACGACATTCCGGTGATTTTCGTGACCGCGCTCGACGACGAGATCAGCGAAGAGCGCGGCCTCAAGCTCGGCGCGGTCGATTACATCGCCAAACCGATCAAGCCTGCCGTCGTGCTGGCACGGGTAGCAACCCAGCTTGAACTGAAACAGGCTCGCGACCGGCTTACCGAGCAAAATGCCTGGCTGGAAGCCGAGGTGGCCCGACGCATGGCCGAAAACCAGCTGATCCAGGATGTCAGCATCCATGCGCTGGGCTATCTGGCAGAAATCCGCGATACGGAAACCGGCAACCACATTCACCGCACCCAGCAATACGTACATGCCCTGGCCTGGGAACTCTCCGACCACCCACGCTTTGCCGCGCAGCTTGACGATCACGCCATCCAGTTGCTCGTCAAATCGGCCCCGTTGCATGACATCGGCAAGGTGGGCATTCCCGATCACATCCTGCTAAAACCCGGCCCGCTCACCCCCGAGGAATGGACGATCATGAAGACCCATGCCCGGCTGGGTGCGGAAGCCATTGAACGCGCCGAACACGCAGCACACCAGACCGCCGACTTCCTCGTCATGGCCAAGGAAATTGCCCGCTGGCATCACGAGAAATGGGATGGCAGCGGCTATCCGGATGGACTGGCGGGCGAGGCTATTCCACTGTCGGCACGCCTGATGGCACTGGCCGACGTGTTTGACGCATTGATCACCCAGCGCGTCTATAAACCCGCGATGAGCTACAGCGAGGCCCGCGACATCATTACTGCCGGACGCGGCAAGCACTTCGATCCTGCCGTGGTCGATGCATTTCTGTCCAACTTCGACATTTTTGCCAGCATTGCCGAAGCCTGCGCCGACAACGGCGAACCGCCACCCGCAGCTGATCCCGCGCAACCACAACCATGAACCAGGAGACGCCCACGCAACCGAGCTTGGACAGCGATCTGCCGGGCGAAAGTGGCGTAGCAGCGGCCCAGTCGGTCTGGCAGGAGATACGGTGGCCACTGGCATTGCTGGCGGCGCTCATCATCACGATCACCGCCAGCATCATTTGGTATGTCTTCGAGCAGAAAAGAACGACCGAGGCCGCCCAACTGCATGCGATTGCCGAATTGAAGACCCGGCAGGTCGCCGACTGGCTGACTGAAAGGAACCGCGACACCAACCTGCTACGCATCAGCCCCTTCCTCGGCATGGCATACCTGCGCTGGCAGCAACAGGGAGATACCGCCAGCCGCGACCGCATCTTTGAACGGCTGGCCACCTTCCGCAGCACAGGAAGTTTCCAGCAAGTCGTACTGCTCGACGCACAGGGTAAGCCCCTGTGGGACTCCAATTTATCCGACTGGACGCAAGCTCCGGAGATCAAGCCCCTGGCCCGTGCCCGCTTCCTCGCCTTCGTGGCGCCAGACCGGGTCAAGCATCTTGGCCCCTATGTCGATGAGACCGGCCGCATCCATCTGGATTTCATGTTTCGCCTGACTCTCCCCGACCAGCAGCCCGGCCCCATTGTCATCATGCATAGCGACGCCGAGGACTATCTGCCCGCCGACATGAGAACCTGGCCGGTGCCGAGCGAGAGCGGGGAGGTGCTGCTGCTGCGGCGCAACGGCGAGCAGATCGAGATCATCAGCGAAGTGCGTTTCCGTCCAGGTTCCGCACTGAAGTTGGGCGCGTCGATGGCAGATCAACAGTCACTGATCGTCCAAGCCTTTTCCAGGCAGGACAAAACAGAACCACTGCTGGAGGGGCTGGATTACCGCCAGGTAAAAACGCATGGTGTTGCGCTGCCCGTTCCCGGCACCGACTGGCTCCTGCTGGCCAAGATGGACAGCAACGAAACCCTTGCAGGAGCGGACCACAGCGCCATCCTGATCGCCACGGCCGGCCTGCTGCTACTGATTCTCGCCGCCGTTACCCTGCTGTTGGCGCGCCAGCGCCGGCAACTGACGAGCACCCAGACCACGCAACGCGCCCAGCAGGAACGCCTCCGCACCTTGCGTCTGGTCGCCAGCACGGCGGATTTCGTGGCGCGCAGCGCGGGCGAAAGTTTTTTCCGCGATGCCGTACGCCACGCCGCCGAATCCCTCGAACTGGATTACGTGCATGTCGGCCATTTGCTACCCGGCACAGAACGGATAGAAACGCTGGCGGCCTGGCTGGATGGCCGGATCATCGACAACTGGTCCTACGATCTGGCCGGCACGCCCTGCAACAACGTGGTGCAAACGGCCAACTGCCGTGTCGAATCCAACGTACAGTCCCGCTACCCGGACGATGTCGAATTGAGAAATCTCGGGGCCGAGAGCTATGTCGGCGAACCGATGCTCAGGCGCAACGGCGCAGTCATCGGCCTATGCGTCGGCATCAGCCGCCGGCCGCTGCAGGACTGGACAATGGTCGAAGGGGTGCTGCGCATTCTGGCCGCGCGCGCGGCGGCGGAATGGGAACAACTCGAAGCCATGAAGGTGTTGCGCGAACAGGAACAATCCCTGCGCATTGCCGTGGCGGGCGCGCAGATGGGTCTGTACGAATGGGACATTGTCACCAACCGCGTCGTGCTTTCTTCGGAATGGAAGGCGCAACTCGGCTACCGCGACGCCGAAATGCCCAATGAGTACAACGAATGGTATAGCCGCCTGCATCCGGACGACCAGCAGCGCGTCGCGAATGAAATCACCGCCTTCGTAACGCATCCCGTCGGCGCATTCGACATGGAATATCGCATGCGCCACAAGGACGGCAGCTACCGCTGGGTTGCCGCCAAAGGCGCAGCGACCGTAAATGACGCGGGGCAGGCGATTCGCCTGATCGGCGGACATATCGATATCACCGAATTCAAGCGCACCGCAGCAGTCCTGGCCCTGCAGGCCGCCCGCGCCGAGGCCCTGCTGGAACTGCCCAAGGCAGCCGAACAGATGGACGAGATCGCGTTCATGCAGCGCGGCCAGGAACTGGCGGAAGACCTCACCGGCAGCCAAATTTCGTTCATCCATTTCGTCAATGACGATGAGGAGACCATCGAACTGGTGGCCTGGTCGCGCCGCACCCTGGAGCACTACTGTAAAGCAGCTTTCGACAAGCACTATCCGGTGAGCCAGGCCGGCATCTGGGCCGATGCCCTGCACGAGCGCAAGCCCGTCATGTTCAACGACTATGCCGCCTGCCCGCACAAGCGCGGTCTGCCGGAAGGGCATTCCGCACTACAGCGCCTGATCACGGTACCGGTGATCGAAAACGACAAAGTCGTGATGCTGGCGGGCGTGGGCAACAAGGCTGCGGACTACGACGCAACGGATGTGGAGACCGTTCAACTGATCGCCAACGATATCTGGCGCACCGTGCAGAAGCGCCGGTCGGAAGCGGAGTTGCGGGCCAGTGAGAATGAACTGCGCAAGCTCGCCCAGGCGGTGGAACAAAGCCCCGAAAGCATCGTCATCACCAATCTCGCTGCCGAGATCGAGTACGTCAATGCCGCCTTCATCCGGGCTTCCGGCTATCCAAAAGAGGAATTGCTGGGCCAGAACCCGCGCCTGCTGCAATCCGCGAAAACCCCGCCGGAAACCTACACGGCATTATGGGACACACTGCGCCAGGGTCATCCCTGGAAGGGCGAATTCATCAACAAGCGCAAGGATGGCAGCGAGTATGTGGAATTCGCCATCATCACCCCCCTCCGCCAGCCGGATGGCACCATCTCTCATTTCGTTGCCGTCAAGGAAGACGTTACCGAGAAAAAACGCCTCGGCACGGAACTGGATCGTCACCGCCATCATCTGGAGACACTGGTCACCGAACGCACCGCCCAGCTCGAATTCGCACTGGACAAGGCCGAATCCGCGAGCCGCAGCAAGGCCGCCTTCCTGGCCAATATGAGCCACGAAATCCGTACCCCGATGAATGCCATTCTCGGCATGACCTACCTGATACGCCGTGGGCAGGTCACGCCAAAGCAGGGCGAGCAGATCGACCGGATCGAACAGGCCAGCCGTCTCCTGCTCGGGCTCATCAATGACATCCTCGATCTTTCCAAGGTGGAAGCGGGCAAACTGCTGATCGAGTCCGTCCCGGTTGCCGTTGCCGCCATTCCACCCAATATTGCGTCCCTGCTGGACGAACAGGCCCGCGACAAGGGACTGCAACTGAGCATCGACACGGGAACACTGCCGGCAAACCTGCGCGGCGACCCGACCCGCCTGACGCAGGCGCTACTCAATCTGGCCAGCAATGCCATCAAGTTCACCCAGCGCGGCCATGTTGCCTTGCGTTGCCACCTGCAGGCGGAGGATGCCAGCAGCGCTCTGCTCCGTTTCGAGGTCGAGGATACCGGCATCGGTGTTGCCCCGGAAATGATCCCGCGTCTATTTACGGCTTTCGAGCAGGCCGATGCTTCTACCACGCGCCGCTATGGCGGCAGCGGCCTGGGTCTGGCCATCACCCGCCACCTCGCTGAACTGATGGGCGGCGAAGTCGGCGTTGACAGCACACCGGGCAAAGGCAGCACCTTCTGGTTTACGGCGCGGCTGAGCAAGGGCGTCGGTACGGAGACACCCGAAACCACACAGATCAGGCGCACCGCGAATGCCGAAGACATTTTGGCCCACGACCATCAAGGGACACGAGTATTGCTGGTCGAGGATGACCCGGTCAATCAAGAGGTTGCCGCCGGTTTGCTGGAGAGCACTGGCCTGGTGGTCGAGCTTGCGGAAGACGGCGCAGTCGCCGTACGCAAGATCGCCAGCGGCGGAAATTTTGCAATTGTGCTGATGGACATGCAAATGCCGGTCATGGATGGCCTGGAGGCGACCCAACAAATTCGCCGCCTCGCCAATGGCGCGACCATCCCCATTCTGGCCATGACAGCGAATGCCTTTGCCGAGGATCGGGAGCACTGCATGGCCGCCGGCATGAACGACTTCATCACCAAGCCCGTGATTCCGGACGCCTTGTTCGACACGCTGCTCAAATGGCTGCCACACACCGCCTCGATAGTAAAGCCGGGGGCATCTGGCGTTTCATCGTCAGCTGATCCCGCCGCCTTGGCGCAGCAAACCCTGCCCGCCCAACTGACCAATCTGGATACGCCTGAAATGCAACGGGCGGTACGCCTGCTGGGAGGCAATGTGGAACGCTACGTCCAGATGCTGCAAGGCTTTAACGAACGACACTGCAACGACCTGGCGCAGATCAAGGATCTGCAGGCGAACAACCGGCTGGAAGACGCGCGCAATCTCGCACATGGTCTCAAGGGTGCCGCCGGCAGCCTGGGACTGGTTCACCTGCAGGCGGCAGCCGCCGGACTCGAATCCGCCTTGCGCCAAGGCGTGAACGCTGCAGTGCCGCTGGAGCCGCTATTCTCTGCATTAAGTCAGGCATTGCAGACTTTGCAAGCGGCAGTCGCCAGCCTGCCCGCCGAAATCCCGATCACTCCCCAAGAAGCATTGGCAAAGCCTGCCCCGGCTGAAATCCTCAGTCTGCTTGATCGTCTGGAAAGTCTGCTCGCCGCTGACGACACCACCGTGGCGGATCTGCTCGTCGAAAATCGCACCATGCTGCGGCAGGCATTCGCGGTACAGGCGACCGCTCTGGAGCGGCAGGTCGACGCCTTCAATTATCAGGCTGCGCTGGCCACTGTGCGCGTGCTCAGGGCGCAGTTGCATAATGAATAGCGGCGTGAGCTAAGGCATGGCCTTCTTCACCTGGACCGATGATTTCCTGACCGGCATCGACATCGTCGACCGCCAGCATCGCCGCTTGGTGGAACTGATCAACGCAGCCACCCCCGCGTTGCTGGATTTCAGTCCGGAACGGCAGAACGAACGTCTGGCGCTGTTTCGTGGCCTGACCGACTACGCCAGCGAGCATTTCCACACTGAAGAAGAATTGATGCGCGTCCAGGGTGTTGATGCCCGGGTGCTCGATCATCACCGCCAGTCCCATGGCAAGCTGTTGCAGGATGTGCTCGACTGGAAGGCACGCCTGTCCCGCGCCGACGCACTGGCCGGACAGGAGTTCCTTGGCTTTCTGGCCGGCTGGCTGCTGTTTCATGTACTGGGCGAAGATCAGGCGATGGGTCGGCAGGTGCGCG
Organism: Rhodocyclaceae bacterium; assembly: GCA_013791905.1. Lineage (GTDB taxonomy): Bacteria > Pseudomonadota > Gammaproteobacteria > Burkholderiales > Rhodocyclaceae > Sulfuricystis. Next base: position 69,061 of record VMSX01000030.1, on the reverse strand, counting down.
CCATACAGGCCGGCATGGCGGCAGAACGCGCCTATGAGGCGGCGAAAGGCGGTTATTTGTGGCCGTCGCAGGCCGTACTGGGCAGAACCATAACCAGCGTTTACACCCGTCTGTCAGGCCAGATGCGCGAGATTGACCGGCATGGCAGGCAGCTCGAAGAGCAATTGAATAGCCGGACCGCCGAACTGCTCGCCATGGCCGACGACCTGCGCCGCGCCCGCGATGCCGCCGAGACCGCCAGCCAGGCCAAAAGCCGCTTTCTGGGTATGGTGGGCCACGAACTGCGCACGCCGATGAACGCCATCATCGGCTTCACCGAACTGATGCGCAAGGCGGGACTGCCGGCAAAAGAAGAGGACATGGCCGGCAAGGTACTGTCGGCGGCGGAACAGCTGGTCGGCCTCGTCGACGGCCTCATCGAATTCACCCGCAACGAGCCCGGTCAGGCTGCCCCCTTCGCGCTGCGCCTCGTGATGACCGAGGCCTGCCAAGTTCCCTTCGCCGCCGCGCGGGCCAAGGGCCTCGCAGCAGCTATGGAGATACCGGACGACCTGCCGCCGTATTTGCACGGTGACGCTCGCCGCATTGCCGTGGTGATCCGCCAACTCGCCGCCAATGCCGCCAAATTCACTGCGCGCGGCAGCATTCGGGTACGCGCTGAAACGCTCGGCACGGCACCGGACGGGGCAATAGCCCTGCGCATCAGCGTGACGGATAGCGGCATCGGCATTCCGGCCGACAAACAGGCCGGACTGTTCAATGCCTTCCACCAGCTCGACGACAGTCCGACCCGCCGCTACGGTGGCGTCGGGCTGGGGCTGGCGCTGACCCGCCAGGCCGCGCGCATGATGGGGGCCGACATTGACATGCAAAGTAACCCCGGCAAGGGCAGCGTTTTCTGGATGGATCTGCACCTTTCTCCCGCGGTCGGCAGAACAGCGGCCGCCACCCCCGCCACGGAACCAACGCAGCCCGCCAAACCGCTACCGGCAACCATGGATGGCGCAGCAATCGTGCACCGTCTCGAAAAACTGCTGAGCGAAGACGACATCCGCGCCGCCGAGGTACTTGCCGAGAATCAAGCATTCCTGCAAAGCGCACTGGACTGGCGCTTCGAAACCCTCGCCAGACAGATCGCCGGCTTCGAGTATGACAAGGCTTTGCTGACGCTGCGCGAATGGGTGAAGTCCCACCCCTCCCAACCTCCCCTCAAGGGGAGGTGACTGTTGCTCGCTGCGCTCGACTATCACGGGGAGCGTTGATGTTCACTAAGGTACGGGTTGTGGCTGGCGCCACGTGCCGCCTTGCCTTGGGGCGGCCCGGCGGCAAGGCTACATCTGTGGGTGGTTATTTTTTACGCCGTCTCGCCAGCGCCGACTTTCTGTAAAGCCAATTCAAGAACGCCACACCGCAGTCCCGGCGCCGGGCCGCCCCAAGCCGGGACGACACGCGGCGCCAGCCGCAATCCGCACAACTGCCCGAGGCAAGCTCCCCGTAATAACATGAGCGCAGCGAGTCAACAGTCACCTCCCCTTGAGGGGAGGTTGGGAGGGGTGGGCCTTAACTACAGCAGCGCGCGCACGTCCATCGACTGACGGGCCAGGCGCTGGCGCAGGCGGGTCAACGCTTCCATCTGCAGTTGCCGCACCCGTTCGCGGGTGATGCCCAATTCATGCGCCAGGGTTTCGAGCGTGGCGATGTCCTGGCCGTTCAGTCCATAGCGCGACTCGACGACACGCCGGTGCCGGTCTGACAGATCGGCCACCCAGGCGGCGACATGCTGCTCGATCTCGGCCTGCTCGATGGCACTCTCCGGATCAACGGCGTCTTCGTCGGCAATCGCATCGGCAACACTCAGCGTGGGATCGATATCCAGCGGTGCATCAAGCGAAGTCGTGCGTTCGTTGAGCGCAAGAATGCGCCGAATTTCCTCCACCGGCTTGTGCAGCAGGCAGGCCACCGTTTCAATCGCCGATTCGGCCTCGCCCGGCTCCACCCCCATCCGCCGCAAGGCCTGCAGGACGGAGTTGAGTTCCTTGACCACATGCACCGGCAGGCGAATGGTGCGCGACTGGTTCATGATCGAACGCTCGACGTTCTGGCGGATCCACCACGTGGCATAGGTGGAAAAGCGGAACCCACGTTCGGGGTCGAATTTTTCCAGCGCATGGATCAGGCCGAGATTGCCTTCCTCGATCAGATCATCGAGCGGAATGCCGCGGTGTTGATAGTGCTTGGCGATACTGACAACCAGGCGCAGGTTGGCCTCGATCATGTGCTGGCGTGCAGCAAAGTCTCCGGCGCGGACGGCACGCGTCAGCGCCAGTTCCTGGGTTGGCGTCAGCAGCGGGGTGCCGCCGATTTCCTTGAGATAAAGCTGGGTGACATCGTCGAGAAAGCCGTCCGCGCCGGTCACATCGTGCGCGACATCATGCACATCTTCGGCCTCTCCGGTCACGGCCGGGTTATCGCCTGCATTTTCGTCGTCTATGGGTATGGGCATCAGCGTGGCGGGAGAAATTTGAGGGGATCGACCGGTTTTCCCTGCTGCCTGACTTCGAAATGCAGCTTGGTCTGATCGGCATCGGAACTACCCATTTCGGCGATCTTCTGGCCGCGCACCACCGCCTGCCCTTCCTTGACCAGAATGCGGCTGTTGTGGGCGTAGGCAGACAGAAACATGGCATTGTGGCGCACGATGACCAGATTGCCATAGCCGCGCAGCCCGCTGCCGGAATAGACCACCTTGCCGGCTGCCGCTGCCAGCACCGGATCACCTTGTTTGCCGGCGATATCGATACCTTTGTTGGCTTCCTGGCCGGCGCCGCCTTCAGTGAAATTGGCCAGCAATTTGCCCGGCGCGGGCCAAGCCCAGTCGATGTCGCCGGACGCTGCCGCCACTGGCGGACTGACTGCCGCGGGCGGCGGGGCGACAGGCGTTTCCGGCTGCGCCGCCGGTGCCGCCGGGGCCACACCTGGCGGCACCGGCGCAACGGTTTGCGCCTTCAGGAGCGCCAGATTCTCTACTGAATACGGCAGTTTGCCACCCTTGGGCGAGCGCTTGAGCGATTCGCCGCCGGGCGCAAAAGTCGGCGCTGGCGAGATGAAATGCCCCGCAGCGGGTACGGCGGCGCCTGACGGGGAACCATCCAGCGGACGCCCGACAACGGCACCGCCGCTGGCAATCGGCCGCACTTCGGCAGCACCAGGCAGCGGAGCAGGCATTGGCGCAGCACCCGGCGCACTGACCCGCAGGCGCTGGCCCACCGCGATGCGCGTGGCATCTTCAAGATTGTTCCACACCGTCATTTCGCGCGGGGTGACGCCATGGGCCTTGGCAATGGAATACAGCGTGTCGCCCCTCTTGATGAAATAAAACCGGTCGGCGGAAGCAACGGCAGGCACGGCAGTACCTGGCAAGGCAGCCTCGACCGGCGTGGGCGCCCGGCTTTCGCCAACGGGCGCGGCGGTCATGCCACCGCAACCGGCCAGCACGAAAACAACCACCAAAAATGCAATCCTTCCCAACATCAGCCTACCCCCGGCAACAGCGGCACGAAGCGCACCGCGTCAAAACGTGTTTCAACCCAACCTTGCGGCGTTCTCTCGATCATACACAGCACCTGCTCCTGGCCACCCACCGGAATCACCAGTCGCCCCCCCGGCGCAAGCTGCTCGCGCAATGACTGCGGAACGCTGACGCCGGCAGCCGCGACGATGATCGAATCGAAGGGCGCCGCCTCGGGTAACCCAGCCATGCCGTCGGCGTGCTTGAGGCGAATGAACGGCAACTTCAGTTGTTTAAGGTTCTCGCGCGCCCGCGCCAGCAGCGGCGCCAGCCGTTCGACGCCAAATACCTCGCGCGTCAGCTGCGCCAGCACTGCCGTCTGATAGCCGCAACCGGCGCCGATTTCAAGCGTCTTGCCGAGCTTGTCGCGCGCGTCGAGCAACAGTTCGATCATGCGCGCGACGATGTAGGGCTGCGAGATCGTCTGCCCCAGGATCAGCGGCAGGGCCGTATCTTCATAGGCGCGATGGGCGGCGGCGGCATCGACGAAAATATGGCGCGGCACGCTGGCCATCGCCGTCAGCGCCTGTTCGTTCTTGATACCCTGCTCGCGCAGCCGCTCGATCATGCGCGTGCGCGTGCGTTGCGAGGTCATGCCGATACCGGAAAGGCCGTTCATGGTGCGCTAACCGCAATGCCATCTGCAAGCCACTCCCGCACGCGGTTCATCTGGCCGGTGTGGGTCAGGTCGATCTGCAAGGGCGTCACCGACACCCAACCATTTTCGACCGCATGAAAATCGGTGCCCTCGCCCGCGTCGGCCGCCAGACCGGCCGCGCCAATCCAGTACACCGTCTCGCCACGTGGCGACATCTGCCGCACCACCGGTTCGGCTTTGTGACGACGCCCCAGACGGGTGATGCGCAGGCCTTTCAGCTCAGCGTAAGGCACGTCCGGCACATTGACATTGAGCAGCACCGGCGCGCCAAAGGGCTGCTTGCCAAAACGCTCGGCCAGCTCGCGCGCGACGCGCGCGGCCGTGGGGAAATGCTTGCCCTCGAAGCTGCCCAGCGATACCGCGATGGACGGCACGCCCAGCAGATAGCCTTCCATCGCTGCCGCCACTGTGCCCGAATACACCGTGTCGTCACCCATGTTGGGGCCGAGATTGACGCCCGATAGCACCATGTCTGGCTCGTGATCGAGCATGCCGGTCACCGCCAGATGCACGCAATCGGTCGGCGTGCCATTGACGTAAAAGAAACCGCTGGCCGCGCGCTTGAGATGCAGCGGCCGATCCAGTGTCAGCGAATTGGAAGCGCCGCTGCGGTTGCGCTCGGGCGCCACCACGGTGAGGTCGCCCAGCCCGGCCATGGCCTGCGCCAGCGCTTCGAGGCCCGGAGCGAAGTAACCGTCGTCGTTGGATAGAAGAATGCGCAATTTTTTACACGCTATTTCAGAAAATTCTTGCTGATATCACGGAACTGATCGGTGCCCGCCTGGCCGAGCCATTCGAAGGCGACCATCTCGCGACAAACGATGGTGATGCCGTGCGCGCGCATGCGTTCCAGCGCCAGCGCCTTGTGGGCGGGATCGCGCGAAGCGACGGCTTCCGCAACGACGAACACCTGCTTGCCAGCAGCGGCAAGTTCCAGCACCGTCTGCAACACGCAGACATGGGATTCGATGCCGCACACCACCACCTGTTGCCGTTCCATGCCTGGCAATTTCGGCAGGCAATTGCCAGGCATGCAGGAAAAATGGATTTTTTCACCGGTTGCACCGGCCGGCAGATGGGCGGCAACCTGCGCATGGGTGTGGCCGATACCCTTGGGATACTGTTCGGTGGCCGCCACCGGCACGCCCAGCCGCTGCGCCACCTGCACCAGCCAGTCGACATGTTCAAGCACTTGCTGCCAGTCATGAGTGTGCGGCAACAGGCGCTCCTGGAGGTCGATGACCAGCAGAGCGGATTGGTCGGCGCGCATCAAGGGGATGGGGAACATGGGGCGATTTTACCGGAGAGAACTGTTCGGCAGTGTGGTCAAAGCGCGCGCATGGTCTGGCGCATGAAACACAGGTCTTCCCAGGCCTTCGCCTTGTCGGGCAGATTGCGCAGCAGATAGGCCGGGTGATAGGTGACGATCAGCGGCATGCCGGCGAAATCATGCACCCGGCCGCGCGCGTCGGCGATCTTCACTTCCTGTTGCAGGAGGGTTTGCGCGGCAGGCTTGCCCAGCGTGACAATCAGTTTCGGCTGGATCAGTTCGATCTGACGCGCCAGGAAGGGCCAGCAGGCCGCCGTCTCGCCCGGCTCCGGCGTGCGGTTGTCGGGCGGCCGGCACTTGACGGCATTGGCGATGTAAACCTGCTGGCCGCGCTTCAGGTCGATGGCCGCCAGCATGTTGTCGAGCAGTTTGCCGGCCTTGCCGACGAAGGGCTCGCCGCGTTCGTCTTCTTCGGCCCCTGGCCCTTCGCCGACGAACAGCCAGTCGGCAGCCGGATCACCGACCCCCAGCACCGCCTGCTTGCGGGTCTTGCACAGCTCGCAGGCCTGACAGTCGGCAACCGCCTGCTGTAATTCTGCCCAGCCCATCGCGGCGATGGCCGCAGTGCGTGGATCGACGAGCGCGGTGCTGGGCGCTTCACTTGCCGCACCCCGCTTCTTTTTTGGCGGCTGGCGCAGCTTCCAGATCGGCCCGAGGCCCATCTCCTTGAGTGTTTGATCTCGGTTCATAATTTTTTTGACATTACGATGGCGTCTTCCCGGCCCGTGGAGTCGGGATAGTAACCGCGCCGCCGGCCGATCTCGACAAAAGCGAAGTGCTGATAGAAGGCGATGGCGTTCTGATTTGCAGCGCGCACCTCCAGCAGCATGCGCACCATGCCGCCCTGCCGCGCCTGGTCGCAGAGAAATTCGAGCAGCGCGCGCCCCAATCCGCTCCGTTGCCGTTCCGGCACCACACTGATATTGAGCAAGTGCGACTCATCCACCGCGCCCATCATCACTGCAAAGGCGAGCAATTCGCCGCTTTCACGTTGCAGCCAGGCCTCATGGCCGGCAAGCAGGGAATCGTGAAAGTTGCCGAGCGTCCACGGGAATCGATGAATGCGTTGCTCGGCAGCGGTCACTGCGGGCAGGTCCGCTTCGCCCATCGACACAAATTTCTCAAGCAAAACGCCGGGCCGCCCCAAGTTTTGCTTGGCCCCCTGGGGGGAGGACGCAGCGAAGCTGCGGCTTCGGGGGGGGGTCATTTCAGCCCGCCCCGCGCCTTGCGCTCGGCCGTGGTCAAGGCCACCTTGTCGCGAATGTAGAGCGGCATGGCAGCGGCGGCGGCAACGCCCCGACCACTGGCCAGCAGCGGCGCAGCCAAACGGGCCACGGCTGCTGCGGTGGGACTGGCCGTGGTGTCCGCGGCAATCAGGCGCGTACCCAGGCGCGCCGTCAGTAGCGGGCCACAGGCAGAAAATCCGTCACCGGCGCCGCGCCAGCCGGCGCCTTCCGGCAAGGTCACCGTCTCGCCAGCGCCGACTATTGGCGCCATGATTTCCTCGACCCGATCCCCGTCAACCAGATAAGCAGCGATATAGACTTCGTTCATGCGTGCGTCGAGACAGGCGATCACTTTTCCGTCGCCGCTGGCCAGTGCCAGCGCCGCCAGGGTACCGACGGGAACCACGGGACAATCAAGTCCGAAAGCCAGTCCCTGGGCAACACCACAGGCCAGGCGCAGCCCGGTAAAACCACCCGGTCCGGCGCCGAAGGCAATGCCGTCGAGCTGCGCCAGGGAAATGCCGGCCGCGCCGAGGAGTTCGCCGGCCCAGGGCAGCAGCCGCTCGGCACCGCCATGCGGCACATCGGCCGACCGCTCAAGCAGCGCGCCATCGCACCAAAGGGCAACCGACAGACGGCGGGTGGAGGCTTCAAAAGCGAGGATTTTCACGGCACGCAGTCTAGCAATTTTATGCGGCAGTTCGTCAGGCCGTCCAAGGAGCTGGGTAGGATCTCGCCCGCAACTTTTCACCCAATCAAAGGAACTCTGCATGCGTCTCTGGATACTTCTGCTTCCGATGGCCTGGCTGCCGCCAGCTTCGCGCGACATCGGACAAACCGCCCGCCACAAACTAATATTTTATCCGGCCAGCGTATCGACTAGTGCCGGCTGACCGACTGTCGGCAATTGCATTTGTGCAAATGGCGGGCCCGCTCAGTCGTTGCGCCGATGGCGTCCGCGCGGATACAACTCCTGCCCGGCATCGCGAATGTCGCGGCGCAACTGGTGGCGCTCTTCCGGACTCATCTGCTGCCAGACCTCGCGGCGCTGGCGGTTGTCCCGACGGCGTTCTTCGCGCTGCTCATCGGACAGATCCCGCATCGGCCCGCGCTGCCCTTGTCCGTAACCTTTCCCCTGCCCGGAATAGCCGGGCGGCGGTGGCGGCGCGGGCTGCGCCTCTGCTGCAAGAGCGAAGACGGACAGACCGAGCAGAAGGAAAATACGCACAGACGGTTTCATGTCTGCATTGTAGGCCGCGCCTGCGGGCAGGCTGCGGCAGGGTTTGTAACAAACCGTTGCGACCCTGACCTGCAGCAACATCCCGCAACGTCCTGTCGCAAAATGGCGGTATCCTGCATTACATGAGAGTATCCCACCCCCTAACCCCCGCCCCAAGGGCGGGGGTTACACGTGTTCAGCCGCAAAGCGGCTTCCGTGTTGTTGATTCGTCGCCTCCTTGGGGCGGCCCTGCGGAGGCGACATGAATACCGAAACCCGCAAACACAAGATTCTCGTCGTCGATGACGACCTGCGCTTGCGCAGCCAGCTCGAACGTTATCTCACCGAGCAGGGCTTCGCCGTCAAAACGGCCGCCGATGCCGCCGGCATGGATCGGCTGTTGGAGCGTGAGCTTTACGACCTGATCGTGCTTGACCTGATGCTGCCGGGCGAAGACGGCCTGTCGATCTGCCGACGCCTGCGTGGCAACCGCCCGACCGGCAATGACATCGCCATTCTTATGCTCACTGCCAAGGGCGACGATATCGATCGCATCGTCGGCCTGGAACTCGGCGCCGACGACTACCTGCCCAAACCCTTCAACCCGCGTGAACTGGTGGCGCGCATCCATGCCGTGCTGCGCCGCCGGGCCACGCCGCCCCCCGCCGGCGCACCCGCCGCCACGCATGAGGTGATGCGCTTCGGCCCGGTCGAAATCAATCTGGCCACCCGCGAACTGACGCGTGACGGCGCCGTCACCCTGCTCACCACCGGCGAATTCGGCCTGCTGCAAGTGCTGCTCAAGCATCCGCGCCAGCCGCTGTCACGCGACAAGCTGATGGAACTGGCGCGCGGTCGCGAACACGGCGTCTTCGACCGCGCCATCGACGTGCAGATCTCGCGCCTGCGCAAGCTGGTCGAGAACGACCCGGCCAAGCCACGCTACATCCAGACGGTGTGGGGCTTTGGATATGTGTTTGTGCCGGACGGCAGCTCCGCAATCTAGACAGCCTCATCGTGTTCTTGCCCAAGAGCCTGCTGTGGCGCGCCTTTTTGCTGATCGCCACATTGATGTTGCTGGCGGTTGCCGCCTGGCTGACCATCTTTCGAGAAGCCGAACTGGAGCCGCGCGCCCGCCAACTGACGCAACTAGTCGTCAGCATGACCAACCTGACACGTGTCGCCCTGCTGGCCGCCCAGCCCGAACTGCGCCACCATCTGCTGGCGGAGCTTTCCGACCGCGAAGGACTGCATGTTTACCCCGCTGACGACAATGACCAGATTGTCCCGCCGCCGCCGCTGCCGCTGCCGCGCCGCATCGCAACCCTGTTGCAGGAACGGCTCGGGGCTGACACCCGCCTGGCCTTCGAACTGAACGGCGAACCTGGCCTGTTCGTCAGCTTTCGCATCTTCGAGGGCACGGAAGGCGATTTCTGGCTGGCCCTGCCGCGCGAGCGGCTGGAACGCAAACTGCCCCTGCAATGGCTGGGCTGGGGCGCGGCGGTGCTGCTGCTGTCGCTCGCGGGTGCCTGGCTGATCGTGTTTCTCATCACCCGTCCCTTGCGGGCACTGGAAACCGCCGCCCGCAAAGTCGGCGCTGGCGAGACGCCGCCGCCACTGCCGGAACACGGCCCACAGGAGATCACGGCCGTCACTGCTGCCTTCAACCAGATGAGCGCGAACCTCCGGCAGTTGGAAGATGACCGCCGCCTGCTGCTGGCCGGCATTTCGCACGACCTGCGCACGCCCCTGACGCGACTGCGCATGGAAACCGAACTCAGCGTTGCCGAGCCGGAAGCACGCGCCGGCATGGCTGCCGACATCGAGGAGATGGATCGCACCATCGGTCAATTCCTCGACTTCGCCCGACCGCAGGACAGCGCCGGGACGCCAGCAGAACCGACCGACCTTGACGCCCTGCTGAATGACATCGCCGGCCGCTATGGGGACAGGGTGCGCCGTCCAGCCAGCGCCGACTTTTCCAAATTGGCTGCAGCACGCCCCGAGGCGCTGCGCCGCGCCATCATCAACCTGATCGAAAACGCCCTGCGCCATGCCGGCACGGCAGAACCGGTCGACCTCACGCTGACGCAGGCTGGCAATGAAATCGTCATTGCCATCGAGGATCGCGGCCCGGGCATCGCCTCCGGCGAGATCGAGCGGCTGAAACTGCCCTTCACGCGCGGCGAAACGGCACGCACCGGTGCCAGCGGCGCCGGGCTGGGCCTGGCCATCGTCGAACGCATCGTGCGCGCACAGCATGGCCGGCTGGAATTGTTGCCGCGCGACGGCGGCGGACTTTCAGCGCAAATCAGGCTGCGCTGTAGTTAACTTTCATGATGCACGGGCTGCGCCCCCGATCAGGAAAGACACCCGCCCCCCCTTCGTCCCCCTCGCGGGGTGTTCTAGACGGCTCGCTGCGCTCGGCTATCACGGGGCGCGATGGTTCGAGGTCGGCGCGGATTGCGGCTGGCGCCGCGTGTCGCGTTTGCTTGGGCGGCCCGGCGCAAACGCTGTATTTCACGCTAACGCTCCCCACAGCAGCCTCGCCGCCGGGCCGCCCCAAGGCGAGGCGACACGCGGCGCCAGCCGCATTCCGCTCACAGGTTTGAGCGGGGGCTCCCCGTAATAAACGAACACAGTGAGTCAACAGTCACCCCTCCCGTGAGGGGGAGGATGGGAGGGGGCGGGCGTTCAGTTTAACTGCTGCCCGCGCTCGATGCGCTCAATAAACGCCCGCGCCTCGTCTTGTCCATGGTTCGCGGCCATGCGCAGCCATTTCATCGCCAGTCGCAGGTTTTTGACAACCCCGGCCCCGCGGTAATAGGCCAGGCCCAGTTCGTACTGGGCGTTGACTTCGCCGAGCACCGCGGCGCGACGCAAATGGCGCAAGGCCAGCCGCACATCGCGGCGCACGCCCTGCCCATGCAGCAGGCAATAGCCCAGACTATAAAGCGCATAGGCATCTTCATGCTGGGCGACGGCCTGCTCGAACCAGCGGAAGGCTTCACGGTAATTGCACACCACACCTTCGCCGCGATAGTAGAGATCGGCCAGCGCCAGCTTGGCATCGAACAGCGTCGCCGCGCTGTGATACCAGGTCAGCGCCTGCGTCGGCTCCGCAGCCCCGCCCAAGCCGTGGCGCAGACACTCGGCCAGCATGTAGGCCGCGCGCCGGTGGCCCAGTTCGCCCGCCTTGCGATAGCACAGCCGCGCCCGCGCGGCATCCGCCACCGCGCCATGACCATGGAAATACCGCTCGCCCTCGGCAAACCAGTAACGTTCCAGTTCGTCGAGCGCCGGCTGCCAGCCGTCTTCGGCCGCCTGCTTCAACGCCGCTTCGCCGCGCGCAACATCAACCTGACCGCCGATGCCATACAGCTGGCAGCGTCCCAGTTCGGCCAGTCCGTGCGGCTCACCAGCGACCGCGGCAGCGTGATAGTGCTGTCGTGCCACGGCCGGATCAGCACTCAGCTTGAGTGCGCCCTCGCCATGCTCATGACATTCGCCCAGCCAGACATGGGCGGCAACTTCTCCACCATCGGCGGCACGGCGATACCAGGCCAGCGCGAGGCGCTTGTTCTCTTCGATGCCCTCGCCCCAGCGATAGCAGTGCCCGAGCTTCAGTTGGGCTCGCGCATGCCCCTGTCGGGCAGCGGCACGCCACCAGCGCACCGCTTCTTCGAGATCGCGCTCCAGGTGGGCGCGGCCGGCGGCATACGCTTCGGCCAGTTCAAACTCGGCCTCGCGGTTGCCCCGCTCCGCCGCGCGCCGATACCAGGCCAGACCGACCGCCGGGTCGGGCGTGACGCCGAAGCCGAAGGTGGTGCATTGGCCGAGCAGGAACATCGCCCCGGCGACACGCTTTCTGGCCGCGGCGCGAAACCAGGTCACCGCTTCGGCGTGATTGACGGCTGTGCCTTCGCCGGCATAGAGGCACAACCCGAGAGAGAACATCGCCGGTGCAACGTCATCCAGTGCCGCCACGCGCCAGAGGCGCACCGCCTCGCTACGGTTTTCTTCCACGCCACGACCAAAGAAATGGCAGCGCGCCAGCAGGTCGGCGGCGCGGCCCGCGCGGCCAGAATTGTGCTCGCTGGCAAGCGTCAGCCAGCGGACAGCCTGCGCAAAATCACGCGGCAGATATTGCCCCAGATAGAGCAGCCGCCCCAGCCAGTACTGGGCCAGATGACTGCCCTGCTCGGCCGTCTTGTGTAGGAGTTCGCTGCCGCGCGTGACGTCGGCGCTGACCCCGTGGCCGCGCAACAGGCAAAGCGCCAACCAGGCCATGCCGCGACTGTCCGCCGCGTCGGCAGCATGCTCGAACAGGCGTGCCGCCTCGGCGTAATCCTTCGGCAGACCCATGCCGTGATAGAGCAACCAGCCCAGCACCGCCTCGCCGGCCGGAGATTTCTTCTCCGCGCTTTGCGTCGCCCAGTTCACCGCATCGGCCACCGACTTCGGCAATCCCTCGCCGACGGCTGAGCGCCAAGCCAGTTCCGCCTGGGCGGCAGCATTGCCGCCTTGCGCCATGCGCTGCAACTCGGCAAGCGGCACGGCACGCCAGAATTCGTCGGCATGGCCGAGCAGTTCCAGTCCCTGCGCCACACCGCGTTCGACCAGGCTGCTTTCCAGTACCTCGCGAAACAAACCGAGCAGGGCGGGTGGCCCAAGGGGAATCAATTGCATGCAATTCATCCACAACAAAACGGAGCGGCAAGCATACGACTTCCCACAGAGTGGTCTTATCCACAAAAACTGTGGAAAAGTCTGTGAGTCTCTTGCGCATGAACGCGCTAAGTGGCCATCCACAAAGGACTTTTGTTACTCCGTGTCAAAACTGTACAAAATGTTTTTATTTATTTATCAATAGGTTACACGGTGCAATCAGGCTTGCCGGGTAGCTGTTTCAGCAATTTCCCGAAAAATTGGCCTGTTGTGGATGAGGTAACATCGGCGCCAGACATAGGTCGACCAATTTATTGCTGTAACGCACCATCAAGAACCCCATGCCCGCAGATATCCTCACCGTCAGCGAACTCAACCGCCAAGCGCGCCTGTTGCTGGAGCAGCGCTTCCCGTTGCTGTGGGTGAGCGGTGAAATATCCAACCTGACGCGCGCGGCTTCCGGTCATGTGTACTTTTCGCTGAAGGACAGCCAGGCGCAGGTGCGCTGCGTCATGTTCCGCTCACGCGCCCAGCTCCTGCCGTGGCAACTTGAAAACGGCCAGCAGGTCGAGGTACAGGCGCTCGTCACGCTTTACGAGGCGCGCGGCGACTTCCAGCTCAACGTCGAGGCCATGCGGCGTGCCGGAGTCGGCCGCCTGTATGAACTGTTCGTGCGCCTGCGCGAAAAGCTCGCCGGCGAAGGCCTGTTCGATGCCGCCAGGAAACGCGAATTGCCGCGCTTTCCGCGCCGCGTCGGCATCGTCACCTCGCCGCAGGCGGCCGCCCTGCAGGATGTGATCGCCACCTTTTTGCGCCGCGCGCCGCATGTCGAACTGATCATCTATCCCACCCTGGTGCAAGGTGCGGCAGCACCTGCCGCCATCGTCGCCGCGCTAGCCAGGGCCACCGCGCGCAACGAATGCGACGTCCTGCTCATCGTGCGCGGCGGCGGCAGCATCGAAGACCTCTGGGCCTTCAACGACGAGGCCGTGGCGCGCGCCATCGCCGCTCATTGCGGCATATCGCCAGCGCCGACTTCTGCCGGCGTCGTCCCGCCGGCAATTCCCATAATTGCCGGCATCGGCCACGAAACCGACCTCACCATCGCCGATTACGTTGCCGACCGCCGTGCTGCCACGCCAACCGCCGCAGCGGAACTGGCGAGCGCCGGCTGGTTCGCCGCCACCCAGGAACTCGCCGAACTGGCCAAGAGCCTGCGCCACACCATGCAACTGAAAATCGAGGCCCGCATGCAGGCGGTCGACCGCCTTGCGCTGCGCCTCATTCATCCCGCCCAGCGGCTTGCCGCCAGCCGCCAGCGCCTCGAACTGCTTGGCCGGCGCCTGCACACGGCCGGGCAACTGACAGCCCGGCGCGAAGCCCTGGCCAAGCTGCAGTTGCGCCTTGCCCGTGCCCGTCCCGTATTGCAGCCCGCCCACCAGCATCTCGACCGGCTGACGCGCCGGCTACGACAGGCCATGATCACGCTGACCGCCGCCCAGCGTGACCGGTTGACCCGCTGCAGCGGCGCACTGGCGGCACTATCACCCACCGCCACGCTGCAGCGCGGCTACAGCATCACCCATGACAATGCCGGCCGGATCGTCCGCGACGCGGCCCAGCTCGCTGCCGGAGATAAGGTACGCCTGCAATTCGCCGTCGGCGCCGCAATCGCCGTGGTAGCCAATGTCGATGAAACGCAATCGACCGGGAACTTGTAATACCCGGTTCCATCCCCATACTTATGGGGCATCATTGACCCAAAAACAGGAGAACAACATGGAACATGCACTACCCGCCCTGCCCTACGCAATGGACGCCCTTGCACCGCACATGTCGAAGGAAACCTTCGAGTACCACTATGCCAAGCACCATCAGGCCTATGTCACCAACCTCAACAACCTGATCAAGGGCACCGAGTACGAAGCCCTTGACCTCGAAGCCATCGTCAAGAAGGCCCCGGCCGGCGGCATCTACAACAACGCCGCGCAGGTGTGGAACCACACATTTTTCTGGAACTGCATGAAGCCGAATGGCGGCGGTGCACCCACCGGCGCGCTGGCCGATGCCATCAACAAGAAGTGGGGCTCGCTCGACGAGTTCAAGAAGGCCTTCCAGACCTCCGCCGTCGGAAATTTCGGCTCGGGCTGGACCTGGCTGGTGAAGAAGGCCGACGGTTCCGTCGACATCGTCAACATGGGCGCCGCCGGCACCCCGCTGACCACCGGCGACAAGGCGCTGCTGTGCGTCGATGTCTGGGAACACGCCTACTACATCGACTACCGCAACATGCGTCCCAAGTTCGTCGAGACCTTCCTCGGCAACCTGGTCAACTGGGATTTCGTGGCAAAGAACTTCGGTTAATTTTCTTCAGCCGAAAAAAAACGGGCACCTCATGAGGGTGCCCGTTTTGCGTTGACGGATTGATCGGCTCAGCCTGCCAGCACCTTGTCGAGCGCTTTTTCCAGCGTCGCCACCGTGCGGTCGACGGCATAGAGCTTGTCGAGCCCGAACAGGCCAACGCGGAAGCTGCGGAAATCGGCCGGTTCGTCGCATTGCAAGGGCACCCCGGCGGCGCTTTGCAGGCCTTGGGCAACGAATTTTTTGCCTGACTGGATCTCCGGGTCGTCGGTGTAGCAGACGACCACCCCGGGCGCCTCGAAGCCCGGCGCAGCGACACTCTTGAAACCGCGCGCGGCCAGCAGCTTGCGCACCTTGGCGCCGAGTTCGCTCTGCGCCGTACGCAGTTTCTCGAATCCATAAGCTTCGGCTTCCAGCATCACCTTGCGCAAGGCCACGAGCGCATCGGTCGGCAGCGTGGCGTGGTAGGCATGGCCGCCCTTTTCGTAAGCCTGCATGATCTGCAGCCATTTCTTGAGGTCGGCGGCAAAACTGGTGCTGGTCGTCGCCTCCATGCGCTTCAGCGCCTCGGCGCCAAGGCAGACCAGCGCGCCGCAGGGCGGCCCGCTCCAGCCCTTTTGCGGTGCGGTCACCAGGATATCGACGCCGATATCGGCCATATCCACCCACAGCGCACCGGACGCCACGCAGTCGAGCACGAACATGCCGCCAACCGCATGCACCGCATCCGCCACGGCGCGCAGATAGGCGTCGGGCAGCAGCATGCCGGAGGCGGTTTCGACATGCGGTGCGAACACCAGGTCGGGTTTTTCGGCGCGAATCGTCGCGACCACCTCTTCGAGCGGGGCCGGGGCGAAGGGAGATTGCGGCGCATCGGCCATCCGCCGCGCCTTCAGCACCGTGGTCGCGGCGGGGATCGAGCCCATCTCGAAAATCTGGCTCCAGCGATAACTGAACCAACCGTTGCGGATCACCAGGCATTTGCGGCCGGTGGCAAACTGACGTGCCACCGCTTCCATGCCAAAGGTGCCGCCGCCCGGCACGATCACCGCCGCCTCGGCGTGATAGACAGCCTTGAGGATGCGGGATATTTCGCGCATCACGCCCTGAAAAGCGGCGGACATATGGTTCAGCGAACGGTCGGTATAAACGACCGAGTATTCAAGCAATCCATCAGGATCGACATTGGACAGCAGACCGGGCACCTTGGCCTCCTAGAATATTGTTGTTGGAAATCGCGAGACTAGCATAGCCGACCGCCAAAGTCGGTGCTGGCGGGACGGCGCATATAATCCACGCATGCCAAAACCGCTCATTCCCCGCACCGACCTGCTGCGCCGCTGGCTTTCCGTGCTGGTGCGCGGCATGCATCTGGTTGCGGTGATCGCCTTCGGCGCGGCGCTGTTCGGAGCCCCGCTGGATCATCTGGGCGGCGTCGGCCGGCTCGCCGCCGCCGTGACGGTTACCGGCGTGGCGATGTTCGCACTCGACATCTGGCGCAAGCCGAGTCATCTGCTCGAGGTGGCCGGTGTCGGCGTGCTGGCCAAATTGCTGCTGGTGGGCTGGATGATGTTCGACAGTGCACCGCGCCTGACGCTGTTCTGGATTATCGTCGTCTGGTCGGCACTGTTTTCCCACGCTCCGGCCACGTTCCGGCACGCCCGCCTCTTCGGGTCGCGCCCGTAGCTGTTGTCACCCAGACAGTACCGGCAAGCAAATTGGAACAACCCTTTCTGTTGATCATCGCCAGTTCGCTGGTCATCGGCCTGGTGGGTGGCTTCGTCATGCATCGCTCAGACTTCTGCGTGACGGCGTCGTTTCGCGACATGTTCCTGTTTCGCGACTTCTTCCTGATGCGCCAGATGATCCTGCTGGTCGTTGCCAGCATGGCCTTGTTCGAACTGGGGCGACTCGGCGGCATCATCACGATTTACCCCTTTCCGCTACTCGGCCCTCCCTCGCTGGCCAATGCCATCGGCGGCTTTCTCTTCGGCATCGGCATGGTGCTGGCCGGCGGTTGCGTCTGCGGCAGCCTGTTCAAGCTCGGTGCCGGCAGTGTCGCCAGCTTGCTGGCAGTCATCGGCATGATTGTCGGTGCAACGGTTTACGCCGAGATTCATCCACAGTGGAGCGCCTTTGCCCGGTCGACCGTGCTGGTGGAAAACGCCATCACCCTGCCGCAATGGCTGGACCTGTCACCCACCACGCTGCTGCTGCCGTTGGTTGTGCTGGGCGGTTTCTGGCTCAGCCGTCAATTTCGCGCCGGGCGCATGGTGCGTCGCGCCTTCGCCGCCGGTCATCTGGCGCCTTGGCAGGCGGCGCTGATCCTCGCCCTGCTCGGCTTTATCTCCTATGTATTGATCGGCATGCCACTGGGTATCACGGCCACCTATGCCAAGATTGGCGCCAGCATCGAGTCGCTGTTCGCGCCCGGGTATGTGCAGAGTCTGGCTTACTTTTCATTGCAACCCCTTGATTACACACCACCCTTCGCCGACCAGGCGATCCGCGGCGGGCCGGGCCCGCAACTCGATGCCATCGCCGCCATTCAGTATCCGCTGGTTCTGGGCATCATCCTGGGCGCCTTGGGTTCGGCGTTGTGGCTGGGCGAATGGCGCCCATACTGGCGCGTGCCGCCACGGCAGATAATGTCGGCACTGATCGGTGGCCTGCTGCTGGGCCTGGCGTCACGCATGGTGCCGTCTTGCAACGTCTGGCACCTGTGGGGCGGCGTACCGATCCTCGCCATGCAGAGCCTGCTGTTCCTCGTCGGGCTCCTGCCGGGCACCTGGGTTGGCGCGCAATTATTGACCCGCTTCGTGGTACGCTAACGGCATTATGATGCACACTATTGATATCGACATCCGCGGCCAGGTCTGCCCCTCCTGCCTGCTGCTGACGCTCCGGGAAATCAACGGCAATAGTACGGCAATCCGCGCCGGCAGCGCCGATGTCGTAGTGGTAACGGATGACCGGCAAGCCACTGCCACCATTCCCGCCACAGCCGAGCGCATGGGCTTTTGCACCGAGGTCGAACGTTGTGATGGCGCCTACCGCATCCGCATCTTCGGTAGCCCCTGAATGCAGCCAGTTCCTACCGCGGATACCGTCGGCAACGCCGAACTGATCCGCTACATCCGCGCCAAGATCGACCAACTGCTCGTGGTGATGGGCTCGCTGCCGCTGCGCCCCGAGGAACTCGACGATACACAACTGATAGCGCTCGACCCGATCGGCATCATCGCCGACTCTTTCGCTGAGGTCATTGCCCATCTGAATGCCACTAACAAGCGACTCGACCTTGCCCGGAACGAGATCCGCACCATCCTCGACACCCTCGGCGCAGCTGTGGTCGTGCTCGATCTCGACGACCACGTCGAGGACTGCAACCGGCTCGCCCTCGACTGGTTTTTTGGCGGTGGCGACCGGGACTTGGTGCTCGGCCATCCCGCCACGGAGGTGTGCACCTGCGCCGCCGCGCTCGGCGAAGTCCGCTCCCGTGCCGATGGCTCCAGCCACACCACCAGCATCCATGGCCGGGATGTGCAGGTGGTCGCCTCGAAGATCTGTGACGATGCCGGTCAGCATGCCCAGACGGTCATGTTGTTTACCGACATCGGCGAGCAAAAGACCATCGAGCGCCATCTGCAATTGTATGCAGAAGTATTCAGCCATATCGGCGAGGGCATCATGATCACCGATGCCGACAACCGCATCATCGAGATCAACGATGCGGTATCGCGCATCACCGGCTACGCACGCGACGAACTGATCGGCGAGAAACCGGGCAAGCTCAAGTCCGGCCTGCACGAACCCACGTTCTACGCCGGGATATGGCGCACCCTGCGCGCGCAGGGATATTGGCAAGGCGAAATGTTTGACCGCACCCGCGATGGCCATGTTGTACCACTGCTGCAGACCATCAGCGAAGTGCGCAATGCCGACGGCCAACTCACCCATCGCATCGCCGTGATGGCCGACATCTCCTCAATGAAGGAAGCCCAGACCCGACTCGATTTTCTCGCCCACCACGACGTCCTTACCGCACTGCCCAACCGTCTGCTGTTCAGCGATCGCCTGCACCATGCCATCGAACGCGCCCAGCGCGACAAGTTGGCCCTGGCGCTGTTATTCATCGATCTGGACCGGTTCAAGAACATCAATGACAGCCTGGGGCACCATGTCGGCGACCTGCTGCTGATTGAAGCCTCGCGTCGGCTCAAGAGCCTGGCGCGCCGCGCCGACACCGTCGCACGCTTCGGCGGCGATGAATTTGTCGTGCTGATGGAAAGCGGCGCCACGCATGATTCAGCGACCCGTCTTGCCGATAAAATTGTCGTTGCCTTCAAACAGCCGTTCACGGTCACCGGCACTGAATTGCACATTGGTTGCAGCATCGGCATCACGCTTTACCCGGATGATGGTACCGATGCCGTCAGCATGCTCAAGAACGCCGATGCCGCCATGTACCGCGCCAAGGAATCTGGCCGCGACGGACACTATCGCTACACGGCGGAGCTGTCGGCTGCCACCAATAGCAAGTTCGAACTCGACAATGCGCTGCGCGCCGCAGTGCGCGACGGCGCCTTCGAACTGCACTACCAGCCCATCGTTGACATCAAGCGCGGCGAGGTGATCGCCTGTGAAGCCCTGCTGCGCTGGCCACAGGCCCCTGCCGGGGCACGCACCCCGGACCTGTTCGTCCCGGTGGCCGAGGAAACCCGCCTGATCGTGCCCCTTGGACACTGGGTGGTGCGCGAGGCGCTCGCCCGCATGAAAGCATGGCAGGCAGAAGGTTTGTATCTCGACTACATCTCGGTCAATATTTCCGCCGTACAGATGGCCCAGCCCGACTTCCCCGACAGCATCATCGCGCTGCTGCTGGAAAGCGGCGTAGCCGGTCACCATTTGCAGATCGAGCTGACCGAGAACGTGCTGATGGGCAATATCGATCTCTGTTCATGGGTGCTCACCCAGTTGCGCGAACATGGCATCCGCACCGCCATCGACGATTTTGGTACCGGCTATTCTTCGCTCGCCTACCTTAAGCGCTTGCCGATCGATAATCTCAAGATCGACCGCTCCTTCATCCGCGACATCCCGGAGGACCCCAACGACTGCGCCATCGCCGCCGCCGTCGTCAGTCTGGCCAGAACCCTGGGCATGGATACCATCGCCGAGGGCATCGAAACAATGGAGCAGCAAAACTATCTGGCGCGCATCGGCTGCGACAAGGTGCAGGGCTATCTGCATTCGCGGCCCCTGCCGGCGGCTGATTTTGTTGCCTACGTCCGCCAGCATCGATGACCGTGGTGCCTTCTCCCTAGCGCGCCTGCGGGGCACGTTCGATGCCACCGATGGCATCGCCTGGTTTGAGGCCGCGCCGGGCGAACCAGCCGACGTTCATTTCCAGCGCATAGCGGGCGGGTCTCGCCGCGCAATGGTTATCCTCGCTGTGCGGCTGCATGTCGGCAACGTTGATGATGCGGCCATCAGCATCGAGGAAAGCGACCGAGAGCGGCAGGAAGGTGTTCTTCATCCACATGCAGTGCCGTTCGGTTTCGGTAAAAACGAACAGCATGCCGCGCTGTTGCGCCATCGCGCGGCGCTGCATGAGACCCTGGCTGCGCGTTTGCGGCGTGTTTGCCACTTCGGCTTCGATGCGATGGAAACCCGCCTGCAACTCCATGATCGGCAAACCCTGCGCCGCTGCCAATGCCGCAAACAGCAAAGCGCCCAGCGTCACCAGAAAATGAAATCCTTGCTTCATTTTTTGCAGCCTCCACCATAACGATTGCAAAAGCGCAATGCCTCTGGATACGGAAAGAAGTCGCAGATGACGCCACGCCGGATCTCTTCTTGCGCCGCCTGCCAGAACCCGGCATTGAGCAGGTCGGCATGGTGGCGCATGAAAGCAGCACGAACTTTCGGCGAGGTCAGCAGGAAAAAGGCAAATTCCTCGGGGAAAATGTCATTCCTGCCCACTGAATACCAGGGCTCGCCCGACATTTCAGCTTCCTCATTGGGAGCCGGCGGAATGCGGCGGAAGTTGCAGTCGGTCATGTATTCGATTTCGTCGTAATCGTAAAACACGATGCGTCCGTAACGGGTGACGCCAAAGTTCTTCCACAGCATGTCGCCGGGAAAAATGTTGGCAATGGCCAGTTCGCGGATGGCGTTGCCATATTCGATGACGACCTGTTCAAGCAGGTCGTCGCGCCCGGCCTTTTCGGTGCGTTCGAGGTAAAGGTTGAGTGGCTCCATGCGGCGTTCGATGTAAAGGTGCTTGATGACCAGATCGTCGCCGTCTTCTTCGAGCAAAGACGGCACCTGCTGGTACAACTCCTCCAGCAGGCCCGGGGCAAAGCGGTTCCGCGGCAGGGCAACGTGCGAGTATTCCAGCGTGTCGGCCATCCGGCCAACCCGGTCGACCTGTTTCACCAATTGATATTTTCGTTTCACCGTCGCGTGATCGACTTCCTTGCTCGCACCGAACACATCCTTGATCACCTTGAAGACGTAGGGATAGGACGGCAGGGTGAACACCAGCATCACCAGACCGCGGATGCCCGGCGCGACAATGAACTGGTCGGCGGAATGGTGCAGATGGGAAATCAGGCCGCGATAGAAAGCCGTCTTGCCCTGTTTCCCCAAGCCCAGCATTGAATACAGTTCGGCACGCGGCTTGTGCGGCATGATGGAACGCAGAAACTGGATGGTGTTGGCGGGCACCGCCATATCGACCATGAAATAGGCCCGCGACAACGAAAACAGCACGCCGATCAAACCCGGATCGAGCAGGATGCAGTCGAGGGTCAGTTTGCCTGCGGCATCGTGCAGCACCGGCACCGCAAACGGATACTCAATCGAGCCATTCACCGCCTTGCCGATGACGTAGGCCCCCTTGTTACGGTAAAAGGCGGCAGAGAGCACCTGAATCTGGAAATTCACCTCGCGGCGCGGCATTTCGCCAAGATGCGCATTGACCGCGCAGCGCAGATGTTCGATGTCGCGATCGAGATCGGCAAATTCGCGTTGCCAGTCGAAATCGAGAAATATGCGCTTGAGGGATTCGCGGAAGCCTGTCTCGTTGGGGTAATAACAACGATAACAGGGCGGATCGGACTCGATGTACTCGGTCGAAATGGCCGGCCGCACAAAGATGAAATCGTTGTGAAAATAGGTACGGTGCAGGATTTTGCAGAACACCGAATTGAAAAAGGTTTCGGCAAGTTCCGGCTGGCTGTGGTTGGTCAGCAAACCGATGTAATAAAGCTTGGCCTGCTGCCAGATGACATCATCGACCGTCTCGGCATTGAATTCGCGATGCAGGCGCTCGGCGGTCTCGACGACACGATCATCGTAAAACTGGATGCGTTCCCTGACCGCCTGCTGAACGCCCAGCCAGTCGCCCTGCTCGAAGCGCGTCTTCGCGCCTGCCGAACTTTCGCGGAAGCGTCGGTAATGCTTGTTGAAACCCTCGATCAGGGTTTTGGCGATCAACAGTGCTCTGGCGCTTGCGGAGGTGTCGGCTCCCATCTCTAAATTTACCGATATCACCATGATATTCCTATATTTTTACAGTAATTCAGCATTGGCTCGATTCTAACATTCGATGTAAGCGATGATTCGGCCGGGAGCCCGGTTTTCGGGGATAATGGATGGGTTTGGCCCGCACTGATAGCAGGCCGGCAAAGCAACAAAACACGCGCCACAAGCGCGCGCCCCTTCCAATCTATTCTGGAGCAGGCTATGAGCAATTCGCACATCAAGGTCCCCACCGCAGGACAAAAAATCGTCGCCGGACAACCCGTCCCGGAAAACCCCATCATTCCCTTCATCGAAGGCGATGGCATTGGCGTGGATATCACGCCGGTAATGCAGGCCGTGGTCGACGCGGCAGTCGCCAAGGCTTACGGCGGCAAGAAGAAGATTTCCTGGATGGAAGTGTATGCCGGCGAGAAATCCACCCGCCTCTACGGCCCGGACGTCTGGATGCCCGAAGAAACCCTGAACGCCTGCAAGGAATATTCCGTCTCGATCAAGGGGCCGCTCACCACACCCGTCGGTGGCGGCATCCGCTCGCTCAACGTCGCGTTGCGCCAGGAACTCGACCTCTACCAGTGCGTGCGCCCGGTGCGCTATTTCAAGGGCATCCCCTCGCCACTCAAGGATCCGAGCAAGACCGACATGGTGATCTACCGCGAGAACACTGAGGATATCTACGCTGGCATCGAATGGGCGGCCGAATCCGATGGCGCCAAAAAGATCATCAAGTTCCTGCAGGATGAAATGGGTGTCAAGAAGATCCGTTTCCCGAATACCTCGGGGATCGGCATCAAGCCGGTATCGCGGGAAGGCACTTCGCGTCTGGTGCGCGCCGCGATCAAGTACGCCATCGCCAATGACCGCAAGAGCATTACCCTGGTGCACAAAGGCAACATCCAGAAATACACCGAGGGCGCTTTCCGCGACTGGGGTTACGAAGTGGCGCAGAAGGAATTCGGCGCCCAGTTGATTGATGGCGGTCCGTGGTGCAGTTTCAAGAATCCCCAGACCGGTCGCGAAATCATCATCAAGGATGTGATCGCCGATGCCTTCCTGCAGCAGATCCTGCTGCGACCGGCCGAATACGACGTGATCGCCACCCTCAACCTGAACGGCGACTACATCTCCGACGCGCTCGCCGCGCAGGTGGGCGGCATCGGCATCGCCCCGGGCGCCAACATTTCCGACCAATATGCAGTGTTCGAGGCCACCCATGGCACGGCACCGAAATATGCCGGCAAGGACTATGTGAATCCGGGCTCGCTGATCCTTTCAGCCGAAATGATGTTGCGTCACATGGGCTGGACGGAAGCCGCCGACCTGATCATCAAGTCGATGGAAGCCGCCATCGCCGACAAGATCGTCACCTACGACTTTGCGCGCCTGATGGAAGGCGCCAAGGAAGTGAAGTGCTCGGCCTTCGGCCAGGCGATGATCGACAGGATGTAACTGTTGGCCCGCCTCCTCCCAGCCTCCCCCTCGCGGGGGAGGTGACTGTGGCTCGCTGCGCTCGTCTGTTACGGGGTGCCTCGTTCAGGCTTGTGAGCGGGTTGCGGCTGGCGCCGCGTGCCGCCTTGCCTTGGGGCGGCCCGGCGGCAAGGCTACAAAAACAGTAGCACCTGCAATAAAAAAAGCCCGCCAATGGCGGGCTTTCACTTTCAGCGCCGACAAAACGAAGTTTCAGTGAAGGGTAACCTTTAGGTTATGCCGTAACTAAAAGTCGGCGCTGGCCAGACGGCGATCAGGCCTTCTGGATGTTTGAAGCCTGCTTGCCCTTGGGGCCCTGCACGACTTCGAAGCTGACTTTCTCGCCCTCTTTCAGGGTCTTGAAGCCCGGCATGTTGATTGCGGAGAAGTGCGCGAACAAGTCCTCGCTGCCATCGTCCGGCGTGATAAAACCAAAACCCTTGGAATCATTGAACCACTTGACGGTACCCGTTGCCATAAAACCTCTTTCATAAAACGTGACACATAACCAGCCGCATTGCTCACCACCTTTCGGTGGAATGCCGCATTACTGGCGACATGTTTGCGTTACAAGTTCTCAACAGCGGAGGGAACCTAAGCGGTGAATCAGAAGACTGATACATACTGCATGTTCACTCGGTACAACTAACAACACTGAGCTGAGGTGGAGCTTGAACCAAACACGTTCGCCTTTTACGCAAATTTATTGCCGACGTCAACGCTTTTCGATGTTGCGCAACAACATTGTCAATTACTCGGCCGAAGTCAGGCAAGGAACCACATCAATTCGGACCTAACCCGAAAGTTAGACTGCGCGGAACTTGGATTTTTGCCCGCTTTTCCCATGATGGTGGCGTTGTTGATTGGTGTTTGATTCGCATTAGAATTAACGCATGGCAACTCGCAAGCAAACGCTCCCCGACGAAGGTGTCGCCCTTGAGCCGGATCGACAACGCATCAAGCCGCCGCCGCTCTACAAAGTGATGCTGCTGAATGACGATTACACGCCGATGGATTTTGTCATCGTCGTCCTGGAAAAGTTTTTTCGGATGCGCCGTGAGCAGGCAACTGTAGTGATGTTGAAGGTACATCGTGATGGCCGTGGGGTGTGCGGTGTATTTCCGCGTGACCTGGCCGTTACCAAGGTTGAGCAGGTGAACGATTTCGCCAAGCGCCACCAGCATCCGCTGGCCTGTGTCATGGAAGAGAATTGAAACAAGCAGTACTTTGAAGAGGTATCGCGATGATCGCCCAGGAACTTGAAGTCAGTCTGCACATGGCCTTTGTCGAAGCGCGACAGAAGCGGCATGAATTCATCACGGTCGAGCATCTATTGCTGGCGCTGCTCGACAATCCTTCCGCAGCCGAAGTGCTGCGCGCCTGTGCCGCCGACATCGAAAGCTTGCGCCGCGAGGTGGCAGGCTTCATCGACCAGCACACCCCCACCGTGGCCGGCGACAGCGAGATCGATACCCAGCCGACACTGGGCTTCCAGCGCGTGATCCAGCGCGCCATCCTGCATGTGCAGTCTTCGGGCAAAAAAGAGGTGAATGGCGCTAATGTGCTGGTGGCCATTTTCGGCGAGAAAGACTCGCATGCCGTCTACTTCCTCCAAAAACAGGGGGTCTCGCGCCTTGACGTGGTTAACTTCATCTCCCACGGCATCACCAAGGCACCCCAGCCCGGCGGCAAGAGCGAAGAGACACCCGAACCCGAAGCCGAGGCACAGCAGCAAAGCAGCGCACTCGACAATTTCACACAAAACCTCAACCAGTTGGCGCTCACCGGCAAGATCGATCCGTTGATCGGCCGCGAAAAAGAACTCGAGCGCGTCATACAGACCCTCTGCCGCCGCCGCAAAAACAACCCGCTGCTGGTCGGCGAGGCCGGCGTCGGCAAGACCGCCATCGCCGAAGGCCTGGCCTTGCGCATCGCCGCGAACCGCGTGCCGGAAATCCTCTCCGGCGCCACCGTGTATGCGCTGGATATGGGCGCGCTGCTGGCCGGCACCAAATATCGCGGCGATTTCGAGCAACGCCTCAAGGCGGTGCTCAAGCAATTGATCGACGACCCACACGCCATTCTCTTCATCGACGAGATTCATACCCTGATCGGCGCCGGCGCGGCTTCGGGCGGCACGCTCGACGCGTCGAATCTGTTGAAGCCGGCGCTCTCCTCCGGCACGGTGAAGTGCATCGGCGCCACGACCTACAACGAGTTTCGCGGCGTGTTCGAGAAAGACCATGCCCTGTCGCGCCGCTTCCAGAAAATCGACGTTGAGGAACCGAGTGTCGATGAAACGGTGTCGATCCTGCGCGGCCTCAAGACGCGCTTCGAAGAGCATCACGGCATCAAGTACTCGGCCGCCGCCATCACCAACGCCGCCGAGCTTTCCGCCAAATACATCACCGACCGTCACCTGCCGGACAAGGCCATTGACGTCATCGACGAGGCCGGCGCCGCGCAGCGCATCCTGCCCAAGTCGAAGCAGAAGAAAGTCATCGGCAAGCTCGAGATCGAGGAGATCGTCGCCAAAATCGCCCGCATTCCGCCGCAGCATGTCTCGGCCGACGACCGCTCGGCGCTGAAAAATCTCGACCGCGACCTGAAGAGCGTAGTGTTCGGCCAGGACCCGGCCATCGACGCACTGGCCCGGGCGATCAAGATGTCGCGCTCCGGCCTCGGCAGCCCCGTCAAGCCGATCGGCAGCTTCCTGTTTTCCGGCCCGACCGGCGTCGGCAAGACCGAGGTCGCGCGGCAACTCGCCTACTGCATGGGCATCGAACTGATCCGCTTCGACATGTCGGAATACATGGAACGCCATGCCGTCAGCCGCCTGATCGGTGCGCCGCCGGGCTATGTCGGCTTTGACCAGGGCGGACTACTGACCGAGGCCGTCACCAAGAAACCCCATGCCGTGCTGCTGCTCGACGAGATCGAGAAGGCCCACCCGGATGTCTTCAACATCCTGTTGCAGGTGATGGACCACGGCACGCTGACCGACAACAACGGTCGCAAGGCCGATTTCCGCAATGTCGTTATCGTCATGACCACCAACGCCGGCGCCGAGGCGCTGCAAAAGACCAGCATCGGCTTCACGTCCAACAAGCAGGCCGGCGACGAGATGGCCGACATCAAGCGCACGTTCTCTCCCGAGTTCCGCAACCGCCTCGATGCCATCATTTCCTTCAAGGCGCTCGATAACGAGATCATTCTGCGCGTGGTCGACAAGTTCCTTATGCAGCTCGAAGGCCAGTTGCACGAGAAGAAGGTTGAGGCGATCTTCACCGATCACCTGCGCGCCTGGCTGGCCGAAAAGGGTTTCGACCCGCTGATGGGTGCGCGCCCGATGGCACGGCTGATCCAGGACACCATCCGCTCTGCCCTGGCCGACGAACTGCTGTTCGGACGTCTCGCGCAAGGTGGCAAGGTGACCATCGACCTGGATGACGACAGCGGCAAGGTCATGCTCGGCTTCGAGGAGAAATCCCCCGCCACACCGGCCGATCACCCGCTTTAAGGACTCGCGCATGGCACTATCGACAGCCGACCTTTGCGACGCGCACGAAGACCTGCTGAATGATGGTCAATTGCGCGTAGTCGAATCGATGTTCGGAAGTTACGGCGAACGTGAAGCCTTTAATGGCCCGATTGCCACGCTCAAGCTGTTCGAGGACAACGGCCTGGTCCGCCAGGCGCTGGAAGGCCCGGGCAACGGCCGCGTACTGGTGATCGACGGCGGCGGCAGCCTGCGCCGTGCCCTGGTCGGCGATCAGCTGGCCGCGCTGGCGCTGAAAAACGGCTGGGGCGGCATCGTTGTCAATGGCTGCATCCGCGATTCGCGGATGCTTGCCACCATGGACATCGGCGTCCTCGCGCTGGACACCCATCCGCAGAAAACGGCCAAGAAAGGCCAGGGGGAAAGTGACGTTGCGGTGACCTTCGGCGGCGTCACCTTCCGTCCGGGCGAATGGCTATACGCTGACGAAGACGGCGTCCTCGTCAGCTCAGTAGCCCTCCTCTCCCAGCCTCCCCTCAAGGGGAGGTGACGGTTGCTCGCTACGCTCGTCTATTACGGGGAGCGTTGTTGTTGGCCGTGGTGCGGATTGCGGCTGGCGCCGCGTGCCGCCTTGCCTTGGGGCGGCCCGGCGGCAAGGCTTCAATTGCGGAGATTTAGATCACTGATGGCGGGAGCCGGTATGGTGCGCACCGCGGGACGGTGCCCGGTGGTTGGCCTTCGTCGCTGGCGGCGCGCTTCTCGATGTGGTGCCATGGGCCTTGCCCGGGGATGTCGTCTGCCGCGCACCCCTTGAAGTACGGGGTTTCATGATCGGTTCGGCCTTGATGCTCGGGTCGGGCTCGAAGCCCGGCAACATACGCTTTTCGATCTCGCGCTTGAGCAGTTTCTCGATGTCGCGCAACAGCTTGTGCTCGTCGATGCAGACCAGCGAAGTGGCCTCGCCACTGCTGCCGGCACGGCCGGTGCGGCCGATGCGGTGCACGTAGTCCTCGGCCACGTTGGGCAGATCAAAATTGACCACATGCGGCAGTTCGTCGATATCGATGCCGCGCGCGGCGATGTCGGTGGCCACCAGCACATTGGTCTTGAGCCGCTTGAAGTCGTCGAGCGCGCGGGTGCGCTGGCCCTGACTCTTGTTGCCGTGCAAAGCCGCCGCGCTGATGCCTGATTTGGTCAGCCGCTCGGCCAATGCATCGGCGCCGTGCTTGGTGCGGGTGAACACCAGCACCTGGTGCCAGTTGTTATCGCCGATCAGGCGTACCAATAAGTCGCGCTTGCGTTCGCGATCGACGTAATAAAGGCACTGCGTCACGCCTTCCGCCGTCGCGTTACGGCGCGCCACTTCGACACTGACCGGATTGTCGAGCAGGCCCGTCGCCAATGTGCGAATCTCCTCGGAGAACGTGGCGGAAAACAGCAGGCTCTGCTTTTTCTTCGGCAGCAAGGCAAGGATCTTGCGGATGTCGCGGATGAAACCCATGTCGAGCATGCGGTCGGCCTCGTCGAGCACGAGAATCTCGATGCCGGACAAATCGATGTTGCGCTGGTTGATGTGGTCGAGCAGACGCCCCGGCGTAGCGACAACGATGTCGACGCCAGCCCTGAGGGCGCTCGTCTGCGGACCGATACCGACGCCGCCGAAGATCGGCGTCGAGCGCAACGATAAATGTTTGCCGTAGGTGCGCACGCTCTCCTGCACCTGGATCGCCAGTTCGCGTGTCGGCGCCAGCACCAGCGCACGCGGCTTCGAGCGCTTGCTCGACGCGCTGCCTTGAGAGAACAGTTGCAACATCGGCAGAACGAAGCCGGCGGTCTTGCCGGTGCCGGTCTGCGCCGCAGCCATCAGGTCACGGCCGGCAAGCACGACGGGGATAGCCTGAGCTTGAATGGGGGTGGGGGTATCGTAGCCTTGATCGGCAACGGCACGCAGAATCCCGGCATCGAGGCCGAGTTCGGTAAATTTCATGGGGAACTCCTAGAACAGAATCGGCCTCGCGTGCAGAGCACGAACCAGTCTAGGCAGAGACAAATGGGGGTAAAACGCGGAAGGAACAACCAAACGCGATGCGCGGCAGACAGACTGTGGCAGACAACGCGGGGCGGAGTGTAACACCACCCCGCGATATTGGCGCCGTCCCACCAGCGCCGACTTTTAAAACCACCTCCTCAGCAGTCTCGCCGCCGGGCCGCCCCAAGGCGAGACGGTACGCGGCGCAAGCCGCAATCCACACAATAGCTAAGACGGAGTCGCCCGTAACAAACGAGCGCAGCGAGTCAACAGTCACCTCCCCCGCGAGGGGGAGGCTGGGAGGGGGTGGGACATATCAATTCTTTTTCGCCCGCGCCGCCAGGATTTCCAGCATGCGGGCAACATTTTCCGGCTCGATATCCATGCCGAGTTCAAGACCCGGATTCACGGCGATGGAAAAACCCGGCTCCATACGCTCGACAATCCAGGCGAAGTCGGCCAGCAGACCGCCGCTGTAACCAGGCAGATCGGCAATGAATTCCTTGGCGCGGTCCGGGCTGGTGAACAGCACCAGAATAGTCTTTCCTTCTTCATCCTCAATCACCAGCGGCGTCGCCTTGGTAGTGAGCTGGAACCCCTGGATGCCGCTTTCCTTGTCATCCTTGATAGGAATGAAGATTTGCTGGGTCATCAACTCCTGCATGAAGGCATCGCTGTCCAGTTCCCCGTTTATCGCGGCCAGCAGTTTCTTCTCAAGTTCGTTTTTTGCTTCAATGGCTTGATCGCTCATGGATTTTTCCTGAATGGTGTTTTGAACCAGATACATGGGTACGACCTGTGCTAGATTCAATGCAAATCAACTTGAAATACTGCGTCAGCCGACAATCACTGCTGTGGCCAACCGAACCCCACCCAAAAACATTCGAAAAGTGTCACGCCCCAAGCGTTCCGGCAAAACCGGCCTGCCGGCCGGCACGCTGGTGCATCTGGGTGAGCGCAAGATCCCCCATGCGGCGATCGGCCTAATCGAATATGGCGCGGAAGGACTGACAGAAACTCGTTTCGACAGCCTCACCGCTTGCCAGGCTTGCCAGCCAACCGGACCCAAGCTCTGGCTCAATGTGTATGGCCTGCATGAACCGGAGGTAATGCGTGAGATCGGGCGGCGCTTCAATCTGCACCCGCTGGTGCTCGAAGACATTCTCAACACCGACCAGCGGCCGAAGATCGAGGACTACGGCGATTACCTGTTCCTCGTCGCGCGCTTTTTCAATTACGACGCGGCAACCCTGAGCACGACCTCGGAACAGGTCAGCTTCGTCATCGCCAAAGACTTCGTGCTGACCTTCCAGGAACGGCCGACCGGCAGCTTTGATCCGGTGCGCGAGTGGTTGCGCCAGGACAAGGGGCGCATCCGCCAGCTCGGTGTCGACTATCTTGCGTATGCCCTGCTCGACACCCTAGTCGACCGCTACTTCGTCGTGCTGGAGCAAATCGGCGAGCGCAGCGAAGAACTTGAAGAAGGGCTGATCGCCCAACCCGACGCAGCCCTGCTGCACACCCTGCACCAGCTCAAGCGCGAAACGCTGACACTGCGCCGCGCCATCTGGCCACTGCGCGAGGTCATCAACACCCTGCTGCGCAACGACAGCCGCTTCTTCACCGCCGAAACCCAGCTTTACCTGCGCGACATCTACGACCACACGGTGCATCTGATCGAATCGCTCGAAGCGATCCGCGACCTGATTGCCGGCATGCTCGACATCTACCTGTCTTCCATCAGCAACCGCGTCAATCAGGAAGTCCGCGCACTCACCGTCGTGGCCATCATCTTTATGCCGGCGACACTGATCTCCGGCATCTTCGGCATGAACTTCCACAGGATGCCGCTGCTCGACAATCCAGCCGGCTTTCTCTTTGCTATCGGCCTGATGGTCGGCGTGGCGGCCACACTGGGCGCGATCTTCTGGCGCCGCCGCTGGCTCGGCTGAGGCTGTCGCGCGGCAAGCCTCTATATAATCCGCGCCCCGCCATTCTCTCCACTGCAACGGGCAGATAACCATGCACCACGAAACATTCATCACGGGCAAGGATGCCTCGCTCGAAACCTCGATTGCCACCATGCAGCACCGCCTGGCGCAGCTCGGCTTTCACATCGAGGAACGCTCCTGGCTAAATCCCGTCGATGGCATCTGGTCGGTGCATGTGCGCGACCGCGACTGTCCACTGCTGTTCACCAACGGCAAGGGCGCTACGAAGCTGGCGGCGCTGGCCAGCGCGCTCGGTGAATTCTTCGAGCGCCTCGCCTGCAACTATTTCTGGACGCACTACTATCTGGGCGAGGAAATCGCCCAGCGCGACTTCGTGCACTACCCCGGCGAACAGTGGTTTGCGCTGCCGGATGACGGGAGTTGGCCCGCCGGTCTGCTGTCGCCCGAGTTGCAGGACTTCTACAACCCGGAACGCAGCATCGACGCCGCAACACTGGTTGACCTGAATTCCGGCAATGCTGAACGCGGCATCTGCGCCCTGCCCTATGTGCGCCAGCGCGACGACGCCACCATCTGGTTTCCCGTCAACATCATCGGCAACCTGTATGTCAGCAACGGCATGTCAGCCGGCAACACGCCAGCCGAGGCACGCACCCAGGCGCTATCGGAAATATTCGAGCGCCACGTCAAGTTCCGCGTCATCGCCGAAGGCCTGTGCCTGCCGGACGTGCCTGACCAGGTCATTGCCCGTTACCCCCGCATTGCCGCCGGCATCGCGGCACTCGAAGCCGCCGGCTTTGGCATCCTGGTCAAGGATGCCTCGCTGGGCGGCGAATTCCCGGTACTCAACGTCACCCTGCTCAATCCATCCGACCAGGGCTGTTATGCCAGCTTCGGCGCCCATCCGCGCTTCGATGTCGCCCTCGAACGCGCGCTGACCGAACTGCTGCAGGGCCGCGCGCTTGAGGCCCTGGGCGGTTTCCCCGAGCCGGGTTTCGATCTGGAAGAAGTGGCCAGCGCACCCAATCTCGAAATCCACTTCGTCGATTCAAGCGGCATCATCCACTGGAATTTCCTTGGCGACACTCCTGACTTCGCGTTCAGCGACTGGAACTTCAGCACGGCGGATGCGGCCACCGGCCACGACCTCAACTGGCTGGTCGAGAGCATCCATGCCATGGGGCACGACATCCACATCGCCGATTTCGAACAGCTTGGTGTCTATGCTTGTCGGATCATCGTGCCGGGCATGTCAGAGGTCTATCCGGTCGATGATCTCGAATGGGAAAACAGTAGCGCGGGCAATCGCCTGCGCGCGGCGATCCTGAGCCTGCCCGAACTGGACGACGACGCCTGCGCCGACCTGATTGATGCCCTCAACGACAGCGGCATCGACGACCAACGGCTGGTCAGCGCACTCATCGGTCTGGCGGCCGATGCCGGCACGCTCTGGGAAGACCTGCGCGTCGGCGAACTGAAAACCCTATTGGCGCTGGCCTGCGGTGACGAATCGAGCATCCGTGAAGGGCTCGACTGGATCCTGCACTACGAGCAAATCAATGCCGACCGCCGCCGCATCTATCGCTGCGTCGATACCCTGATCCGTTTGGACGACGCGGAACGCGCCGCCGCCTGCGACCTGACGCTGCGCCAGTTGTATGGCGCCGCCGTGGTCGAGCAGGCGGAAGCCCTGCTCGATGGCGAGCAGCGGTTTTTCGCCATTGCCGCACCCGGCCAGGCGCTGCTCGGCTGCGCCATGCATCAGCGCCTGATTGAAGCCTACGGAAAGGTATATCGGAGTCATGAGCTCCCCCCGCAAACCTCGCTACGCTCGGTTCTCCCCCCAGGGGGCCAAGAAACACTTGGGACGGCCCGGCGTGTTTCTTGAAGCGGCGCATGACACTTGACGGCACTGCACCCACCGCACTAGACACGCTGCGCCAGGTTTTTGGCTACCCGGCCTTTCGCGGGCCGCAGGCCGAAATCATCGACCACCTGAGCAGCGGCGGTGACGCGCTGGTGCTGATGCCCACCGGCGGCGGCAAGTCGCTGTGCTATCAGATCCCCCCCTTGCTGCGACCGGGCGTCGGCGTGGTAGTCTCGCCGCTCATCGCACTGATGCAGGATCAGGTCGATGCCCTGCGCCAGGCGGGCGTGCGCGCCGCATTCCTGAATTCATCCCTCGATTACGCGACGGCCAGCGAGACCGAAAGGCAACTGCTGGCGGGCACGCTCGACCTGATCTACGTCGCGCCGGAACGCCTGCTGACCGAACGTTTTCTCGCCCTGCTCGACCGCCTGAACGCCGCCGGCAACCTCGTCCTGTTCGCCATCGACGAAGCGCATTGCGTCTCGCAGTGGGGCCACGACTTCCGCCCCGAATACATCCAGCTTTCCGTCCTGCACGAGCGCTATCCCACCGTGCCGCGCATCGCGCTAACCGCCACCGCCGACGCCCTGACGCGCCGCGAAATCCTCCTGCGCCTCGGCCTCGACAACGCCCGCATCTTCATCTCCAGTTTCGACCGACCGAACATCCGCTACATAGTCGTCGAACGCAGCAACCCCCGGCGCCAGTTGCTCGATTTCCTCGCCACGCACCCCAACGAAGCCGGCATCGTTTACTGCCTGTCGCGCAAGAAGGTAGATGAAACCGCCGCATGGCTGGCAACCCAGGGCATCAACGCGTTGCCCTACCATGCCGGCCTCGACACGACCACGCGCACCCGGCATCAGCAGCGCTTTGTGCGCGAGGACGCCATCGTCATCGTCGCCACCATTGCCTTCGGCATGGGCATCGACAAGCCCGACGTGCGCTTCGTCGTCCATCTCGACCTGCCGAAGAGCCTTGAAGCCTACTATCAGGAAACCGGCCGTGCCGGCCGCGACGGCGAACCGGCCGAAGCCTGGATGACCTACGGCCTCAACGACGTGATGATCCATCGCCTGCGCATCGACGAATCGGAAGCCGGCGAAGAGCAGAAACGCATCGAACGGGGCAAGCTCGACGCCCTGCTGGCCTGGTGCGAAACCGCCGAATGCCGGCGCACGCGCCTGCTGGCCTATTTTGCCGAAACCCGGGACGAGCGCTGCGGCAACTGCGACACCTGCCTCGAACCGCCGGAACTGTGGGACGGCACCATGGCCGCGCAAAAAGCCATGTCCGCCATCCTGCGTACCGGCCAGCGTTTCGGCGCTGGTCACCTGATCGACCTGTTGCGCGGCAAGAACACCCCACGCATGCAACAGCTTGGCCACACTGACCTGCCCACCTTCGGCGTTGGCGCCGATACCGACGAGGCCGGCTGGCGTTCGGTCTTCCGCCAGTTGCTGGCCGGTGGGCTGCTGCACGCCGATGCAGAAGCCTACGGCGCCCTCAAGCTCACCGCGGCGGCGCGCCCCGTGCTGAAGGGAGAAAGCGTGCTGCAGCTGCGCCGCCAGATCGCCAGGCACGGTGGAAAGTCGGCGCTGGTGAGACGGCGCAAAAGTTCAACCGAAGCACCTGCCAACAGTCACCCGGGCATTGTCGAGGACCTGCGCACCTGGCGCGCCGCAGAAGCCAAAGCGCAAGGCGTCCCCGCCTATGTCATCCTGCACGACAAAACCCTGCACGAACTCGCCAGCCGCCAGCCGGCCAGCCCGGAGGACCTGCTCGACGTTCCCGGCATCGGCGCGGCCAAGGCCGCCCGCTATGGCGCGGCGCTGCTGGAACTGATCGCGATGTCTCAAAACTGATTATCGGACTTCATTACCCGGATTCATTGACAATTGTAAATTTACAATATACAGTCTGCCAATGATCAAGTCATTCCAGCACAAAGGTCTTGAACAGTTCTTTCGGCACGGCAGCAAAGCCGGCATACAGCCGGCGCATGCCAATAAACTCAGGCTGCAACTGGGTATGCTTGATACAGCGAAGCAACCAGCCGACATGGGCCTGCCCGGCTGGAAGTTACACCCTCTGACAGGCAAGCTCGCAGGACACTGGACGGTATGGGTCAATGGCAACTGGCGCCTGACCTTTGCCTTTGAAGATGGCGACGCCATCCTGGTCGACTATCAGGACTACCATTGAGGTAACGAACAATGACGAGAATGCATAACCCTCCGCACCCGGGCGAAGTTCTCCGGGATGGGGTATTCACAGACACAGACATCACCGTGACCGGTTTTGCCGAACGCCTCGGCGTCACCCGGGTGATGCTTTCCCGCGTACTCAACAAGAAAGCTGGCATCAGCGCTGACATGGCGGTGCGCCTCGCAACTGCGCTCGGCACCAGCCCGGAAACATGGCTTCACATGCAAGCCAATTACGATCTCTGGCAAGCAGAAAAGTCACTCAAGCACGAAGTCGCGAAGATTCGCCCGTTGAAATTGGCGGCGTAAAAATAGCACCGTATTCCCGTGCTGCACTTCTGCTAGGCTTCCGGCTTCGTTACTCCACGAACCCACACCATGCGCCTTTCCACCCTCTACACCGCACACGGCGAGGAAGCCGCCGTAGTCACACCCGCCGGCCTGGTGCCGGTACGCGCCATCAACGCCCACCTCGGCTGCAACTGGCCGCTCGACCTGTTCGCGCTGATCACCAACGGCCTGAGCGCGAAGTTGCAGGACGATGCGCTAACTACCGCTGCCGTCAGCGGCGCCCTGCCACCCGAGGCCGTGCGCTACGCCCCGCTCTACCGCCACCCGCGCAAGATCTGGGGCATCGGGCTTAACTACCAGGACCACGCTGCCGATCTCAAAGCGGCGCTCCCCACCGAGCCGGCCTCGTTCATGAAGTGCGACAACACCATCATCGGCCGGGCGACCCCATCGAGCTGCCGCCGCAGTCGCAGCGCGTTACTGCCGAGGGCGAACTCGGCGTCATCATCGGCCGCACCTGTCACCGCATCGACAAGGCCGATGCGCTGACCTACATCGCCGGCTACTGCCTTGTCATCGACATGACGGCCGAGGACATCCCCGAAAAGAACCCGCGTTTCCTTACCCGCTCGAAGAACTTCGACACCTTCTTCTCGTTCGGGCCCGAACTGATCACCCCCGACGAAGTGGCCGACGTGGCCGCCCTCAAGGTCGCCACCTGGAAGAACGGCAAGCTGCACCGCGAGAACACGGTAGCCAACATGACCTTTCCGCCTGACTACCTGGTGGCCTTCCATTCCCACGTCGCCACGCTCTACCCTGGCGACATCATCAGCAGCGGCACGCCGGGCGCCGTGGTGATCGAAAACGGCGACAGCGCCGAAAGCCGCATCGGCGGTTTTGGCAGCCTGGTGAATCCGGTGCGCAAGGTCTGAAAATCACTGTGGCCCTGATCGGAGATAACCCGCCAACGCCGACTTTTTGGTGAAGCGGGAATTAAGCGAGCCTGAGCTGACCTGAGCTTTGTTTTGCACTCAATGCCCCTATGCCTGTTCCGGCACCACAAGTTGGACCTCTGCGAAATAGGTGGT
The DNA here is from genome assembly GCA_013791905.1 of Rhodocyclaceae bacterium. Taxonomy (GTDB): domain Bacteria; phylum Pseudomonadota; class Gammaproteobacteria; order Burkholderiales; family Rhodocyclaceae; genus Sulfuricystis. Next base: position 32,077 of record VMSX01000030.1, on the reverse strand, counting down.
GTAGCGGCGCGTATCACGGGTCAGCAGCGGGAGTCGCGACACGGCCGCGTGCGCACCGATGAAGAAGTCGGCAAGCACGTTGTTCTTGATGCCGCCCTGGCGGCGGTAACGCACGAAGGCTTTGCCGGCGAGGAACAATGCCGGGCGCGGCACTTCGATCAGGGCCAGACCCAGGTCTTCGATGGTGTTGTCCAGCGCCTCGACGGTCGAGAACGTCAACGACAGCTCGGCATAGATGATCGGGTTGATCGCCAGCCGGTGAATCTTCGACTGGGCGCGCAATTGGCCAATCGACCAGTCCGCCCATTCCGGATCGTTCTCCAGAACGTCGACCAGCACATTGGTGTCGACCAGCAACACGGATGACACCTCAGTCCTCGCCGCGCAGCAGTGCCATCAGCTCGTCGGTGCGCCATTTGACGTCGGCCTTGCCACGGGCAGATTCGAAGCGATCGGGCTTGCGGCTCGGCCTGGCGCCGACCTTGTGAATGACGACATCCCCCTCGCGATTGACGGCAAAATCAACGGAACAACCCGGCGCCAGGTTCAGCGCATCGCGAATCTGCTTGGGGATGGTGACCTGACCCTTGCTGGTAAGCGTCGTCGACATGGGATGACTCCTTTTGTATTACATGGATGTTCATTGTAATACCCACATGCACGCCATGCAATTTGCAAGAAGGGCGGGGCTAACTCTCTCCGCCAAACACATCCAGCCGCGCCGCCTTGCTGATCGCCACGATGGCCGGATGTGTCAAGCGACGCTCGGTGGTGATGGCATAGAGTTGCTCAACTACTGTATCGATGCGGCCGAGCGCCATGACCTGGTATTGCTCGCAAACAATATCCGCAATGGCGGTCGGCGCGACGAACAGCCCGGCCCCCGCCTGGCCGAACGATTTCATCAAGGCGCTGTCGTCGAACTCGCCGACGATGCGGGGCCGTAAGGCATTGGCTTCCAGCCACTGGAGCAGCTTCGGTCGAATGATGGCATCTTCGCCCGGCAGCAGGAACGGGGCATTGTTGAGCATGGCGGGAAAGCTGCCGGGCACCTTTTTCATCAGGCTGGGAGCACCGAACACGGTGAGCCCGCTCTCGCCGAGCAGGTGGCTGAAGCCACGAACGTTCAGATGGGTGGGCATGGGCCGGTCGGCGATGATCATGTCGAGTCGATGCACCGCCAGTTCCGCCAGCAGCGATGCCAGACGTCCCTCGCGGCAAATCAGCCGCACCGGTTCCCCGAGCTTGAGGGCTGGCTCGACGAGCCGGTAGGCCACCGACTTCGAGACGGAATCGGCAATGCCGACACGGAACGGCAAGGTCTTTACTAGCGTCTGGTCGCGCAGCACTTCGAGCAATTCGTCACCAATCGTGAAGATTTCCTCGGCATAGCTCAGGATGCGCCGCCCGGCGTCGGTCAATTCAAGGTTACGGCCGGCGCGCCGGAACAGATCAACGCCCAGCGTCGCCTCGAACTCGCTCAATTGCCCGCTGATGGACTGCGGCGCAAGGTGGATCTGCTCGGCGGCGCGAGCAATGCTGCCGGTCTTGGCAACCATCCAGAAATAGCGCAAATGCTTGAAGTTGAGTGTGGCCATGATGTCGATCAGGCGAAATGAAGCGGATCCCGTTGCGTGTTGCCACAGACAAACTCATCGTTTTTTCCGCTGTATCATGAAAGTATATTCGATTTGACAGATGAATATACCTGCGTCAGCATACCGCCCGCCCCGACAAAACGAATCGAAACGCAGCGCTCATTCCCGACATGATCGACAACACCAAGCCCAACCCGCTGATCGAACTGCTGATCAACCTGGTCATCCCCTCGCTGATCCTGATGAATCTGAGCGATCCGGAGGATCTAGGGCCGGCCAAGGCGCTGTTGCTGGCGCTGGCTTTTCCGCTGTTCTGGGGCACGCGGGACCTGATGCGGCGGCGCAAGATCAACGTGTTTGCCGCGCTGGGCATGATCAACGTCATCCTGACCGGCGGCATCGGCCTGCTGCAATTGGATACGCAATGGCTAGCCGTCAAGGAAGCGGCCATTCCCGGCCTCATCGGCATTGCAGTCGCCATCTCCGCCTACACGCCCTATCCGCTGGTGCGGGTGCTGCTGTACACACCGGCATTGATGAAGGTCGAACTGATCCAGACGAGCCTGGAAGAACGCGGCAACACTGCCGCCTTCGAATCCCGCCTGAGAATCGCCACCTGGATGCTGGCCTGTTCATTTTTCTTTTCATCGGTAATGAACTACATCCTCGCCGTCTGGATCGTTACCAGCCCGTCTGGCACGCCGGCCTTCAACGAGGAGCTCGGCCGCCTGACGCTGCTCAGCTACCCGATGATCGCGCTGCCGGCGACGGTGCTGATGATGGCGGTACTGTATTACTTGGTGCGCTCGATTCGCGCACTCGCCGGACTGAGTTTCACCGACGTCCTCAATCAATGATTTCCCCACCAAGAAAAACACATTCATGGATTTGACTGTTATCGCCCTGTTCGTCCTCGGTCTGGTGCTGCTGGTCGCCGGCGCCGAGTTTTTGGTGCGCGGCGCCGCACGCCTGGCATCCCGCCTTGGCATCTCGCCGCTGGTAATCGGACTCACGGTGGTCGCCTTCGGCACCAGCGCACCGGAGCTTGCGGTGAGCGTGCAGGCCGGCCTCGCCGGACAGTCCGACATCGCCGTCGGCAATGTGGTCGGCAGCAACATCGTCAACGTGCTGCTCATCCTCGGCATCTCGGCGCTGATCGTGCCGCTGGTGGTCTCGCAACAGCTCGTGCGCATCGACGTGCCGCTGTTGATCGGAGCTTCGGTGCTGTTCCTGCTCATGGCGCTGGACGGCCACATCGGGCTGTTCGACGGCATCCTGCTGTTTGCTGGCATCGTCGGCTACATCCTGTTTGCGCTGCGCCAGAGCCGCCAGGAAAGCGCGGCAATTGAAGATGAGTACGCGCAGGAATTCGGGGTTGGCGGAGATGACGCTGGCAAGATCAGCGGCGCGCTGCCGCTGCAAATTGCGTTGATCGTTGCCGGGCTGGCCATGCTGGTGCTCGGATCGCATTGGCTGGTGGGTGGCGCGGTAGTGTTCGCGCGGCATTTTGGCGTGAGCGAATTGATCATCGGCCTCACTATCGTCGCCATCGGCACCTCGCTGCCAGAACTGGCCACCTCGGTCGTGGCGGCACTGCGCGGCGAGCGCGATATCGCGGTCGGCAACGTGGTCGGCAGCGGCATATTCAATATTCTGGCGATTGCCGGCATCGCCGCCGTGGTCACGCCGGGCGGGCTCGAAGTCGCACCGGCCCTGACCCGCTTCGACATCCCGGTGATGATCGCAGCGGCATTCGCCTGCCTGCCGGTGTTCGCGCGAGGACACCTGATTCCGCGCTGGCAGGGTGCCCTGTTCATCGCCTTCTATGTCGCCTATGCGACATACCTGGTACTGGATGCCACCGGCCACGCCGTGCTGCCGGCATTCAGCGCGGCGATGCTCGGCTTCGTGCTGCCACTCACCGCGATGACGCTGATGGTGGTGCTGGTGCGCCAGCGGGCTTCACAGTAAGGCCCAGTCTCGTCCGCCCGCCAAGATTGGCCTCCGCTGCTATGATTGTGGTTGGCATACTGCTCTACTGAAAGGCCAGCTTGGCCGGTCGTCATCGGCTTAGCTTGGGTTCGGGGGATAAGCATGGCACGCTGGATTGTCTTTTTGCTGCTGGCCCTGCTCCACGCGCTGCCAGTGTGGGCGGAGGGTGCGTACGTGCTCACCGTGAAGGGCGCCATCAGCCCGGCCAGTGCCGATTATCTGTTGCGCGGCCTCGACAAGGTGGAGGAGGCACGCGCCAGTCTGGTGGTGATCGAGATGGATACGCCGGGTGGACTGGATAGCTCGATGCGCGACATCATCAAGGCGATTCTCGCCTCCCGCGTGCCAGTCGTCACCTACGTATCACCCCAGGGCGCGCGTGCGGCCAGCGCCGGCACCTACATCCTGTATGCCAGCCACATCGCCGCGATGGCCCCGGCCACCAATCTGGGCGCAGCCACGCCGGTGGAACTGATGCCCAGCGCAGCCCCGGACCAGCCGGCCGACAAGAAAGAAGGCAAACCCGCGCCGCCGCGCGATGCCAAGGCCAGCAAGGCGATCAACGATTCATCCGCCTATATCCGCGGCCTGGCCGAACTGCGTGGGCGCAATGCCGACTGGGCGGAGCGGGCGGTGCGCGAGGCGGTCAGCCTGTCCGCCGAGGCAGCCTTGAAAGCCAAGGTGGTGGATGTGCTGGCGGTCGATCTGGCGGATCTGCTGAAACAGCTGCATGGCCGCAAGGTGAAACTGGCAAGCGGCGAGATCACGCTCGACACGGCGGGACTGACGGTCACCCGGGTCGAAGCGGACTGGCGCAATCGCCTGCTGGCCGTCATCGGCGACCCGAGCATCGCCTACATACTGCTGCTGCTCGGCATCTACGGGCTGTTCTACGAATTTTCCAACCCCGGCATGCTGTTTCCCGGCGTGGTCGGCGGCATCTGTCTGTTGCTCGCCCTGTTCGCCCTGCAAATGATGCCCATCAACTATGTCGGGCTGTTGCTCATTCTGCTCGGCATCGCCTTCATGCTGGCCGAGGCTTTCCTGCCCAGCTTCGGCGCGCTGGGGCTGGGCGGCCTCGCCGCCTTCGTCATTGGTTCGGTGATGCTGATCGACACCGACCTGCCCAGCTATGGTGTGCCGTGGCAATTGATCGTGCCGCTGGCGGCCACTTCCGCCCTGTTCAGTTTCGCGGTCGGCGGCATGGCGCTACGCGCCCGGCAACGTCCGGTGCTCACGGGTAGCGAGGAGTTGCCGGGGATGGAAGGCGAGGCACTGGAGGACATCGAGGCTGAAGGCTGGGCCAGGGTGCATGGCGAAACATGGCGGGTGCGCAGTCATGTGCCGTTGCCGCGCGGATCGAAAGTACGGGTCACGGCGCGAAGCGGCCTGACCCTTGAAGTGGAACCGATCAACTCGACGAACAAGGAGAAATCATGACCCCCATCCCCCCAACCCCCTTCCCAAGGATGGGGGTGACGGTTGTTCGCGGGCTGCGCCCGCTCCATGTTTTGGCCGTTCCTCCTTGGGGCGGCCCTACGGAGGAACATCATGTTTGATCTCGGCTGGATTACTTTACCGTTACTGGTTCTGGCGCTGCTGGCGTACAGTTTTCGCATCCTGCGCGAATATGAACGCGGCATCGTGTTCATGCTCGGCCGTTTCTGGAAGGTGAAGGGACCGGGGCTGATCGTCGTGCTGCCGGGCATCCAGCAAATGGTGCGGGTGGACCTGCGCACGGTGGTGTTCGACGTGCCCAGCCAGGACGTGATCTCGCGCGACAACGTCTCGGTGAAGGTGAATGCGGTGGTGTATTTCCGCGTCGTCGATCCAGCCAAGTCGATCCTGCAGGTCGAGGACTACATCAACGCCACCAGCCAGCTCGCCCAGACCACCCTGCGTTCGGTGCTCGGCAAGCATGAACTGGACGAGATGCTGGCCGAGCGCGAGACCCTCAATGTGGACATCCAGCAGGCCCTGGACGCCCAGACCGACGCCTGGGGCATCAAGGTCTCCAACGTCGAAATCAAGCACCTGGACATCGACGAATCCATGGTGCGCGCCATCGCCAAACAAGCCGAAGCAGAACGCGAGCGCCGCGCCAAGGTGATCCACGCCGAGGGTGAACTACAGGCTTCGGAGAAGCTGCTGGCGGCGGCGGAAATTCTCGCGCGCCAGCCGCAGGCCATGCAGTTGCGCTATCTGCAAACACTTGCCGCCATTGCCGGCGACAAGACCAACACCATCGTTTTCCCGTTACCGGGCGAATTCTTGGACCTGCTGCGCAAGAAAGCACCGGATGGCAATGTTTGACACGCAACCTTACAGGAGCCAAACGCAATGAATCTCAGCTTTCTCGGCGCAGCACGCGAAGTCACCGGTTCCAGCTATCTGATTGAAGCTGACGGATTCCGTTTTCTGGTGGATTGCGGCATGTTTCAGGGCGGGCGCGAAGCGCGCGCCAAGAACCACCATGCCTTCGGCTTCGACCCGGAATCGATTGATTTCGTGATTCTCACCCACGCCCACATCGACCATTCCGGCCTGTTGCCCCGCCTCGTCGCCCTCGGCTTCAAGGGTCCGATTTATGCCACCCGCGCCACCTGCGACCTGTTGGGCGTGATGCTGCCGGATGCCGGACACATTCAGGAAAAGGAGGCGGAGCGTGAAAACTACCGACGGTTCAAAACCCGGAAACCATCGAAAAACGCCCGCAATGAAATCGCCCCGCTGTACACCGTCGAGCAGGCGCGTACCTGCCTGAAACGTCTGCATCCCGTGGATTACGATACGGAAATTAACCCGCATACTGCGGTGCGCTGCAGCTTCCGCGACGCCGGGCATATCCTGGGTTCGGCCATCGCAGAAGTTTGGGTGGGCAAGGGCGCGCAGCAGCGCAAGATCGTGTTTTCCGGCGATCTGGGGCAACCGGCGCGGCCCCTGGTGCGTGACCCCACGCCGATCACCAATGCCGACTGGCTGGTGGTGGAATCGACCTACGGCAACCGGCTGCACAAGAGCATGTCGGACACCGAGGATGAACTGACGCAGGCGGTCAACGACACCATCGAGAAGAAGGGCGGCAACCTCATCGTTCCGGCCTTCGCCGTCGGGCGCACGCAGGACATGCTCTACCTGCTGGCCGAACTGACCCGGCAGGGGCGGATACCCAAGCTCAGCGTCTACGTCGACTCCCCGATGGCGACCGCCGCCACCGAGGTCACTTACAAACACATGGCGCTGCTGGACCCGGAAACCCACGCACTGATGGGCAAGCATGGCGGCACTGAACATTTCCGCAAGCTGGCCTTTGTCGAGGACGTCGAAGAGTCGATGGCGCTCAACAAGATCAAGGGCGGCGCGGTAATCATTTCCGCCAGCGGCATGTGCGATGCCGGGCGCATCAAATACCACCTGCGCGAAAATCTGCCGCGCCGCGAGTCGACGATTCTCATCACCGGTTTTCAGGCGGCTGGCACCCTGGGGCGCAGGCTGGTGGATGGCGCCAAGCGGGTGCGCTTCTGGGGCGAGGAAGTGCCGGTCAGGGCCGACCTGTACACACTGGGCGGCCTCTCCGCCCACGCTGACCAGGCCGCGCTGTTGAACTGGCTGGGCCACTTCAGCAAGCCGCCGCAGCGCACCTTTGTGGTCCATGGCGAAGAAGATACCGCGCTTGGCTTTACCGCCCTGATCAAGGAGAAGCTTGGCTGGCAGGTAGAAGCGCCGCAGGCCGGACAAAGCGTCACCCTGTCCTGAACCCGCAGCCCATCGGCATGCTGCGGCCGCTGACGTTTCCCTTTCTGCTGTTGCTGGTTTTGCTGACAGCTTGCGCGCCGGTGCGGCACTACGAGGCCGCGCTGGTGTTGCAGGACATCGCCGCCGATCAGGGCGCATCACGGCTCAAGGAAACCACCGCTGCGCCAGTGCGGCAATCCATCACCTATACGGTGGATGGGCGGGAACGGCGCGGCGACTTATATGTGCCGAAAAACATCCGCGCCGCCATCGTCGCCATACCCGGCGCGGTGCCGCTGGGCAATGACGATCCGCGCCTGGTGAGCTTCGCCACCACCCTGGCGCGCGCCGGCTTCGCGGTGCTGGCGCCGGACCTGCGCGGCTTTCGCGCGCTGCACATCCGCCCGGCAGACTCCCGCGAAATCTCCGATGCCTTCATTTATCTGAGCAGCCGCCCGGAACTGGCTCCCGCAGGGCGCGCCGGCATGTTCGCCTTCAGCTATGCCGTCGGCCCGGCGGTGCTCGCCGCGCTGGAGCCCGACATCCGCGCACAGGTGCGCTACATCATCGGCGTCGGCGGCTATCATGACCTGCCGCGCGCAATGCGCTTCTTCACTACTGGATGGTTCGAGCATGACGGTCAATGGCAGCGCATGACCCCGGACGACACCGGCAAGATGGTGTTGCTCTACGCCAGCCTGCCCTATCTGGAGGACAACAGTGATCGCGGCATCTTCGACCGGATGGTAGCGTTGCGCATGACTGACCCCGCCGCCGATCTGAATCCGCTCGCCGCCGCATTGAGTCGTGGCGCCCAGGCCGCCTACGCTCTGGCCGCCAACACCGATCCCGCGCGCTTTGCCGAACTGCTGGCAGATCTGCCGGCTGCCATGCGTGCCGATATGGAACGACTGAATCTCGCCCGCTACGATCTGAAATCCCTGCAGGCCAGACTCATTTTGGTGCACGGCAAGAACGACAATCTCATTCCCTACCCGGAAAGCCTGGCGCTGGCCGCCGCCGCGCCACAGGGCCTGACAGAGGTATTTCTCATCAATCGCGTGCTCGGCCATGTCGATCTGAAGTTTTCCACCCTGTTCTCCTGGCGGTTCTGGAGCGAAGACCTTCCAGATATGTGGAAACTGTGGCGGGTGATCGATATGCTGCTGGCGGAACGACAGCCAGCCCCTACAGCGCCATGAGCACCTTGCGCACACTTGCGCCCTGGCTGCTGGCGGCGCTTCTGCTTGGACTGGCCCTGGCGCTGCCCCCCGTCGCCCAACCCTTGCAGTACCACGATTTCGCCGACCAGCGCGCCTGCTTCATCCTGTCCAACTGCCTCGACACCGTCTCCAACGGCCTGTTCATCCTGGCCGGCGTGATTGGTTTGCTGTTCCTCCGTGGCGGAACGGCACGGCGCGCCTTCATCAACCAGCATGAGGCCATCTTCTACAAACTGTTCTTCGCGGCGGTCGTCCTCATCGGCTTCGCCTCGGGCTATTACCACCTCGCCCCGGACCATGCCGGGCTGGCCTGGGATCGGGCGGCGATTGCCGTGGCCTTCATGGCCTGGTTCGCGGCAATCCTGGCCGAACGGATCAGCCTCGCTACCGCGTTCCTCATGCTGCCTTTGCTGCTCGTCGCGGCACTGGGCGGGATCGGCTGGTGGTACTGGAGCGAAACACAGGGCGCGGGTGATCTGCGCTTCTACGCCCTGGTGCAGGTCGTGCCGATCCTGCTCATCCCGCTGCTGCTGTGGCTGTATCCGCCGCGTTACAGCAAGGGCTGGCATATTCTTCTGGTCATCGGGCTGTATCTGCTGGCCTTGCTGTTCGATTACACCGACCGTCAGGTATTTGCCCTGACCGGCGGGTTCGTCAGCGGCCACACGCTGAAGCATGTCGTCGCCGCGCTGGCGGCGTACGGGGTGATGCGCTACCTGCAGCAACGGCGGCCATGGTGATGGATGCCTTGCAGGACGGTGTCAGGCCCCGCGAACTGTGGGCCTGGGCGATGTACGACTTCGCCAATTCCGGCTACACCACCGTCATCATCACCGCACTGTTCAACGCCTACTTCGTCGCGGTGGTCGCCGGCAATGCACCGTGGGCCACCTTCGCCTGGACCACTGCACTGTCTGTCTCGTATGCGCTGATCGTGCTGAGCGCCCCGTTGGTCGGCGCCTATGCCGACCAGCACGCGGCCAGGAAAAAGCTGCTGGCCATCACCACAGTAGGCTGCGTCCTGTTTACCGCCCTGCTCTGGTTTGCCCAGCCGGAGCTGCTGTGGCTCGCGATCCTCTGCGTCATCGCCTCAAACTTCTTTTTCGGCAGCGGCGAAAACCTGATTGCGGCATTCCTGCCGGAGCTCGCCAAGACTCGCGCCCTCGGCCGGGTGTCGGGCTGGGGCTGGAGCCTCGGCTATCTCGGCGGATTGTTCACCCTCGGCCTTTGCCTGGTCTATGTCACCTGGGCAGAGGCACACGGCCACAGCGCCAGCGAATACGTGCCGGTGACGATGCTGATCACCGCCGGAATCTTCGCGCTGGCCAGCCTGCCGACCTTTCTGCTGCTGCGCGAGCGCGGCGTGCCACACAAAGAAATGGGGGACAGATCCCAATTTTATGAATCTCAAAATCGGGGTCTGTCCCCTATTTCGCTACCACTGCAGGCGGCCTGGCGGGAAGTGCGGCAAACCCTGCTCCACCTGCGGCAATTCAGGGATCTCGCGCGCTTCCTGCTGTGCAGCCTGTTTTATCAGGCTGGCATCCAGGCCGTCATCACCCTGGCCGCCATCTATGCCAGCCAGGCGATGGGCTTCAGCACGCGCGAGACCTTGCTGCTGATTTTTGCCGTCAACATAACGGCGGCCGTCGGCGCATTCCTGTTCGGCCATGTGCAGGATCGCATCGGCCATGTGCGCACCATTGCGCTGACGCTGATCGGCTGGATCGCCACCATCCTGCTCCTCTGGGCAGCGCCGCTCCTCGCAGAAGGCCCAACACTGTTCTGGGTGGCGGCGAATCTCGCCGGCCTGTGCCTGGGCGCATCACAATCCGCCGGGCGCGCACTGGTCGGCCTGCTGGCGCCGCCGTCCCGGCTGGCGGAGTTCTATGGCTTCTGGGGCTTGTCGGTCAAGCTCTCTTCCATTGCCGGGCCAATGACCTACGGCATCGCCACCTGGGTGAGCGGCGGCGATCACCGCAGCGCCCTGCTGCTGACCGGCAGTTATTTCGTTGTCGGACTGTTACTGCTCTTCGGCGTAAATGTGCTGCGGGGTCGCCGCGCGGCGCTGCGCGCGGCGCGGCTTGACGCGGTAGCATCGCGGCCATGAGCGATCCAGCTACACCGACCGACGCCGCACGACTGCTCGACATCGTTCGCACGCTTTCCCAGGAGATGCGTCCTGGGGCGCGACAACTGGCAAGCCTGGGGCTCGACCATGCGCTGGAGCGCGATTTCGGCCTCGACAGCCTGGCGCGCGTAGAGCTGCTCGCCCGCATCGAACGAGATCTGGGCGTGAAATTGGCCGAGGCGGCGTTCGCCGAAGCCGAAACGCCGCGTGACCTGTTGCAGCAGATGGGCAGCACGACCCATGCTGATAAATCTGCCCCTGACGCCGTCCTGCCAGCGCCGACTTTTACTCCCGTCGAACATCCGCCGGAAACCATCGCCACCCTGACCGAAATGCTCGACTGGCATGTCGACCGGCATGGCGATCGGGTACATATCACTCTGTATGGCGAGGAAGAACACAGCGCCGACATCAGCTATCGCACGCTGCAGGCAGAGGCGCACTCACTGGCGGCCGGCCTGCTCGAAAAGGGTGTGCAACCGGGTGATCGCATCGCCATCATGCTGCCCACCGGGCGCGAGTTTTTCGCCGCCTTCTACGGCGCGCTGTACTCTGGCTGCGTGCCCGTGCCGCTGTATCCGCCGGCGCGTCCCTCGCAACTCGAAGACCACATGCGCCGCATCGCCGGCATCGTCGCCAATGCCGAGGCTGCCGTGCTCGTCACCGACCCGCGCGCCAAACTGCTCGGCCATCTGCTCTCCGCACAATGCGCCACGCTGCGGCTGGTGGCAACCCCGGCGGACCTGTCCAAAGAAATAGGCAAAGAAATAGGGGTCAGACCCCAATTTAATGAATCTCAAAATCGGGGTCTGACCCCTATTTTCCCCTTGCCGCAGTTGAAGGCAGATGACATCGCCTTCCTGCAATACACCTCCGGCAGCACCGGCAACCCCAAGGGCGTGGTGCTGACCCATGCCAACCTGCTTGCCAACCTGCGCGCCATGGAGCTGGCTTCAGGGGTCACCGCCGAAGACATCTTCGTTTCCTGGCTGCCGCTCTACCATGACATGGGCCTGATCGGCGCCTGCCTGGGCAGCCTGACCCTCGGCTTCCAACTCGTGCTGATGTCGCCGCTGGCCTTTCTTGCCCGGCCGCAGCGCTGGCTCGCCACCATCCACCGCCATCGCGCCACCGTTTCGGCGGCGCCCAACTTCGCCTACGAGATGTGCGCCAACAAGCTCGACGAACGCGATCTCGCGGGGCTGGACCTGTCCTGCTGGCGGCTTGCCTACAACGGCGCCGAACCGGTCAGCCCGGAAACCCTCACGCGCTTCGCCGCGCGTTGCGCCCAATATGGCTTCAACCCAACAGCCATGACTCCGGTATATGGGTTGGCGGAGTCCTCGGTCGGCCTGGCATTCCCGCCGCTCGGACGCGGTCCGCTGATCGACTGCGTGGATCGCCACAGCCTGTCGGCCGAAGGCATCGCCCGGCCGGTGCATGGCGATGCAACTAACACGCAACGCATTGTCACCTGCGGCCGCGTGTTGCCCGACCATGAACTGCGCATCGTCGATGCCAACGGCCGCGAACAGCCCGAGCGCACGCAAGGACGCGTGCAGTTTCGCGGCCCATCCGCCACCAGCGGCTATTACCGCAACCCGGATGCAACAAAGAAGCTGATTGATGGCGACTGGCTGAACACCGGCGACCTCGGCTATCTCGCTGCCGGCGAGTTGTATCTGACTGGCCGCGAAAAGGACATCATCATTCGCGGCGGGCACAACATCTATCCGCAGGAACTCGAAGAAGCCGCCTCCCATGTCGATGGCGTGCGGCGTGGCGGCGTGGCGGTGTTCCCCGCGACCGACCCGCGCACCGGCAGCGAACGGCTGATAGTGCTGGCCGAAACAATCGAAAGGGACAGCACGGCACGGGAACGCATACAGACGGAAATCAACCGGCTCGCGGTCGACCTGATCGGCCTGCCGGCCGACGACATCGTGCTGGCGCCGCCACGCAGCGTGCTGAAAACCTCCAGCGGCAAAATTCGCCGCGCCGCCTGCCGAGAACTTTACGAACGTGGCGAACTGAGCGACAGCAGCACCCAGCGCGCGCCCTGGCAGCAAATGCTGCGGCTGGCCTGGGTCGGCGTCAAAGCGCAAATCGGGCGCACCTTTGGCCGGGCCGCGAGCCGCTTGTGGAGCCTCTGGGCCTGGGCGGTATTCGCCACCCTCGTTCCAATTGCCTGGATTTTGATCGCCCTCGCCCCGACGCTGACGCTGCGCCGACACATCGCCAAAACCTGCGCGCGTCTGGCCCTGACGCTGACCGGACTGAGCCCCAGAGTCGACGGCGTTCAGCATCTTGCCGGCAACAAGCCCCTGCTCATCGTAGCCAACCACGCCAGCTATCTGGATGGACTGATCCTCACCGCCGTGTTGCCGCCCCGCTTCGCCTATGTCGGCAAACAGGAGTTGCTGAAAAACCCCTTCGCCGCCATCCCCCTGCGCCGGCTCGGCTGTGCTTTCGTCGAACGCTTCGACGGCGCGCGCGGCGTCGAGGACACCCGCACGGTGGAGGCGCGGGTGCGCAACGGCGAGTCGCTGATCTTCTTCCCCGAAGGCACCTTCCGCAGCGAGCCGGGCTTGCTGCCGTTTCGCATGGGCGCCTTCCTCATCGCCGCCAACACCGGTGCAGCGGTGGTGCCGATCACGCTGACCGGCACCCGCGCCCTGCTGCCCGGCGATTCCCTGCGACCGCATCACAGCAGCCTGCAGGCACTGGTCGGCGCACCGCTGACCGCGCAGGACAAGCAGGACAATCGTGACAATTGGCAAGCTGCGCTGCAGTTGCGCAACGCGGCACGCGACCAGATCATTGTGCAACTGGGCGAACCCGATGCGGCAGACCACAAGATTCAATGAGAGGATTGCCAAGCCCGGCAGCGAAGCATAATATTTACCTCCATGACCCTACCTGACGACCCCGCCGCACTGAAAGCCTTGCTGACCGATCTCAAGATCGAGCACCACGACCTTGACGAAACCATCGAAAGGCTGGAAAGCACCCCGCCGCACGACGAACTGTTGATGCGGCGCCTCAAGAAACGCAAGCTGCAACTCAAGGATCGCCTCTCTGCCGTCCAGCGTCTGCTCGGCCCCGACCTGATCGCCTGATGTTCGTCGAGCTTGACGGTCAGCCGGCTTATGCCGTAACCGGTCAGGAGTTCGACCCCGCACTGCCCTGCCTGGTGTTCATTCATGGCGCCCAGCACGACCATTTCGTCTGGATGCAGCAGATCCGCCATTTCGCTGGCCGCGGTTATTCCATTCTGGCGGTCAACCTGCCCGGCCATGGCCAGAGCGGCGGCACACCACTGGCCAGCATCGAGGCACTGGCTGACTGGCTGCTGGCGCTGCTGGTAAAAGTCGGCGCTGGCGGGACGGCACAATCAGACCCCCATCCCCCCATCCCCCTTCCCGAGGAAGGGGGTGACGGTGGTTCGCGGGCTGCGCCCGCTCCATCCTTTGGCCGCACCTTCTTGGGACGGGCCGGCGCAGGCGTTACCCTCATCGGCCACAGCATGGGCTCGCTTATCGCGCTTGAAGCGGCAGCGCGCGCACCGGAGTTGATCCACCACCTGGTCCTGATCGGCACGGCCCTGCCGATGCCGGTCGCCCCCGCGCTGCTCGAAACCGCGCAGAAGAACGAAGCCGCCGCCATGGCCCTCATCAACCAGTGGGCGCATTCGCCGCGCGGCTGGCGTGGTGCCTATGGCAGCCTCGGCCAGTGGCTGCCGGGCATCAACCTGCGCATCATGGAACGCCAGAAACCCGGCGTGCTCTACAACGATCTCGCCGCCTGCAATGCCTACGAAAACGGTCCGGCAGCCATCGCGTTGCTCGCCTGCCCGGTAACCCTGATCGCCGGCAAAAGTGACCGCATGACCTCGGTCAAAGCATCGCGCCGCTTGCTTGAACAGTTGCCAGACGCACGCCTCGTCGAACTCCCCGCCGTCGGCCATGCCATGATGGCCGAAGCGCCGCTAGCAGTGAACCAGGCCATCGCACAGGCGCTGGCCCCTGCCGTACCGACTTGAAATCAGGTCCAACCGGCGCAACCTAATCCGCGCTCCCACACAAAGGAAACGTCATGAAACTCGACACCGCCGCATTCGACCAACTCTTTCGCAACGCCCGCAGCCACAATGAATGGCAGGACAAGCCCGTCCCCGATGCCCTGCTCACCGAAATCCACGACCTGATGAAATGGGGCCCGACCAGCGCCAACTGCTGGCCGCTGCGCGTCGTCTTCGTCAAGTCGGCGGAAGCGAAAGCGCGCCTCGTCCCCGCCCTGATGGAAGGCAACCGCGCCAAGGTGTTGGCCGCGCCGGTCACCGCCATCCTCGGCATGGACCTCGACTTTCCCGACTGGCTGCCGAAATTCTTCCCGCATACCGACGCAAAATCCTGGTTCACCGGCAATGCCGAACTGATCCGTTCCACCGCCTTTCGCAACAGCAGCCTGCAGGGCGCCTACTTGATGCTCGCCGCACGCGGGCTGGGCCTCGACTGCGGGCCGATGTCCGGCTTCGATGGTGCCCAAGTGAATGCCGAGTTCTTCGCCGGTACAAACACCGAGGCCAACTTCATCTGCAGCCTCGGCTACGGCGACGCCAGCAAGCTGTTTCCGCGCAGCCCGCGCCCGGACTTTGCCGAGGTGTGCAAGATCGTCTGACTGTGTGTCATTCCGGCGCAGGCCGGAATCCAGGCAACTGAACAAGCTGGACATCGAAAGCCTGCTGCATCTCGCGTTGCAGGCGATTCAACTCCGCCTATAAATCGTGAGGAAATAGGCTACGATGCATCATGATGACTAGCTCATGATGTTGGGTTGCGGGCGCCGTCACCTGATGCAGTGAGGGGAAATGCGCATGGAATTCAAGGACTACTACCAGACGCTGGGCGTGGCCCGCGACGCCACCGCGGATGAAATCCGCAAGGCCTTTCGCAAGCAGGCGCGCAAGTACCACCCGGACGTTTCCAAGGAAGCGGACGCCGAAGCGCGCATGAAAGAAATCAACGAGGCCAATGCCGTGCTCTCCGACCCGGAGAAGCGCGCCGCCTACGACCAGCTTGGCCGCAACTACCAGCCTGGTCAGGAATTCCGTCCCCCGCCCGACTGGGACGCGGGCTTCGAATTTTCCGGTCGTGGCTTCTCCCCACACGAGGCGGCAAACTTCTCGGATTTCTTCGCCGAAATGTTCGGCCGCGGCGGTGGCATGGGAGGCGCCGGTGGCTTTCGCCCACAGGGCGGCCATTCTCGCGCCCAGGGCGAAGACCACCATGCCAAGGTGCTGCTCGACCTGGAAGACGCCTTCACCGGCGCGACGCGACAGATCAGCCTGCGCGTCCCCCGGCTCGACGCGCAGGGTCGCGTGACCGTCGACACCCGTACCCTGAACGTAAAAATTCCCCAGGGCGTCAGCGCCGGACAGGTGCTGCGGCTGGCCGGCCAGGGCTCACCGGGCATGGGCGGCGCCCCCGCCGGCGACCTGCTGCTCGAAGTCCATTTCAAGCCACATCCGCGCATGCGCGCCGACGGCCGCGACATCCATCTCACCCTGCCGGTGACCCCCTGGGAAGCGGCGCTCGGCGCGGTCGTCACGGTCGATCTGCCCACCAGCCAGATCAAGGTGCGCATCCCCGAAAACGCGCAGAGCGGCAGCCAACTGCGCGCGCGCGGCAAAGGCATTCCCGGCAAACCGACCGGCGACCTGCTGCTCGACATCCAGGTCGTGTTGCCCCCTGCCGACACACCGCGGGCGCGGGAACTATACGAAACCATGGCGAAAGAACTCGCCTTCAACCCGCGCGGAAAGGACTGAGCCATGCGAGACGAAGACATCCTGATCGGCAGCCTGATGGAAGAAACCTGGCTGACCCTGGAACAGGTCGCCGCCGCCTGCACCGTGGAACCCGCCTGGCTGCTGCGCCACCTCGACGAAGGCCTGTTCCCCCATGCCGAAAGCGTCGCCGGCGTGTGGCGCTTTTCCGGCCCTGCCCTGCTGCGCGCCCGCCGCATGCGCGAACTGGAACGCGATTTCGACGCGGTACCCGAACTCGCCGCACTGGTCGCCGACCTGCTGGAGGAAATGGACGAACTGCGCGAGCAGTTGCAGCGCGGCTGATCCCAGCCCGCTAGCAAAAGTCGGCGTGACCGAAGGAAATCCCGTGGAACTGGCGGGACGGCATGTGTTAGCATGCAATGTATACAACCACATCGGAACTCATCATGGATACCGCCGTCCTTACATTTCGCGTCCCGGTTGAAGTCAAGCAGCAACTCGACAAACTGGCCAACGTTACCCATCGATCCAAGTCGTGGCTCGCGGGAGAAGCGATTCGCCAGTATCTTGATCTCGAAGCCTGGCAGATCGGCGAAATCAGCCAGGCATTGAGCGAGGCCGACATGGGCGATTTCGCCACAGATGCAGAAGTCGCGGCGGTAAAGGCCAAGTATGCAGCTTAGGTGGCTGCGTCGGGCGTTGCAAAACCTCGACGCTGAAGCCGCCTATATTGCGCAGGACAGTCCACAAAGTGCCGCAGACTTTGTAAGGCATTTGCTGGCCAGCGCGGAAATGCTGACCCAGCATCCGCAGATGGGACGGCCGGGCCGCGTCCCCGGTACCCGTGAACTCGTCGTCACGCGCTTTCCCTACATCCTGCCCTATCGCGTGCGCGAGCAAAACGTCGAAATCCTCCGGGTGTTCCACACCTCGAGGAAATGGCCGCAACGCTTCGATAAATGACCATCCCCGCTGATTCTGTCGAGTCATTCATCGCCCGCTGGCAGGGTGTGTCCGCTTCCGAACTCGCCACGGCGCAGAGTTTCGTCATCGACCTGTGCGCCCTGCTGGACATCGCGCCACCGCACGCAACGGCCGATCAGGACTACATGTTCGAGCGGCCGATCAGCTTCAGTCACGGCGACGGCGGCACCAGCCCCGGCCGTATCGACTGCTACAAGCTCGACTGCTTCGTGCTCGAAGCCAAAAAACTGAAAGTCGGCGCTGGCAAGACGGCGAGCAAAGTATTCGACGACGCCCTGCTGCGCGCCCGCAGTCAGGCCGAAGGCTATGCCCGCGCCCTGCCCGCCGCTGAAGGCCGGCCGCCCTTCCTGATCGTGGTCGACGTCGGCAATGTCATCGAGCTGTATGCCGAATTCTCGCGCAGCGGCGCGACCTACACGCCCTTTCCCGACCCGCGCTCGCATCGCATCCGGCTGGCCGATCTGCGCGACGCAGCCATCCGTGCGCGTCTGGCCACCATCTGGCTCGACCCGCTGGCGCTCGACCCGGCCACCGCCAGCGCAAAAGTCACCCGCGCAATCGCCACCCACCTCGCCGAAGTGGCGAAGTCGCTGGAGGCGGCAAAACATTCCCCGGAAACCGTCGCCGGCTTTCTCACCCGCTGCCTGTTCAGCATGTTTGCCGAAGATGTCGGGCTGATTCCCAAGGGCAGCTTCACCACGCTGCTGCACAGCCTGAAGGACGACACCACCCAGTTCGTGCCACTGGTCGGGGCGCTCTGGCAGGAAATGGATCGCGGCGGTTTTTCCGTCGTGCTGCGCCAGACCCTGCCGCGCTTCAACGGCAAGCTCTTCAAGCAGCCGGAAGTATTGCCCCTCACCAAACAACAGATCGCCCTGCTCATCGAAGCCGCCAAAGCCGACTGGACGCAGGTCGAGCCGGCCATCTTCGGCACCCTGCTCGAACGCGCGCTCGACCCGCACGAACGCCATGCGCTCGGTGCCCACTACACCCCGCGCGCCTACGTCGACCGCCTCGTCCAGCCCACCGTCATCGAACCGCTGCGCCAGAACTGGGCCTATGTGCAAGGCGCCGCCGTGCTGCTCGCCAACGAGGGAAAACACAAGGAAGCCGTCGCCGAACTGCGCAATTTTCATCACAAACTCTGCCACCTGCGCGTGCTCGACCCGGCCTGCGGCAGCGGCAACTTTTTGTATGTCGCGCTGGAACATCTGAAACGCCTCGAAGGCGAAGTGCTCAACCAGTTGCACGACATCGGTGAAACACAATCGCTGCTCGAAGCGGCAGGCCTCACCGTCGACCCGCACCAGTTCCTCGGCCTCGAAATCAACCCGCGCGCCGCCGCCATCGCCGAACTGGTGCTGTGGATCGGCTACCTGCAATGGCACTTCCGCACGCAAGGCAGCGGCCTGCCGCCCAGCCCGATCCTCAAGGATTTCCACAACATCGAATGCCGCGATGCTGTGCTTGCGCACGATGGCATGGAATATGTGCTCGACGAAAAAGGCATCCCCGTCAGCCGCTGGGACGGCCGCACTTTCAAGACCCACCCCGTCACCGGCGAACCAGTGCCCAACGAAGCGGCCCGCGTGCCGCTGGAACGTTACAAGAACCCGCGCCGCGCCGACTGGCCGGCGGCGGATGTGGTGGTCGGCAACCCGCCCTTCATCGGCGCGGCGAGCATGCGCCAGGCACTCGGCGATGGCTATGTCGACGCCCTGCGCGGCGCGTGGCAGGCTGTGCCAGAATCCGCCGACTTCGTGATGTTCTGGTGGCACCACGCCGCGCAACTCGTCGCGAACGGCCAGCTTTCCCGCTTCGGCTTCATCACCACCAACAGCCTGCGCCAGACCTTCAACCGCCGCGTCGTGCAAGCTGCGCTCGACTCCGGCCTGCATCTGGACTTCGCCATCCCCGACCACCCCTGGGTCGACAGCGCCGACGGTGCTGCCGTGAGGATCGCCATGACCGTCGCCGCACCGGGTAAAGACGCAGGCCGTCGGCTGGACGTCATTGCCGAGCGCGAGAGCAAGGGCGAAGGGCTGGAAGTGGATCTCGTTGAACGGAGCGGCAGCATTCATGCCGATCTTGCCATTGGTGCGAATGTGGCTGCGGCCCAGGCGTTGCGAGCAAACGAGAATTTGAGCAACCGCGGCTTTTGTCTTTTTGGCGCGGGCTTCATCGTCCCGCCAGAAGAAACCGCCAACCTCGAAGCCGACGCACCGATCAAGCCCTACCGCAACGGCCGCGACCTCACCGATAGGCCGCGCGGCGTCAGCGTGATCGACCTCTACGGCCACGACGCCGACACCGTGCGCCGCCGTTGGCCGGCAACCTACCAATGGGTGCTGGAACGGGTGAAGCCTGAGCGCGACCACAACAAGCGCGAGGTTCGCAAACGCAACTGGTGGCTGTTTGGCGAACCGAATCCAAAGCTGCGCCAGCAGTTGGCTGGCATGCCGCGCTATATTGCCACCGTCGAAACCGCCAAGCACCGCGTCTTCCAGTTCCTCGACGCCATCATCGCGCCCGACAACAAACTGGTCTGCATCGTCCTCGATGATGGCTACGCGCTCGGCGTGCTGTCGAGCCGCGTACATGTCGCTTGGGCACTTGCGTCTGGAACCTTGCTGGAAAATCGTCCGGTTTACAACAAGGGCTTCTGCTTCGAAACCTTCCCCTTCCCCGCCGCCAGCCCGGAACAACAAGCCCGCATCGGCGACCTCGCCGAACAGATCGACGCGCACCGCAAGCGCGTGCTGGCCGCGCACGCCGAACTCACGCTGACCGGCCTCTACAACGTGCTGGTAAAAGTCGGCGCTGGCGAGACGGCGTTAAATGCCAAGGAAAAGACCATCCACGAAAAAGGCCTCGTCGCCGTCCTAAAATCGCTGCACGACGAACTCGATGCCGCCGTGCTCGCCGCGTATGGCTGGCACGACAATCCAAGCGACGAAACCCTCCTCGAACGCCTCGTTCTTCTCAACACCGCACGCACCGCCGAAGAAGCCCAGGGCCACATCCGCTGGCTGCGCCCCGAATTCCAAGCCCCAGCCGCCACCCAAACGTCAATGGCGGGGATGGGGGTGTCCCGGCCGACGATCTGTGATAGCCGTGAGGAGGTCGGGACACCCCCATCCCCGCCCGCGCCGCGACAGCAGCAACCGTGGCCGACATCGCTTCCCGAACAAATGGCCGCCCTCGCCGCCGCCCTCTCGCCCCAGCCACAATCCGCAGCCGACCTCGCGACACAATTCACCGGCAAGGGCAAATGGAAATCCCGCCTGCCCGAACTGCTCGCCACCCTCGCCACCCTCGGCCGTGCCCGCTGCCTGGACGACAACAGATGGGTGAGCTGATTTAACGTTTGGCGTTTAACGTTGTCCGTTATATACTGCAAGCATGATCCGGTCGTTCAAATGCAAGGACACCGCAGCGCTGTTTGCCGGGGAGCGTTGCCACCGCCGCTGGCTTTCCTTTCGGGTGGTGGCGGAACGCAAGCTGTTGATGGTGCATCGGGCCACACGGCTGGACGACCTGCGCATTCCGCCGCAGAACCGGCTGGAAGCACTGAAGGGCGACCGCAAGGGCCAATGGAGCGTGCGCATCAACGACCAGTGGCGCGTGTGCTTCGCCTGGGAAGACGGACAGGTGTTCGACGTGGAGATAGTGGATTACCACTGAGGAGAATGAAATGAGCGAAATTCGTAACGGCATGCGCCCGATTCATCCGGGCGAGATTCTGCGCGAGGAATTTCTCCTGCCGCTGCATCTTTCGGCCAACGCACTGGCGATTGCCCTCAGCGTGCCGGCTCCGCGCATCAATGACATCGCCCGCGAGCGGCGCAGCGTTACGGCCGACACGGCCCTGCGGCTGGCACGATACTTCGGCACCAGCGCGGAGTTCTGGATGGGCTTGCAGGCCGATTTCGACCTGCGCGTCGCCGAGCGGATTGCCAATGATGCGCTGGCAAGGATTCAGCGCATGGAACAAACCGTCGCGTAATAGTCGGCGCTGGCGGGACGGCGGCGGTTCCGCCGATAGAATGCCGCCATGCCCCTCATAAAACTCGATAACGGCTGTCTCGCTTACGGCCACGTTCCCCTGCTCGACGCCGCCCAGTTTCAGCTTGATCCCGGCGAACGCGTCGCGCTGATCGGTCGCAACGGCACCGGCAAGTCCTCGCTGCTGGCGGCGCTGGCCGGACGTGCTCATCTGGATGACGGCATCGTGTGGACCCAGCCCGCCCTCAAGCTCGGCTATGTTCCACAGGAACCGCCCTGCGATCCCGCGCTCACGGTCTTTCAGGCCGTCGTCGCCGGCATGGGCGAGACGGCGCGCCTGCTGGCCGACTATCACGATGTGGCGCACCAATTGACAGAGGCGGATGCCGACCATGAGGTGCTGCTGGAACGCTTGCAGCACTTGCAGCACGACATGGAAACGCTGGGCGTGTGGGCTTACGAGGCGCGCGCCGAACAGGTGATTACGCGCTTTGACCTCGATGCCGACGCGCTGGTCGGCACGCTGTCGGGCGGACAAAAGAAGCGCCTCGCGCTGGCGCAGGCACTGGCGGTCGCCCCCGAGGTGCTGCTGCTCGACGAACCGACCAACCACCTCGACATCGCCACCATCGAGTGGCTTGAAGATTACTTGCTCGAAACCGGCATCACGCTGTTGTTCATCACCCACGACCGGCGTTTTCTCGACCGGCTGGCAACGCGCATCATCGAACTGGATCGCGGCATGCTGACCAGCTATCCCGGCAACTTTGCCGCCTACCAGGATCGCAAGACGGCCGAACTCGCCGACGAGGCGAAGGAGAATGCGCGCTTCGACAAGCTGCTGAAAGAAGAGGAAGTCTGGATTCGCCAGGGTGTCGAAGCGCGCCGCACCCGCGCCGTGTTCCGCGTGCAGCGTCTGGACCAGTTGCGCACCGAGCGCATCGCCCGCCGCGATCGGCTGGGTCAGGTCAAGTTGCAGCTCGATAGCGGCGACAAGAGCGGCAAGCTGGTCGCCGAGTTGAAGAAGGTCAACAAGTCCTTCGGCACAGGTAGCGAAATGAGACACGTCGTGCGCGATTTTTCCTGCCGCATCCAGCGCGGCGACAAGATCGGCGTGATCGGCCCCAACGGTGCCGGCAAGACCACCTTGCTGCGGCTGATCCTCGGAGAACTGGAACCCGACAGCGGCACGGTGCGGCGCGGCACCAAGATGGAAGTCGCCTATTTCGACCAGTTCCGCGCCCAGCTCGACCCCGAGGCGACGCTCGCCGAAATCATCTCGCCGGGTTCTGATTACGTCGAAATCGGCGGCACCCGCAAGCATGTCGTCGGCTATCTGGGCGATTTCCTGTTCGCGCCGCAGCGCGCGCGCTCGCCCGTGAAGTCGCTGTCCGGCGGCGAGCGCAATCGCCTGCTGCTGGCGCGCCTGTTCGCCCGCCCGGCCAACGTGCTGGTGCTCGACGAACCGACCAACGACCTTGACATCGACACGCTGGAACTGCTCGAAGACCTGATCCAGGACTACGCCGGCACGGTGTTCCTCGTCAGCCACGACCGCGCCTTCCTCGACGCCATCGTCACCCAGACGCTAGCCGCCGAGGGCGATGGAACATGGCGCGAATATGCCGGCGGCTACAGCGACTGGGCCGCCTATCAGGCCGACCGGAAAGCAACGGCGCGCGCCGCACAGCAGGCCGCCACCAGCAGCGCGCAAAAGTCGGCGCTGGTGGGACGGCAGGCAGAGAAGCCGGCGGCGACAAAGCTCTCCTGGAAAGAGGCGCGCGAACTCGAAGCCCTGCCCGAGAAGATCGCCGCGCTCGAAGCCGAGCAGAAATCCCTGTCCGCCCGCCTCGCAGACGCCACGATCTACCAGCAGCAGCCGCAGGAAGCACAGACCATTGCCGCGCGCCTGTCCGCCATCGACGCCGAACTGCACGGCTTGCTGGAACGCTGGGAAGCCCTTGAAGCGCGGTGATCAGGCATCATTTGATAGCCCCATGAACACACCCGCAACCCACTACCAGCAACTCGGTGGCGAAACCGCCGTGCGCACACTGGTCCAGCGCTTTTACGAACTGATGGACACGCTGCCCGAAGCCTATGGCGTGCGCAAGATGCATCCGCGCGTGCTGTCGAGTTCCGAGGAAAAGCTGTTCATGTTTCTCTCCGGCTGGCTCGGCGGGCCGCAGCTCTACATCGAGAAATTCGGCCACCCGCGCCTGCGCGGACGCCACGCGCCCTTCGCCATTGGCATCGCAGAACGCGACCAATGGATGCTGTGCATGCGCCAGGCGCTGGCCGAACAAGTCGCAGACACGACATTGCGCGCCACGCTGGACAAGAAGCTGAGCGATCTGGCCGACTTCATGCGCAATCAACCCGAAAAGACTGACTGAGCCGCTGCCGCCAAGGCGGTCATTACGGTTCGGCCGGGAATGTCGCCTTGACGTACCGGCCGCGCACTGGAATCTGACTGCCTCCCGAAACAGTGAGAAGCAGAGAAGTCCGCCTGTTGAATTACTGCAGCGTAGCGGTAAAATTTCATTTATTCCCTGTCGGACAACACAAATCCTTAACCAACATCTGTTAAGCTGCCGCAAATGAGAGTGATTCTCTTTTTAGGTTTTGACAGTTCGTTTCAGCAGAGTGCCCGACCGGATGAATTGACACAGCCAATCTTCGATGATGCCACTACGCTTACTCATTGCAGTATGTGCATTGCTCGTTGTCGGGGCTGTTTGCGCTGAACACAATCCGGCAAAACGACTGATTGTTGGCAGCGAGCAGGACTACCCACCCTTTGCAACCGGTCTGACCGACGCAACCGCGGGCGGCTTTACGGTCGAGCTATGGAAAGTCGTTGCCCGTGAAACGGGGCTGAACTACACCATTCGGGTCAAACCCTTTCATGAGCTTCTGCAGGAGTTCAAGGAAGGCAAAATCGACATCCTGATCAACCTCGCGCAATCGGAAGAACGTCGCAAGTTCGCCGATTTCTCGGTGCCGCACGTCACGGTGCATGGGGCATTGTTTGTCCGCAAGGACCACACCGGCATCCGCAGCGAGAATGACCTGGCGGGTAAGTCCATCATTGTCGTCGAGGCGGATATTGCCCATGAATACGCGCGCGGCAAGGCCTGGGGCAACAAGCTGATCCTGGTTCCCACGGCAGCCGACGGACTGCGGCTGCTCGCCTCGGGGCGGCACGATGCCATGTTCGTCAGCAAGCTGGTGGGCACGCAGACCCTGCGGCAGTTGAACCTGTTAACCATCATCGCGCTCCCGATCGCCCCCGGCGCCACGCAAAAATTCTCCTTCGCCGTTCAAAAGGGCGACGCCGAACTGCTGGCCCTGCTGAACGAAGGCCTGGCGCTGAGCCGGGCCAGCGGCACCTACACGGCCCTGCATGAAAAATGGTTCAATGAATACGAATTCAAGGCTCCCGGCCTCTTTGACGCGCTCAAATACCCGCTGCCGCTGCTGGGCCTGTTTTTCGGCTATGTGGCCCTGACCTATCACCGGCGACACAACGAGCGACGGAAGGCCATGCAAGGATTGGCCGAGTCGCACCACATGCTGCAAACGGTGATCGACACCATCCCCATGCGGATGTTCTGGAAGGACAGGGACTCCCGCTACCTGGGCTGCAACACCCTGTTTGCCCAGGATGCCGGCGAAGCTGGCACGGCAGGGGTCATTGGCAAGCTGGACTCTCAGTTGGCCTGGCGCAACCACGCCACACACTACCGTTCCGGCGACCTTGCGGTGATGGCCTCTGGCCAGCACAAGTTAGCCTACGAAGAAACGCAAACCACGCCGCAGGGTGAAAATCTCTGGTTACGGACCTCCAAGGTTCCACTGCGCAGCCTGGATCAGCAAGTCATTGGCGTGCTCGGTGTCTACGACGACATTACCGAGGCAAAACGCGCCCAGGAAGAAATGCTGCTAGCCTCGATGGTGTACGAAAGCAGCAGCGAATCGATGATGGTGACCGATGCCGATGGCAATATTATCGCCATCAATCCCGCCTTTACGCGGACCACCGGCTATGCCAAAGAGGAAGTCATCGGCAAGAACCCGAGAATTCTCAATTCGGGGCATCACGATCAAGCCTTCTTTCAAGGCATGTGGGACGCGATCAACGCATCAGGAAACTGGCAGGGCGAAATCTGGGACAAGCGCAAGAATGGCGAGATTTATCCCAAGTGGCTCGTGATCAACACCGCCTTCGACGCAGAAGGCAAACCATATCGCCGCGTCGCCCTGTTCTCGGATATCACCGAAAAGAAGAAGTCTGAAAATCTGATCTGGCAACAGGCCAACTTCGATACCCTGACCGGGCTGCCCAACCGCCGCATGTTCCATGCTCGTCTGGAACAGGAAATCAAGAAGGCGCAGCGCACCGACCGCCAGCTGGCGCTGCTGTTCGTCGACCTGGATCGTTTCAAGGAAGTCAATGACACGCTCGGACACGCCAAGGGCGACCTGCTGCTCAGCGAGGCGGCGCAACGCCTGCAAAGCTGCGTGCGCGCATCCGACACGGTAGCCCGGCTCGGCGGCGACGAATTCACCGTCATCCTCACCGAACTGGACGACACCCGCGGTATCGACCGCATTGCCCAGGCCATCCTGCAGAGCATGTCTTCGTCATTCTTGCTGGATGGCGAGCCTGCCCATGTGTCTGCCAGCATCGGCATCACCCTGTACCCGGAAGATTCGACCATTGCCGAGGCCCTCATCAGGAACGCCGATCAGGCCATGTACAAGGCGAAGAGTCAGGGATGCAACCGCTACAGTTACTTCAGCCGTTCGATCGATGTGGCTGCAAATGAAGGTGCGGCAGGCGCGCGCCTCGACCAGGAACCGCATCCAACCTTGCCGGAAAAGTAAAGCAGGAGCGCCTGCCAGTCGCTGGTGGCATTGAGCCGCCGGCACATTTCCCCTATTTCTTCTGCCAGAGATAGCGCCGGTCGTCGAAACTGCCGACCCAGTGCGGGAAATAAACCACCATCAGCGTGATGGCCGCTCCGTTGAGCCAGGCTTCTGAAAATCCCAGCAGGGCATAAAACGGCAGGTACTCATACAGCAGCACATCAGCGGCATAGGCGCCGGAAAGCCACAGCAGCCACGTCGTCAGCGCACCGGTCGCGACCACCGTGCAGGCCGCGCCGATGAAAGCGGCGACGAAAATATAGACAAAGATGTGCACCGGAAGAAAGCGCTCGACGCCGCGCAAGATGGCATGTGTGAGAAACACCGGAAACACCACCAGCGCCAGTGCGTTCAGCGCAAATGGCTGCCAGCCATCGATACCATTGAGCGAGGCGTTGAAGGTCACGGCCGCCAACACCACCGACAGTCCAAGCAGCGCCAGTTGCCGCCCGAACATCAGCGTAAAGGCCGTGACGCCGAGCATGTGCAGGTTAAGGCCCGGCTTCACCCCGGCCTTGAGGCTCCAGACCACCATCAGCACGACAATGGCACCCATCCAGACATTCACCTGCCCACCATCCCGCAAGCGCCGCCACGGTGCACTCAGCACCGCCCACAGCAATATCAGGGCATAGGGCAGAATCGCCCCGAAGGCCCAGGCATTGCTGAAGAGGCCGTCGGGGAAATTCATTGCCCTCGCCGGGCCGCCCCAAGAGGGCAACGCCTCCCCGTCACCGCTTCGGGTGATTTCATGGGGGGCAGCGAGCACGCGTGTTTGCGAGCGTGGGGGGCCACTAATTTATAGCGCAGCCGTGAGTTCCGGCACTACCGCGAACAGATCGCCGACCAGCCCATAATCCGCCACCTGAAAAATCGGCGCGTCCGGGTCCTTGTTGATGGCGACGATGACCTTGCTGTCTTTCATGCCGGCCAGATGCTGGATGGCGCCGGAAATGCCGATGGCGATGTAAAGCTGCGGCGCGACGATCTTGCCGGTCTGGCCAACCTGATAGTCGTTGGGCACGAAGCCGGCATCGACGGCGGCGCGCGAAGCACCCAGCGCGGCGTTCAGCTTGTCGGCCAGCGGTTCGAGCAGACTGTGGTAATTCTCGCCCGAGGCCAGCCCGCGGCCGCCCGAGACAATCACCTTGGCCGCGCCGAGTTCGGGGCGGGCCGACTTGGTGAGTTCGCGGCCGACCAGTTGCGTCAGGCCCAGATCGGTGCCGGCGGCAATGCTCTCCACCGCAGCCGAACCACCCTGCGCGCAGGCATCGAAAGCCGTCGTGCGCACGGTGATGACCTTCACCTTGTCGGCCGACTTGACGGTCGCCAGCGCATTGCCGGCGTAGATCGGCCGCACAAATGTTGAAAATGAGGTATCGGACGCTTCGATGCCGCAGATTTCCGAAATCTGCGCCACATCGAGCAGCGCGGCGACGCGCGGCAACAAGTTCTTGCCGAAGGTGGTCGCCGGCGCAATGATGTGCGTGTAACCCTCCGCATTGGCGACAATCAGCGCGGCGACGTTCTCGGCGGTTTGCTCGGCGTAAATCGGCGCATCGGCCAGCTTCACCTGCGCCACGCCCGCCAGCGCTGCTGCCGCCTGGGCAGCAGCGGCGCAGTTGGCGCCGGCAACCAGGACATGAATGTCGCCGCCCAGCTTCGCAGCAGCGGCAACGGTGTTGAGGGTGGCCGCCTTCAACGCGGCGTGGTCGTGTTCGGCTATGACAAGAATGCTCATTTAGATCACCTTTGCTTCGTTCTTGAGTTTGGCCACCAGTTCGGCAACATCGGCAACCTTCACGCCGGCCTTGCGCTTCGGCGGCTCGGTCACTTTCAGGGTCGTCAGGCGCGGCGCGATGTCGACGCCGAGTTCGGCGGGCTTCAGCACGTCCATCGGCTTCTTCTTCGCCTTCATGATGTTGGGCAGCGTGGCATAGCGCGGCTCGTTGAGGCGCAGGTCGGTGGTGACCACCGCCGGCAGCTTGATTGCCAGCGTTTCGAGGCCGCCGTCGATTTCGCGCGTTACCGTGGCTTTGCCATCCGCAATCACCACCTTGGAAGCAAAGGTCGCCTGCGGCCAGCCCATCAGTGCGGCGAGCATCTGGCCGGTCTGGTTGGCATCGTCGTCGATGGCCTGCTTGCCCAGAATCACCAGTCCGGGCTGCTCCTTGTCGCACACCGCCTTGAGCAGTTTCGCCACGGCCAGCGACTGCAAGTCCGCGGCCTGCGCCGCATCCGTCTCGACCAGAATCGCCCGGTCGGCGCCCAGCGCCAGCGCGGTGCGCAACTGTTCCTGACAGGCCGTCACGCCGCATGACACGGCGACCACTTCGGTAGCGATGCCGGCTTCCTTGAGCCGCACCGCCTCTTCCACGGCGATCTCGTCAAAGGGATTCATCGCCATCTTGACGTTGGCCAGTTCGACGCCGCTCTGATCGGCTTTCACCCTGACCTTGACGTTGTAATCCACCACCCGCTTCACCGGCACCAGAACTTTCACATCGGTCTCCTTGTACTTTGCGTGACCATACTTATGCGTATGTTGGCTGCTATACTAACCAACTCCACGACAAATTTCAAACCCAGCCCCGCATGGACAAATCAGGCGCCGCGAAACAGACCGCCGCCCCGCCGGCCCGCGAGGCGCTCGACCGCGCCGCCTGGATCGCCGGCGCGCTCGACATCGTCGCGCAAGACGGCATCGACGGCCTACGGGTGGAAGGTCTCGCCAAGCACCTCGGCGTCACCAAGGGCAGCTTCTACTGGCACTTCAAGGACCGCCGCGACCTCATCGACGCCGTGCTGGACGACTGGCGCGCCAGCCGCATCCGCGACATCCACAAACAGACGACCGCGACGCCGGGCAACGAACAGGCCGCGCTGCGCCACACCATTGAGGTCTATTCCGCCGCCCGCAACCGCAAGGGCATTTCCATCGAAGCGACCATCCGCCTCTGGGCGCGCCAAGACGCCACCGGGCTGGCCGTGGTCGAAGAGGTCGACGCCGAACGACTCGCCTGCACGCGCCGCCTGTTTCTCGCCCTTGGCCTGCCCCCCACCGAAGCCGCCGCCCGCAGCGCCCTGCTGTATGCCTATGTGTTCGGCTTCAGCATGATGCAATGCGGCCGCTTCGACATGGACGCGGCACAGACCAAGCGCTGGATCGTCGCGCAGATCATCAAGTAAAAACGGCGTGACCGAAGGAAATCCCCGTGGGACTGGCGGGAGGACGGCAGCATGCAATGAATTATCCAATGTTTCTGGCACGCGCGCGCGCGCCATGCCGCATCCGCTACGGCTCGGTTGTATCTAGAAAACTTGGGGCGACTCACCGCGACGCTTATCGGCTCGAGCTTGGATTAGGCCAGCCGCTGATATGTCGGTTTTTTTTACAGACGAGCGGCAGATAAGGCGCAGCCACGCTGACCAAAAGAAGCGTTCGATCGGAAATAACCAATTAATTCAATGAGAAAGGAAGTTAGTCATGGGTACTGGCATTTTATTTGCTTCCATTGATGGTGAGCGCAGGCAGCAACTAGCTTGTTCCCACTCGCTAGAAAATAAGGAGGTATTAAAATGTTCAAGACAAAACTCAAATATTTGTTCGTCGCCACAGCCTTCTCGTTGGGGGTGGGGAGTATCCAAGCCGCGCCATCCACGGCGCTGTATTTGACAATGGATGGGTCCGGAAGTATCAGTTCGGTAGATTTTACATCTCAGGTCAATGCCTACTCCAGCGCCCTGACCAACGTATTCGCCAGCAACCCCGGGCTGTACGGACAGGTCGCCATCGGCGGCATGGTCTTCGGCGCCGACCAGTTTCAATTCTTTACGGTGCAGGAGATCACTAACATCACGATTCTTGGCAACTTGACGAACGCGATTTTGGGTCTCGACCCCGGCCGAGGCAGTATCGGCACCTACGCAACCGCCATCGGCGACGCCATCACGGCCTCAGCCAACTACCTGACGGCTTACGAGACCAGCTTGAACGCCGATCTCAGGCTGCTGATCGATGTAACCACCGACGGCGCAAACAACATGGGTTCGAATCCGGCTACTGTTGCAGCGAGCCTCACGCCGAGCCCAATCGACGCCATCAATTGCCTCGGCATCGGTAGCTCTGTCGCCGACTGCAGCTGGGTTGCAGGCTCTGGCACCGACTTCGGCACCGTCAGCTATGCGGACCTCCAGCGTGCCCTCACAGCGAAACTGACGACAGAGTTCAATGTGCCGGAGCCGGGTTCACTTGCCCTGCTCGGTCTCGGCCTCGCCGGGCTGGCAGCATTGCGTAGGCGCAAGCAGTAATTGGCAACTTCTGAGTAGACAACCCCGCTTCGGCGGGGTTGTCGTTTGGGCGGCCACATCCGCAACCGATGGCCTAACCTAAAAGAATCTATAAGGGCCAGGACCCCTATTTATTTATGCAATGCGGCCGCTTCGACATGGACGCGGCACAGACCAAGTGCTGGATCGTCGAGCAGATCATCAAGTAAAAACGGCGTAACCGAAGGAAATCCCCGTGGGACTGGCGGGATGAAATGCCCCGCATGGGGTACGGCGTGTCTTTTATGAGGTAGTCCCACCTCGCAGCGCCAATTCCAGATGATATATGCGAATAAGTTTTATTGTCATCGGCATTTCCATCCGCTATTCTTCAAGGCTACATCCAGCTATTCGCCGCGGCCGTCAGTGCCAGAGGCGTGTCGCTAGAACCACCACCCTCGGAGGATATTCAAGCCCCTTTTAACTAGTTAGCCATGGGAGGAAGTGATGACTGCCCTTTCCAAAGTTCTGATCATCTTAGCTCTAGCGCTGTCTTTCGAAGCCAGCTCCGCTGAAACCGATGTCGGCATCGTTCTGATGCATGGCAAATGGTCGGGGCCGCCAGCCCCTCCGATTCAAGCGCTTGCAACAGTGTTAAAGGCCAAAGGCTTCAAGGTTATTACGCCACCCATGCCTTGGAGCGGAAAGCGCATGTACGATGCCGATTACCCTGCGGCCCTCTCGCAAATCGAGACAGCGGCAAATGCTCTCCGCGAGAAAGGGGCGAAGCGCATCATAGTTGCCGGCCACAGTTTCGGGGCCAATGCGTCCATTGCCTATGCCGCTTCCGGCAGGGAGTTGGATGGGGTGATGGCGATCGCACCAGGACACACCCCCGATCTCCAGAAGTTTGGCGCCAGTGTTGCGCGGGCCCGCCAAATGATTGCCGCAGGAAAGGCGGATGAGATAGCCCCTTTTGAAGACAACAACCAGGGTCAGGACAGGACTATCAAAACGACCGCAAAGATCTACCTCTCGTTTTTCGATCCAGAAGGGTTGGGAGTCATGCCAAAAAGCGCGGCCGCGATACCCAGGCCGATACCGTTTCTCTGGGTCGTCGGAACACAGGACAGAATATTTAGCCGCGGTGAGAGCTACGTTTTCAACAAGGTACCGCAGCACGAGAGCAACAAGTACCTGGTCGTAAGCGGCGACCACAGCAATACGCCTGAGGTCGCCGCTTCTCAAATTGTCGAGTGGATCATTTCTTTGAAATACTAGGGTCTGTTCTCAATCAAGCAAATAGCGTTATGCCATATGCAACTTCTGCCGAATAAATCGTTCACGGTCAATGACATGGCGAGGGGCTGTTCACAGGAAGTGAAATATGGTCATATCCTGACTTTTCGGCAGGAGT